>NZ_MKGR01000099.1 GCF_001908095.1 Xenorhabdus thuongxuanensis | reverse complement strand
AGGGCGTTTTCGATTTCTCCCAGCTCAATGCGGTAGCCGCGGATTTTAACCTGAAAGTCATTACGTCCCAGATATTCCAGCTCCCCATTCGGCAGCCAGCGGACTAAGTCGCCGGTTTTGTACAGGCGGGTATAGCCACGGGCTTTATCTTCTGCGGTGGCAAAGGGATTCGGCACAAAACGTTCGGCAGTGAGTTCAGGCCGGTTTAAATACCCCCGTGCCAGTCCGGCGCCACCAATATACAACTCACCCGCCGCGCCGACAGGGGACAAGTTACCGTCACTATCAAGGACGTAAAGACGGACGTTATTGATGGCTTGACCAATATTGCTGGCAAGCTCCCCATATTGGTAGTGCTTGCCGCTGGCACAAACGGTAACTTCGGTCGGGCCATACGCATTTAGTACTTTGCTGTGATGGCTGAAATCGTCAAGAAAGTCTGAGGACGGGGATTCACCTGCTGTTACCAATAACTGCAAAGAGGGTAATTCAGTGCCGATTAATACTTTTAGTATGGCTGGCGGTAAGGTGGCAATTTCAATGCCTTCACGCTGAATCAGGTGGGCAACCGCCGGGGCGTTGCGTTCGGTTTCACTGCACAGGTAAACCGTCAGGCCATGCAGTAAACTGAGAAACAGTTCGGAAACAGACGCATCAAAAACATAAGCGGCAAACATTAAGGCTTTTTTTCGTTTTGTGATATTAAACAGTTCTGCCTGTGCTGCCACCATATGGATAACATTCTTATGCT
>NZ_MKGR01000098.1 GCF_001908095.1 Xenorhabdus thuongxuanensis | reverse complement strand
ACACCCAACCGATAATTGAGGTTCAGGGTAAAACGGTTCTCACTGACCCCTTGCTTACCCTGCCGAAAATCGGCACCCAGTGTGACTAAGGGGACTGGCGTGTAAGTCAGCCCGGCGATGATGCTGTACGGATTTTTCTGGCGTTCGGATCCACCGAATAAGGCAACCTGCTGCCCATAATAGTGTTCATACGTCAACTGCCCGCCCCAGTGAGGAAAAGCCGGCAAATACGCTTCGGCCTGAATATCCCAGCCATTGGCCGGTCTTGCATCGAAATCGGTGAGCCGGGCGGGTTTCCAGTTAGATAAGCGCTGGTAAAGGTTGGCAGACAGTTTGACGTTATCATGCCAGGCTTCCAGCCCGATGCTGTAACGGTGATTCTGCTCCGGCCACAACGCATCCCAGAAGATATTGGCACCCCAGAGCCAGTCATCGGCGACATAGCGATAGCCGAATCCAAGTGTGGTTGTTGTCTGGCCGTGGTGGGTTTTTACCCCTGACTGGCTGAATGCGGTACCCGAAACCGAGTGATAAAAAGGCAGCAATCCATCCAATGCAATGTCTTTTAACGCAAAATGGCTGTCGAAAGGCAGTGTGAGGCGGGCATTGCCGTATTGGTTCAACCACGGTGTCAGTGTTGATGTCACCGCAGACGATAATTGCTGGGCAGCCAGTGTTTTTGCCGCTTCGCTGGGTGACTGCGATTGAGTCAGTTGCCCCCACTGGGTGGTGATTTCGGCCAGTTTTTGTGCCGGCAGATCTTGGTTTTGATCTTCTGGCCTGGCCTG
>NZ_MKGR01000097.1 GCF_001908095.1 Xenorhabdus thuongxuanensis | reverse complement strand
CTTAATTATGCAATATTTTTCTTTACCTTCATTAAAACCGTCGTCCACAATGCAATGGAAAGAATTATTATTGATGCCATCGCACCCTATTGCACGCAAGGGATTAATCATATTTACATTAATATTTTTGGCTCATTTTTCTGCATACAACTATTTTACCGTTTTCTTTAAACAAACGGCGGGTTTCTTAGAAGGGCAGATTTCTGCTTTATTGTTGTTTTTTGGTATCGCCAGTGTCGTGGGTAATGTATTAGCGGGCTATGTTGGTAAATATAATGTGCGTTATAACTTTGCAATCAGTGCACTTTTATTAGCTATGGCATTTTTAGCTTTGTCGATTTGGGACTTTAATTGGACAACTAGCGCTATATTTGTTTTTTTATGGGGTACTGCTGCCGGTATGGTGCCTGCAACTATTAATATGTGGATGCATATTCATGCTCCAGAACTCACAGAAAAAGGGTCGGCATTTATTACCTTTATGTTTTTGATATTAATTACCATTGGTAGTTTGGTTGGTGGTTATGTCATGGATAATTTTGATGGATATGTGTTGATGATCAGTATGTTACTTGTCGCTTCATTCGCCTTTTTTTTGATATTCACGTTGGCTCGTGGTTTGAAAAATAATGAAAGACGAGCTGTAAAATGAACCTTTTCAATAAACTAAAACCATCCCTAGAAGATATAATGAACCTCAGCTTCGTTTAAAAATAGCGATTTCATTATCCCGTAGATTCAAGCTCGGTTTTTTAGGTTGGAATGTATAAGCAATAAGGCCGGCAGTAACTTC
>NZ_MKGR01000096.1 GCF_001908095.1 Xenorhabdus thuongxuanensis | reverse complement strand
GAACGCTGCCTGAAAGACACGATCGGTATAACCCGCAAATCGGCTCGTTGTCATATCTGCGATGAAATCATCCCCCTGAAATCCATCGCCAGATTATCAACATGGGTATTTGATGGTGAAATCATACACTATCGTTGTTGTGCAGTTTGTTGTGATGCGATGGCGAAATTCAATGGTGATGATGACGAACTCATCGATGATCGGTATGAAATGGGCGAAACATCCCGAATGAATAGGAATGCATCATGAATACCTATAATTTTCCGCCCTATGGCGTTAGTAGCCGGATGTATCCCATCACTGTTGTTTTAGAACGTATTACGCATTTTCAGCCCATTGACTATAACGGTAATAATGGAACAGCTATTTTTCTGGATACAGGAGTAGAGGTTTGTACCAGTATGTGCAGTTGGGATGTTGAAAAATTGCTGAACGACCATGAGGGATAATCTGATGACCAGAGGCATTAGGAATCACAATCCGGGCAATATCCGCCACGGTGACCAATGGCAGGGACTGTGCAGCAGGCAGACTGATCAGTCATTCTGTCAGTTTATCGCACCAGAGTACGGTATTCGGGCGATGCTCAAAATCCTGCGCAATTATGTGAAACTCTACGGCGATAATACCATCCGCCAGTTTATTTCCCGCTGGGCACCGCCAAATGAGAATGATACCGAGAGTTATATTACCTATGTGAGCCAAACAGTCGGTGTATCCAGTCATGCCGTGATTGATGTTAACGACAAATCCATCATGACAGCATTGACTAAGGCGATGATCCAGATGGAGAACGGCAAGCA
>NZ_MKGR01000095.1 GCF_001908095.1 Xenorhabdus thuongxuanensis | reverse complement strand
GTTAATTAATTACACCTGCCATTTCATAAATTAGATAATATCCCATCAAGGTACCAGAAAAGTAATTTACTGTATAACGCCCCGTGGTAATACAAATGAATACAGAAATTATTGTCATAAACTAATTTTAATAAAATTAGTCATAAAAAATAACATCCACAGACAATTAAGTGAAGTGAAATTATCATAACAATATAATTCTATTAGTTATATGGGAAGTTATTAAATCCAGTTAAATATTATTTAAAAACCACCTCGTAAAACTTATTGTAAAACATTATATAGGGAGTGTAATTTGTGACCAAAGATAGTGAAGAAGCAATTAAAATTCTACTTAAACGCGCAGTAAACAGATTTAATGATCTTTATTCTGCCATTTTGGGTGAAATCAGCGCAATGTTAAAGAAAGCTAAGCTGCTGCCAATCCCAGAATTGCAGCGCAATAACCCGACTTTCTCTGACACAGTATCCGAATTGAAATTATATCGCGACTTATCAATTGTAGTCGCAGATCTTCTCAAGATTGACAAAAATATCCTGAAAGAGCTAAATCTATATATTGATTTAGCTGATACTCTGGCTAAAGCTATTGATGCTGATGATTATGATGCGTTGTGTGGTGCAATATCAGCATTAGATGAAAAGCCATATATTTAAATTTAAGCTAATCTTAGCTAAGTAAATTAATTAATTATTAAGGGAATCAATATGACACAACAATACGATTTTAAGAGAATTTTCGAGCTACTTGATAAGATGGAGTCATGTGTTAATAAAGTTAAGTATCTAAACCGTCAGTTGGATAAGGATCTTGATACCACTCTAAAAGCAGCTTGATTTAAATATAATAAAGCCCTCCCCCTCGAGGGCTTTT
>NZ_MKGR01000094.1 GCF_001908095.1 Xenorhabdus thuongxuanensis | reverse complement strand
CGCAGCAACACGACGAGAAATGCCAGATTGACGAACTGAAGGCTGGTATTCAAATATCTCTCACAGTTCTTCCACAATCGTCGGCATTTTTCCAGCCAACCAAATGAACGTTCGACAACCCATCGCTTGGGTATCACCTGGAAAGTATGCAATTCACTACGTTTGGCAACTTCGACAGTCGCGCCGAGTATATGATGCACGTTCTCAGCGAAGGTTTCTCCCGTATAACCGCCATCGGCTAAAACATTTTTCACCCAACTGAGTGACTTTTTGTGCCGCGTAAAAGCCTCCTGTGCCCCTTTTCTGTCCGTGACATTTGCCGTGGTGATGGTTATTGCGTGAGGTAAACCTTGAGTATCTACCGCGATATGGCGTTTGATGCCAGACACTTTTTTACCGGCATCATAGCCTTTCTCACGCGCTGTATCTGTGTTCTTAACGCTTTGTGCGTCGACGATCACAAACGTCGTGTTAGCGTTCCGACCAGAGTTGATACGGGCCTCGCCAACCCGATTTTTTTAATGCGTGCTCCAGCAGGCTAGGTTCTGTTTCTGACGGTTTCTCTTTCCAGAGTTTGAAATAGTAATACACGGTACTTTTGCTGGGGAAATCACTGGGGAGCATATCCCACTGACAACCGCTCTTGAGGATATACAGCAGGGCACAAAACACCTCATACACATCGACTTTCCGAGGACGCGTACGTTTTCGGCTGCTGAGCAACAAGGGTTCAATTTTTTGAAAGGCTTCTCGGCTGATATCACTCGGGTAGGTTTTTCTCATTCCAGCAGGTCACTTATATAGGCACTTATCTTATTTGGGCGGACAGAATACAGGAAAAACAATTACGTTCAAAAAAGATTCCGAATGGGCTCT
>NZ_MKGR01000093.1 GCF_001908095.1 Xenorhabdus thuongxuanensis | reverse complement strand
TAGGGTCTGTTGATGTTTTAAGGTCATAATTCATTCAGCCCACATGGGCAACCAGACAATGATAAACGCCAGAGCCAACATACTGGCGTAATTCCGTTCAAGCTTATCGTATCTTGTTGCTATTGCACGAAAATGTTTAACCCTAGCGAACGCATTCTCCACCAAATGACGATAACGATATAAACATTTATCAATCTGTTTATCCGATTTTCGGCTATTTTTCCGGTAGGGAATAATCGGCGTTGCTCCTTGCTGTTCAATATGATTTCTGAAAGCTTGACTGTCGTACCCTTTGTCAGCTATCACAAAGTCCGAAGGGGGCGATTGTTCGACTAAACTTTCAGCATGAACAATGTCATGCACTTGTCCCCCGGACAATTCAAAATGAACAGGCAATCCATAACTATCGACGGCCAAATGAATTTTGGTTGAACGTCCACCACAACTTTTGCCAATCGCCTCATCATCATCTGAAGCCGCTCCGGCACTGTGCTGATGAGCACGGACGATACTCCCATCAATAAACAACCATTCCCTATCAGCAAACCCAGATAACCACTTGAAAATGAGCTGTAAAACCCCTTTCTTTGACCACGCATTGAAACGTTGAAAGACGCTATTCCATTTGCCGAATTCTGGCGGTAAATCGCGCCAGGGAACGCTCGTTCTCATTCGGTAAAGAATGCCTTCAACGGTCAAACGGTGTTCAGGTTTGTGATAAATCCAACCCGCATGTTGCATTAACGCAGATAGCTTATTCCATTGGAGATCTGTTAACATAGTTCGCGGCATGATGGTGAGGTCTGGTTGTTTTTTGGCGAAAGTAATTATACCAAATCATCATGCTGTCTAATAATCCCTCACAAAACATCAACACGCCCTA
>NZ_MKGR01000092.1 GCF_001908095.1 Xenorhabdus thuongxuanensis | reverse complement strand
TAATGAAATGGACACCTCCCCAAATCGGCTCCAGTGAGCCATGCTGAATACATCAGCAAAATATGAAGAGGTGTCCCATGGAACAAATTATCGGAATTGATCTGGCAAAGCGAGTTTTTCAATTAAATATCGTGTCTTCTTCCGGAAAATTCATTCAGAACAAAATGGTGTCTCGTGACAAGCTCACCGCTTTCATTGCTCAACAGCCACCCTCAAGAATTGTCATGGAAGCCTGTGGCAGCGCCAATTACTGGAGCCGCCAGTTCAAACAGCTTGGACATGAAGTCAAACAAATCAGTCCTCAATATGTCACGCCTTTTCGAATGGGCAGCAAGAACGATAAAAACGATGCGATTGCTATTGTGGAAGCTGACAGTCGTCCGGGCATGCGGTATGTGCCGGAAAAAACGGTAGAACAACAGGATATTCAATGTCTACACAGGGTTCGTCAGCGTCTCATGAAAAACCGGACTGCGCTGATTAACCAAATACGCGGACTGGGGCTGGAGTATGGTATTGCCATGCCTGAAAGTGCTCACAAGGTAGAGCAATGTTTACCTGAACATCTGGAAAATGCCGAAAATGAATTAACGGTCTTGAGCCGCCAGTTATTTCAGGAATTACTGTTTGAACTGAAAGGCCTTCAGCAGCGCCTGAAAGGGTTGGATAAACGGCTTGAACATCTGAATGCTCAAAATGCAGATATTTGCCGGCTGTTGACATTACCGGGTATCGGGCCATTAGGGGCATCAGCTCTGAAGATAGCACTGGGTGACAGTCAAGAATTTAAGAATGGCCGTCATTTTGCCAGCTATCTGGGACTCGTGCCCAAAGAACATAGCAGTGGCGGAAAAGTCAGACAGCTCGGTATCAGTAAGCGGGGCGATG
>NZ_MKGR01000091.1 GCF_001908095.1 Xenorhabdus thuongxuanensis | reverse complement strand
TATAGCAGAATCAACATAACCTGACATATTCAATATGCTCTGTAAACAACTCATCAACTGAACATCTTTTTTGCCTCCTGATCGCTTTTGCTCCGCCCCATTTGTGTTCTATTGGGTTCAAATCCGGACTATAAGCGGGAAGCCATTCCAGTTGACATCTGCTGTCTGCTATCGCTTGTGCCGTGCCATTCCGTTTATGGAAAGATGCATTGTCCATCACTATCACGGCGCCGTGTGGAAGCTTTGGCAGCAAATCTTGCGTCATCCACGCATAAAAAATATCGGCATTAATATTCTCGGTAAACAAGCTTAAGGTGACGAAGATATTTTCGAGAATGGCACCAATGACGTTGATACGGCCTTTTGCGTGCCAGTCATGCGAACCAAAACAGCGTAACCCTTTTTCCGAATAGCCATGTTGACGTGGCATCGACTGAGCAAAACCACTTTCATCTAAATACACAATCGGCCTGCCAGCCCGCTCATAGTCGTGAATGCGCTCGATAAATGCCTGACGAGCCTGAAGATCAGCGCGAGGGTGTTGGAGCGTTTTTTTTATGGGTGATCCGAAGCCGTTTCAAAGCATAATGAATAGCCGATTGTGAGACACCTAAACGTTTTGCTCTTTCCCATTGATAGTCATCGGGAAAATTTTGGACATCCGCCATGAGCACCGCATCAGGGATTTTCGTGGCGGGTTTATTGCGGGTCATGCAAGGTTCTATCTTATTGCACCACCGGAACAAGGTGCGCATAGAGATTTCAAAATGGGCACTCGTTTGTTCGAAAGTCAACGAATGCTTGTCTTTGTATGCCAATACTCTCTTTCGAAAATCTAAGCTGTAACCCATCTCATTTTATGCCTTGTCATCTTAGGTTTAGATATTATGTCATATTA
>NZ_MKGR01000090.1 GCF_001908095.1 Xenorhabdus thuongxuanensis | reverse complement strand
GCTTGTCTTTGTATGCCAATACTCTCTTTCGAAAATCTAAGCTGTAACCCATCTCATTTTATGCCTTGTCATCTTAGGTTTAGATATTATGTCATATTAATATGATTTAGCTATATTTTTCACGTACTGTTTACTCGCTGACAAATCATACCGAAGATGAAGATATTGTTATTGGTATTCCCGTACATAACCGTAAAAACAACAAACAAAAACGCACGGTGGGGATGTTTTCATCGGTGATTCCAGTTGGTATAACCGTTTCACCCCATGATACTTTCCTTGATGTGATGGATAAAACTGCCGCAGAATTGCGCCGTTGCTACAAACGTCAGCGCTTGCCAATTGCAGAAATCAATCGGCTTATACAAATCCAGCAGCAGACCGGACGTGCTCAGTTATTCGATATCATGCTGTCATTTGAGTGGATAGATGTGAACGCCGATATACCCGACGCCACACTCAAATACTGCCAAATACAACGTGGTGCACCGTTCCCGCTTGTTATCGCTGTCCACCAATATGCATTTGCTAACAGTGAGGATGCCCATAAACCGTTCACTCTTGAATTTAATTTTTCACCCAATTACCTGAGTCGTGCTGAAGTGATAGCCCTCCAATCTCGTCTCATGGTATTGATAGAAGCTGCCCTGACATCTCCAGAAACCCAGATCCGAAACTTACCTATGTTGCCACAAACAGAGCAGCAACAATTGCTGGCAGATTTCAATGCCACACAGATGGATTTCCCACCAAACACCTTAGTCCACCCTCAATTTGAAGCGCTGGCAGAGCAACAACCCAATGCCCCCGCCGTGGTATTTGAAGGGCAAACTATTCGCTATGGCGAACTGAACCGCCGCGCTAATCAGCTAGCCCATTATCTGATTGCGCTGGGCGTCCGTCCG
>NZ_MKGR01000009.1 GCF_001908095.1 Xenorhabdus thuongxuanensis | reverse complement strand
AACAGTCGGTGTATCCAGTCATGCCGTGATTGATGTTAACGACAAATCCATCATGACAGCATTGACTAAGGCGATGATCCAGATGGAGAACGGCAAGCAACCTTATTCTGATGACATCTTCGTACGGGCGTTTGAACTGCTATGAGGAATTGAACGATGGGTATTATTCTGGCTCCAATAATTTACGTTATCGGTTTTATTGCAGCATTCATTATTATTACATTGATAGGAAAACGAGCTAACGATCCGGAGGAATTCGGTGTCGTTTTATTAATGTCATTCATGTGGCCACTACTGGTTATTTTGATGCCGATTGTACTTGGTTTGTGTTTTTTAAACGGTAAATACAATCAATTTGTTGGTAGGCGGCCATGAAATGGCAATTAAAATTTGGCGCTGTTATTGTAGTTATCGCGCTGATGGGTTCAGCCGTATATTCCCTCTATTCGGTGTATGCAGAGAACGTGCGGCTGACGGGTGAGAGTGAATCACTGACCCAGCAGAATCAACGCCAGCAGTTCATCACCGATAACGCCTACCACTCTATCAGGTTATTCAATGACATCTCACGCATTAATAGCGAAAACCGACAGCGGTCAGCCGTGGATTCTGAGAAAACGCAGGCGGCCATCAAAACGGTGGTTGTTAGTCATGATTGCGCCCATCGCCTTGTTCCTGATGGGGTTGTTATCCGGTTGCAGCAACACGCAAACAGAATACGTTCAGGTGCCACCGATACCCATTCCGGCACATCTGCTCGCTGATTGTTTACCTCCCGCCATCCCTGACAGAATGACATGGAGTGACAGTCTTATTTTGAATGAGCAGTTATTAACGGTGATTGAACAATGTAATCTGGATAAACGGGCAATACGGGAAATTGAAAATGACAAATTGCCACCTCAGAGCAAATGATGCTGGGGTGGCAGGAGCAGGTTAGGGTGTGGTGTGGGTGACTGATAAGAGGACGGCGGAAGTGCTACCGTCCTACGATTTTATTACACACAGGCTATTTTGTTTAACCATCCTGGGTGTGCTGCTTCGCACTGAGCAACACAGGCTTCACGCATTTTAGGGATTACCAAAATCGAGCAGACCATAGCATAAGTCTGCATTGAAGCGGAAAGAGTCACGCCTGCCAACAGGCAAAGCAGAATGAATTTTTTCATTTTATTATTCTCCCCATTTCGTTTGAATTAACATTACTGCAACAACATATAATCCCATAAACCTATTTTCGCCCAATAACAAGCGAATAATGCTTAACAATTGGTTAACAACTGAAACTAAATGAAATATTTCTGTGCCCATTCCCTTGAGTGGTTACAGAAATAACCCATGCTGCCACCCGTTCCCATCGCGTACTCAACGCACACGGGATGGTGGCATTTTTTATATCTGAATTTCACCGTGCATTCACACGCATATCAATAAAAACGCAGAGCCTTACAGAAAGTCGAGCCTGAGAAAACCGTTATTAATAGGGTATTTCTGCGGGCGGCTTTTCTGTGTGAACAGGTTCGGCTTTCTATAAGGAAAATACCCGATGAAATTAGTCAAAACTAATAAAGAAAATCTTCCTGTAACAGAAGCGCCCACTATGACCAGTTTGGAAATGGTGGATTACATCAATGCCGACAGGAAGGCTAAAGCAGAGGCAGAAGGATTTTCATTCCCCTGTAAAAAATACAGAAAGCTTGAGCATCGTAGCTTTATGAAGAAAGTGCCAAAAGTGTTAGGGGAGGCAGCTGAAAAATTTTTTGCAGTTGACTCTTATATTAACGGCACGGGTGGTCAGGTTGAACGTGACATATACAAATTCCCTAAGCGTGAAGCCTGTCTGATGGCAATGAGCTACAGCTATGAGCTACAGGCTCAGGTGTTCGACCACATGACAGAACTGGAAGGCGGCAAAGATATTAACCTGATGGATTTCTCAGGACTGACGGATCTGACCATTAAACAAATGCAAGACCGAGTGGCTCAGGCTGAAAAGTTCTCATTTGCTGAACACGGGCAGAAAGGCAGTAGCCTGATGACCCTGCGCAAGAAAGAGAAGAAAGCCATCAAGAAAGCCGAGCAACTGGTGAAAGACCTTATCCAGTTTAAGCTGTGTGACCTCGGTGATTTTCCCGACGAGGAAGAGCCCGCATGAACCACGAACAATTTATCGAGAAGAACGTACAGGCCGAGTTAACCAAGCTCGGCTTTTCTTCATCTATAGCAGGGATGGCGAGTGACCGGGCAAAAGAACATTACCGCCGTTCAGCGTCAGCGAGCAGGAAAGGTAAGCTGTTTGATGACTGTCTGGACATTGCCAAGGCGTGGGCGAGTAAGTACGCAAGACGATGATGATACAAAATTCTGCAAAGTCCGATTATCGTCCAATGTCCGATAAATCACTTTCTGAACATTTTCTCAGCATTTTATATCACCACAGTACAAAATTTGTCGGGGTTATATCAACCCGACCAGTTAATTATTCTGAATAATGGGGAACACAATGTTACAGGGCATCTTTACCATTGGTATCAAATATGACACCGAGGCATTAAACCAACTGGCATCTCAGTTAGTGCATATCGCTGAACTGATGGATCCCATTCATGGTCGGCGCTATGACGCAGGTATGACACTGTCAGTAGATATAGGTATTGCTGTTGATAGATTTAAGATCTATGACTCAGAGAAGAAACTCAGAGCAACTATCCCTGATGATGATCACATTCGCCAGATAGTGCGGGAAGAGCTGCGCCAGTTCGTTGTGCGTGAGAGTGAGCGCGGCGGACTGTTTTCAGCGTGGTGATGGCAGTTTCATTAACTGATTTCGTAATGTGATTATCACCAAAGGTACTCCTCAGGGGGTGCCTTGACCACGGGGCGGCGCACTCGCGGGAAACGGCTCATTTTCCAATTTCCATGCTGTCAGCAGCAGGTGAGATAACCATTTGATTTGTATTGTAAATATCAATATTGCGGTGACAATTTTAAAAATGAGTTGTCACCTCAATGTCTTATATCTATCTGATAATAAATAAAAATATCAGTTTTCACCTGACAGAGTGGGGTGTCAATGTCCAACATCAGCAATCTGGGGGACGCCTACAACTGGAGCGTGGCTAAGATTGCTGAGGCGTTTGGCTTAAACCGCGGCACAGTCAGAAAACGGTTGTTAGAGGCCAATGTTCCCATCGCTAACACAGTCAGGGGAAACCCTGTTTATGCCTTACGGGATATTGGGCCCGCTATTTTCGGTACGGATACCCACAAAGACACCGAAGGAATTCAGGATCCTGCCACGATGTCCCCCAAAGACAGAAAAGACTGGTATCAGTCTGAAAATGAACGAATAAAACTGGAAACCACACTAAAACAATTGGTCCCGTCCGCCGAGGTTCACCGGGAAATGGCCGTGATGGCAAAAGCCATATCCCAGATATTGGATACCTGGCCGGACAGGTTGGAACGGGATAAAGGGTGGACAGCACAGCAGATAGCCGAAGCTCAGGCGGCCATTGACGAGTTGCGTGAATTATTGGCCGCCGAAGTTGCCAGCGCAGAGGATGAAACTGAATGACTGAACAATATGCCTCCGCGGCGGCAATCCGGCGCGATGTGTCCGTGTTACTAAAGCCCCCGCGCAGAATGCCGGTCGCTGAGGCAGTAAAAAAATACATGCGGGTGCCGATGGGGGGCGGCAGTTCTGTTCCCTGGGATGATTCCTTAACCCCGTACATTATTGAACCCATGAATTGTTTAACCTCACGACAATATGACGCCGTGATTTTTGTGGGTCCCGCCCGAACGGGAAAATCACTGGCACTGGTGGATGGCTGGATTGTTTATACCATCGTCTGTGATCCAGCGGATTTTCTGTTAATTCAGATGACAGAAGAGAAAGCGCGCGAGCACTCCAAGAAGCGGCTGGACAGGGCATTTCGTGCCAGTCAGGCGGTTGCCCGGCGCCTCAGCCCGAGGACGAATGACAATAACGTCCACGACAAGACATTCCGGGCGGGGAATTATTTAAAAATCGGCTGGCCGTCCGTCAATATCATGTCGTCATCGGATTATCGGTTTGTTGCCCTGACT
Source organism: Xenorhabdus thuongxuanensis (assembly GCF_001908095.1). Classification (GTDB taxonomy): domain Bacteria; phylum Pseudomonadota; class Gammaproteobacteria; order Enterobacterales; family Enterobacteriaceae; genus Xenorhabdus; species Xenorhabdus thuongxuanensis. Next base: position 122,055 of record NZ_MKGR01000009.1, on the reverse strand, counting down.
GACTATGATCGCTTTCCCGAAGATGTGGACGGTGAAGGGGATGCGTTTTCCCTGGCCTCCAAGCGAACCACCACCTTTATGTCGGCGGGAATGACCCTGGTGGAGAGTTCACCCGGGCGGGATATTTCGGATACCAAATGGCGCCGGGCGTTCCCGCACGAAGCGCCGCCAACCACCGGGATTTTATCACTGTATAACCGGGGGGATCGTCGTCGCTGGTACTGGCCTTGCCCTCATTGCGGGGAATATTTTCAGCCCATCAAAGATCATATGACGGGTTATCAATTCCATAACGACCCCGTGATCGCCAGTCAGGCGGCACGTTTGCAGTGTCCCCATTGCGGAAAAATACTGGAACCCACCCTAAAGCGGGCATTGAACAACCAGGGTATTTGGTTAATTGAGGGGCAACAGATAGACAAACACGGGAATATCAGTGGGCACGCCCGTCAGTCCCGTATTGCGTCGTTTTGGATGGAAGGCCCCGCCGCAGCGTACCAGACCTGGGAGCAACTGGTCTATAAGTTGTTGACGGCTGAACAGGAATACGAACTGACAGGCAGTGAGGAAACACTGAAAACCGTCATTAACACCGATTGGGGATTGCCTTACCTGTCCAAGATAGCCCAGGAACAACGGCAGGGAGATGAACTGAGGGCGCGTACGGAAGAATGGATACGGGGTAGCGTCCCGACAGGGATCCGCTTTCTGGTGGCCGCCGTTGACGTACAGGGGGGCAAAAAACGCCGCTTTGTGGTTCAGGTCGTTGGCTACGGCGAAAAAGGGGAACGCTGGGTGGTTGACCGTTTTGATATCACCCGATCACTCCGGTTCAATGACGACGGCGAAGCCCAGCGCATTAACCCGGCCTCGTATACCGAAGACTGGACATTATTGCGAACCGATGTGCTGGATAAAACCTACCCGCTACAGGAACAACCTGATATCAGGATGGGAATTCAGGCCATGGCGGTTGACTCCGGCGGTGAAGAAGGCGTGACCGATAATGCGTATAAGTTCTGGCGACAGTGTCGGCGTGACGGTATCGGGAGAAAAGTCTTTCTGTTCAAAGGGGATGGGCATGCCAGAGGGAAGCTCATTACTCAGTCCTACCCGGACAATACCGAGCGTTCAGCGCGTCGCGCCAGGGCGCGGGGGGATGTGCCCATTTATTTGTTGCAGACCAACGAACTGAAAGACCGGATCGCCGCCGCATTAGGCCGTGACAGGGCGGGACCTAATTATATTCACTTTCCTGACTGGCTGCCTGAGGGCTTTTACGATGAACTCACTTATGAAGAGCGGGGAACTGATGGGAAATGGAAAAAGCCCGGCAAGGGGGCCAACGAAGCCTTTGACCTGATGGTTTACGCCCATGCCCTGGTGATTATTCAGGGCTACGAGAAGATCAACTGGGAAAAACCGCCCCGATGGGCACAATTACCTGACCTATCGGCGACCACGTTATCTTCCCCAATGGATCCCCCTGAAATAACCCCCCCACCCATGACACCCCCCTCGTCACCGCCTCAGGCGCGTGAATCCGGGGTTTCTGCGTGGGCACCGATATCCAATCACGGAGGCTGGGTATGACGCAAGAAGAGATTGAACACATGATCCAGCAATATCTGGACGCGGAAAAAACAGTATTGCAAGGCAAGACCCTCACCTTTAATGGTCAGTCAATGACACTGGAAAATCTCACCGAAATTGTGAAAGGGCGGGAGCGTTGGGAACAGCGGTTAAGTGCGCTGAAAAGGCGCAAAAAAGGCACGCCAATGTATAAACTAGCGAGGTTTTGATGGGCATCTTAGATAACGTCATTGGTGTAATTTCCCCTGGCTGGAAAGCGGCGCGCTTACGTTCCCGGCTGACCATTAAAGCGTATGAAGCGGCTATACCCTCACGGACACACCGGGCACGACGGGAGAACCGGAACGCCAATCAATTGACCCAATTTGGCGGGCGCTCGCTACGGGAGCAGGCGCGCTGGCTGGATAATAATCACGATTTGGTGATTGGGTTGCTGGATAAACTGGAAGAACGCATTGTCGGGGCGAAAGGTATCATCGTTGAGCCACAACCACTGTTACTCACAGGGTTGGTCGCGGATGCGTTAGCCGCCCAGATCAGCCAGGCCTGGTCGGCGTGGTCTGTGTCACCGGAGGTCACCGGGCAATTCACCCGTCCGGTTCTGGAGCGTTTATTGGTACGAACCTGGCTGCGTGATGGTGAAGTGTTTGCCCAGATGGTTCAGGGTAAAGCCCCCGATCTCACCCCCACCGCGAATATTCCTTTCTGGATTGAAGCCCTGGAGCCCGATTTTGTCCCGTTAGACATGAATGATACGGGGCAGGGAATTTGTCAGGGGGTGACGCTGAATACCTGGGGCAGGCCGACGCAATACCATGTGTATCAAAAGCTGCCATTATCCGGGGCAGTGTTAGGTGATATCAAGACGCTAGATGCGGACAATATGTTGCACCTGAAACTGATGCGCCGGTTACACCAGGTCAGGGGAAACAGCCTGCTGTCCGGGATACTGATGCGGTTAAGCGCCCTGAAGGAGTATGAGGATGCTGAACTGACTGCGGCGCGTATTGCGGCAGCGCTGGGAATGTATATCAAAAAAGGGGAACCGGCGATGTTCGATGACGGGGATGAGGATGCCCCACGAAACATTGATATTCAGCCCGGTATCATTTACGACAATCTCAAAGCCGGCGAAGAAATCGGCATGATTAAGTCTGACCGCCCTAATACCAATTTGCACCACTTCCGTAACGGACAATTACGCGCGGTGGCGGCCGGGAGTCGGGGCAGTTATTCCAGTATTGCCCGGGATTATAACGGCACCTACAGCGCCCAGCGTCAGGAACTGGTGGAGTCATTCGAAGGCTACAGTATTTTGCAGGATGCGTTTGTTGCCGCAATAACTCGCCCGATGTACCGCCGCTGGTTAAAAATGGCGATTGCCGCCGGCGTGATCACTGTGCCGCCGGGGATAAACCCGCACTCCCTCTTTAATGCGGTCTATAGCGGTCCAGTTATGCCGTGGATTGACCCGAAAAAAGAGGCGGAATCATGGCGGATATTGTTACGGGGCGGGGGAGCCACCGAGAGTGAATGGGTACGCGCCCGCGGCTCTAATCCGGCGGATACCAAGCGCCGCCGGAAAGCGGAAATTGACGAAAACGACCGGTTAGGGCTGGTATTTGATACCGATCCCGCCAATGACAGAGGAGGGCAGCATGCCCCACAGCAAACGGATAACGACAATGAAACCCCAAATGACGGCCGCGCCGACAATGAAAAACTGGTTCCGCATGCAGGCAACCAGTGAAAAAGCCGCAGATATCTATATCTACGATGAAATCGGCGGCTGGGGGGTGAGCGCCCGGCGATTTACCGAAGATTTGATGGCGCTCGGTAACCTGGCGCATATCAACCTGCATATTCATTCGCCGGGCGGTGAGGTCTTTGACGGGATCGCCATTTATAACCAACTGAAAAACCACCCAGCCACGATCACCGTCTACATTGATGGATTGGCCGCTTCCATGGCATCCGTGATTGCCATGGTGGGGGATACGGTGGTGATGCCGAAAAACGCCATGATGATGATCCACAAACCGTGGGGTGTCTCATGGGGGGATGCTAATGATATGCGCGATTATGCTGATTTGCTGGACAAATTAGAAAATGTGCTCATCCCGGCTTATGCAGCCAAAACCGGCAAGTCTCCCGAAGAAATCGCCCAGATGCTGGGGGAAGAAACGTGGCTGTCAGGGGAAGAATGCCTGGCACATGGATTTGCTGACCAGCTCACGGAACCCGTTAACGCCATGGCATGTATTACATCTAAACGAATCGAGGAATTTACAGCTATGCCTAATGCATTAAAAAATCACATTACCCCGAAAAACAGCACGCAGCCGGAGAAATCCGCACCGGTTAATGTGCCGCAATCCCAGCCTCAGCATGACGAACAGGCGCGACTCAGCGGCATCAAGGACGTGTTTGCCCTGTTTGGCGGCAAGCACACGGATCTGATGATTACGTGTCTGTCCGATGCGCAATGCACTGTCGCCCAAGCCAAAGATAAGTTACTGGCCACATTGGGGAACGAATCCACCCCGTCCGACAAACAGGGCCATGCCCATATTCACGCCCACCACGGTAATTTTGTGGGGGATGGGGTGCGTCAGTCGCTGATGGCGCGCGCCGGCCATGAGCATTATGAACAGGATAACCCCTATAACGCAATGACCTTGCGTGAACTGGCCCGTATGTCATTAACTGAGCGGGGAATTGGGGTGACCACCTACAACCCGATGCAGATGGTGGCACAGGCCTTCACCCACAGTACGTCGGATTTTGGCCATATCCTGCTGGATGTCGCCCACAAATCCATCCTGCAAGGCTGGGAATCGGCGGAAGAAACGTTTGAGAAATGGGTCAAGAAAGGGCAGCTCAGTGACTTTAAAACCGCTCACCGGGTGGGTATCGGTGCGTTTCCGTCACTGCGCCAGGTACGTGAAGGGGCAGAATACCAGTATGTTACGCTGGGTGATAAAGGGGCGACCATCGCATTAGCAACCTACGGTGAGTTGTTCAGCATTACCCGGCAGGCGATCATTAATGATGACATGAATATGCTGACGGATGTCCCGATGAAGTTAGGCCGGGCAGCCAAGGCCACTATCGGGGATCTGGTGTATGCCACCCTGATAGATAATCCGGCGTTAAGTGATGGTGACGCGCTCTTCGGTGAGGCGCACAACAACTTGCTGAGCGGGACTATCGATGTGGACACGATCAGCCAAGGTCGTCAGGCTATGCGACGCCAGAAAGACGGCGAACGGGCGTTGAATATTCGCCCGGCCTTTATGCTGGTGCCAACTGCACTGGAAACGCTGGCGATTCAGGTGGTCGGGTCAGGCAGTGTCAAAGGGGCGGACGTTAACGCCAATATTATCAACCCGATCCGTAATCTGGCGGAAATCATTGCTGAGCCGCGCCTGGATGATGCCAGCGAAAAGGACTGGTATATGCTGGCCGCCAAAGGCACCGATACCATTGAAGTCGCGTACCTCAACGGCATTGATACGCCCTACATTGATCAGAAGGAGGGCTTTACCTCTGACGGGGTCACGACCAAAGTGCGCATTGATGCCGGCGTGGCGCCCGTGGACTATCGCGGTCTGGTGAAAGTGACCGGAAAATAATCACTGCGTATTCCTTTCAATGCCCGTATGGGCTTTTTTTCTATCTGAAATCAGGCTCCGGCTGGAGCCTGTGAGGTTACTATGGCTAAAAATTATTTACAGCAGGGCTCAACAATCGCCATCACAAACACAACGAAAGACCCCATCCTGAGTGGTCAGGTGGTTTTGGTTGGCGCACTGGCGGCAGTCGCTATCACCGATATTGCACCGAACGAGACCGGGGATGGCTTTGCGGCTGGGGTCTTCCTGCTCAACAAAAAAGCGGGGATGGCACTGAAAGCAGGACAACCGGCCGCGGTGAAAGACACGATTGTTTCTGAGACGGGGGCGACTATTGGTGTGGTCTGGGCGGATGCCGAGACGACGGATGAGACCGTGGCAGTCAAACTGAATGTGCATATCCCGACTGTGACAGCACAGGGTTAAAACATGACGGCGTTTGAGCGACTGCGCCAGCATATGGATACGGTGACCGCCCGGCGGATGGGAAAAACTATCCGCATTAATGGCGTACCGTATCCGGCGCTTGAGGCGCAATTTATTCCCGAGATGGGACCGGTTAGCGGTGACGGGGTGAGCTACGTGGTGTTCTCATCCGCGTATCATCCGCGGCGTGATGATGAAGTGGTGGTCGATGGGGAAACGCGGGTTGTGACCCGTCACCAGCGTTTTAACCATAAGCCTCATATCTGGGTGGAATAGGAGGGATTATGCAAGGTGTTGAGCAGGCGATTAAAAATCTCAACCAATTAAGTCATCGGCTGGTGCCCACCGCGACAGCGCAGGCGGTCAACCGGGTTGCTGCCCGTACCATGAGTCGCAGTGTGAAGCGGGTCGCACGGGAGACCCGGATCCCACAAAAATTAATTCGACAACGTGTCCGCTTTCGCCGGGCGAGCTCTCACCGCACCCCACCCCGTGCACGGCTGGTGGTGAACCGGGGAAACTTACCGGCAATTGCCCTGGGTCATGTCCGGCTGCAACTCTCACGGCGAAAAGGAACCCCATTTGGCCGGGGCAGTGTCTTAAAGGCCGGGCGATTCACGTTCAAAAATGCCTTTATTCAGCGGCTGGCCAACGGACGCTGGCATATTTTGCAGCGTCAGGGGCCGGCACGCTATCCCATTGATGTAGTGAAAATCCCCCTGGTGACGCCGCTGACGAAGGCATACCGGGAAGAATCGGAAAAACTGCTGCAAACGGATATGCCTAAAGAGCTGGCGGCGGCCTTAAAACACCAGCTCCGGCTGTATATTCAGGGGAAACGCTAATGAGTAAACACAGTACGATCCGTCAAGCGGTCATTGCCGCGTTGGCGCCCCACGCGAACGGCGCAACGGTATTTGATGGCCGCCCTTTTTTTGTCGATGAGCAGGAGTTTCCGGCCATTGCCGTGTATCTCACCGAGGCGCAATCAACCGACAACGCCGTGGATGAAGACCAATGGCAGGTGGTTTTGCACATTGAGCTCTTTTTGAAAGCCAGCCAGCCTGATTCTGAGCTGGATAAGTGGGTGGAAAACACCCTGTATCCGGCACTGCGTCACATTCCTGCCTTGAGTGCTCTTATCGACGCGATGTCACCCATCGGGTATGACTACCAACGGGATGATGACATGGGACTCTGGGGGTCGGTTGACCTCTCCTATCAATTAATTTATTCAATGTAAGGATATAAAGTATGGTGATACCTAATCCACTCCAGCCCGTTAAAGGGGCGGGCACCACGCTGTGGATTTTTAGCGGGGAGGGCGACCCACTTAAAGATCCGTTCAGCGACACACCGTGGACACGCTTAGCTAAGATCAAGGAATTGCAGCCGGGTGAAATCAGTGCAGAAAGTTACGACGACACCTATCTGGATGATGAAGATGCCGACTGGAAGGCGACGGCGCAGGGGGAAAAATCCGCCGGTGAAGCCAGTATTACGCTGGCGTGGAAACCGGGCGAGCAGGGACAGAAAGACTTGCTGGCATGGTTTCACGCCGGTGATGTGCGATTTTATCGTATTCGCTACCCCAACGGGGCGGTTGATGTGTTTAAGGGCTGGGTCAGTTCGCTCGGTAAAACCATTCCGGTGAAGGAAGTCATCACCCGCACCATCAAGGTGACCAATAGCGGCCGTCCTGTCCTGGCGGAAGAAATTCAGCCCAAAACCCCGGTGAAAAAAGATAACGAATAAGGAGCACAGGTATGTTTTTAAAACAAGGTGAGTTTACCTATGGCGGCATGACACTGTCATTGTCTGAACTGTCCGCGCTACAGCGTATCGAATATTTCGATTTTTTAGTGTTGCAGTCAGAGCAGGCGCAACCGGAAGACGAGGCGAAACGCACAGTGTTCTTTGCCCGTATGAATGTGGAATCCCATGCGTGGTTAGTGTCCCGTTCGCTCTGGCATGCCGAAGGGGGACCCAGGGAAATAGACGCTCTCTATCGGGACGTGTTATCCCGCTGGTCACCTAAGGCACTGGAAGCCGCTGCGCAACAGGTGTTGTTGCTCAGTGATATGACGCGGGATGAGGAAACCACAGAAGCAACGGCGGAACCGCTGGAAAAGTCGTGACCCGTGAGCGTCAGTTTATCCTGCGTCTGGCCCATGAATTCCGGCGGGCTGACTGGCGCCGGCTGTTAAGTGAGATATCGGCGTCGGAACTGGGGGACTGGCTGCGGTATTTCGGTGAGACGCCCTTTAGTCCCCAGTTGCTGGATATGGAATTTGCCGGGCTGAATTACACCCTGGTTCAAATGCTGGGGGAAACATCCACGGTCACGATGCCGGACTTTAGTTTACTACAGCGTGATGCCCCCGCCGTTGAGATGGATGACGAGATGCTGATGGCAGCGGGGGAAGGTATCGCGGGAGGAGTCAGATATGAGCCAGCAAATCGCGGATCTGGTGGTTGACCTCACGGTTGACAGTGTCGCGTTTAAAGAACAGATGGGGCGCGTTGAGCGTCACCTGAAACAAAATGCCGAGCGGGCGGATGCCAGTGCCCGCCGCCTGGATCAATTAGCGCAGCAACAGGCTGAATCCATAAAAAACTCAACGGCCAGTGCCGCTAAAACGTTACAGCAACTTGACCGCCAGCAAGAGCACGTGATTGAGCGTTATGTGCGTGAGTACCGCAATGCCGAGCGTGAAGTGATCGCCATTCAGCAGCGTGCGGCGAAAATGGCACAACAGAACCAGGCTAAATCCCTGGCGGCCAGCGCCCGCAAACAACAGCAGGATGCGGCCACGGAAGCCTATTTCCGTCAACTGGACAGCATTAAAAAGCTGGGCGGGGGACTGGAAGCACTACGGGCGTTGCGCTCGCGCCTGCACCGGGAAGCCCAGGCGGGTATCGTCAGTAATCGCGATTACCTGACCCTGTTGTCACAAATCACCGCACAGACCGGCGCATTAAAACGGGAAGAAGTGACACTGGCGCAAGAAAGATCACGTTTTATTCAGACGCTCAGGCAAAAGGCGGAGGCGGTCGGGAAAAGTCGTACCGAGATGCTGGAACTGAAAGCCGCACAATTGGGGGTCACGCAGCAGGCTACGCCGCTTATCAACAAACTCAAAGAAGTGAATAAGGAGACAAATAACTTAAACCGAAATAATGAATCGATTATTAGTGGGCTTAAGAATCTTTCTGATTCAATAGGTATGGGCAGCCTACTACGTGGCGGGGGTTGGGGGGCGGCAATTACAGGAATAGGAGGTGTCACCAAGGCTTATTATCAGGCTATAGAATTACAGGAACATTTTAATAAGGCGGTTATCGCTTCTGGGCGGTTTGCAGGGATTACGCAAGGGCAATTGATCGGTTATGCAGAGAATATCAGTAAAACGGGAGCAGGGGCAGAAGTTGCCGCCGAGGCGCTCATTAAGCTGATGAATGCAGGGCTTAAGCTCAATGTAGATATTAGTAAAGCAGGGCAATCTATTGTCGAATTTTCTCGTTATTCTGGGCAGAGCGTTGATGAGTTGGTTTCACATTTCGCCCGATTATCTGATGATCCTTATGGTGGTTCTGTTGCTCTGAATAAGCAATATCGTTACCTATCCGTTAACGTACTCCAGCACATTAAAGAATTGGAACTTCAAGGAAAAATAACGGAAGCTGTTACTTATGCCACTAATGCATTAAGTGGAGCCATGGCTGAGCGTGCGGACGAAATCCGTAATAGTATGGGTACATTACCCAAATTATTTGATGAAATTAAACGTGCTGCTAATTTGATGTGGGACTCTGTCATAGGAATCGGAGCTAAACCGTCTGAGGCAGAGCACAGGGCTAGGTTGTTATTAAAAATCCGTTCGGCAGAAAATGACCCTCGCCGTCATAATGGAGGAACACCCAGCATATCAAATGAAATATTAGATCAGTGGAGGAAAGAACTGCGTGAACTCGATACCAAAATAAGGAAAGAGAAGGAGTCCGCAGAACTTCAAGAGCGCAGTATCACCAGTCAGATTAAGTTTAATCAGTTGGTTGATAAGGGGACGAGCTGGGCAGAGAAAAGACAGCATGAACACAAGATGTTAAATAAATTGATACTAGAAAATATCCGACTAGCCAAAGAAGGTAAAACTAAACTATGGACGGCAGAGGATATTGCGAAAGCTCGCGCTGGTATCGATCACGAATTTCGTGACCGTCGAGGGCCTGGTTATCTAAAAGGAAGTAAATATCAAGTTGATGCAGGCACACGTGAGGATGAAAAAGCTGCCCGCGACTTGCTGTCTTTACAATCCCAGCTTGAAGTCCTTAAGAAACATCAAAGTGTTGACGATGTTATCAGCCAACAGCGCAAAGATCTGTGGAAAGAACAAGCGCAGTTTAACATTCTCGAAGAAGCGGCTCGCACTCGTAAACTAACTCTGGATGAAAAATCATTGCTATCCAGCAAAGAGAGCATCTTAGCTCAAAAAGAAAAACTGGCCACTATCGGGGATGAGATTGCATTTCAGGAGCGACTGAACCGTCTGCAAGATCAGGCAGATAAGTACACCTCCCAGCAACAGGCTAAACGAGATGCTATTGAAGCTAATCTAGGGAAATCTAGTCGCGAAGCGCAACGTGGTCTGGAACGGGCTCAATTGCTCTCCGGTCATAAAAATAATCCACGACTGAATGATATGCTGGCGGAACAACAGAAAACCTTTGAAATGGAAGATCAGAAACGGGCTAATTGGCTCGCTGGAGCGCAAACAGCATGGGCTAATTATCGCGATACAGCCATTGATGTTAACTCTCAGGTACAAAATGCGGCTTCTGCTGCCCTTAATGGGTTTAGTAGCCAGTTAACTAATGTGCTGGTGGAGGGGGAGGCTAATTTCAAGGAATTCACCCGCTCTATTTTAAAAATGTTGACCGATATCTTTGTGAAAATGTCTATTATCAAAGGTATTGAAGCGATGGGCTTTAGCTTTGGCAGCGTGACACCAAATGCCAAAGGGAATGTATACACTTCGCCTAGTCTTAGTGCATACAGTGGACAGATTGTTAATCGCCCCACTATGTTTGCCTTTGCGCATGGCGCAGGTGTAATGGGTGAGGCAGGTCCCGAGGGAATATTCCCGTTACGTCGCGGGGCAGATGGAAAATTGGGGGTGGTGGCTAAATTATCCGGTCGTGATACTGGATTCGTTCAGCAAAACCACATCACCATCAATAATGACGGCAGTAACGGACAAATTGGTCCCCAGGCATTAAAGCTCGTTTATGAAATGAGCAAAAAAGGCGCCAGGGACTATTTTCTGAATGAACGTAGAGATGGTGGTGCTCTATAACGGAGGGGTGATGGAAACATTTATATGGAAAATCCGCGCGGGGATGAAAAAGGAAGCCGAGCCTCGGGTCAGGTCTGTTAAATTCGGTGACGGCTACGAACAACGCCGCCCCGATGGTATCAATACTCATCTAAAGAAGTACACCGTCTCGTTATCAATGAAACATGCCTTAGCCCATGAGGTTGAGGCATTCTTTGAGCGGCATAATGGTGTGAGTGCTTTTCTATGGAAACCCCCACATCAAGATCGGATAATAAAGATTATTTGCCGCAAGTGGTCAACCTCATCGGGCGCCATCCGAACCGAAATTGACGCAGAGTTTGAGGAAGTTGTGCGTTAACATCATAACGAAGAGATCTTGCATTGATTTTCTGATAGTAATGATTAGAATTCCATCATTCATTATGAGCAAGGAAATGTCTATGTATCTTATTGTGATTGCAGCTTTACTAGGACTTATACCCGCCGCTATTGCGTCTAGTAAAGGACGAGAGTTTTTTGTTTGGTGGTTATATGGTGCGTTGATATTTATTGTTGCTCTACCTCACTCCTTGGTGATACGCAAAGACGAACGCAGCATTGAAGAGAGAAAAATCAGAGAAGACGGAATGGTGAAATGCCCTTTCTGTGCTGAGGTAATAAAAGAAGAAGCAATTAAATGTAAGCATTGCGGATCTGATATTCAAGAAAAAATGGAAGAAATAACTCTTAGGAAATTTAAACCGTCCAACATTTCGCCTAAGCTTTTTTATAAAAGAAGAAAAGACGGTATAGAGTTGATGGATGAAAGGGTTAAAGAATTATCAGAAACTTTGATAAAAGCAAACAAAGACAAGGAAGTTAAAGAAATAGAATTTTTTTATCAGTCTGAAATAGATAATCTTAATAAGAGATTACCAAAAGCAATTCAAAAGCAATTTCAAGATAGATATGTATATTGGCTTCACAGTATTAAGTCTAACGAATAATAAAGCCAAGCGGCACTAACCGATCTTAGATATTAATTCATCTCACAAATCAACTAAACCCAGTTTAACGCTGGGTTTTTTATTGGATGCTATTATGCAAAATATTCCCCCAGAACTGCGCATTGCGGTCACTGATTTGGACGGTGATGCCCTGATTGAGCTGTATGAGTTTGATTTAACCCCTATTGGCGGGAGTCGGTATCGGTTCTATGATGGCGTGAATCAGCATCATCAATCCTTGATTTGGCAGAAAAACACTTATGAGCCGTACCCAATCAAAGGGGAAGGCTTCATGTTTAATGGCAAAGGCCCCTCGGGGCGTCCAACCGTGACGCTCTCTAATTTATTTGGCCTGGTGACCGGGATTGCCAGCCGGTTAGACAGCGCTGTTGGTGGGTGGGTGATACGCCGGGTTATCAGTACTCGCTTTCTGGATGCTGAAAACTTCCCGAATGGCAACCTGGACGCCGATCCCACGCAAGAAATGGTGAGCCGTTGGGTTATCGAGCAAATGACCAGCCTGAATGCAGAAACAGCAACCTTTGAGTTAGCGGCACCCAGCGAAACGGAGGGGTTAATGCTGCCTGCCCGGGTGATTTTATCCGACATCTGCGCCTGGGAATACCGTTCCATCGAGTGTGGTTACACAGGATCGCCCGTGGCGGATGAATTAGGCAACCCTACCGCGAACCCCGCCGCGGATAAATGCGGAAAACGTCCTTCTGATTGTAAACTGCGAAACAATACCGCCCGTATCGGGTGTTTCCTGTCAACGTCCCGACTCGGCCAATAAGAGGCTTTCATGATTGATAATGACATTCTGGCTCATGCGGCGTGCATGACGCCCCAGGAGTCGTGCGGCCTGGTGATCCATAATGAGACGGGGGAGCACTATATCCCCTGCACGAACCAAAGCCCCGAACCGGAAAATCACTTCTTTATTGCTTTTGAGGACTTTGTCCTTGCCAGCCAGCAAGGGGAGGTGATTGCAGTGGTTCACAGTCACCCTGATGGGGTGCCGTACTTAAGCGCGGCTGATCGGGTTCACCAGCTTAAGACGCAATTGCCGTGGTGGCTCGTCTGTGAGGGTGAGATTCAGAAATTTCAATGCGTTCCGCCCTTGCTGGGTCGTGAATTCGTGCACGGCTCAACGGACTGCTACGGCGTATTTCGTGATGCCTATCATCTGGCCGGTTACGATTTGCCGGACTTTGAGCGGCAGGACAACTGGTGGCGGCAGGATAAGGAATTGTATCTCAATAATCTGGCTGGTCAGGGTTTTCGTCAGGTGAAACGGGATATTCGCCCGGGCGACATCATCCTGTGTTGTTATGCCAGTTCCCGGGCTAATCATGCCGCCATTTACCTGGGGGGGCAGATGATTTTGCACCACATTCCCAATCAACTCAGTAAACGCGAGGTCTATAACGAACGATGGCAACGATTCACACATTCGATATGGCGATACCAACACTGGCAACCGTCCGCTTTTACGGGGATTTACAACGATTTGGCCGCCGGTTTGACTTAAATATCCATACCGCCGCCGAAGGGTTGCATGCTCTTTTTCTGCAAATACCTTCATTGAGACAAGCTTTCCGTGACGGCTGGTATCAGGTGCGTATTTCGGGTTCTGATGTTAAGCCTGATGAGCTGCATCAACGGTTATATGCCCCATTGTCACCGGGGGCGGTGATTCATATCGTGCCCCGCATTGCCGGCAGTAAAAATGGCGGGCTGCTTCAGTTTGTTGCCGGTGCGGCTATTTTCGTTATCGGCTGGTGGAATCCCGGGAATTGGGCTATTGCGGGCTCCTTAATGACTATGGGGGCGGGCATGATGCTTGGTGGGGTGGCGCAGATGCTCACCCCCATGCCAAAACCCCCGAAGCTCTCGCGTTCTGAGGAAGAGCGGGGGAATACTTATTTCAGCAATCTGGAAAATGCCGTTGCCCAGGGAATGCCAGTACCGGTGGCCTACGGCGAAATTATGTGCGGATCACGGGTTATTTCTCAGGGTGTTGAGATGATGGATGACAGCAAAGCGAAAGACATTGAGATAGGTAAACACGGTTTATGGAAGGTAGTGACGGGAAAACCATTGAGATAGGAGATACGTAAATGGGTAAAGGTGGCGGTAAACAGCATACGCCCTATGAGGCACCCAATGATTTAACCTCGCGGCAGAAATTATCCATTATTGATCTGGTGAGTGAGGGACCGATAGAGGGACCGCTGGGTGATTTACAGGGCGTCCATTTGAACGACACGCCCGTTATTGACCAATCAGGAAACAGCAGTGTCAATGGCCTGACGGCACAGTGGGTTGCCGGGACGCTGGAGCAACCAGCAATGGATGGTTTTGCCGCGTCGTCCAGCGAAAATCCAGTCGGTGTAGAGGTGAAGCAAAACGCACCAGTCACCCGAACGATCACTTCCCGTAACATTGACCGTTTGCGTTTAACATTTGGGACTCAGACGTTGGTTGAAGTGAAAGATAATGGCGACAGGGTACCAACGACGGTCGAGTTACAGGTACAAATTCAGCGTGGCGGCTCCTGGGTGACAGAAAAGCATGTCACTATCCGTGGCAAACGCAGCAACTCGCCGTATCTGATGGCGGTCATTATCGATAAACTTCCGCCGCCCCCGTTTGGTGTGCGGTTAGTCAGGATCACCCAGGACAGTAACAGCGACAAACTGCAAAATACAACATTCTGGTCAAGCTATACCGAAATTACCGATATCACGCAGACTTATCCCGGTTCCGCAGTGGTTGGCCTGACCTTTGAGAGTGAGCAATTCGGTAACCGCTTTCCCCGGCGTAACTATCTGGTAAAAGGGCGTATTATTCAGGTTCCAGATAACTATAACCCGGAAACCCGCACATACACGGGTATCTGGAGCGGACACTTTAAACCCGCCTATACCAATAATCCCGCCTGGGTGCTGTGGGATTTACTCACACATCCCCGCTATGGCATGGGCAGGCGGTTAAACATTGCGGAGATTGATAAATTCGCCCTGTACGTTATCGGGCAGTATTGTGATCAGTTTGTGCCTGATGGGTTCGGCGGCGAAGAGCCGCGCATGACCTGCAATGCGTACATCACGGATCTGCGCAAAGCTTACGAGGTTATCAGTGACCTGAGTTCAATGATGCGTATCATGCCGGTATGGAACGGCCAACAACTGACCTTTATTCAGGATCGCCCCGCGGATATTGCCTGGCCTTATACAAACGCTAACGTGGTGAATGGCCGTTTTAATTACAGCTTTAGCCCGTTAAAAGCCCGTCACACCGTGGTTGAGGTGCGTTTCATTGATCCGGGCAATGGCTGGAAAACCAGTATTGAACAAGTCTCCGATGATGAACTGGTCGCGCGTTTTGGCCGCAACGTATTACGTGTCGATGCGTTCGGGTGTACCAGCCGCGGTCAGGCACATCGCCACGGGTTATGGATTCTAGCCACAGAAAAACTGGAAACCCAGACCGTTGAGTTTAGCCTCGGTAGTGAGGGATTGCGCCATGTACCGGGTGACATTATCGAAGTTGCGGATACCGATTACGCCGATACGCAGATCGGGGGGCGCATCACACATATCGATTGGCATACGAACCGTTTGACGCTGGATCGCAATATTGAACCGCCGAAAAAGGGTCAGGCATTTGTTTCATTATTGGATGGTCGCGGTCAGCCGCAGTCTCTTCCTGTGATGAATTATCCCGCCAGTAACCAGATTAAACTGGAGCAGTTGCCTCAGGGGCTGGCCGATTACAGCGTCTGGACATTGACGCTGCCTTCACTTCGTCGTCGCCTGTTTCGGGCTATCAGTCTGGCTGATAACGGGAATGGGACATTTACAGTGACCGCGGTTCAGCATGTTCCCGAAAAAGAGGCGGTGGTTGATAAAGGGGAAAAATTCGAGCCTAAGCCGGATACCGCGGTGAGTGGTTTTATTCCCCCCGTTGAAAATCTGGCCGTTGAGGTCACGCCGGATAGCGAGTCATGGCAGGTTGAAGCCACCTGGAATTCCCCCTACACGACACGGGGTATTGACTTCCTGTTAAAACTGACTATGGGTGATAGGATTGTAGGTACGGCATCAACCGCAGAGACCCTTTACCGTTTTGGCGGTTTACCCCAGGGTAACTATCAGTTGTCAGTAGTGCCACAAAATGATCGCGGTCAAAAAGGCACGAGGGTCACCACAGCTTTCTCGATTAACCCGCCGCCCGCCCCCACTTATATTGAGGTGGAGCCAGGCTATTTTAGTCTCGGTTTTATTCCCCGTTCTGGCGGGCAAAACAGCTTCCGTGCGCAGTATGAATTCTGGTTTTCAGATAAACAAATTACGGATATTCGCGATGTGGAGTCTAGGGCGGAATACCTCGGCACAGGGACGATGTGGATCGTACAGGGAAGAAGGCTAAAAGCGGGTTACACCTATTATGTCTATGTCCGCAGCGTTAATGCGGTTGGGCGCTCGGAATTTGTCGAAGGTTCCGGTCAACCTGATGATAATACCCCTGAGATAGTGGAGAAATTAGGTAACCAATTCCTTTCCGCCGAAGCCGGAAAGCGCCTGCAATCCGACATGAACTGGAACGCGGAAAGTGCCCTCATACTCACCAATGCGCAACAGCAATTATCACGGGAACTGATGGTGCGTGACGGGGAGAGTAAGGCGCAGATTAGTGAACTCTGGTCAGTCAGGGCAACGGATAATGAGGCGTGGGCGCAGAAAATAACGGAGGTTAATTCGTCGGTTGGGGTTAACGCATCCCGTATCAAAACGGTTGAGACCACGATAGCTGAACGGGATAAATCGTTTGGTCAGCAATTTACCGAAATCCGTACCAGCATGAGGGATGTGGCAGCGGATGTGGTGACTAACAAACAGGCCATATCCAGTACGCAGAAAGCGGTAGCTGAATCGGCACAACAGGTGCAGGCGCAATTTGGTGAACAACAGGCCATCATCAACAGCAAAATGCAGGCGGAATTTAACCAGTCCGGCAATGGTTACGCCATCCACAACGTGAATATCACCATTAACCGCAATGGGACAAAATATAACGCGGGTGGCATGGTGATTAGCGGTGAATTCAAGAACGGTAGTCTGGAATCGTATATTGGATTTTCTGCCAACAATTTTGCGTTTTTTAACCCGGCTAACGGTAAATTAGAGCCGTTTATGGCGGTGAAGAACGGTCAGGTGTTTATCAGGGACGGGTTTATCGATAAAGGTTATATCAGGGAGATCATTTTATCTGATGCCATCAGGTCAAAGAACTACGTACAGTACATGGCAGGCTTTTTGATTAATGCGGTCACCGGTGCTTTTGAATTTAATGACATGCGTTCTCAGGCAGGGTTACGCTGGGCGAATGGGGCAATTGCGTGTTATGACCAGAACGGACGAGTCAGGGCGGCAATGGGATATATAGGACAATTTCGATGAGTGATTATGGTTTTGGTGTGTGGGACGAGCAGGGGCGGCAGCGTAATACAGGCATCCGCCCCTTTCTTTATGCGGGATTTATGAAACTGAACAGCGGACAGACAGCAGGCGCACTCACTGTCCCCCGTGAGCCGATGAGTGAGGGATTGAGGCTGTCGTATGTGTTTATGTGCACACAAACGGGGGAATGGCCGAATGCCAAACGCCAGTTTTTGGTGAGAGATAACCAAATCATTATTTCAACCGGGCGCAGTGTGGCTGCTGAGGGCTGGCTGATTGCGTATTATACAGCGTGAGGATATATGGATTGGGGCGCATTTTTAACAACGAATGAAGGGATCCCGTGGTGGACACCCAAAACGACACCGCTTTCTTTTGTCAGGAAAATATCGGTTACCATTGGCAGATGGTATGAAGAGATAGATACGCATATTAGCACAACACAGCCGTGTCTGGCGTTTATGTGCGCCCATACGGACAGTGTAGAGAATGCACCTTATGGTGAACTCAGCAGTGGAAAAAGCCGCTGGTATGTTGAGCTGTCAGCGCCAGATTCCCGTACCCCAACGGTGTGTGAGATTTACCTTTTTACCTTGGTTTATCCGCAACCCGTCCCTGATTGGGGGATTGCTGTCTGGGATGAGAACGGAAAATGTGTGATGACCAGTGATACAAATCCGCTGGCGATTGAGGGGGAATACAACACCAACCAACAAATGACATTGCGGGGAAA
This sequence comes from Xenorhabdus thuongxuanensis, assembly GCF_001908095.1. Lineage (GTDB taxonomy): Bacteria > Pseudomonadota > Gammaproteobacteria > Enterobacterales > Enterobacteriaceae > Xenorhabdus > Xenorhabdus thuongxuanensis. The sequence goes on along the minus strand of NZ_MKGR01000009.1, from coordinate 103,878 downwards.
GAAAGCCTTGTTAATGCAAACGACAGGCTGGATTAGCTCGTCAATCGAACCACCTGGAGACTTCCCCATACTGCAATACAGGGACACCTCGTTTTCTGCCTTTTTCAACGGCCAGTCTACACAATTCGTTCCGGCAGCCGTATCAGGTGCCCTTTCTTGGGTTGTTGAGATCAGTGTAGAAGATCTCACCAGCCCGTATATTGACTGCGCTCTTTACGACGTCTAACAGGAACCCCACCATGTTCTATTCACAAGGCACAATTTCCACCGTGTCCGGCTCGGCTATTGTCCGCGGCACGGGTACGCAATTTATATCTAATATCAACGGCGTTGCGCCTGGACAGATTATATTAATCCGGTCAGGCAACAACAATTTAAACCATATGATTCAGGCGGTGAACTCGGATACCGAGCTGGTATTGGTCGATACCATTCCCGTTACCCTGAATAACGTGAAATACCAGATTCAGACCACCGTTCCTGATTCTGTTTCGGATGGCGTCCGGCATATTTTAGCCAACACCAGCTACATTACCCTGTTCCTCCAGAACATGGACAAATGGATGTCACAGAATGGTGTGGTTGATGTGACATTGCCGAATGGTCAGACGGTATCATTGCAGTCGATTAAGGCGCTGTATGAAAATATCGCTCAACTCAATCAGTCTATTGATAACCGCCTCGAAAAATCCAAGAACGGGGCAGATATTCCTAATACAGCGGAGTTTGTGAATAATCTGGGATTACGGAAATCGGTGGAGCTCGCTGAGAATGCCATGCCTAAATCGGGAGGGTTCATGAATGGTGAGCTGAATGCATTTCGAGTCTCATCGCATTCGGGAGGTGAGCGTTACATGATGGGGGTGCGAAAAGGAGCCGCTTTTTTGGATTATTGGGATGGAAAACGATGGGCAGGAGAGATTCACCATCCCAAAGTGGGCGGTATGATATGGTGCACCGGTAACACCACCATCGTTGACGGTTTTCTAAAAAAAGCGTCCCCCATCATCAAAATTTGGAGCGATGGCAAATTTGAAACCAACGACGAATCTGAGGGCGCTACGGTTGAACACCTGTCCGAGGGCGTCTACCTCATCAAAAACGTGCTGGGATTTAATGCCGACGCCGCATGGGGTGGTGTCGATGGCGGGGTTGAGATACCGTTATGTAAAAATAAACTGCCGTTAATTTGGGTGGATTACAAAGTGCTGCCCGATGGTTCAATCAAATTAATGACCTACCATCGTGAGCACGCAGACGCACCCGTATTCGCCAGAAATGTACGGGATGGGTACGCTGATGGTGACCCGATTGATATCCCTGTCGGTCGGTCTATATCTGTCCGTGTCCAGATGCCGGCCGATTCGGTGTGGAATGTGAGGCAGGGGGAGGTGGGGACGTGATGGGAAAAGCCCTCGAGGGGGGAGGGCTGATTAGTTCTTTAATCGCACATAACTTTCCATGTTTTTTAATGCTTCATTAAATTGTGTAATTCTCATGTCTCTCGCTTCACTGGAAAGAGATCTAGCCTCTCTTTTGCAATTAGATGCTGATGCTAGCTCATGTCTGCGAGGGAATATTGTCTTATCCTCGCGATTTTTCATAGGATCACCTTACTTTGTAAGTAGTGAGCGAATATCACTTTCTTTAACTGAGTCCTTACAATATTCTGATATCTTTTGGGATTTTCCGTTAGAAAGCTCTTTTATGCCGTAGCATTTATTTTTTATTATGTCAAACTCTATTGAAACTTTAGCACCTTTTTTGATTCCTATCCATTCAATTTTTTCTTCACTTGGGTGTATACGCCAATGTAAAGAGTCTGATGACTCGATTTTTGATAAATCATTTAATATTTGCTGAACCGATTGATATCTATCTTTTTTATTTTTCTCTAAACATTTGTTAACTATTTTTATGATAGATTTCGGTACGTGTAACGGATAATTTTTAAATGGGAAGGCAGCATTTGACATCAATTCAAAAGAATTATCTGTTGAGCAGAGTTGGTTAACTTCATTGTTAAATTGCTCATGACCCACTAACATTCTGTACATAGTAACGCCAGCTTCATATATATCAGCAGTAAAGTCTAGTTCTTCATCTAAGAATGACTCGGGAGGACGATGTAAATTATAGAGCATATCTGGTGAGGCAAATCCAGCGTCATTAATCCTCTCAGCAAGACCAAAATCAGATAGTAAAGCCTCATTCCTATCAGAGAGTAGTATGTTATTCGGTTTGATATCGAAATGAATTAATCCTTTTGTATGGATATGATAAAGTCCACTTAAAAATTGAATTGAGTACCTTATGATCTCACTAACTGTTAAGGGTTTTTCATTCATTAAATTATGGATTGAGCCATTTTTATAAAATGGTAATCCGATGTAAACATTGCTGCTATCTTGAGCTGCGTATTGTATTTGAACGATATTAGGATGAATACTTAAATAGAGCTTTCTTGCTTCATTAAAGTAACGGTCATAATCAAAGATATCTTTTTTGATCTCCTTAATAACCAAATTACAATCTAAGTTTTTATCATAAGCCAAGAATACGCGAGAATTCTTTCCCTGCTCGTCCAGTCCTCTTAATTCCCTGAAAGATACATGAGCATTAGTATAAAATTGATTAATCATTATTCACCGCCGCAACAGCTACCATCATCGCTTCATTCATTGCTTTTTTGAAAGATGAATTATCTATTTTATTTAATTTCTTAGATGAATTTAAAATAGAGTTATAATCATCTTTATTTATTTTCAGTCTGCTTATTATGGTGTTCATTCTCATTACAAAGTAATGCTCCACATTGCTACTTGAGAATGCTTCTTGAATAACTGCTTCAATATAACATCTAAGGGTGCTTTTGTTTATTGAAACCCCCTCTGCTACACGTAACGCTGCGTTTTGAATCTGATATTCTCTAAGAATATCCAGTATACTATTACGAATATATTTTAACTGCTCTGGTATCTCTAAGGTTTTAGGTACAACTATCTCATCTACGCAGAGCAAGTCATTTTCTTTATTGCAAAATACAACGAATGATACTTGCTTTGGTTCAACCCTTATACCTAATGTTCTCATTCATAAATCCACCATATTGATAAACCAATGCCCGTCATACTAATTCACTTTCCCTAATATATGATCGGAATATTCCTAATCTGTAAAGTGGAAAGAGCGCTAATTTATCGAAATGTGATAAAAATATATTTCAAATTAAAACTGTATCTTATGGTTATTATTGATGAGGTTGGCATAATAAACCCGCAGAAAGTCGCGGGTTGGATATCGAGATTATTTATTGTATTTCTTCGAGAGGAGAATAACGTGATTCTATTTTAACGTTAACATAAAAGTCACCGGAGTTATCACTAAAATCATTAGGAGTATCATTAAATAAAAGTATTAACTCTCCATCAACAGGCACAGTCTTGTGAAGCACGCCATTACTAATTTCGTAGGCTTTATCTCCGATTTTTGCAATTAAGCTATAGGTTGCCTGAGGAGATTTACCTACAAGTCCTTGAGGGGCAGCCCATGGATCTGGCCGATTGTCAGAGGCGTATTGCACCCATCCCGAAGCAATAACAGAGATCACATCCCCCTGTTGGAGTACAAGTCCTGTCGGTTGACCTTGTTCAAGGTTAGCAGGAACAGTTCCAGACCAATCATACATAATATTACCTCCAAATTATATTTTGAAAATGACAGAAGAATGAAGATTGTGATTATTTAGTCTCCGGCATTTGCACACGGACAGAAACAAATCTACCATCGGGAATATCGATTAAATCACCGTTAGCGTAACCTTCGCGTATATTTCTGGCGAAGGCTGGGGCATCTGAGTGTTCTCGATGGTAGGTCATTAATTTGATAGAGCCATCGGGTAGAACTTCATGGTTGACCCAAACCATTGGTAGATCGTTCTGACAGCGTGGGATATCGATGCTACTTACCGCTTCATCATTACTGAATCCCTTAACGCCTTTAATGAGGTAAGTACCTTGTGATAAGTGCTCAATAGTAGCACCTTCGGATTCACTGTTTGTTTCAAATAAACCATCGGTACTGAATTTGATTATTGGAGAATTTTTTTTCACACAACCGCTAGAATCAATGTAGTGTTGAGATGTTGACATAAGAGTTCCAGTTCCTTTGGGTAAAGATTGAACATACCTGTTTGAGCCATCTGGATTTCTGTCTATAAAATTTAGTAAAATGGACTCTCCATCAGAAGTTCCTTCTATTCTCCAATAAGTTCCATCATCTCTATATGATAAAACACCACCATAATTACCTGATCTAATGTGTATAGAACCTGTAGTGACTGCATTTTCTGTCACAACTAAAGCTCTCGTATTATTAATGTCTACTGCATACCCTAAAGTATCAACTCCACCACCTCGTACAATTCCTGTCTGGATATCATTGCTGTACCAACCATAATTAGTGAAAGCCACAAGTTTATTAGCTTCTTGATGGGGTGCAGATACGATCTTTACAGGGTTACTCTCTTTCGGTGTTGTTTCTACTTGCTGAAATTGGAAGGAACCTGGATAAACTCCACCATTTTCGGATACTGCACCGATGTTACTGATAAATTCCGGTTTATTAGGAATATCAGCTCCGTTTTGCTTCTTCTCCAAATAGAGATTGGAATTATTATTGAGGGTGTTTTGATTGGCAGTATTGGCTAGGTCATATGCTGCTTTCACTGCTTTTGGTGTTGCAGCCATCGTTTCACTATCACTGCCAGTATCATTACTCAGGACAACAAGTCCTTTATCTTGCAGCGTGGCATCTGGATGATTCCGGCTTGCAGCGTGTTCTGCAATGGCTTCTTTGACATATTCCGGTGTTGCAACGACAACAAGGCCATCATCGTCTAAGGCTATTACGTCAGGCTTTTTATCTTGCATATTCATTCCCTCATTTCACCAACAATACAGATTGCTAAATAACATGAAGGCGGTGGGATACTTCTCCGCCCGTGAACATCAATAAAATCGGTTCATCAATACTGGAGAGTACGGCTTGACTATATTTGATAGGTTGCATGTTTTGTTGGCAGGATGACATAAAATGACAGGTGGGGAATTAATAGAATTTATCAGATGAGTAATACAATTCAGCCCGCTTCCATTTCAAACGGAGGCCTGAAATTAACTATAGGAATCCCAATAGTTGATTTACGTGCTGGACAAAAGGAATAAACGTATTGATTTTATTGCTTTTACTGGTCGACAACCCCGTTTCTGTCTCAATCCCTCCGTTTGAAACGGAGGGATTAATCAATCATAATCATTTCTCTTGTCACTCAGTGGAGTGAGTATGCAAAATATTTCTCGCGCTCAGCTAAATGAAATCAAAAAATTTGAATATTTCAATACACTGTTTATACGTACAGAAATGAACTAGTTCAGCGGGGAATTTTTGCAGTAAATTTTTTGAATAAAATAATGATGACCGCTCTTCAATACGAAATCTAGAGAGAACAATCCGAGGGGAAACCAAACCCAAAACAGGCAAAAGTGGCGTGTATTTTTGTTACACTTTTTTACAAATAGAAATACATTCGTTGCGAATAAAAAACACCTCAGAGGGGGGAGTCTGAGGCGTCTTAAATTTAACTCCACGTGCATTTCACGTGCACTTTGAAGTCCTTTTACTGTCATGACAGTGACCAATCAACTTTTCTAACTTACTGTTTTTCAAGTTGTTGTCCCTACACTGTCCTACCAAATTTGGTGGAGCTGGCGGGAGTTGAACCCGCGTCCGAAATTCCTACATCCTTGGTACTACATGCTTAGTCTAGTCTTTGTATTCGCTTGCCAGCTGCGGACAGACACGCCACTGACAAACTAGCCTGATTGGATTTAACGCTTCAACCCCAGGCAGGGCATCCACGCGATCTCTTTTGGGTTTGACCTCTCTTGATCCCCGTCCTAAGAGCGGAGGCTAGGGAGAGAGGGCTCTGCGCAGGTTATTAAGCTGCCAGTGCGTAGTTTTCGTCGTTTGCGACTATTGTTTTGCGGCTTTTTACGAGGCCAACCGCCCCTCGGCATGCACCTTGGGTTTCGCGAATCCCGTCGAATCCAGAATCAGCCCCAAGTGTATCTAAAACCAAGTATATCAGAATATTGAGTGCTAATGCCAGTGATTAACGCCCAGAATTCTTCATAATTCTTGCTTTGTCTAATTTCCACTCACGTTCTTTGATGTCTGAACGTTTATCGTGCGCTTTTTTACCTTTTGCAACGCCAATTTTGATTTTGCACCAGGCATTTTTCCAATACATGGAAAGTGCGACGATGGTGTAACCTTCTCGATTGATTCGACCATACAGTGAATCAAGCTCGCGTTTGTTAAGCAGTAGCTTGCGTGACCGTGTCGGATCACAAACTACGTGGGAAGAAGCAACGTTTAATGGCGTAATCGTGGCACCAAAAAGATAAGCATCACCATCTTTGAGCAAAACATAACTCTCACTGATGTTAGCTTTGCCAGCGCGTAGTGATTTAACTTCCCAACCTTGTAGGGATAAGCCTGCTTCGAATTCTTCCTCAATGAAATATTCGTGGCGGGCTCGCTTATTCATGGCAATTGTTGCCGAACCGGGTTTGTATGCTTTTTTCTTTGTCATAATGCGTTGTATTATACTGTATGCGTTAATGAAAGAAATCTCTTCTGTATGATATTTAGCGATAAGTGCGTATTTATTGTTCTAAATGTCATCAGGTTTTTATTTAACCATGTTTAAGTGATACTATTCAGCGCTGTTATGTTTTACAGGAAATGATATGCCACAGATTAGTCGCTCTGCGCTAGTGCCTTACAGCGTGGAACAAATGTATAAATTGGTCAACGATGTGACATCTTATCCGGATTTTTTACCAGGATGTGTGGGTAGCCGTGTACTAAGCAGTAGCAATAATGAAATGACGGCTTCCGTTGAGGTCTCTAAAGCAGGGATCAGTAAGACGTTCGTAACGCGCAATACACTATTTGATAATCAACGCATCAGTATGCAGCTTGTTGATGGGCCTTTCCGTAAGTTGATGGGAGGGTGGCACTTTACTCCGTTAAGTGAAGATGCTTGTAAGGTTGAGTTGCATCTCGATTTTGAATTTACCAATAAATTAATTGAACTTGCTTTTGGCAAGGTATTTAAAGAGCTGGCTGGTAATATGGTTCAGGCTTTTACTCAACGTGCACGTGAGGTCTACAGTGTCTGAGATGAATGTCGAAGTCGTTTATGCTCTGCCTGAACGGCAATATTTGCGTAATGTGAAAGTATCGCAAGGAGCAACTGTGGAACAGGCGATTGTAATGTCTGGCCTTTTGACATTACGTAATGATATCGATTTGGCTAAAAATAAAGTTGGTATTTATAGCCGCCCTGCCAAACTAACTGATACTTTGGAAGAGGGGGATCGTGTAGAGATTTATCGCCCTCTGGCTGCTGATCCAAAAGAAATGCGCCGTAAACGAGCAGAGCGCGCGAAAAACAATGCACGATGATGCCTATTTATTCGCCAGTCTCTCTACTGGCGAATAAATAAAACACACATCTCACTGATTCTCTGGCAGTGATTTTTCATCCTTGATATCAGTTAGCACACCTTGGCTATCAAAGGTAAGTGTCAGGGTTTCCTGAGTTGTTTTCCCGTGGCCTGGTTGTTGGCGGAATACGTAATACCAAGTTTGGCTCCCAAACGGATCGGTCAGCATTGGTGTTCCCAAAGTGTAAGAAACTTGCTGCTGAGTCATTCCTTTATGGATTTTTGATACCGCAGCCGGCGTAAGGTAGTTCCCTTGATTAATATCAGGACGATAAACAATTCGCTCAAACATGGAGCAACCCGCAGTCAGCATAACAAGAGATACAGTAGCGGCAGTCAACAATTTACAGCGCATAGTAATTACATTCCTTTAGGAGTTAGGCCGTCGATAATAATAAACATTGAAGAGATTGAAAACCTCTATGCATTTACCTATGACTGCAATTATACAAGAAAGTTGTCTCAATTTATGCCGCTAACAGCTCTTTTGCATTAGCCAAAGTATTTTTTGTAACCTCACTTCCCGCCAGAAGCCGCGCCAGTTCTTGAAGTCGTGCCTTTTTATCCAATAGCTGCATTTGGGTTTCAGTTTCTTCACCGTCTGTTTGCTTGCTAACATAAAAATGTTGATGCCCACATCCTGCAACTTGAGGTAAGTGGGTAACACACATAACTTGGGTCGATTCCCCTAATTCACGTAGCAAACGCCCAACAATTGCCGCTGTTGGGCCGCTGATACCAACATCGACTTCATCGAAAATAAGCGCAGGGGTTTCCATTTTTTTCGCTGTAATGACCTGAATTGCCAGTGCAATACGGGAAAGTTCACCACCTGATGCTACTTTTGCTAATGGTTGGTGAGGTTGGCCGGGGTTGGTTGTGACATTGAATTCAACTTTGCTGGCTCCATCAATATTTAAATGTTCTGCTTCAAGGGTAACATCGATGGTAAAGCGGCCATGAGGCATAGAGAGTTGGTGCATGCTGTTCGTTATCAGTTGACCCAATTCTACGGCATATTTTTGGCGAACATGGTGCAATTTTTCTGCCACAGTCAGGGCTTGTTGATAATGCAAACTGACAAGTTCACTAAGGTGGGCACAATCATTTTCCTGCTGAGATAATTGATACTGTTCTTCCAACAACTGTTGATGTAATGCAGGTAACTCTTCTGGTGCAACATGGTGTTTACGAGCTATGCTGATTTGTTGGGAAATTTTTTGTTCCAGTTCGAATAAACGATTAGGGTCCAGTTCCAGCTGGTCGCTGTAATGACGTAACTCGTCACTAACTTCATTGATTTGGATAGCAGCTTCTTCCAGCATGTTAAGCAGGCCACTGAGTTTGTGATCCATGCTGGCAAGTTCTGTCAGTTCACTACGGGCATAGCTGAGGAGGCTGACAATGTTCTGCTCATCATTATCACTTAAAATCTGGAGGATATTTTGGCTAACGGACAAAAATTGCCCGCAATTTGCCAGCCGTTTGTATTCACTATCCTGTTCTTGATAATCACCTGGTTGTGGTGATAGTTCGTTCAGTTCTTTCAGGTGATATTCCAGTAGTTGCTGACGTGAGCGCCGCTCAAGAGCCTGTTGTTGGAATTGGGAGAGAGCCTGACAGCTTTGGCGCCATTGTTGGTAAGCCTGTTTCATTTCATGTTGAAGTTCGAAATCGCCCGTATAAATATCCAGTAAGCGCCTTTGGTGACGATTTTCTAACAACAATTGGTGGGCATGTTGCCCGTGGATTTGGATCAGATGAGAACCCAATTCACGTAATTGAGAAAGTGGTACAGCAGTACCATTAATAAAACCGCGAGAGCGCCCATCAGCAGTAATTGTACGACGTAGCAGGCACTCATTGCCATCATCAAAACTTCCATCAAGCTGATGGTCTATCAGCCATTTGCGGGCAGAAGGGGCATCAGCCAGTGAAAAACGGGCGCAAAGGTCGGTACGTGGAACCCCTTGGCGAACCATGTTAGCTTCGCCCCGATTGCCAAGGCATAAACCTAATGCATCAATCGCGATGGATTTACCCGCTCCGGTTTCGCCTGTGATTGCCGTCATTCCTGAGCGGAAATCAATTTCAAGTTCGCGAACGATAGCAAAGTTACTGATGGTCAATTGAGTCAGCATCGTGCCCCTCCTTCTTTTTACTGTATATAAACACGTTACTGCATAAGAACATGTTCCTGTGTATAAAAACACGTCTGTGCTTTCATACAGTATAAACTGGTTTTTTATACAGTAAAGTAGGGAGGTTTATTTTTAGAACATTTTTTTCGACCAGCCCAGTTTTGTACTCAGTGTATTGAAATAGTTGTAATCTTTTGGATGAATTAAATGCAGATTATAGTCACTGCGTTTGATGATCACTTCTTCACCATCTTGGATTGGCAGGACAATTTGGCTGTCACAACTGACTTCATAGTCATTGCTGCTTTGGGCAAATTTCAGGCGAATGCTACTTTCGCTGCTAATAACGAGAGGGCGTGCCGAGAGCGTATGTGGAAACATCGGTACTAGTACGATAGCATCTAAGTTTGGGGTTAATATAGGCCCTCCGGCAGACAGTGAATAGGCTGTAGAGCCAGTGGGTGTTGCTATGATTAAGCCGTCTGAACGTTGAGAAAAAGCAAAACGTTCATCAATATATACTTCGAATTCAATCATATGGGCAACTTTGCCTGGATGTAGTACGACTTCATTTAATGCAGTACTACGACGGGATTTATGTCCGGTTTTTGTCACTTGAGCCTCAAGCAGAAAACGTTTTTCGTCTCGATATTTGCCATCTAAAACTTCGGATAGTTGCTGCAAAGCATTATCGGGATCTAAATCCGTTAAAAAGCCCAAATTTCCTCGGTTGATACCAATGACTTTGATGTTATAACGTGATAATACTCTGGTTGCACCGAGCATATTGCCATCCCCACCGACAACAATCACAAGATCGGCAGTTTTACCAATTTCTGTCAATCCTCCAGTCTGAGCACCTTTTAAATTAATGTCTTTCGCGACCTGTCTATCCACAATGACGCAATAACCTTTAGATACCAGCCAGTGGTACAGCATTTCATGGGTGGCCAGCGCTTCAGGGTGACGTGGACGACCGACAATACCGATGCATTTGAATTCATTATTCATTGCTGTTATTTCCTTTAGCATATGGTTTTGCCTTCACAATAATGATTGTTCCCTTGAATCCCGCATTTTGATCCCCATAATAAAGCTCAAATGGCGAAGATAATACAAAATACGCGGAGATATTCATGAGTAGTAAAGACCAAAAAGTACCTGATGAGCAAGTCGCAGAAAATACAGAAAATGTATTAGAGCAACAAATAAATGCGGAACAGGCAGATGCGCCAGAGACTGAAAATGTTGTTGATCCGCGTGTTGCTGAGTTGGAAGAACAACTGAAACAGGCTCAGGCTAACGAACGTGATGCTTTATTGCGTGCGCGTGCTGAAATCGAAAACATCCGCCGTCGTACTGAGCTGGATGTAGAAAAGGCACATAAATTTGCATTGGAAAAATTTGTCAATGAACTGCTACCCGTTATCGACAATCTGGAACGTGCATTAGATGTGGCCGATCGTACCAATGAAGCACTACTGCCAATGGTTGAAGGTATTGAACTGACTCTGAAATCTTTTATCGATTCAGTGGGTAAGTTTGGTGTTGAAGTGGTCAGTGACACTAATGTCCCTTTCAATCCAGAAGTGCATCAGGCGATGACCATGATGGAATCCGATCAGCATGAACCTAATCAGGTTATGTTGGTGATGCAGAAAGGTTATACCTTGAATGGTCGTTTATTACGTCCTGCAATGGTTGCTGTTTCTAAATAAGATTACGGTATCTCATGATGCAATGCCGCCATTTGAAAGGCGGCATTTTTGTAGGCAGAGATCGGTTATTGGGGCAATTGGGGTTCCCAATCTATTGGGGATAATCCCTGTGCTTCCAATAAGCTGTTGGCCTGTGAGAAATGTTTACAACCTAAGAAACCACGATGGGCAGACAAAGGTGAAGGATGGGGCGCTTTTAATACATGATGGCGTTGGTTATCAATAAAGTGACCTTTTTTCTGGGCATGAGATCCCCAAAGCAAGAAAATGACTCCGTTGCGATGTTCATTGATTGCTGCAATGACTTTGTCAGTGAACGTTTCCCAACCCAAATGAGCATGGGAATGTGCGTTGCCGCGCTCAACGGTGAGTACGGTATTGAGCAATAATACCCCCTGTTTTGCCCAGCTTATCAAGCAACCGTGATTTGGACGAGTAAATCCAGCAATATCCGATTCCAGTTCTTTGTACATATTAACGAGAGAAGGTGGTGCAGGAATACCCGACTGTACAGAGAAAGCCAAACCGTGCGCCTGATTTGGGCCGTGGTAAGGATCTTGTCCCAAAATCACAACTTTTACATCAGCCAATTCGGTATAGCGGAATGCATTGAAAACATCTGTTTGAGGCGGATAAATGGTTTTTCCAGTCTGACGTTCATTGGCAACATAAGCCAATGTATCAACAAAATAAGGTTGTTTCTTTTCATTGCCGATGACATCGTGCCATGTGAGAGGTGCGGACATAGCTAATCCCTTTCTAGATGATTATCAGATGGCTTAAGCTTACCGATTCCCTTGGGATAGGGAAACCCTCAGATCCCAATCCACACTTAATTCTCAGGATAAAAAGCTATTTTTATAAATTTTTTTGAAAAAATATAAAAATAATTTTATTCGATTCTGCTATAAAAGACGATTAAAAACATAATGTTATGAAATTACTATCAATAACCTTATGAAATTAGTTGATTATAATCAAAGAATCTTCTCATTTGTGCTGGTATACAGAAAATCAGGAACGATCATTGATTAAATAGTGGTTTGATCAAATAACCAAGATGATGATGTTGGAGGTATAAATGATTACTGGGATTCAAATTACCCAATCCGATAACGCTGCATTAATGAATTCTTTTTGGCTGTTGGATGATGAAAAAAATGAAGCGCGTTGTATCTGTGCCAAAGCAGATTACGATGAAGGCCAGATTGTTACCAAAGGGGAGTTGGGGCAATTTGAATATCGCGAGATCCCGTTGGAGGTCAAGCCGACTGTACGTGTAGAAGGCGGACAACATCTGAATGTTAATGTTTTGCGCCGCGAAACGTTGGAAGATGCGGTAAAACACCCCGAAAAATATCCCCAGCTTACAATTCGGGTATCTGGTTATGCTGTTCGCTTTAATTCTCTGACTCCAGAACAGCAACGTGATGTTATTGCTCGTACTTTTACAGAAAGCTTGTAATTCTTGTCTCAAGCAAAAAATCTAAAGGGAGAATTGATACTCCCTTTTTTTATTCCCATGTTTTTATTATGTGAATTTATTTTGTTAAATAAAAATTAAATTTGTTTTAATTTTGTTAAAAATTCTGCCGATAGAGAGTTTGGGCGTTTAAACCACACCAAATTTAAATAATCTGTAGGAGAATTTTATGACTTTATCAGTTAATACTAGTTCGTTAAGTAACTTGGGACTTTATTCCTTACAAGGAAATGCTCTACAACCTCAGTCTAATTCTCCAGCTCAGTCACCACCTGACAAAGTTGATCATATTTCTTCCCCTAGCATTTCACTTTCAGAAAATACCAAGCAGGCTAATGTGCTCTATCAATCATTAGTTAATAACTTAAATGCCAGTGCGATGGCAGCCCCTGAATTGAAAGCCAATGATATTGCGGGGAAACAATCTAAATTGGTCGATTATACCTTGACGCTGGTTACCCGTGATGTTTATCGACAAAGTAGTTTAGGAATTGGCGATTATGTGCGCTTGTCTGATGAGGATTTATCAAAATTGGGCATTGATCCTGACACTCTGAATGATTATTCAACAGGATTTCAGGCTGGTGTATACCATAACAAGGGCTTATATATTGTCTCTTTCACAGGATCGAATGAATTAAAGGATTTTATGGTAAGTATTCGTCAAGGGCTTGGTTACAATGAAAAGCAATATAATCAAGCCGTTGAATTGGCACATAAGGCGTTAGAAGTATTTGGTGAAAATGTCATTTTCACAGGGCATTCATTGGGGGGGGGATTAGCAACCGTGGCTGCATTGGCAACAGGAAAACCAGCAGTTATTTATAATTCTGTCAGTGTTTCTGACTCTACATTGAAACATATGGGAGTTTCACCCGAAGTCGCTCGTGAATTGGCTGATAGTGGCTTGATTCGCCATTATACCGTCCAGCATGATTGGCTGGGGAACTTACAAAAAACATTACCAATTCGTCAACCGATGGGGCACGAAATAGAGCTTAAATATGAATATGAATTGGAGAGCATATGGGATGTCATGTTGCCTAATCGATATGGCTTACATACTTTTAAAGCGCATTTTTTGGAAGCTGTCCTCGAATTTATGGCGGAACAAAAGCCTTGGTTGAACAATGGTAATACCCTGTTAGCGTCAACTGATGTTACAGATACAGATATCACATCGCAGCAAAGTGAGCAGCATTATGCTGTGTAATATTTAGCGCTCAGTCTGCTGGAACATGGGCGAATTCATTGTATGGCTTCGCCCATATTCTACAATCGGTTATTAGTTAATCGTTGCTAGATTCAGTTAATTCTGGTCTAGGATTACCAGAAGCAGCACGACGTTTACCGATATTTTTTTTGTCGCGATGACGAACTTTCACTCGGTTTTTCTTCGTTTCGTCTGTTTTCTTCTTTTCTTTACGTTTTGCTAACACTTTTTTGGATGGTTTATAGCTCTTTTTATCGCTTGGCGCTTTGGTTTGTGGGCGAAGCTCATCAACCACTCGTATTTTCAAAGGTTCGTTGAGGTAACGGCTGATTTTGCCCAAAAGTAGGTGATCGTGGGCTTCAACCAGAGCAATGGCTGTTCCTTTACGACCTGCGCGAGCAGTACGACCAATCCGGTGCAAGTAAACATCCGCGGTACGAGGCAAATCGAAGTTAAAAACGTGGCTGACATCCTCGATATCCAATCCACGGGAAGCAACGTCGGTTGCGACTAAGACTTTGACTTTACCATCATTCAAGCGTTTTACGGCATCTGTACGCTTGGCTTGCACCATTTCACCTTCAAGGAAACACGCTTGAATGCCTGCCTGGTTCAGCCAATCGACAAGTTCGCGGACACGCTCTCGTTTACGCACGAAAACAATGGACTTAGTCACTTCAGGTTGCTGGAGAAGGTGACACAGCAGGGCTGTTTTATGTTCTAACGAATCAGCCCGATAGTGAAATTGCTGAATTTTCTTGCGCTCACGGCGAGAAGGTTCGGCATCGATCTCAACAGGATCAGTTAGCAGGCGCTCAGCAAAATCACGGATGGATTCCCCTTCCAGGGTTGCGGAGAATAACAGCGTTTGTTTACGCCAGCGGGTTTCACCTGCAATCGTTTCGACATCGTTGGCGAATCCCATATCCAACATGCGATCAGCTTCATCAAGGATCAGTGTTTCCACTGCACGGCAGTCGAAATTTTCTTCTTTGATGTATTGCAGCAGACGCCCTGTCGTTGCGACAACAATATCCTGATTCTCACTGAATACTTCCGCGTGATTCATATAGGCAACACCACCTGTGATTGTAGCGATGTCCAAATGTGTATGAGCCGCCAGTTCTTTTGCCTGTTCTGCAACCTGCATTGCCAGTTCACGGGTTGGTGTCAAAATCAGGATACGTGGAGGCCCCGATTTTTTGCGAGGAAAATCCAGTAAATGTTGCAGTACTGGCAGCAGGTAAGCGGCGGTCTTACCTGTACCGGTCGGCGCTGAGCCTAATACATCACGTCCGTCCATAGCCGCAGGAATGGCTGCTGCCTGAATGGCGGTTGGGCGTTCGTAGCCTTTGTCGTTCAGTGCTTCAAGCAGGGATTCATCAAGTTCGAATTCGGAAAAATTTGTCGCAGTCATCATATACCTCTGTTTGGGGCGCCGATTATAAACAGGTTAGTCGCATTCTTCATCCTATAAAAGCATCTAATAAGCAGGTTGCTTTTATCCATCGGCTATAAGATTTATGCTATGACAAATTCTAATTTCAGCAGATATAGGTCATGGCATCGATACAGAAACCCGTTTTTCGCCGCGGTGGTTTTACATTTAAACAGTTTTTTGTTGGGCATGATAAATGTGCGATGAAAGTCGGAACGGATGGTGTGTTGTTGGGAACCTGGGCGCCAGTATATAACAGGAAAAGATGTCTGGATATTGGATGTGGCAGTGGTTTGATTGCGTTGATGATAGCCCAACGTACAAACGAAGATACCATTATTGATGCGGTGGAGTTGGATGGTCTTGCGGCAATGCAGGCAGTGGATAATGTACAGCAATCACCGTGGCCTTCCCGTATTAGGGTATATCAGCAGGATATTCATGATTTCGTGCGACAACATGTGCAACAAAATGAGTTGCGGAAAATTAACTCTCAATACGATTTGATAGTTAGCAATCCTCCTTATTTTGAACCTGCTATTGCATGTCGAAATGAAGCTCGCAATCAGGCTCGCTACACGGAATCATTGACGCATCAGGGGTTATTGGCGTGTGTACGGGCATTGATTACGCCAACAGGGTTATTTTGCTTGGTACTGCCTTATGAAATTGGTGGGCAATTTGAAAGAATGGCATCAGATTTGGGATGGTTTACCCATTTCCGAGTCAATATTCGAGACAGGCAAGATAAGCCGTTGCATCGGCTATTACTGGGATTGTCACAACAAAAACAGGGCACCCAGGTGAGTGAACTAACGATTCGTTCTTCAGATGGTACATATTCAGACGACTTTCGTCAGTTAGTAACAGATTTTTATTTTTATTATTGAGGATGTTAGCACTATTGAGATGGTGGATTAGATTTTTCGGTATAATAACTCAAAGGTTTTCTTTTTCTCAGATTAAAATAGCGTGCCCTGTAAAATAGCGGCTATGATTTAGAAAAGTGCAATACGAAAATAACAGGTGGTTGTAATTAAAATTACAACTAAAGTTGAACTTCACAGTGAACTGATACTCAAAGTCATGCTTGTTCGGGAAATCAGAACATCATATTGGTTTAATTTAAGTATAAATGTGGAGTTTTACCTCAGGAGAGTGAACCTCGGATGAGCGAGCAGTTAACGGATCAAATGCTGATTGAACGTGTCCAGAAGGGCGACCAAAAAGCGTTTAATTTGCTGGTGATAAGATACCAGCACAAAGTAGCGAGCCTGATTGCTCGTTACGTACCTCAAGGCGACGTTCCCGATGTTGCTCAGGAGGTTTTCATTAAGACTTATCGGGCACTTTCTTCTTTCCGGGGTGATAGTGCATTTTATACATGGTTGTACCGTATTGCCGTTAATACCGCGAAAAATTATTTAGTTGCTCAGGGGCGTCGTCCACCATCCAATGATCTGGATGCCAACGATGCAGAAAATTATGATACGTCAAGTTCATTAAAAGAAATTTCGAACCCTGAGAATTTAATGTTGTCTGAAGAATTAAAGGAAGTGGTTTTCCGCACCATTGAATCGCTTCCAGAAGATTTGAGAGTAGCGATTACGTTGAGGGAGTTGGATGGGTTGAGCTATGAAGAGATAGCCGACATCATGGAATGTCCTGTAGGCACTGTGCGTTCACGAATTTTTCGGGCAAGGGAAGCAATTGATAATAAAGTTCAACCACTGATCCAACAATAAAGTGGAAAACAGTGGGACAAAACAATATTGAAGGGTACTTTGGCATGCAAAGAGAAAAACTTTCCGCATTAATGGATGGAGAAACTCTTGATAGTGAAGTAGTTCATTTGGTTTCTGAAGATGCGGTCATGCAGAAACAGTGGGAACGCTATCACCTTGTGCGTGATGTGCTGCGTGGGGATGTGGGGGATGTATTGAATTTGGATATTGCGAGTCAAGTAGCGTTGGCGCTTGAAAAAGAACCCATTCATATTAATCCAGCATCTGTTCTGGAATCTCAGCCAAAGCCTGAAACATGGGCTAACATGCCCTTTTGGCATAAAATCCGCGCATGGAAGAGTCAAATTGTACAAATTGGTGTTGCAGCCTGTGTATCGCTGACTGTGATTATCAGTGTCCAGCAGTATAATAGTGATAGCGGTGTTGAAACTGATAACCAACTTGAGGCGCCGGCCTTTAACACATTGCCGGTGATGGGTACAGCCTCAACAGTTGGCTTAGTAACTCCAGCCGAAGAAGAAACTTTCGGTGGTGATCTGAATATGCAAGTGCGAGAAAGCAATAAACGAATTGATGCGATGTTGCAGCAATATGAACTTGCTCGTCGCATTTACTCTGAAAAGAATAATTATGGTGTCACTCAGGCCAATCAAGTTCCTGAAGAGCAAACGCCACAACAGTCTCAACAACAGTGATGAAACGTACTTGGGTTGTCGTTTTTTTATTGGCGAGTAGCCTTATAAATCCTCTAAAGGCCTCAGCACAACAAAGCAATGCTGAGGCTTTGTTACAGGATATGAGTAAGGCAGTTCAAACGTTAGATTATGAGCTTGGCTTTATCATTTTAGAGCAGCAATTTCTCGTTCCCTTGCGTTACCGTCATGCCATTATTAATGGACAGGTTATTGCCCAAATTATACAAATGGATGGCTCACGTAGAGAAATTATTCAGCGCGGTGACCAAATCAGCTATTACGAACCTGGGTTAGACTCATTTAGTATCCGTGGTTCTCATATCGTCGATTATCTTCCACCAATCATCTTTGCCGATTTTGCCCAATTGCAAAAATTTTATCGCTTTATTGATGCAGGCAGCACGAATATTGGCGATCACCCTGTGAATTTTGTACGCATCATATCGAAAGATAAATCCCTCTATAACTATAACCTTCTGATTGATGAGAAAAATCACCTTCCTCTGTTGATAGACTTATTGGATAAGGATAATAAAACAGTTATTGAGCAATTCCGTGTCGTGTCATCAACTGTGAATGACTATATTAAAACGGAACTGAATGTGATTACTGATTTGAAATTACCTCCTATGTTACTCATTCCTCCTGCTGATAAGTTGAAATTTAATTGGCTGGCTGGAAAAATGCCTGACGGTTTCAAAGAAATTTCACGTAACAGCCAGAAGCTATCAGAGACAGAATGGTTAGAATCCATCATGTATGGTGATGGATTATTTAGTTTTTCTGTAAATGTTGTTAACTCAGATAAAAAAATTGTTGATGAGCAACCATTTCGACAAGGCAGAAGAACAGTTTATACTTTGGCCAGAGGCAAAAACAGCATAACAGTCATTGGTGAGTTGCCTTTCGCAACAGCGGAACGAATTGCAGCAAGCGTAACGTTTACAGGAGAAAATTGATGGTTAAAGAGTGGGCAACGGTTGTCCGTTGGCACAAAGGCCGGGCACTATTACGTTATGGCTCATCTTCAGGCTGCGGTAGCTGTCAGGCCAAAACAGCTTGTGGTTCTTATTTACTGGAAAAGATAGGGCCAGAAAGCATCCATCAGTTGGAACTGGAAATTTCTCAACCACTCCAGCCGGGTCAGAAGGTTGAAGTAGGTATTCCTGAAAGCAGCCTGCTACGTTCAGCTATGCTAGTTTATTTGACGCCATTGCTGGGATTGTTTTTGGGGGCAGTATTTTTCCAGTTTTGGACGATTGACCAATTATGGATCTGTTTAGGAGGGATTGGTGGTGGAATCGCCGGTTTCTTCATTGCTCGCAAGATTGCTGCGTATTGGGATAATTTGCAAGCGTACCAGCCTGTTGTGTTACAAATTGGTTTACCTCCTGATTCGATTAAGGTTCTACAGCAAGAATAATCTGTTTTACCCTACGAGTTTCAATTTTAATTTATCATTACTGAAAACGACTGAGTCATATTGAAAACGACAGACATGGCGAAATTTTCACGGGTTTGGTTTTCACGGACTTGGCATGTAGAATACAGCTCCTCAGGCCAGTGGCCGAACCAATAAACTGTCGCTTTATGTCCATCAATGTGTCCATAGGCGAATGATTCAGAAATATTAAGGCAAAAAAGATTTAATAATGAAGCAAATAAGAAATTTCTCCATTATCGCCCACATTGACCATGGTAAATCCACGCTCTCTGACCGGATTATTCAAATCTGTGGTGGTTTGTCTGATCGCGAAATGGCAGCACAAGTACTGGATTCAATGGATCTTGAGCGTGAACGTGGGATCACGATCAAAGCACAAAGTGTAACCCTGGATTACAAAGCAAATGACGGGCAAGTCTACCAATTAAACTTTATCGATACGCCAGGGCATGTTGACTTCTCTTATGAAGTTTCCCGTTCACTGGCTGCTTGTGAAGGTGCCTTGCTGGTTGTTGATGCAGGCCAAGGGGTTGAAGCCCAAACATTGGCTAACTGCTATACCGCTATTGAAATGGATCTGGAAGTAGTGCCTGTTTTGAACAAAATTGATCTCCCTGCTGCTGAACCAGAGCGTGTTGCTGAAGAAATCGAAGACATTGTGGGTATTGATGCAACAAATGCGGTTCGTTGTTCTGCAAAAACGGGGGTGGGCGTACAGGATGTTATTGAACGTCTGGTGAAAGAAATACCTCCACCAGAAGGCGATCCTAATGCTCCATTGCAGGCTCTGATTATTGACTCATGGTTTGATAATTACCTTGGTGTTGTTTCACTTGTCCGAATTAAAAACGGTACATTGCGTAAAGGTGACAAAATTAAGGTAATGAGTACTGGACAAATATACAACGCTGACCGTCTGGGTATCTTTACCCCAAAACGTATTGATCGTGATGTGTTGAATTGTGGTGAAGTGGGCTGGTTGGTCTGTGCCATCAAAGATATTCTGGGGGCCCCAGTTGGGGATACACTGACAACAGCCCGTCAGCCTGCGGAAAAAGCATTGCCTGGTTTTAAAAAGGTTAAACCGCAAGTTTATGCCGGTTTGTTCCCAGTAAGCTCTGATGATTATGAAGCATTCCGTGATGCGTTGGGTAAACTGAGTTTAAATGACGCTTCATTATTCTATGAACCAGAAAGTTCGACTGCGTTAGGCTTCGGTTTTCGCTGTGGTTTCCTTGGCTTACTGCATATGGAAATCATTCAGGAACGCTTGGAACGTGAATATGATCTTGATTTGATCACAACAGCTCCAACAGTTGTTTATGAAGTTGAGACAACCACTGGTGATATTATCTATGTTGATAGTCCATCCAAGTTGCCGCCATTAAACAACATTAAGGAACTGCGTGAGCCGATTGCAGAATGTCACATGTTATTGCCGAAAGAGTACCTTGGTAACGTCATTACACTCTGCGTAGAAAAACGCGGTGTGCAAACAAATATGGTTTATCACGGTAATCAGGTTGCGCTGACTTATGAAATTCCAATGGCTGAAGTTGTTCTGGATTTCTTTGACCGCTTGAAATCAACATCTCGTGGTTACGCTTCGCTGGATTATAATTTTATCCGCTTCCAGGATTCAGACATGGTTCGTGTGGATGTCTTGATTAACGCTGAGCGTGTTGATGCCTTGGCGTTGATTACTCACCGTGACAATTCTCAGTACCGTGGACGTGAGCTGGTGGAAAAAATGAAGGAGCTGATCCCACGCCAGCAATTTGACATTGCAATTCAGGCTGCCATCGGCACTCACATTATTGCGCGTTCTACCGTTAAGCAATTACGTAAGAACGTATTGGCGAAATGTTATGGTGGTGACGTCAGCCGTAAGAAAAAGCTATTGCAGAAACAGAAAGAAGGTAAAAAACGTATGAAGCAGGTCGGTAATGTTGAACTGCCGCAAGAAGCCTTCTTAGCAATTCTGCATGTTGGCAAAGATAATTAACACAAGGTCGTAAGGAGTTTAAATGGCTAACACTTTTGCCTTGATATTAACATTAGCAACGTTAATCACCGGTATTCTCTGGTGCATAGAGCGATTTAAGTTCGCACCTGAACGTAAGAAAAAACTTGCCCAGATTCAGGAACAGGCGGCAGGCGCAGAAGCTCAGGAAGCTTTGGCTAAAGGACTTAACAAACCCTCATGGGTTGAAACACTTGCATCTGTCTTTCCAGTGTTAGCCATTGTCTTGGTTCTGCGCTCTTTTGTTTATGAACCTTTTCAGATCCCTTCGGGTTCAATGATGCCAACATTGTTGATCGGGGATTTCATTCTGGTTGAAAAATTTGCTTATGGTTTAAAAGATCCAATTACGCAAACAACCTTAATTAAAACTGGCGAGCCTAAGCGTGGGGATATTGCGGTTTTCAAATATCCGAAGAACCCAAGCATAGATTTTGTAAAACGAATTATTGGCTTGCCTGGGGATAAGATTGTTTACGATTACGTCAACAAAGAGCTTCAGGTTTACCCTGGTTGTGGCTGGAATACGGAATGTAAGGGTGATTTACCGGTTACTTATCGGAGTGTGTTCCCAAGTGAATGGACAATAAAAGAAGATGTGACACCAGAAGGCGTTCGTATAAGTGGTGTTTATCAAGTTCCTGTTGATGAGCCAGTAGGACCGTATGCTCTTCGCCAGGACGAAAGAGTCGAAATCTTAGGTGATGTGTCACACCATATTTTGACTATTCCTGTCATACGACGCTTCCCTGGTTTCTCTCAAGAAGGCTTGCCAACGGGTACTTGGGTTGTTCCTGAGGGGCAATATTTTGCCATGGGTGATAACCGTGACAATAGTGATGATAGTCGTTCATGGGGATTTGTACCGGAGAAAAATCTGGTAGGCCGTGCAACTGCCATTTGGATGAGCTTTGAAAAACAGGAAGGTGAATGGCCTACTGGCGTGCGTTTCAGCCGAATTGGTGGAATTCACTAATATTTATATATTAGCGCAGCATTAATTTATCTCTCAGTGTAGAATATTCTTTCAAACGAGATGACTGGCTCCCTGGCATATGAATACTTTGGGAGCCAGTGCAAACGCAACAGTTTTGTAAGGCATACAGCAAGGTAAATTGCGGATTGTATTATTGCTTGTATTGCCTCACAGGTCTGTTGCGTGTGCTTTTATTTGATGAATTCTAACTGAATTGGTAGCACATGAACCCCATAATAACGAACCGGTTACAACATAAGCTAGGATATAGCTTTAAACAGCACGATTTGTTGCTTCAAGCGTTGACTCACCGCAGTGCCAGCAGTAAGCATAATGAACGTTTGGAATTTCTTGGTGACTCAATCCTGAGTTTTGTCATTGCTAATGCCCTTTACCATCGTTTTCCCCGTGTTGATGAAGGGGACATGAGCCGCATGCGAGCAACATTGGTGCGTGGTAATACTTTGGCGGAGCTGGCCAGAGAATTTGAGTTAGGTGAATGCCTGCGTTTAGGGCCGGGTGAGTTAAAGAGTGGAGGACATCGTCGCGAATCCATTTTAGCGGATAGCATTGAAGCCTTAATTGGCGCTATTTTTCTTGATAGCGATATTCAGACAGTCGAAAACATTATCCTGAATTGGTATGAAACCCGTTTGAATGAAATTAGTCCGGGCGATAAGCAAAAAGATCCTAAAACACGTTTACAAGAATATTTGCAAGGGCGTCATTTGCCGTTGCCTACATATCTGGTTGTTCAGGTTCGTGGAGAAGCACACGATCAGGAATTTACAATTCACTGTCAGGTCAGTGGATTTGAACAACCTGTCAGAGGAATCGGTTCCAGTCGCCGCAAGGCAGAGCAGGCGGCTGCGGAACAAGCATTAAAACAACTGGAGCTTGAATGAGCGAAGAAAAAAACTATTGCGGGTTCGTTGCAATAGTCGGTCGGCCCAATGTTGGTAAATCGACGTTATTGAATCAGTTATTGGGTCAAAAAGTATCCATTACTTCCCGTAAACCTCAAACGACGCGGCATCGCATCATGGGGATTCATACGGAAGGGGCTTACCAAACCATCTATGTTGATACACCAGGCCTTCATATTGAAGAAAAACGTGCGATCAACCGTTTAATGAACCGTGCGGCGAGCAGCTCCATTGGTGATGTTGAACTGGTTATTTTTGTTGTGGAAGGTACGCACTGGACACCTGATGATGACATGGTGGTGAATAAATTGCGCCATTTACGCTGTCCTGTCTTACTGGCTATCAATAAAGTGGACAATGTGACGGATAAAACCATTCTTCTGCCCCATATCGGTTTTCTTAGCCAACAGATGAACTTTATCGATGTTGTGCCGATTAGCGCCGAAAAAGGCATGAATGTTGATACCATCGCCAAAATAGTGCGTGATCATATACCACAGGCGGAACATCACTTTCCTGAAGATTACATTACTGATCGCTCACAACGTTTTATGGCGTCAGAAATCATTCGTGAAAAACTGATGCGTTTCTTGGGTGATGAACTCCCCTATTCCGTGACAGTGGAAATTGAGCAATTTGTTACCAATGAGCGTGGAGGCTATACAATCCACGGTTTGATTTTGGTAGAGCGTGATGGCCAGAAGAAAATGGTGATTGGTAATAAAGGCAGTAAAATCAAGAAGATTGGCATAGAAGCCCGTCAAGATATGGAAAAGCTGTTTGATATGAAAGTCCACCTGGAATTGTGGGTAAAAGTGAAATCCGGTTGGGCTGATGATGAACGGGCGCTGCGTAGCCTCGGTTACGTTGACGACTTATAAGGTTGATTTGTGGACGGCTGGCATAGAGCCTTTGTGCTTCATGGGCGCCCTTACAGTGAAACCAGTTTATTGCTGGATTTTTTTACTGAACATGAAGGGCGGGTACGTGTCTTAGCAAAAGGGGTACGCAGCCGTCGCTCCAATCTAAAAGGTTGCTTGCAACCTTTCACTCCGTTGCTTATTCGTTGGAGTGGGCGGGGTGAAATCAAGACATTAAGAGACGCAGAGCCTATCTCATTAGCTCTTCCCTTAACGGGAAGTGTGCTCTACAGCGGTTTGTATGTGAATGAGCTCTTATCCAGAGTCCTTGAGCAAGGAACGGCATATCCCGCGCTTTTTTTCGATTACCTCCAATGTTTACAAGCTCTTGCAGCGAGTAAATACACACCGGAATGTGCATTACGTCGTTTTGAATTAGCGCTACTAACTAATATAGGATACGGTGTAGATTATCTTCACTGTGCAGGAAGTGGTGAACCTGTATCCGATACAATGAGTTACCGTTATCGTGAAGAAAAAGGGTTTATCGCCAGTTTGGTTACGGATCATTACAGTTTTACCGGTTATGAACTCAAGGCATTGGCAAGTAGCGACTTTCCCGATCAGGTGACCTTGAAAGCGGCGAAGCGTTTT
This sequence comes from Xenorhabdus thuongxuanensis, assembly GCF_001908095.1. Lineage (GTDB taxonomy): Bacteria > Pseudomonadota > Gammaproteobacteria > Enterobacterales > Enterobacteriaceae > Xenorhabdus > Xenorhabdus thuongxuanensis. Next base: position 78,988 of record NZ_MKGR01000009.1, on the reverse strand, counting down.
ACTCGCATTGCTTTGAAACCTTATCTGGGGGGAAAACCGTTAAAAAGTCGTGAGCTGTTTCGCCAGTTTATACGTAAAAAAACTGATAATCCCAACAAGAAAAATGAAAACTAAAGTAAGCCACTTTTTTGTGATGAAGAGTGTAGACTTTATTGAATCTTATGTTATTGCAGGAGCTAAAAATGGCTGAGGTATTGTTAGGTATCAACATTGATCACATTGCAACCTTACGTAATGCCCGTGGGACACAATATCCCGATCCCGTTCAGGCTGCATTTGTTGCAGAGCAAGCGGGTGCAGATGGTATAACAGTTCACCTACGTGAAGATCGCCGCCATATTACTGACAGAGATGTTCAATTATTAAAAAAAACAATCCAAACCCGTATGAACCTTGAAATGGCAGTAACAAATGAGATGGTGGGGATTGCTTGCCAAATCAAACCTGTTTTCTGTTGCTTAGTACCTGAAAAACGTCAGGAGGTCACAACCGAAGGTGGATTGGATGTGTTTGGGCAAAAAGAGCACATTGCTGCGGCTGTTAAGACTTTATCAGAAGCAGGGATTTTGGTGTCTTTATTCATTGATGCGGATCACCAACAAATTGATGCTGCTGTCGAAGTTGGAGCACCATTTATTGAGATTCATACTGGTGCGTATGCAGATGCAGGGGATGAGATACAGCAGGAAAAAGAATTTCAGCGTATCAAAGAAGCCGCAACCTATGCAGCCGCTAAAGGGCTTAAAGTTAATGCAGGCCACGGCTTGACCTATCACAATGTGCAACGTATTGCAGCCTTACCTGAAATTTATGAATTGAATATAGGGCATGCCATTATTGGCCGTGCTGTATTCAGTGGTTTACCTGCGGCTGTTGCGGATATGAAAACTTTATTGCGGGAAGCACGCCGTTAATGGCCATTCTTGGATTAGGCACAGATATTGTTGAAATATCCCGCATTGAAGAAATTGTCGGGCGTTCAGGCGAACGTCTGGCAAGGCGCGTTCTGAGTGATGGAGAATGGCTGCAATATCAACAGCATAACCAGCCTGTCCGCTTCCTTGCAAAACGGTTCGCTGTCAAGGAAGCAGCCGCTAAAGCTTTTGGAACCGGTATCCGTAATGGGTTAGCCTTTAATCAATTTGAAGTGATTAATGATCCACTGGGAAAACCAACGTTGAAACTTCATGGAGAGGCCGAAGTGTTGGCTAACAAACTGAAAGTAAAATCTATGCATGTCACACTGGCAGATGAACGGCGTTATGCCTGTGCGACGGTGATATTGGAAAATTAAATTCAGATCTTATCAGCATGATGTAGGATTACAAACTTATCCCATAGCTGCTCTTCGGTTTCCTGATGGTTAGGGTCAAGGATAATAGTGTTCGTGATCGGGCAGACAGATTGGCAAGTTGGCTTTTCATAATGCCCGATACACTCAGTACAGCGTTCAGGCTCAATTTCGTAGATCTCTGCACCCATTGTGATGGCCTGATTAGGGCATTCGGGTTCACACATATCACAATTAATGCAGCGTTTGGTAATTAGTAGTGCCATTTCAACCTCTTACATAAATTAAGCCTTTTAATTTCAGGCTTAATCTTCTTCCTGATTTGTTGCTCTAGATCATCTCTTGTTATTTCATACAATATATTTTACAAAAAATGTATCTTAAAAATAAATATTTACAACAAAATGCATTGTACAAAGAAAAATTATCTGGGGTGGATGTTAACACATCTGATATTCTCACGGCTATAAAGTGTGCCTTTATCCGTTGATTAGAATCAAGGCAATAAATTGCTCTTAGTCAACAAGGGCATTTCCAGTGCCATTTCCCATAATACAACTGGAGAATTTTTACTCGCACCTTAGAAAGCAGTCCGGTACATTTATCATGGTATATACTTAAGTATGTTTTAAATTCTTTAGAGTAAAAACATGCTTGAATACATCGTAAAGCACGGTAATGATATGGTGAAGGTCTTGGGAACTATCGGGACTTTTATTGGTATTATTTTGTCTGTATTAAAGAAGCTTTATGCAGATGTGAGTGTTTTTAGAGAGAGAAGGGCAATAAAGTATATAAAATATCTCAATGAGTACAATATTTATTTAGATGAGCTGAGTAAAGATTATATTAAATATGAAATTGCCTCTGAGATAATGTTTGATGTTACAAAAATAAAATCTGATAAATTTAGAAATATATTTATCAAGTTGAAAAAAGATGGGTTAGAGCCGGACTATATAGCTCTCCTTAAAAAATTGAAAACATGTACTGTTTTAAATTCTGGTATAGTTCAAGTCAATATTGGGACTTCTTATTATTTTTCTTATTGTTTTGAAAAAATATTTTCAACTTATTTTTTCACGTTGGCATTTGTTGTATTGGTTGTATTTTTATTTAAAGTAGATACCTTGAGTAATACTCTCGGGAGTGCTTCAGATTTCTTTTTGGTTGTTTTAAGTATGATATTACTTATGGGAATTGGTATCTATTTATTAATGTTAAGCCCATCAAAATATCAAATCCGAAAGTTAAATGAAGAGTTAATGAAATATAAAATCGATGATGTTAATTTGTAGACTAGGTTTGTTGATTTGACATTGTATCTAAACTTGAAGTCTGTTAGACAGTGAGTTTAATTCTGTGTATCTTCTGGAGCTACTCAAATGAAAGCAAGCTGTTTAACGGAAATTATATTACCTGGTAATTATCACACGAGAGATTTTTTTGCCTTTCATCAGAGGGATGAAATGGGCGTTTCTGAGCTCGTGCAGCATAACCAGATTAAAAAAGGGATTATTTGGTATGAAAATCTGGCCCTTTTGACAATCACAATGGAAAAGAATAGAGCGAAAATACAGCTTGATATCGATGGTAATAAAGATTTCTCTCCACAACATGAAGCGTTATCGACGCTAGCTTTCCATATGCTTGGTTTGAAACAACCTGTTGATGTATTCGAATCTATCTATCAAGATCATCCTGTTATTGGAGAATTGGTTAGCAGGCAAACGGGCTTACGCATTTATCAATCTGCGACACCTTTTGAAGCGCTTACTTGGGCGATCATCGGGCAACAAATTAGCTTAAGTGCTGCAATTTCCATTAGACGACGTTTTATTCAGGCAGTGGGGCTTCAGCACTCTTCTGGGTTACTGTGTTATCCGAATTATAAGCAAGTGATGCAATGTTCACAGCATGAGCTCCGTCAATGTGGTTTTTCTGTGGGTAAAGCCAATGCCTTATTGAATGTTTGTCAACTTATTGACTCTGGGGTATTGGAGCTAAATATTCCAGAGGGAGAAAATGGGGTGAAACGGCTGACAGATAGCTTGCTAGCTATCAAGGGCATTGGCATGTGGACAGTTAATTATACCTTGCTACGAGGATTCAGTTACCTGGATGGTTCACTGCATGGCGATGTTGCTGTCAGGCGTAATCTCCAATATTTGCTCAACCAGAAAGAAAAAGTGAGTGCAGAACAGGCAGAAAAATGGCTGGCAGATTTTTCTCCCTGGAAAGCGTTGGTAGGAGCGCATTTATGGCAACAGCAATCCAGTAGTGGATATTAATACCATTCTAACTTCCTTGTCAGATGCTTTTCATCAAGCAGCAAGAAGACTGGAAAGAACATGGATGACAAGTTGGAGTTCATCATGATTCGGTGATTTGAGTATAACCACCGGATTGGTTTGGGGAAATAGGGGAGATTTTGGTTATGTTATCTTTTTCACCGTTTGAAGATTTGGCGCAACAGCTTTTACCTATGGCAATAGAAGGTGATGATGGTGCGCATGATATTGCTCACCTTCATCGGGTATGGCGAAATGCCAAACAAATTTGTGAAGCGGAATCTGGTAACTTGCGATTAGTGTTTGTCGCTGTGCTATTGCATGATTGTGTGAGTGTTGAAAAAAATGCGCCAAACCGACATCTTGCCTCACGCATGGCAGCAGAAAAAGCAGCATTGATACTAAAAGATTTGGCATGGAACGAGAAGGAGATTAATGCTGTCTGCCATGCCATTGAAGCACATAGTTTTTCAGCAGGTCTATCTCCCAGAACTTTGGAAGCAAAAATCGTGCAAGATGCGGATCGGCTGGATTCTATTGGCATGATTGGTGTTGGACGTTGTTTTTACACCGCTGGCCGTATGGGTTCTTCATTGTATGACTTGCATGATCCACTGGCAAAGCAGCGCGAATATAATGATAAGGCTTATACTATCGATCATTTCTTTACTAAGCTGTTTAAAATTGAATCAGGATTTCAGACTGTATCAGGTAGAAAAATGGCGAATGAAAGGACAGAGCGAATGAAAATGTTCCTTGATGATTTTCTTGATGAGATTCAGGTTGAAGTAGCGGATTGAGGAGATTAGGTATAATAGGCGAAATTTTTATAAGTAAGAGAATGGGCAGTGACAGAATTATATACAGTAACCGAAAATTTTAGTGATGAATATTGGATGCGTCGGGCAATAGATTTAGCAATGCAAGCGCAAGCAAAGGGAGAAATTCCTGTTGGTGCTGTATTGGTAGCAGATAATAAGGTGATTGCTGAGGGGTTTAACCATCCAATCACTGACCATGATCCCACCGCCCATGCAGAAATTATTGCTTTGCGGCGGGGCGGAAAACAATTGCAGAATTATCGTCTGTTGAATACGACACTGTATGTCACTTTAGAGCCTTGTGTCATGTGCGCAGGTGCGATGGTACACAGCCGGATACAACGGTTAGTTTATGGTGCCAGCGATATGAAAACGGGAGCAGCGGGATCATTGATTGATATCTTGCGTCATCCAGGCATGAATCACCAAATTGAAATTACCGGTGGTGTGTTGGCGAAAGAGTGCTCCACTATGCTAAGTTCTTTTTTTAAACAGCGTAGGGAGCAGCATAAGGCATTAAAAAAATTGAAAGCTCAGCAACAGGAAATGCCATAGTCAGTTATATGTGAGATCTCTGACTTCGACTGACAGATAAAGTCGCGACTCATATAAATAAAGAATTCAATAATTAATTTTATTGAATTCTTTTCAAAAAATATCGTTTCCATATTTTTTATTTTAAAATGTAACAATATGACCTGACCAAATACCACCATATGTCACATCTCTATCATTATCATCACCAACCTGATAATCAAAGAAGATCTCTCCATCATGTTCAGGAAATGCCAAATTATTATTCAATAGGTCATAAGGTATATTAAATTTCAATACGGCTGTTTTTCCATCTTCATTATCTGGCTGATATGGCATTGTATTTTTAAAAGGATAAGTTATTGTTTTGTTTCTAGAGTTAATATATAAAGTCAGAATAATTTCTGAACCAAGTTTTACTTTAGTGTTATCACTATTATCATTGGTTCCTGTTATTGTGACAAATAAACCCGCATCACCTGGGTTATTTGTATGGTTAGATATTTTTTGATCATTTATACCGCCATCTTGTTCTATAAGTACATCGAAGCTAGAATAAACCTTACAGGATTCATATATTCTATCAATGTCTTTCCACGGTTTATTTGGTCTTCCTCTATAAGTGATATCTACAGGGCTGGATTCAGCCAATATAGTTCCACTTGGTTTAATCACAAGATAAGATAACCGTGATAATTCATTTTTCTGAAAAATAAAATAAGGTAATTTCATTAAACATGGATTACGATGTTCACCATCATCAATGATCCTAGTATAATATTTGTATTTTTTGTTAACAAAAAACAACACAAAATCACCAATTTCATAATCATTGCATGGTGACATATCTACCCAGAATTTACTTTCTCCTTCGGATTTTAAATTACCATCAATAGCAGTAATTATTTCCAGAGGTTGTTGATAATTTTTAACATTATCAACAACGATAAAAATAGGATTTTGAGAAAAAATAAAATCAGGTGAATTTGGTATAATAGAATGTAATTGAATGATTAATGACAATGATTTTTTAGGTACAATATTAAATTCCACTTTTCCTTTTTCATCTGAGTTTACAAAAATACCAGAATATTTACCAAATTCCTGAATATCTATTTTTGTGCTTTTATTATCAGTGTAAATATACCTTTCCTCTAACTCATTAATGTCATTGTTCTTTATAAATATTGGTACGCCTGATAATACCTCTCCATTTTTATCTCTTATAACTGTGTTAACTTTTGTTGATACAGATCCTATTTTTGAATCATCAAATGATATTGGTATTGGCAAAAAATATCGTCAATCTTTAATTCCAATGAGCTTGAATCAATTGTTCTTGCTGTGTATTTTAGTGTTTTTGGTTGAATGCCACTTAACGATGTTTTTACACTAAAATAAATTTCTTCATTTTCCGATATAGTATTAGATACAGTGAGAGTGACTGTTGCCAAAGCCTTTTTTTTGTCATTATTCAAAATTAAAGTAATGGCATCAGACGGTACAGTAATGTTTTTATTATTATAAAATGTAATAGTGGAATTATCATCGATGTTGTTATCAGATAACAATGTCACGGTAAATAAAAAACTTTGCCCTATTATCAAATTACCGTTATTATCCGGCAATGAAAGAACCATTGTGTTAGACATGTTTATATTTCCTTATGCTGTATTATAAAATGCAGAGCGCTGTTATCGGCAGCGCTCATTTTTATATCAATTAATTATTCATCTGTATTATCTATACTACCTGGGTCTGGAATGGTTTCAATGTTCGCACTCCAACTTACACCATACTTAATCTCTTCTTCTTGATAAAATTGATAGTCAAAAGTGATATCACCCACCCCTCTTATGTTAACTATTTGCGTATAAGGAATATGGAAGAAAATAGAATTTGCATTACCATTACTACCTATTTCATGTAAGGTTACTTGCTGAGTGTAAGATTTTATAAAATTTTTATTTTGTGAGTTTATATACATATTCAAGGTAATATCTGTTATATTTGATGGAACAGGTATTATTTCTTCATTAGGATCATGAGTATTAGAACGTACAATCTCAACAAATAATCCATTATGTGTATATCCAGGATATTTTATTATCGCGTCGATGTTAACATAGTTACCATAACCCGATGGTATAATATTATCAGGACCAACACCAAGGCTGGTATGGACAATACAGGGTTTATAGTTTCTATTAACGCTCGCCTCAGGCTCATAAGGAACACCACCTAAATAAGTGACTGGTAGTGTTTCAGAGTATAAAGCATCACCTCCTTTTTTAACTACAATATAAGAGAATTCATATGGTTTAGCTTGTTGTTTAAAAATTGAATATGGCAATGTTATACTATATTTATCTAATTGACTCTTTGGATCTTCAATAACCGCAGAGTAACCAGTAAAATTAGTAGTTTTAGTATCCAAATCTTTAACGAAAAATAAAATCATGTCACCTGGTGAGGCTTGATCATAACTACTTATAGATATCATGAAATATGATAGTCCTGAATTTGCATATATACCGCTAGGGCTATAACCCAAAATATCGGGTGTACCTATAGAGTTTAAAAAAGTTGGTTCACTATAGTTAATTATATAAATCAATTTATTAGCTTCACTTCTAATATTAACTACATCACTTAAAATATAACTCCATAAACTAACTACACTTACTAGTGTTGTTTTAGGGTACAGATAAAATTTCACTAACCCGTTCTTATTCGATGTGATAGTTAATCCTTCAGTATGGCCTACTTTTTCAAGAAAGAGAGGAACTGTGTTAGTTTCATCTTTAAAACTAAACTCGTCCATTTTATTATGCTGTTGTGATGTAATAAATATTGGTGTTCCTACCAATACTTTTTGGGTGTTTTTATTTTTCAAAATCGTATATATTGACGTATATTTCGGTTTTTCGCCATCTAGCGGCATTTGTAAGAAAGGTTGTTCAACAAAAAGTGCCAATGAATTTAAATCAATTTCATTCGCCTTACCCGCAAATTTTACAATATTGAAATCACCTTCACTAGTCGTTGCATCAGTATGAATCTCAAATATAATATTAGAACCATCTTGTATAGACGCACCACTTGGATCTTCTACAGTAAAACTTAATTGGGCAGATGCTTTTTTATTACCGTCTGTATAAATAAGGGGGATAGGATTTTTTTGATCTAATCTTATATTTTTACTTGTATTTTTTATGGTAACCGTTTTTTCCATTAAAATAGGTTGATCTGAACTTAATGTTACTGTAAAGCTCACGCTTTGGTATATCACTAAATCAGCTTTGGTATTAATTGAAATTTCCATTCTGTTATTTATCATTCTACCACCTCATGTTTTAATTTATATTAAATACAGACAAACATTAGTAATGCAAATAAACGTGTTATTTCATTTTTTCTAGAGTTATTAATACAGTAAATATTAATCTAGCATTCCGCACCTTATTTATAATTTTTCTTTACATTTAAAATAAATTAAAATTTACATGCAGATGCGGAATATATAATTTATAAAGTATAAGAATTAAAATAAGTATATTATTATATAGTTTGAACTATCAGTGATTTTTTACGCCTTCTGGAGCAGCATAGGTATCAATAGATCCATTCCAAACTACACCATACTGTAATTTTTCATCTAGGTAAAATTGATAATCAAAACTAAGCCCCCCATATTCTACACCAGCCAAATCCTTATAAGGAATCTGGAAGAAAATAGAATCTTTGTTACCATCACTACCAATATTATCCAATGTAATTGGTGTGTAGTAAGTTAACATTACATTTCTATTCGGTGAATCTATATACATATTTAAAGTAAAATCCGTTACACTTAATGGAACTGGATTTACTGTTAAGGCAGGATTCTGAGTATTAGAACGAACAATTTCAATAAATAATCCATTATGTTTATGGCCGGGATATTGCATAATGCTGGCATAAGCAACACCATTATGAGTTGGGATAATATTATCAGGGCCAACACCAATACTGGTATGAACTAAACAATGTTCATAATTTCTACTAACATTCTGGTTAGCTTCGTAAGGAATACCACCTAAATAAGTTACTGGTATTGGTTCAGAATAAAATGCATCGCCATTCAATTTGACTGCGGTATAAGAAAATTCAGATGTTTCACCTTGTTTAAAAATGGCATAAGGAAGTGCTATACTATAATTATCTAACTGTTTCTTTTGATCTATGATAGTTATAAACTGCCCACTATAATTTCCGTTAACAAAAAATAAAACGACATCACCATTTTCTACTCCATCATAGCTACTTATTGATGTTAGGAAATTAGGGTCTGTAGTATGTGCTGTTAATCCTTCTGGGGTATTACCCTCAATACTTGGCATACCTATAGAATTAAGATAACCCGGTGCTTTATAATTAATAGCATAAATTGCTTTCTTAGCTGCGACCGAAATATTAATTATATTACTTAAAATAACAGTAGATAAATTAAGTACACTTACGAGTGAAGTTTTAAGATGGAGATTAAATTTTATTACTCCATTTTCATTTGAAGTGATAATAATTCCTTTATTTGGCCCTGCTTTTTCAATGACAATAATATTATTATTTTCAGCATCCTTAAAGGTAAATTCTTCCATTTTATTATGCTGTTGTGACGTGATAAATACAGGAGTATATTTTAATGATTTTTGTGTGTTTTTATTTTTTAACGTTGCATGTACTGGTGTGTATTTTTTTTGACTTCCATCTAATTGCATCTGTAGGATAGGGTTTTCAACAAAAAGTGCTAATGAATTTAAATCAATTTCATTCGCCTTGCCTATAAATCCTATAAAGTTGAAATCACCTTCAATAGTCGCTGCGTCAGTATGAACTTCAAACTTAATCTCAGAACCATCTTGTACTGTTCCGCCACTTGGATCTTCCACAGTAAAATTTAATTGGGCTGATGCTTTTTTATAACCGTCTGTGTAAATAAGTGAAATAGGATTATTAATATCCTGATCAAATTTTATATTTTTACTGATATTTTTTATAGTAACATGTTTGTCTGGTAAAATAAGTTGATCTGAACTTAATGTTACTGTAAAACTCACACTCTGGCCTATCACTAAATCTGCTTTCTGGTTAATTGAAATCTCCATTTTATTATTATTTACTGCCTTAGCTTTGCTTTTGAAATTCACGCTATTAAATATAGCTCCACTCGATTTTGCATCTGTATCTATTTCAAATCTAATCTCATCACCATCATGTACTGGATTGCTTCCTACCGTCTTAAGTACCGTAAAACTCAAATCGGCAGTTGCAGTGAGACTTTTATCCCCATAAATAAGTTTAATAGGATTACTAATATCTTGATCAAATTTTATATTTTTACTGACTTTTTTTACTGTTATAGACTTATCAGTATCAATACCTGTATCTGATATTAATGTTACTGTAAATTCCCTTTGCTGACCTATAAATAAATCATCAGCCGGTTTAAGCGAAATGTCCATATGAGTATTAGCCTTCATTTTATCACCTCGTATTATTATTACGATTAATAGATTATATTAATTTCATTCCGTTTAAAAAATTTACTATGGAAATGGTTATTAAAAATAAAATTAATATTTTTAAAAAAATTTAATATTACCTGTTATGTAACCATTTCAATTTTGATGCTCAACATAGCCGTATAAAAAATAAAAAACCAATGAAAAAAAGTTATCAATTGATAACTTTTTTTCATCACGACAGTTGATTGTATTTGCACAATCCTTTTTTGAACTTGTGCTTTTATTTTTTTGATTTTAGAGTATCTGGTAACAAAAAATAATACCCTCTGTCTGTTTATCGAAGGTATTATTTTTAGAGTCATAAACCCTAAACGGTTTACTCTGACTATCAGAACCGGTATTTCTTACTATAATTGTGGCTTTATTGGGGTCCTTGTTATCGATTTTATCAAATATTCCCCAATCGTATAAATCAAACTTCCCACCCCATTCATTATATAGAGAATAAAAATCTATGGGGTTGTCAGGATCATATACTTCTTTATCTGAATAGAAATCTCGCTTTGTTGAGTTTGAGGAATTATCAATGCAAGTAATATTGGGGCTGGGACTTAAGTAACGTTTATATTGTGGGTTAATGTCTGACACATTATTAATAGTACTTTCATACTTGTATAATTTAATCTCTCCGCTTTTCATTGTTACTTTTGTATTTATTTCAGCAGTTCCATAGGCATTAAATTGTATTGCTCCGCTTTTTTTATCACCAAAGGTTAACATTTCTTTTCCATATGGTGATTGGTTTTTATCTGCCGGCAAGCTATAAACAATATCGGTAATTTTCTTATCATCATAAAAAGAACCAGAATTTTCTGTCTCTCTTAATTCCCCTCGCAGCGAAGAAAAAATAGTGTGTGGATGATCCTTTCCACCTGCATTATCAAAATATTTAAATACCTTGCATTCACATAACAAGTGCAACACCGTTATGAACGAAGTAAACGAGTGGGTATTCCTTTAAATAACTCATTCGGTGTTTTGTAATCTCGTGTCTTTCGAGGGCGTTTATTTAATCTATTGGCGACAAGATTTATCTCCCGCTCTGATACCTGATTAAAATCGGTTCCTTTTGGGAAGTCATCTCTGATTAATCCATTGGTGTTCTCATTTATTCCTCTTTCCCAAGGGGAATAAGGGTGGGCAAAATAAATCTTTGCCTCTAAATTCTTACTGATAAGTTCGTGTTCGGCAAATTCCAATCCGTTATCCACCGTGATGGTTTTAATCTTTTGTTTTATATGCGATAAATTCCTTGTCGCCGCTTTTGCAACCCCCGCCACGGTTTTATCTTCCAGTTTAATGATGATCGTAAATAGCGATTTTCGCTCAACTAATGTTAATAAAGCACTTTTATGATCTTTGCCAACGATAGTATCACCTTCCCAATCACCAATACGCTGTTTTTTATCAACAATTTGAGGACGATTGTCAATACTGATTCTATTTTTTATTTTTCCTCGGCGTTCATGACTTCCATAGCGTTTTCGATACGATTTTCTAGCAATTCTGAGATGCTGCCATAAATTACCACCATTAATTTTATCTGTATAAATTAACCTATAAACCGTTTCATGATGTAAAGATATTTTCTTTTCCCTTTTGAGATAACCGACGGCTTGTTCAGGACTTAAATCTTGCCAAATTAACTGCTTAATCCACCGTGTTATTTCTGGCGTGACTTTGACTGCTTTTTCCGAAGAATGACGGCGCTCTAATGCCTTAAGCTGAGCCTGTTTAGGGCAATATTTCGGTGCCGCCCAATTTCGTCTCACTTCCCGACTAATTGTTGATGGATTTCGACTGAGAGACGTTGCAATAAAACGTTGTGTAAAACCGGCTTCTTTTAAGCTGAAAATCTGATATCTTTCTATTTCGGTCAGTTGTGTATAGGCCATAGTGCATTTTCCTTTGGCGAGAAAGATGCCTACTATAGCAACTGACCGCCTTTTTCAGAAATTGCACTTATTAGGCGAATCCAAGTATTTCAGTAAAATTTTTTCGATCTTATCAACTCTATCAAGGAAGATCTGCTATTGATATTCAGCTTTTAGTCCATGAAGGATTCATTGAGATTGCTGGATTAGACCTAGTTCTTGAATGCTCATTAGGTAGCTTTGTCGTTAATGGTCAGGATACAGGCCAGAAAAAATTTTCTTGTCCTACAGATGGTATGGGCGCAATCTCTGTTTTGATCGTAGGCTCAGAAATAGGGGGTGATGGTCAGCTAACTGTCTCTCTTCAAGAGAATGGTAGGCAGATTGGTGTACAACCCTACCATCTCAACGCTACGGCAGAGTAAAGATCATTGGTACATTACGGAAATTCTTGCTGATACTAGCATGGGAAGTGACGCTGATAGCAGCGTTAATCACTAAGTGTTGTATCTCATAAGGCGTTTTACCTTTCAAGCCATCGGTGTGGTCTGTGATAGTTGTAAAACGCCTCTCATTCGCCAATTTGATTGTTAAATTTGTTATTGTTTTCAGTATTAGCCGTGTCGGTTTTAGCCTTTTCCACTTGAGGAGCGCTAATTATGGTGGTATCCGTTGGCGCTTCACTTTCCTCTGCTTTCTCGCGATTAGCTTTTGCCCTAAGGTATCCCTCCAGGCTCAAATAGTAACGTCGAATATTTTCAACATAGCGATAAGCTTCATAGCCACGGGCATAACCATATGTTGTATTGGCATAGTACTTTTTCTTGCTGAGTAGGGGAAGACGCGCTTTAACATCCAGCCAACTGTCTGGATTACCTTTTTGCGCAGCGGTTAATTTACGGGCATCAAGAAGGTGCCCATATCCCATGTTGTAAGCTGCAAGGGCAAACCAAATGCGCTCATCTTCAGGAATGGTTTTTGGCAAACGTTCCATCAGATAATTCAGATAAGCCATTCCTCCTTTGACACTCTCTTCTGGATCCAGCCGATCGTGAATTCCAGCCCATTCTGCTGTCGGGCGAGTGAGCATCATCAAACCTCGAACGCCAGTGGATGAAGTGGCTTGTGGATCCCAATGTGACTCTTGCCATGCAATAGCTGCCACTAATTGCCAATCAAGCGATCCCGCGTATTGTTGAAAAATTGGCTGATAGGTTGGTAAGAGATTATTAATGGCGCGAATAAAGGAAATCGTATCAAAATAATCGAATGAACCGATATGGCTGAAATATTTTTCTTGTAACCGTGACATGATACCGTTTTCAGTCAACATACTGAAAAAATCGAGCATAGCGGAGTAGAGACTATAGTCACTATTGCGCTTTAAATACCAAGTCAGGGGATTCTCTTCACTGACATCAAACGCAACTGCTAAATTGGGATGAATACGCTGTTGTAAAGCTAAACTGAGGGAATCACTGATTGTATAGTCGATTTTTCCCTCAGAGAGTTGTTCGAGCAATTGCTGTGTATTTTTGTGTGGTGTTTCTTCCCAAGTTAACTCAGGATAAGACTTCTCTTGCCACTTTTTCAATTCGCTTACATGGGCTGAACCTGCCGTGACGATGAGTTTGCCTTTGAGATCACCAAACGAATGTGGGCGTGTCGCTCCCTTGCGATAAACCAGTTGTTGTATAACTGAAGCGTAGGCAGGGCCAGTGCGTGTTTGATTCAGCCTGTCTTTATTGTAGATAAGCCCGGCCGCCAGGAAATCGGCTTTATCGTTTTCCAAGTCGTCAAAAAGTTGCTTAATGTTGGGACGAAACTTAATGACAAGTTTAACCCCTAGGTAATTGGCAAACCTCTTGATTAACTCATAGTCGAATCCTGTTGGTTCATTTTTGCTGTTAAGAGAGATCAGAGGAGAGCTGATGGTACTAACCCGTAGCTCTCCTCGTGCCAGAATTTTGTTTATCTGCTCCTGCTGTTTATTCGGCCAGTTGATATTAAGGCCGATTATGGCAGCAGAGAGGAGCGCGATAATTACGATAACAAAATAATTTATCTTTATGTTATTCAAATAGTTATCTCTTTACAGAACGATTGGGAACCGTGCGAAGTGCAAGATAATAGCATGGTTAAATTTCCAGTAATCGAGAATTTTGCGTAACAAAAGGGGGATGTGCAACCCTATTAAACCCATTTTGGCACTTTATTGAATGTATTGCAGGGTGGATAAATAACCACGCAAACGGTTTCGTCAAAGGAAACATTCCTCTATAATGCTTGCAGTTTCCCCTGAGGCATCAGTCAGGCTTTGCTTCTAAGATGAGAGAACCTATTATTATGGAAATTCTGCGTGGCTCACCTGCTTTATCGGCATTTCGTATCACTAAGCTCCTTTCCCAGTGTCAAGATCAACATCTCCCTGTTACCGACATTTATGCAGAATATGTACATTTTGCAGAAGTCAGTGCCCCAATCACGAAAGATGAGCGAGAAAAATTAAATAAGCTATTAAAATATGGCCCCTCTTTGGCCGAACTTGAGCCTAAAGGACAACTAATATTAGTCACACCTCGTCCAGGCACGATATCCCCTTGGTCATCGAAAGCGACAGACATTGTCCACAATTGTGGACTGAACCAGATTGTCCGTTTAGAAAGGGGGATTGCCTATTATATTCAGAGTATTGGTATGGATGATGGGCACTGGCAAACGTTGTCAGCATTACTGCATGATCGCATGATGGAAAGTGTGTTCACTCAGTTTGAACAAGCCGAAGCCCTGTTTTCTCATCAGCAACCTGCGCCGTTAAAACAGATTGATATCTTGCAATCGGGACGGGCAGCACTGGAATCGGCAAATATTGAACTAGGGCTGGCTCTGGCTACAGATGAAATTGATTATTTGATGAGAGCTTTTAAGGCGTTGGGACGCAATCCAACGGATGTTGAGCTGTATATGTTTGCACAGGCAAATTCTGAGCATTGTCGCCACAAAATATTCAATGCAGATTGGGTTATTGATGGTCAGACCCAACCCAAGTCTTTGTTCAAAATGATCAAAAACACGTTTGAACAAACGCCGGATTACGTGCTTTCTGCTTATAAAGATAACGCGGCGGTTATGGAGGGTTCTCATGTTGGCCGCTTTTTCCCTGACTCTATAACTGGTGTTTATGACTACCATCAAGAGCCTGCTCATATTTTAATGAAAGTGGAAACTCATAACCATCCAACCGCAATTTCACCTTGGCCTGGTGCAGCAACGGGGTCAGGTGGCGAAATTCGTGATGAAGGTGCAACCGGACGGGGAGCCAAACCGAAAGCTGGGCTGGTCGGTTTTTCGGTTTCAAACTTGAGAATTCCCGGGTTTGAACAGCCGTGGGAAGAGGATTTTGGTAAACCTGATCGCATTGTCAGTGCGTTGGACATCATGCTGGAAGGCCCATTAGGAGGCGCAGCGTTTAATAATGAATTTGGGCGTCCGGCATTGCTAGGGTATTTCAGAACCTATGAAGAAAAAATCTGTTCTCATAACGGTACAGAATTGCGTGGTTATCACAAACCCATCATGTTGGCTGGCGGGATCGGGAATATCCGTGAAGAACATATTCAGAAAGGGGATATTCCGGTCGGCGCAAAATTGATTGTGTTGGGCGGACCAAGCATGAATATTGGTTTAGGGGGCGGTGCGGCATCTTCAATGACATCTGGTCAGTCTGATGCTGACTTGGATTTTGCCTCTGTGCAGCGTGACAATGCGGAGATGGAGCGCCGTTGTCAGGAAGTTATCGACAGTTGTTGGCAATTGGGGGATAAAAATCCGATTGTATTTATCCATGATGTCGGAGCTGGTGGTTTGTCAAATGCCATGCCTGAATTGGTCAGTGATGGCGGTCGAGGCGGGCGTTTTGAATTACGCAATATTCTTAATGATGAACCTGGCATGAGTCCATTGCAGTTATGGTGCAATGAATCCCAGGAACGTTATGTTTTGGCGGTAGCACCAGAGCAGTTAGCCCTGTTTGAAGACATATGCCGTCGTGAACGTGCTCCTTATGCTGTGGTTGGGGAAGCAACGGAAGAGCGACATTTGCTGATGAATGACAACCATTTTGATAATCAGCCAATCGATATGCCGCTGGATGTCTTGCTCGGTAAGACGCCAAAGATGCTAAAAAATGTGCAGGTTTTGCAAGCTCAAGGGCAAAGTTTGGATCGCAAGGGCATTGAGCTGGCAGAAGCGGTAAAACGTGTCTTGCATTTGCCTGCCGTGGCGGAAAAAACATTCCTGATTACGATTGGAGATCGCTCCATAACCGGTATGGTTGCCCGTGACCAAATGGTTGGCCCTTGGCAAATTCCAGTTGCAGATTGTGCTGTTACCACTGCCAGTTTGGACAGCTATTATGGTGAAGCCATGTCAATGGGTGAGCGAGCGCCGATTGCATTATTGGATTTTGCGGCATCGGCGCGTATGGCTGTGGGTGAAGCACTGACCAATATCGCTTCTGCCTATGTACAGGATCTGAAACGAGTGAAGCTATCAGCTAACTGGATGTCGGCATCAGGCCATGCTGGTGAAGATGCAGGTTTGTATGCCGCGGTTAAGGCTGTGGGTGAGGAGTTGTGCCCGGCATTGGGATTGACCATTCCAGTTGGTAAGGATTCGATGTCGATGAAAACCCGCTGGAGTCAAAATGGGGAAGTGCGTGAAATGACTTCACCACTTTCATTGGCTATCAGTGCGTTTGCTCGGGTAGAAGATGTGCGCTGTACTGTGACACCAGAATTATCTACTGAAGATGATAATGCGTTGTTGCTGATCGATCTGGGTAAAGGGCAAAATGCGCTGGGTGGAACGGCATTAGCTCAAGTTTATCGCCAACTTGGGGATAAAACCGCAGATGTTCGCAGCGTTGAGCAATTAGCGGGTTTCTTTAATGCGATCCAACATTTGATTTCAGAACAAAAATTGCTGGCTTACCATGACCGTTCAGATGGTGGGCTATTGGTAACATTAGCTGAAATGGCTTTTGCAGGCCATTGCGGCTTGTATGCCGATATCAGTGCATTTGATGAAGATATCTTGGCCGCATTATTTAATGAAGAACTAGGTGCGGTAATTCAAATTCGTGAAACTGACAGAGAGCAAATTGAAAACCTGTTGGCAGATTATGGATTAAATGAATGTGTGCACTATCTGGGTAAGGCCCAGGCGGGCGATGATTTTGTGATTTCCAGTGGCAATATGGAAGTTTATCGTCAGAAGCGCAGCACATTGCGCTTATGGTGGGCAAAAACAACGTGGCAAATGCAGCGTCTGCGTGATAACCCTGAGTGCGCAGATCAAGAACATCAGGCAAAACAGGATGTGAATGATCCTGGCTTGAATGTGAAATTAACTTTCGACCCCGCGGAAGATATTGCAGCCTGCTATATTGCAAAACAAGTGCGTCCGCGCGTTGCTGTATTGCGTGAACAGGGAGTTAACTCTCATGTTGAGATGGCGGCAGCATTTCACCGAGCAGGCTTTGAGGCGGTAGATGTTCATATGAGTGACTTATTGGAGGGTCGGATCACATTAGATCAATTCCAAACATTAGTTGCTTGTGGCGGCTTCTCCTATGGGGATGTGCTTGGCGCGGGTGAAGGTTGGGCGAAATCCATTCTGTTTAATTCACGGGTACGTGATGATTTTGCGAGTTTCTTCGCAAGACCAGATACCTTAACACTTGGTGTGTGTAATGGTTGTCAGATGATATCTAATCTGCATGAATTGATCCCTGGCACAGAACACTGGCCACGTTTTGTCCGTAACCGTTCAGAACGCTATGAAGCCCGTTTTAGCTTAGTGGAAGTGACAAACAGCCCTTCACTGTTCCTGAAAGATATGGCAGGTTCTCGCTTACCGATCGCAGTAGCTCATGGTGAAGGACAGGTGGAGTTTAGAAACAACCTGAGTTTGATGGAGCTTGAAAAACATCAGCAGGTTGCATTGCGTTTTGTGGATAACTACGGTTCAGTGACAGAAAACTATCCAGCGAACCCAAATGGTTCTGTGAACGGTATTACTTCTGTGACCAGCCTTGACGGAAGAGTCACGGTAATGATGCCTCATCCTGAAAGGGTATTCCGCACTGTTAGCAACTCTTGGCATCCTAAAGAATGGGGAGAGGATAGCCCGTGGATGCGTATTTTCCGTAATGCACGTAAACAGTTAGGTTAATAGAAAAGGCCCTGAAAATGCATCAGGGTCTTTATTTTTTATCTGACGCTTTGGTGTTATTCATCATTTTTTCTGGCAGTGTCTCCATATTGCGACAGTGGCGTTTTATAATGTCTCAAAAAAGAGACGCTTAATTATTTGATATAAATTGAAAAATATTTTTTGAGAGTAATATGTCATAAATAAGCGACACTAATACGTATCAAATATGAAGAAATACCGATAAGAAAATGCAGTAAATATACATTTTTATTTATTTACCATTATATCAATTAGTTAGAAATAATTTTGCAAATTGGCATGTAATATGCATAATATGGAGCAGTTGCTCATTCATCTTTTTATGTCGGCCCGCAATGAGGTGGGAACATCCACATAAAGCTCAGAATGACGCCAAAGTAAGGTGCCTACCGTCCAACTTAATGATATTCGCCTTCGGGCTTTATCAAACACAGGGCGACACGTGGAGTGAGGCACCACCTACATGTTCATTGAATAGCATGAAGGCTCTTCACTGGCGGGATGGTAAAAAAGTTACTGTCCCGCCATCATTATTGTAGGTTATTCCTGTCCGCCGTATTTATGTATGCATCCGCATATTCCAATTACCTATTATTTCAATTATCCGCTGTTTTCAACTATTATTCTGACCATTTTCAATAAGAAGATAAAAGTAACTGTAGCATCAATGTAATTACAGGTTATGAGATGATTTTTTTGAAAAAATGGCGTTTATTTCCACGTTCATTGCGCCAATTGGTTGTCATGGCTTTCTGGCTGGTGTTATTGCCACTATTAGTTTTGGCTTATCAGGCTTATCAAAGCCTTGATCAGCTTAGTACTCAAGCGGCTGAGATTAATCGTTCAACGCTGGTGGATGCCCGCCGTAGCGAGGCGATGGTTGGAGTCGCCCTTGAGATGGAACGTAGTTACCGCCAATACTGCGTATTGGGCGATAGTCGGCTAGAAAAGCTTTATCAACGTCAATATCGGCAATATATGAATATGCTCGGTAATCAGATGGCGATGTTGGCTAATGCGGAATATACGAAGAAATTCAATGAATTACTGTCAGGTTTGAGCAAAATTTCTTGTAGTAATGGGGCGCCAGAAGCAACTTCGTCTAAACTACTTGAAGAATTCTCCAGGGCTAATAATCTTTTGGTGCAGGAAACCCGTAATATTATTTTCAGCCGTGGTGAACAACTGCAAAAAGATATCGCTGATAAAGGACAATTTTTCGGTTGGCAAAGCCTCATTTTATTCTTATTAAGTGCCTTCTTGATAACCTTGTTTACACGTATGATCATTGGGCCAGTAAAAGGTATTGAACGGATGATCAACCAGCTAGGAGAAGGGCAATCATTGGAAAATCAGATTGACTCCTTTAAAGGACCGCGGGAATTGCGCTCATTGGCCCAACGCATTATTTGGCTGAGTGAACGTTTATCTTGGCTGGAGTCTCAGCGCCATGAGTTTTTACGCCATATTTCCCATGAACTGAAAACCCCTCTGGCAAGTATGCGTGAAGGAACGGAGCTATTGGCTGACGAAATTGCAGGGCCTTTGACGGCAGACCAAAAAGAAGTGGTCAGTATTTTGGACAGTAGTAGTAAGCATTTACAGCAGCTCATTGAGCAATTACTTGAATATAACCGCAAATTAGCGGATGGTGCTGCTGAACAGCAGATTGTTTCTTTAAAAGAAATTGTGGATAGTGTCGTGTTATCACATCAATTGCCGGCACGGACAAAAAACATTCATACAGAAATTCAACTGGATATGGATTATTGTTGGGCGGAACCTGGCTTATTGACACGGGTAATTGATAATCTCTATTCCAATGCAGTGCACTATGGCGCTGAATCCGGTAACATTTGGATTTCTAGTCGGCAAGCAGGGAAAAGCCTTCAAATTGACATTGCCAATACAGGAACACCTATCCCAGAGTTAGAGAAAAGTATGATCTTCGAGCCATTTTACCAAGGAAAACTACAACGAAAAGGGGCAGTTAAAGGAAGTGGTCTTGGCTTGAGTATCGCGCAAGATTGCATTAAACAGATGCAGGGAGAGCTTGGCCTGGTAGAATCTGACTTTGCTGATGTATGTTTTCGAATCGAACTGCCATTAACCGCAGAGAATGACTAAATAATATGTATAACAGGTTTATCTACCGCTTTATGACGGAGACGGGACAGCAAAATATTGTGACTGAGCCAATGAAAAAAACGGCTGTTAGGCCATCTGTTTTGGCACGTGCTTCGACTCTGCGCTTTCGGGCTATCTTGCTATTGTTTGCTCCCTATTTGCTGGCAGGATGCGTTAAAATGAATGGATCAGATAATTTGACGACCCTGGCGCAGTCTATCTTGCCAGAACAGAATGTTACGGATTATCGTCTTAAGGATTGTGATTCAATCTGGGATATCACGAAACCAGCCGCGATGGAAAATGGGCTTTATTGGTTAAGGTTTATCGATTGCACGGATCGATTGTCTTCGACAGAAGCTCGTGAGACGGCGAAACAGTTTATCCCTGATACTCCGACTGATTGGCATCAAGTACTTAAGCAAAGTATTTTAATTGGCAGGGCGACTTCTGTATTAGCTGAACGCAGAAAAACGGTGGAAAACTTTAATCGGTATAGTGCACAATTTCCTGTCGCTTTGCGGCCATTACTCCAATTGTGGCGTGAGCAGCAATATCTGAAAATTAATCTTGCTGAAGAAAGGGCCAAATTCCAGCGCTTTCAGTTTGACAGTGATAACAAAATTGATCGTCTGAAAGAAATACGGGCACGTTTAGAATATGAGCTTCATTCAATGTCCCGCAAACTAGAAAATCTGACCGATATTGAACGCCAACTTTCTTTCCGTAAACAAGAGCAAAGTAGCGTTGCTACTCCTAACACGAACACTTCATCAGATAATAAAGCAGAACCGAAAGACAAACCCGCACAAGACGCGGATACTAAAGCGGAAGCCAATCCTTCAGAAGAAAAGTTAGAAGAAAAAGGAGCTGAATAATAATGACAGTACGCAATTCCGCCCATCTTCTTTTAGTTGATGATGATCCTGGCTTGCTAAAACTATTGGGAATGCGTTTGACCAGTGAAGGATTTCGTGTCACGACCGCAGAGAGCGGCTATGAGGCGTTACGCATACTGGCGAGAGAAAAAGTAGATTTAGTGATCAGTGACTTACGCATGGATGAAATGGATGGTATGGCGCTGTTTGCCGAAATTCAGAAACAGCATCCTGGTATGCCTGTTATTATTCTGACTGCGCATGGCTCTATTCCTGATGCTGTGGCGGCAACGCAACAAGGCGTATTTAGTTTCTTGACCAAGCCTGTTGATCGTGATGCACTTTATAAAGCTATTGATAATGCTCTGGAACTATCAACGCCAGCCATCGATGGGCAGTGGAGCGAGAAAATCGTCACCCGCAGCCCTCTGATGCTGCGTCTATTGGAACAGGCAAAGATGGTGGCTCAATCCGATGTGAGTGTTCTGATTAACGGGCAAAGTGGAACGGGTAAAGAGGTTCTGGCTCAGGCTATTCATCGGGCAAGTCCCAGAGCGAAGAAGCCTTTTATTGCTATTAACTGTGGTGCCTTACCTGAGCAATTACTTGAATCTGAATTATTTGGTCATGCCAAAGGCGCGTTTACGGGCGCCGTCAGCAGTCGGGAAGGGCTATTTTTAGCGGCGCAAGGAGGAACATTGTTCCTTGATGAGATTGGCGATATGCCGATGGCGTTGCAAGTTAAGCTTTTGCGAGTGCTACAGGAACGCAAGATTCGCCCATTGGGGAGTAATCGGGATATCGACATTGATGTCAGAATTATTTCAGCCACTCACCGTGACCTGCCTAAAGCTATGCAGCGTAATGAGTTTCGGGAAGATCTCTACTATCGATTGAACGTTGTTAATTTGAAAATTCCTGCCTTGAATGAACGCGCAGAAGATATTCCTCTATTGGCTAATCATCTGTTACGTGATGCTGCCAAACGCCATAAACCTTTTGTTCGTAGCTTTTCTACCACAGCCATGAAATGTCTGATGGCAGCCAGTTGGCCGGGCAATGTGCGTCAATTAGTCAATGTCATTGAACAGTGTGTGGCATTGACGATGGCACCGGTCATTAGTGATGCTCTGGTTACCCAGGCATTGGAAGGGGAAAATACGGCATTGCCGACATTTGTGGAGGCCCGTGGGCAGTTTGAATTGAATTATCTGCGTAAATTGTTGCAGATAACCAAAGGTAATGTGACCCATGCAGCCCGCATGGCAGGGCGTAACCGGACAGAATTTTATAAGTTGTTAGCACGCCACGAGTTGGATGCTAACGATTTTAAGGAATAACTTTTCTGCTCCCCCAGAAATTCTTACACTAAGTAGAGATTATATACCCCGCTAAGTTTCAGATTGCTAAATACAGGCAGCTTAAAAAACACAGGGTATAGAGATTGAATTGCTTTGCTGCTGAAATCCAGTAAAGAAGATAGATGATTTATGGCCCAGGAGAGCCGCATTCTATGAGTCGTACTCTTAATATTGCTCTTGCCCAGTTAAATTGGTTGGTAGGAGACATTGAAGGCAACAGCGAACGTATGTTGCAGACAGTTCGTGAGCAGCAGGCCAAAGGTGCTGATCTGGTTATGTTTTCTGAGCTGGCTCTGTCTGGCTATTTTCCTGAAGATTTGTTGTTCCGCCCTGATTTACATCAGCGTTGCCGTGAACAATTGGTACGTTTGCAAGAAGCTAGCTCTCAGGTTGGTATTTTGGTAGGGCATCCGTGGCAACAGGATGGCAAACTCTACAACGCACTTTCCCTGTTTTGGCAAGGGGAAATTGTGGCACGTTATTTCAAACAGTTATTGCCAAATTATGGTGTTTTTGATGAAGAGCGTTATTTCAAAGCAGGAGATCAAAACTGTGTTATACCATTCAAGGGTTATAACCTCGGTTTGTTGATTTGTGAAGATTTGTGGTTTGAGGCCCCAATTGATGCCTTGAAACAGGCTGGTGCAGAAATCATCTTGTCGATTAATGCCTCTCCTTTTAATCGTGAAAAACCGAATATCCGCAGTACATTAATTAAGTCCCACTGCCAGCGTACTCATTTGCCAATTATCTATCTTAATCAGGTGGGTGGGCAAGATCAGCTTATCTTTGATGGCTGTTCTAAGGTCTTTGATGCTAATGGTGAAATAACCCATCGCATGGCAGCATTTGAGGAACAGGTTGAGCAATGTTGTTTCAATGAGATGGACATTGAACCAATGGAAAATCCGATCTCTCAATTGCTCCCTTTGGCGCAAATCTATAAGGCGTTAGTACTTTCTGTACGTGATTATGTGCAAAAAAACGGTTTTAAAGGCGCTTTGCTTGGTTTGTCTGGCGGGATTGACTCAGGGCTGACATTGGCGATTGCTGTGGATGCTTTGGGCAAAGATCACGTGCAGGCGGTTATGATGCCATTCCGCTATACCTCAGAAATGAGTATCCACGATGCCAGAGAACAAGCAGAATTGCTGGGGGTTGAATTTGACGTAGTCTCCATCGAACCTATGTTTGATGCGTTTATGGTTCAGCTTGAACCCATGTTCGCGGGAACAGAAAAAGATACGACAGAAGAGAATTTACAGGCACGTTGCCGCGCGGTTATTTTGATGGCAATGTCTAACAAGCGTCGTCGCCTGGTATTGACCACCAGTAACAAAAGTGAATCGGCAGTAGGGTACTCAACCTTGTACGGTGATATGGCTGGTGGCTTTAATGCATTGAAAGATGTCCCTAAAACTATGGTATTTGCATTGGCTAAATATCGTAATACAGTATCCCCAGCTATTCCTCAGCGTGTGATTGATCGTCCACCATCAGCGGAGTTGGCACCAAATCAACTGGATCAGGACAGCCTTCCTCCGTATGACATGCTGGATGCGATTCTCGAAGGATATGTTGAAAAAGATAAATCAGTGGCTGACTTGGTATCTGAAGGTTTTGATGAAGCCATTGTTCGCAAGGTGATCCGACTGGTTGACATCAATGAATATAAACGTCGCCAAGCACCTATTGGCCCACGCATTACGCAGCGTGATTTTGGTAAAGACCGTCGCTACCCGATTACTTCCGGTTTCGGGCGTAAGAACTGGTAATAACAGGAAGACTTCATGAAAAAGATTGATGCAATTATCAAACCCTTCAAGCTGGATGATGTGCGTGAAGCTCTGGCTGAAGTGGGTATCACTGGTATGACCGTGACAGAAGTAAAAGGGTTCGGCCGTCAGAAAGGGCATACTGAACTGTATCGCGGCGCGGAATATATGGTGGATTTTCTGCCAAAGGTAAAAATAGAAATTGTCGTACCGGATGATATTGTTGATACCTGCGTCGAGACAATCATGCAGGTTGCACAAACAGGCAAAATTGGCGATGGTAAAATTTTTGTTTTCGATGTTGCCCGTGTTGTACGTATTCGTACTGGTGAGCAGGACGAAGAAGCAATTTAATCAAGTTATTAAAATCATCTGAAAAAAGTGATAACGGAAATATTATCAGTTATCCCACACTCTAATGGAAGATGGGGTGTGGGAATATCCTATTTTTAATCCGTTATCACTCATCCTTTATATTAAGTAAACTATATTAAATGACTTTATGTGGGCCAAAACATTCATAATGGATATGTTGCTCACCAATGCCCATTGCCAGCAACTGTTTGGCGATATGTTGCATGAAAGCCACTGGTCCACAGAAATAGAATTGCATCCCTTCTACCGTTATTGCTTCCTTCACGAGGGATAGATCCATAAGCCCAGTATGTTGGTAATGTATGCCTTTCTGATCTATGTCCCTGGGTTCACGATACCAAACTTGTGAATACAAATTAGGCATAAATTGGGAAATTTCATTTACCTTATTTGCGAAAGCGTGATGGCCGCCATGCTCTGCGGCATGGAACCAATTTACTGAGCCAGTGTGATTATGGTTATGCAGGTGTTGCAGCATACTCATCATCGGAGTCAAACCAACTCCAGCAGAAACCAGCGTGACTGGCGTATCAGATTGCACATCAAGGAAGAAATCACCATGTGGTGCTGCCAGCATCACAATATCCCCTTCCTGTACCTTATCGTGCATGTGGTTTGAAACTTTTCCCTGGAGTTCACGTTTAATGGCAATTTGGTAACTGGTTCCGTTTGGTGCGGCGGTCAGAGAATATTGGCGGATTTCACGGTTATCAAATGCTGGATCTTCTATATAAACTGCCAAATATTGTCCTGGTTTATAATCCATGACCTTGCCACCATCAACAGGCACAAACTCAAAGCTAGTGATGACATCACTCTGTGGTTGTTTCCGGATAACACGGAACTGACGTAGATCACGCCAACCCCCTTTCAGGGACTCACCGCTTTGATAAATTTCCTCTTCTCGATTGATAAAGACATTTGCTAATACGTTGTAGGCTTTTCCCCAAGCGTTGAGAACTTCGTCACCTGGATGAAACATTTCATCAATCGTTGCTAGCAGATGCTTACCTACAATTTGATAATGCTCCGGTTGAATGTTGAGGCTGGCGTGTTTATGGGCGATTTTTTCTACGGCAGGTAAGAGTGCTGACAGATTATCGATATTTCCAGCATAAGCACAAAGGGCATTGAACAGTGCTTCACGTTGATCACCGTTGAGTTGGTGACTCATATTAAAAATATCTTTTAATTCAGGATGATGTTTGAACATGCGTTCATAAAAATGCGCAGTTAGCTTAGGGCCTGTAGAAATAATTAATGGAATGGTCGATTTTATGGTTGCGATAACCTGACTATCTAGCATGGGGATCTCCTGAATTTTTCTCATATAATGCTGAAACTTATAAATTGTATTTTAAATGCAACTTATAGGGTTTGGGAATATATCAAATTGAGAAAAGATAATAATTCTTCCTTAAATCAAAAAAATAGAATTTTAATTAATATGAATCACGACTGGGATCACAAATATCAGTAATAAATCCGCAATCATTAGCAAAACAGTAGGTTATTTAGCTTCTAATCGGCTACCAATGCGTTATGCAAACGTTTGCGTAATTTATTTTGTCAAGACTATCTCATTCGATAAAAAGAGTTTACACTGTGTGCCATTCTGGCCCTCAGGGGTATTTTTTTAGAGATGTAGCTGAGTCAGGAGAACCAAATGTTAAAACGTGAAATGAATATTGCGAATTACGATCTCGAACTGTGGCAAGCGATGGAACAGGAGGTTTGTCGTCAAGAAGAACACATTGAATTGATTGCTTCTGAAAACTACACCAGCCCAAGAGTGATGCAGGCACAAGGCTCTCAGCTTACTAACAAGTATGCGGAAGGTTATCCGGGTAAACGTTACTACGGTGGCTGCGAGTATGTTGATGTGGTTGAACAGCTTGCGATTGACCGCGCAAAAGCGCTGTTTGGTGCGGATTATGCTAACGTCCAGCCACATTCTGGTTCTCAGGCAAATGCTGCGGTGTATATGACACTGCTAAAACCTGGCGATACTGTTTTAGGGATGAATCTGGCTCATGGTGGCCATCTGACTCACGGCTCTCCAGTTAACTTCTCTGGTAAACTTTATAACATCGTACCCTATGGTATTGATGAAAAAGGTAAGATCGATTACAACGATATTCGCATCCAGGCGCAAAAACATCAGCCTAAAATGATCATCGGTGGCTTCTCTGCTTATTCTGGGGTTGTTGATTGGGCGAAGATGCGTGAAATTGCGGATGAAATCGGTGCTTATCTGTTTGTTGACATGGCTCACGTAGCGGGTCTGGTTGCAGCAGGGGTTTATCCAAACCCAGTTCCTCATGCACACGTTGTGACAACAACAACGCACAAAACATTGGCTGGCCCGCGTGGCGGCTTGATTTTGGCGAAGGGTGGTGATGAAGAATTTTATAAGAAACTGAATTCTTCCGTTTTCCCTGGTTCTCAAGGCGGTCCGTTGATGCACGTTATTGCCGGTAAGGCAGTTGCATTGAAAGAAGCGATGGAGCCTGAATTCAAAGCCTACCAACATCAAGTTGCTAAGAACGCGAAAGTGATGGTAGAAGTATTCTTGCAACGCGGTTACAAAGTGGTTTCTGGGGAAACTGAAAACCATTTGTTCTTGCTGGATCTGGTGGACAAAGACATTACTGGTAAAGATGCTGATGCGGCCTTGGGGCGTGCCAATATCACCGTTAACAAAAACAGTGTACCTAACGATCCACGCAGCCCATTCGTCACTTCTGGTATCCGTATCGGAACGCCTGCAATTACCCGCCGTGGCTTCAAAGAAACAGAATCCCGTGAACTGGCCGGCTGGATGTGTGATGTGCTGGATAACATCAATGATGAAGCAACCATTGAAAGTGTTAAGCAAAAGGTATTGGATATCTGCGCAAAATATCCGGTTTACGCATAATTTAAATAAAATGTAGTATCAGTAATAAGCCCGACTCATAACGTTAGTTTTGAGCGGGTTTTTTGTATCAAAAACGGGGGCATTTGGATGGTTGTTCCATCGACATTTTGGTTGGGATTGGGATATTTCACCTATTTTTTCTCTTACGGCATATTCTTGCCTTTTTGGTCTGTCTGGTTAAAAGGTGAAGGCATTGATGCCTCAATGATAGGGATATTGCTAGGTGTTGGGATGGTAGCTCGCTTTGTCGGCAGTCTGGTTATCTCTCCTACGGTAAAAGACCCCGCTAAATTAATTAAAGCATTACGCCTCCTCTCATTGTTGGCATTGCTTTTTGCCATTGGCTTTGTATTCGACAGCCATTGGGCATGGCTTTTCTTTATCATGATTGGTTTCAACTTATTCTTCTCACCACTCGTCCCCTTATCAGATGCTTTAGCAGGAACATGGCAAAAACAGTTTACGTTTGATTATGGTAAGGTAAGGGTTTGGGGTTCGGTTGCATTTGTTATTAGTTCTTCGCTGGCGGGTATATTGATGTCTGCCAATGGAATCAATCTCTCAATCAGCGATCTGAATTTTGGCTGGAATATATCGTTTGACAGTTTAAATCATTGGATAGGTCGCGAGTTATTTGGCACACACCATATCATTCTTGCTTTTTTGGTGTTCAGTGTTATAGCCATGTCATTGGGAATGATGTTGAAACCTTCCATCATGCCGACAGGTAAGATTAAAGCAGCCAATACCAATGCCGTTTCTTTTAAAGAACTTTTATCTGAAAAATCAGTGTGGCGGTTTTTACTCTGTGTAACTTTATTGCAGGCTGCCCATGCGGGGTATTACAGTTTTGGTTCCATTTATTGGGAGCAAGCGGGTTATTCCCCATCAACCATTGGTTATCTCTGGTCGTTGGGCGTGGTGGCGGAAGTTATTATCTTTACCTTCAGCAAGCAATTATTTCGCCGTTGGAGCGCCCGTAATCTGTTGTTATTATCAGGAATTTGTGGTGTTGTTCGCTGGGGGCTCATGGGAACCTCGACCGAATTATCGGTGTTGATTATTATTCAAATCCTGCATTGTGGTACTTTTACAGTTTGCCATTTGGCAGCGATGCGTTTTATTGGCGCCAGAAAAGAAAACGAAATTATCCGGTTGCAATCCACTTACTCTGCTTTAGCAATGGGAGGCGGGATTGCTGTCATGAGTATGATTGCTGGTTTCATGTATGAACATATAGGACATGGTATATTTTGGGTGATGGCATTGGTTGTGTTGCCTGCCCTGTTCCTGAGACCAAAAGTTGAAGCCCATTCATTCTCGCGCTAATAAAAATAAGAAAAAGGGCACTTATCAGGTGCCCTAAAAACAACATTGCTCAAATTATATTTATTTAATAATAACGAATTAACGTTTCAATGCTTCAGTCAATTCTTCACGCATTTCAGACAGAATGTCTTTAACAATACGTGGGCTGCCTGCAACGATATTGCCGGAGCTGACATAATTATGGCCACCAACGAAATCAGTAACAATACAACCTGATTCACGTACCAACAATTCGCCGCCCAAGAAATCCCATGGCTTCAGGCCAATTTCGAAGAAACCATCTACACGTCCGGCGGCGACATACGCCATATCCAGTGCTGCAGAACCAGTGCGCCGGAAATCTGCACAGCGCTCAAATAATTTACCCAGTACATTCATGTAAGGGATAGTGTGCTGCTTGGCTTTGAATGGGAAACCCGTTGCAATGATAGTTCCATCCAGATCACGAGCATTAGTACCACGCAGACGATAACCGTTCAATTGAGCGCCTTGACCACGAGTTGCAGTGAACAGCTCATTGCGCATTGGATCATAAACTACGGATACTTCTGTGCGGCCCTTAATACGTACGGCAATGGAAACAGCAAAATGGGGAAGACGTTTAATAAAGTTGGTTGTGCCATCCAGTGGATCGATAACCCATTGGAAGTCATCCTCTTCTCCTAAGTGTTCACCACTTTCTTCGGTGATAATCGTATGCTTAGGGTATGATTTACGGATGATGTCAATGATCAGCTTTTCTGCTTCACGATCAATATTGGTAACGAAATCGTTACTGCCTTTTTGGCTTGCTTCAACAGCATCAGGAGTTTCGTAGCTTTTGGCAATGTAGTTGCCGGCCTTACGCGCAGCGCGTATAGCGATGTTTAGCATCGGATGCATGGGGTATCTTCCACCAGAATTTTAAAGAACGGGAAATAAATTGGCGCGCATTATAGCAGTAGTTCGTCAAAATGACTAATGCTGTGTTAAGATATTCGGCTCTTATACTGAATTTAAAAGCCGTCATGTTAGAGAATATCCGCATTATTCTGGTAGAAACCTCCCATACGGGGAACATGGGATCAACCGCTAGAGCCATGAAAACAATGGGATTGACCAATCTGTATCTGGTGAATCCGCTTGTCCAACCTGATTCTCATGCTATCGCACTTTCAGCCGGTGCAAGTGATGTTATCGGCAATGCAACGATTGTGAATTCTCTGGATGAGGCATTGGCTGGATGTGAGTTGGTCATTGGAACCAGTGCTCGCTCCCGAACTCTGTCTTGGCCGATGGTTGAGCCTCGTGAATGTGGTGAACGTTGTGTCGAAACCGTCAGCCACTCTCCAGTTGCTATTGTTTTTGGTCGTGAACGTGTAGGTTTGACTAACGAAGAGTTACAGAAATGTAATTATCACCTCTATATCCCAACTAACCCAGAATATGGTTCGTTGAATTTGGCTATGGCGGTTCAGTTGGTTAGCTATGAAATTCGTATGGCATACCTTGCAACTCAAGAGCAATTAGAAGAGGCAATATCTCCAGAGCACGAAGAAGTAGAATATCCACCTATCGAAGATATGGAGCGTTTTTATCAGCACTTTGAACAGGTATTGAAAGAGTCTGGTTTTATTCGCGAAGCGCATCCGGGTCAGATAATGAATAAATTAAGACGTTTTTATACCCGTGCCCGGCCAGAAACCCAAGAGCTGAACATCTTGCGTGGTATACTGACGTCTATGGAAAAGTGGGCTAAAAAATAAACTGATAGTGAGAAGTGTACAGTTAAAACTGTAGCAGGAAGTAACAGGAAGCGGTCGCTGGAAAATACAATGTAACTGGACAATATGTAATTGGACAATTGTGGAAAGCAGTTAGGAAAACCGCAGGGATAGTCAAGTGAAAAAAGTGAAAAGCAGCCAAATAATAGTTGAGTAAATTACTCGGTTAAATAGTTGACTAAAATACTCGGGAATGCCACAATTTACCCATATTTCACCATGGAGTTTTTGTTATGAGACTGACATCAAAAGGACGTTATGCGGTAACAGCCATGTTAGATGTGGCGTTGCATTCACAAGAAGGACCGGTGCCGTTAGCCGATATTTCTGAACGTCAGGGAATTTCCCTTTCCTATCTTGAACAGTTGTTTTCCCGCCTGCGTAAAAATGGTCTGGTTTCTAGCGTCCGTGGTCCAGGTGGCGGTTATTTGTTGGGCAGAGATGCCGGTAAAATTTTCGTTGCCGAAGTGATTTCCGCTGTTGATGAGTCTGTTGATGCCACTCGTTGTCAGGGCCGAGAAGGTTGTCAAGGCGGCGATCGGTGTTTGACTCATGCCTTGTGGCGTGACCTGAGTGATCGCATCACGAGCTTCCTGAGTAGCATCAGTTTAGAAGAATTAGTAAATAACCAAGAAGTATTGGATGTTGCTGATCGGCAAGATAGCGATAAGCGCCGTACCCCTGGCCCTAACGGCAGACTTCAAGAGACGATTAACGTTAATCTGCGTGCGTAACTTGCGGCAAATACTTGTGTGGCAATGAAAGTATTCAAAGTGTCTTACGGAGCATGTGAGCAATGAAATTACCCATTTATTTGGACTATTCAGCAACAACACCGGTCGATCCACGTGTTGCTGAAAAGATGATGAACTATTTGACTATTGACGGAGTCTTCGGTAACCCAGCTTCCCGTTCACACCGTTTTGGTTGGCAGGCTGAAGAAGCGGTTGATATTGCGCGCAATCAAATTGCTGACTTAGTTGGCGCGGATCCGCGTGAAATTGTGTTCACTTCAGGTGCGACAGAATCAGATAACCTGGCCATTAAAGGTGCTGCAAAATTTTATCAGAAGAAAGGCAAGCACATTATCACCAGCAAAACTGAGCATAAAGCGGTTTTAGATACTTGCCGCCAGTTGGAGCGCGAAGGCTTTGAGATCACTTATCTGGCGCCAATGAGCAACGGCCTGATTGATCTGAAAGAGTTGGAAGCTACCCTGCGTGAAGACACAATTCTGGTTTCCATCATGCATGTCAACAACGAAATTGGTATTGTTCAGGATATCATGACCATTGGTGAATTATGCCGCAGTCGTGGCATTATTTTCCATGTTGATGCAACCCAAAGTGTTGGTAAATTACCTATCGACCTCAGTCAGCTAAAAGTTGATCTGATGTCCTTTTCTGCCCATAAACTTTATGGCCCGATGGGAATTGGTGCGTTGTATGTTCGTCGTAAGCCTCGCGTGCGTATTGAAGCACAACAGCATGGCGGCGGTCATGAACGCGGTATGCGTTCAGGTACATTGCCTGTTCACCAGATTGTTGGCATGGGCGAAGCTTACCGTATCGCGAAAGAAGAGCTGGAATCGGAGGCAGAACGCTTGCGTGGTTTGCGTCTGCGTTTGTGGAACGGTATCAAAAATATTGAAGAAGTTTACCTGAATGGTGATTTGGGACAGGGAGCGCCACACATTCTGAATGTCAGCTTCAATTATGTTGAAGGTGAGTCATTGATGATGTCATTGAAAGATCTGGCAGTGTCTTCTGGCTCGGCATGTACCTCAGCGAGTCTGGAGCCTTCTTATGTCCTGCGCGCATTGGGCATGAATGATGAACTGGCGCACAGTTCTATTCGTTTTTCTTTGGGACGTTTTACCACAGAAGAAGAAATAGACTATGCAATCAAGTTGATTCACAACGCGATTGGCCACTTGCGTGATCTTTCTCCATTGTGGGAAATGTTCAAGCAGGGTGTGGATATTAGCACCATCGAATGGTCTCATCATTAATCAGACGGTTTCAGGAGTAACGACATGGCTTACAGCGACAAAGTAATTGATCACTATGAAAACCCACGTAATGTTGGTTCATTCGATAACGAAGATCCGACAGTGGGTAGTGGCATGGTAGGGGCACCCGCTTGTGGTGACGTCATGCGACTGCAAATCAAAGTCAACGATGAAGGTATCATTGAAGACGCACGTTTCAAAACCTATGGCTGCGGCTCTGCAATTGCATCTAGTTCTTTGGTAACAGAGTGGATGAAAGGTAAATCGTTGGAACAGGCTGAGGCAATTAAAAACACTCAGATTGCTGAAGAGTTAGAACTGCCACCCGTGAAAATCCATTGTTCTATTTTGGCAGAAGATGCTATCAAAGCGGCTATTGCTGATTACAAGAGCAAGCGCCAAGCCAAATAACTTTTTCACAAAAAGAAAATAATTCTGGTGGATATTGCTGCAATATCCACCTTTACTGGTTTTAAAGTGAGGTGTTGTATGTCAATTTCCCTGACAGAAAGTGCAGCCCAACGTATTTTGGCTTTTCTCACCAATCGAGGAAAAGGTGTCGGGTTGCGCTTGGGAGTGAGAACATCCGGCTGCTCTGGTATGGCATATGTGATTGAATTTGCTGATGCAATAAATGAAGAAGATCAGGTTTTTGAAGATAAGGGCGTGAAAGTCATCGTTGATGATAAAAGCATTATTTACCTTGATGGTACTGAGTTGGATTTTGTTAAAGAAGGTCTGAATGAAGGCTTTAAATTCAACAACCCCAATGTTTCCAGCGAATGCGGTTGTGGAGAAAGTTTCCACGTTTAACCCCATTTTTGACCCGCATTTTGCGAAACTAAGAGTAACTTATGGACTACTTTACTTTATTTGGGCTGCCTTCACGTTATGCGATTGATCGCGAACAATTGGCAACCCGTTATCAGGAATTGCAACGCCAGTTTCATCCTGATCGTTTTGCCAGCCAGCCAGAACGTGAAAAAACGCTGGCACTCCGACAAGCTGCTACCATCAATGATGGTTATCAGACGCTAAAACACCCCCTGAAACGCGCAGAATATATGCTGTCTCAGCAAGGGTTTGATCTATCTAATGAACAGCACACGATGCAGGATACGGCTTTTTTGATGCAGCAGTTGGAATTGCGTGAAGAGCTTGATGCCATTGAGCATAGTGCAGATTCAGAAACAGCATTGAACGATTTTTCATCTCGCTTGAATAAAATGATTAAAACGCGTAGTGAGCAGATGGAACAGCAACTCAATGCTGCCGAATGGTCAATTGCAGCCGATACAGTCCGTAAGTTACGCTTTCTGGATAAATTGCAACAGCAGGTTGACCAACTGGAAGAGCGGTTGTTGGATGATTTTTAGCGGACTTTTGACTGACTTTTAGCTGAATCGTATTGTTTAGAATGATTTTTGGCTGAATGGATTTCAGTTGAATAAATTTCGGCTGATATAGATTTATGCTGATATAGATTTATAGGGGCACATATGGCTTTATTACAAATCAGCGAACCGGGTTTATCTGCTGCACCGCACCAGCGCCGACTGGCTGCGGGGATTGATCTTGGTACAACTCACTCTCTGGTTGCGACCGTCCGTAGCGGTCAGGCGGAAACATTGGCAGACAGTGATAACCGCCACTTACTTCCTTCTGTTGTACAGTACCGCAAAGAAGAGATTCTAGTTGGTTGGCAAGCGCGTCAACAGGCTGCGTTTGATCCTGCCAATACAATCAGTTCAGTTAAGCGGCTACTGGGACGCTCTTTGGCTGACGTTCAACAGCGTTATCCTAACTTACCATACCAGTTCCAGGCCAGTGAAAATGGTTTGCCATTGATTAATACCGTGGCGGGGCTAGTAGATCCTATTCAGGTTTCTTCTGAGATATTGAAATCGTTGGTGCAACGGGCAGAAGAAACCTTGGATGGTAAACTTGATGGTGTTGTGATAACAGTTCCTGCTTATTTCGATGATGCTCAGCGTCAGGGCACTAAAGATGCTGCTCGTTTAGCGGGTTTACATGTTCTTCGTCTCTTGAATGAACCCACTGCGGCAGCCATTGCTTATGGTCTTGATTCCGGTCAGGAGGGAATAATCGCCGTTTACGATCTTGGTGGCGGAACATTTGATGTCTCTATTCTTCGCCTTAGCCGAGGGGTGTTTGAAGTGCTGGCAACAGGGGGAGATACTGCCCTCGGCGGTGACGATTTTGATTCGCTGTTAGCAAATTGGATACGTGAACAGGCTGGGATCAGTGATAACGATCACGGATTGCAGCGTCAATTGCTGGATACCGCTACCCAAACCAAAATTGCCTTGAGTGAGGCTGATAGAGCAGAAATCGATATTGCTAACTGGCAAGGCAGTATTACCCGTACCGAATTTAACGAATTGATTTCCTCTTTGGTCAAACGCACATTACTCTCCTGCCGTCGAGCGCTGAAAGATGCAGGTGTAACAGTTGACGAGGTTTTGCAGGTCGTCATGGTTGGTGGTTCAACGCGAGTACCATTGGTACGTAGCATGGTGGGCGAGTTCTTTGACCGCGAGCCATTAACTTCTATTGATCCAGACAAAGTGGTAGCTGTTGGTGCTGCAATTCAGGCTGATATTCTGGTGGGTAACAAACCAGATAGCGAAATGCTGTTACTCGATGTCATCCCGCTGTCACTTGGCTTGGAAACAATGGGAGGGCTGGTTGAAAAAGTCATTCCACGTAATACCACTATCCCTGTTGCCAAAGCGCAAGAATTTACCACTTTTAAAGATGGACAAAGTGCGATGAGTATTCATGTGGTGCAAGGCGAGAGAGAACTGGTAAATGATTGCCGTTCACTGGCGCGTTTCACACTGCGTGGTCTTCCACCATTACCGGCTGGTGGTGCACACATTCGTGTGACCTTTCAGGTTGATGCGGATGGCCTGTTGAGCGTCAGTGCATTAGAAAAATCCACGGGTGTTGAAGCTTCTATTCAGGTGAAACCTTCCTATGGTTTGTCGGATGAAGAAATTGCCCATATGCTCAAAGACTCCATGTCTAATGCACAGGAAGATGTTCAGGCACGCAAATTAGCGGAACAAAAAGTAGAAGCAGCTCGAATGCTGGAAAGTTTAACTAGTGCATTGGAAAAAGATGCGGATTTACTGAGTCAAGAAGAGCAGGCTGCTATTGACGCCGCTGTACAAGTATTAATTGAAAGTGCTCAGGGAACTTCCCCTGATGCGATTGAAAGTGCAATAAAACAATTGGACAAGCAAACGCAGGAATTTGCAGCGCGCCGTATGGACACATCAATCCGCCGGGCTTTGGCGGGTCATTCTGTGGATGAGATTTAATTATGCCTAAAATTGTATTTTTACCTCATAACGAACTTTGTCCTGAAGGGGCAGTATTGGAAGCGAAGGAAGGCGAATCCATTCTGGATGTTGCATTACGTAATGGTATTGAAATTGAACATGCCTGTGAAAAATCCTGTGCGTGTACTACTTGTCACTGTATTGTCAGGGAAGGCTTTGACTCACTGGAAGAAAGCTCTGAACTGGAAGATGACATGTTGGATAAAGCATGGGGATTGGAGCCTGAAAGCCGATTGAGCTGTCAGGCCAAAGTTGCCGATGAGGATTTAGTCGTTGAAATCCCCAAATACACCATTAACCATGCACGCGAACACTGACAGGAGAACAGAAAATGAAATGGTCTGACAGTCGTGATATTGGCGAAGCACTATATGATAAATTTCCTGATATAGACCCAAAAACAGTGCGTTTCACCGACATGCATGAATGGATTTGTGAGCTGGATGGTTTTGATGACGATCCACAGAAATCCAACGAAAAAATATTGGAAGCTATTCTACTGGTGTGGCTGGATGAATATGAATAGTGGACAATTTGCTCAAGACAAAAACCAGAGCAAAAAATAATATGCAATCTCACCGATTCTTGCTCAATAGCTTGGCATAGTCTGCATTTAGTGGAAAACTGGCAATCGCCAGTTTTTTTATAATCCCTCACTGTGAAACAGTGAACAAATAAGATAAGAAGTGAGAAAAAATGACAAAACAAATCATGCCCATAACACTGTCTTATGAGCCAGCTAACGCTTGCTGGGGTGAAAAAGCACTAATTAGCTCAAGTGAGCAGGGGATCACAATCCATTTGCAAGGCAATGGCAAGCTGGGTGCTATTCAACGTGCTGGGCGTAAAATTGACGGGCAAGGAATTCGCAATGTTGCTTTAGTGGGTGATGGCTGGGATCTGGAAAAAAGTTGGTCATTTTGGCTGGGCTTCCGTTCACCTAAGGGATTGCGCACAATTGAATGGCCACAACTCCCTGCGGCGGAAAAACAGGAGCTGGAAAGACGGATCAAATTCATTGATTGGGTGCGTGATACCATCAACCTTCCGGCAGAAGATCTGGGGCCAGAACAGCTTGCCCAAAGAGCTATTGATTTATTGCGCGGGGTAGCGGGTGATGCTGTTAGCTATCGCATAGTCAAAGGGGACGAGTTACATGAACAGGGATATGCGGGGGTATATACCGTTGGCCGTGGCTCTTCTCGTGATCCCGTGTTCTTGGCATTAGATTTCAATCCAACAAAAGATGCAAAAGCGCCTGTCTTTGCCTGCCTGGTTGGTAAAGGTATTACCTTCGATTCCGGTGGATACAGCATCAAACCTTCTAATTTTATGGATTCGATGAAATCAGATATGGGCGGCTCCGCGACACTAACGGGAGCACTGGCTCTGGCAATCAGCCGTGGTTTAAAACATCGTGTAAAACTGTTCCTGAGCATCGCAGATAATATGGTGAGTGGTAATGCTTTCAAATTAGGCGATATCATACACTACCGTAACGGCAAAACTGTTGAAGTAATGAACACGGATGCGGAAGGGCGCCTGGTTCTGGCTGATGGTTTGATTGATGCCAGTGCAGAAAAAGCACAACTTATTATTGATGTTGCTACCTTGACTGGTGCAGCGAAAACAGCAGTAGGAAATGATTACCACTCAATATTAGGTTTTGATGATCAACTGGTATCTGACTTAATGGCGGCGGCTGATAATGAAAATGAATTATTCTGGCGCTTACCGCTGGCTGAATTCCATCGTAGCCAGCTCCCATCCAACTTTGCTGATCTGAACAACATTGCGTCACCGGCACATTCGGCAGGAGCAAGTACCGCAGCAGCATTCTTGTCACACTTTGTAGAAAATTACAAAAAAGGTTGGGTGCATATTGACTGTTCAGCAACTTACCGTAAATCCTCTGTTGAACAATGGGCTGCGGGTGCAACGGGATATGGTGTACGTACTATTGCCAATTTATTGCTGACAAAAGCGCAATAAACTGAAATGACTATTCTTCATAGCTCTTCTTATGAGGAGCTATTGTTGAATTTTTTAATGATCTTAACTTCAATTAAAACAGTATGTTCGGGGATTTTTCATGAATTTATTAAATGGATCTATCGCTACTGAAATAGAAGTTCCTAGCGGGAGCCGTATTACTCTAAGTCAGCCAGAAGAACAGCCGACTCAGCTTATTGAGTCACTAATTGACTTATTTAAACAACATAAACCTGTTCGGCAGGCTTTTTTAGTTATGGCCTATGATAAAAATGTGGATGAAAAACCCAATGTATTAATTGGGTTGGAATTCAGTGTGGCATTGGCAGAAAATGAGATTAATTTGTTGATTCAAGAAGCTGGTGAGCTGGCTTGCAAATATCTTGATGAAGATGAATCTGTCGATTTTTGCTTACTTGATGAACAAGAAGGGGGCATCAGCCATTTCTTGATTCATCATACCCAACCTTTTTATCAGCGAAAATTAGGGAGTTGGCTTCGTGATACCATTCCGGTTGTTAATCAATAACTACTTGATTGCTTTACCGTGACACTATTTTCTTTGTCATGAAACTCGCTTCTACAGCATAGAATTGATTTTAAACACAATGCATAACATTGCTATTTCACCAATTCTGCCCTGTGATCTACTATCAAAAACCTCTTGGATATATCAGGTATTAAATATAATGATTTCTCATTAAAAGCATGGAGTTATCCATGTTTTTTTGTTTTTGCATATCATTTTATTCATGTTTTAGATGAAAAAATTATTGTTTTACGATAATTTAGATCTATAATTCGATCATGTTAAATAGTGAGATATAAGAATGATGCCCTCTGAAAAACTGACACGAATAACAACACTCAGCTTGGTGATGTCTAAATTATCTTTGTTAATTATTATTCTGATGATGGTGATTAATATTTTTAGTTGGCTGGATCCAAAACTCATTTTGGGAAGATATGGATTAGGTTTTTCTTTGACTGAGAGAATATTGTCCAGTTTCAACAGGGATACGCTTACTACATGGAAATTAACCGGAGGAATATTGATATCGACGATCCCACTATTATCGTTGATTGGTAGTTTTTTAGCTTTTCATCGGTTGTTTGGTAATTATAGAAAAGGGGATTATTTTTCCAAACCTACGGTTAGATATTTGGAATATGCGGGTTGGGGAGTCATTTTATGGAGTATTTTAGATATTCTTTGTCAGCCTATATTAACATTATGGTTAACAATTGGGGCACCAGTAGGTGAACGTCTTATCTCATTGAGTTTAACGACCGGTCATTTTGTCGCTATTTTCATTTCAGTTTGCCTGGCTATTATTTCACGTATTCTTTACCAAGCATGTGATATATACGATGAAAATCAGAGCATTGTATAGGAGATACCGTGGCAATTCTTATAAATCTGGATGTGATTATGGCGAAAAGAAAAGTTAAATCTAAAGATTTAGCACAAGCTATTGGCATTACTGAACAGAACCTTTCTTTGCTAAAAACAGGAAAAATTAAGGGGATTCGATTTTCTACCTTGAATGCCATTTGCCAATATTTAGAATGTCAGCCGGGAGATATATTGGAATTCAAAGACGATTAGAGCAAGTAATTAGATTAAATAAATAGCAATAGTGGTTATTATTAATTCAACGTAAACAGTGAGGAAAAAAGATGAAAATTTTTTCATATGTTTTGCTGCTGGGCGCATTTTACATACCTGCTTCGTTTGCTGATACATCAGTAACTGATAACCAGAAAATAACAAATCAGGAACCTTCCCGTCAGGGAGTGCTGAGAGAGTGTACAGACCTACTGCCGACGGGACATAAATATACTATCAGTATTATTGGTACGTCAGATAAAACCACCCAAGATCCTAAAGAAAAGTTCACAGGGAAATTTATAGTCTCTGATGAAAGTAAACAGGATATAAGCAAAAAAAGGGCTGAAGAAGTTAATCCTTTTATTCAGTGTGTAACAGAGAAGGTTTTATAATTGACATTGAGTGAAAAGCACGAATTCAATGATCTTGGTCAGTATGCCTGTTTGGGATTTAATCGCCTGAATAGGCATTATTTTATAAAATGGTTATTTTCATCGTGTATAACAAAGCGAAAATGTGATTTATGCTAAAAAATGATATTTTCGCTAAGAAAGTTTTAATAAAATGTTGTGTTTTCTGTAGGCAAGCAGAAACTCTCCTCCTATAATCAACGCCTATTTTTATCCCTGTCAGGTATGGGGTAGAGTTGCCCTTCAGTTTTGTTTGGGGCGTAAAAATTTAAATGAATCATCGCTGAAAGTGCCAAAGAGGTTACGCAATGACAATTGAACGTACTTTTTCCATTATTAAACCCAATGCAGTGAAGAAAGATGTTATCGGTTCTATTTATGCCCGCTTTGAAAGTGCAGGGTTTAAAATTATCGCGGCCAAAATGTTGCATTTGACGCGCGAACAAGCGGAAGGTTTTTATGCTGAACATAAAGGCCGCCCTTTCTTTGATGGTCTGGTGGAGTTTATGACCTCTGGCCCAATTATGGTACAAGTTCTGGAAGGTGAAAATGCCGTTCAACGTCACCGCGATCTAATGGGTGCTACTAATCCTGATAATGCATTAGCGGGTACTCTGCGTGCAGATTACGCAGATAGCTTTACTGAAAATGCGGTTCACGGTTCAGACTCTACCGAATCTGCAAGTCGCGAAATTGCTTACTTTTTCAGTGATGATGAAATCTTTCCTCGCTTCTAAAGCTTTTCGTTGTATGTAGCAATAGCTTCTAAGTAGCATATAAACAGTAAAGTTTGTACAATGATGCGCCTCGCTGAATCAAATCAGTGGGGCGTTTATTATTTTATTTCAATGTCCATTCAATATAGCTCGATGGTTTTAATCCGATCTTGCTAAAAGAGAATGAATGATCATTGAATTGGCAGTCACCGCATGAAAACTTAATGCTGAAACCAGATCAGCATAGAGCCGAAAGTGTAACAACGAGGCGATGTAACAATGTCCCAACTTAACGAAACCGTACCACCTGCAACTTCCGCCGTATCTGTCACGCCTGAAAAGAAAAACGGTAAAGTCAATTTGCTCGACCTTAACCGTAAACAAATGCGTCAATTCTTTATCGATATGGGAGAGAAACCTTTTCGTGCCGATCAGGTCATGAAATGGATTTATCATTACTGCTATGACGATTTTGAGCAGATGACCGATATCAACAAAGTGCTCAGGGCGAAATTGCAACAAGTTGCCGAAATCAGAGCACCCGAAGTTGCAGAAGAGCAACGCTCTGCTGATGGCACTATCAAATGGGCGATTACTGTAGGTGGTCAACAGGTTGAAACGGTTTATATCCCAGAAGATGATCGCGCGACACTGTGTGTTTCATCTCAGGTGGGATGTGCTTTAGAGTGTAAATTTTGTTCTACGGCTCAGCAGGGCTTTAACCGTAACCTGCGAGTTTCTGAGATTATTGGTCAGGTTTGGCGCGCCGCTAAGATTATAGGATCACTGAAATCCAGTGGTCGTCGTCCCATTACCAACGTAGTGATGATGGGAATGGGAGAACCATTACTCAATTTGAATAATGTCGTGCCCGCAATGGAAATCATGATGGATGACTTCGGCTTTGGTTTGTCGAAACGCCGTGTAACATTGTCAACGTCCGGTGTTGTTCCTGCTCTGGACAAATTGGGAGATATGATCGATGTTGCACTGGCAATTTCTTTACATGCACCTACTGACGATATTCGTGATGAAATTGTGCCAATTAACCGCAAATACAATATTGAAGAGTTCCTGGCAGGAGTACGTCGTTACCTGACAAAATCCAATGCTAATCAGGGACGTGTTACGGTGGAGTATGTGATGCTTGATCATATCAATGATAGTGTTGAGCAGGCTCATCAATTGGCCGAATGCTTGAAAGATACTCCCAGCAAGATCAACCTGATCCCGTGGAACCCGTTCCCAGGTGCACCTTATGGGCGTAGTTCGAACAGCCGCATCGATCGTTTTGCCAAGGTTCTGATGGGATACGGTTTTACAACCATCGTGCGTAAAACGAGGGGAGATGATATTGATGCAGCATGTGGGCAGCTTGCTGGTGATGTCATTGACAGAACCAAGCGAACAATGAAAAAACGCCAGGCAGGTGAACCTATTCAGGTAAAAACAGTCTAATTTTTCGTTTAATATCGATTAATGGCTAAAAATCTGGCAAAGTTTAACATATCCTTATAAATGAAGATGGTATGATACGGAAATCAATAATTTGGTCTATAGTTTGTTTTGTCCTGTTAACGGGGTGTGTGGAACGATCAACGCATCGCGCTCATCAGGTTGTTGCCATAGATACACGATTGCAGCTAGGGAAGGCTTATTTGGCGGAACGAAATTTACCAGCCGCTAAATATCATTTTCAAAAAGTCTTGCTGGCGGAACCTCATCATCCAGAGGCACATCTGGGCATGGCACTGCATGAACAATATGCAGGCCGCCCGAAAACCGCCAGTCAGCATTACAGAATGGCGATGCAGTATGCGGCTGAAAGTGATACCGTAGTACGTCATTATCATATTTTTCTTTGTGAACAAAAGCAGTATGAAAAAGCTGAGCAATTGGTCATGAAAAGTATGAAAAGCAATACAGGCTATTATAGCTGTGATAAATGATTTTCTGTGTTCAACGCAGTATTTAGATGATTTCGCTACACAAATTAAGTGATACGTTCTATTAACTTAATTTGCGTAAATTCTTTAACCCAGAACAGTACCAGTATCCCTTGCTAATGAAGACTGAAACTTATCCAGAAGAAGCCAATCTGACAACCGGTCAGATTCTGCGTCAGGCTCGTGAAAAACATGAGCTTTCTCAGCAAACTGTGGCAGATCGCTTGTGTCTTAAACTGTCCACTGTTCGTGATATTGAAGAAGATAATATCACGTCAAATATTTCACCGACATTCCTTCGTGGGTATATTCGCGCTTATGCAAAATTGGTTCAGGTGTCTGAATCTGAAATCTTGAGTATCTTGGATAAACAGATCCCCTCAAGAGCCATAAAAACGGCTCCTATGCAAAGTTTTTCAGCGGGAAAAAAACGCAAGAAACGTGACGGTTGGTTAATGAAGATAACATGGGTTGTTATTATTGTGTTGTTGGGAATGACATTCCTGTGGTGGTGGCAGAACTATAAAGTACAACAAACAGAACTGTCTTCAATGGCCACAGAATCAACTGCTCAGAATACTCAGTTAACAGGTTCTGAAAATAACCTAGTGGCTTCAACTGCTAGAGAAAATAATGTAGCGCCTCTTAAAGAAAATCAATCCGTAACGGCTGCTCAAGATGGTGTTTCCCAAGAAAAAACATTGTCGGCAGAGGCAAATAGCACTGAAGTAAATAGCAATGCTCCAGTATCTTCCAGTTCTGTATCCACAGCAACAAATCAGTCTGCAACCAATGCAACGCCAGAAAATACAACTGCTGCTGCCAATGCAGAGGTGAATAATGCTGTTGTGAGTCCATCATCGACTGATGTAAATAGTATCACTACGGCGAGCAACGATGAGTTAGTGATAGATTTCAGCGATGAATGTTGGCTGGCAGTCAAAGATGCTAAAGGTAAGGTGTTGTTTAGTGGTATCAAAAAGAAAGGGGATAGCCTAAAACTTTCCGGTAATTTACCTTACTCAGTGAATATTGGCGCCCCTGCCAAGGTTAAGGTTCAGTTCCGAGGAAAACCAGTAGATCTGAGTTCCTTCGTGAAGAAGGGCATCACGGCTAAACTGACATTGAAATAAATGCCTTAACTGTTTTGGCAAAATTATTCACCACAGCATAGTTGTAATTCTTATAAACAAAAATACAGGGATGTAGGGGAGTAATGTAAAAATGCATAATGAATCACCGATAAAAAGACGTAAATCTACACGTATTTATGTCGGTAATGTGCCTATCGGGGATGGCGCACCGATTGCAGTGCAATCAATGACTAACACACGAACAACTGATGTTGAAGCGACAGTCAATCAAATTAAGGCGTTAGAGCGTGTAGGTGTTGATATTGTTCGAGTGTCTGTTCCAACAATGGATGCAGCCGAAGCGTTCAAGTCCATCAAACAGCAAGTCAATGTCCCTCTTGTTGCCGATATTCATTTCGATTACCGCATTGCATTGAAAGTAGCAGAATATGGTGTTGACTGTCTGCGTATCAATCCTGGCAATATCGGTAACGAAGAACGTATTCGTCAGGTTGTGGATTGTGCCCGCCACAATAACATTCCGATTCGCATTGGGGTTAATGGTGGATCGTTGGAAAAAGATCTACAAGAAAAA
This sequence comes from Xenorhabdus thuongxuanensis, assembly GCF_001908095.1. Taxonomy (GTDB): domain Bacteria; phylum Pseudomonadota; class Gammaproteobacteria; order Enterobacterales; family Enterobacteriaceae; genus Xenorhabdus; species Xenorhabdus thuongxuanensis. The sequence continues at coordinate 34,104 of NZ_MKGR01000009.1, read as the reverse complement.
TATGGTGAACCCACACCAGAAGCGTTGGTTGAATCAGCAATGCGTCATGTGGATATTCTTGATCGCCTGAACTTCGATCAATTTAAGGTCAGCGTCAAGGCCTCGGACGTTTTTCTGGCGGTTGGGGCATACCGTTTACTGGCGCAAAAAATTGATCAACCGCTGCATTTGGGGATTACGGAAGCAGGCGGAGCCCGTGCTGGTGCGGTGAAATCTTCAATTGGCCTTGGCATTTTGTTGTCAGAAGGAATTGGCGATACGCTGCGTATCTCGTTGGCCGCAGATCCAGTGGAAGAAGTCAAAGTCGGTTTTGATATTCTGAAAGCATTGCGTATTCGTTCACGGGGTATTAATTTCATTGCCTGTCCAACGTGTTCGCGTCAAGAATTTGATGTTATCGGTACGGTTAATGCGCTTGAGCAACGTCTTGAAGACTTAATTACTCCAATGGATGTTTCTATCATTGGTTGTGTTGTGAATGGTCCTGGCGAAGCAGAAGTTTCAACGCTTGGCGTAACGGGGGCGAAAACCAAAAGCGGCTTTTATGAAGATGGCATTCGTCAAAAAGAGCGTTTTGACAATAATAACTTGATTGATCAACTTGAAGCAAAAATTAGGGCGAAGGCAGCTATCCTTGATGCTAAGAACCGAATCAGCATCAATCAGCTTGATGAGTAATTTATTGGGGATATAAGCATATAGATTTGCTTGCAGATTGAACCTTGCAAGTATTCGCTTTTATAATCGATGGCATTGTATAAATATTAATAAGAGATAAAACGTGGCAAAAAATATCCCAGCTATTCGTGGCATGAACGACTGCCTTCCTGCTGAAACGGCAATTTGGCAACGAGTTGAATCTACGGTGAAGCGTGTGCTGTCAGGTTATGGTTTTAGCGAAATTCGGACACCGATTGTAGAGCAGACCCCGTTATTCAAACGTGCAATTGGGGAAGTAACCGATGTTGTCGAAAAAGAGATGTATACCTTTGACGATCGCAATGGTGAAAGCTTAACCCTGCGCCCAGAAAATACCGCAGGATGTGTCCGTGCCGGTATTCAGCATGGTCTGCTGTACAATCAGGAACAGCGCTTATGGTATATCGGGCCTATGTTTCGTTATGAGCGTCCCCAAAAAGGCCGTTACCGTCAATTCCATCAGTTAGGAGCTGAAGTGTTTGGCTTACAAGGGCCAGATATTGATGCTGAACTTATTTTAATGACAGCACGTTGGTGGCGCGAGCTCGGCATTGCTGATCACGTCACACTTGAATTGAACTCAATTGGTTCATTAGAAGCCCGTGCAAATTATCGTGAGGCACTGGTGGCATTCTTTGAACAACACAAAGAGAAATTGGACGAAGATTGTCAACGCCGCATGTATACCAATCCACTGCGTGTATTGGACTCTAAAAACCCTGAAATTCAGCAACTTTTGAATGATGCACCAGAGTTGTTTGCTTATCTTGATGCTGAGTCAAAAGAGCACTTTGATGGATTGTGTCAGATACTTGATAGCGCAGGGATCAAATACCGCATCAACCAGCGTCTGGTTCGCGGCCTTGATTATTACAACCGTACTGTTTTTGAATGGGTGACATCAGCGTTGGGTGCGCAGGGAACCGTCTGTGCCGGTGGTCGTTACGATGGCTTGGTTGAACAATTGGGCGGTAAGGCAACACCAGCAGTTGGTTTTGCCATGGGCATGGAACGTATGGTTCTGTTGGTGCAGGAGGTCAATCCTGATTTTGTTGCTGATCTGACTGTTGCCGATGTTTATTTCTCTTCCTTTGGTGAAGGTAGCCAGCAAGCGGCATTGATATTGGCCGAAAAAATCCGTGATCAACTGCCAGAATTGCGTCTGATGACCAACCATGGCGGTGGTAACTTTAAGAAACAGTTGACACGTGCGAGTAAACACGGTGCCAAAGTTGCCTTGATTCTGGGAGAAGATGAAATTCAGGTAGGCAATATTACAGTGAAAGATTTACGCAATGGTGAACAAGAAACGTTGTCACAACAAGCGGTCGCAGCGCGTTTGAGCGAACTGTTAGGCTAAGGAGAAAGACTCTAGTGCAAGTCTATACCACAGAAACTGAACAAGTTGACGCGATAAAGCGTTTTTTATCTACCAACGGTAAATACCTTGCTGTTGGCCTAGTGCTAGGCATTGGCGCTTTGTTGGGTTGGCGTTACTGGCAGAGTCACCAAACTAACCAATTGCATAATACGGCGGCAGTATTTGAAGAATTGAACAAATCACTGGCGTCAGGGTCGAAAGAAAATGTTGCCGTCGTAGAAAAGTTCGCTAATGAGACGAACAATGTTTACGGTGTTATGGCTGATCTGGAACTGGCAAAACAGGCTGTTGCTCAGAATGATTTAGCTAAGGCAGAGAAAAATTTGTTAGCGGCATCCGGTAAAGCTAAAGATGGGGACATGCAAGCATTGTCTAACCTTCGTCTGGCTCGGGTTCAATTGGCGGAAGATAAAACAGATGTTGCATTGAAAACGTTGGATCTGGTCAAAGGCAAAGGCTGGCAGGTTATGGTTGAGGATATTCGTGGGGATATTCTGGCTAAAAAAGGGGATATTGCTGGCGCACGTGCAGCCTATTCCACAGGGCTTGGACTTGATGGCCCGCAGGTAATTAAGGATTTTATGAAAATCAAACTTAATAATTTATCCAACTAAGGGAGCCAACTTCATAATGCAGCTGCGAAAAACACTCTTGGTTGGGCTGGTTGCTTCTGTTCTGCTGGCAGGTTGTTCAAGTGAACAGGATACGGTAACAATGTCACCGTTACCGAAGGTTGAAAATCAATTCAAACCTCGTATCGTTTGGGATAAGTCCGTTGGGAGTGGTACGGGGGAGTATTATTCTCACTTATCACCGACTTGGCAGGGTTCAACAGCTTATGTTGCTGACCGTCATGGTGTTGTCAAAGCATTTGATATAGACAGCGGAAAAGAGATATGGGCAACGGATCTGTCGGAAAAAACAGGTCTATTGTCATCCCGTTTGCCAGCGATGCTTTCTGGTGGTTTGACTGTGTCCGGTGATCGCCTGTATGTCGGCACAGAAAAGGCGAAAATCATCGCACTGGATGTAACGGACGGTAAGGTTGAATGGGAGTCAACGGTTGCCGGAGAAGCGTTGTCCCGTCCTGTAGTGAGTGATGGTTTTGTCTTGATTCATACCGGTAATGGTATGTTGCAGGCATTAAACGAAACTGATGGTAGTATTGCCTGGTCAGTTAACATGGATACACCCTCGTTGTCCGTTCGTGGTGAATCCGCTCCTGCCGTGGCTTATGGTGCAGCTATTGTAGGTGGTGATAATGGTCGTATTAGTGCGGTTCTGCTGTCTGAGGGGCAACTAATTTGGCAGCAGCGTATTTCTCAGGTAACAGGTTCTACCGAAATAGATCGCCTGAATGATGTTGATATGACTCCGGTCATTTCAGACAATACTATTTACGCGATAGCTTATAACGGCAATTTGGTGGCAATGGATATGCGTTCAGGCCAGATCATCTGGAAACGTGATCTGGGATCGGTGCATGATATGGTGGTCACTGACAACAACATTTTCATTGTTGATCAAGATGATCGTATTTTGTCCCTGCGCAAGAGTGATGGTGTGACATTATGGTCGCAAAATGATCTCTTGCACCGTAACCTGACAGCACCGGAAATGTACAATGGCTATCTGGTTGTTGGTGATGCTGAAGGTTACTTGCATTGGTTGAATATGGCTGATGGCAAATTTGTGGCGCAGAACAAGGTTGATGGTTCCGGCCTGTTGAGTCGTCCGGTTGTTGCCAGCGATAAACTGATGCTGCAAGCGAAGGACGGTACAGTTTATCTGTATACCCGCTAACTTCAGAGCGTGTTTTAAATAACACGAAATTATACGGCTCCTGGACATAATAGGGGCCGTTTCGTCTTTTTAGTATCTTTGTATCTTGCTGTGATGAACAATATTAAGACGTCACTTTCAGCAGGATATCGATTTAAATCTAGTCATGAGGCATCAAGAAAATGATACCTGTCGTTGCGCTGGTTGGGCGCCCCAATGTTGGAAAATCCACCTTATTTAACCGATTAACCCGAACCAGAGATGCGCTGGTAGCGGATTTCCCTGGCTTAACCCGTGATCGTAAGTATGGACGGGCAGAGGTTGAAGGGCAGGAATTCATCATCATTGATACGGGCGGTATCGATGGTACGGAAGAAGGCGTAGAAACGCATATGGCTACGCAATCTCTTATGGCCATAGAAGAGGCGGATATTGTTCTATTTATGGTTGACGCCAGATCGGGATTGATGCCTGCTGACCATTCGATTGCCAAGCATCTGCGTAGCCGTGAAAAAGCAACTTTTTTGGTGGCTAATAAAACCGATGGTATCGATATTGATACTTCTATAGCTGAGTTTTATTCCCTAGGTTTAGGGGATGTTTATTCTATCGCAGCTTCTCACGGCCGTGGTGTAACACAATTGATTGAACGTGTGTTGTTGCCGTTTTCTAATAAAGAAGAAACGGAAGAAGAAGTTGAATTAACGGAAGAAGAGGCTAACGCAGCGTATTGGGCAGAAATGGAGCAAGCCGAATTGGATGCTTCTGCTGAACAAGAAAAAGAGGAGGAGGCATTTGATCTTACAACTTTACCTCTGAAACTTGCAATTGTTGGCCGTCCTAATGTGGGTAAATCCACATTAACCAACCGTATTCTGGGTGAAGAGCGTGTTGTCGTTTATGATATGCCTGGTACGACCCGTGACAGCATTTATATTCCCATGGAGCGTGATGGCCGTGAATATATTTTGATTGATACGGCGGGGGTTCGTAAGCGTGGAAAAGTCACTGAAACGGTTGAAAAATTTTCTGTGATTAAAACGCTTCAGGCGATTGAAGATGCCAATGTTGTGTTGCTGGTAGTGGATGCTCGTGAAGGCATTTCTGATCAAGATCTCTCTCTGCTTGGTTTTATTCTTAACAGTGGTCGTTCCCTGGTTATCGCCATCAACAAATGGGATGGCATGAGCCAGGAAGATAAAGATCACGTCAAAGATATGCTTGAACTACGTTTGGGTTTTGTTGATTTTGCTCGTATTCACTTTATTTCTGCACTACATGGTAGTGGTGTTGGGAATCTATTTGAGTCAATTCTGGAAGCTTATGAAAGTGCAACTCGCCGCGTTAGTACTTCCTTATTGACCCGTATAATGCGCATGGCAGAAGATGATCACCAGCCGCCAATGATCCGTGGTCGTAGGGTGAAAATGAAATATGCCCATGCTGGTGGATATAACCCACCTATTGTGGTTATCCACGGTAATCAAGTAACGGATTTACCTGATTCCTATAAGCGTTATTTGATGAATTATTTCCGTCGTTCTTTGAAGGTGATGGGAACACCTATCCGCATCCAATTTAAAGAAGGTGCTAATCCTTATGCGGATAAGAAAAATACATTAACAGCAACTCAGCTCCGTAAACGTAAGCGTTTAATGGAACATCTGAAAAAACGGTAATTATTTAAAAATATTGATATAAATAAAGGGCTATTTTTAGCCCTTTATTATTTCTATATCTAAAAAATAATTTAATCATCATAAAACAGAGCAGATAGAAATAATTTTAAAAATTAATCTAATTAGCTTTAAAATCTTTCAAGATTATCAATGGATTTATTGTATATTCAGTTTTATTAATTTAGGTATTTATTTTTTTATATTAAAAAGTATGCAAATCAGAGAGTAACACTACTTTCCTGGAAATAAATAACTATCTTCTGGTTCAGGATTTTTTATGTTTTCATACAATAAAGGATCATCCTCAGAGTTTAAGGTATCTTCTTTGGTTGATTGCTTCATGAGTTTATTAACATGATCTAATGTTTTCAAAACATACTTTTTGTCATTAGTATCACAGGTTTTTGCAATATACTCCAATAAATAAGGGGGGATTATATTTTGTTTTTTTGCTTTATTGTCAATCATGATAATGCCCTATTTTGTATGTATGTTATGGTGTTGGCGTATATTTGGCCTAATCTGAATAGTAGCCAAACTAACCATGCTAGTCACTACTAAAAATGTAAATTTTTTTATGATATGGTATGGAAGGATAAGATGATTAGTTTAATTAAATTAAGGATAGATACATAAACGTAATCAAGACCTTCCCTGGTCCTGATTGATTAGAGAGATATTACAACTTTTAGAGTAAAGTTCCGACTTGTTTCCATGAATGAGTCACAATATCTGAAATTTCCTTGCCAAATAATGCGTTAGCATTATCAACGGTTAGCTGTGCAAAATCATTAAAACTGGCTTTGTGGGATAATCGTTTGTCCAATAATGTGTTATACCAAATTTTTCCAGCTTGCTCCCAAGAATACCCTTCCAACTCTGTTGCCAACAAGTAGAATGCCTTATTAGGAATACCAGAATACTTGTGAACACCTCCGTTATCATCTCTGACGGATAAATCTTGGTATTGGTTCATATGACCAACTTGATTATCTTTCGGGTTTGCTGTTCCAGGATTTTTGAATGAGCGCAAGGCAACATTAGGATCATTGTCCGGATTAAGTGCAGGACCAAATATTCCCTGCCCTATCAACCAATCAGATTCGTTAGCCTTTTGGTTATTTGCATACTGTTTTACCATAATACCGAATACATCTGAGATCGATTCGTTTAATGCACCCGATTGATAGGCATAATCAAGGTTTGCTTCACTTTCAGTTACTCCATGAGTTAGTTCATGTGCAGTAATGTCAATGCAGGAAGTGAAACAGTTAAAATAAGGGGCATAACCATCACCGAAGACCATTTGATTATTATCCCAAAATGCATTCATATAGTTTTTTTGGTAATGCACAGTAGCAACTAATTTAAGACCTTTGTTATCAATAGAATTACGCCCAAAAATTTCCTGATAAAATTCATAGGTCTTACCAAGATAATTATAAGCCTCAGTGGCTGCTATATCATCAATCATAGCCATGCCTTCGTATAAAATTAATTTATCCCCTGGGTATTGATCATTATATTCAGCATTGTAAATAGTTCTATTTAATTTATTGTCAAAACCTGGCTGATATCCATGAATTAATATATCTATTTCAGCAGAGCTATTCATTAGATTGTAAACATGATCTAATGTTTTTAATATGTATGATTTATCGATTTGGCCGCAAATTTTAACAACGTATTCCAATAAAGATGGTGGGATGATACCAGATTTATTTAGTTTATCTTGATGATTGCGCATAATGATACCCCCGCTTTTTAGATGTTATGTATATTTTATCTCTAGGTACCTTAATTAATTATTAATCTAAATGATGGTGTTTTCTACTAATGGAAGGTATTTTTGTTGGGTTATAACATATTAATTTATAAATATAATAAAGGATTATCCTTAATCCTTTATTATTTATTTCAGTATTATCTTAATGTTACTGCTTAAAATATGAATTAGTATTTTATTAATGGTAATTTCATTACTCTTCGGAAAGTAGAACACCAACTTCTTTCCAGCCATGACTAACAATATCTGACGTTTTCTTGTTGAATAATTTTTCAGCATTATCAATCGTCAGTTTGGCAAAATCTTCAAAATCTGCATCTGAAGTTAGACGTTTATCCAGTAGCGTTTCATACCAAATTTTTCCCGCTTTTTCCCAGGCATAGCCTCCCAACTCCATCGCCACCAAATAAAATGCCTTGTTAGGAATGCCTGAATGTATGTGAACGCCTCCATTATCAATGATGAAGGGGAGATCTTCATATTGATTCATATGACTAACTTGCTTATCTCCAGAAAATGCACTTCCGGGATTAATAAAGGTGCGTAAGCCAACATCAGATCTATTTTCTGGATTAAATTTTGGTCCCAGTAAACCTTGACCTAATAGCCAATTGGATTCATCGACTTTTTGGTTATTAACATATTGTTTTACCATAATGCCAAATACGTCTGCGATGGATTCGTTAAGTGCACCAGACTGGTAGATATAATCCAGCCCAGCTTCGCTCTCGATGACACCGTGGGTTAGCTCATGAGCTATAATATCAATGGCAGAGGTAAAACGATTGAAGTATTTTCCATCACCATCACCAAATACCATTTGTTTTCTGGTCCAGAATGCATTCAGATAATTTTTTCCATAATGTACTGTAGCAACTAACTTGATTCCTTTGTTATCAAGAGAATTTCGGCCGAAGACTTTTTTATAGAATTCATGAGTCTTACCAAGATATTCATAAGCCTCATTAACTGAATCATCTAAACTCTCTGGCATACCTTCGCCGCGAGATAACTCTTCCCCTGGAAAATCCTCTTTATTTTTAGCATTATAGATAGTGCGATGCAGTTTATCATTCGTCTCTGTTTTAGCTTCCTGTTTGTCCTGTTGAGAAATAGTTTCTTCAGCAGGCGCATTCATTAATTGATAAACATGATCTAATGTCTTTAATACATATTGATTAGTATATGCATCACAATCATCAGAGATATACTCCAGAACAAATGGAGGAATTAAGCTGTATATGTTGGTTTGATTATTGCTCATAATAATACCCTGTTTTGTTATTAGATGTTGTATTCATTTTTTTGGGCCCGGATTGAATACTAGCTGTAATTAATAGGCGAGTCATTAGTGTGAGTATTGACTTTTTATGGCAGGGTATTGTTAATGAAAAATAATAAATATTTTTATCAGTATTATGACAAATAACTCATCTATTTTGGGTTGGATTTTTAAAGGCAAGAAGTAAAACAGGAATAAAGAAATTTTCTTGTATTCCTGTTTGGAATTGTCATACCCAATCTTTTTTTATCAGAAATGAAGTATATAATTCAGATTCAGGGGAGTTGGTTTCTGGAGAGTAGCCATATTCCCAACGTACTAATGGAGGCATTGACATTAATATAGATTCAGTTCTTCCACCGCTTTGCAAGCCAAAAAGCGTCCCCCTGTCCCAAACAAGATTGAATTCAACATAGCGGCTTCGACGATATAATTGAAATTGTCTTTCACGATCACCCCATACTATATCTTTTCTTTGTTCTACAATAGGTAAATAAGCAGATAAAAATCCATTACCGACAGCTTGCGTGAAATTAAAGCAGGTATCAAAATCAGGCGTATTCAGGTCGTCATAAAACAAACCACCAATGCCACGGGGTTCATTGCGATGCTTAATAAAAAAGTAATCATCACACCATTTTTTATATTTGGGATAAACATCATCACCGAACGGTTGACATAAATTTTTGGCAACGGTGTGCCAATGAATAGCATCTTCTTCGAAACCATAATAAGGTGTGAGATCAAAGCCACCGCCAAACCACCATACAGGAGGCTTTCCCTCTTTTTCAGCAATAAAGAAACGCACATTTGCATGGCTGGTTGGGACATAGGGATTAAGTGGGTGAATGACAAGAGAAACGCCCATGGCTTGGTAACTGCGACCTGCTAACTCAGGACGATGAGCCGTAGCAGAAGCGGGCATTGAAGCGCCAGAAATATGTGAAAAATTCACACCGGCTTTTTCAAAAACTTTACCTTCCGTCAATACACGGCTTCTTCCACCGCCACCTTCTTCTCGTTGCCAGCAGTCTTCCAGGAAGGTTGATTGACCATCAAGTTGTTCTAGCTGCTTGCAGATGTGATCCTGTAATGAGAGGAAAAAACTCTTAACTTGATATATATTAGGTATATTCATTTCTGTTTTCATTTTGGTTAATTTATAAAGACATGCAGTATACCTGCTGGTATCAGTAAACGCATTTTCAGATTGATTCTAAAATAAAAGTAGTGATAATTAACATTGATTCAACTGCTTATTAAATAGGCTTACTCACTATGGAAATTCGGGTATTTCGGCAAGACGACTTTGAAGCCGTTATCACACTTTGGGAACGTTGTGATTTGATTAACTCTGGTGATGATCCAGAAATAGATATTGAGCGCAAACTCACCCATGATGCTGATTTATTTCTGGTTGCTGAAGTTGCGGGAGAGGTGGTTGGTACAGTTATGGGCGGTTATGATGGGCATCGTGGTCATGCCTATTATCTGGGAGTACATCCTGAATTCAGAGGCAGGGGAATAGCCAATGCATTGATCTCCCGCCTGGAAAAGAAATTGTTGGCCAGAGGTTGCCCCAGTATTTTGATCGTGGTTCCAGAAGAAAATGATGCAACAATCTGTATGTGTGAAAAAATGGAATATGATTATTTAGGTCAAGAAAATGTCATGTTTAGTAAGCGATTGATTATTGATTAAATGAATTGTTAGATAAATATGCAAGTTATTAATGGCTGAATAGAATCATACTATTTATATACTCTCTCTATTTAGTCATTATTATCTTTTTTAATCAGTGTTTTTTGATGAAACATGAATGGAGTGCGCCCATCTCCTCATATATTTGTTTTTTATAACAAGGAGATCTTTTGACATTACCGGCTTTTTATTATCAATGTAAATCACCACGTTAATATTCCCATCCTCATCCTTAGATAGAAAGTAATGCTCAGGTATAGAGGATGTGGACTTTCCTTTTAATATAGTCCAGCCTGAAGGCTGCTGATAATCAACATGATATTGATAGGGAATATTCATTATTTCTCTCCTGAGGTATATTACTTAGCCAATGAGTATATTACTTAGCCAATGAATCGTAATATAGCGAGATATAAAAAATAAGTATTGAACGATGGTCTATATATAGATAACGGATGAAGATATCATTACATTAATGTTATTCTATTATGTAGTTTATTTTATAAATGGATGTGCAATGCTTAATAAATAACATCTTTTAAACATGATTTTTTTGTTTCTGTTGATGAATGGTTTGTATATTTACAATTGAATGTTTTTTTAGGAATGTGGTCTGATAGATATCAAATGACAACTCCATAGAGCTAAAGGTTAAGAAAACAGAGATGGATAAATTTTTTGCATTTAATTCCTGTCATAAACAGAAGAAGGTTATGCTGGCTAGCAGTTTAGTAGGGTGCTCATTCTTGTTGACGGCTTGTGCCGGAACTTTAAGAATGTCATGGCCTGCCTTATCGCCTTTTAATTGGTTTGGCAGTTCCTTAAGTATTTCTGAGCAGGGTATAGGGAAAATCAATAAACAGACGGATATGACTCAATCTGCTATTGAAACAGGGTTGGAGGGAAAATATCGTCTGCGTAGTGGCATGGAGATGCAAAATGGCAAGTTAGTGAGTGTTATTCAGGGTATGGAAGATGGTCAGGTAAAACTGGAGTTTCACGGTCTGGTCAATGGTAAAGTTGATCGTATTGATGTGTTGGATGATGAGGTTAAAACAGTTTGGGGAACGAAAATAGGTACGCCTTTCTCTAATCTCTATAACCAGGCATTTGGAAAATGTCAGCGCTCCCATGATCTCACTGTGTCGCCTACTGTCATTTGCACTGCTTCACAGAGTCAGCATGTCAGCTATGTTTTTACTGGCGCTTGGGAAGGGCCTGAAGGATTAATGCCTTCTGATGATGTTTTGAAGGACTGGAAAGTTTCTCGTATTATTTGGAAATCCTGATAAACGCCTAAAAAAAGCTTTATATCAAGTAAAAGATCTTTTAATCCGCTTGCATAATAAGGGCAGGGTGCCAGAATTCAAACCGTTTTAGATAATTGAAAAGCGGCTGGCACCAGTAATCTGATATTTTCCACATCTTATCGCTTTTCATCATTTCTCATAAAAATTCGGTATATAAAACAGTAGCTAGTAAGCTACCCTGTTATAAAGATTCTGGATACAGTAGAGAAATTGTTGTCAAATGGTGTGATGAGTAAGGTGTTGGATGAAAATAGTGGCAATAAAAAATAAATTATTAAGCGGAATGACTAGCCTGTTGTTTTGTGCCTGTCTCAACGTTTATAGCTCTAACGCCTTGGCTGTTGAGTTGCTGAATAGTTCTTACGATATTGGACGAGAATTATTCTTGAGCTTGAATCCGGAATTTGAAAAACAATGGAATGAACAGAACCCGCAGGATAAATTGACTATCAAGCAGTCCCATGCCGGTTCATCGAAACAAGCATTGGCCATTTTGCATGGATTGCGAGCGGATGTCGTCACTTATAACCAAGTCACAGATATTCAGATCTTGCACGATCGCGGCAATCTCATTCCCGCCAATTGGCAGCAGCGTTTGCCAAATAATAGTTCTCCATATTATTCCACTATGGCGTTTTTGGTACGCAAAGGTAATCCCAAACATATTCAAACTTGGGAAGACTTGGTGCGAAATGATGTGAAATTAGTTTTTCCAAACCCAAAAACGTCAGGTAATGGACGCTATACCTATTTGGCCGCATGGGGCGCTTTTCAGCAAAAAAATCCGCATGATCCCGCTAAGATTCGCCAACTGATGCAGCATTTTTTACAGAATGTAGAGGTATTTGATACTGGAGGTCGTGGTGCAACAACTTCCTTTATTGAACGGGGAATAGGGGATGTGCTGATTAGCTTCGAATCTGAGGTCAATAACATTCGTAAACAGTATGGGGAAGATAATTACCAACTCATTGTACCTCCGGTGAATATTTTGGCTGAATTCCCCGTAACCTGGGTGGATAAAAGTGTTCAAAAAAACGGTACGGAAGCAGTTGCTAAAGCGTATTTAAATTATCTGTATAGTCCGGCAGCCCAGAAAATCATAGCCAGTTTTAATTATCGTGTAATCGATCAAAATGTTATGAAAGCACAGCACTCCCGTTTTCCTGTAACCAAACTGTTTCGCCTCGAAGAACAATTCGGTAGCTGGCCTCAAGTAATGAAAACTCACTTCAATACTGGCGGTACGCTCGATCAATTATTGAAAAAAGGGCGCAAATAATGTGGGTATTTAGTAAACGTGTCTTGCCCGGGTTTGGGCTGAGTTTAGGCTGTAGCCTGTTTTATGTCTGTCTTATTCTGCTATTGCCATTAAGTGCTCTGGTAGTACAGCTTTCCAGTATGACATGGGAACAATATTGGCAAGTCATCATCAACCCACAGGTTGTTGCCGCTTATAAGGTAACATTGTTGGCCGCAGCGATTGCCAGTTTGTTCAATATGGTTTTTGGTATGTTGATGGCTTGGATATTAACACGCTATCAATTCCCCGGACGCAGTTTATTAGATGGCTTGATGGATTTGCCATTTGCTTTACCGACGGCAGTTGCAGGTTTAACGCTAGCGACACTCTTTTCTGCAACTGGGTGGTACGGTGCCTGGCTTGGTAATTTCGATATCAAAGTCACCAATACCTGGCTGGGCATTGCAGTCGCAATGGCATTCACTAGCCTGCCGTTTGTGGTGCGCACTGTTCAGCCTGTACTTGAAGAATTAGGCCCTGAATACGAGGAAGCAGCACAGACATTGGGAGCAAGCCGTTGGCAAACTTTTCGGCGGGTTGTATTACCTGAGGTTTCACCTGCATTGATTGCCGGAACTGTGCTCTCTTTTACTCGTAGCTTGGGAGAATTTGGTGCCGTGATTTTCATTGCCGGCAATATTGCCTGGCAAACTGAAGTTGCTTCCCTGATGATCTTTATCCGCCTGCAAGAATTTGATTATCCGGCTGCTAGTGCGATTGCTTCCGTTATCCTCGCTGCGTCGTTATTACTGTTGTTTAGCGTCAATATATTGCAAAGCCGCTTTGGTAAACGGATAGGAGGACATTAATGACTGAATTTTCCGCATACACAGTGGCACAACGTCTCGCTATAAATTGGGGAAAATGGTTACTGATTGGTACTGGTGTACTTTTCTCTCTTCTGCTGTTGGTCATACCGATAGCATGGATTTTCTTGACTGCCTTTTCTAAAGGAGTCGACATGGTTGCTCAGAATCTTTTCGATTCCGATATGCTGCACGCTATTTGGCTGACCGTGATGATTGCTCTTATCACCGTCCCCCTTAATTTGGTTTTTGGTGTGATGACGGCATGGTTAGTGACACGTTTTCAATTCCCCGGCAGACAATTATTGCTGACATTAATTGATATTCCGTTTGCGATTTCTCCGGTTGTAGCTGGGTTACTTTATCTGCTTTTTTATGGTGCTAATGGTTGGTTGGGGAGTTATGACATCCAATTGATGTTCTCATGGCCTGGTATGGTATTGGTGACTGTATTTGTGACATGTCCGTTTGTGGTTCGTGAATTGGTGCCGGTGATGTTGAGTCAAGGTAATCAGGAAGATGAAGCCGCTATATTATTGGGCGCCTCCGGCTGGAAGATGTTCTGGCGCGTGACATTGCCAAATATTCGTTGGGCATTGTTATATGGCGTTGTTTTGACCAATGCGCGGGCAATTGGGGAATTTGGTGCTGTATCTGTAGTATCGGGGGCCATTCGCGGTGAAACCTATACACTGCCTTTGCAGGTTGAGTTGTTGTATCAAGATTACAACACGGTTGGCGCATTTACGGCCGCGGCCTTATTGGCGGTGATGGCGATTATTACTCTGATTGTCAAAAGTGCATTGCAATGGCGTTTAAGCCGCCAGCAAGGGTAGGTTAGGAGCGGGATATGAGTATTGAAATCAGTAAAATCAGTAAATCTTTTGGTCGATCTCAGATACTGAATGAAATTTCACTGGATATTGAATCTGGTGAGATGGTAGCCCTGCTTGGCCCATCGGGTTCTGGCAAGACGACATTGTTGCGGATCATCGCAGGGCTTGAGCAGCAGAGTGCAGGCCAATTGAAATTCCACGGGCAGGATGTCAGCCGGCTACATGCAAAAGATCGGCGTGTTGGATTTGTATTCCAACACTATGCTTTATTTCGCCATATGACGGTATTCGATAACGTGGCTTTTGGCCTGACCGTTCTTCCTCGTCGTCAGCGTCCCAGTGCTGAGGCACTGCGTAGTAAAGTTATGGCTTTGCTAGATATGGTGCAACTTTCCCATTTGGCAGAACGTTATCCATCGCAGCTTTCTGGCGGGCAAAAACAGCGTGTAGCATTAGCAAGAGCATTGGCGGTTGAACCACAGATCCTCTTGTTGGATGAACCTTTTGGTGCATTAGATGCTCAGGTTCGTATGGAGTTACGTCGTTGGTTGCGGCAGTTACATGAAGAATTGAAATTTACCAGCGTATTTGTCACCCATGATCAAGAAGAGGCAATGGAAGTGGCTGACAGGGTAGTACTTATGAATCAAGGGCGCATTGAACAGGTCGGTACTCCTCAGCAAATATGGCATGAACCGGAAAGCCGATTTGTCCTTGAGTTCATGGGAGAAATAAACAAACTGAATGGTGAAATTAAAGGTTCCCAACTCTGGATTGGCGGGAAAATTTTTCCATTGAATATCACACCGCTACATCAAGGAAATGTTGATATTTTTTTCCGGCCTTGGGATATGACGCTTAGTGCCAAGCAAACACCTGCCTGCCCTTTGCCAGTACAAATCGTGGAAGTGAGCCCGCGTGGCCATTTTTTCCTACTATCTGTTCAGCCGTTAGGATGGGGCGATGAATACCTGTCAGTGATTTGGCGGGATGATTCCTCCATACCGGTTAAGGGAAATGACTATTTTATTGGCGGCACGGGTGCTCGCTTGTATGCTGTAAATTTGCCATTAAAAGTGTTGCGATTCGCTGAATCTGCCTGATTTAATTCATCTTTATATTGGATCCTTATTCCCTGCTATGCAAAGGAGTAGGGATTTTTTGCTTAATGTCTTGCTACAGTTTCCTTAATATGATTATTTGTTTATCCATTCTTATACGAATTAGGTAATGCTGTGGCAAGTTTGGAAGAATTTATAGGTAATACACCGCTGGTGAAATTACAACGAATTACAGAATGTGTTGATGCTGAGATTTGGGTAAAGCTGGAAGGCAATAATCCGGCGGGTTCCGTAAAAGACAGAGCTGCGCTTTCGATGATCCTGCAAGCGGAATTGCGTGGGGAAATTGCCCCAGGTGATGTTTTGATTGAAGCAACAAGTGGCAATACCGGCATTGCACTGGCGATGATCGCGGCGGTAAAAGGATATCACCTAAAATTATTGATGCCTGAAAATATGAGCCTTGAGAGGCAGGCATCAATGCGAGCTTACGGTGCTGAATTAATTTTAGTCAGTAAAGAATTGGGAATGGAAGGTGCGCGGGATTTGGCACAAGAAATGGAGAAGAATGGGGAAGGAAAAGTTCTGGACCAATTTAATAATACGGATAATTCACTGGCACATTTTAATACTACTGGCCCGGAAATTTGGCAGCAAACACAGGGACGGATCACGCACTTTGTCTCCAGTATGGGAACGACAGGCACGATTACGGGGGTGAGCCGCTATCTGAAATCTCAGTCAGACAGAGTGAAAATTATCGGATTACAACCTGAGGAAGATAGTCATATTCCTGGTATTCGTCGTTGGTCTCCGGCCTATATGCCCGGCATCTATCAGAAAGAGCTGGTGGATCAGATTTTGGATATTACTCAGAGTGAAGCAGAAACGATGATGCGGCTGTTGGCACAGAAAGAAGGTATTTTTTGTGGAGTCAGTTCTGGCGGAGCCGTTTCCGGGGCGTTGCGTATCGCGGCTGAAAACCCTGGAGCGATAATCGTGGTAATTATTTGCGATCGCGGCGACAGATATTTATCTACCGGTGTTTTTAATTGACCCATATTCTTTTTTATGTAAGTAAATCTGCGTGAGTAAAAAGTATGCCTTTATTTTCAAAAGCAATAACTGATTTCTGGCAGGCTCTATTATTGGGTGAAAATACTCTTTATAAGGATAATGTTTTTACTGTTGCCACTAATACCAGCCTGGAACAAGATAATCGCGTAATGGTGTTGGAAACCAGTAACAGCCGAGTTATGGCTGTTCTGGCACCAGAGCTGGCTGAAAAAGCCGATCTTTATCATCAGGAAAAAATGTCTGAATCTATTTTTCGCCAGAAATTAAATGAGGCGAATATTACTTTGCATGGTGCTGACTATATTTTCTATTTTCCGGAGACAGAAAAGAGTCAATTATTGCAGGAAAATCCAGACAACATGCAGCGTCAACTGACAGAAGAGAAAGATGGTGAAGTCTTCTCTGCATTTCAAGCGTCCGCTTCAGAGCAGGATCTTGATAACGCTTATGTTGAACTGGATCACTGGGCAGTATTCGGTTCTTTTGATGAGCAAAACCGTCTGGTCAGTGCCGCCAGTATGTACCCGTGGAATGATTCGCAACTTGCTGATATGGGAGTACTGACTCTGGAGTCTTTCCGGAGTAAAGGCTATGCCAGAAAAGTTGTACGTGCAATCAGTCAATATGCCTGTGCTCAGGGATATGAGCCTCAGTTTAGATGCCAGCTCGATAATCCCGCTTCTGCGGCGTTGGCAAAAGCTGCTGGTTTAACGCTGTTTGGTAAGTGGGAAGTAATTTCTCCTGATTCAGTCAACTGAATCATCCCCCTTAGGTGATTGGTGTGCATTTTATGAACCTAGTCTATCCGTGAAGCCAGTTGTTGAGGTAATTATTGATCTCAGCACTTCTGAGCAGGCTCAGGAGCGCTGTCTGGAGATTCTGGCTTTATTGGGGAAACTGTGCGGTTGTAGTAAAAGATGGCCTCGGTTTTGTTTCCAACCGGATTTCTCATCTGTTTATGAATGAAGGTGGAGTTCCCCATACAGGATGGTATTGCTCAGCTAGCAGATGTTTCAGGATCCGAAATATCGCGTTTGTCCGCTGATGCGTATGATGGTCGATGCCGGGCATTTGGGGTGCAAAACAGGGAAGGGGTTTTATACACATTAGGTTTACCGGCTTATAAAGAAACCGCCCTGTTTTATCAGATATTTTTATTCTTACCTGATAAAACAGAGGCGATCCACATATAGCTCATCAGTGACAGTGATGTATTCAGCTACTTTTTGATTCGCATGATGACTGACTCACCGACGACTACGGAGCCATTTACTTTTGTTAACTCTTTAATTTCGTCCATGTTAGAAATAACAACAGGAGTTAAGGTTGATTTAGCTCTTTCTTCCAAAAATGCCAGATCAAACTCTAAAACCAAATCACCTTTTTGTACCCGTTGACCTTCTTCGGCAATGCGTTTAAAACCTTCACCTTTCAGTTCAACGGTATCAATGCCAAAATGGACGAATAGCTCAATGCCACTATCAGATTCGATAGAAAAAGCATGATTAGTTTCGAAGATCTTACCAATGGTGCCATCAACAGGAGCGACAATTTTGTTGCCGGTTGGTTTAATAGCGATACCATCACCAACGATTTTTTCAGCAAAAACAACATCTGGAACATCTTCGATGTTGACTATCTCACCTGACAATGGCGCGATAATTTCAATACTGCCACTATTTTTTTTATCGTCTGAAACCAGAGATTTCAATTTATCAAGCAGACCCATGAATCTTCTCCTAATTGTTTAATGGGACCGTATTCTGGCTAATTCTTAGCAGAGTGTTTTTTCTCTGGTAAAGGTGTCAACCAAATCCATCAATTCCTTTGCTGTTGGCTGAGTCAAGGCCTGCTCTGCCAGTGCTTTTGCATCATCATAATTAGTATTACGGATGATCTTTTTAATGCGTGGAATTGATATTGCACTCATGCTGAACTCATCCAACCCCATGCCCAGGAGCAGCAGCGTGGCGCGCTCATCACCGGCAAGCTCTCCACACATGCCTGTCCATTTACCTTCTGCGTGTGAGGCATCAATAACCTGCTTAATTAAGCTCAACACTGCTGGTGACATTGGGTTATAGAGATGAGAAATCAGCTCATTACCACGGTCTACCGCAAGAGTATACTGAGTTAGATCGTTTGTCCCAATACTAAAAAAGTCAACTTCTTTTGCAAGATGATGAGCAATGGTTGCAGCAGCAGGCGTTTCCACCATGATGCCAACTTCAATAGATTCATCAAATGCTTTGTTTTCATTGCGTAATTGCTCTTTGAGTAACGTAAGCTCAGCTTTCAATTCCCTAATTTCTTCAACTGAAATAATCATTGGGAACATAATACGCAGTTTACCAAATGCAGAAGCCCTCAGGATAGCACGTAATTGAGAATGTAAGATCTCTTTACGGTCAAGGCAAATACGGATCGCGCGCCAGCCAAGGAATGGGTTCTCTTCTTTTGGCAGATTCATGTAAGGTAAGTCTTTATCGCCACCAATGTCCATCGTACGAATAATGACGGCTTGATTACCAACAG
Organism: Xenorhabdus thuongxuanensis; assembly: GCF_001908095.1. Classification (GTDB taxonomy): domain Bacteria; phylum Pseudomonadota; class Gammaproteobacteria; order Enterobacterales; family Enterobacteriaceae; genus Xenorhabdus; species Xenorhabdus thuongxuanensis. The sequence goes on along the minus strand of NZ_MKGR01000009.1, from coordinate 14,866 downwards.
CCTCTGCAACTGCTTTATAGGCTTCAAATTGTTCGTCTTCGGTTGGCAGAGAATCACGATCCATAAACAGGAATTCAGTACGGTATAAACCAATACCTTCGGCGCCATTGCGTTCAGCACCAGCGATGTCACGTACCGTACCGATATTGGCGCAAACTTCAACTTGATGACCATCCAATGTGATGGCCGGTAAGTCTTTCAGCTTCGCCAGTTCGGTTTTTTCTGTCAGATACTCACTTTTCGCTGTTTTCAGTTTCTCTATTTCGGTATCAGATGGGTTCACATAAATGTGATTATTGACGGCATCCAGAATCAGGTAACTGCCATTTTGGATTTGCTTGGTCGCATTGGTTGTACCAACAATCGCTGGTAATTCCAGAGAGCGAGCCATAATGGAAGTGTGGGAAGTGCGGCCACCAAGATCAGTAATGAAACCTAATACCTTGTCCAGATTGAGCTGTGCAGTTTCTGATGGGGTCAGGTCATTGGCAACCAAGATGACTTCTTCTTCAATGGAACCTAAGTCGATAATTGGCATATCCAGAATATTTTTCAGTAAGCGCTTACCAATATCACGGACATCGGCAGCTCGCTCTTTCAAATATTCATCATCCAGCTCTTCCAGCGCATTGGCCTGATCTTCAATAACGGAATGAACAGCTGCATCTGCTGTTAACAGATTTTTTTTAATCAGTGTGATAATTTCCTGCTCTAGCTCTTCATCTTCCAGCAACATAATATGGCCTTCGAAGATTTCGGCCTTTTCTGCACCCAGATTTTTTTCGGCTGTTTCTCTAATGATCTCTAATTGTGCGGAAGATTTGTCACGGCCTTGCTTAAAGCGGGAAATTTCTTGTTCGACTTGTTCAGGGATAATTTTTTTATGATTAATAATGATGGGATCTTCTTTCAGTAATAACGCCTTACCGAAAGCAATTCCTGGTGATACTAAGATACCTGAAATCATATTATATGACCTTACTGCGGGTGATTACCTTTCATTAAGACTTAGGAGATACCCTAAATATCCCCAGATTTTATTGGCCTGGGGATAAGCTGAATGAAATAGATTGGCTTGATTGAACGGACGATTATTCCAATTCACCCATCAATTTAACTAAATGTTCAACAGCCTGTTGTTCATCTTCGCCTTCAGCAGAAATTGTTACGACTGTACCTTGAGTCAATCCCAGCGTTTGTAATTTGAACAGGCTTTTTGCGCTGGCAGACTTGCCCGCAGAAGTCAGGGTAATGTCAGAAGCAAAGCCTTTTGCTTCTTTGACAAATTGTGCCGCTGGGCGAGTGTGGAGACCGTTTGGTGCAGTAATAGTAACTTCTTGCTGGAACATAGTATTTCCTCAATAACTTAAATATTTATTGATAAACCAAGAGAATTCCATTGGATTATAGCGGAATTCGCTCCGGCTTATACAACCGTTAAAATGATAATGAAGTAAAGTGTATTCCCTTCGCCTTTCAAGTTATTGCTCTGTTAATTTTAACTTGAAATTTAGTGGGATTATAATAATCATTATCAAAAAATTAACATACTCGATGCACTCAATTGTTGATTTGGTGTTAATACTCGCTATCCAAAGAAGGCTTTAATTGAACAACCTTATTTGCCGTCTGGTTGGTGATTAATTTTGTGCATTGAAATAATTACTGGTTAAATACTAAAGCTACTTGAATAAATCATCTAGGAAAGCTTTAAACTTTGATCTGATGCACAAAAAAGCACCCTGGAGGTGCCTTTTTGTCAATGTAGTGAAAAATTCTGTAGAGTGATTTTTACTCACTGAGTAAGTCAGCAAACAGTGCTGTACTGAGATAACGTTCCGCCGACGAAGGCAAAATCACCACGATATTTTTATCCTTGTATGCATCTTCTTGCGCTATTTTGATAGCCGCCGCAACAGCAGCGCCTGAAGAAATGCCGGAAAGGATTCCTTCTTTTTCAGTAACTTCACGTGCAATTTGCATCGCTTCTTCATTGCTAATTTTAAACACGCGGTCGACTAATGTTAAATCTAAGTTATCAGGAATGAAACCCGCGCCAATTCCCTGAATTTTATGTGGGCCTGGTTTAAGTTCTTCACCTGCCAATTTTTGGCTGATAACAGGTGAATCTTCTGGTTCTACCGCAACGATGGTAACTTGTTTGCCCCGCGTATTTTTTAAGTAACGGGCAACACCCGTGATTGTGCCGCCAGTTCCTACGCCAGCAACAAAAACGTCTACATTACCGTCAGTATCTTCCCAAATTTCAGGGCCAGTGGTTTTTTCATGAATTTCTGGGTTGGCGGGATTACTGAATTGTTGCAGAAGTATATAACGGTCAGGGTTGCTGTCACGGATTTCGTTAGCTTTTTCAATGGCGCCTTTCATGCCTTTTGCACCTTCGGTCAGTACCAAATTTGCACCGAGAGCTTTCAGCAGCTTACGTCGTTCAAGGCTCATTGTTTCAGGCATGGTCAAGGTTAGCTTATAACCACGAGCCGCTGCAACATAGGCAAGTGCAATCCCTGTATTACCACTGGTTGGCTCGATAAGTTCTTTATCTTTGGTCAGAATGCCACGTTTTTCAGCATCCCAAATCATATTGGCACCAATGCGGCATTTTACACTGAAGCTGGGGTTACGGGATTCGACTTTCGCCAGAATACGACCATTTGCGAAATTTTTTAAACGTACTAGCGGAGTGTGACCAATAGTCAACGAATTATCTTCATAAATTTTGCTCATTGTTCGATTGCCCCTAACATACCGTAAATAGTGATTAACCATACGCTAACATCATATTTATGGAAATAAGGTTTCAGTCTATTCTTATTATATAAAAGAATAATTGATGGTCATTTTATATTCTTAATTATTTAAGATAGGCATGATTTTTAACAAAATCCCTGACAAATTTATAATCTGTCAGGGGCTTTGTTGCTGTAGTAGGTAGAAGATAGTAAATAAAAAGATTAAATTAATTTGATGATGTGCGATTCAGGCCATATTGAGCACGGTAGCGATCAACCCACATTGCAGTGGCTCCACAAACAGCAACAGGCATGATAAACAGATTCACGATCGGGATAATAGTCAGAATGCTCACTGCTGCACCGAATTGCAGGTTATTTATTTTGTTTTGGCGCAACGTATTGCGCATAGTGGTAAAACTGACTTTATGGTTATCAAACGGATAATCACAATATTGGATTGTCAGCATCCAGGCACTAAAAATAAACCAAAGGAGAGGAGCGATGGTTTGGCCTATTCCTGGAATGAAATAAAGTAACAAGAGGATAAGTGCTCGCGGAATATAGTAAAGGATTTTCACTACTTCGCGTTTCAGAATACGGGGCGTATCTTTGAGTAAATCGATAACGCCAGTATCTGGTGCGGGAATACCTGTTAAATCAGCCTCCAGTTTTTCCGCCAGTAAGCCATTAAATGGTGAAGCGATAAAATTAGCGAGCGTGCTGAAAAAATAAGTAAAAACCAATAAGATAGAAATAACAGCAAGTGGCCAAATTAAATAGCTTAACCATTGCATCCAGTTTGGTATTTTATCGAGGGCCCATTGTATCCAGCCATCCAGTTGATGATATAGCCACCAAAATGAACCACCTAGCAATAAGATATTAGCCAATAAAGGTAATAGAACGAATCTCTTAATGCCAGGACGGGTTATTAGTTGCCAACCTTGGACAATGTAGTGAAATCCACTCGCATGTTTTGGCGACTTTGTCGAATTCGTCATATTTTCTTATTCTCTCTTAGATGATTGAGGCGGTATGATATAGGCAGGATTTTCTACTGACCAGTCGTTTTATGAGTGAAAAACATCCGAAAAAACAGAGGAAATCTCTCATTATGGTAAGAAAAGCATGTAGAGACTTGCACTTGTCCTATTTGACAAATACTCTTATCTAAAGAATATTCCGCCGTGGTGGCAATTAATTTAAACAACAGAGATAGCAATGATGCAGGATTTGCGTCTGATATTAATCGTTGTTGGTGCGATAGCCATAATAGCTTTGCTATTACATGGGTTGTGGACCAGCCGTAAAGAGCGTTCATCACTCTTTCGTGATCGCCCAGTTAAACGTCATAAACAGGGGCGTCAGGAAGAGCCAAAGAATGATAATGGCGATGAGCTGTTTGATAATACGCCAAAATCGAATGTTCAGGAATCGGCAAAACCGCATACTGAACATCGTACAGAGCCGGTTATCGAACGTCATGCGTCTGAATCGTCAGCCGTAGTGCCTGATGATGGTACGGATCCTTTACTTGCAAGGCATCAATCTGATGTTTCTACAGTCAAGGTGAAAGGTATTGATGATCAACAGGAAGAACCACAACTTGGCTTGTTCGATCCGATTGAATCCGTTGAATCGAAAGAAGTTAGGGTAGCAGAGTTAGACTCTGACTCTGAAATTGTGGAAGGGCAGCCAAAGGCAGCGGAAAATGAAGCACTGTCTAAATCTGAACAGCTTAAAAAAGAGACAGTGTTGGTATTGCATGTTGCCGCTCATCATGGACAAGAACTGAATGGTGAAATATTGTTCCAAAGCATTTTACATGCAGGTTTCCGGTTTGGTGAGATGAATATTTTTCATCGCTATCTAAACCCATCGGGTAGTGGTGCTGTATTGTTCAGTTTAGCTAACATGGTAAAACCTGGTTCATTTGACCCTGACCAAATGGTAGATTTCACTACCCCTGGCGTTTCCATATTTATGCTTGTGCCTTCATATGGTGATTCCAATCAGAATTTTAAACTGATGTTGCAGGCGGCACAGCGCATTGCTGCCGATGTGGGAGGCGTAGTTCTGGATGGTGAGCGCAAGATGCTGACACCACAGATGATCGAACTCTATAAAGCACGTATCCGTGATACACTCAATGTCAGTGAATAACCTCTCTTTTTTAGTATCAAACCCCCGCTAGTCGGGGGTGGAATGTCGCTTAATTGTATTGATTATAAAGGAATTTTTTAAATCAACATCCACATTTCATCCACTTTATAACTGAAACCTTTAGCAGAAGCCCTTCGATTTTCGAGGGGCTTTATCATTTATCACCATCAAATTATCAGATAGTTTTCACACCTATGCGGTGCAATATTTGATTAAGAATTCCCATCTGTAATATTTATGTAATATTTATCTATATGGATTAAAAAGTTAAATCCATTTAATTAAACGAAATTAGATAGGGAGTGATATCCATGAAGTTAGTCAAGTGTAGAAAGTGCAAGGAAGAGGTTTCAAAAAATGAAAAAGTGTGCCCTCATTGTGGAGAGAAAAATCCTGGTATATCAAACTTAGAGACCTTCCTAGGCTTAGGCATTTTTATCATAATTTGCGTAGCAATATATTATTTTGTCAGTGGAGACGAAAAGGAAGCTTCCTCCACAAAAGAAACTATCGTCAAAACTGAGGTAAAAGCAACACCGAAGCCATTCAAATACGCAGATATGACACTTAAGGAATATCGAAACGAACCACAGACCGAAAGAAAAGAAATCGTCTCAAACTACGTTTCATATAAAGATCTTTATATAACAAATGCCGAAGTAAACAACTTCTATAAATGCCTAAGCGAGATGTCACATACAAAATCGGATGAATTAAAATTAGGTGACGTTTTGGAGTGGTGTTACGCCGATTACAATAAAAATCCATCCTCTTTTGCAAAACACATTAACTTTGATGAATTTATGTCTAAATTCAGTTCATGGGATGGTTCATACCGCCCGTTGACAAAACTAATCAAAGAAAATATGCATGATGAATCCACATACAAACATATTGAGACAACATATCGACGTGTATTGAATGCTAATCCTTACGCCATTGTAACAACCATATTTAGTGGCACTAATCTTTATGGAGCAAGGGTAAAGCAATCACTCACCGCTAAGGTGGATATTAAAACGGGAGAGATTATAGAGTTGATAACTGAACGATAAGTTGTCTGTATAATTAAACTAAGAATAAGCCCCTTAAAATTTGGGGCTTTTTTAATCAGAATCCAAATCCGATTTGTTCATCACCATAATGGCTGGCAGGGAACGCCAGTTTCGGGACTTTAAAATCAGCCGGTAACTGCTGGGGAATAGGACGTGTCAAATACCGCTCAACCGTCGTGACCGTTGTAAACGTACAGCCGCACAGAATGTTCTGACATTGATGATAACTGCGCCGCGTCTCGTCACTCATCATTTCGCTGGTTCGTGTTTTTGCCACAGCGCCGCATTGGGGACAGGTAAACGCCATGAGTAACCCTCATCATTGGGGTGTGCCTGTCGTGATTATAACGTATCAATGACTATTCTTGGTCACTTTCTGTCATCTCAGCATCCTTAATTTTTAATTCCAGCTCTAACTGGGTCGTAAAACCGCTGTCACTGATGGTATGAACCACCCGCGAAATTATCCATTGATGGCTGTCAATAGCCGCCTTGAACCCCACTACAGAGGCTATCAAATCAGGATACAAATCAGCCCGTCCCCGTGCCAGTGTGATTGAAAATTCTGCTGCGCCGCGCTGGAGCTTTGCCCATTTCGCTGCCGCAGCCCGTCGTGCCGCTCGCTCAGTTTTGAACGTCTGGCGCATCACATAAACATTGCCGTCGGCGCCCTCCAGATATTCTCCCTCGCGGCTACCAGACTTCTCTTTTTTCGGTTTTTTACGCCGTCTTTTTAGCGCGGTTGCGGGCTGTTTACCAAAATTTAGATCTAACCAGTACGCACGTACCCCCGTATAGGCGGCACGGTCAGCAACACGGAAACTGTGACTGTCGCCACTGTCACGGGTGAGGGTAATAATGGGTAGCGGCTTTCCACTTTGCGAAACGCCGCGTCCCGGAATGATAAACAGTAGTCGGCCATTTTTAATGGTTGCAATGGCACCGAGCATTTCCGCCATACGGGACAGAAAACTAATATCGCTCTCATTGGTCTGGTCAGCATGATCAATTTCAATATCCATGAGCTGCCGGCTCACTGCGGGTTGCAGGTCATAGCGACCGGCGATAGCGCTGACCACATCACCGACGGTGATATCATGCCAGCTATATTCCCGTTTGATATTAAACTCCGCGCGAAAATCTGCACTGCGGGCGGTAATGTCCAGCCGATCAGGCGGGCCACTGTGGCCAATTTCGTCTACGATAAACAGCCCCTTTTCAACCAGCGGTTCACCGTGCCAGCCTATCCTGACCACAATTTCCGCGCCACGGGGCGGCAGATCAATTTTGCCATCGGCATCGTCTACCGACAATTCCAGTGTATCCGCCTCAAACCCGCGGTTATCAGTCAGGGTTAGTAAGAGCAATCGCTCATTGAGCGCCGTGATTTGCCGTCCGCCAATTTTCAGGTCAAACGCGGGTGTTTTCACGTAATCCGCACTGGTCAGAATATCAATCGGGTTCATGTGTGCATGTCACCATTCGTGGAAATTTACCCACACATGATTGCCCTGCGCGGGCGCGTAGACAACGCCCGCCCTCTGTCGCAGGACGGTGACAGCGGGAATTGCGTGATTCTCATACCAGGACATCGCAACATAGGCATATCACAAATCCAATGAGGCAGAATCCATGTCATTTCATCATGGCGTATCCGTCCGTGAGACAACCAAACTCAGCACGCTGATACGCGATATAAACACATCGGTGATTGGCGTCGTGTGTACCGCCGATGATGCTGACGCGTCGGTATTTCCGCTGGATACACCAGTACTAATTACCCGCATCAATAGTGTGATTGGTCATGCTGGAAAAAGTGGTACGTTATACACCACGCTCAAGGCAATTTCTGACCAGTGCAGCCCAAAAGTTATCGCTGTTCGCGTAGCAGATGCCAACAATCTCAAGGGTGATGGACCAACACAGGATCAATTGGTCATTGGCGGAGTCAATGAACAGGGGCGCTATACCGGACTGTATGCCCTGCTGACAGCCGAGGCAAACACTGGTGAACATCCGCGCATTCTGGCTGTACCGCAACTGGATACACAGCCCGTTGCCCTGCAACTGGCAATTTTTGCCGAAAAACTGCGCGCTTTCGCCTATATCAGTGCACATGGCTGCAAGACATTGGCCGAGGTGAAAACGTACCGCGGGAAATTCAGTCAACGTGAGATCATGATCATTTACCCTGATTTCATCACCTATAACAGCCAGTCAGCGAAAAATGAAACCGTACCAGCAACAGCATTCGCATTGGGGTTACGCGCCCGTATTGATGCAGAGCAAGGTTGGCACAAATCATTGTCCAATGTGCCCATTAATGGTGTTCTGGGTATTTCAGCGGATATCTATTGGACGTTGCAGGGGACAGATACTGACGCCGACGACCTAAATAGTAAGGGAATTACCACCTTAATCAAAAGAGACGGCTTCCGCTTCTGGGGTAACCGCACCTGTGATGAGACTTATTTCTTCGAAGTTTACACCCGCACCGCACAGATTCTGGCAGACATGATCGCCGAGGCGCATTTCTCCTATATCGATAAAACGTTAACGCCATCATTAGTAAAAGATGTCGTCGATGGCATTAATCGTAAGGGGGCGCAGTTGGTGACAGAGGGCAGGCTATTGGGATTTGAATGTTGGTATGACCCGGCAGACAACCCAAAAGAAACGCTGCGCGATGGCACGGCATTGATACGCTACAAATATACGCCAGTCCCACCACTGGAAAACTTGCAACTGGTGCAGACGTTTACCGATGAATATTTCGCTGTTTTCGATCAACTAGGCTAAGGGGATATCAGCATGGGGATGCCGAAAAAACTCTTTATGTTTGACGTTTATATTGATGGTCAAACGTATCTCGGACAGGTAGAGGAAGTGACAACGCCGAAGTTAACCCTCAAGACCGAAGATTACCAGGGGGCTGGGATGCCTGGCTCTGTTGCCGTTCTGATGGGCATGGATGGGGGCGCACTGGATATGGAAGTCACCATGGGCGGACTAGACTCTAACCTGCTCAAGACATGGGGCGGCCTGATTGACAGCCTGCAACTGCGATTTGCCGGTTCATACTATGATGATGCTACCGGGGAAACCGTCGCCTGTGAGATCCAGACGCGCGGGCGATTTACCGAAGTCGATTGGGGCACTGCCAAAGCCGGGGAAAATACCCAGCACAAGTACACGCTGAAAAATACCTACTGCAAGATCACATTGAACAATGAAGAGCTGCACGAAATCGACATGCTCAATTTGGTCTGGCGGGTCAATGGTAAAGATTTGCTGGAAAAACATCGCGCCAATATCGGCCATTAATTTTATTTTTATCGCGGGGACGTTCCCCCGCGCAACGGAGATTTAACGATGTCAAAAATAGTGACCTTTTCTGCCCCTATGAAACTGGCAAACGGCAACACCATCACCGAGGTGGCGATCACTGACACAATGAAACAGGTCGGCGCATTGCGCGGCCTGAAATTGTGGGATGTGATGACCAGTGATGTGAATGCACTGATCACACTCCTACCGAGGGTGACACATCCGCGTCTGAGTGAAACCGACATTGTGACCATGCCTATTCAGGATTTTACATTACTGGCCGAGGCCATAGCGAATTTTTTAGCGCCCACCTCATCAGTGAGCGAGACGAACGAACCGGCCGACAAATAATCCCGTGTCCAGCGGTAGATACCGATGACATTATTGCCGATATTGCCATGGTATTTCATTGGTCGCCGTCAGAGTGCGATAACATGACGGTGACAGAATTATTGAAATGGCACGAACGCGCGGCGGCTCGTAATGGAAACGAATAAATCATGGCCACAGATCGCAACTTAAATATTCGAGTTTCACTGAGCGCTGCTAACCGACTCTCTGGTCCCCTGAACGCCGCTAACCGGGCGGCGGCGGGGCTATCCGCTCAGATTCGTAGCACTCATAACAGTGTTCGCAATCTACAAGGCCAGGCGCGCACATTTGAGCGGTTGACAAGCTCTGTCCAAAAAACCTCTGATGCCTACGAAAAAGCCAAGCGCCAGGCAAAATCTCTGCGTGACCAAATGCCCCCCCTGGCGCAACAAACAGACGCACAGCGCAGGACATTGCAGGCAGCACGGACAGAACGGGATAACTATGGCCGTACGCTGGACAGGGAAAAGCAGCGTCTACGGGGTGTGACCGCGGAATTGTACCGATACGGTATTTCTGCTCGCAATAGCAGCGATGTGACCGGCCAAATTACGCGCCGCACAGCCACCTACAACCGCCAGTTGGCCGAACAACAACGACGCTTAACCGCAGTGACTCATGCCCAAACTCGTTATGCTAATGCCAAAGAGGGGCGAGGCAAACTGGCTACAGCAGGTGCGGCAGCCATGGCAACTGGCGCAGGCGCATTATATGGCATGTCACGTTTGATGGCACCTGGCCTAGATTTTGATGCGGGGATGTCCAGTGTTCAGGCGCTCACCCGATTGGATAAAAACGATCCGCGTTTGGCGGCTCTGCGCGAACAGGCGCGACAACTGGGGGCAACAACGGCCTATACCGCCACTGATGCAGCGTCAGGTCAGAAATTTCTGGCAATGGCGGGGATTACACCAGAAGCAGTGAAAGCCGCTTTACCCGGCGTACTCAATATGGGGCTGGCAGGTGAAATGGATTTAGGCGAAGCGGCAGATATTGGATCGAATGTTCTGACGCAATTTAATCTTACCGCTGACCAAATGGACAGGGTATCAGACGTCCTGACCGCGACTTTCACCCGCAGCAATACTGATCTACGACAATTGGGTGAGACTATGACGTATGCTGGCCCCGTTGCAGCACAGGTCGGTGCCAGTTTGGAAAGCATGGCTGCAATGGCTGGTGTTATGGCCGATAGTGGTTATCGCGGTAGTATGGCAGGCACAGCGCTAAGAGCTGGGTTGATCCGAATGATGGCACCAACAGGAGCGGCGTCGGATGCCATGACGGCATTAGGTGTCAAGGTAAAAAAAGCAAATGGCGAACTACGTAGTGCTGACGAAATTCTGAAAGATATGGCGATCAGCTTACGCAAGTTTGACCAACCTAGCCAGATCCGTATGAAAAAGGATATTTTCGGAGAAGAGGCAATGGTTGGTATGGGTAACGTTCTGGAAGGCATGATCAATGGTAGATATGCGGAGAAAAAAATAGCCAACGATAATGCTAAAGGTGAGGCCGAAAAAAACGCTGCGGTCAAAATGGATAACCTGCGGGGGGATATCAGACAACTCCAATCCGCATGGCAGGATTTAGGCATAGAACTGCATGAAAGCGTCGATTCCCCTCTGCGTAATATCACGCAAAGTATCACAAAACTAATCAGCAAAATCGGCACATGGATGAAGGCTAATCCCCAACTAACCAAGATATTGGCACTCGGCGCAATCGCAATGGGGGTTATGGTAACGACGCTAGGTGCACTGGCACTGGCGGCCGCGGCGGTTATTGTGCCGTTTGCTGCGTTCCGACTTAGCCTATTTATGCTGACCCGTGGCGGCGGATTAATAACATTGTTCCCCGTATTGGGGCGATTATCAACTGGACTGAGAGGATTAATCCCCTCCCTGGGTGGCGTTAGCCGCAGTGTCACTGGTTGGGGTGCCATTTTTCGTCATGCCGGTACGGCGGTCAGCAACCTGAGCACCCGAATAAAAGGATTAGCAACCGGCGGATGGACGGTGTTGAAAAATGGTTTATTGATGGTTTTTACTAGCCCGATGACAGCCATATCGATGCTGCGGAACGGGTTAACAGGATTGGCAACCAACGGATTTGGCGCGCTGCGTATTGCGGCTCAAGCGGCGGCATCTGTCATTGGCGGCGGTTTTTCCTTGTTGCTCAGTCCATTGGGTTTGCTGATTGCAGTGATTGTTACTGCCGCTGCATTGATATGGAAACACTGGGAACCCATCAAGGCATTTTTTGCGGGGTTTTTCTCTGGTCTGATGGAGGCTATCGCACCTGTCCGTGATACGCTCGCGGCAGCGTTTGCGCCGTTCGCACCTATTTTTGATGCTATCGGAAACGCTATCCAAAAAGTCTGGCAGTGGTTTACAGCGTTATTCGAACCCGTTAACACATCCGCAGAAGGACTGAAAGCCGCTACCGAAGCGGGGCTTGCCTTTGGTCATTTGGTGGGTCAAGCCATCGCCGGCGTGGTGAATGTGATTGCCGCCGTTGCAAAAGGCGTGGGCTGGTTACTGGAAAAACTGGGTATGATCCCAGATGCGACTAAAGCGGCTGTCGATGCATCCAATGCGATGGGGCCGGTTAATCTGCCCGAAGTCCAAAAGCCCGTAAAATGGGTTTGGGATGACAGCGCCCAAAAAATGGTGCAACAAGAGTGGACACCAACACCACCGGATAATGCAGTCACACAAGCCGGTAAAAAAGCCGAAGAAAACAAGCTTAAAGTTGATATTCCTAAAGTTGATACGCCTGCCTTTGGCAATTTAGTTTACGATCCCAGCGCTAAAAAGAATAAAAAAGGTAAAAAGAACCCTGAGTTGGACGCCATGGGGGTGGCGGCAACACAGGCCGATCCCAATAAACTGGGCGATATCGTTTTTAAAAACCGCCCGCCAGTGATCCCGATTGATGGCGCATATCAGGAACCCCGCTTACAACAACCCTCACTACTCAGTCGCCTGACGGAAAAATTACAGCCACTGCAACCCACATTGAGTGGTGTTCCGGTTCCCGTCACGCCTGCCCGTGTCGGTAACGGGAATAACGCGCAGCAGGATGACCGATACTCAATTAACCTGCATTTTCATGGGGTTGATATGAATGATACGCGGTCAATTGGCGCGGTGGTCAGAGCCGAAGTAGAAAAAATAATGCAAAAACAAGGTGTTAGGCGAAGATCTAGCCTATTAGACGAGGATTAATACCATGATGATGATTTATGGCATGTTCGTTTTTATGCTCAGTACCACGCCGTACCAGTCCATGAATCGCAATATGGACTGGCGGCATGTAAAAAATGATCGCGTCGGCAAATCGGCCAAATGGCAATATATTGGCCCAGGGGAAGACACTATCACGCTGAACGGGATTCTGTACCCCGAAGTCACAGGCGGTGATATTTCACTCGAAGTCCTGCGCACAATGGCATTCTCGGCCAAACCGTGGCCGTTGATTGAGGGGACAGGAATGATTTATGGGATGTTTGTTATCGACAGCCTGACAGAGAGCCGCACAGAGTTTTTCGCCGATGGTAAAGCACGGCGCATTGAATTCACGTTATCGCTCAAGCGGGTGAGTGAAGACATTCGCGAGGGGCTGTATTCAGTCACGGCGGGGGATTTATTGGATCTGGCAAAATCAGCATTATAAGGGGCGTAGCCCCTATTAAAACTCAAAACACATCATCATTGGCTGCCGCACCGACTGGCAGGTATTTATACACGGTGGAAAGAGACACATTGAAAATGTTAGCGATTTCCCGCCGATTTTTGCCCTCTGCGAGCAGTTGGCAGGCTAACTGGAATTTTTCGTCATTCAATGACACGGGACGGCCACCAATACGCCCCTGCGCACGGGCAGCCGCCAGCCCTGCATTAGTCCGTTCTATGATGAGTTCCCGCTCCATTTCAGCCAATGCGCTCATCACATAGAAGAAAAACCTGCCCATTGGCGAACTGGTATCAATGCTGTCGGTCAGGCTCTGAAAATGAATACCGTCATTATTGAGCCGTTCATTTAATGCGATGAGATTTTTAACACTGCGTCCCAATCGATCCAATTTCCAGACCACCAATGTATCCCCTGTTTTCAGGTGGGTTAATGCCTGTTTTAATCCCGGCCGGTTAGCCGTTTTGCCACTGATTTTATCCTCAAAAATCCGGTCACAATTCGCGGCCATTAATGCATTACGTTGCAGATCGCTGTTCTGGTCAGTTGTTGATACACGGATATAGCCAATTTTCGCCATAGCGCCCCCTATTCAACCAATGATTAGCTCATCATACCAACCTGATTAGCCCATCAATCGCCTGAATTCACGCATTTATTTACGTAAAACCTCGGTTTAGCGGACTCTGTATATAGAACCATCGGCAATGGGCGTAATCAGATCCCCGATATGTCATTTTTCACATCGGGGCCTAATTGGTTCAAAATGCCTGACGGTCGGATTATCCAATATGGTACATCATGGTTTTCGAGGGAGTCCGCCGGTTATTTTTATGCTGATGCCGTATTCCCTATCCCGTATTCGAGGGAGTTATCATGTATGTTTGTAACGCTAAAAAACGTGTCACATCAGTACAGTTCACTGTTCCTCCTGGCGTCGGACATGAATAGCACCACCAGAGCGTCGATCCCGATGCTGCGCGGGGAGTTAGCCGTTATACCAAATCAGGCTGTTATGTGGTTAGCAATTGGGTATTGATGGGGGTTATTATGAAATACAAATATTCTGATAATAAATTTTATCCGTATGAATTAAAAAACAATTATATAAAATCTGGCGCATGGCCAGAGGTCGGGATTGATGTTGACGAATCTGTTTTTGCGAAATACACCGCAACACCCCCGATGGGTAAAGAGCGGGTGGTCGGTTCTGACGGATTGCCCGCGTGGGGGGATATTCCTCCGCCGCACCCTCCGTCACCAGAGGAATTGCAACAACGGGCAGAATCCCAGAAAAAACACCTACTGAACACCGCGACAGAGAAAATCGCCATTTTTCAGGATGCGGTCGATTTAGATATGGCTACCGATGCCGAAAAATCCGCATTAACCGACTGGCGTAAATACCGTGTCCTGCTCAATCGGGTGGATTGCGCTACCGTACCCGATATCCAATGGCCTGAGCCGCCGAAATGAGTATAGGGGCATAGCGCCCCTGAT
>NZ_MKGR01000089.1 GCF_001908095.1 Xenorhabdus thuongxuanensis | reverse complement strand
GAGTATCAAAGAAACTCGATCCTAAATTTGCGAAATTTTTGTTCCCAAAACGCAAAATCACAGAAAAAGGATCGAGTCATGCTTATCATACCACCCACTTCACGAAATGAACGTCGGCAGATGAAAAAAGTCGTTCAAAAAACATCTGATAAAAATTATGCACGGCGGATCATGGGGATACTTCTACTGTGTAAAACACATTCTGTCCCCCAGGTGGCGGCGATACTTTGTTGCGCTGAATCTTCCGTTTGGCGTTGGCTGAAAAAGTTTAGAGAACAAGGTTGGATGGGCTTACAGCGCTTACCTGCCGGGCGTCATATTCAGTGGCATTTAGCACGTTATCTGCCTCTTCTCTCTTATTTTTTAGAGCACGCTCCCCAGCAATTTGTCTATCTCGGTTCTCGCTGGAGTCTGTCGTTTTTTGTGTTTTTACTCAGAAAATATATGCATATTACTCTTTCCATCAGCACACTTTACCGTTACTTCTGCAAACAAGGCATTGTCTGGCGACGAGCGGCTCCCACATTAAAACAACCTGATCCCGAATATGACGAAAAAATGGCGCGTATTACTGAAGCACTTTCTCAGGCTTGCGAAAAACATCCTGTTGTTTATGAAGATGAAGTTGATATTGATTTTAATCCTAAAATTGGCGCTGGCTGGTACTTTAAAGGCCAACAAAAACGGATTGTGACCCCCGGTCAAAATCAAAAATATTATTTTGCCGGTTGCCTTGATGCCCAAACAGGAAAGATCGTATCTACGGGGGGCACGAGAAAAAACTCGGATTTATTTATCCGTATGTTAGAAGGATTAAAACGAACCTATCGTGATGCAGAAACGCTGAGCGTGATTTTAGATAACTACGGTATCCATAAAAGTAAGAAAGTCAGAGAATGGCTGCTGAATAATCCCACCGTGACGTTGCTGTTTCTTCCGGTCTACTCGCCTTGGTTAAA
>NZ_MKGR01000088.1 GCF_001908095.1 Xenorhabdus thuongxuanensis | reverse complement strand
ACCTCCTGAACCTCCTGAACCTCCTGAACCTCCTGAACCTCCTGAACCTCCTGAACCTCCTGAACCTCCTGAACCTCCTGAACCTCCTGAACCTCCTGAGCCACCTGAACTTCCTGATGCCGATTCCAACAATTTCCAGTCACAAGCCACCAAATCTTCCAGCGTTGGCTTCCAAGCCTCCCAAACGCCATCTTGATCGCTCTTCTCAATATAAGGATTTCCTTTATCAGTACCAATCCCCGATTCATAGGCAAGACGCATGTATTCTTTAGGGGCATTCCAGCCACTGCGATGTACTTGTTTTCCTGAATACACTTGAATCAGTGCCCACGGACAAGTGCCCACTGGTGCTACATCATCAACCTGAACCTTGTATTGAGTAGGGTCTAATAGGCATTGTTTACCAGAACTATTTTCTGGTTTATTTACCTCAGACATAATTTCCTCACTTATTTATTATTAAAGTAAAAGGTCATTTCATCTTACGGCTAAACCGCCAGTTAATATTACTTAAGTTAAATTTTATCTCAATGGGATGCAGTCACATAGCAATCAGTTCGCATTAATATGTGGTATTGCATTATAAAATTTGTCTATTTGTGGAGTGAATAATCTGCTGGGTTGTAAATTAAAAATTTACTGCTGATATTGATTATTGAATGGAGGGTTAGTCATTAAAATATGCAGCTTAATATAAATTAACAGCAATGTAGAAATTAAGAATAAAATTCTGATAAAGTGTTATTACAATTGCCAATAATATTAGTTTAATTTAGACCAGAAATAATTACTGCTAATTATTTTTATTTATAAATAGATAACCTTATTACAGAAAAACAAAAAGGCTATGCCGGAAGCATATAGCTAAATCATATTAATATGACATAATATCTAAACCTAAGATGACAAGGCATAAAATGAGATGGGTTACAGCTTAGATTTTCGAAAGAGAGTATTGGCATACAAAGACAAGC
>NZ_MKGR01000087.1 GCF_001908095.1 Xenorhabdus thuongxuanensis | reverse complement strand
TAAGTCCTCAAGAGAAATTAATTGCAAATTGGTCACCATAACCAGCTAATAATGTATTGATCTCATATTCCATGGTTTCCTGAGTCCAGGTGATAAAACGTCGCCAGTGGTATTTCGCCTCCCTCCAGACGATTTCAATCAGATTCAGTTCTGGGCTGTAGGCGGGAAGGTAAAGCAAAAACAGGTTGTGCTCTCGTAACCAGCGATTTTTAATTTTTTCATCGATCCCATGATGGATAGGCGCATTATCTAACACGACAACTGTCAGGCGATGATCTCCTTGTTGGGCAACCTGCGCTAAAAAATCAATGACATTACTCCGCGTGACACTGCTTGATATTATCTGATAAAACAGCGTGTTATCAGTGTAATTTAGCGCACCTAGCACTGACCGTCTGACAGAGCTTTGAGGCTCTGCTTCATGGGGCTTACCTCGGGGACTCCATCCATATTGTACCGCTGGGGAGGCAGAAAAACCCGCCTCATCAAAATAGACTAGACGGTAATGACCTGACCGTGCGCCCGCCTTCATTTTATTCAACAAGGCGGCTTTTTCAGCAAATTCCGCTTCATTGCGTTTTTTTTAAAGACAAGCGAGCTCGCTTATAGGTTAATCCTTGTCTTTTCAGGGTATTAGCCAGCGTCTCCAGTGTACAGGGCAAAGGGCCATGCTTATCCTCAACTTTCTGTGCGATTCGGGCTAGCGTCAGAGATTCTGCGCGAGCGGATTCGACCGCGGTAGCAATCATCTCAGGTGTCATGGCGGGATATCGACCACCGACATGGCCTCCTAATAATCCCGCTATCCCTGAATCATGCCAGGCGTGAACCCAGTCATAGATAACTCTGAGACTACATCCTATCTCCTCGGCGATCTGACGGGGTTTGATGCCTCTGGCAAGCATGAGTAACCCCGTTCCTCGCGTACGGATGTCCCGATGTATGTGGTTCAAAGCAAGTTGTTGTAATGTAATACGTTCTGGTTCAGACAG
>NZ_MKGR01000086.1 GCF_001908095.1 Xenorhabdus thuongxuanensis | reverse complement strand
CTGTCTGAACCAGAACGTATTACATTACAACAACTTGCTTTGAACCACATACATCGGGACATCCGTACGCGAGGAACGGGGTTACTCATGCTTGCCAGAGGCATCAAACCCCGTCAGATCGCCGAGGAGATAGGATGTAGTCTCAGAGTTATCTATGACTGGGTTCACGCCTGGCATGATTCAGGGATAGCGGGATTATTAGGGGGCCATGTCGGTGGTCGATATCCCGCCATGACACCTGAGATGATTGCCACCGCGGTCGAATCCGCTCGCGCAGAATCTCTGACGCTAGCCCGAATCGCACAGAAAGTTGAGGATAAGCATGGCCCTTTGCCCTGTACACTGGAGACGCTGGCTAATACCCTGAAAAGACAAGGATTAACCTATAAGCGAGCTCGCTTGTCTTTAAAAAAAACGCCATGAAGCGGAATTTGCTGAAAAAGCCGCCTTGTTGAATAAAATGAAGGCGGGCGCACGGTCAGGTCATTACCGTCTAGTCTATTTTGATGAGGCGGGTTTTTCTGCCTCCCCAGCGGTACAATATGGATGGAGTCCACGAGGTAAGCCCCATGAAGCAGAGCCTCAAAGCGCTGTCAGACGGTCAGTGCTAGGTGCGCTAAATTACACTGATAACACGCTGTTTTATCAGATAATATCAAGCAGTGTCACGCGGAGTAATGTCATTGATTTTTTAGCGCAGGTTGCCCAACAAGGAGATCATCGCCTGACAGTTGTCGTGTTAGATAATGCGCCTATCCATCATGGGATCGATGAAAAAATTAAAAATCGCTGGTTACGAGAGCACAACCTGTTTTTACTTTACCTTCCCGCCTACAGCCCAGAACTGAATCTGATTGAAATCGTCTGGAGGGAGGCGAAATACCACTGGCGACGTTTTATCACCTGGACTCAGGAAACCATGGAATATGAGATCAATACATTATTAGCTGGTTATGGTGACCAATTTGCAATTAATTTCTCTTGAGGACTTA
>NZ_MKGR01000085.1 GCF_001908095.1 Xenorhabdus thuongxuanensis | reverse complement strand
CAAAGTACGCGAATAATCTACAGATGGTTCAACCGTCAAGGTGGGCGTCGCCGACTGACGTGGAAAAAGCTGAATCTGATCTTGAAAATGCTAGGTTATCCATCGCGTTGGAAAACGCATTCAATGTTCAGTTCTCGCTGAATATGTGTGGGGACACGGATCTGTCGGGAGCCGGATGCGGTAGTTCCGCACGTCCGGTTCTGAGGAGGGGCCTATCTGGGTGACCGGATAGGTCTACTCACCCATCCCAATCACTTAGCCCTTGGCACCATGCTGGAATTGAGAGGTGAGGCGTGGATCCTCTCAATTCCAGCCTTATAGTGCCTAATACTACAGCCGTAATTGCTCTGTCACCATAGGGTTATTCCGACGACGGTAATGACATTGTTGTGCATAGTATTGGTGTCGTCGTCGCCAGTCTGACCAATGTAAAATCTGTTCGACTGCCTCTCCCGTTTTTTCCATCAATTTTGACAACAGCTTACGCAGTTCCGGGATACTCAGGGCTACCCATCCTGCCGGTGTTTTTTTTCTCCCGTATCCGCAAGACCGCCAGCACCGCATGAGCTATAGCAGAATCATCATAACCTGACATATTCAATATGCTCCGTAAACAACTCATCAACTGAACATCTTTTTTGCCTCCTGATCGCTTTTGCTCCGCCCCATTTGTGTTCTATCGGGTTCAAATCCGGACTATAAGCGGGAAGCCATTCCCGTTGACATCTGCTGTCTGCTATCGCTTGTGCCGTGTCATTCCGTTTATGGAAAGGCGCATTGTCCATCACTATCACGGCGCCGTGTGGAAGCTTTGGCAGCAAATCTTGCGTCATCCACGCATAGAAAATATCGGCATTAATATTCTCGGTAAACAAGCTTAACAGCCTATTCAGTATTTTTTCTGCGCAGCAACACGACGAGAAATGCCAGATTGACGAACTGAAGGCTGGTATTCAAATATCTCTCACAGTTCTTCCACAATCGTCGGCATTTTTCCAGCCAA
>NZ_MKGR01000084.1 GCF_001908095.1 Xenorhabdus thuongxuanensis | reverse complement strand
ACGCGATGCTCGACTTTAACATCCTATAACGTTGGCTTGTTGAAGCCAGTCGCGTTGATTTTTACCTTGTTTAAAATTGGCAAAAATACCCAACGTGTGAGAAAGCAATTTTCTGGCAATTCGATTACTCAAATGCCACAAATCCCGTGCCCAGCACTTCTCGATAGCAAATTGTCCCGCGAGTTGACCAATCACGGTTTCAATTAAACGACGTTTGGCGTTAATGACCCTTCTCATTTTTCTGGGGAGGGGATCATCCATATTGGCACGCACCGGGGTAATCATTTCAATACCCTCCATCTTCATTTCCTGTTTAAATTCAACGCCTAAATACCCTTTATCACCCAGCAAACAGCCCTTTATCGAGCCGATCACATCCCAGATTGCTTCGCGCTCACTGATATTGGCGGGCGTCAGTGTAAACCCCGTGACCACACCGATTTCGTCTATCATGAGATGTCCTTTGAAGCCATAGTATGTCTCGTTTTTGGCGGCACAGTACCCATAATCAGCTTGTCCTTTGAAGTTGGCACAGCCTTTTGCTCTTTTGAATCCACAGACCGGCAGCGGAAATCCGTCAATAATATGTACCGGCCTGTCGAGCGCGCCCAATAACCTCGCTAGCTTTTCTTGCAGTTGTTGTTTAACAACCCAAAGATTCGAAATTTGTTTAGCGAAATTGGCGCGTGAACCTAGCCCCGGAAACCACTCGCGCCAGTGGCCATTAAAGTACGTCCAAATGCCTTTATCTGTTGAAAATCCTAAAAATTCACCCACCACTTCCATCATAATGGCTTCTGCATCGCTCAGTTTAGGCGGATATCCCCGGCTTCTGAATCGCATACCTTGCTGTAACTGCGTTAAATTGTCATCTACCCAACAAAACACCCAAATGATAAAATCTTGCTGTGACATAGCCTTTTGTTCCTTTATTTCTCTATTTTTGACGACTTAAAGTTATAAAGGAGCGGCTATGTCATTTCAACTCACCATAAAAGTCGAGCATCGCGTTAA
>NZ_MKGR01000083.1 GCF_001908095.1 Xenorhabdus thuongxuanensis | reverse complement strand
CTGGAGCTTAGGGGCTTTTCCTGGAAGCAGGGCATCAGCAACTTCCGCACCGTAGTGCCTCGTCATCGTGCCTCAGTGTGACGGATAACCGGATTTGCCAGGTTATCCCACCTACACACTTAAACCGGGACGACCGTCGCCCGGCTTGCCTAGCCTTCTCCGTCCCCCCATCGCAATTATTGCCAGTACAGGACTATTAACCTGTTGCCCATCGACTACGCTTTTCAGCCTCGCCTTAGGGGTCGACTCACCCTGCCCCGATTAACGTTGGACAGGAACCCTTGGTCTTCCGGCGAGCGGGTTTTTCACCCGCTTTATCGTTACTTATGTCAGCATTCGCACTTCTGATACCTCCAGCAAACCTCACAGTTCACCTTCACCGGCTTACAGAACGCTCCCCTACCCAACAACACCTAAATGTCGCTGCCGCAGCTTCGGTGCATGGTTTAGCCCCGTTACATCTTCCGCGCAGGCCGACTCGACCAGTGAGCTATTACGCTTTCTTTAAATGATGGCTGCTTCTAAGCCAACATCCTGGCTGTCTGAGCCTTCCCACTTCGTTTCCCACTTAACCATGACTTCGGGACCTTAGCTGGCGGTCTGGGTTGTTTCCCTCTTCACGACGGACGTTAGCACCCGCCGTGTGTCTCCCGTGATAACATTCTTCGGTATTCGCAGTTTGCATCGGGTTGGTAAGTCGGGATGACCCCCTAGCCGAAACAGTGCTCTACCCCCGAAGATGAGTTCACGAGGCGCTACCTAAATAGCTTTCGGGGAGAACCAGCTATCTCCCGGTTTGATTGGCCTTTCACCCCCAGCCACAAGTCATCCGCTAATTTTTCAACATTAGTCGGTTCGGTCCTCCAGTTAGTGTTACCCAACCTTCAACCTGCCCATGGCTAGATCACCGGGTTTCGGGTCTATACCCTGCAACTTAACGCCCAGTTAAGACTCGGTTTCCCTGCGGCTCCCCTATCCGGTTAACCTTGCTACAGAATATAAGTCGCTGACCCATTATACAAAAGGTACGCAGTCACCC
>NZ_MKGR01000082.1 GCF_001908095.1 Xenorhabdus thuongxuanensis | reverse complement strand
TGTCTAAAGAAAAGTTTGAACGTTCAAAACCGCACGTTAACGTTGGTACTATCGGCCACGTTGACCACGGTAAAACTACCCTGACTGCTGCAATCACTACCGTTCTGGCAAAAACTTACGGCGGTAACGCGCGTGCATTCGACCAGATCGACAACGCACCAGAAGAAAAAGCACGTGGTATCACCATCTCTACTTCTCACGTAGAGTACGATACCCCAACTCGTCACTACGCACACGTTGACTGCCCAGGCCACGCCGACTACGTGAAAAACATGATCACCGGTGCGGCTCAGATGGACGGCGCGATCCTGGTAGTTGCTGCAACTGATGGCCCAATGCCACAGACTCGTGAGCACATCCTGCTGGGTCGTCAGGTAGGCGTTCCTTACATCATCGTGTTCCTGAACAAATGTGACATGGTTGATGATGAAGAGCTGCTGGAACTGGTAGAAATGGAAGTGCGTGAGCTGCTGTCTCAGTACGATTTCCCAGGCGACGACACCCCAATCATCCGTGGTTCTGCGCTGAAAGCGCTGGAAGGCGATGCAGAGTGGGAAGCGAAAGTGATCGAACTGGCAGAAGCCCTGGATTCTTACATCCCAGAACCAGAGCGTGACATTGACAAGCCATTCCTGCTGCCAATCGAAGACGTGTTCTCCATCTCCGGCCGTGGTACTGTAGTTACCGGTCGTGTAGAGCGTGGTATCGTTAAAGTCGGTGACGAAGTTGAAATCGTGGGTATCAAAGAAACCACTAAAACTACTTGTACCGGCGTTGAAATGTTCCGCAAACTGCTGGACGAAGGCCGTGCAGGTGAGAACGTTGGTGTTCTGCTGCGTGGTACTAAGCGTGATGACGTTGAGCGTGGTCAGGTTCTGGCGAAGCCAGGCTCTATCCACCCACACACTCAGTTCGAATCTGAAGTGTATATCCTGAGCAAAGATGAAGGTGGCCGTCATACTCCATTCTTCAAAGGTTACCGTCCACAGTTCTACTTCCGTACCACTGACGTAACCGGTACTATCGAACTGCCAGAAGGCGTAGAGATGGTAATGCCAGGTGACAACATCAACATG
>NZ_MKGR01000081.1 GCF_001908095.1 Xenorhabdus thuongxuanensis | reverse complement strand
GCTCCTGGAGCCGAGGCCAGTCGCAGATACCAGCTGGCTGCAACTGTTTAATAAAAACACAGCACTGTGCAAACACGAAAGTGGACGTATACGGTGTGACGCCTGCCCGGTGCTGGAAGGTTAATTGATGGGGTTAGCCGCAAGGCGACGCTCTTGATCGAAGCCCCAGTAAACGGCGGCCGTAACTATAACGGTCCTAAGGTAGCGAAATTCCTTGTCGGGTAAGTTCCGACCTGCACGAATGGCGTAATGATGGCCAGGCTGTCTCCACCCGAGACTCAGTGAAATTGAACTCGCTGTGAAGATGCAGTGTACCCGCGGCAAGACGGAAAGACCCCGTGAACCTTTACTATAGCTTGACACTGAACCTTGAGCCTTGATGTGTAGGATAGGTGGGAGGCTGTGAAGTGTGGACGCCAGTCTGCATGGAGCCATCCTTGAAATACCACCCTTGAATGTTTGATGTTCTAACGTCGGCCCGTCATCCGGGTTGCGGACAGTGTCTGGTGGGTAGTTTGACTGGGGCGGTCTCCTCCCAAAGCGTAACGGAGGAGCACGAAGGTTAGCTAATCACGGTCGGACATCGTGAGGTTAGTGCAAAGGCATAAGCTGGCTTGACTGCGAGAGTGACGGCTCGAGCAGGTACGAAAGTAGGTCTTAGTGATCCGGTGGTTCTGAATGGAAGGGCCATCGCTCAACGGATAAAAGGTACTCCGGGGATAACAGGCTGATACCGCCCAAGAGTTCATATCGACGGCGGTGTTTGGCACCTCGATGTCGGCTCATCACATCCTGGGGCTGAAGTAGGTCCCAAGGGTATGGCTGTTCGCCATTTAAAGTGGTACGCGAGCTGGGTTTAGAACGTCGTGAGACAGTTCGGTCCCTATCTGCCGTGGGCGTTGGAAGATTGCAAGGGGCTGCTCCTAGTACGAGAGGACCGGAGTGGACGCACCACTGGTGTTCGGGTTGTCATGCCAATGGCACTGCCCGGTAGCTAAGTGCGGAAGAGATAACCGCTGAAAGCATCTAAGCGGGAAACTTGCCTTAAGATGAGTCTTCCCTTACCCCTTGAGGGTACTGAAGGA
>NZ_MKGR01000080.1 GCF_001908095.1 Xenorhabdus thuongxuanensis | reverse complement strand
TTACCATTTTGACAAGCTATTTAGTGTTGAAGCGGCTTGGATTATCAAAACCAGCTAGGCGATTGATTGCAACATATATATAGCTCTGGTATTGAATTAATACATTTTGCGGCTGAATTTGATGTGTTGCAGGAATTTCCTGTATTTGACTGGTAAAAAGTGTTGCGTCAAAGGGAACAAAACATTATAATGTTTCTTGTAGCGCAACAGGGAGCACTTTGGGAATGATAAAGAGTTTCAAGCATAAAGGGTTACGTCTGTTTTTCGAAACAGGGAAAGCATCTGGCATTAATCCCCAACATGCAAAAAAGCTCAGGCAAAGACTTGCTGTGATCAATGATGCGGAAGTTATAGGGGATATTAATCTGCCCGGATATAAACTACATCCGTTAACTGGAGATAGGCAAGGGCAATGGGCTGTTACTGTTTCAGGCAATTTACGTGTAACATTTGAGTTTATTGACGGCGATGCATATATCGTAAACTACGAGGATTATCACTAATGAAGATGTACAATCCCCCCCATCCCGGTGAAATTATTGCCGATGCCTTAGAAGAGCTGGGTTTAGGTATTCGCGATCTTGCTAGAGCTTTAGATGTTGCACCTTCTACAGTGCAGCGACTTGTAACGTGTAAAGCATCTGTGACACCAGAGATGGCTGTGAAGTTGTCTAAGGTTCTTGGTAGTAGCCCTCGGTTGTGGTTAAAATTACAAGATTCTTATAGCCTTGATAAAGCCGAAAAGACCGTTGATGTTTCAAATTTAACCCCATTATTTACGTCAACGAATTTATCTTAATTGTGGTTCAGTTAGCCTAATTAGGCTGCTTAAATTTAAAGCTGCCTAATCGTATAGCTTATTTTAAATAATATTTTAACATAAATAAAATTAATTATTAAAAGATTTTCTGTTCTAATTAATTGAAGTTTTATGTTGTTTTTATGATATAATAATTTAAGCGGTAATTATTAAGTTTAAAAAAAGGCATTAAATGAACAAGTATTTTAAGTACAAGTCAGTGGATCTATTTTTGAAATTTTATACTAAGAAAAAAGACTTCACTCATTCTAAATAGCTTGTCAAAATGGTAG
>NZ_MKGR01000008.1 GCF_001908095.1 Xenorhabdus thuongxuanensis | reverse complement strand
AGGCGATATTTTCAGCATTAATGCTTGGATATTCACGGATCACGGTGTCTTCAATCCGTTGTAAATTCAGCGCACCCAGAATATTGAGACGGGTACGACTGCCGGTGGTTTCAACCCCTTTTACCTGATTTTTTCCTGCTTTCATCCAGCCATAACTGAGCTTTGTGGACTGTGAAGGATGCACCGCATCAATAAACAGGATCGGCTCATTCTGAGCCGCTCTGTCTTTCAGCACCTTGTAGTCATCAATAAATTGTTGCTGTTTATCCGCATCGAATTTATGAGGCACTCCCTTTGGCTTTTTGTAGCTGAAACCCTGGCGATGAAGCCATTTCGTCATGCCCCCTACACTGAAAAACACCTGCCAACGTGCCTGGACATAGGCCACAATTTGGGTCGTGGTATGCATCAAATTGGCGGTCAAATATTCAATCAGGTCAGCGGTTTGTTCGGCAGAAAGACGGCTTTCAGAGCCCCCATTTTCCGGCGTCAGCTTTTCCTGAGCGATGAAGTCTTTTAGGTGACGGCTGACCGTACTTTCATGAATACGCAAGGCCTGTGCAATCATCTGAGCAGTCCAGCCCTCTGATGCCAAAAGCACGGCCTTGATGCGATCACAGACTCGACTGTCACGAGTGGTATCATGCATCAATTCGAGTGCTCGTTTTTGTTCTGGTGTCAGATGAATTTTCATGGTTGCAAGCATGATCTGATTTGGATAAGAAATCAAGCATCTTCAATGGCGATTGGTATATCATTAATTCTATTTGTTTTTCGCCTCGTTGTTTCGGCTTTTCATTCTGATAGCCCGGCAGACAATCCGGTAATTTTGCCCACCAAGCTCTCTTATCTGATACCACTACTCCTATCGTATCCCTTATTACTATATGTGTGATGCTATCTTTTAGCAGCTTAACACCCTCTCTTCCTGATGCCGCGCGCGATAAATTTCACCTATCCGCGCGATAAATGAAGAGCTAATCGCGTTTCATCTATTGAAAATTTTTTACACAATCAGTGTAGCGTAGCAGCCAATTTAGCAATATATTCTGCATTCTTTTGTGTGGGGTTAATTCCTCCATAATGCACAGTGCAGAATAAAACGCCTAATTAAAATAGGTCATCATTATTGGCGGTTTTGCCACTAATTCTATCCTCAAAAATCGAGTTACAATTTGCGGCCATTAATGCATTTCGTTGCAGATCACTGTTTTGGTCTGTTGTTGATACACGGATATAGCCAATTTTCGCCATTATTAATACCTCATTTAGTCCATGAATTAATGAGCTTATCACCACTTTAAAAATGACGAATTGATATCCGTAAAACCTCGGTTTGGCGGATACGGTCTATCGAACCATCGGGAACGGGCGCAATCAGATCCCTGATATGTCGTTTTTTGAATCGCGGTTAACTGAGTCTGGTTATCAAAAATTGCCTAGCGGGGTGGTAATTCAATGGGGGCGGGCACATGGAACGACTCAGGTATCAGGAGCTGGTCTAGGTGGCTGGTATCAGACACAGACAATGTTCGAATTCCCTATTCCATTTCCCAATAAATGCGTTTCATTAACAAACTCTGTTTTAAACGGCGGTACGAGTGAACGGTGGATTGTAATTGCCAGCACAATAATAATTGACCGAAAACTGGCGGAGTTGTTAATTCAATCCCTATATAAACCCATCCATCCACCTGTCGTGACATATATCGCAATAGGATATTGATATGAAAAATTATTTATTTAGTCGCTCTACGCTCAGTTTTTACCCTGTCGCACTGTTAGCAGACTATCAGGCTGCCGGTACACTGCCCGATGATGTTATCCCTGTGGCAGATGAGGTATTTTCTGAATTTAGTCAATCCGTTGCGGGTAAACGAAAAGGCGTTGATAGCAACGGAATGCCGTGCTGGGTTAACATCCCTCCACCACCGCCTCCGACGCCAGCGGAATTGCAGCAGCAGGCGGAATACCAAAAACGGCAACTATTGAGCGCGGCAACCGAAAAAATTGATATCTGCCAGGACGCGGTTGATTTAGATATGGCGACCGACGCCGAAAAATCCGCATTAACCAACTGGCGCAAATACCGTGTCCTGCTCAATCGGGTGGATTGCGCTACCGCACCCGATATCGTATGGCCGGAACAGCCGGAATGAGTACAGGGGCACACAGCCCCTGATTGTTATTCTGGCGCTTTAGGCCAGTCAATGTTGGGTGCTGCCGAACAGTCTACACGGTTTAATAACACCATGTATTTTTTCCATTCGGTCAGTGCCGATTTCTCTGTGTCCGTTGCCATGTTGAGATCGACAGCATATTGGAGTGGAGTGATGGAATTTGTAGCCTGAGACATTAGATAGCGTTTTTGGGATTCTGCCTGTTGCTGTTCATGCTGGCGTTGTGCCTGATTATCTGTCACCCATCGTTTACCATTCCATTTGTCAAATGGTGTTGCAGGTGCCTCTGGTGTTGTTTTCGATGGATAATCACCGAGTGCTGTAATCACCTGTGCGGCACCTGTTTCAATACTGTAAACGGTTTTACCACGATGATCTGCGACGTATTCCCACGCGGACAAGTCCGACGTCCGGCAAATCGCATAACCCTGTTTGCGATCACCCGGTGCATCGATACACGAGTGGGCTGGGATGCCGACACCTACGGGTAAGAACTCCACGGATGCAGAACTATATTCCCGTGTTTCGCTATGATAGTTAAATACCGTGATATCACCGGCGACCGTAGCGTGTTGGTATTGGTCTAATTTTGCGCCAGCCATTATACAGCCCTCACAATGTAGTTAAATGCAATGTTACGTGGGCGAGTTTCATTACCCCCGTAATAATCCGTATAGATAGGAAGATCAAGCGCCGCTCCATTGGTGTCTGCACTAACAGGATACCTCCCACCTGTGCTATCGGGCCCCGTTGCCCCCCATGTTTGATTAAATGCGTGATCATGTCGCCCAACTGAGCCGCTTTGTAATGAAAGCAAAGCGCGGCCTGGGTCAATCTTACCGCTATCATCCCACCCTCGAATAAATTCCCCTCGCAAATCTGGTAATCTCAGCGAGGGGTATACACGCGCCAGCTCTGGATATTGTGCTGCGGTAAACGTAGCGCCGTTACATTTTATCCACCCAGCCGGAGGGGTTGCCAACGGCCACGGAATAGGGACACCAACCGGTAACGCCGAGCCTGCCGTTAAACCGAGGTTTTTCACAAACGCCGGTTTATCAAGAATATCCGCGCCGTTCTTGTTTTTCTCCAGACGAGTATTAGCATTATTATTTGCTGCATTTGCCAAAGATTGCACGAAGGCTGTCGTTGCAATCTGGGTGTTATTAGCATCCTGTGCCGGTGTTGGCGCCGTCGGTGTTCCTGTGAATACAGGGCTGGCTTTGGGTGCATATTGAGGATGTGGATCTTTAGCTTCGGTATGCTCCTTCAGCTCACTCTCGTTTTGTTCCAACTGCTGTTTTAGATAACTTGTACGACTAGCAAGTTGTTTAGCCTGCCGATTAGAAATGCCATCAGGACCACCTAATACGGGGTCTGAAGTTTCTATCTGATATACGCCGTCAGACCATTGTGGGGTTTCGGGTAAATTAGCCATTTAACTGCTCCCATGATTGTAACTGCCGTTATAGCTGACAGTGTTGTTGTAGCGAATTGATACTGACTGATATTCCAAACTGGCGAGATGGCAACGCGCAGGTGCAAAAGCCGCTAGCGTGGTGCGTAATAGTGAGGCCTGGTCATTGGTAATAGGTTGCTGAAGAATAACCCGATAAACTGCCCAGGACGTTGCATCACCATGCACATAATTACCGTTATGGCTGGCATGACCGTCATAGTTGATTTGTCCTGTGCCTTCAATTAAATCAACTTCACCAAATCCAAAACGGCGAATTACCTCCCTGATTGACCAGGGCGTGCCTTTATAGCGATGCAGCTCTATCGCTGATTTGATTAGTGTGCGCCGGGCATCTTCTGATTCGACAAGCTCCCAGCCATCACCTAATAATGAAAACTGGTCAGCGAGCCAGTACAATGCGCTGATATCGACAATATCAATGAGATAAACCATTAACCGGGTTAAATCGATATCATCAAAACGAGAAACGAGCTGTCCTAATGCACGCATGCTGATATCAGATTCAAGTGGCGGCGGTAAATGTAACTTAGCCATTAGCGACTCCCGTGATCAAAACGGAAATACCAGTACAGTTTGCCCATTCATTCTCATTTATGACCTGAAGTGCAGGTGATTCCAGCTCTACCTGATAGACACCGGAAATAGACAGTATTGAAATGATCTGGCTGGGGACGATATCTTTCCCAAGTGTTGTAGCTCGTTCCGCTACCCACGTTTGTATAGCCTGTTCTGCTGAGGACTGAATATCTAAGGCATTAACACCGACATACAAAGTCAATTTTGCCTTGATGGTGTAGTCGATTTGCACTGGCGATTTTGCGTGAACAGTGTCCGTCAATGGACGGACTTTCTCATCAGAGCAAAAACTTTTCACCAGCGTTAGAATGCTTTCATCTGGCAAGCCTGTCGCCAATAGTGGAAATAATTCAACTGTGCCCGGAACGGGGGACATAACCGCGACATCAACAATGTTGGGATGAGCACGCATGGCATGGAAACGATAGGCCTGACAACTGCCCGCATTAGTAAACGATTCGGGTGCCATCTTAATTCGTACACGCAGTCTGTCGTCACTTTCCTCAGCAGAACCACCGCTACTGGCTATTATGTTAGTTACTTGCAGATCAATATCATCGATCTCATCCAACAGAGTGCTAACCTGTGCAGGTTGCCAGCCATTACCCGATAATCCCGCATCCATACAGGTAGCGCTGACATTGACGAAACGCATGCCAGTTTTTAGAACAGCGTCTGTGTTAGTAGCAAAAATAATGCTATCTGATGCACTAACACGTGTTCCAACGGGAATAAGGACATCTCGTTCTAATACTTCATCAACACTAAATTGCAATGTGGTATGCGCAGGTTGGGCAGGTAGCCGATATACGCCAACCAATTCGCCTAAGTAGTCCAAAATGGGGGCACAAGCAAACTGAACCAAATTTTGTTTAGCCGCTTCCTGGACTCTCATCCGGATCAATGCCTCACGATAGGCAAACAAATTAATCAGCAGGCGTTCAGCCTGTGCTGGGTACAACGTTTTGCCGGCATCAGCCTCATACTGTGCGATCATCTCGGTTGTGATTTTCTCTGCATCGCGTTCGATAAAATTAGGTTCTGTCAGCGCCATAACAACTCCGTAGATTGTGTAATGCCATCCGCGGCAGCCCAATTCACACGCAGAGTTAAATGCTCTCCATCAATGGTGGGTTTTACCGATAGCAATTGACAGCGAGGTTCCCAACGCGAAATAGCATCGACAGATTCTCTGACAACGTGGGGAATTGCGCGGTCTATGGGATAATCAATATAGCGATGTAAGTTACTGCCAAATTCTGGTCGATGTAGGTCACTGCCACGTGGTGTACGCAGAATAATGAGAATGGCTTGAGCAATATCATCCAACCCACTGACTGTTTCGCCGGAGTGTTGGAGAGCAGGTTGCCAAAAAACAGAGTTTGAGTTTGTATTCATGGGGGCAGTATCGCCCCCAGCTGGAAGGTTTGATATTAAAGACGTTTAAAGAAGTTAATGAGAATGATGGTTCGAATTACCGCCTTCATCCATGATGCTGCCCGTTGCATGGATATTGCCGTTGACGCTGACGTTACCTTGAATATTTGCTGCAATACCATCACCACCAGAACCCGATAGCCCATTCTGGTAGGTTAACCGACCTTTTACTAACAAATTTCCGGTTAAAATTGTTTCCGGTGTATCAACAGTGACTTGTTGCGCCTGAATAACAACATTGGCACCTACAGTGATATTTATATATTGAATACCACCATTGATAGTCAGAGTGTGAGTAGTGCGATCATAATAAAAGGCTGCATTATCTGCATACGTCACACCACGGGTGTCTTTATTATTGGCAGGCGGTTTATCAACACTGGAATAAACTGCACCTAAAATAACGCCATCCTCACCATTGGCATCCAGTAGCACCTCAACTTGTTCTCCAATATCAGGCAACCAATAACCTTTGTTATTTTGGGTATTTCGCTGTAATACATTCAGCCAGTTAGTGCGCATATTATCGCATTCGGGCAATCGCACGCGGGCACGAACGGTGGCAGGATCTACAGCACTGATAGTACCAACTTGACGAGTTACACTGCTCATTTGGTTTTCTCCTTGATGACTGTTTCGGAAGAACCATCTGGTTTATAGACAACTAATTTCTGTGTTTTACTCTTCTTACCTTTCTTAGACTTGCCGGATGTAATGGGGCCACGAGCAATTTCAAGTTCAGTGACATATCCACTGCTGCGATCAAAGGAATGACGAGCTGAAGTAATTAACCATTGCCCAGATAGTTTGCCAAACCCAATCAATTCAATTTTATTTCCAGCCGTTAACTGGGGGCTTCCCATCAATGACAGCGAACCGTTTTGTTGGTATTCGTTATGAGAATCCAGTGCTGACTGTGCCTTAATTTCTGCACTATTTTTGTCTGTTGCTCGACTATTGACTTTTAAGGTATCTGCGCTGGTTTCTTTTCCACTATTATTTTTTCCTTTTGAATCGGCTTGATGACTTGTACTGGTCGTGCCGTCAGCTTCATAGACAATTAATTTTTTATCACCCGCCTTTTGGTGTTTCACCTTGGCTTTCTTATAAACCTTGTTAATCGTGTCCCGCAGTGAAAATTGGGCAACATCATGAGGGAATAGTTTCTTTATAGGCACCTGGCTGCGTAAGGTGGTTAAGTGGGAAAATATGAGTTGTTCACTGACAACCTTAACGGCATAACCGTACTCATTGGCCAGTCGCTTCAGGAAGGCTATATCAGTTTCCGAGTATTGTGTCACTCGGTCAATTTTGATGGTTTCAATACTGCCAACCAGCTTTAGTCGGTGTTTTTTGGCAATACGACTCGCGATGGCTGCCAGTGTCGTATTTTCAAATCCACGATTAGATTTGGTACGTAATGCCATATTAATCGATGTTGCAACACCCCTAATGGATACTGTCGAGGGCGGGCTACTGACTTCAATTTCATCAATAGAGAATGTACCACAATTAAGCAACTGTTCGCCAAGATAACCCAATCTCAACGTTAATGTATCACCTTTGCCCGGATACCACTTATCCAGCCAGCGACCATCGGTATCATCCAGCTCCACTTCAATTTCATCCGATTCACTTTTGATATTGTCGGTATAGCTGACACGCGTAACATACGGTGTGATGTCGTTAGTGATATCTTTTTGCAAATAACGTAACGTAAACGTCGGGCTTAAAACGTCAGAGACACCCGCCAGAGAGGGTGTTTGTCTGATATCAATTATCTCAGCCACGGTGGAGTATCCTCTGTAGTGACTACATTGTCAGCGTCAATAATGGGGATCAATACAACTACCCCCGAGGGCAATACGGGTGTAACGGCAATATGAGGGTTGGCAGCAACAATACGGGCATAACCCAGAGGATCACCGTAATAATAATGAGCCAATAAATCCCATCTATCACCAGCTTTTGTAATGTGCTCAAGAAACATCAAAGTACCCTCGTCGTAATTTGCGCAGCCATCTTACTGAGTGCAGGAGATATCGATGTGAATGTTGAACTAGCCGATTCAAGCTGCCCCGACACAGAATCCAATGCAGCCGCAATATTACGACTGTCTACACGGCTTAATGACGCTTGAGCGTTATTAATAAATGTTGCGGCCTGTCCTGTTGCTCTGGTCAATTGAATTGCCTCCGGCAGCGTGTCACCCAAGGCTTTAAACGCCGGATAACTTTTTCCTAATGGCCCAGCAATATTGTTCAATCCGGTAAAAAGACCGGGCACACGAGTCAATGCGACTGCCGGGTTACCTTTCATCTTCTGCGCAATACGTACGGTACTGATCGTTGTTTGCAATGCTGACTGCGCTTGTTTGGCATAATTCACGCCATCCCTGAGTTGTTTAGCCAGACCTGATGGCTTCGGTACTGCATTAGATAACGCCTTTGTATTCGGAACATGGGATTTAATAGCAGGTGGCTTCAACTGATTTTTAGGATCACCAACATATTCACGCAATGTCACGGAGGCATTCAGGGCAAATACATTGCCGACTGAGTCTGTTTGTTCACTGGTGGCTGTCACATCAGTAATGACAAACCAGCCACGATAATCGCCATTGCCAAATACCAACGCCAGCGCCTGATGTTTTCGCATCGCTGCGCGTAACCGATTTAATTCAACATCCGGCGTACAATAATGTTGATGAAAGACCAGGCTAAGTTGAATTTCATCCAGCTTCTCACCCACGAACTGCAAGCCAGGCTTACCGTGGATTCGGGCATGTTCAGCATAATCAACGCCAAACGTAACATCGAACCCATCCCAATACGTGATTAATTCAAATTCGATATCACCTAATACAGCAAACATTATTCATACCTCCGGCGTTCTCTCTGTATAACGATACGTTCCAGCATTTTTTCCAATTCGTGCAAGCTCATATTTAATGCCTGACTGATATCGGGTGTAGCCGCTTGTGGTTTATTGCCAATGTAAATTTGTGGAGAATAAGTGACAGACAATCCATTATTGCTGTTTCCCGCATTTTTATAGGCTGCCCGCCCAGTGGAATAACCTGACATCGTTTTGGTCACTGGAATTTGAGGAGCGTCAGGTGTCATTTCTTCAGCCAGACGCTGAGTGGCGCGAGCAGCCAGCGGACTTGTACGCTCAATACCCATCACCGCGCCTTGCACGATATTATCGCCAAAGCCCATAAATACCCGACTGGGAGATTGAATACCTAACGCTTCTTTAAACCAGCCAGAAATGTTGCCACCGAAGTTTTTAATAGTATCCTTGGCCGTGGTCAGCATATTAGAAATGCCATTCACCAATCCATTAACGATATTTTTACCAAAATCAGTAAAGTTATTGGGCATATCAATGCCAAACCATTTCATGACACCACTGAACGCCTTAGAGAACCATTTCAAGGGAGACCAGTTTGAAATTAACTTACCAACTTTAAGTATCCCACTATTAAAAACATTTGATATGTCATTCCAGCGGGTAGTAAACCAACCTTTAACATTAGACCAAATGTTTTTAATTCCCTGCCATCCCCCCTGAAAAGCAGATCTTACTCTACCCCAAAGCCCTTTAAAGAAATTGCTGATGGGTTTCCAATAGCGATAGATAAGATACGCAGCGACTGCAATACCGACGATGATTAATCCGATGGGATTCATTAGCAATGCACGACCAATCCACAAAAGAGCCCTGCCAGCCAGCATCAAACCCTTATAGAGAGCACCGCCAAGAACTTTACCTAACCCACGAGCCGCGCTAGCCATTTTACCTAAGAGATTGCCGACAAAAGCAAATCGCCCCCCCGTACCGATAGCGGCCCGAAGCAATAACCAACGGGTGCGCATTAACATGGCACCTTTCCAGATATCAATGATAGGAGAAAACAAAAGGTTTAGGCCTAATCTGACCCCCACTGAAGCCGCTTTAAATGCCAAAAACCCGCCGACCAGTGAGACAACATTACTGATAAGTTCAGGATGAGCTGCAAGCCATTTGCCAGTCTGATCAATTAATGGGATAAAAGTTTCGGCTAATTGCATCAGCGTCGGACGCAATGATTGACCAATATTAATAGATGATTCATTAAATCCAATCTGAGTACGCCGCCACCTTGCTTCCAGCGTGTCATTTTGCTTATCAAAATCTTTCGACAGTGTATTTTGTGCACCATCACTATTCATCTCCTTTTTACTGGATAAATACTTATCCCAGCCCTGACGCATAGATACCAGATGGTTCACTGTCTGAATATCAGTAAAAATTTCAGCCAGACCAAATGATTCCATTAATTTTTGTTGGCTGTCTTGATCACCTTTAGCTCCAGCTTCCTGCCATTGCTGTAAAAATGCTTTTCCTTTTCCATCAATAAAACGATTGGCGATCATTAAGGAGGCTTCATATTGCGAGAATCCTTGTGCAACATAACGCTGCATTGACCCTTGATAGTCAATACCAGCATCCGCATATTTATGGATAGTGTCACGTCTCCCCATTGCGGCCAGCCAGTTTGTCATATTGGTAACAGCCGCCTCCGCTGAACCACTTCCTTTACCAACCTCCAAACTGGCTACAATCTGTGTGATAGCTTCTTTGCCTGTGATTCCACGTGCAGCAAATGCTTTGGACAGCCCAGGTAATGCTTTCGCCATATCCTTTAATTCAAATGAACCAAGTTTTGCTCCCGTTGCTGCAATACCGAAAGCTTGCTCTAGATCTTTGGTATTAGTAATTTTAAGAGCATCACTGAAAGCAAACGTCATTTTGGCCAGATCAGTCATATCCGCTTTGGTGGCGGTAGCCGCTTTTCCCAATAATTCAGCAAACTGTGATGCTTTTTCAGGAGCCATGCCATCAGCAACCAACTGACCAACTCCACCCAAAAGTTCTTCCTGAAGCTGATTAACTTTGAGTGATGTTTGTCGAATAGACACACCAATGGCTTGTTCTTGTTTTGCATCCAGATCACCCGTAACAGCAATGTCTCTTAACCCTGATTCAAATGAGGCGTATTTTGTTACTGATTGCATAACGGGAGAGGATATTGTTCGCGCTAATGCGTAAGTTTCGGCACCTTTTCCATAGAGAGCCATACGGTTTGCTCTGGCGGCATCACTCATACTGGCAGTAGACTCTAAACGTTTTTGCTGACGGTTTAATTGTTCCAGTGTTCGGCCAACACGTTGTAAATCTGTATTCAAACGTTGTGCACTGCGGGAACCCAACTGACCATAACGTTCAATAGCACGGTTCAATGCCTGTTGCCGATTTTCCAGCCGACGAGTGGTTTCTCCTAGGGCGCCCAGTGTACGGCGAGTTCCCGATATAGCAGAGCTAAATGCACCGCTAATGGCTCCGCTTATGATGACACCGATGGAAAATTCTGCAGACACGGGTTAAGCTCTCTTTAAGTGAAATTTTTTAAACAGGAAATGCAATGGGAAAATCACTGGTGGTATTTCAAACATTCTTAGTGGCCGTATTTGCCAGTATCTATATCTATTTGATGGCTGAACTGACGGTCTATACGGTAAGTACCAGTGACAGTGGATTGGTCTGGGTGATAATGATTGGTGGCGGCGCAGTGCTATTGTCGATAGCCATGGCGCTGATGGCGGCAATATTGCAACCGGCTATTTATCTGCTGGCTGCAATCGCTGTAGGTATCGGCGCGTTAGTTAATCGTCTTTATTCTCGCGTTTGATTTGGGTGTTAGCCTCATCCAACCAACATTCAAATTCATCCAGAGCCAGATTATCAATTTCACTCGGCTGAAACCGAAACCACCGTGCCAGTATTGCCGCGGCTTCCCACAGCATCTTTATTTCCTTGATCCACCCCGACGATTTTCTGAAATCGTTGCTGCAATGCCAGATAGTCTGCGGCATCCATCTGTTCGATATCTTCCGGTAACAACCCGGTGGAACGTGACAATAAAATATCATCCCAATCGGCAGGGTTTTCGCTGATTCGACGAGCGGCCTTGATATCTTTCACTTTCAAACGTGATAGCTGGATTTCTTCAATATTAACGCCAGCAGCCGTGGTATAGGGAAATTGAAGGCGGTAATTCGTTGACATGATGATACTCCTCTGTAAGTTTCATTCAGTATCATTCATAGGAGGAAGTGGCGATATTAAAGAAGATTAAAGAAGAAAGGGGCGAGTGCCCCCATTATTACCCACTAAGTCTACAGACCAGACATTGCGACTAGCCTCCAATATTAACGCGATAATCGGTCAGCTGATCAATACCACCTACACGGAAGATATTGGCTAAATAATCCAGTTCCAGTAGCTCTTCCCCATCCAATACCTGCTTAATATAGGTACACGTAAAACTACTGGAGAAATCAGCGTTTTCATGTTGCTTAAATGTCCCCAGTGGATTCTTCTTAAATAAAATGGTCAGATACGTTACCAATGGCACTTCATCAATACGTCCCTGTGAACTGAATTTCTGGACACTGGAACGGCACTGTAATGCCAGCGATTTATAAGGATTCGCCGCGGATAACATAGCGTCACGGTAGAAACTGTTCCACTTGATCTCACCCTCCAGTTTATCAAAACCCGCGGGAAGTTCGACTTTACCCACCATTCCCAATGCCTTATGTTCCTGCATAGTCATGGATACGTCCGGCAGCTTGACTTCTTCCGCTCGTCCCAGCAGGTTATTGCCATCAATATAAATGTTGGCATTAGTAATACGGTTAATTTCAATTTTTCCAGCCATTAACTATTCCCCTTTAGATTCAGCAAATACTCAGAGGTGATCTCAGTCTCAAATGTGAGTCGTTCCAGTGGTGGCGGTGGTGTATATTTATAGCTAAGCAACAAATGACCTGCTGCCAGTGATGTTTCTTCGTTGCGTGTAGAGTCAAACCAACACTTAAATCCCAACAAAGCACCATCAGCAATCAACTTACGCCCGTAGGCATTAACGGATTCTGTCAGGGCATCAATTAGCGCGGGGGTGATCGGCATATCAATATATTGCTGGCTGAAGTAACGCAAGGACTCATTAATCACGTCACCGGTTCTGCGCACGTTCTCGAAGTTACGCATGTGTGTCACTGTTGGCCATGCGGCAGTACGATTACCCCATAAGCGTAAACCTGAACCATAACTGTTGAATATTGTTGTAATACCTTGCTCATTGAGCAGGTTGACTTCACTTTGTGGATCATCAATCATGGCAGATAACTGACGTTCAATCCCTGTGATCCCCATGATTTCCTGATTGGAGGATGACCACCAAAAGCCCTTGTCTGCATCAACCTTAGCACGCAATCCCGCAGCACGGGATGACAGTGGTTCCAAGCGCTCGCTATTAGTCTCAGCATCGTAGACTTTGACGTGTGGGTAACACAGCCGAACACGATCAGAACTGGTATTAAAATTGATTGTGCCAGACGGGCCACGACCGTTGATAGCTTGTGCGAAGGTTGTTCCTATCGGCGCATCAATATAAGCCATTGCACCCAATTTGGTCGCCAGCGCAATCAGTTCGGTTGTAATACTTAACTGGGTACAATAGACAGGCGCCAGCAAGATCTTGGCAAAAAATCCATACAGATTATACGTATCATTCAGCAAATTCATTCCTGTACGGTTGCCCGCTGCACTGATGCTGCCAATAATGTCAGCAGGAGTGACCAACGTAGGATCGGCAAAGTCATAACTGGCAACCACAATCGTGCCTGCTGCGATATTCTTACCGATGTTCTTGAGCCTGCCCGTCTGGGCATCCAGCGTGTAATCTTGTCCTTCTATATAAGGTACACTATCCGCAGAGGCTTTCAGTACAACATGACTGACCACAGGATTAGCCAGTTTCGCAGTACTTGTTGTTTTATCAAAAACAACACCTTCATTAGCAACATGGTTCTTATGTATTTCAGGATCAAGCACATTAATAACCAGTACTGTTCCCGCACCGTGGTCATAAATTGCATCCAGTGCCTGGGGGATAGTAAACCCATTTATTTGGGTGCCAAACTGGGCCGCATCTTTTTCTGACAAACAGAGCGTCACTGCATTAACGGGCCCCAGTGGTGCAGTACCAATCAGGCCGATCACGGCCGATTTCACCGTTTTGACCGGACGTGGGCCTTTTTCGATTTCGATAGTTTCAACACCATGCAAATAGTTAGCGGCCATCAGTGACCTCCTCGGATTTCTCTTTTTTCTTCAGGCTATTTTTTTGTTGCTCTGGTAAAGGATGAAGATATTGCAACGCGATCAATGTTTGTACATAGTCATGCTGCTCAGGCAAATCAACAGTTTCTTTGCCTGGCCAAAGCAAGACTTCAGTGCCATCCGCCAACGTGACGCCACTTGCCGGACCTGTGTAAAGGTATCTCATTGTTCAATTTCCTCGTAATTGACTTGGGTTAGCAGTGGCCCATCCTCTGACTCACTGTCTTCGATAAATACACATTCAGTCGCAAAATCCAGTATGTACTGCCACAATCCTGCTATTTCACCAAGAAAAGTATCCCTAACCATCCAGCATTTACGTTGGCAGTTCGGTGGTTGAAATCCGCCCAGAATCCGGCGCACGTGATCCAGTGTGACCACAGCACCTTCACGTCCATTAAGCTGACGAAAAACAATGGTGGCATTAAGCATCACGATTTGTGTCTGCAAGAGTACGCCGACATCCTCTGGGTTATTAAAGCGAGAACCTGCATAGCTGATTAAGATAGCGCCCACGGGATGGTTTAGCCTGAATTCATCTGGGTTTTCAGGAAAATACTCGACCTGTAAGCCAGGCAGCCTTTCCTGTAATCTGACAACAACAGCATCAATAATGGGTGAAACGTCCATCAATATTTCTCCAACATCCCATGATTGCCCCCGAAGATGGGACGACGCGCCCTGACTCGAAACTCTCCGGGTTCAGGCGCATCTTTTCCTGTAGCCAGTATCCCGAGTGTTAGTTTTGCATCACGTATATCAGCCAGTTGGCGTAGAACGATTTTGTAATCGTCTATCACCGCTTCAGGGATTTTTCCTTCAGGACGGCGAGCATACAGCCGATAGCGCGTTAACGTCACCGCAGCATCACGTAATACGGTGGGCACCTCTGCCAACGGCAAGATATAACGCCCACGTAAATGGGCGTCGATGAGTTCACCTGCGTAGCGAATAGCACTGTTAATCACAGGCTCATTCATTGTCTGGGCAGTCCGTTCGTCGTTAGACAGCCATATCAATGATTGCGTGGGTATCTGCTCTTGCAGATCAGCCAATGAACAATACATGTCATACACCACGTAAGATACGAATGACATTACCCGCCGCGGTGGCTTCATCCAGCGCTAATCCGACAGAAACCACAGTGGCATTCTCTGCCGCTCTTGGCACTGCACAGGCGTTCTTATCCGACTGTACGACTTGCCCCCGTGCTATAGGTGCTCCGGCTTCAACCGCGATAATGCCCAACACATTTACCGGAACGGCATCACCTGTTTTCGCATCGACTTCGGCAACACCCAGTGCAGCGGCACCAGCCTGACAAGGTGCATTATCAGCACCGACCAAACGATGCTGGATGATGCTTGCGGTGGCGACAACTGTCGTTGTTAATACAGGTTGTTGTGTTACAGCCATGACCGTCCTCCTTACTCCACAATGTTAGTAATCAGGTAGCCAGCATCACCACCCACCACCGCCACTTTATAAATATCGGTATAACGGCAGTAATTGACCTTACCGCCCACACCTTCATATTTATCCGCGACAGGCATCCCTTTGCGCCGGAAGGTATAACCAAATGATGGCTCATACTCATCGGCACTTTCTACCCCCGTTTGCGGAGGTGAAACATAATGCAGCATTAAGTTGTCACCCCAGACATCAACAGGTTCTTTTTTAAGGTTTGGCGTAGAAACAGGCTCACCCACGATAACATTTGGGATTTGGAAAAGATCTTTCAGGATTTCTGTTGTGATACGCTTACGTTCATTAGCGCCAATTGCCGCCTGAATTTCAGGGTGGAACTTCAACAGTGACATAACGCTGGCTCCCATCGTCATAAGATTGGGACGGACACCGATAGCGGTTCGTACCCTCTCTATCCCAGCCTCAATGACCTGGATTGGGCTGCCTGTGCCACCCACCCAACGCTCATTATCCGCGAGCCTCTTTACTGAGTCTTTGAGATAAACTTTAGGATCTTGCGCCAATCGGGCTGCATACAATTCACGCTTGAGGTTCACACCATTGGTGGAGCGACGAATTGCCTTAGCCTCTTCATTAAATAAAGATTCGGCTTTTTCGCGATAATCAACAGCAGCCGCCAAATCATGTTCATTAAGTACAATATCCAACGAACTGCCTTTCTCACGAACTAATACATTACTGTTAGCACCCACCGCACGTTCAGTGTCATATTCAACAAAGGCACTTTTACCAAATGTAGGGACTGTAGCGCCTTCTTTTTCCATTTCAACAACAGGAAAAATATGTTCGCCAATGAACGCCGCATTTTTATAGCCCCGAGCCACACTGGTCAGCACGGGATCAACAATGCGTTTACCTTTCAAATAATCAGACATTTATCTCTCCTCAATAGTTACGGCAGCAGTGTTACAGACAGCGGGCAACGGCTGCGTCGTAACTGATACCTTCTTTCTTTGCTAACGCGAGCGCTTTTTGGTGCAATGCCAGACGTTCAGGATCTGCATCAGCAAATTCTGTCGTGTCTGTGGATTCGTGTTGGTCAACACGGTCTTTTGTCGCTCGTTCGCCAAAATCGATAACAGGCTGGGCAGAACTCAATAAATCTTTAAACGCGGTAACCAGCGGTTTCTTCACATCACCTTCAGCAAATTCAACGGGAGATTCCCCTTGAGTAACCGTGTCCAGTAATGCCACCACAACAGATTGAGCAACAGGTGCTAACTTGCCGTCTGCGACCAGTTTTTCAGCAAAGGCCACATTTCCGGCATGTTGTTCAACTTGCTTACGCTGGGCATCGGCGGCATCACGGGCAGCAAGCTGTTCTTTCAGACGGGTGTTTTCATCTTCCAGTGCTTTTTTTTCTTCATTTGTCACGGTGTCTTCCTCACGTTGATGTGTGTTATTGGGTTCATGAAAAGCAGGGGCAGGTTGAGTCGTGCTATAAGCCTCTTCACGTAATGAATCTACCTGCCAGGAAGGAAGCGCTTTATCCGCTTCATCCATACCAAATTTACTGATCAAAAATTCTCGTAGACGCCCCCAAAGTGAAGCGTTAGTGATTTCACTCCAGTCAGAGAACTCTACGATCCCCTGTTCTTGCTCACTGAATTCAACCTGTTTCAACCCCTTAATGGCGGGTGGTTGTGCACCCAAAAAACCAACATGACGTAAATAGAGCACACCAGGCTTAGGGTTGTTTGGGGAATCAGGTAAATAGAAAGAGGCGGAAATTTTTTTATAGCGACCTGTATCAATCAGTTCGGCAAACTGGGCATCAATCTGCTGAGGCTCTGCAATCAAATCATCACCGGAAGCGGTGAGTGATTTAACCCAACCATAGGCAGGTAGATTATCTTTGGGATGTCCGATCACAATCGGTGCTTCATGCAATGATGGATCATAGGCCTTCGCACAAGCTTGCAAATCTGCTGGGCTGAATGGCAGTTGTTTGCCATTCATATCGGTATGCGTACCGGATTTGAAAATGTGAAGTAACTTCATTTCACTGCCTCTATGATGTTGATAGAGACAGTTTCACCCTAATCAGAAAAAATGACTTTTAATCTGCTTTAGAAAAAACGAGAGAAAAAAATAAGAAAGTGGAGAACTGGAGGCCATTAGATACCGAAAATTTGAGCCTGTAAACGCTTTATAAACTTTTTTGCGGATGACAATGATAAATCACCCGCATAAAGACACAACGTTTAACGGCGAGCCGCTGCTTCAAGATGTCTCTGGATGGCACTCAAAACCGATCTTGTCGCTTCCGGTGATAGTTCATCTTCTGCTGTAACAGGTAAATAAGGTCTGGCAGGCAAGGATATCGATTTATTGCGGCCAGTTTCTCCACCCATTTGATGGATACGGGCATAGATAATGTTTGTACCAATAACCGCCGAACTGGAATCATAACGGGTATTGATTGAATTCATCAAACGCCCCGTTTTTTGTAATGTCTGGCCACTTCGATCTTGTGCTGCAACTGAGGGTATCCAGGCAGGACGACCGTCAGCTTCGAAATTGAATGAAGTTTCTGCCGATAGTGTTGCAGCAATCTTACGCATGGCTGGTGTCAGATCTTCTGCAGAAGATGCTAGCGCATGCAAGCCACACATCAAATCGTTATCATTAATTGTAATAGTGATATTACTCATTCTGTCCTCTTAATTCACGGCGAGCCAGCCCGAATAACGATCCCTGATAACGTGCTAAATCGGGGCGGTATGCTGCACCGGGTGAGTATGACCAACCTACATCGGTGGCAACTTTGGTTTTTCCTGTTTGAGTCGTACCCGTAATAAATGTTGCAACAGGCTGCATTTCTCCGGTTTTCTGGGAAATTAACTTCAGTTCACTGCCCATCGCTTTGCCAGAATTCGCAATTTTTAATCCTCTGGCTTTAACATCATCATAGCTGAGTGCAATCACACTGCAACGACAACGCCAGCCATTAGGCGGATAAAATGCCTGCCAAAATGGATCATCGTAACGAAATACCTGTCCATGTAAGGCAAGATGGCTTTTGCGGGTGTGGCTGTCATTGATCCCCGTATACATCCAGTACGGTCGGTCATCAATATTTTCCATCTGTTCTGCCCAACGCCCCGCACTGTAGAGTACAGACATATTGGTACGAAAAATGGTATCAAGCCGCCATGGGCTTCCTTGTTGAACGGTAACTCGTTCTCCTGTAACTGGATCGTCTGCTTCAGTTGTTCCCCACCATCCTTTGCGTTTGAGAACTGTCTCCAATTCCTTACGAAACCAGCGGTCAGTTTTGCCCTCGTCTAAGGCTTGCTGTAGTACCTGACGAATATCTTCCAGAATATCCAAACGCGTTACTTTAGCGACAGTAAATGATCTGGCGTGTGCATCCTGCCAGAGATCTTCCCAGTCCCAGCTTATCTGATAACCTTTAGATTTCAGGTAACCAATAGCGCGTTTGGGGGGTAAGGTCATGCAATATGCCAATTCAGCCGTTGTCATGCTCATGCAAACGCCCCCAAATGTTAGTCACAAACAATACCCGCGCCAGCCGTTCCTGCAAATCACCCGCATTCATATGAGGATAAAGTTCG
Organism: Xenorhabdus thuongxuanensis; assembly: GCF_001908095.1. Classification (GTDB taxonomy): domain Bacteria; phylum Pseudomonadota; class Gammaproteobacteria; order Enterobacterales; family Enterobacteriaceae; genus Xenorhabdus; species Xenorhabdus thuongxuanensis. The sequence continues at coordinate 143,730 of NZ_MKGR01000008.1, read as the reverse complement.
GCTAACTCTCCCAACAGTTCACTGGGATTAGCGCCGTTCTGAACTCGGTCGAACAAGGGGGCCAGAATCGGTTCCAGTGTCTTGTCTAAATTCTCTCCATTTATCAAAATATCCAGCGCCTCATCCAGCTTATTTTGTGCTTCCAGTTCGGCATTCATTGCTTCTGAAAATGCTAAGGGCAATGGAGGAACGGCGGGCATAGGGAGTGGCATTTCATCAATATCCCCATCCTGCAATTGGTATTCACGTTTCCAGTATTGCGGTGTAAACCTGACACCTGACTGGCTCAATTTAACATCACGGTTAGCCTGCGTTTCATCAACGGATTGTTGTTCCCACAGACGATAGACCGGACATTCAACGTTACCAAAGTTCAGTTCTACCACCCAACGTATGATCTGATTGATGGCGCTGGCGATAATGTCAGCATCGGCATCACGAATATCATCGGTCACTTCCAGCCCAGCTTGTGCAGAAGCTTTATTGCTGTTTGCTTCTGTTGTTTGGTTCTGTCCCAGTAAGGCAATAGCAATTTCGCTGCGGGCAACGGTAATCAGATTTTGATAGATATCACTGCTGTCTGATTTCCCTGCTGCTTCCTTAATTTCAACGGAGGAATCGTCGGGAATAGCGGCAACGGCATCATCTACCATCGCTTCCATTGAATCCAACAACAGATCTATTTCACTTTGTGGTGTACCTCGTGGATGCTTTCCGATGACCCACGGCGAACCATACTTCTCGGCGAATCTGACCCAGAACTTCATACCGCCTTTCTTAAAGGTGACAGGCCAGAAGCACATAGATAAGTCGGGGAATCCATAGGGATTGTCATAAGTTGCGTCCTGACGTGGCGTCACAAACTTATAAAGCGGGACTAATTCCCCCTCAACACCGGCATCACGGGCACGAAAACGGAGCTGGTTGTCACGATCATAGTGGAACCAGTCAGGGGGCTTACTGACGATATCACTCACTGACCATGATGGACTCCGACTCCACATTAATTCACAGGGCTGGTAACCGTAGAGAACGGAGTCGTGCATTTCGCCAATGATACGTGACACATCCAAATCAGCGAGCATGTCACGGATAAAGTTGAAGACTCGCACTGGGGCGTTGCTACGTTCTACACCACGCTCTAGTGATTTCACGCCCGCTTTACGACGGCGAATACATCCCCCAACTAACGGGTCGGTGCGCAGTTCACGATAGATACGGATATCACGCCCTTGTGCTTTAAGAATAGGGTCAGGGTTAGGTAAATAGGTGCCCAGACCGTAAAAATCAATGGAACGGTTTCGTGAGGCAATTTGCTCTGTGAGTGACTGCGTTGATTCGGAAAAGTGAATAAATTCAGTGGGTGAAACCCAGATACCTCGTGCCATTAGTATCCTCCCAGCAATTGAGCACTCAGACGTTGACGGCGGGATGTAATCGTGACTGGGCCTGATGGGCCATCAGACGCATTCACCGCCAAAAAACATGACCATGCGCGGTCTGCGTGGCCTGTTGCATCACTATCAGCAACAAAACGGGGGGTGCCCGTTGGCCCAGAAATCTTCTGTAACTTATGGAGATCTGTCCGTAAAAGCTGATCACCGCGAGGAATACGGATCTGTTTATCTTCAAATACCTCTTTACCTCTGGTGGCTAGCGTCAGTTTATTGTTGCTGGTAAAAATAACGCCTTCTACACGGCTACTGCCATGCCGACGTTTAGCATCTTCAACAGGTTTTTCACCCATTCCGGTCTGATCCATGCAGCAACGTAAAACGCGATAACGGAAGAAAACATCATCCAGCAAGGCATCCTGTTCAGCAAATGTGGCGCGCTTACGTGCAATAATCTCACGCGTCCAATAAACATCACCCACTTGCTCTAATACCCAAATAACAAAGAGGTCATTACGGATACCAATATCCACGCCAACAAAGCAAGGCCCCCCCTGATAATGTTCTGGCAGCCCAGCTAAATCATGCTCGACACCATCAATCAACTCATAAGAAAGCCATGCACTGGCTTCGTCCAGCCATTTCAATTCAAATTCTTGTTCCCACGCATCTTCGTCATTAAGGGCTTTCCGCATTTCCTCTATATTTCGTGGTAAGCCATCTTTGACGGCTTGATAAATATCGACAATGTGCCGTGACCATACTTGATCCAGTGACTTATCCGTCATTAACTCATAGAACTTGTTTCCTTTGCCGTTCGGTGTAGATGTCACCCGTAATTTGTAACCATTGGAAATAACCGGAAACAGTGCTGTCCAAATCTTACGACTGTCAGGATGAAATGCGAATTCATCCAAAAATACATTGGATGCAAAACCACGAGCGGTGTCGGGATTAGCAGGTAAGGCGGTAATTCTAGAGCCACCGGGTAACTCCGCTTCCAGCATGGTATAACGCTCACCGGATGCACCTTTAAAATATCCCTCAATCTCACGGGCGACCATGTTGTAGGCCTGGCAGTGTTTTTTTACCCCTTCCTCCATCGCTTCTTTAGCCTGGCGCTCGCCACGGGAAAGAATGACCCAACGAGTACGTCCCCCTGTCGCTTCAATTTCGAAGCAATCATCAGTCAGCTCCAGTGTTGTGGTGAACGTTTTTCCTGTCTGACGGGCAAATTTACCTATCTTGAAACGGGAACGGTCTAGAAACCATGTGCGTTGGTAAGCATAAAGTTGAATGGCGGCGCTCATTTGACGATCCCATAAATTTCTTCTCGGACACGACGCAAGGTTTCAATACTCATGCGTCCACCATTATGGGTACTGGCTTCCTTCTCCAGTGCTTCCATTTTGTCAGCAATTTTCTGGCGTAGATCAGATTGATATTTCTTTAGATTGATACTGGCTCGGCTCAGAGTAGCGACATTTTTTGCTACCTTAGATAGTAAGGTGACGCGTTCTGCGGGGTTAATTTCTTCTTCATCTGCCTCCTGCAACTTAACAATGTTTTCGAAGATTTCAGTTTGAATCAGTGCGATCACTGCTTCAGAACGGGCATCCTGATCATCAGAAGCCCCTTCAGTCAGCAGTCGAGCAGCTTCAGTCGCGGCACGAATGGCTGCGAATCGACGCTCAATTTTCTGTCCATAGCGATGAATGGCAGATTTACTGATGGTATAACCTTTCTCTTTCAACAGATCTTCCAGTTCCTGATAACCGCTGAATCCTGATTCAGTCAACGCGCGTTCCAACCAACGCCGGACGTCTTCAGGGAGTTTATCGATTGTGCTTCGACGCGCCATTATTCACTCCAGTATTTTTCAGGACGAGCAATACCAGGACCGCATTCAACCGTATATTCAACGATATCAACACCAATACGGGTTAAATCCGCAAACCAACTGCCCGATGGCTGTTTATTCAGGTCAATCAACTGACGGTCTGCCAGATAATCTAACTCCTTGCGTAACTCCAGTGCAGTCACATCAGGGTAAATCGCGCGAGATATATCCAATAACAATGTCTCACTGGCGGTATATGGGCGCGTTTTATTCAACGCGACCAATAAACTCCAGCGCAATGACTCACGACGAACACGGGCTATATCAATCATTTTTACCTCCGGCAATTCGGTGCTGCTGCACCACCTCTAATTTGCTATAAAGTGCATCCAGTTTGGCTTCAATGACTGTTTGACCACGAATGTAATCTTCACGTCGCACGTAATTCAGTGGTAAGTCAGCCTTAAACTGCATAAACTCACGTTCGAGCTGAGACCAGTTATCTACGGAATTTTTAAGCGCCTGCCCTAACGAAGCGTGCCGTTCCTCCTGTCGTTCTTCCGCTTTGGAAAATAACCACTTTGCGATGCCAAAAACGAAACCAAGGAAAGAGAACAGAAAACCCACAGCAGCCCAAAACTCAATCTGTAATGTCATTGTTGTAATCCTTCGATGTAATCCAGCAGGCCATTGACCTGCGCTTTCAATGCAAGACATTGCTCCCCGTTATCGATGACATTGGCGAGGATGTCTCTTTGCGTAATACCGGATGACCGTAGTTGGGCGTCAGCGGTTTCATTTTCACGGGGCGTTTCATCAGCGCCGGAGGTAACGGAGGCAGAGCGCATTTGTTCACCGGACAGGCCGAAGGCGGCGTTGTATTGCTGCACGAAGCCACGAGTAAACACGCAATTAACGGGATGAAATTGTTGTTTTTCATCCATCCAACGCTGAGTAACATGATCAATTTTCCTCTTCAGTTGTTGATTCTGAGTACGGAGTTTTTCGATACCATTGAGATAATTGGCTTCCGCCTGATGCGCTAAGTTGACCTGCATTTGATAACGTTGCCGCAAGGCATTCAGTGTTGCCAGTTCCCGCTCTGTCCGTTGTTTTTCCAGCAGAAGAAAATCCGCTTTCTGTTGTGCCAATGCGGTATTTCCAGTCTCCTTTGCTTTCTGAAAGCCCGTGACATGGCCTCGCCAATAAGCCAAAGCAAACAGGCTTACTAGCGCCAAAATCAATACAACAGGCTTAGCCCATAATTTAATTGGCACAGCGGGCACCTCCCCAAACCAAATAACGCGGTGCAAGTTCCAGTAAGATACGTCGGGGATAATGACGATTTTCTCTCCAGGCAACGGCACTGCGACCCGCGTTTTGAAATTCAACGTGACCGAACCAGACCCACGGATTGAGACCCACTGCCGTGGTTTTCTTCTTATCCCGTAATAACCAGCCCAAGCCACCGTTATAGGAAGACAGCACCATCGCCATTCTTTGGCACTCATCAGCAGCTTTAATGCGTTGCCATAGCCAGTAGTCATAGTGAACCATTGCTCGTATAGACCAGGCAGGATTGAAAGGATCTTTATTGGATAATTCAGGAATGCGTTGACTGATCCAATCCGCAGTTGCAGGCATAAACTGAGCCATTCCCTGAGCACCAACAGGTGAAACCGCGTGTGATTTCCAGACACTCTCCTGGTGTAACTGAGCGGCAAAATCAGCCACAGGGGCATTCAATCCCCAGATCACACGAGAAGCACGTATCAAATCATTGCGGTATTGCAGCGAACGGTGTGGTGGTTCATCAGCCAGTACAGGGCTGATCAGGCCTCCACACCACAGCAGTACTATTCCGATCATCTGCCGCCAATTCATGATTATAGCCCTGTTGCTACGCTGAGACAGACAGCGGCAACAATGAGTGCACGACGTATCAGAACAGCCGCAAATGCCATATGGTAACCCGTCTGGATGGGGTATTTTCCCGCTTTCATGAGTTCTTCATCATGTTTCAGATACTGACCAGGTCTGGCTTTGGGAAATAAACTACGATCTAGCCAGTATCCCAGGACAGCAGCCAGTGCAATCAGCGACAACTTATAGATCACAACAGGGACTTGTTGAGGAGAAACCAAGCCAATAGTGACCAGCAAAAGTACCGCTGTTAACAGCCAGCCGCCGAGGCGTAATTTTTTGATAAGTGAAATAAGTGAGTTGAAGGTTTTCATTGAACTGTTTCCATTGTCGTTGATGGAAACAGTTTTGCCAATTTAGCGGGAAAAGAATTTTAAAGGGCGTTAAGAGCGCATCGGGAAAGTAAAAGACAGGATAAGAGCGACCCACTCAGTGTGCTCAACACTGGGCAGGTCATCAACCCACAGGTATGCACTGTGAATCAACCCAGGCTCTTTTCGTCATCGATGACCGAAGAAGCCTAACTCATTTTTAGCTAATGGAAAAGGCTTACAAATAATGAAAGAACAATCTTTACCCATCGTTCCCTGGATTGGTGGTAAACGCCGATTAGCAAAACATATTTTACCCTTGTTTCCTGAACATACCTGTTATGTGGAACCATTCTGCGGTGCAGCTGCTCTGTATTTCCTGAAAATACCCAGCAAGTGTGAGGTCATTAATGATATCAATGGCGAACTGGTGAATCTTTATCGTGTGATAAAACATCACTTGGAAGAATTTGTCCGGCAATTTAAGTGGGCATTGGTCAGCCGCCAGATTTATAAATGGTTGCAGATCACGCCGGAAGAAACACTAACCGATATTCAGCGGGCAGCGCGGTTTTACTACCTCCAAAAGCAAGCCTTTGGAGGCAAGGTTGCTGAGCATACTTTCGGTACTTCTACCACCAGTCCACCACGCTTCAATTTGCTTAGAATAGAAGAAGAGTTATCAATGGCTCACTTACGACTGGCAAGAACGATCATTGAAAATATGGACTGGGCACAGTGTATTCAGCGTTATGATAGACCACATACCTTGTTTTACTGTGATCCACCATATTGGGGGACTGAGGGATATGGCATTGAGTTCGGGCTAGAGAACTACGATCTGTTGGCAGAACTTGCACATACTGTCCACGGAAAAATGATAATTTCAGTGAACGATATTCCAGAAATGCGTAAGGCGTTTAAGGGATTGACATTGCAGGTGGTTAATATTGGTTACAACCTGAAAGCCAAAGGAAAAGCGAAACAGAGTAAGGAACTGATTATTTGTAACTTTTAGCTTAAAAAGGGGGAAACATCCCCCTTTTAATATTCCATTACATTGGGCAACTCCATTCAGTCGTATCATCAGGTTTAAATACCATCAAGCACCCCGCTCGTGGGGGTTTATTATCTGGTGTGGGTGGTAATATTTCTCTCGATTCTGGTTTTGCTGGGGCAGACTGAATTTCTTTCAAACATTCAGTTGCACTTTTTTGGTATTCACTATAGGCACCTTCAATTTTTCTCAATGCAAAGTTGGTTTTCTGAGGATCATTTGAAGAGAGAACTTTAACTAAATTGATTTTTTCAACCCACCAGTTCTGCGCATTAAACCCAGACATTTGGCAAGCACTATAAGGTTGTATTACATCTTGAGATAAAAATCTTTTTCCTTCATGTTCTATTTGCCTAAATTGTCGACCGTAATTAAGAAAGTCATAAACTACCCAATTATTTTTCTGCTGAAAACTGTCTATGGTTTTAGTTATTTTATCCAGATAGTTTTTTGCGGTATCAATGCGTTCTGCATCAGGCATGATCGAGAAATCATATGGTTTGTATGTCAGATCGTCTGGATAAAAATATACCCAATAATCACTATCGGGCAGGACATTTTGTTGATCAAATAGTAACGCTTGACAAGCACTTTTAGGAATTTTAATTCCTGTCTGGTCATCATTAATTTCAATAAAACAGTTATGACCAGAAGCCATATACTCAATAGGTATTTGGGCATTATCAGGAATACGAAATTTAATTGTTAGAAAGCGATTCAGCTCAATCGCTTTATCCTGAAATTGTTCTGAGTATTTATCAAGGCCGGGAAGCAAATGGCTGATAGCTGGTAGTAGTTGATTGATAGTGGCGTTATCTGTTGTTATCGAGAACGCGGGACTGGGAGATTTTTCAGGCTCAATTTGAGCGCTATTTTCAGCCACATCACCACATCCTGCCAAAAGAAATATTGTGGGAATTAATAAATTGCGCATAGCTCATACCTTGTATGAAATTGAAAATAATTATCTCATTAAGAATTTCTGCGTCGTAAAATGACATTGATGGTATCAATAATGTTCTTATTTTCATCTATTATGATGTTTTCTATTTTTCTATGCTTATCCATTTTTTTTCCACAAATATAAATTAGTACACTCCAAGAAACAAAAATTACCAAAGTTTTCTCATTGAATAGCAATAAACCACTAGACCCTCCACCCCAAAGCACCATATAAGCATTCCATAGGGCAAACCCAAATGCCATAAGTACAAGACTAAAGAACAGTAGGCAAGGTGTATTAAAATAACAACGCCATTTAGCATCTTTATTTTTCGTCAGCAATTGTTGTTTCATTGCAAGTAACTCTTGACCATCCCTTTCATGAAGCTCACGTGGTCGCGGTGGTGTAGGAGGATTAATATTGACAACTGAACCCACGTGAATAGAACCATGACTATTACCACCAACACTGATAGTTACTTGTCGTTCTTGCCCATCTTGGGGAAGTAGTTTAAGACTATCAACAACCTGTTCTGCAATTGTTCTAAGTTTTTCTTCTCTGTTGTCCATATAAATCCTTCATTCTTTAATGATTAATAACCAATTTCAATACCCTATCAATTCTAGCGTCATCTACAGCAGACTCTTTAATCAAAAAGTTATATATTTTTGATGATTGTAGGACAAGTTCATCTGCTGTCCAACGGCGGTTAGATTGCCTTGCGATAGAATCTAGTTGACGAACAATTTTTCCTAGTAATTCTTCATCTATCTCATTGTTTTTTTGAGCGGTAAAAATTGATTGCTGAGCTTGCCCTGTGATCAGATACATTACATCTAGACCTGCTTTTGCCCAGAGGCTAATAGCGTCAGCCCCTGGTGCAGATTCATTTTTTTCCCATCTTATTTGTGATTTTCTTGATGCGCCAACCATCTCTGCGAAGTCAGATTGACTAAATCCCAATCGTTCGCGCTCTTTTTTCAATCTTTCACCAAGGGACATTTTTGTCACCAAAACCCTTTACAAGTCCCAAAATTGAGACAATAATGTATCACATATCCTACAAACATCATTGCATCACCGGAGGCTATAGCATGACACCTGAACAAATTAAAAACCGTTTCCAACAACACGGCATTACTGTTACTCAATGGGCACAAGAAAACGGTTATTCCCGTGAAGCTGTGTACCGTGTTCTAAATGGACAATCCAAAGCTAACTACGGAAAGGCCCATGAAATAGCTGTGAAGCTCGGTCTAAAAACACCATCTTTGAGTATTTAGTATAAGCAATTTATCACTTTTTGTAACAAATTATCACATATTGAAAAAGGAGATTGTGACATGCGCAAAATTAACGTTTCCAGTTCTGGAACGCGCATATTACGAGTCATGAAAGCTTTACGTGGTCATTCACTATCTGGGCTGAGTAATGGGGAATTAGCAGAATTATTGGGGGAATCTCCGGCAAATATTAATCGTGCACTAAATACATTAATAGAAGAAGGATTGGCACAAAAATTAGATAGCGGTAGATATGCCCCGGGCATGCAATTACTACAAATAGCACAATCATTCTCAAATGAAATGTCTAATACACAAGCCAGAATCACTGAAATGAATCAGCGTGTTTTAGCTGGTAGCAGAAATTAATTAATAAGGAATTCCTATAATGGCACGTACAAAAAATACAACATCAGTAGAACTGGCCGAAGAGGTTCAACTTGCCGACGATCTGCAAGTCAATCTTAATGCCATGACAACCCATCGTTTGCAAATCATGGAACAGTTTGGAGATGGACTGCCTTATGAACGTACCCGTATTGTTCATGAAGCCAAGTTTTATATGGCTCAGAGTGCCGAAGCTATGTTGGAAGCAGGTAAAAGACTCACAATCTTGAAGGAATGTGAACCTCATGGTGAGTTCGAATCCATTGTTAGAGAAGAACTGGGAATTCCTGAACGTACAGCTCAAAGGCTAATGCAAGCATCTATTAAATTTATGTCGCCCCAATTACAGCCAAAAGCGCCAACGTTGGCGCTTTTAGGAAAATCCAAGTTATTTGAATTGATGACAGAAGATGATGACGAATTATCAGAATTAGCCGAAGGTGGCACTGTTGCTGGCCTGACACTGGATGATATTGATCGCATGTCTGTCCGCGAACTACGCAAGGCGTTACGCGATACACGTAACGATCTCGAAATATCACGTCAAACAGTACAAGAAAAGAAAGAACTGGTCAGCAATTTGATCGAAGAAAAGTCTGAAATCCAGCACAAACTCCAGCGCCGAATTCATCATGAAAAACCCGAAGAAGAAAGCGAAGCACTAACTCTGGAAGTTAATTCATTGGCATTTGCTGTTGATGCCGCAATTATCAATCTTTTCAATGGGTTCACTGAATTAAATAGTCATACGATGCGTACTGACATTAGCCATATTGGGTTTATGACGGGATTACTGGATGACATTGAAATCAAATTCCGTGATCTGCGTAACCAATTTAATTTACCTGAATACAGGGAACACGACGTGATTCCTGATTGGGCTAAAGAAGGTGCAGAGGAGCAAGAAAAAGAATTCAAACGCCCTGACTGGATGGAAAAGGACGAGGCACATGACTAGATCCAAATTGAATTATGCGGTCAGCCGACATCTGAATGATATGAGCCAAGGGTTTTCAATTCTGACAAATTACGGTGAATTACAGATACAAGGTAATGATGCTGCACCTTTTGTCCGTGAATTGAAGAAAATGCTGGAAAAGAAACTGAAAAAACAAGGGCAATAATATGAACGCCACAATGACCGAACGATTAGTTGCTATTGCACAAGCAGCACATAAAGCCGGACATGGCGGCAAAGAGGCGGTATATCGTGCGGCTTGTGAGGAGTTGTGTATGTCACGTTCGACACTGATAAAAAAATTGGGTGAAGTTTCTGGTAGAAAACCCCGCAAGAAACGTTCTGATGCAGGTAATAGCGCACTAACGCGTGAAGAAGCCATCCTCATTTCAGGGGTATTAATGGAAGCCACACGTAACACAGGCAAGCGCCTATATAGCCTTGAACAAGCAGTTAACGATCTGCGTTCAAATGGCCTGATTAGCGCGGGTCATATTGATACTGAAACGGGCGAATTTATCTCATTATCTGTTGATGCCATCAGCCGCGCATTACGACAATACAAGCTACACCCTGAACAATTGAAAGTACCTGCACCCAGTCTGCAATTAGCCAGCTTACATCCTAATCATGTCTGGGAGTTAGACGCCTCAATTTGTGTACTGTATTACCTGAAAAATCCTGACAAAAATAAGGGTGGTGATAACGGGCTGCGTATGATGCCTGTCGCTGAGTTTAACAAAAATAAACCGAAAAATCTGGCACGTATTGTTAATGATCGCGTCTGGTCGTTTGAACTGACAGATCATACTAGTGGCTGGATATATGTCGAATATTTGTTTGGCGGTGAAACCAGCCAGAATTTTACTTCGGTATTGATCAACGCTATGCAAGATCGCGGTGACGCAGATGTGTTACATGGCGTGCCCCAGATTTTATTTACTGACCCTGGCTCAGCTTTAACCGCACCTACATTACGTAATTTGTGTAAGGCGCTGGGTATTCAGATGATACAACACAAGGCTCGTAATGCCCGAGCTACAGGCTCGGTTGAAAAAGCACGTGACATTATTGAACGCAATTTCGAGTCTGGCTTACGTTTTCGTCAAGTTGATGATATTGACGAACTCAACCGTCTAGCACGGCTATGGCGAATGAAATTTAACCGTACTGCAATACATAGCCGATATGGACAAACCCGTACTGATTGCTGGTTGAGAATTACGGCTGAACAGCTAGTCAAGGCACCTGCTATCGAAGTTTGCCGTGAATTGGCTGTTGCCGCACCAGAAAGCCGTAAGGTTCAGGCAACCCTGCGTGTCTCTTTTAGGGGACGTGAGTATGATGTGAGTACAGTTCCTCATGTCGGTGTTGGTGATTCCATTATGATCACCCGTAATCCGTGGCGTGATGAAGTCGCCCAGGTTGTCATTACGGGTGAAGATGGCTTTGATGCTTTCCATCTGGTTAATGAAGTCGTTAAAGATGAACACGGTTTTGCCCTCGGTGCCCCTGTGATTGGCCGTGAGTTCCATGCTATTTCCCACACAATTGCACAACGTAATTTGGCTGAAGTTGAACAAAAAGTGATGGGAACAAATAATGCCACTGAAACTGAGGGCGCCCGTAAATTAAAAACGTTACCTCTCAATGGTCGGTTTGATCCCTATCTGGATATTGAACGTAACGATGCACCGACGTATATGCCTAAACGTGGGCAATCTTCAACAGTATACAGCCCGCGTATTGAACAGCTCCTAAACCCCGTTGATGTTGTCAAAACACTACGCGAAAGGTTCCAGTCACAGGGAAAAACATGGTGTGGTGAATTTTACCAATTAATAGTTGAACGCTTTCCCAACGGTGTTCCTGCAGATCAAATTGATGTGTTGTCTGATGAGTTCATGGAGCAATCAACCCATGTTGTACGCCACATTATCAACGGTAATTAATTTTGTATGACATAGATAAGGTAAAGAAAGAATGGCAATTAAAGTTCATGATCCTTATAGCCGCTTAACGGGGGATTAATATGCTGGTGTTTAAACAACAGTTACAAGCACATCAGTTAACACAAAGTGCGGCTGCAAATGCAGCAGGAATTTCGGCAGCCGCATTAGCCCAAATTGTTAATCATAATATCTGGCCACGGCAGAATGCGGAGGTAATAAAGCAACGTATTACTGATTTTTTGACGAGTAAAGGGATTGACACAGTAAAAAGTTTTGAGGTGGTGCAGACAACCAACCCATTAGATGTCTGCACCGATAACAAAGAGACAACCCTCATTTCTGAGGAGGAAAACATGTTACTAAAGAAACAAGTACTATTTCCAGCAACAAAGAAACATTTTAGTTTGTTTCGTGATCCATTCGAAGATAGTGCCATTCAAAGCGCTGAAGATGTTTTCATGACGCCAGATAGTCGTTATGTACGGGAAGCTATGTATCAAACCGCACGTTATGGTGGTTTTCTGGCAATATCAGGGGAATCAGGCTCAGGTAAAACAACACTGCGTCGTGACCTCATTGACCGTATTAACCGGGAAAATACCCCCATTATTGTTATTGAGCCGTATGTATTGGCAATGGAAGACAATGATGTCAAAGGTAAAACCCTTAAGGCATCCAGTATTGCTGAAGCCATTGTAAATACGTTGGCACCGTTGGAAAACTTAAAACGATCACCTGAAGCACGTTTCCGTCAGTTGCACAGGATATTGAAAGACAGTTCTCGTGCAGGTTATCAACATGTTCTGATAATAGAAGAAGCACACTCATTACCTTTACCGACCTTGAAGCACCTCAAACGATTCTTTGAATTGGAAGATGGTTTTAAGAAACTGCTATCTATCATTTTAGTTGGACAGCCTGAGCTTGAATTGAAACTGTCAGAACGAAATCAAGAAGTTCGCGAAGTGGTACAACGTTGCGAAGTCGTTAACTTGCGTCCGCTTAATGATTATTTGGAATCTTTTCTGGACTTTAAATTTGGTCGGGTGGGCATGGAAACGAACAAAATTCTGGATAATAGCGCGATTGCCGCTATTCGAGATCGCTTGTGTCTTAGTCGTCACGGCGGTAGAGAAACAGTGAGTTTGTTATATCCATTAGCGATAGGTAACCTGGTGACTGCGGCAATGAATATGGCTGCTATTAATGAGATACCTACGGTTGATGCCAATATTATTCGCAGTGTTAACTGAGGATGTCACGATGAAAAAAAGTCCTGCCTTAACCATTAATGTTGACAATATGCATATTCAAACTGCCTTATCACGCGTTGGACATGCCATTAATAAATTATCAACGCAAGGATTTACAGTCAGCCGAATTGATATCGACCAGCAAAGCCGCCCAACCATCGTTGTACAAAATGATGTTCATTGCCGCCGATATCAAGAAAGTAGACGGGCTGTCAGGTATGGATTTGGTCATGATGAACATGGAGCGTATGAAAAATATCAATTCCAACTATATCAATGCCGTATTGCATGGGAGGTTCGTTAGATTATGGCCGTAAAAATTGAAGCACATATACAAATAATTGCTGGAAGAACAGTTTTTTTCTATTACAGAAGTTTTTAAAGATAGCATCAGTAAAAAACTAATACATTAATTAACGGATAAATAAATATGACAAAGAGAAAAATGCGGCTTAAAGCTGCTGCGGCTTCCTATACCCCGCAATCCCGTGAGCAGGTCAGCGCGGATATTAAAAAAATTGGTGACATACAACGTGAATTGACCCGAATTGAAACCAAAATTAATGACGAAATTGCTGTCATTGCTAATAGAAACACGCCCACAATTGAAGCGCTAAAGGCAGAGCTTAACATATTGCAGAAAGGCGTTCAGATATGGTGTGAAGCTAATCGTAATGAAATTACAAATAGCCATAAAACTAAGACGGCAAACTTGATAACAGGGGAAGTATCCTGGCGGACGAGGCCAGAGTCAGTTTCCATTAAAGGCGTGGATGTGGTTATTAAGGCATTAAAGATTCTCAAATTAGACAGGTTTATTAGAACAAAAGAAGAAATTAATAAGGAGGCTATTTTAGCTGATAAAAATGCAGTTAAAGAAATAAAAGGAATATCGATTATTTCAGGTAAAGAAGATTTTTCAATTATCCCATTCGAACAGGAAATTAAGTAAGGAATATATTGATGAAAATAACATGTAATAACTGCAAAAAACCTGTTGAACAAATGAATTTGAAACAAGCCAATATTATTCAGTCTCCTGAATTTGGTGAGTGGGTTGTAGATCTAATCTTGGTTTGCCCACATTGTAGTCAACAATATGGTGTTTCTGTCGCTGCATGGGATTTACAGCCGCTGGAGACAGTGAATGGATAAAACAACCTTATACCAAAAAGCCATGCAGGTATGGGGTTATGACAAACAGTTATGCAAGCTGGCCGAGGAGGCCAGCGAGCTGTCTGCCGAAGCCTGTCGGGTTCTGAATTTTCATGGCTTTGAAAATGGTCTGGCTGAAAAGATCGCGGATGTAGAAATTATGATTGAACAGCTTCGCCAGAATGGACTGGGTAAAGCTATCGAATATCACAAAACTCAAAAGTTACATCGTATTGCAGAATTATTGGGAGAAACATATGAACCACAATAATGAAAGAATCATAAGTAAACTCAAAAAACTCTACGCCTTGTCAAAATCATCTAACCCACATGAAGCCGCAGTTGCACTAAGACGCGCACAGAAATTAATGCAGGCCTATAGCATCAGCGAAGACGAAATTGCATTAAGTGATATTGACGAAAGTATCAGTGATTATTGGCCTGTTGGTCAACGTCGTCCTCCTGTTTATATGTTAGGCCTGATTGCAATTATTAGGGATGCATTTGGGGTGTGTTCACTGCTGTTAAATAGAGTAGATACCCAGGTTAGTTTTTATGGCCCCAAAGAACGTACAGCGTTAGCTGCCTATACCTATGAAGTATTGGGGCGTCAGTTAATGAAAGCCAGAAAGGAATACATCAATAATCAAAATAAGTGCCTGAAAAAAACCACCAAAACCAGCAGAGGAGATAAGTTCGCGGAAGGTTGGGTACTTGCTGTTCTTAATGAGATTGTAAGGTTATCAATGAGCCAAGAAGAAGAGGAATTAGTTTATCAATGGCTCAAAGAAAAGTATGCCAACACCACGGAAGTTAGTGGGCGGGAAGCCAAAAAAGCAAGGGGCAGTATGGATGCCATGAATGCAGGCTATCGCAAAGGTGAATTGGTCAGATTACATCAACCCGTCAGTGGGCAGGAACAAATGAAAATTGGGAGTACAGTATGATATTTAATTTCATCTTTTTGTTCTGCTATATCGGATGGGCTACAGCTGAATTGCACCGCACTCTTGGGTATCTGGACAGATACCGTGGTATCAAATTAATACTGGTATGGTCTTTCATTTTCTTTACTTGGCCAGCGACTTTGGCAATGTTGGTTTACTCAATTCGAGAGTGCATGGCAGAGGACGAGTAAGATGACAAGACAAAAACTTATTCAGCTTATCCATATTGCACGTAGTAACTTAAAACTGGACGAAGACACCTATCGCCAGATGCTTCTTTCAGAAACCAAGAAAACCTCTACGCGGGACATGGATATCCCGCAGTTAACCCGCGTTCTGGAAACCATGAAAAAACGGGGATTTAAGATTAAGCCAGCAAAGAAATCCGAAACATCGCGTCGATTAGATAGCCATCCTCAATCAAAAAAGATACGCGCTTTATGGTTAGAAATGGCTTCTATGGGGATTGTCCGCGACAGTTCGGAACAGGCATTGGCTCAATGGGTTAAACGTGAAACAGGTATCGACAGCTTACAATGGCTGAATTCAGCCCAAGCCAGTCGTGTTATTGAAAAGTTGAAGAAGTGGCAACATCGCGTTACGAGGAAAAAAGCATGAATGATGTGAATAATTTTCGTAGCAAAGGCCCTGAATTATTGATCGAGTTAGCACAACATACAGCCAGTACAGTCAGTGAGATTATCAATGTTGACCCTGTACTAGCTGAACAAATTGGGGAGGCTGTCGCGAACCGTATGATGCAGGTTTGGGGCGGTCAGAATGTCTATTTCCCTATGGGGATGGTTTGGAAAGTCAGCCTGCGCGATCGGGAAATCTTCAATAAATTTAACGGTAAGAATCACCACGAACTGGCACGTAAATTTGGTGTTTCTGTTCAATGGATTTACAGCGTAGTAAAACGTGTTCGAAAGGAGGAAGTGGATCGCCTGCAAGGTAAATTATTCAATGACGAGTCTGAGTAAGCGGGTTAAACTGATTGAACCTGACAACGTCAGAGGGCAGACCAAGCTCAATTCCGTTTGGTCTGCCTTTCACATACTGAAAAGGAATTACAATTGACTCTCCATAACTTCCCACTTAGTCCAAGTTCTTCCCATAATTATCTTTCGGTTCCTTTTCAAATATCTTACTTCTGATCATCTTCCGGCATTTTTCATAAACTGCTGGCATTCAAATAGGAAGTTAACTCTATTTTTTCCATCTTCACTTTCAAATGTCGCTGTCTGATAAGAAAAGGGTTTACCTAAGCTATTTTTCTTTTGGACATTAGTGAGTTTTCTTCCGGTATAATCCATTCTGAAATTAACATAATCTCTTATGTATCTTACAAATAAATAAGTATCCGTGCTTGAGTGAGGAAATTTTATTGATGCAAATTTATTCAATTTTGGGATAAACCAGTAATAACATGGTTTCCCCCAAATGTATTTCTTTCCATTCCTCCTCTCAGAAGAGAGCATAATTATATTATCAGCGGATTCTGTAACACTAGCATCAGACTCTACTCCTTGTATATTTCCATTGCCATCTTCTTCTGATTTCCAGAGCACAAAGAAATAATCTCCTGTCTGGGGGCATTTATAAACACTACGACAGTATACCTTCTTGCGTAAACGGTTATCATCGGTTACTGGAAGAGTATTCTCAAAAATATTACTATTTACCCATGTAACTAAATTATTAAGTATATCCTCAGCAGAAGGACCTTGAAGCTCTTCTAAGTTATTGCATGGATAAAAGCCTAACTTTTTCACCTCAAAAAATGTTACATGACCTGTTTCTTCTGACATTTAGAATTAACTCCATCGGTAAATTATGGAGCTTCATTCTATACAATGCCTTTTAGGTTTCTAAGTGTTCTTTTATACAGTCATATTTCGATAGAAAATAACTTCAATCAAATATTGAAATTTAAATAATTTATTATGTAATCAAAAAAGATAATCAACAAAAAAAGCCACGCCATGCGCAGCCTTGGATAATGAGCCGTTCGGAATTCCTAACTATTTGAATTTGTTCCGATGCCGGAATTCCGATATCGGGATTTTGAACTACTGCATATTTTGCAGGAGTTGAATAAAGCCATCGAATTCATCCTTCATGGGGTGTTCTCTAATCCTGATCAATACGTTGATCGAAACATATCAAATCACACCTAATATATTGATTTAACTACGATATAGGCGTTAATCGCCCCCATTCGAGTCGTCAACGCTAAGTTGACTACGGGTAGATAGCAAAAAACCCCGCGAGTGCGAGGCTTGGATTCAGGGTGTGAATTTGGGGATCATTTCCAGTTGAAGCAAAAATGAAGCGTATTACCTACGTTTTGTTTCAGTAGGTCGCCTAGTTGTTTTGCTCCATCTGAATAATAGCCCAATGAATCTGAACCATCTATAACAACGTCACTAGGGGTAGAACCAAGATTATAAGTTGAACCATCCACTGTTACTTCAAAATCCTTTTTTCTCAGGTCTGGTTGGATTTTGGTGTCAGATGTCAATGGCATGAAAGTAAAATGACCAATGGGGGACTCTACGAGACAGAACTCTAAAATGTTTCCAAATCCTATAGTGCTTTGGAAATTAGTCAAAATGCCGTAAGGAGGGCTATCATTTTCTGGGGATACAGTCGAATATCCCCAATTTTGAGACTGTAGTTCCCTATAAGGAAATTTAACTTTGCTAGTCCCTACCTGAAGATCAAAAGACAGCATACATTCAACTGGCTTTGGTTTTATTTCCGGCTTTACTAATTCCCAATCACAAGCCATCAAATCTTCCTGTGTCGGTTGCCAAGATGTCATTTCGCCATGCTTATCGCGTTTTTTAATTTCTGGCTCATCATTACCACTACCAGGAACAAGGTGTATGTATTCATCAGGCACATCCCAGTCTTTACGGTGCACCTTATTTCCTAAATACACTTGAATCAGTGCCCATGGGGAAGTGCCAACTGGCGCAGCTAGAGTATCAATTTTGTATTGGTCAGGATCAAACGGGCATTGTTTATCATCCAGCTTATTAACATCAGACATCATTTCCTCACTTATTTATCGTTAAAGGTCATTTCATCCTACTGCTAAACCGCCGGTTGATATTACTTAAGGCAAATTTTTATCTCAATGGGATACAACCACACAACAGCTAATACGCATGAATATGTGGTGATGCATTATAAAATCTGTCTATTCATCAAGAGAGTAATCCGCTGGAGTGTAAATTTGAAATTTGCTGCTGATTCTGGATACTTTTATTGAATAAAGGGCAGCAAAAAACCCCGCCGAAGCGAGGTCTGGAAATTCTGGAAAGCCATCTAAGAAACACTTACGGCAACCTTATCAGAAGGTATTGCTCATTTGCTCATTGATGTCAACACGTTTTATGCAATCTTTTTAATTTTCTCTACACGTTTACGTGAATTAAACGCATTTTGTAGAGGTTGATACAAAAGATAGATGCTCGCATTTAAAATCTCATCAACTTCACGACGACATGTACCGCGAGACGGTTTTTTAAATCGACCTCCAGAACGGGTCATCATTTTGCGTGGATTTGCAACTCGGTAATAGTAAGATGCAATCGCCAGTTTCGAGGCACCGTGGGAGTAGTAACTCAGTAAAATACCGTAGGCTTTTTGGTCAATGCACATGACGGAATCGACGACCTGAGAAATCAACATTCCATCATCATCATTGCATATTGGCCTGTCTTGTCCCTTACGGGGTTCTAACCGCCAGCAACGGGTTAAGAACGCAATTCTATTCCCCTGGGGGATTCGGGCAAATCTGGAATTTCCTAATCAAAAGGTCAGGCGTCAGACACAGAAAATCCTACCAAACACGACATACATACGCCTGCTGGATGCTTTCCGCTGGCGCCAACCCTTCATTTATCGCAACTCAAATGGGACATGTTTCGTCACAAATGGTTCATAGTGTTTACGGTGCGTGGATGAGTGAAAATAGCGATGACCAAATTAAATTATTAAATGAAAGACTCGCAGTTGCCCCATATGTGCCCCAAGTAATTAATGGGAAATAAATATTTATTTAAAATCAATTAGATAAATATCTAAACCTGCATATTCATAATTTCACTATAGGCGCTAACCAGTTTATTCCTTACTTGAATCCCCATTTGCAGAGAAATACTCGATTTTTGCATATTTACCATGACATCATTTAACTCCACACCTGGGGCCCCCAGAGTGAAATCTTGTGCCTGCTTTGTCGCTTTCAAGCGGGTTTGGTTTATTTTTTCTACCGCCGCAGTCAGTTGACTGGCAAAACTACCCTGTACTGGGATGGGCTTGGCAACATTTGCTGCTTGTAATGCCTGAGCCTGTATCTGTTGCAATACACCCTCAATTGCCGGAATTGACATAAAAACCTCGCGTTAAATCACCCTATTGATTATGTGGTGCCACCGTAACATAGCCTTCCTAAACTAAAGCGGGTAATTGAAGTAAAAATTCGAAGCTTATTGTGCCATTAAAAGAGGTGTGAACAGCGAATAATGATGGAATTAATAATAGGAAGAATCTTTTCGCTTGCGTATGGGGAGTCTGTTTTGTTACGCCACGCTTTTAGTATTCATATTGACCAGCAAGGCAAGGATCGTCTATGAGTGCAGCAACAACCGACGTTGAAAACCAAAATAAAGGATTCAACGCTATCATCAGCAGGATAAAAGCTGATCCAAAAGTTCCGTTATTAGTTGCTGGCTCCGCTGCCATTGCTATCGTCATCGCCCTATTTCTCTGGTTGCGCAGCCCCGACTACCGGGTGCTTTACAGCAATTTGAGCGATAAGGATGGTGGCGAGATCGTTACGCAATTAACCCAAATGAATATCCCTTACCGTTTTGCCGAAAATGGCGCAGCACTCATGATCCCTGCCGATAAAGTACATGAGATTCGCCTGAAACTGGCACAGCAAGGGTTGCCCAAAGGGGGAGCTGCGGGTTTCGAACTATTGGATAAAGAAAAATTCGGTATCAGCCAGTTCAGTGAACAGGTAAATTATCAGCGCGCTCTGGAAGGTGAATTGGCACGCACCGTGGAATCACTGGGCCCAGTCCAAAGTGCCCGTGTCCACTTGGCTCTGCCTAAACCTTCTCTGTTCGTTCGTGAACAAAAATCACCATCAGCCTCAGTAACAGTAGGATTACTGCAAGGCCGAGTGCTGGATGAAGGACAAATCAATGCTATTGTGCATATGATTTCAAGCAGTGTTGCCGGCTTGCCCGCCAGCAATGTCACGATTGTTGATCAATCTGGACGCCTGTTAACACAAAGCGATGCCACTGGCCGTGATTTAAATACCACTCAGTTGAAATATACACAGGAAGTAGAAAATCGTTTCCAACATCGGATTGAAACCATCCTGGCGCCTGTAGTTGGCCGTGGTAACGTGCATGCACAGGTAACCGCACAAATTGATTTCTCCCGTCGCGAAGAAACAGCAGAAGAATATAAACCTAACCAACCCCCGAACCAGGCTGCTGTCCGTTCCAAACAGAACAGTACCAGCGAACAAAGTGGTGGACCATTGGTAGGTGGAGTGCCAGGTGCATTATCAAATCAACCAAGTGCCGCGCCAAGTGCACCAATTGAAAAGCCAAACAAAAATACCAAAGACAACGGTGACGAAAAAGGTAATGAAAAATCTGCTCAACAGCGCAATAACGCTAACAGAAACAATAGCTACGAGCGCATATTAAGTGACAACCACAATAACCGTTATGACGAAACCATTAACTATGAAGTGGATCGCACTATTCGTCATACACAATTGCAGGCTGGTATGGTGGAACGTCTTTCAGTTGCTGTTGTGGTCAATTATACCACCGCTCAGGGAAAAAATGGCCCTGAAACACAAGCCCTGACACCAGAACAGCTATCACAAATCGAAGCATTAACCCGTGAAGCAATGGGTTTCTCTACTGAGCGTGGTGATAGCCTAAATGTGGTTAACACACCATTCAATGATATAGCCGAAGTGATAGAACCTTTGCCAGTCTGGCAGAATCCTGTCTTATTAGAGAAATTGTTGGAAGCAAGCCGTTGGTTGTTGTTGGTACTGGTTGTGTGGTTACTGTGGCGTAAGATGATCGTGCCACAAATCGCCAAAAAACGTGCGGCAGAAAAAGTTGCCCTGGAAGCACAAAAGAACCAACTGAAACAGAAAAAAATAGAAACCAATACTGAATTAGACGAAAAAATGCGTCGTAACCTAGCTCGCCAACGTGTCAATGTTGAGCTCCAAAGCCAGCGTCTCCGTGAACTTGCAGAAAAAGATCCTCGCGTCGTCGCGCTGGTGATCCGTCAATGGATGAGTAACGAACAATGAGCCTGACCGGAACAGAAAGAAGTGCCGTCATGTTAATGAGCCTGGGAGAAGATCAGGCGGCCGAGGTGTTTAAACACCTGAATTCCCGAGAAGTACAACAACTGAGTATTGCGATGGCAGGGATGAAACAAGTCTCCAATCAACAACTAGTTGAAGTACTGGCAGAGTTTGAAGAAGATGCGGAGCAATATGCTGCCCTCAGCATCAACGCTAACGACTATCTGCGCAATGTACTGATCAAAGCATTAGGTGAAGAACGGGCTTCTAGCCTGCTTGAGGATATTTTTGAGTCCCGTGATACCACGACGGGCATTGAAACCCTCAACTTTATGGAGCCACAAATGGCAGCTGATATGATCCGTGGTGAACATCCGCAGATCATTGCCACCATTTTGGTTCACCTGAACCGTGGTCAGGCTGCCGATATTCTTGCCTTGTTTGATGATCGCCTGCGTAACGATGTCATGCTGCGTATAGCCACCTTTGGTGGTGTACAACCATCCGCATTGGCAGAATTAACAGAAGTACTGAATAACTTGCTGGATGGTCAGAACCTGAAGCGCAGCAAGATGGGGGGTATTCGTACTGCGGCAGAAATCATCAATTTGATGAAAAGTCAGCAAGAAGAAGGTGTCATTGAAGCAGTTCGTTCCTACGATAACGAACTGGCGCAGAAAATCATTGATGAAATGTTCCTGTTCGAAAATCTTATCAACGTGGACGATCGCAGTATCCAGCGTTTGTTGCAGGAGATTTCCACCGACTCCTTGCTTGTGGCATTGAAAGGTTGCGATCAGGCATTGCGCGACCACTTCCTCAACAATATGTCGCAGCGTGCTGCTGAAATCATGCGCGATGATTTGGCAAACCGAGGCCCTGTACGGATGTCTCAAGTGGAAGCCGAACAGAAAACCATTCTGCTTGTTGTTCGTCGTCTGGCAGAAAGTGGCGAAATGATCCTAAATGGTGGTGACGATACCTATGTCTGATAAGTCGAATAATGGAAACTGGCGGCCGTGGCAGCCAGGCGAACTGACTCAGTGGGAAACTTTGCAGGCAAAACTGGAACCAATAGACGAGGAGCAGGCGCCAAGCGAACAGGATCGGCTACTGGAACAAGCAAGAATACTGGACGAGCTAAAAGAGCAGGCTCGTCAATCTGGTCATGTTCAGGGCTTTGCAGAAGGCCAGATTCAAGGCTATGAACAAGGGGTTCAGGAAGGCCGACAAGCAGGGCTGGAACAAGGTTTGCAAGAAACTACACAACAGCAGCAAATTATTATTGATCAGTGGAAAGCCTTGCTAACGGATTTTAGCCATTCATTGGATGGATTGGATACCGTTATTGCTTCCCGCCTGATGCAACTTGCATTAACTGCTACCCATCATATTTTGGGGCAGCCTGTAGTTTGTGATGGTACTGCCCTGCTGAATCAAATCCGCGAATTTATCCAGCAAGAACCTATGTTCAGCGGCAAACCCCAATTGCGTGTCCATCCACAGAATATTCCTCAGATTGAGCAACAACTGGGAGAAGTTTTAGCGCTGCACGGCTGGCGCCTGGTTGCAGATAACAAACTGCATCCAGGTGGCTGTAAAATCAGCACCGATGAAGGAGATATGGATGCCAGTTTAGCAACCCGCTGGCATGAAATGTGCCGTCTGGCAGCACCGGGGGAACTGTGATGACGGCAAGACTTGGCCGCTGGCTGACAACTTTGGATTCATTAGAAAAGCGCCTGGAAAAAACACCAAAAGTACGTCGCTATGGACGTTTGACCCGCGCCACAGGCCTGATACTGGAAGCCACTGGCTTACATATGCCTCTCGGTGCTACCTGCCTGATAGAACGCCAGAATGGCAACACGGTTGAAGAAGTTGAAAGTGAAGTCGTCGGTTTCAATGGCGAAAAACTGTTGCTGATGCCACTAGAAGAATTGGAAGGTATTGTGCCAGGCGCCCGGGTCTATGCCCGTTCTTATGGTGAAGATACAGGAGCCGGACGCCGCTTGCCTCTGGGACCCGAATTACTTGGTAGAGTTCTGGATGGTGCAGGTCGCCCTCTTGATGGTTTACCTGCCCCTGATACAAGCTATCGTGCCCCTTTGACAACAACACCATTTAACCCCCTGCAAAGAACGCCCATCAGCCATGTATTGGACGTTGGTGTTCGTGCCATCAATGCCCTGCTGACAGTGGGACGTGGGCAACGTATGGGTTTATTTGCCGGCTCCGGTGTCGGAAAAAGTGTGCTGCTTGGCATGATGGCTCGTTATACCCAAGCGGATGTGATCGTTGTGGGATTGATTGGTGAACGTGGTCGTGAAGTCAAGGACTTTATCGAAAACATTTTGGGTACGGAGGGATTATCACGCTCTGTCGTCGTTGCCGCTCCCGCCGACGTTTCACCTTTGCTGAGAATGCAAGGCGCCTCTTATGCAACGCGCATTGCCGAAGATTTTCGAGACAGAGGTAAGCATGTCTTGTTAATCATGGATTCTCTGACCCGTTATAGCATGGCGCAGCGCGAAATTGCACTGGCTATCGGTGAACCGCCAGCAACCAAAGGTTACCCTCCTTCTGTATTTGCTAAATTACCAGCATTGGTGGAAAGAGCCGGTAATGGTGTCAGTGATGGTGGTTCCATTACTGCATTTTACACCGTGCTGACAGAGGGTGATGACCAGCAAGATCCGATTGCCGATGCTGCGCGAGCCATTCTGGATGGTCATATCGTGCTATCACGTTCGCTTGCAGAATCTGGTCATTATCCGGCTATTGATATCGAGGCTTCTATCAGTCGTGCTATGACTGCGTTGATCGATAATACCCATTATCGGCGAGTGCAACATTTCAAACAGTTGCTTTCCAGTTACCAACGCAACCGAGATTTGATCAACGTTGGTGCATATGCAGCAGGCAGTGATCCCCTACTTGACAGGGCGATTGAGCTTTATCCTCATATGGCTCAATTCCTGCAACAAGGTATTGACCAGTGTAGCGAATACGATGCGGCCTGCATTCAACTTCAACAATTATTACCAACATAATATTTTGCCTATAGGAACTTAGCCGAAAAATCCCTTACCAAAAAATACTTTTATTAAGGGATATAACATTTATCAATACGGTGCCGATATAACTTTACTATTGATGTCATTAGTAACGCTGATGTCTGTTTGGTGATTAATTCGAGGAAATGCATGCAACAACACTCCCCTCTCATGACCCTGCGTGAACTTGCCCGGGATGCGGCAGAAAAAGCAGCATCCCAACTTGCACAGATTCGACAAAGTCACCAACAAATGGAGCAACAACTCACGGCATTAATGAATTATCAGGATGAATATCGCACCCGTCTGAATGACACGCTCAGCAGTGGTATGTCCTGCTCGACTTGGCAAAATTACCAGCAGTTTATGAAAACGCTAGAAATGGCAATAGAACAGCACAGAGCACAGCTCAACCAATGGAAAAAACGTCTTGAGCAAGCCATGTCCCAATGGCAAGAAAAACAGCAACGCCTGAACGCCTTTGACACACTGCACCAACGGGCAGAGCATAATTTGAAGTTACACCAAAATCGCGTGGAGCAAAAACAAATGGACGAGTACGCACAGCGCGGTGCACAACGGAGAATGAAACAATGAGTCTCACTCTTTTGCCTACTGATTTAAAATTCACAGACAAAGGTACAGATAAAAGTCAACCGACTTTGAATAAGGCTAGAATCGGTAACCATTCTTCTCAATTTGGGCAACTCCTCGACGCAGAAACAGTCTCTATGCGGAAGCACACTATTCAGGCAGATAAAAATAGCCTGAAAGAGGAAAAATCCACTTCTGATGAAACAGCAGAAAGCGGTTGGTCGCAGTTGGCAATAATGTCAGATAACAATGTGGTCAAGAATGTGGTCAAGAATGAACCACAGATAGCAACAACCCCGCAAGAAAACAGTATTGAATTTGCTGTATTGAACAATGAGGATCTCTTACCAAATAAAGTATTAAGTGCAGAGATACCGATCCAGCAAGTTGGATTACTTAATCCTCATACAAATTCCGCTGTTCTGCCTGAAAACTCGCCTGAGTTGATAGATAATACATCGTCAAAAAATGCATTACTGCAAAATTCATCACCAAAATTTGCTGTATTGAACAATGAAGATCTCTTATCTGTCGAAGCATTAAGTGCAGCAATGCCAATCCAGCTTGCTGGGCTGCTTACCCCCCATATAAATTCCGCTGTTCTTCCTGAAAATTCACCTGAGTTGATGAAAAATTCATCGTTAGAAAATCTATTGTTGAAAAATGAATGGCTGGATAGCGAAAACAGCACTGCTATCACCCTATTGGATAACAGTGCCAAGAATAACAAATTAACTGACATCAATCTTACTGAACAATCTCCTAAAGTGGGTGAGCAAGATAAAAACATTCAACTTTCTGCTAAACAGGAAATCCCTCTGAACAATAAGGCTGAAGGTTTCTCCAGTCTTCAATCTGAATTAACGCCGCTTGCCGGACAACTTAAATTAGCTACCAATAACCCTGCCACCAATAATAAAACTGAGTCTGGCAATACTCTTCCCATAGAGACAGTTTCAGGCAATAGTAAAGATCCAAATCTGCCCCAGATGGCAATACAAGCAGCTCCTGCATTGACATCCTCGGCAGTAGAAACAGCTTCTATCGACTCACCGACGGTATTAGCACCCCCTCCTCTGCTTTCAGCCGGACAACACACAACGGGACAATTTCAGCTTAACAGTACCACTACACCTTTCACTACACCTTTCACTACACCTTTATTGAATGCTCATCTTGGCAGCGAAGAGTGGCAGCAACAGCTCAATCAACATGTTCTGTTCTTTAACCGTAATGGTCTGCAACAGGCAGAGCTTCGCTTACATCCTCAAGAACTGGGAGCTCTACACATCCGCATGAGCGTTGAAGACAATCAGGCACAATTGCATTTTGTTTCCGCCCATCAAAATGTTCGTGCGGCTCTGGAAGCTGCATTGCCAGGATTACGCCACGCGCTGGCTGAAAATGGCATTCAATTAGCGCAAAGCAGCGTCAACAGTGATACCCAAGGTAATGGACAACACGCGTATTTTGCTGATAACCATGCCAATAACTCGAATAGTAATGCTAATTCCCATGCAGAAACTCAAGAGCCTGATTTAGCGGCTGCAACAGGGATCACGCCTGCTCATGCATCAGCCATTAGGGTAACACCTCAACAAATTACCCCTATCCGAGGAGGTATTGATACTTTTGCCTAATTATCCACCTAAACATGAGCCTAATTTCGTGAAGCATTGGAATAAAACGAAAACGGTCGATAACAAACGTATGAGTTAATAGTTTTTTCCCCGTTTGTTCCAGCCATTGCTGGAACAAAGACGCGGGATAATTGATTTCGATTTTGATGGATAAGGGCTTCGCCACGGAATGCGCGGAGATTATTCGCAATAGAAAACAGGAATTTGTCTGTCCATGTCTGATTATAGCCACGAGAATAAACGCACAAATCCAATTTGGATGATACTGTTAGTACTGATTGCTGTCCTTGGTGTTGCCTTCGGTGGGTATAGCTGGTGGGTAATGAGCCAGCCAGCTAATAACAGTAGCAAAAAAACCAAAGTTATTGATGCCCCCGTATTTATGACTCTGGAGCCTTTTACTGTCAATTTGATCGACAACGAAGATCATTTCGATCGTGTCTTGCACGTTGGCATCACATTGCGTCTGGCTGACGAGAAAATCCGTCAGCGCTTCCATGAATATCTGCCAGAAGTTCGTAGCCGCATGTTATTGTTATTATCTCGTCAGGAAGCTACCGATCTGGCAAAAGATGATGGCAAGAAGCATTTGGTGACAGATATCAAACAGATACTACACCCGACACTAATACCCGGTGAACCCGATCAAGAAGTCACCGATGTATTATTCACCACGTTTATTCTGCGATAATCACAATGAGTGACAATATTCTTTCACAAGCAGAGATCGACGCTCTGCTCAATGGTGACAGTGCCTCTGTTGATGACGTAGAACAAACTGCGTCCCGAGAAAATGAGGTTCGTCCTTACGATCCCAACACTCAACGCCGTGTTGTACGCGAACGTTTGCAGTCACTGGAAATCATCAACGAACGTTTTGCCCGCCAATTCAGGATGGGGCTATTTAACATGCTACGCCGTAGCCCGGATATTACGGTCGGCGCTATCAAGGTTCAGCCTTACCACGAATTTGCCCGCAATCTGGCCGTACCAACCAACCTCAATCTGGTTCACTTGAAACCATTGAGGGGAACTGCACTATTCGCTTTCGAACCTAGCTTAGTTTATATCGCCGTTGATAACTTGTTTGGGGGGGATGGCCGTTTTCCAACCAAAGTGGAAGGCCGTGAATTTACCTATACCGAACAACGGATTATCAATCGGATGCTGAAATTGGCACTGGATGCCTATCGTGACGCATGGGATTCCATCTTTAAACTTGAAGTGGAATACGTGCGTTCCGAAACGCAGGTGAAATTCACCAATATCACAACTTCACCGAATGACATCGTGGTGACTACACCGTTCCAGGTAGAAATCGGTGCATTGACCGGGGAATTCAATATTTGTATTCCATTCGCCATGATCGAGCCTCTACGCGAGCGCCTGACCAATCCCCCCGTGGAAAATATACGTCAGGAAGAGAGCCAGTGGCGTGAAAGTTTAGTGAAGCAAGTTCAACATTCAGAATTAGAACTGGTGGCTAACTTTGTTGATATCCCTCTGCGGCTGTCAAAGATACTTGAATTGAAAAAAGGCGATGTTTTGCCGATTGAAAGACCTGAACGTCTAATCGTTCACGTTGATGGTGTGCCTGTGCTCACCAGTCAATATGGAACACTAAACGGGCAATATGCCCTGCGTGTTGAACACCTTATTAACCCTGTTTTAACTGCTCTGGATGAGGAAAAGCCCAATGAGTGATGCTAAACAACCCACAGATACCAGCTCGACTGAAGATATGTGGGCAGAAGCGCTGGAACAACAGGCCGCACAGCAAACCTCTGACAGCGGCGCGTCAATATTCGAAAATCTGGAAGCGCAGGATGCGTTAGCCCAACTTTCCGATATTGATTTGATCATGGATATTCCTGTCAAGCTTTCTGTCGAGCTGGGTCGTACTAAAATGACCATCAAACAACTTTTGAGACTGTCACAAGGATCAGTTGTTCCGCTTGATGGTCTGGCGGGAGAACCCTTGGATATTCTGATTAATGGTTATTTGATAGCGCAAGGAGAAGTGGTTGTCGTATCCGATAAATACGGTATCCGTATCACAGATATCATCACCCCTTCTGAGCGCATGCGTCGCTTGAGTCGTTAACTATGATGGCGAACCAGCCTTTCGTTCATACATCATTTCAACAGAATGCAGCACTTGATGCTGCACCTGTTAACACGGCAGCTAGCCATGCCCATGTGAATACGATCAAACAGACAAGCAATAGTGATCCCCTGCCAGCCAGTCAAACGCTGATGCAAGTCAGCAGTGCTCTGGGCGGTGTTTTATTGCTGATTTTCTTCATAACATGGCTAGTTCGCCGTTTGGGTTTTTCCCCTGCTAAAAGCAAAAATCATCGTTTGCTAAACGTTAAGGCAAGTTGCTCCCTTGGGCCAAAAGAACGGGTTGTTGTGGTAGAAGTCGAGGATAACTGGCTGGTTTTAGGAGTCACATCCCAACAGATTAATATGCTGCATCAAATGCCTGCTCCCCCTGACAACATAAACAAGGAAACCGCGCTAAAGTCGCTGCCATTTGGTCAGATGCTAAAAAATACACTCCAGCGAAAAAGCAAAAATGACAAGGATGATGATGAAAAATAGCGTTTTTTTTATGACAGGCAAAGAATTTGTCTCGCGGCTTTCTCTAATGCGTTTGACGACTCTGTTTATGGCGCTCCTGCTACCACTGTTCCCCATGAACGCGGCAGCCGAGTTTCCTGGAATCATCAGCCAACCCTTAGCCAATGGCGGACAAAGTTGGTCATTGCCAGTCCAAACCCTGATTTTCATCACAGCATTGGGGTTCATTCCCGCAGCCCTGCTAATGATGACCAGTTTTACCCGTATCATTATTGTACTTGGTTTGCTGCGCAATGCGTTGGGAACACCTTCTGCTCCGCCTAATCAGGTTATGTTAGGTTTGGCGTTATTTATGACTTTTTTCATCATGGCGCCGGTATTCGATAAAGTTTATCAAAACGCTTACCTGCCCTACAGTGAGGATAAAATCACACTGGAAGTCGCACTAGATCAGGGAGCCAAGCCTTTACGCCAATTCATGTTACGTCAGACACGGGAAAATGATCTGGCACTGTTTGCCCGTCTTGCCGATCAGGGTGCATTTGAAACGGCGGATGCTGTTCCAATGCGCGTGCTCGTCCCTGCGTTTATTACCAGTGAATTGAAAACCGCGTTCCAGATTGGCTTTACTCTTTTCATTCCGTTCCTGATCATCGATCTAGTTGTTGCCAGTGTCTTGATGGCGTTAGGGATGATGATGGTTCCACCAGCCACTATCTCACTGCCGTTCAAACTTATGCTGTTTGTTTTGGTAGATGGTTGGCAACTCTTGCTTGGTTCACTGGCACAGAGTTTTTATGTTTAGCGTAAGACCTAAATCTTATTGGAATAAAGATCAAAAAGCGGTTTGAGAAAATTATGACTCCAGAATCGGTAATGGCCCTCGGTGTTGAGGCAATGAAAGTGGCGTTAGCACTGGCTGCACCTCCTCTTTTATCTGCCTTAATCAGTGGCTTGATCATCAGCTTATTACAGGCGGCAACTCAGGTAAACGAGATGACCTTATCGTTTATTCCGAAAATCCTGGCCGTCTTCGTGACTATCGTCACTGCCGGACCATGGATGTTAAATTTACTGCTGGATTACATGCGTACTCTGTTTAGCAGTATTCCGGTTATAATCGGTTAATTATGATCCCGTTTGATAGCGAAACACTTTCCCGCCTTGTCAGCGATTTTTTCTGGCCATTGGTGCGTCTGTTGGCATTGTTCAGCACAGCACCCGTTTTCAGTGAAAAACAGATACCGATAAAAGTTAAAATTGGCCTGGCGTTAGCGATCACAGCGGTACTCGTTCCAACCCTCCCCTCCCCACAAATTCCGATTTTTTCTGTTGCCGGAATTTGGGTTTTGATACAACAAGTATTGATTGGTATGGCCTTGGGACTGACCATGCAGATCGCCTTTGCCGTAGTGCGTCACGCAGGTGAAGTGCTCGGCTTACAAATGGGACTTTCATTCGCCACATTTTTTGATCCTACTGGTGGCCCGAATATGCCTATCTTAGCCCGCATTTTAAATATGATGATGATGTTGCTGTTCCTGGCTCTTGATGGACATTTATGGCTATTATCAATTCTGGCAGATACGTTTTATTCCATTCCCATTCAATCAGCCCAATTGAATCCAAAAGGTTTTCTGTTGCTATCCCAAAGTGCCAGTCTAATTTTTATCAATGGCATGATGCTGGCAATGCCAATGATTACCCTACTTTTGGTTCTGAACTTCTCCCTAGGAATGTTAAACCGGATGACACCACAACTCTCTGTATTTGTGGTTGGTTTTCCGTTGACTCTGACTGTAGGGATTTTCACGCTTTCCCTGTTATTTCCAACATTGGTGCCATTCACTGAGCGGTTATTTGGAGAAATGTTTGACCATTTGGCGATAATTATTCATGAACTGGTGCTGTAACCGTTATTTTTCTGATCAACCCGCCAATCTGGTGGGATAACGTCCTGATAAACCGTACTACAATCACCTTGTCCTGATATTCCTTTTCAACTATCCACCATAGCAACCGCACCAAGAATTAACATTTTTACAACAAAAAATATCGACATACGGTATTTATTTCAGTTAACTTAATTTCATAATGTTACTATCAAACGCGCATTTAACGCAAAAAACCGCCAAATAACCTGTATCCAATTCATTTTTACGAAAAAACAGTTATAGGCGGTATTTAATTTATTTTCAGATGGATGCAACAAATTTAAAGCCAATGATTACAAAGGAGAAACAAAAATGTCACATAGCGACTCTTCATATACTTCCTCAGTAATTTGTAATAACAATTCTCTCTCTTCACCAACCTATCCGCTTAGTTCTCCCCAGCAAGCTATCTGGTTTGATCAGGCTATTCATCCCCATTCTTCTAACTACAACCTCAGCACTTTTATTCGCATTGAAGGAGAGTTGAATGAAGCATTATTTGTCCGCGCCTTTGAATCTGTTGTTGATTGTCATGACACTCTGCGTTTGCAATTTCTCAACATTCACGCTTTACCCAGCCAAAAGGTTGTTCATTCTCTTCCTGTCATCGTAGATATACAGGATTTTTCATCCCATCCAGATGCTGAAACCAAAGTAAAACAGTACATGGATACCGAATTCACACGCTCATTTCACCTGAATGAGGCACTGTGGCGCACCAAATTATTGCGAGTAAGTAATACCTGTCGGTACTGGCAATTTTGCTGTCATCATTTGATCATGGATGGCACAGGTATATTTATACTTATCAACGAGGTTATCGGTAACTATAACCAACTGATAAAAAGAGAAAAACTAAACAACTCCGCTTATTCTTATCTGGATTTTATTACGGATAACCTCAATTATCTTGCTTCTGAACGCTACTCAGACGACAGGCAATTTTGGTTAAAACGCTATGAAAACCTGCCACCGCCTTTGCTCCAGCCTGTCCATTGCAATAACACGACGAACCATAAACAAACCAAACCTGCGGCTCCTCAATCTGTCACTTGGTCAATCGACCAGACTCTTTTTAAACGTATCGAAAAAGTGGCTGGCGGACAGGGATTGCCCTTCCTGCATTTCATGTATGCCATCCTGGCCTGCTATTTCGCACGAACAGCAGATGTCAATGAAATTGTCATTGGTGTTCCCGTGCACAACCGCAAAAATACGCGACAAAAATCCACGATGGGCATGTTCGCATCCGTGATCCCCATTGGTATAACTATTTCACCGGAAGATACGTTTCGTGATGTCATGCGCAAAGCCGCAACCGAAATGAGTCTTTGCCATGAGCATCAACGTTTCCCCATTGCAGAACTCAACCGACAAATACACTCGCAACGACAAGGCGGAAATGCACGATTATTTGACGTGACTTTATCTCTCGAACCATTTAAAGCCAATTTGCATATGGAAGGTGAAAACGTCAACGTCAAACAGTTAGAGCTACATTCTGGCATTCCCTATCCTCTCTGTATCAGAATGAAGCAGTACACAAATACCGCTTGTCCTGAAGATACCCATTCCCCGATTTCCATTGAGTTCTATTTTTCTCCTGATTATCTGAGTAACACGGAGGTTATGGCGCTTCGCTCCCGTCTTGCTGTCCTGCTTGACGCCACTCTCAATTCTCTGGAGATGCCCTCTCTTACGCAGACAAAAATAGTCAATCTGTCAATCCTGCCCGACATTGAGCGCCAACAGGTATTGATGGATTTCAACGCCACCCAAGCCGAATTCCCGCAAGATACTCTGATCCATCAACTGTTCGAAGCACAAGTGCGGCACACGCCAGATGCCACTGCCGTACTCTTTGAAGAGCAATCGTTGAGCTACGATGAACTGAATAAACGTGCCAACCGTCTGGCGCACCATCTGATTACTCTCGGCGTGCGCCCTGATGATCGGGTGGCGATTTGTATTGAGCGCAGTCTGGAAATGGTGGTCGGTTTATTAGCTATCCTCAAGGCCGGTGGTGCTTTTGTTCCTCTCGATCCGACTTATCCAACCACGCGGCTGACATATATGCTCAATGACTCAGCCCCCGTGGCGCTGATTACTCAAACAACGATGACAAAAATAGGGAACAGTCACCTGCCAACCATTCTGCTTGATATTCCAGATGATTCTGTTTGGGATGAAAGATCGGATGAAAACCCAGAGATCCAAACATTGGGGCTGACCTCCCGTCATCTGGCTTATGTTATCTATACTTCCGGCTCTACAGGACAGCCCAAAGGGGTCATGATAGAACATCGCAGTTTGTGTAACTTGATTACCCCCCAGCAAGACATGCTAGCCATCACTCCAGACAGTCAGATCTTACAATTTGCCTCAAACAGTTTCGATGCCTGTATTTGGGAATGGTGCATGGCGCTATTGGCGGGCGCTCGTCTTCATCTTGCCAGACGAGAGAACCTGCTGCCGGGAACAACCCTGTTTCACTATTTAGAAACTCACGCCATTACTCATGCCCTCTTGTCCCCCACGGCTCTGGCAACTATGGACACGCTTCCGGCAACTCTGCAAACCCTACTGGTGGGAGGGGAAGTGTGCCCGCCTACGTTGACCAAACGCTGGGCACAAGGGCGGCAGATGATCAATGCATATGGCCCGACGGAAGCCACAGTTTGTGCGACTCTTTGCCGATGTGAAAGCCAGGGAGACCATGCCCCGCCGATTGGTCGTCCTATCGCCAATACCCAGATCTATATCCTTGACATGCACGGTCAACCCGTTCCGCGAGGAGTCGTGGGAGAAATTCATATCGCTGGCGTCGGCGTTGCCCGCGGTTATCTGAACCGTCCCGAACTCACTGCCGAACGCTTCCTTGCCGATCCGTTTTCCCAGAAACCAAATGCTCGTATGTACAAAACCGGCGATCTGGGCCGTTGGCTGTTCGATGGCAAAATTGAATATCTCGGCCGTAATGATTTCCAGATCAAACTGCGTGGTTTCCGCATTGAGCCGGGAGAGATCGAAGCAAGGCTGCGGCAATGTCACGGCGT
Organism: Xenorhabdus thuongxuanensis; assembly: GCF_001908095.1. GTDB lineage: Bacteria > Pseudomonadota > Gammaproteobacteria > Enterobacterales > Enterobacteriaceae > Xenorhabdus > Xenorhabdus thuongxuanensis. The sequence continues at coordinate 109,094 of NZ_MKGR01000008.1, read as the reverse complement.
ACGTGAAGCCGTGGTATTGCCTTGTGAAAAATTGCCCTGTGAAAACAGTCCGGTATCAAAACAGTTAGTTGCCTACTTGCTACCAAAGACCGATGCTGAACTGGAACCAATGGCATTAAGGCAGCAACTGGCACAATATCTTGCAGAATACATGATACCCGGTGCTTTCGTGACTCTTGACGCCTTTCCACTCACACCCAATGGCAAACTTGACCGTCATGCTTTTCCCAAACCCGATCATACGGCAATCGTCACACGCAGTTACCAGACACCCACAGGAGAAGCAGAAACCATCCTGAGCCAAATTTGGCAAATGTTGCTCGGAGTGAAATATGTCAGCCGCTGCGATCACTTTTTCGAGCTTGGCGGGCACTCGCTGATAGCCGTTAACCTGATCGAACAACTACGTGAATTGGGATGGTCTCTTGACATTCAGGTTATATTCACTAAACCCGTATTGAAAGAGATGGCAAAAGCGCTACTGTCGGTTCAAAAAGATACCGTTCAAGGGAATACAGAACCAGAAAAGACAACGCTACTCACTGTACCGCCCAATCTCATCCCTGACGGCTGTACTGCCATTACCCCAGACATGTTGACTTTAGTTTCCCTGTCCCAGCACGAGATTAATGCCATCGCCGCAACTATTCCTGATGGTGCTGCCAATATCCAAGATATCTATCCTCTATCACCGCTACAAGAAGGCATTTTTTTCCATCATCTGTTGCAGAAACAGGGCGATACTTATCTGTTACGCAATTTGCTTGCCTTCGACACCCGCAAACGGCTCGATACCTTTCTGGAAACCTTACAACAGGTCATTAACCGTCACGATATTCTGCACACTTCAATCTACTGGCAGGGATTGGCACAGCCAGTGCAAATCGTCTGGCGGCAGGCATCTTTGAACATTAATACATTCTTACCCAATGGCGAACAGAATATCTCTTCCCAATTACTGGCACACACTAATCCCCAGCAATATCGCCTTGATGTGAGTCAAGCACCTCTCTTCTTCGCTGACATAGCCTATGATCCGCATCAGGATGAGTGGTTACTGGTTTTGTGCATCCATCATTTAGTCTGTGATCATGTCACACTGGAACGCATCATTGATGAAATTGATGCATTATCACCTGACCATAACGAGAATGGATACCCTGATACCCGTTATGTTGAAAAATTACCCCCAATATTGCCTTATCGTAATTTTGTCGCCCAATGCCTGCATTTGCCGGCTTCAGATCATGAAGCTTATTTTCGTCAGGTATTCTCTGACATAGATGCACCAACAGCACCTTTCGGGATACTGGATATCCACAGTGAAGCTAAGCAGATAACCGAGGCCAAACAACCCTTGGATATGGCACTGTCCCGAGCCATTCGCACACAAGCCCGACGTCAGGGTGTCAGCCCCAGTATATTATTTCATGTTGCTTTGGCACTGGTGCTGGCAAAAACCAGTGGGCGCGACGATATCGTCTTCGGTACGGTATTACTGGGACGCATGCAGGGTAGTACCGGCATTGATCAAATTATGGGGCTGCTTATCAATACCTTACCCATTCGGATCAGGCTGACAGATAATAGCGTACAAGCAACCGTTCAAGAGACCTACCTCAATTTGATGAAGTTGCTGAAACACGAACAGGCAACGCTCACGCTGGCCCAACATTGCAGTGGCGTGAGTCCTCCTTTGCCACTCTTTAACACATTACTCAATTATCGTCATAGCCAGGCGGATACTACTTTTGCTAAATGGGAAGGTGTGCGTCTGCTGATGCAAGAAGAGAGAGTCAATTATCCCATCGGTTTATTTGTTGATGATTGGGGTGATGGTTTTAGTTTAGTTGCCCAAACCGTATCGGACGTCGATCCAATTCGACTGATCGGCTATATGACCACTGCCCTGACGGGGTTGGTCGAAGCGCTGGAAACCTCACCCCACCAGCCAATTTTGGCTATTTCGATTTTACCCATTGTAGAACGTCAACAAGTGCTGGTGGATTTTAATGCGCTCCAATCTTCTCAAGACGCTATATTCTCCCAAAATACAGCAACTGACCTCCCACAAAACACATTTATTCACCAACTGTTTGAAAAGCAAGTACAGCAAAATCCCGATGCCATTGCTGTCATCTTTGAAGAACAATCGTTGAGTTATGTTGAACTGAACCGTCAAGCCAATTGCTTAGCGCATTATCTGATTACCTTAGGTATCCGCCCTGATGATCGGGTGGCGATTTGTGCTGAACGCAGTCCAGCCATGATGGTGGGATTACTCGCTATCCTTAAGGCCGGTGGTGCCTATGTCCCGCTTGATCCAGGCTATCCAGCCGAACGACTGGCCTACATACTTGAAGACGCAGCTCCCGTTGCTTTACTCACCCAAACTGTATTTACCCAAACTGTATTTACCCACACAATGTTAATCAATTGGCTAACCCGCGTACCCATTGTGGATCTCAATAATCTTGCATACCTTACCGCAGACATGCCAATCAGTAACCCAGATCCCAAAGTGCTTGGCCTAACCTCATGCCATCTGGTTTATGTGATTTATACTTCTGGCTCAACAGGCTTGCCCAAAGGGGTAATGAATGAACATCGTGGTGTCGTGAATATTCTGATCTGGTCACAAAAGGCTTATCAACTAACCTCGCAGGATAGAGTTTTACAGAAAACACCTTTTAGTTTTGATGTTTCCGTTTGGGAGCTATTCCCGCCCCTGATGTTTGGAGCACAATTAATTTTGGCTCGTCCCGATGGTCATAAAGATCCACACTATTTACTGTCTGAGATAGAAAAACGCCAGATTACTATTATCTACTTCGTGCCTGCCATGCTACAGCAATTTGTCCATGCCATTCCTGCCGGATGTTGCCCTTCTGTACGCCATATTTTATGCAGTGGTGAAGAGTTTCCTTATGTCTTGCAGCAAAAATGTCTGTCCCATTTTGCGCACTGTCAGTTACATAACTTATATGGCCCAACTGAAGCTGCAATTCATGTCACCGCCTGGCAATGCGTGCCTGACCGTTATATCGGACGAGTACCGATTGGAAAACCCATAGACAATATCCGAATTTACCTGCTTGATAGTCACAAAAAACCCGTACCAATCGGTGTTACAGGGGAGCTTTACATTGGCGGAATCGGGGTTGCCCGCGGTTATCTGAACCTTCCAGAGCTAACCGCAGAATGTTTCCTTGCTGATCCTTTTTCTTCAGATCCTGATGCCCGCCTCTACAAAAGTGGTGATCTGGCTCGTTGGTTGCCTGACGGTAATATTGAATACCTTGGTCGTAATGATTTTCAGGTTAAGATACGTGGTTTCCGTATCGAACTCGGCGAAATTGAGACGACATTAGCGCAATGTCACGGTGTGCGAGAAGCGGTTGTGATTGTCCGAGAAGATACACCGAATGAAAAGCGCCTGGTTGCTTATCTGCTCGCCGAACCCAATGCAACATTGATACCAGCAGAACTACGCCAACAACTGGCGCAACACCTTGCCGAGTATATGCTGCCCAGTGCCTTTGTGACGCTTGAAACCCTTCCATTAACACCCAATGGCAAACTCAATCGTCAGGCATTGCCAATGCCAGATCAAACAGCACTCGCGACCCGCAATTATGCAGCACCCATTGGAGACATAGAAATAACGTTGGCCGAGATTTGGCAAGAATTACTGAAATTGGAACAAGTCGGTCGTCATGATCATTTCTTTGAACTCGGTGGGCATTCCCTGCTCGCCATTCAGCTTGCCGCACGCATACGCCAGAAACTGGCGCGTGAATTACACTTACAGCAACTCTTTTCCCATCCTGTCCTGGCGGATTTGGCTACCTTGCTCATCGACACGCCTGTGACAACCCAAATCGTTATTCCCGCTACCAATCACAATCAGCCACTGCCACTCTCCTTCTCCCAACAACGCTTGTGGTTCCTTGCTCAGCTCAATACCAAAGCCAATCTGGCCTATAATATCCCGATAATCCTGCATATTAACGGGTATCTCGATCATGCTGCGCTTACGGCTGCACTTGATCATCTCGTCAGCCGACATGAAAGTTTGCGCACTCGTTTTGTCCTGATTGATGAACAACCTTACCAACGCATCGATAGTGCAGATACGGGTTTTTCTCTGACCCATCGGGATCTGCGCAAATTAGACGAAACTTCTCGCATGACCCGTATTAACGAATTAGCGGAACTTGAAACACAAACCCCATTCGATTTCGCTAATGGGCCAATGATTCGAGGTCAATTACTGCAACTGTCTGATGAAGAACATGTGCTGATCCTTACCCAGCATCACATCATCACCGATGGCTGGTCAGCAGGGATATTACTCCGCGAGCTGAGTGTCCTCTACCGTATTGCACAAGGGAAATGTAGCAACCCTTTACCCCACCTTCCCATCCAGTATGCGGACTATGCCGTCTGGCAACAGAAATGGCTGCAAAGTGAGGTTCTCACTGCACAACGGGATTTCTGGCAGAAACAACTGCAAAACGCACCAACGTTACTGACTCTCCCTATTGATCACCCACGCCCGCCAGAACAAAGTTATACAGGCGCTCATGTTCCGGTTCACCTGAATGCTGAATTATTATCGGCTCTCAAAGCGCTTGGACAACGACAGGATGCAACATTATTTATGACTTTGCTTACAGCCTGGAGCATCGTACTTGCCCGTTTGAGCGGACAGGATGATATTGTCATTGGTACTCCTGTTGCCAACCGTTCATTGAGTGACCTTGAAGGTTTGATCGGCTTTTTTGTCAACACCCTACCTTTACGCATCAAACTGGAACAATACAACTCTGTGGCAAATCTGCTCACTTATGTTCGTGAACAGACGCTGGCAGCTTATGCACATCAAGACCTGCCTTTTGAACAATTGGTGGAAGCCCTAAAACCCGAACGCAGCTTGGGTTATAATCCGATTTTTCAGGTTATGCTGGCCCTAAACAATACGCCCACTCAATCCCTTGAATTACCCGATTTATCAGTCTCATTGATGGCTCCACCACATCACAGCGCGTACTTCGATCTGACACTGTCATTGACCGAAAACCAGAATGGTCTCAGTGGCTATCTGGAATATGCATCAAGCCTGTTCGACCTGACGACGGTTGAACGCATGGTGGGTTATCTCACCAATGTACTGACTGCCATGACAACCGATGAAAAACAGGCTATTGCTTGCCTGCCGATGTTGACCGTTGCAGAACGCCAACAATTATTGGTTGATTTCAATGCCCCTCAAGCTGACTTTCCAAATGATACGTTGATTCACCAACTGTTCGAAGCTCAGGTACAACGCACGCCAAATGCTACAGCGGTGATCTTTGAAGAACAGTCCTTGAGTTATGACGAGTTGAACTGCCGTGCCAACCAACTGGCACATAGTTTGATTGCTTTTGGTGTCCGCCCTGATGATCGCGTGGCAATTCAGGTTGAGCGGGGTTTGGATATGATCATTGGTCTGTTTGGGATCTTAAAAGCGGGTGCCGGTTATATTCCGCTTGATCCAGCATATCCTGTCGAGCGGCTGATTTATCAATTGTCAGACTGCAAGCCTGCAATATTGTTGACCCAAAAACATTTACAGAGACGCTTACCAATACAAGATATTCCTATCTGGTTGCTGGACGATGAAATTCATCAAGATAATCTGCAAAAACAGCCTAAATATAATCCTGACAGCAAACAAACAGGCGTTCAGCCACATCATTTGGCCTATATCATCTACACCTCAGGTTCAACCGGAAACCCCAAAGGCGTCATGCTGGAACATCGCAATGTTGTCAGCCTTATCCATGCCCATTGCCAGATCAGTGAACCTGGCTTGGGTGATCGTATTCTGCAATTTGTGACCTTCGCGTTTGATATTTCAGTATCAGATATTTTTCCTACTCTGGCATCGGGTGCCACACTGGTTCTGCGCCCACCTCATATCAAAATACCGAATAGTGCGTTTGTTGATTTTTTACGTGAACAGAAAGTGACGATCATCAATATACCGACGGCTTTTTGGCACCATTGGGCGCAAGAAATGAAGGCAGGACGTGTCAGTTTTAGCCCCTATATACGCACCATTATTGTTGGGGGAGATAAAGTGGAATACCGCTATTTAATGGATTGGCTATCGTGCCCAGAAACCCAATCCTGCCGCTGGTTCAACGCTTATGGCCCGACAGAAATTACCATCACGGCTACGGCTATGTTGATAGATAAGGCTATGTTGATAGATAAGGCTGCGGTGATAAATAACAAACATACTCCGCCTATCACCAACAATATTCCGATTGGTCGTCCACTGTCCAATACACGTATCTATATTTTGGACGCACTTGGTCAGCCGGTTCCTGTTGGCGTGAGTGGCGAAATCCATATCGGTGGAATGGGGGTCGCCCGTGGTTATTCAAACCAACCAGAGCTGACAGCAGAGAAATTTGTTATCGATCCCTTTAGCGAACATTCCAATGCTCGCATGTATAAGACAGGGGATTTGGCTCGCTGGCGATCTGACGGCAATATCGAGTATCTTGGCCGCAATGATTTTCAGGTCAAGCTACGCGGCTTTCGTATCGAACTGGGAGAAATCGAAACCAGATTGATGCAATGCTCCGGTATGCGTGAGGCTATCGTGCTTGCCCGTGAAGATAAACTGGGTGATAAGCGCCTGATTGCTTATCTGATCGCCGAACCGAATACAAAACTGACACCGACAGAACTGCGCCAGCAACTCGCACAACATCTCGCCGACTATATGCTGCCCAGCGCATTTGTGATACTGGATGCTTTTCCGTTGGCACCTAATGGCAAGATTAACCGCCAGGCGCTACCGATGCCGGATCAAACATCTATTGCAACCCATACTTATGAAGAGCCGCTCGGTGAAATGGAAATTGCCATGGCTGAGATTTGGCAAGCATTATTAGGGCTGGAAAGGGTTGGGCGTTATGATCATTTCTTTGAACTCGGTGGTCATTCCCTGATGGTTGTCAACCTGATTGAGCGGCTACGCAACCGAGGTTGGCACCTTGATATTCGTACTGTATTTTCCACACCAACACTGGCTGAAATGGCGAAAATAATGCAGGCAATTCAAGATGATGAAATCTCGTTTACCGCTCCGCCCAATCTCATCCCCGATGGTTGCTCCGCCATCACTCCAGATATGCTGCCGCTGGTTTCTCTGACGCAGCACGAGATTGAGACTATCGCTGCTACTATTCCTAATGGTGCCAACAATATTCAGGATATCTACCCACTTGCACCATTACAGGAAGGTATGTTGTTCCATCATCTACTGCAAACACAAGGAGATGTTTATCTGTTGCACCTTTTACTTGCTTTCAATACCCGCGAGCGTCTTGATGCTTTTCTGGCTGCTTTGCAACAAGTTATTCATCGTCACGATATTTTACGCACTGCCTTCTGCTGGCAGGGTTTAACACAGCCAGTACAAGTTGTCTGGCGCCAGGCCCCTCTGTGTATCAAAACCTTCGTGCCAGATAACGATAAGGACGTGCCGTCTCAATTGTTGGCACTGACAGATCCATACCAACACCGCCTCGATATCAGCCAGGCTCCGCTATTCTCTGCTGATATCACATATGATTCGAGCCAGGGCGAGTGGTTGTTAGCCTTGTGTTGCCACCATATCCTCAATGACCATATATCGCTGAATATCATCATTGCTGAAATCAATGAACTTCTGCATCATCGTATTGAAACATTACCGCCTGTCTTACCGTACCGCCATTTTATCGCCCAATCCCTGCGTGTGCCGATGCCAGATCATAAAGCCTATTTCCGGAAAATACTCACTGATGTGGATACACCAACTACGCCTTTCGGCATATTAGATGTTCACAGTGGAGACAGACCAGTAACTGAGGTCATCAAGCCACTTAATGCAGCACTGACTCGTGCTATTCGCAAACAGGCACGCCGTCAAGGAGTTAGCCCTGGCGTTCTGTTTCATGTTGCCTTGGCACAAGTTCTGGCAAAAATAAGTGGGCGAAATGATGTCGTCTTCGGGACGGTCTTGTCAGGACGTATGCAAGGCAGTGCCAATATTGAGCGAATTCTGGGGCTGTTTATCAATACCCTGCCCGTACGGATCACGCTTGCGGGGAGAAGCACACAAGCAACCGTGCAAGCAGCGTACCGCAGTTTGACGCAGTTACTTGAACATGAACAGGCACCACTGGCACTGGCTCAACGTTGCAGTGGTGTAAAACATCCCCTACCGCTTTTTAATACACTTCTCAATTATCGCCATAGCCAACCGGATGTTGCCAATACCCTATGGGAAGGAATACGTCTGGTAACAGGACGAGAAAGGACTAACTATCCCATCTACCTGGCTGTAGATGATTTGGGTAAAGGTTTCCTGCTGACAGTTCAAGCTATATCAGGAATCGATCCGGCACGCCTGATTACTGATATGACGACGGCTTTAGAGGATCTGGTAAAAACATTGGAAACCGATCCCCAAAAACCAATCATGAACATTGCTACCCTGTCTGCCACAGAACGCCAGCAACTACTGACCGATTTCAACGCTATTCAGGCTAACTTACCGCAAGACACACTGATATCAGGACAATCTACTGTTGGAACAACTTCCGGTTACGAAGCGCCTCTCGGTGATGTGGAAACTGCACTGGCTGAGATTTGGCAAAAATTGCTGAAACGGGAACGAGTCGGTCGTTATGATAATTTCTTTACATTGGGAGGTCATTCATTGATAGCAATACAATTGTTGGCTCGTATGCGTGAACAAGACATGGAAATTCCATTAGCGACCTTGTTCACGCATCCTACACTATGTGAACTGGCCAAGGTTATAAACCCAAATCACTCAACTGTAGCGAGTCGCCCAAACTGATACCATTGACCAAAACGAAATTAAGTGGTTCCACCCCCGTGGAGCCACTTTTCCATCAATTTAATTAAAATTAGGTTGCCCATTAGATGCGTTTACCCCGCCATCTATCGGTAAATTCACCCCATTAATGAAACTGGCATCTTCGCTGGCCAAAAATGCAATAGCTGCTGCCACTTCAAAAGGTTGACCTGCTCTTTTTAACGGAATACGACTATCGAAATGCGCAAGGGTTTCATCATCAAAACGAGCCACCATTGGCGTCAATACTAAACTTGGGCAAACAGCATTAACACGAACCCCTTGTGAACCATGATCCAGCGCCATCGCACGGGTTAAATTCACGACAGCGCCTTTTGCTGCGCAATAGTGAGCACCTCCCCAATCGCCCCCCAAGCCAGATACCGAGGCATTATTGACAATACATCCTTTGCTTTTCAGTAAATAAGGTAAAGCAAAATAGCTACAATTGAGCACACCATTGAGATTCGTAGCCAGCACTGCATTACCGTCTTCTTGTGAAGTACTCAATAAATCACCTACCACATACAAACCTGCGTTGTTCACCAGAATATCTATTCGGCCAAAATGCCTGACTGTTTCATCAATCATATTTTTAGCCGATTCCCGATCCGCGACATCTGTCTGAATCACTAATGCTTTGTTCGAAGGCAATTCACTCAATACACGATTAAGCTTCTCTGTATCCCGCCCAGCTAACACCACAATGGCTCCTTCTTGTGAAAAACGCTTCGCTGTAGCCTCACCAATGCCACTACCTGCGCCAGTAATAATGACAACTTTATCCTCAAATCGAATCATTTTATTACCCTTATTGATATATTTTCAAAGCTTACCGTGTAATATCAAATACAATTAACGAATTGGTTCCATCTTTAATATTCACCAGAATATTCTTTGTTAATTATCTTGCTATATCTTTTTTTATGATAGGTTAACCATTAAATAATAGATCAAACAACGTCTATTTTAGGATAGATAATTAATAATATACATAATAATAACAATACGACAATATAATTTATTTATTATATAGACGCATTGAATTTTTTATTAAGCACTCTTTTACCTGATTCTGTTAATATCAATTCTCGGCTATCCAATTGCCTAATTGCCCATTTTTTCTTTAAAAAAATATCAAGCAACAGTGCCCCTAACAATCCACCAAGATGAAAATTCCGTTCACTCCAATCAAGGCAGGAGCAAGCAAATTTTCGCCGAGAGGAAAATTCTGTATCACGACCTATGCCAAGATAAAATAGAAACTCTTTTCCGGTTTGTGTTAATCCATAATCATCAGTTATCCAATGATTTGCCAATAAACTATCGTGAATTTTTATCGCGATTTCTCCCGCCATATGGTCATAGCACGTCCGAAAAATACGCAGAGATTTTTGCTAAAATATGATGCAAAGATAAAAGGAAATAAATCGGCCCTTGTTTTTTCTATTTGATGAAAAAACAAGGGCTATGATACTGGAATAAGAGAATAAAACTGCAATGTGAACGTTTGGAAATATATCAATCTCAATTAGCGATACATTTCAAACAACGACATCCCTTTTAAATCAGAAAAAGCCTTATAAGATGCCTGTAATGCAGCCTGCTCCTGAATATAGCTGGAAATGGTAGAGAACCAGTCGACATCGACCAATTCGCCCATACGAACTTTATTGGCAATACTGCGTTCACTGGCTAACGCATCCAGTTGTTCCATTTCCTTAAGCTGTGCCCCTAATACGGCGTCCGCCGCGGATAAGTTATTCAAGCTATTTTCTACACCTCGGATAGCCCTATTCATCAATTCGCCTGCTTCCTTTCTTTCTGCTTCACTGGCATTAGTGAATGGTTTTCCAAGCGCCTCGATCGCAAAATCAATGGAGGCGAAAATGTCTGATTCACTTGCACTACCATCAGGCTCTTTAATCGGGTTAGACGTTGCCGATAAAAAGACTTTTTCCCCTGTATGGGCAATAACCATAGAACGATTATCATCCACTCTTTGGCTTATAGCCTCATACCCACCTTTGTAGTGAACTTTTCCACTGTCATCAGCCTCGAAAGGTGGTACATCCGTCTTATAACCAGCAAAAATATAGCGGCCACTGCCATCGGTTTTATTTCCAAGATTCAGCAATTGTTGTTTAAGGCCATCTAATTGCTGGGCATAAGATTCACGATTGTGATCACTCTGTTCACTAGCCCCCGCAATTAATATTTCCTTAACATTAGTTGTCACCGATACAACACTTGAAATAATGTTCGATTGGGCTGACATCGTGTTCTTGGCAAAGTTACGAGCCATGACAAATTGCTGATTCTGCGACTCAGATTGGGCAACCATAATATTCTGTGAAGCAGCCAGCGGATCATCAGATGGGTTGATAACACGTTTGCCACTGGATAACTGTTCACCATACTGCATCCATTTAGCCTGGGCGCCAAAAACCCCATTCATTTTTTGGCTGTATAAAAGATTCGTACTTATACGCACAATATCACTTCCTTTTTCTCTTTAGCCACTAATGTGGTTAACGGATGTCCAAAATGGCATTAAACAACGTCGATGCAGTCTGGATAACACGGGCATTTGCCAAATAGTATTGCTGCAAGCGTTGCAGTTCGCCGTATTCTTCATCCAAGTTGACTCCAGAAATAGAATCGAGTTCTTTGTAACGCGCCTCTACGTTGATCTTCTCAGCTTCCATTATGCGTTGAGAACTATTGGCTTTGCTACCCACAGTGCTGACCAACGAAGCATAAGCATCAGTCAAGGTATTTTTACCATTAATTAGTTTTTCTTTTTGCAGGAGAGTGAATTTCTTCGCGTTATTGTTATCGCTTGGACCAGAGTTTTTGGCACCCGCAGTTGCCAGTTGAGAGGAATCCTCAATATTGACTTCAAGTGTTGCTATTACATTATTGACCGTTTTCAATGTGTACCGATCATTATCCTGTGGGTTAGTCGCATTAATCTCGACTTTCAGTCCATCAAATTCCAGCGTACTACCATTTTTAGTTACAGAGATCATTTCCCTATCAGCAACACGCTGTACTTTCCAATCCCCATCTTCGAACTTAATCGTGTAGTCACTGTCTTTTACTTTAGTGGTATCTACGTATTCCACTTTAATTTCAGCAGTACCTTTGTTATTGCTATTAGCAATGGTTTCTGGCTGCGAAAAATTGAAGAAATCAATACCTGGATTACCGTTCAGATCGAAACCACCACGCTGAACCTGATTGAATTTATCCGCCATCACTAATCCCAATTGGTTTAATTGATTGCGGGTTGTATCTATCACTTCACTACGCACACGTAATGTACCACCTAACATCCCTTGCGAGATAAAACGCTCATCAATCTCTTTAGTACCTGTACCATTGTCATAGCCCAGCGTAATACGGTCGTTATCTGCACTGGCTGTGATCGCTTCCAATCGATAGGATTTGCTACCTGATACCAGCGACATTCCACCACCAAATGAAACGTTGTAGGTACTACCGTCTTGCTGAATCAAGTCTACTTTAACAAACCGATTTAACTTATTAAGCGCATCATCGCGTTTATCCAATAAAGCCAAAGGCTCACCCGTTCCTACGCCACGCATATGAGAAATTTCATTGTTCAGAAAGGCAATTTCTTCCGTGTATTTATTGATTTCTTTGACATTCTGCTCTATTTGGGTATTGATACCACTGTCCATCTTACGGAGAAATTGATCAGCTTGTTGAAATCGGTTAACCAACCCTCCAGCGTTGACTCGTACTGTGGTTCTTGCCGCACTATCTTCTGCATTATTTTCAAGTGTGCTCAGGTTTTTAAAAAATTCTTCCATAGAGCTGGAAAGGCTAGTTGCCTTATACGCCAGCAGATTATCGACTTGAGAAACCTGGTTATTGTATGTAACTGATGCCTGATATTTAGTTTGTGCCGCGTTATATTCTTGACTGATAAACTCACTATATTGACGATTGATGGAATTAACATACACACCATTGCCAATAAAACCAACCGGTGACATTTTTCCACTATCTTGCGACATTACCGTTGTCTGTCGGTGATATCCCTCGACCTTAGAGTTGGTAATGTTATTACCCACCACACTCATTGCCACCTGTGCAGCATTAATACCACTCATGGCAGTATTGATAAGACTATTGGACATGCGTCGATCCTTTTACGTTTTCGTTATGCCTCCATCATGGGAGGTAATTCACTGCTACAGTTATCGGCAAAATACCCTGATTCTTGAACAAAATTGATGCCCTCAAAACAGGTTATCAAAATCATAGGTGTAGGCTTTTGCCATTTGATTACCGGTACTTTTTAGCTGCTGAATCAATGACACTAATTTTTTGGCATAACTGGGATCGGTGGCATATCCAGCTTCTTGTAAGGAATACGCTCCCTGCTCTGCTGTGGTTGATTGTGCAATCTTGGTGTAACGGGGGTTTTCCGTCAATAATTTGACGTAATCCGTTATCGCTTCCACATAAGAGCCATAGACGCGAAAACTGTCCTGCATTTTCTTCGCTTCACCATCAATGTATTCCGTCGTCATAATATTGGTGACGGGCCCTTGCCAGTGTTTCCCCGCTTTAATACCAAATAAGTTATAACTCGGCTTTCCTTCCTTAGTCAGAATTTCTCGCTGCCCCCAACCGGATTCCAGCGCTGCCTGTGCAATAATCAATAAATGAGGAATACCACTTTGCTGGCTTGCCAACTGCGCCGGCAAAGAAAGCATGGAGACAAAGCTGGTGTTGTGCATCGGCAATGGCTTGGGTTGAGCTGAACCATTGGAGAATGCCAGAGATGAGTTTTTAGACATATCACCAGAATCAGGCATAGCTCGGCGCATAAATGGCTCTAATGCCTGTTTCGGTAATGTTTGTAGGATTTCATTATCCAGTGGCATCGGCACAGTACTGGCTAATTCACCAGACACATTATTAGCGTTAGAGAATTGCTTGACTATCATGTCAGCAAATCCCAACCCCTTTTGGGAAAGATCCTGGGCAATTTGCTGATCATACAGAGAAGTATAAAAACGAGTCTGCTCACTGCTCAACATGCCATCCTGTGGCAATGAAGAACGCATACTTTTCAGCATCATCTGGACGAAGACGCCTTCCAGTTGTTGGGCTACTTGCCGTAGCCCTTGTTGTGGTTCCTGTGATAATTTAGCTTTCAGTGAATGCAATGAATTAACATCGTAAGCTGCATTGGACATCGTCAGAAAGTCATTCATCAGATAATCTCCAATTTCGCCCGCAGACAACCTGCGCTCTCCATTGCCTGCAAGATAGACATTAAATCGGTTGGCGTTGCGCCTAACGCATTCAATGCACGCACAACTTGAGTCAGATTTGCACTGGCACTGAGTTGCTGCAACGCACCACCTTGTTCCTGTATACCAACGCCCGTATTACGGGTCACGACAGTACTGCCTCCCGCCAATGGCGTATTGGGCTGATTAACGACTATCTGGCGTTCAACGGTCACAGACAAACTACCATGAGCAATCGCACAACTGTCCAAGGTAACATTGCGGTTCATCACCACGGAGCCTGTTCGGGAATTGAAAATCACTTTGGCATCGCCAGCATCTACACGGATAGACAAATCCTGCACCTGAGCCAGAAACTTCACCTGTTCGCTGTTCTCAATCGGCAAACGCAACTGAACAGTGCGGGAATCCAATGGGGTCGCCGTCCCTGTTCCCTTCAATCGGTTAATCGCATCACTGATTTTCTGAGCCAGCCCGAAATCATCATCATTCAGTTGCAGGTTCAACGTACCTTTCTGGCCGAACTGTGTTGATAATTCACGTTCAATCACTGCCCCATTGGAGATCCGGCCACCTGCAAGCTGATTGACTTTGATACTGTTACCACCCGCACTCGCACCTGCACCACCCACCAGAATATTGCCCTGAGCCAAAGCATAGACCTGGTTATCCACCCCTTTTAACGGAGTCATCAGCAATGTACCGCCACGTAAGCTCTTGGCATTACCCAGCGAAGAAACGACAATATCAATGCTCTGCCCTGCACGCGCAAAAGGTGGCAATTTTGCTGTCACCATCACGGCAGCGACATTTTTAAGCTGCATATTTGTACCGGCGGGTACGGTGATCCCTAGCTGAGACAACATGTTGCTCAGGCTTTGGGTTGTAAATGGTGTCTGCATGGTTTGGTCACCCGTTCCATCCAACCCGACGACCAAACCATAACCAATCAGCGCGTTATCCCTGACTCCTTCAATCGTCGTCAAATCACGAATACGTTCCGCAAAAACACAGGTAGAGGTGAACGTACTGGTTAGCACCAACAAAAGCATAAAAAGGCTGGTGATTAATTTTTTCATCCTAACCATCCTCTTTTAAAACGGTGAGATATTTATAAAGAAACGTTGCAACCAACCCATATGCTGTGCTTCGTTGATATAGCCATCACCAACATACTCGATACGGGCATCAGCAACCTGGTTGGAGCTCACCGTATTGTTGCCCGTGATGGTGCGCGGGTTAACAACGCCAGAGAAACGAATAAATTCCGTCCCCTGATTAATGGCGATCTGTTTTTCCCCCACCACATGCAGGTTGCCATTGGCCAGCAGCTTATCCACGGTCACAGTAATAGTACCTCTGAAGGTATTGTTGGCATTCGCACCGCCTTTGCCGCCAAATTCGTTATTTCCTTCCATGCCTAGATCGGTTTTTTCACCTCCCATCAATCCCTGTAAAAAACGGGGAGTCAAAGCCGCCGTGAAACTGGTTTTTCCATTACGGCTGGCATTGGCTGAAGAGTTTTTGCTCGCACTAACATTCTCTTGCAAGATAATCGTCAGCGTATCACCGATATTGCGTGGACGGCGGTCTTCAAACAGCGGTTGGTAGCCGTAATAGACCGGTTGGACAGTCTGAAAAATAGAACCATTTGGCGTTGGAGCGGGCGCTTCGGCGGGTTTTGCTGTTGTTTGCCCTTCCACCAGCGGTTTGTGCGGCATATAAGCACAGCCCCCCAATGTCAGTGCCGACAAGGTGAGTACCGCCACAGCTATACTGATACGCCACTTATTTCTCTGATTTTTCCGTAAACCAGTGGAGCCATAAGCTACATGGTTTTTAGCATGGCTTTCGGCAACGGGCATTGTATCCATCTTCTATGCTCTTAAGTTTATCGTAGAAATAGTGGAGGAACGCGTTCCCCCACCATTAATAGTTAGGTTATAGCTGCGTCAGTTTTTGCAGCATTTGATCAGAAGTCGATACTGCCTTACTGTTGATTTCATAGGCTCGCTGAACCTGAATCATGTTGACCAACTCTTCCGCCACATTGACGTTAGAAGTTTCGACATAGCCTTGATAGAGCACTCCAGCACCATTGATACCCGGTGCATTTTCCACTGGTACGCCAGAACTGTTGGTTTCCAGATACAAATTCTCACCGATACTTTCCAACCCACCTTCATTGATAAAAGTGGTTAATGTCAGTTGCCCGATCTGCTGGGGTGCATTTTGCCCTTGCACGTTTACGCTGACGATACCATCACGGCCAATGTTGAGCTTAGTGGCATTGTCTGGAATGATGATGGCCGGCACTACCTGAAAACCACCAGCCGTTACCAACTGGCCGTTCTGATCTTTCTGGAATGAACCATCACGGGTATAACCACTGGTGCCATCAGGCAACTGGATCTGGAAAAAACCTTGTCCTTTGATTGCCACATCCTGGCTGCTATTGGTTTGTGCCAGGTTGCCTTGACTGTGCAACCGTTCAGTGGCTACTGGACGCGCGCCCGTACCAATCTGCAAGCCCGATGGCAAGTTAGTCTGTTCAGACGACATTGCTCCCGGCTGACGTTCAGTTTGATAGAGTAAATCTTCAAATACTGCACGCTGGCGCTTGAAACCGTTGGTATTAACGTTTGCCAGGTTGTTAGAAATAACATCCATATTGGTTTGCTGAGCATCTAACCCAGTCTTGGCAATCCATAAAGATCGGATCATGAATTTATCTCCCCGATTAGCTCATAGCGAGAATTTGGTTAGCCCGCTGGGCATTTTCATCGGAACTGTGTATGACTTTCATCTGCATCTCAAAGCGACGTGCGTTAGCGATCATGTTCACCATGCTTTCCACCGGATTAACATTACTGCCTTCCAGTACACCTGGCATGATTTTCACTTCTGTGCTAGCTGCCAATTCATTGCCCTGCTGTTCCCGTGCTTGTGGCGTTAAATGGAACAGACCATCATCGCCGCGAACCAATTGGTTGGCTTCCGGTTTGACAATTTTCAGTTTGCCAATCTGGCCCAACAAAGTGGGTGGATCGCTGGCAATCAAGGCAGAAATGGCACCATCTGTCGCAATGGTCAATTCAGCCTGCGGCGGAACATCAATAGGCCCATTTTCGCCCATTAACATGCGTCCTTGCACCATCAGTTGCCCTTCAGATGAAATTTGAATGCTACCGTTGCGAGTATAGGCTTCTGTCCCGTCCTCGAGTTGGACAGCCAGATAACCACCTTGGCCGACAGCCACATCTAACGGACGAGAGGTATAATTCATTGGCCCCTGACGGCTATCCACGCCAGGAGTGGAGGCAACAACCAGCGAGCGTGTTGGCAAGGTTTCACCTTCAACCGGCACAGCACGCAGTGCCGCAAGCTGAGCTTTAAAGCCTGGTGTTGACGCATTGGCCAGATTATTGGCTGTGACAGCTTGATGCTCCAACGTTTGGCGCGCAGCTCCCATAGCGGTATAAATGACGTGATCCATTAAGCTATCCGCCTGAACCTATTAACGCATGCTGACCAGCGTTTGCAGAATTTGATCCTGCGTCTTAATGGTCTGAGCGTTGGATTGGTAGTTACGCTGGGCGACGATCATACTGACCAGCTCCTGGCTCATATCAACGTTTGATGCTTCCAATGAGCTACTGATCAACTTACCGAAATTACCTGACCCCGCAGTGCCGACTACCGGACTACCTGATGCTCCGGTTTCGGTCCAAACGTTATCGCCTTGTGAAGCCAAACCTGACGGGTTGGAAAAGTTCGCCAGTACAACCTGACCCAATACCTGTTTCTGGTCGTTAGAATAACTACCGTAAATTTTGCCATCACCCTCAACCTGGTATTTGGTGAAGTGGCCTGCCGCATAGCCATCTTGCTTTTGAGTAGAAATAGAGTCTTCTTTTACTCTCTGCTGTTTGCTACCGTCAAAGTCAAACTTGACTACTGCCAGATTAGAGCCATTCAGGGCCGGCATATTAAAATCAAACGTGTTGTCAGGTTTCACAAGTTGACCATTGCCATTAAATTCAACACTGTCTGTGTTTAATTTTTGCGGTGGTGTTCCCGTAACAGAAGCATCCAGAGCATAAATATCCCACTTATTATCATCGGTCTTAACAAAGAACACATTGATATTGTGCTCATTCCCGAGGCTATCGTAGATCGGAATACTAGAACTGTAGTTAAAAGTATCTTTCTTATTTGGATCAAATTTATTGCTTGTAACTGTCGTATCGATCTTGTTATGTATTGAGTTCAGGTTAGCCGTCATCGTCACTTTTGTCGTCGCCTTAGCAGCCAACATATCAGTTGGAATCGAAATCGGCCCTGGTGCCACACCTTGTTGGATTTCAGGCCCATTATCTCCTTGTATGGCTGGATAACCTGTCAATTTCATACCCTGCATGTCGATCACATTACGATCAGCATCCATTTTAAATTGACCATTGCGGGAATAAAAAATATTGCCATTGGTGTCCTGCATACGGAAAAAACCGCTCTGCGTGATCGCCATATGTAATTGATCGTTAGTTTTGGTGATAGAACCATCCTTAAAGTTCTGCACCATACCTGAAACTTTGACACCCAACCCGACATCTGATCCGCTGAATATATCGGCAAAAGCAACTGAGCTAGATTTAAATCCATAGGTTGACGAGTTTGCAATATTATTACCAATAACGTCTAAGTTGCTTGCTGCGGCATTTAAGCCACTGACCGCTTGTGAAAAAGCCATATGTCCTCCATTTAATTAAAGAAACTGACGAACTTCGCCCATGTTTACCGTACCCACCAGCCCTAAATCCAATTTAGTGCTATTCTCCTGCCGCACAACGCCGCTAACCTCGGCATGTCTCAGGGAATTGACCATCAACGCTTGATCCTGTTGGCTTGCGTAAACGCTGAAGTTATAAGCGCCTTGTTCCACTGCATTGCCGTCTGCGTCTTTGCCATCCCATCTGAAGCTGTGTAAACCAGCACTTAAATATTCAGATGAATTAGGATCTAATTTATTGCATTCCATCTCCCGAACGACTGCGCCATTTTTATCTCTGATAGTCACTTTAACGATATCGGCAGGTCGGTTCAGTTCATAGCCCAACGGTGCTGCGTCGATATTTTTCTCTCCGTTGGAACCAACCAAAATCTCATTGCCAGGAACCATGACACCTCGGCCAATCAGTGCCACCGTTTGCATCGCGTGATTACTGTCCATTTGTCCGACAATGGAACCCAGTGTTTTATTGAGTTTCTCAATCCCCTCAACCGTACTGATCTGCGCAATCTGTGAAGTTAATTCACTGTTTTGCATTGGGTTAGTTGGATCTTGGTTTTTAAGCTGAGCAACCAATATATTCAAGAAGTTATCTTTGATATCATCACTACTTTGTGGTTTTTGGTTGGTCAACTTAGACAGTTCACCGACTGTTGAATTATCCAATGATTCATTAATTGAAGCGGTAATTCCCATAACGACATTCCTGTTACTGGCCCAGTGTCAGCGTTTTCAACATGATGGATTTGGTAGTATTAAGTACTTCAACGTTTGCCTGATAGCTGCGGGAAGCTGAGATGGTATTGACCATTTCTCCAACCACATCCACATTTGGCATACGTACATAGCCTTTTTCATCGGCCAACGGATGGCCTGGCTGATACTCAAGGCGGAAAGGTGAAGGATCATCCACAACTTCGCTAACATGCACTCCGCCAATTTCCTGTCCTGCGGGAGCAGCGACACGGAAGACCACTTGCTTGGCACGGTATGGTTCACCATCCGGCCCCACAACGCTGTCGGCATTCGCCATATTGCTGGCACTGACATTCAGTCGCTGGGACTGGGCTGAAAGCGCAGAGCTGGCAATATCAAAAATACTAAGTAGAGACATTCCCATTATCCTTGTGACTGTAGAACTGACATCATGCTTTTGATTTGCGCATTGGTCATAGTGAGTTCGGCCTGATATTTCAGGCTGTTATCTGCGAAACTGCTGCGTTCTGTATCCATGTCAACGGTATTTCCATCCATGGCTGTCTGGTATGGCACTCGATACATCAGATCCATCTCCAGACGTTTTTGAGGCTGAACGGGAATATGTCGATCGGAAGTCAGAGTTAGCCCAATTCCATTCCCCGTTACACGACCATGTGCCATGACTTTTTTCAGTTGAGCAGCAAAATCGATATCACGCGCCTGATAGCCAGGGGTATCCGCATTGGCAATATTGGCAGACAAAATTTCCTGCCGCTGGTTGCGGAGTGCCAGCGCTTCTTGTCGAAATTGAAAGGCGGCGTCTAATTTATCGAGCATATTCCTCCCTCGGATTTGTTCTGTCGGGGATAATTCCCAAGCAGCTAACAGAATAAACGGAGAAGAAAAAGGTAATTCGAAGAATAGAAACAAATTGAATTGCTATTTATCCCATTAACGAATAATCAATCGAGTTACACTACTAACATCCAACAGGTGCTGAATATTTTTTGAAATCATGGCTCACTAACGGGATTTAAGGTGGTGAAATGCCTGCATTAAAGTTTATCGGGTTATTTGCCTTTTTCCTTAAGCTATTTTTTGTTTTTGGCAGTTCTTTAGCTTGGGGAAACCATTTACCACAATTAATAGATGACTATTTCAGACAGATCCATCACACATCAAACCATAAAATTTCAGTGGAAATCAAAACACCTGAGCAACAATGGCCAACTTGTGAACATCCTGAAATACAACCGTTACTTAACAACAAAAATTGGGGTAACCTTTCCGTCCCTGTGAATTGTGGCCAGAAACGCCGTTTTATCCAGGTTTACGTCAATGTCATCGGCCCTTATTTAGTTTCTAAGAGAGCGATTAACCGCAATGCGGTCCTGACAGAAAAAGATTTTCAAGTAAAAATGGGCTCCTTAGATAAGCTACCAAACGACATAATCCGTAACAGAAAGGCCATACAAAATGGTGTTGTGCTTCGTAATATACCTGCCGGACAATTTATTACACGCAATATGATCCGGCGTCCATGGGCAATTAAAGCCGGACAAAATGTGGTTGTCACCGTAGATGGACACCATTTTCAAGTGCGTTACGAAGGAAAAGCGATTAACAACGCCGCAAGTTTTGATAATATCCGTATTCGCCTGAACTCTGGGCAGGTTATTACTGGTGAAGCTCAAGAAAATGGTAGTGTAAAAATGATGTTATAAATGGCTAAAGTTTTATTTCTTCAAGCCGATATAACCAACAGACCATGATTTACAGGCATGCCAGCGGTATATCGCCTGCTACCTAAGACAATAAATAATGCCTGATTAAAGGATTACGATTATGAGTATTGAACGCACTCAACCTCTACTGGCTATTGCAGCTTTGCAACAGCGCAATGCCAATGAAGGTGCTCAGAACACTCGCAGAATTGTGGCTGTTGCAGAAAAAAGCGCTGATACACAAGTTAAGCTGAGCGAAGCGCAGAAAAAGCTCGTCCAACCAAGCAGCCAGGATATCAATATCCAGAAAGTACAACAATTGAAAGAAGCTATTGCACAGGGAACCTTAACGATGGACAGCGGTAGAATTGCTGATGCTCTATTTAGGGAGGCCCTTGAAAACATGGAATATGATAAATAAACATCAAATTCATAAAGAGCCATAAATGGAAGAACTTCAACTCTTGCTTAAACAGCAAAACGCACACTTAAATTCACTTTCGCAAACTATGGCAGAAGAACAGCGCATACTGTGCGAAGGCTTTATTGAAGTGAATCAGTTACATCGCGTGACGGAAAAAAAGACATTTTTGCTTTCAGCTCTCGATCACGCTGAACGAAAACGCCTTCAATTAAATGAAACGCTGAAAATAAATGCTCCTTATGCTGACTATGAAATACTGGCAGTATTATGGAATCAAATTAGTCAATCTGTTGAACATATTCGTGATTTAAATTCGCATAACGGATTTCTACTAGAACAACATATTGAATTGAAAAGTAAAGCAATTGCTTTTCTGAAAGCTCACCATAGCCCCTCTCTTTATGGTGCAGACGGCCAAACCCGTCATCCTTCAGCGCTATCAGGCCACAAGGTCAGCGTTTGATTATTCGATTACTGTTTATGCAGTAAGTCCTACAGACCTCTTGGTTTATTAGCAATGATAAGGGGTCTGTTTCTGTGTACTTATATTTTTCTTTCCTATAAAAAAGATAATAATTCTCATTATACAATCAAATAATGCTATACTAACTTAAAATAATCCACCATTAGTATTAATATCAAAAAGCACTATCTTCTCAGAAAATAGTTTTAAAATGATGCTAAAAATGACTAAATGCTTATCAAAAGTCATTTTCATTTAATTGATTAAAAAAAATAAATATCAAACAATTTAGAAAATTATAAATGGGATAGCCCTATATTATTCATAACTCATGGTGAATGTCGCTGTTGCATTAACTATCCCTTCTTTAACGTTACCATACCGATAATAACGCGCTTTTAAAGGAATATTGACCGGTCCCTCTGTTATAGTCTCAATATATTCAATTTTTTTACCAAGAGGAATGGGAGTTGCCTTTTTACCATCCAAAATTTGAATTCCCACCCCTCGAGCTGCATTAATATTAGGATTAGGTTTGATAATCCCCTGTTGAGGAGCATAAGCTCCTTGAGGACCCGCCTGTAAAAGCATATTAACTTTAATACGTGCATCACAATTTAAAGGTATATCAAATGCCTTTTCCGCTGCTGTGGAGCCCACTTTAGGTAATTGCATACTCGTTATCGGCTCTAATACAACAGGAATTGGATTGTTATCAAAGGCACAAGATCGTGATTCAACAACTATGTTACCAGTACTGAACTGCCCTATTTCGATATATTTACCTGAACCGCTTTCACCAGAATTTCGTAGAATTACCGTCGCAGTTGCCACAGGTTGGGAAGGATATTGACCAGGTTTTACTTGACCTATACGGTAAAATACAAGTGCAATTCCAACACTAATTCTTCCTCTCTGATCTCGCAAAGCAACAGTTTTAAGTATCGTACTATTATTATTTCCTCGGATATACTTTCTATCACTAGGGTCCCCAGTTAGACCTCTAATTGCATACCCAATACCACTATTGCCCAAACGAAAAATTTTTCTGCCATTAATCATTTTTGACGGTACTCCATATGCCTTAATACCAAGAACAGCCTCAGCCTTGTCCAGAGACTTCCCTTGACAAGCAATCACAGGGCTTGCCTCCATCCTCAATCTATCATTCGATTTTTCCAATTCTTGATCTACAGGCACATCTACCGGCAGTGATATCTTATATGAACTCAATGTTTGTGAAGGTGCTGTACAAGAGATATCAGTATAAGCATATCCCGCACAGGAGGATAAAAATATTGGTACAAATAGTAACCATGAAAGAATTGATACATTCACAAGTAATCCCTTATATAAGTTATTGTTATGTTGTATTTCCGAAAAAACTATGATGATTTACTTTTATGGATGACAATCAGCTTTTGTTGAAATCACCATTGCTTTACTTTTCGGCAAAAGAAAACGCGCTTTACATTGTTCAAACTGTCCACTTCCCCATTGAACCGAGAGTTGCCCCTGTTCCGGCACACCACCGAAATAAACTTCTCCGCCGTTACCAACGATACTTTGATTTGCAGTAAGGGAACGAAATGTATTTTCTTCATTCAAAGTCGCTATTGCGCCAAAAGGGATAGGGTTACCCTGATAAGTCAAGGTGAACAATACTCGACGACCGATCCGGGTTTGGAAGTCAGCCAAAACCACGGCTCCCTGTGTTGGAATAACAGTCTGGATATTAGATCCAATCTCCACTCCTTCCCCAAAAGAATCCGGTAACAGAGCGATACGATTACGGTGATAAGGACTGACATAAGGTAATACAGCATAACCTTGTCCATCAGTTTCAACACCGCTATAACCAGTAACCTTAACGCCGGTAGCTCCAGACGTTTTGACTAAAACAATCGTCTCTCCCAGCGGTTGCGACAAAGTCAAGCCATGGCGATGAGCAACGACGCCTCCTCTAAGGCCATAACTAATCTGCTGTGAATCATCACCGTAGTGATATCCACCAGACAACACTCCATAACAGCCTTTATAGTTAAGGTTTATATTGCTGCTAGTGCCCTGACCGTCATTGCTGTGATTCTGTTGTAGGGAATAATTCAGTTTATCTAAGGCCGTACCACTCAATCCAACTGATTGGTTGATATCACCACGACGATTATGATTGATGTTATAAGTTGCCCAGCTATCTGGTAACCAACGGTCTAGCGGGATCTGTATATTGAACGCCAGTTGGTTATCGGCCATTGAGTCGCCTGCACTCCTATTTTGGGTGTAATTCAGTGTGTAATGGATATTGGAATAATTTACGCTGTACCCGACATTCAAACTGCGGGTAGTACTTCTGCTTTCCCAATCATTCTGCACATAACCAGAAAAATAGAGACTGCCATAATCCGACAAACTTTGGCTCAGTGTGAACTGAAATTTATGTTTATTTTGATGTGACGGCTCATCATATGCCATCTTATTATTGACATCCTGAAATTGGTAAAAATGCGGTGAAGGGTAATAATGACTGGTCAGAGACAAATTCGTTCCAGTTTTTTCAAAGTCTTTGGCGTACTGTGCCCGATAGACCCAACCCCGTTGTTGACCTTGATTGATAATATCAACCTGTGACTGCGTGATATCAAACGCCAGCGAGCCCCAGTAACCAAGGCTGTACCCTATACCAACTGCATTCGCCTGATATTTTGAAGACAATAACATTCCGCCATACAAGGTTATTGCATATGGCAGACCGTAATAAATCTCGCTCTGCATAAAGAATGGCTGATGGGCACCTGCGTGCGAATTGCGATATTCTCCCACCGTAAAACTGTATTTTAAATTCTCCTCCCTCAACATCACAGGAATTGATGAAAATGGTTGAACAAAATGGCGCTCACGACCATCTGCTTCCCGAATCACAACATCCAAATTTCCCCCAGAAGAGGTTGGATAAAGGTCATCAATTACAAAAGCGCCAGGTGGAACATTAGCCTGATAAATGATGTACCCGTTTTGACGAATAGTGATCTGCGCATTACTTTCTGCGATCCCCCGCACAACTGGGGCAAACCCCCTTTGACTATCCGGCAGCATGTTATCATCCGACATCAAGGTAATTCCCCGAAAAGCAAATCCGCTAAATAGATCCCCTTGTGTATTAGTTTCACCAACCACAAGCTGGCTTCTTAAGGCATGAATATCACGCTGCAAAGATGTACTTAGCGTTTCCCAACGGGGTTTATCACTACTATTTTTATTTCTGCCAAAATTCCGATAATAGGTAGAATAATTTCGTAAACGCCAGCTTCCCCAATTCAAGCCACTACGTAGATTCATATAGAAATTATTCGTATCAGAACCGTTTTTACCCCAAGTGTTGATCCCATTGAAATCATAACTGGCCCATAATGCTGATTCCCCTCGCTGCCAAAGTGACGAATCAATCGCGCCGCGAGCTATCGTTGCCATCGCTGCCTGAGGAATGGTGATCAGTAGGGTTTGTTGACTCAATTGTAATGATGTACTGGCATAAGGAATAAAATTATATAAATCATATAGTTGTCCTTCTGGATTCAAATCAGGAAAAGCAGATACATTGACCCCCCAGTCAATCAATTGTTGAACCGATAAGACAGGTTGCAGTTTTTTTCCTGCCCCTATCACGAATTGAATATCCTGTGTGCCTTTGTCCTGATCATTGACACGGATAGCAACTCTATATGTTCCTGGTGCACTACCCCCTTTTTCTGCAAAATAACTTAAATCAGGCAGTGGAGCAGATGGATCATCGATTTCCAACGCATTGAGATCAAAATATTCACTGGCATACCCAACAGTAGGTACTACCAGCATCATCAACAACAACCTATAGACATCTGGAATAATCAAACTCATGACATCAAGTAACTTCTAACTGATGGGTTATTATATGGATGATAATGTTTGGTATTGAGGCTCGGTGATACCACCATAATCATTGATGGCTCTCCAGGTAATACCATTAGCGTAGCCTATAGGTAATGGCCATTGTCGGCTGCTAAATGGTGCCACCATGCCAGCTTCCGGTATTGCACTTTTCCCAAGTTTGATGTCATAAAAGGAGACATAAAAAGGCGTTGGATTCTGCACCACCAATTGCCCTGATTGCCGAGAAAAAATAATTTGTTGATAAGCCCTTGCTGCGAGTTGCTCTGTCAATCCTTCTGGACGATAAAAGAGTTTTATCCGGTTTTTCAGCGAGATCAACAAACGATTTGATTCGTCATTTTTTAGAGCAGGAATGGCTTTAACATTAAGCCAAAAGATGGATTCACGATCTTGTGGTAGTGTGTTATCCATTAGAATAATTCGCAGGCGATTTTCCTGTTCACCATCCAAACGAAATAAAGGTGGTGTCACTAAAAATGGCGTTTTTTGACCAGAAGATTCAACCGCTGGAGTAAATATATCTACCCAAGACTGAATAAGGTATACATCATCTTTACTATCATTGATGACGGAAATAGCAACTTCACGTTGCGAGGCTTCATAGATCACCCGAGTACTACTCAGTGCTATTCCAGCGTGGACAGGGGTGGTAAGGAAAACAGGCAGAAAAAATAATAGCCCGATCAAAAAATGTTTTGACATAATAACTCTATCCCTACATGAATTCAAAATAATGAATATTCCCACCAGGCACAGTGGGAATATCACAGATGCAATAAAAAAGAAAATGGAAATATAAGGAGTTGGAATTAGTCGTATTCTACTGTAAATGCAGCTCTAGCCTGAACCAGGCCAGATGTAATATTATTTTTATCTTTTGTTGCTACATATTTAGCAATAAATTGCAATTCTTTAGAAGTATCTTTAGTAGTTAAAGTATCAACTGTCACAGATGAGCTTCCTATTCCGATTTGCTCCCCTGATTTCTTATAAATACCAATACCAACACCTGTTGCGAAAGATCCCGAAGCAGTATTCGCTAATACCTTGTTATTATCATGATCTTGAGAACCAGTAAATTTAATCTTTACTGAAGAATCATCCGATGACTTACAATCACTAAGCTTAATTTTAAAAGGCGTATCACCTTTAGCATCACCTGCTCTTGTAAAATCGCCCACACCAACATCAGCCATCATGACATTACCACCATCCCCCGCGACAGCAGTAGAACATGTTCCTTTAGTCACTTTACCGGTAAAAGTAATACTGCCATTGTTACTAATAGCAAATGCAGAAACAATCATAGAACTCCAAATTGCCACGACAATAGCTGATTTTACTAATAACTTCATTTATTTATTCCATTTATATTATGTGTGTAAAACCCATCGAAATGAATATATATTTCGATTAAAAGCTTGTAAAAATTAATAAATTAATATCAAAAAAACCTTATTCATTCCATTTTAGAATTTAATAAATACAATCCCTTAAATCAGGTATTCCAAACAAAGATATTTTCAATAATTAGAAGAAAAATGGGAGATATATTTATTTCCATATACATTTCAGTCCAAATACTGGCCTGATAATTTCTATTCTTTCCGTCAAATCATACGGCTATATGTGTATAAAAATACCAAAACTGTTCTTTGGTTAAAGACTATCCACTGTGTTATGATCTCCCTATCCTTATTTTATTATTAAGAATTTCACTTAGAACAATATATTATATAAACAAGAGCAATAAATTCCCTATTTTCAGAGGAGCAAAGATACACTAACTCATTTTATCATTAAAATTGTTATTAACTATTTATTAGAAACAATTGATAGATAAAAGCTATTGAACTACTTGTTTCGATCGTTACATACTGTCAATCATCTGGGATTTTTGACTATTAGAACAAACAATAAGCAACAAGATTAAAACTCATCCAGAATCACTCAAAAATAGACCCTTGAGTTTATGCACAATACCATTTTAATTACTTTAAAATTCTGAAAATTACATTATTAATTACTGATATAAAATAGTGACACTTTCAATTAAGGTTTATGCTTTTAAATACCCCATCATGATTATTATTTATTAACAGGCTTAAATTCTAGCTGGACTGAAAAAGCCATCACCATATATTCATATGTAAAATAATCAAGTCCAATATCATTGATTAAATTTATATTTAAAAAAATTAAAATTAGAGATAATTATTTTATAACTCTAATCAGATCGCATATTGATCTGCTGTGAAGATTTACTTTCCACTGATTGATATCTATTTTAATAACTTTAATTCTTCAAGTTACAGAGTTATTAATTACGCTGTAATTTATGATTTATTGATTATTGTTTAAATATACCTTCTCTTCTGGTAAGAATGCCTTAGCCATATCCAGATCATTCTGCTTAACTCCTTTCTTATTACCTTTAATTATAATAAATTACGATGATTGGAGAAAAATAAAAATAGTACAATGAGTCGTATTGGAATATATATTGAAATATTGAGGAACGAATCAAAATACTGTTTAAATTGGTTCCAGAAGAAATGAAAAAATAGCTACAATGGCAGGAGCCTGAGAATTGATTATGCGTGATTAATCTATAATAAGGTGATCATCTAAATGATCACCTTATATTCATTATTTTTTTCTTATCAAGACTACCTCGCACCACCAATCGTTGCCGTCATTCTGATTTGACGATTGTCAGTGATTTCAAGGTTAGACAGTACAACCAACCGAGGCAGTACACGACGCAAGAAACGGGACAACAGTGGACGAAGTGCATGGTTGACCAATAATACCGGTGGTGCTCCTAGCATTTCCTGACGCTCCAATGCTTCTGCCGCCTGACGTTCCAAACTTTCTGCCAAGCCTGGTTCCAATCCGCCGCCATTTTGCAGTGCTTGCAGCAGTAATCTTTCCAAACCCACATCCAAACCAATGACTTTAATTTCGTCCGCACTCGGGAACCATTGCTGGGCAATCGCTCTGCCAAGCGCGATTCGGATCATGGCAGTTAATTCATAAGGATCTTTCTGTACCGGAGCATGTTCTGCCAGTGTTTCAATAATAGTGCGCATATCGCGAATCGGCACTTGTTCCGCCAGTAAGTTTTGCAGGACCTTATGCAAAGTTGTCAGGCTCACTACATCAGGAATGAAATCCTCCGTCAGTTTCGGCATTTCCTGACTGACACGCTCAAACAATTGTTGCGCTTCCTGTCTTCCAAACAGCTCACTAGAATGCTGGGATAACAAATGGTTTAGGTGAGTTGCAACAACCGTACTGGCCGCCACAACAGTATAACCTTGCACCTGCGCTTGTTCTCTTAGGCTGTCATCAATCCAAACTGCAGCCAGACCAAAGGCAGGATCTGCCGTCAAGTCACCTTGCAATTCACCTACAGCACCACCCGGATTAATCGCCAACCAACGTCCCGGATGTGCTTCGCCACGTCCAATTTCTACGCCTTTCATCATGATACGGTAGCTGGCTGGTGCTAATTCAAGGTTGTCACGAATATGTACGACTGGTGGAAGATACCCCACTTCTTGCGCAAATTTTTTACGAATACCGCTAATACGACCAAGTAATTCACCGTTTTGGCGGAAATCCACCATGGGGATCAAACGATAACCCACTTCCATTCCCAGTGGATCCTCCAATTGCACATCAGACCATGAAGCTTCTGCGGTTTGTTGTTGTTCTTCCACCACTTTCATTTCTTCATCTTGCATCACAAGCGGATTTTTGTCTTTACGTAATAGGAAATAACCCACACCTGCCAAGGCCACCGTGAATAATAGAAAGACGAAATTAGGCATTCCCGGCACCAATCCAAGCAGACCGAGTACACCCGCACTCAACATCATTACTTTGGGATTGTTGAAAAGCTGGGTCACCATTTGCTGGCCAACATCTTCGTCCGTCGCTACACGAGTTACGATAACACCAGCCGCTGTGGAGATGATTAATGCAGGCAACTGGGCAACCAATCCATCACCGATAGTCAGCAAGGTATAGGTTTCCGCTGCATCACTCAAAGGCAAATTGTGTTGGGCAACACCAACGATCAAGCCACCAATAATGTTAATCACCAATATCATCAATCCGGCAATCGCATCACCACGTACAAATTTGCTCGCACCGTCCATTGAACCGTAGAAATCCGCTTCCTGTGTGACCTCAGAACGACGCTTTTTAGCTTCATCTTCGCCGATCAATCCAGCGTTCAAATCGGCATCAATCGCCATCTGTTTACCAGGCATTCCATCCAATACAAAGCGCGCACCGACTTCTGCAATACGCCCTGCACCTTTGGTAATGACCATAAAGTTAATCAGGATCAAGATGACGAAAACCACGATACCAATGGCAAAATTACCGCCAACAAGGAAGTGACCAAAAGCTTCCACGACTTGCCCTGCTGCGGCAGATCCCGTGTGTCCTTCCATCAGGATAATTCGCGTGGAAGCGACGTTAAGTGATAAGCGTAGTAAGGTTGAGAACAGCAAAATGGTCGGGAATGCGGCAAAATCCAGTGTCCGACGGGTGAACATTGCCACCAGCAAGACCATGATAGAAAGCGCAATATTGAAAGTGAATAGTAGATCGAGCAGGAATGGTGGCAGCGGTAGTACCATCATCGACAAGATCATGAGGATCAGAACAGGCCCCGCAAGCATTTGCCACTGGGAGCCTTTCATATTCCCCGCAAAACGATTTCCCGATAAACGAAACAATGAGGCCAGATTAGCCATGACGATTATTTTCTCCAGCAAAATCCAGTGCTGGTGGCACTGGCAGATTTTCAGGTTTTTTCGGTTTCAGGCCACCTTCCTGTTTCCAACGTTTCAATTGGTAAACCCAGGCAAGCACTTCAGCGACGGCAGCATAGAGCGCCGCAGGAATAAAGCCCCCTACCTCAGCATGGCGAAATAACGCCCGTGCCAAGGAGGGGGCTTCCAGTAATGGAATACGATTTTCCGCACCAATTTCTTTAATGTGTAAGGCAATGAGTCCTGCCCCTTTTGCCAATACTTTGGGGGCGCTCATTTTTTTACTGTCATACTGCAAAGCAACGGCGTAATGAGTTGGGTTGGTGACAATAACATCCGCTTTCGGTACATCTGCCATCATGCGCTTACGCGCAGCCGCTCGCTGCTGTTGACGAATTCTTGCCTTTACATGTGGGTCCCCTTCTTGCTCCTTAAATTCATCCTTGATCTCCTGACGGGTCATTCTCAATTTTTTCAAGTGGCTGCGGATCTGATAAAACACATCAAACGCCACCATTGGTATCAACATAAATAAAACAATATAACCGGCAAAAATTAGCATCATCATAGCATCGCTCAAGGCTATCAGCGGATGCTGAGCAGTCAGATTGAGCATAGTAGGCCAATTAAGCCAAATAAACAGAGCCGCACCGCCTCCAACTAGTGATGCCTTTAAAATAGCTTTGAATAATTCCGCCAGTGCATTCATGGAGAAGATTTTCTTTAAACCAGAAATGGGATTCAGCTTAGTCAAATCAAATTTGATAGATTTTGAACTGAATAGCAGCCCCCCCATCAATGCTGGTGCACTGAGGGCAATCAATACCAATCCAATAAAAACCGGCAATAATGCCCAAACCGCCTGTTTCAGTAATCGGCCGACTTGTTGCACCATCTGTTTATCGTTACTGACCATGTTATGGTCGAAGTTGAATCCTTCAAATACCATCAGGGAAAGTTCGTGGGTAATCGATTGTCCACTCATCCAGAGTAGGCTTACCCCTCCTGCTAACATCAAGATTGAAGTGAGTTCCTTAGAACGTGCAATTTGCCCTTCTTTGCGCGCTTTTTCCCGTTTATGGGGCGTGGGTTCTTCGGTTTTTTCGAGATCGCTATCTTCAGCCACAGCTTTCCTTGATGAGCATTTGTGATTACATGCAGAAAATTTGCCTTTAGGAGAGGACAAATAAGATTGTGCTAAGCATGACAAAAGCCCAGAAATTCAATGGCGGGAACACTGCAAAATTTGCGGGGGTATTTGAGGCATTATGGACAATTGTCCTGGATTGAGATGGCTGTCACCAGCCATCTCAAATCGTTTTTCAATCCGTTTTAACGGGTGCCTTAATATCAATACTGTCGGCATTGACATCACGAATATGATCTTTCGTCAGGCGATAGACAACTGGACTGAGAAAGGCAATCGCTATCAAGTTGGGGATCGCCATCATGGCATTAAGGGTATCCGCCAACAACCAAACAAATGTTAACGACTGAGTAGCACCAATCGGCAACGCGATAATCCAAGCGATACGGAAAGGCACTATGGCTTTTGGCCCCAATAAATATTGGACACATTTCTCACCGTAAAAACTCCATCCCAAGATGGTTGTAAAGGCGAAAATAGCCAGGGCAACAGCAACGACATAGTTGCCTCCTGGGATCACGGCTGAGAAGGAAGCCGCAGTCAATGTTGCGCCTGTTTGGCCAGTCAGCCAGCCACCAGTAATAACAATGGTCAAACCCGTCACGGAACAGACGATGATCGTATCAATAAAGGTTCCCAGCATAGCAATCAAACCCTGACGAATAGGGTTTTGAGTTTTTGCCGCTGCATGGGCAATAGGCGCACTTCCCATACCCGCTTCGTTAGAGAATACACCACGGGCAATACCAAAACGGATTGCTGCCCAAACGGCTGCGCCAGCAAATCCCCCCTGTGCCGCAACGGGAGTGAAAGCTGATTTGATGATTAAAGCAAGTGCATCGGGGATAGCGGTAAAATTAAGTGCCAAAACGATAACTCCCGCTCCAAAGTAACCAACAGTCATAATAGGCACTAATTTACCTGCAACATCAGAAATACGCTTGATACCGCCAATTAACACGGCACCAACCAGAACGACCAAGATGCCGGCCGTTATGGTTTTTTCAATACCAAAGTTACTTTGCAATACGTCAGCGACAGAGTTAGCTTGTACTGTATTGCCGATACCAAAACCCGCAATACTGCCAAAAAAAGCAAAGAGTGTGCCCAGCCACACCCATTTTTTCCCCAAGCCATTTTTTATGTAATACATCGGGCCGCCAACGTAATTACCGTTTTTATCGGTTTCACGGAAACGTACCGCCAATACCGCTTCCGAATATTTCGTTGCCATGCCCACCAATGCGGTCATCCACATCCAGAACATAGCTCCCGGCCCGCCCATCACAATGGCTGTCGCTACTCCTGCAATATTTCCAGTCCCGATTGTTGCTGACAATGCAGTCATTAATGCGTTAAAAGGTGAAATCTGGCCTTCACCTCGTTGTTCATTTTTTTGAAAGAGTAATTTGAACCCTGTGCCTAATTTACGGATTGGTAAGAAGGACAAGCGGATTTGCATGAAGATACCAATACCCAAAAGCCCAATTAGCATGGGAACGCCCCATACTACCCCGTTTAATGCAGCTAACCATTGTGTAATCAATTCCATATACACCCTCGGCATTTAATGTAACAAATTGACAACAAAATTATTTCAATTAAATAAAGAGCATTTTGAAGAAATAAGCGAGGATTAATTGGCTATCCTTGGTAAGAAAAAATTGATACTGTGAGTTAAATCACTCGTCATGGTTACTCTTTATCAACCTTATTGACAATAATTCTTGTTACACCACTGATTCTGATATCCTCCCTCCAGCACCAAATTTTTATCATAACATTAAATAAATTAAAGGTTTTTTATAGTGAATAAAAAGGTATTATTTTCCTTGTAATAGTTTCAAGAGTGACTAAAGGATTATCAATGGCAAGAGTTGGTTACATTAGAGTGTCAACAAATGATCAAAATAGTGACTTACAAAGAAATGCGTTAATCAGTATTAATTGTGAACTGATTTTTGAAGACAAGATTAGCGGGAAAACGGCTAACCGTCCGGGGCTAAAACAAGCCTTAAAGCATCTTAACTCTGGCGATACACTGGTGGTTTGGAAATTGGATCGACTGGGACGCAGTGTGAAGAATCTGATCACACTGATTTCAGAACTGCATGAACGCGGAGTTCATTTTCAAAGCCTGACTGACAGTATTGACACCAGTACGGCAATGGGAAGGTTTTTTTTCCATGTGATGAGTGCCCTGGCAGAAATGGAACGTGAACTGATTGTAGAAAGAACCAATGCAGGTTTGGCCGCAGCACGGGAACAAGGGCGAATTGGTGGACGGCCAGTAGTGTTTACCGAGGAGAATCGACAACAGGCCGCCAGATTACTGAATAAAGGACATAGCCGGAAGCAGTTGTCGATTATTTATAATGTATCGTTATCAACAATTTATAAGTACTTACCCGTAGGGGAAGTGGTTAATTAGCTTATAAAATCTTTTATCAGACTAATCCACTCTGCTGGTTTCTCAATCTGTACCGCGTGACCACTATTAATCTCTTTATATGTACTGTTGTTAATATTCTTATAAACTTCACGTACCAAATAAGGCGGAATTAACGTATCACTGTTTAATCCAATAATCAGCGTATTTTTATCTATTTGAGTAAGATAATCTTTTATATCTATGGATAATCCCAAAGCAATACGTTTTTCTATCCCTTTTTCTGCCGGTTGAGAGCAAATCCACTGTATGGTTTCATGTCCCAACGATGAGATAAATTCAGGACTTAGGGCATGTGATAAAGCGAAAGCCATTGCTGATGATTTATCATTCAACTCTAAATGTAACCAAGTATTGAATATCAATTGATGGCGAGGATCACTATTTGTCGCCCACGGTGCAGTCAATATTAATTTATCAATGAGGTTTGGATATTTAGCTGCTACAACTGCCGCGACGACCGCTCCCAGAGAAACGCCTACTAAATCAACAGGAATATTACTACTATCTTCTATCACAGCAGCAATCTGTTCCGCCAGGTGCTCAATAGTCAATGTTTCTAGCGGTAGTTCAGAATTTCCACATCCTGCATAATCAGGGATTATAACGGCTCGGTCACTACTAAATGCCTTTTTGATCTCGCCAAAGCTACTGTTACCGCTGCTATTTGTGCCATGCAAGAAGACTATTGGTTTTTTGTTACTTTGCTTATTTTCTGGAAATACCTTGCGGTAAGAAACCAATGAATCTTTTAACTTAATGACTCTATCAATCGACTCCACAATATTTTCCTCTGCATAGCCTGAATTAATGCCATCGGAGCAGGCGCTTGGATCAGCTATCCTGTTCACCCAAACGCCCTCAAAATATAAAAATTCTGTTCGTTAAAGCTATTACACTCGTTATCAAAAACCTAAACTATCCAATAAATCATCAACCTGTGCTTGATTGGTAATAACGCCAGCACCATTCTGATTAACTTGAGGGCCGTTAAGAAGGCTATCGTTCTCTTTTTGCGCTTTAGCTATCTGGTCAGAAGGCATATTTTCCATTAATACCATGACCAACTGTTTTTCCAGCTCCTGAATGACTTCCATCATCCGTTTAATTACCTGCCCAGTAAGATCCTGAAAGTCCTGCGCCATCATAATCTCAAGCAATTTGGTGTTGGTAAATGAAACATGATCAGGTACGAGATTCAGATAGTTTCTCGTGTCCGTTACCAGTGAGCGAGCATCAGTCAGATCTAAATTCTTCGGATTTGCAAACCACTCATCCCAACGTTGGGTTAAGGCTTTTGCTGATGCTTCTAATTCGTTCTGACGGGGCTGTGCTACTTCAACGCAGTTCAACACCCTTTCAGCCGCTTGTGCCGTCATTTGAACAACGTAATTTAATCGCTCTCTTGCATCTGGGATCGCTTCAGCCGCCTGAGCGATGGTTTGATCCAATCCCAGTTCACGTAAACTATCGCGCAGCATTCTGGTTAACTGCCCAATACGGCTGATTATCTCACTGGTCGAGATCGCCTCACTTCTCGGCATGACTGGATTTTCACTCATTTTGTCTCCTTAGAGCCCCAATTTTTCAAATATTTTATTGAGTTTCTCTTCCAAAATAGCCGCAGTAAACGGTTTCACAACATAACCGCTGGCTCCGGCTTGTGCTGCTGCAATAATATTTTCTTTTTTTGCCTCTGCCGTTACCATCAGGACAGGTAAGGCTGCCAGTTTTTCTTCACTACGAATCGTTTTCAGCAATTCTAGGCCATCAATATTTGGCATGTTCCAGTCAGAAATAACAAAATCAAATTCGGCGGTGCGGAGTTTAGTCAACGCTTCTGCCCCATCCTGTGCTTCATCTACGTTGTTGAATCCCAATTCTTTCAGTAGATTACGCACAATTCGACGCATAGTTGAAAAGTCATCGACGACCAAAAATCTCAGATCCTTACTTGCCATAAAAACTCCTTGGAATTTCACTTACCCAGCAGCACAACGCTGCAAAAATTAACATCAAATACAACTACCAAATACAACGACTAAATACGAACCGATTGCCCCGCACTGATTTTGGCCAGCATAGTTTTACTGATTTTTTGAAGATCCATGACTTCATCCACCGCCCCTAACTGGATCGAGGCACGTGGCATTCCAAATACTACACAACTTTTTTCGCTTTGAGCCAATGTGTAAGCCCCTGCCTGTTTCATTTCCAGCAAGCCCGCAGCACCATCATTACCCATGCCAGTTAAAATAACGCCTACCGCATTGCGCCCGGCATATTTAGCAACAGAGCGAAAGAGAACATCAACAGAAGGGCGATGGCGATTAACTGGCTGGGCATGAGTTATCATGATTTGATAATTGGCTCCACTGCGGCAAAGTTCCATATGGCGATCCCCAGGTGCAATGTAGGCATGCCCTGGCAGAACGCGTTCCCCATCTTCAGCTTCTTTTACTGTGATCTGACTCAGTTTATTAAGCCTTTCGGCAAAAGAACGGGTGAAACCCGCAGGCATATGTTGAGTAATCAATAAAGCCGGACTGGTGATCGGCAGGGGTTGCAGCAGGTTTTTGATTGCCTCTGTTCCTCCTGTTGATGCCCCTACTGCGATCAATTTTTCACTGGATAATAGTGGCTTGAAATTCAATGGTGCTGTATTTACGGATGCCGGTTCCGCAGGACTGATTTTAGCTTGGGCGGCGGCACGGATTTTTTCGGCAATCAGTTCGCTATAAGCTAGCATACCTTCACGGATACCCAATTGGGGCTTAGTCACAAAGTCCACCGCTCCCAGTTCCAGTGCCTTCAATGTAATTTCCGAACCTTTTGCTGTCAGAGAAGAAACCATCACAACAGGCATAGGACGTAGCCGCATCAATTTTTCCAGAAAATCAATGCCATCCATGCGCGGCATCTCAACATCCAATGTTAATACCTGCGGATTGTGTTTTTTGATTAAATCACGGGCAACAAATGGATCTGGAGCACAATCCACGACTTCCATATCAGGGTGACTATTGATAATTTCCCGCATGATTTGACGCATTAACGCCGAATCATCCACACAAAGAACAGTTATTTTATTCATGACCCCTCCTTGCCCGACCTACACCGTAAACGGTCTGTCCTTGCAAGTAGAACTCTCGGCTGATTTGAGTGACGTTTTCGGAATGCCCTGCAAAGAGCAAACCATCCGGTTTTAAGAAATTGACAAAATGACGCAAGATCCTTTCCTGTGTCTTTTTATCAAAATAAATCATTACATTACGACAGAATATTGCATCAAACTTACCTTCAAGTGCCCAATCAGAATCGAGCAGGTTCAAATGCTGAAAACTCACCAGTTCAGCAAGTAAAGGACGAACCCGTGCGTATCCTTCAAAGCGACCAACCCCTTTGAAAAAATATTTTTTCTTTTGGCTTTCACTTAGATACTGTAATTCTTCCAGCCGATACACTCCTCGCCTGGCTTTTTCTAGCACACTGGTATCAATATCACTACCAATGATTTTTATTCGATTTGACCGATGCCCCAGTGCATCACACAAGGTCATTGCAATAGAATATGGCTCCTCCCCCGTTGAAGCGGCAGCACTCCAAACACGGTATGTCCCACCATTTTTCCTGCTGGCATGCGCTGCCAGAATAGGAAAATGATGAGATTCCCTGAAAAATGCGGTGAGATTAGTGGTCAATGCATTGATGAAAGATTCCCATTCTTTACTGTGACTATCCTGTTCCAAAATCGACAGATATTGACCAAAATCATTAAGTCCCAATACACGAAGCCGCCTGACTAAACGGTTGTATACCATCTCACGCTTATTTTTTGCCAGTACTATGCCAGCCCGTTGATAGATAAACTGGCAGATACGCTCAAATTGCGCATCCGACAAAGCATGCCGCTGAAGCATAAAGTTCAGCGGTGCAGTAGCATCAGTATCTGAAGCTATTGAATTGGCTTTCATCTGACCTCAG
This sequence comes from Xenorhabdus thuongxuanensis, assembly GCF_001908095.1. Classification (GTDB taxonomy): domain Bacteria; phylum Pseudomonadota; class Gammaproteobacteria; order Enterobacterales; family Enterobacteriaceae; genus Xenorhabdus; species Xenorhabdus thuongxuanensis. The sequence goes on along the minus strand of NZ_MKGR01000008.1, from coordinate 70,475 downwards.
CGTAGTTGACTTACAACATGCTCGTCAGTCATGTTTGATGTAGTGGTCGCTTGATGCTCGTACTCATCTTCCAAACTGTTAGGCAGTTCAAATTGAGCAACAGTTTTCACCAATATGTCCGCCTTGTCTTCAAGGGCATCTGCGGCTGCGGCAGATTGTTCCACCAACGCAGCATTTTGCTGTGTGACTTGATCCATCTGGCTAACGGCTTGAGCAACTTGATGAATGCCACGGCTCTGCTCATCAGAGGCAGCAGCAATTTCAGCCATTAAATCAGTCACCTGGTTCACCGACCTAACCAGTTCATCCATCGTTTGTCCCGCATTGTTCACCAATTCTGAACCCTGATTAACTCGATGGACAGATTCATCGATTAAGGTTTTGATTTCTTTCGCAGCTTCGGCACTACGTTGTGCCAAATCACGTACTTCACCGGCTACTACAGAGAACCCACGTCCCTGTTCACCGGCACGTGCCGCTTCAACAGCAGCATTCAATGCCAGGATATTGGTTTGGAAAGCAATACCATCAATAACACTGATAATGGCGCTGATTTTCTTCGAACTTTTGGCAATTTCATCCATAGTTGCCACAACACTTGTGGTCAGTTCACCACCTTTTGAAGCAGTCTGGGAAGCCGATATCGCCAGTTCGCTAGCTTGACGTGCATTTTCTGCGTTCTGTTTAACAGTAACTGTTAATTCTTCCATACTGGCAGCCGTTTCTTCCAGTGATGCTGCCTGTTGCTCTGTACGTGAAGATAAGTCCGTATTGCCCTGGGCGATCTCTTGAATACCAGAATACATCTGGTTAGTATTCTCGCGCACAGCAGTAATGGATTTGATTAATGATGTCTGCATATCACGCAATTTTCGGAAGATATCACCAATTTCATCATTGGTGAATACAGAAATTTCTTTATCCAAACGCCCTTCTGCTACATCCTGAAAGCAAGCTCTCATATTCGAAAACGGTCTGAGCAGGTTACGTTTCAACCACCAATTAGCCGCTATTGAAACAACAAATACCATCAAAACAGCACCAAAAAACATGCCAATGGATACTTTGTAGTAAAATTTTCCCTCAGAGACCGCTGAGTTAATGTTAGCACCGAGATACTGCATATAGTTGTTATATGCAATTTCCATCTTACGCTGGTAATCTTCTGTAGGTTGATCAAGGAAGGCTTGGAAATTACCTTCATAAAGATAAGTTTTTAGCTCTTTTAATGCGTTGATATATTCTTGATAAGAATGTTCAACCGCAGTTAATAAGGCTGCACTATGATCAGTTTGTTCTATCCGAGGTAGTGAACTAAATTTGGCAAAACTCCTGTCTGCTTCATTCATCGAACTTTTAAGTAACGCCTCCATTGCCTCTACCTGCGTTTGTGGTTGCCCCACTTTGTGGGCAATTGCGATTTTGTTCAGAGTATTACGCGTTTGCAACAATGCTGCCCAACTCAAGCCAAGGGTATCTCTCCGTTGAGTTCCCAGATCAATTCTTTCGATATATGTCTGGTCTGTATGAATTATTCCCAGAGATAAACCACTCGAAATAATTTGCATAACACAAAACATCATCAGTAACAGATACAAACTGGTTGATATGCGAAGCTTGCCTAACATGTAATCACCTCGTTTAACGGCTGCATAATGCAGCCGTGGTTATCGCTATTATTTTTTTAGAATGTTTCCCAATTAGATGGGTCTTCCACATTGCCGTCTTTCTTCAGCACGGGAGGATTTGTTGTATTAGCTGGAGGAGCCGACGATTTTGTTGCCGATAAAACTTCAATTTTTCTTTTCTCAGGCTGCTTCCTTTCTGCCTGCTCCGGTAACTGGAACATCGCAACCGCTTTAGTTAATATCTTGGCCTGCTCTTCCAATGCCGCCGCCGCCGCCGCAGACTGCTCAACTAATGACGCATTTTGTTGTGTGACTCTGTCCATTTCGGAAATAGCAACACCAACTTGCGTGATCCCTCTGCTTTGTTCATCAGAAGCCGATGCAATTTCCCCCATAATGTCAGTCACGCGGGTAACAGAATCCACAATTTTATTCATGGTTTCACCAGCACTTTCTACCTGCATAGAGCCTGTATCTGTACGATTTACAGAGTCTTCGATCAATGCTTTGATCTCTTTAGCCGCTTCTGCACTGCGCTGTGCCAAGTTGCGCACTTCACCGGCAACTACTGCGAAGCCACGGCCATGCTCACCAGCACGGGCAGCCTCCACCGCAGCGTTAAGGGCAAGGATGTTGGTTTGGAAAGCAATGGCATCAATGACACCTGTGATGTCAGAGATCTTACGAGAGCTGTCTGCAATCTCATGCATGGTCTGAACGACATTAGCTACCACTTTGCCCCCCTGACGGGCAATCTCAGAGGCATTGTCAGCCAAGTTACTGGCTTGACGAGCATTGTCAGCATTCTGTTTTACTGTCGCAGTCAACTGTTCCATACTGGCAGCCGTTTCTTCCAACGAAGCCACTTGCTGTTCAGTACGGGAGGAAAGATCGTTGTTACCTGCGGCAATTTCGCTGGTGCCGGTATAGATGGTTTCGGTACTTTGATGAACACTTCTGACCGTATTGATCAGTTCTTCCTGCATGTGTCTCAAGCCAACGGCTAACATGCCCATTTCATTATTACCAGTTACAGTGATCACCTGGGTCAAGTCCCCTCTTGAGAAGGCCTTGATATTTTCCAGCAGCTTGTGCAACGGATCTATTAATGCTTTACGTAAGCCAATCCAGCTTATTACCATAACCACAGCTAGCAGAGCCATCAAAAAGCACAACGAAATAAGGACATTGCTGTAAGCTTTGTCAGCTTCCTGTGACACTTGTTCATAAAATTTTGAGCTCTGAGACACATAGAAGTTAAATTCCGCATTAAATGCGTTCTGATAATCAGACGTTTTTTGGATAAAAAACTCCTTAAACTTGCCATGCGCTAGCATGTTATCTAACTCTTTAAGCGCATTAAGGTAGTCATTATGAGTCTGTTTCAAACGTTGAAGGTGTTCTGAATTATAGAAAGGCAGCCTTTCAGTCTGTTCATATTTCTCGAAGAGCCGTTCTGCACGAGCGATATTGGCCTTGGCTTCTGCCAGAGCGTCATCAGCTTTATAACTACCTTCAGCATCACTATCTTTCACCATGTACATGATACCAACACGGTTCAGGTTATTGCGGGCTTGCAACAAGTTAACCCAACTTTCATCCAGATAGATTTGCTGCTCTCGCATTTTATCTACTAATTCAAAGGCTTCCATATCATTCTTCAACCCTTTGAAGAATAATCCCCCGGAGATAAGTTGCAAAGCACCAAACAATATGATGACTAAGATTAATCCCGTCACTATTTTCATTCGGTTAAACATGACTTCCCTTTTTTACTAAATTTCTATGCCAGTGTTATCGGCACACATAAAGGGAACTTTACGTATAATTCTAAAAATTGATTTTTTACAGTATTTTTTTGATCTAACACAAAGGGGCTGCTGTTTTTTATTGCAGTAGCCCCAAAACATCAATCTTACATCAACCTTTGGCGACTGAATCAACCAATGCCATTTCTTCACTATTGAGAAGCTTTTCGATATCAACCAGAATCAGCATCCGTTCATCAATAGAACCAAGCCCAGTCAAGTATTCTGTTGATAAAGTGACAGCAAACTCTGGTGCAGGACAAATCTGATCTTCTTTCAGGGACAACACATCTGACACACCGTCAACCACAATCCCAACAACACGGTTAAGCAAATTCAGAACAATCACAACAGTGTTGTCGTTGTAGGTGACATCTTCCTGTGAAAATTTGATCCTTAAATCGATGATAGGAACGATCACCCCACGCAGGTTAGTAATCCCCTTTATAAAGGCTGGCGTGTTTGCAATGCGGGTAACTTGATCATAGCCGCGAATTTCTTGTACTTTTAATATCTCAATCCCATACTCTTCATCACCCAAGGTGAAAACCAGATATTCCTTTCCAGTCGTTTCCCCCGATAATTTATTAAATTCTTCTATGGCTGACATGATGTTACCTTTTAGTGTGAAATTTTGCTCTTCCCCTTTCAAGCGGCTCCTTTGTGGTACACCGACTTGACATCTATTGGGTATTTTCTAATTGTTATTCGCTAATTCCGCTTTGCGCTGAGCCAATTGTTCATGGTTAAGCTTTTGCAAAGCAGGAACATCAATGATGAGCGCAACGCTACCATCCCCCATAATGGTGGCCGCCGAAATACCCTGTATTTTGCGGTAATTGCTCTCAATATTTTTAACAACAACTTGATGTTGCCCCACCAGTTTATCCACCAGCAAGGCATAACGGCGTCCGGCACTTTGCACAATAACAGCAATGCCTTTCGTTGGATCAGTGATTCCATTAGGAATATCGAATATACGATACAGTTCAAGCAGAGGTAAATATTCCCCACGTACCAGTAATAGTTTTTCATCACCCGCCAACGGATAAATATCTTCCTCTTGTGGTTGCAATGAACTCACTACGGCACTCAGTGGCAGGATGAAAACCTCCTCACTAACTCTGACTGACATGCCATCCAGTATCGCTAATGTCAGTGGCAGCAAAATGCGAATGACTGTTCCCTTTCCTTCCTGGAAGCTAATCTGAATTTGCCCGCCCATATCTTGAATATTGCGCTTGACCACATCCATACCAACACCACGGCCAGAGACATCAGTTACCACTTCTGCGGTAGAGAAACCAGGAGCAAAAATCAGCATAGCCACTTCTTCGTTGCTCATATTTTCACTGACACTTAAGCCCTGAGATTCTGCTTTTGCTAAGATTTTCTCACGATTCAGACCAGCACCATCATCAATGACTTCAATACAGATATTTCCACCTTGATGCTCAGCCGCCAGAGTCAAATTACCCGTTTCAGGTTTACCCGCCGCAAGGCGTTTTTCCGGGCTTTCGATACCATGATCAAGACTGTTACGTACCAAATGTGTGAGAGGATCGATAATCCGTTCAATCAGACTCTTATCCAGTTCTGTCGAACTGCCGATTAATGTCAATTCCACTTTCTTGTTGAGTTTTCCAGCCAAATCCCGCACTAAACGTGGATAACGGCTAAAAACATATTCCATCGGCATCATGCGAATTGACATGACAGATTCTTGCAAGTCACGGGAGTTTCGCTGCAATTGAGCCATACAACTTAGCAATTCACTATGTTTGGTTGGCTCCAGACCGTTACAATGCTGAGCCAGCATAGATTGGGTAATGACCAATTCACCCACTAAATTGATAAGCTGATCAACTTTTTCAACAGCAACACGAATACTGGATGATTCCGCACGTTGGCGTGGTGATCCCGCCGCTGGACGTGGTGCCGGACGCCCAACTTCATGTACATCCGTTTTTCTCGGAGCATTAGCCGGCTGTGGATCATTTGTAATTATCGTATTTGCTGCTGTGGTAATCTCTTCTGCCGTATTTTTTGCTGCATTACTACCTGATTTACTATTTTCTGCCACAGTTTTTACTGCATCTATTATTTCTACAGTATCTTGTTCTGTTTCAGTGTCCGCATCTTCTGACTGAGATTCATTTGTTGGTAAAAAAGTAATTTGCTCAGGCTCAATTACAAAGCACAATACAGCCGTAATATCATCTTCTGTTGCAGATGTGATCAATGAAGCTTCGAGACTATTAGTAGTTTGCTCTACATCATAAATCTCACCAAGATGCCCCAATTCATCCTTCATTAAACTGACTTCGCGTTCTTTCAAGCCAGATAAATGAACACGGATCTGCCCATGACTGGATTTACCTGCCGGAAAATGTCTCTTCTCTGGTTTATTTTCTTCGGGCTGAGCCGATACTACTGTTTGTTTTTCCTCAACTTCATTTACAACGTCTTCCGTGACAAGTTCAGCCTGAATTACAGGCGATACTGCAAGAAACTCTTCTTGCTGCCCTTGCTGTAGTTCTAATGCAAGCTGACGCAGCGTCTCGCAGATATAATTGAATGTGTCTTCATCCGGCTCCTGAGAACTTTTATAGGCATCCAATTGTTGCTGCATAATATCTTTCGCTTCTAAAAACAGGTTGATAATGTCAATGGTCAAACGTATTTCATCACGTCTGGCGCTATCGAGCAGATTTTCCAAAACATGTGTGGTCTGTTGCAGCTTGGTAAAACCAAAAGTCGCAGCGCCACCTTTAATGGAATGGGCGCTGCGAAATATTGCGTTTAACTGCTCATGATCAGGCTCATCGGCATCGAGCAGCAATAAATGCTGTTCCATATCAGCCAATAGTTCATCTGCTTCATCAAAGAAAGTTTGATAAAACGCGGTCATATCCATCGTTACTTACTCTGTCATCTTATTATCACTTGGCGGTTCAACCGATGGCTGTTCCAATTTTGTGATTTCATGTTTTATGATCACATGGGATTGTTCGGTGGGTTGCTGAGCAGCCGCTCCCTCATTTGAATCCATTCTGATGACTTCTTGCATATCCATACTATTGTTAGCGGTCATGGCGTTACCGCCACTGTTTTCCTGCTCAATCCTTCTTTCTGCATCTTTATTTAATACAATAATACTGATACGACGGTTAACCGGCGCATTAGGATCGATATCTTTCTGCATGTTCACAGTAGATGCCATACCCACAACTCTCAGAACTTTGGCCTCATCCAGACCACCTATCAGCAGTTCACGCCTTGATGCATTGGCACGATCGGAAGAAAGCTCCCAATTGCTGTAACCCCGCTGACCGTTAGCATACTGTAAATTATCGGTATGACCAGAAAGGCTGATTTTGTTTGAAATATCGTTCAAGATCGGCGCAATTGCCCGCAAGATATCGCTCATGTGACTTTCAACCTTTGAACTGCCAATCATAAACATCGGGCGATTTTCTCGATCGATAATCTGAATACGCAAACCTTCATCCATCATGTCAATTAATAGGTGAGGACGCAGCTCTTTAAGGCGAGGATCGGTAATAATCAATTGGTCAAGTTGCTGGTGTAACCGATTTAAGCGACGAGTTTCTTCTTTAGTTTCAACTACATTAGATTGGCGGAAAACTTCCCCATCCTGTTGGAAAATATCATCCCCTCCCCCAGGGATCGGGTTGGTGCTATCGCCACTTTTCTGTCCCTGGTTGATTGCTACTTGCAAAGGAGTACGGAAATATTCTGCAATACTGGTCAATTCCTGTGGACTAGCTATCGATACCAACCACATAACTAAAAAGAATGCCATCATTGCAGTCATAAAATCAGCATAAGCAATCTTCCATGATCCACCGGCATGGTTCGAATCATGTTTTTTACGCCTCTTTATTCTGACGACGGAAACATTATTCTCTCTCATAATTATTCTTCAACTTCTTGTTGTACAGGGGATTTAACCCGACGAACATGTTCTTCCAATTCTGTGAATGAAGGACGATCTGTGAGGAATAATGTTTTACGACCGAATTCAACTGCAATTTGTGGTGCATAACCATGTAAACTGGAAAGCAGCGTCACCTTAATGCATTGCATCATTTTGACTTGCTCACTGCTGCGTTGACGAAGGAGTGTTGCCAGAGGAGAAACAAAACCATAAGACAATAAAATTCCAAGGAATGTTCCCACCATCGCATGGGCAATCAATACGCCCAATTCTCCTGCCGGACGATCCGCAGATCCCAGAGCATGAACAACTCCCATGACGGCCGCAACAATCCCGAATGCAGGCAACGAATCCCCTACTGCTGCCAAACTAGTCGCTGGTACTTCACTTTCTTGTTCGTAAGTTTCAATTTCTTCATCCATCAAAGCTTCAATTTCATAAGGATTCATGTTACCGCCGATGATCAGGCGCGTATAATCGGTGATAAAATCCATCAGATACTGATCTTTTAACAAACGAGGATATTGTGTGAATATGTCACTTTGGTGCGGATTTTCAATATCCCACTCTAAAGCCAGTAGCCCATGCTGACGGGATTTTGACAATAGACGAAACTGTAATGCCATGAGGTCCATATACATCGCCTTATTGTATTTTGATCTACGCAATACTTTTGGTAAAACACGCAGTGTTGCCTTTATCGCCTTGCCATTATTGCCCACGATAAAAGCACCAAGTCCCGCACCTGCAATAATCAAAAATTCCGCTGGCTGATAAAGTGCGCCCATGTGACCACCGACAAGCAAGTAGCCACCAATTACCGCACCAAAAACCACGATATATCCTAAAAGTACTAACACGCGATATCCTTTAGCTAAGTTGGTGAGCAGACGAGATTTGAACAGGGCAAATTGATAAAATGAAAAAGAGTATGACGGCAGGTTACAGAGTTTATGATTAAACCTGTAACCTGAATTTTACTTTCCCATTTAAATTCACACAGCTTGCTGAGCAAATCCATCCAGCAGTTGTGATTTAATATCGGCAGGTTGAGAGGAAAGTTTACGTTTTTTTACTGCCCGTGAAGGGGGCTGACAAAGACTACAAACAAAGCTATTTACTGGCTGGTGAGCATGTGTGATAAAAGTTCCACCACAGCAGCGACATTGTGTTGGCTGCAACATCCCGCTGTCAACAAAACGAACCAATGTCCAAGCTCTGGTTAATGCCAAAACGGGGCCTTCTTCACTCGTTGGAGGGCATTGTTCAAGATATAAACGATAAGCTTTGACAACAGCTTCTACCCCCTCACAATGTCCACTTTTCAACAGAAAACGATAAGCATTGTAGAACATTGACGAATGAATATTCTGTTCCCAAGTCATAAACCAATCCGTCGAAAAGGGGAGCATCCCTTTAGGCGGAGGGCTTCCCCGCAACTCTTTATACAACCGAATCAATCGACCTCTACTTAGTTGCGTTTCACTTTCAAGCATCTGCAAGCGTGCGCCTAAAGTGATGAGTTCCATTGCCAACTGAATATCTTTCGCTTCCTGAACGATGCTTTTTTCAACCATCTTTACGCTCTTTTCTTAATTGAGGTGTCATCCTGAGCGGATAACTGCTGAAAAAGATGAGTAGACAGTAAGATACCCGTATGAATTTGTTGCAGATCGTCCACCCGCGATTCTTTAGTTAACTGCTGTACGGTTTCGTGGTCTTCAAACCGAAAATGGCAAATCAGTTGGTTTGTTTCAGCTAATTTTACTAACTGAGGCAATGTCAGTTCGGCCAATGTATCAGCCATCGATTCACTAATACCTAAACGGAACATCGCAGATGCTTTCTCATGGTTAATTAGCCGTTGTGCCAAAAGCAAATACGATAAATTTATGTCATAAATATGTTTGAGCAATTCAGCCGTACTCATTTCTATATATCCCGTCCGATTACATGAAAAAATCAAATTAAGTGATCAAAGAATCACTCACGACAAAATTACCAGTAGCATGAGATTCAATAATCTCCGACATAACTGAAATATACATCTTTAGCCAGAGCAGTAACTGTCCTTTGTATTACTCTTGGGATCGCCCAATTTCTAAAATATTTCGGTAATGGGTTGTAAAAGTATTATTGCGTCATCTGGGTAATGAACTTGCCACAATTGATTAAGAATATTCTTAATGCTAATTAACTTTACTCCTGAATCATCAACTTATACAACGGAGAACATATGTCATTTTAAATACTATGTGATCTTGATCACAAAACTAGTACTTTTTATTATGCTTCTAGCTCATTAACTATTCAAGCAATAAAAAACGAGAAATAGTCTACAATTAATAAGTTAAATTATTTAAATAAAAATATTAGGAACTATTTTTGGTTTTATACGATCTATTAAACTTACAAATCTAAAATAACGACAAAAAATCTTTCCTTTAGCTAAATTATCAATATTTTAATAAAATTTGCTTCTTGATAATGTAGGTAGGCGCTCATCTTCCACTATAACTTGATTTAGATCATAGTCATGCCAAATTTATTAATTAAATGTGAATACTAGTTATTGAAAAGCTATCAGTATGATCATTTTTAGTTTATGATCGTACCATTTCCAAACAGAATAAAAAAAGCGCGCGCCCTTACCTTGAGCATAAATATCATACAGATCACAAAAATAAGATAAAATACAGTATGATATTGAAATAAAAAAACATATACATCTCTGCTCTCCGGTAAATCTAACTAGCAACACTTCGCTAATTAAACAAAATCCAATCCCCCTGCCACCTATCAAAGATATTTTTCGCCACTTCAATCAATAAATTTTTCTAAACAAAAAAAATACATATATCGTCTTCTTGTGACATAAATTTAACCAAACACCTATTGTTTGTTATTTCATCCATTCTGGTGACTTACACACAAAATTAATAAATAAAATTAATCAATTTATTTTACTCTGACACCAAAAATGATAAGATTAGCAAATGTTTTACACGATTTTTTTGAATGAAAAATCAGCAGCCAAACACCCCCAACAAGGTGACTTATTGACTAAAAATCAATTTATTCAAATAACAAAAATATAAAATAATAAACAAATATAAATTAGAAAAAATACATTATTACATAACACCTAAAAAAGAGGAATAAACAATTTTCATAAAAATAAAATAGATATAAAAAAAATAAAATAACTTCATTTAACTTTGCAAATAAATATCAACAGGCGATTAATTAAACACTTAAAATAAAAAAACAAAAGGTAAACATAACGCCATTATATTCTTAAATTTGTTTATATTTTGGAAAGTTGTTCATGCTTAAGAAAATAACATCAATACCTATTCTAAATATCCACAAAAGGTTCGTTATAGTTAGAATCACAATGTTATATATTCCGTATGAATTATTCCTTTAGTCCATACGAAATAATAAACCAATTGATGATAATTATTTACAGCCATTCACCAAATCGATGATATAAAATTGTTTCATCATTTGAGCAACGATACAGTAACTTATTAATGTTCCAATTAACCATGGGAAATATTACCACGGTAGTGGTTGTAACCCAATTAGGTTACCAAATGCAGAGAATGGAATGTAAATACCAAGTATCATTATTATTAGTGTCGTCAATAAAATAGGAAATGCTGTCATACTTTGCACAAAAGAAATTTTTTGTCTATGCAAAATATGTACAACCAAGGTTTGTGGCAATAACCCCTCCAAAAACCACCCAGATTGAAATAATGCTTGATGTTCTATACTGTTAACCAGCAAAGCCATACCACACACAGCATAAATCGTGATGTCTAAGATAGACTATGTAGGACCAATCCAGAGCATAAAGTGCCCTATATTCTTTGCATCCCATTTACGGTTTTTTTCAGAAATTCCTTATCCATTTTGTCCCACGGCAAAGACAGTTGAGAAATATCGTACATTAGGTTTTGTACAAGCAAATGAATCGATAACATCGGTAAAAATGGAATAAATGCAATGGGAACCAATACCGAAAATACATTTCCAAAATTTGAACTAACCGTCATATTTAAATACTTGATGATATTTCAAAACGTCTATCTTCCCTTGATTACTCCCTGCTCTAATACCATCAAATCCTTCTCAAGCAGAATGATATCTGCTGATTCTTTTGCGATATCAGTCCCTGTATCAACTGAAATTCCAACATCAGCATCCCGCAATGCGGGTGCATCATTTATTCCATCACCAAGAAAACCAACAGTATGACCATTATTTTGTAATAATTTTAAAATGCGTGATTTTTGCAGAGGGGTTAACTTACAAAAAACTGATCTTAATTCCACTTCTTTTGAAAGGTCTTCATCACTTATTAGTTCAATGTCAGGATCAATAAGAATATTTCCAGAATCTAAATCCATATCTCGACAAATTTTAGCTGTGACAACAGAATTATCTCCGGTAACTACCTTAATCGAAACACCATTCTCTCTTAATGCCCTAATTGTCATTGCAGCACTTTCTTTCGGTGGATCCAAAAATGTTAATAAACCTTGAAGTACCACCTCCTTTTCATATGCAACAGAAAGTGGGTGTTTCACTTCATTGTGACTTAACTCCCGAGTCGCTAAGATTAACACCCTGAAACTTTTGTCGTTATAACTGCTAACTAATTCCATCACATTCTTATGGCTTTCTTCAGTGAGAGGAATAATTTTCTCCTTTATCCTTATATAGGAGCAAACTGATAGCATTTCTTCTACGGCTCCCTTGCAGATTAATTGATATTTTTTAGACAAATCTCGTATAGAAATTGATAATCTACGTCTAACGAAATCAAAAGGTAATTCATCAATTTTTCTGTAGCCGTGGAGGAAATCAAGGTCTGAATTATCGTATCCATACCTAACAATGGCCTGATCCATTAAGTTTTTAGTTCCACTTTGATGAAAGCTGTTTAACCAGGCCCTGTGAAGGACAGAAGCATTCTCCCTACCTTCTGTATCTAAAATAGTGCTGGAGAATAATTTTATCCTGAGTCAATGTTCCTGTCTTATCCGTACATAACAATTTGCAACAGCAATCATCCCTTTTTGCAAAGGATAATTTCCATATAAAGCTTTTATGCGTTGCCTATCTGAGAAACAAAATTACTTACTCCATAGGCAACACCTCATTTAGTGTAGTAGGAGGGGCATCGTCCATATTGGCTCCTTATTAATATAACATTATGGAATTAATAGTAAAAAAACATTCTAAGCTGGTAGTTCAGCCGCAATTTTCCAATTAACTGAAGTGACACTTTTTTCCAAACTTACTCGACAAACAATCGATTCAATTTCTTTTTGATCCGCAGGTGTTGCTAATATTTCCGCACAAACCTCAAGCCTGCCAGACTGAATGGCATCTGTACTGCTTAATGACTGCAATCTGACACCTAATCCATTGAGTGCTTGTAAAATCAAAGTTCTTACCAAGATCTCATCATTTATGTCGCAAATAATTTGGATCTTATAACGCTGTTCTAGATCTAAGGCTTGCTGGTGAGGCTGAGTATTAATTCGTTGCGCGATCTCCCTTAGTAAAATGTTCGCACAGAGAATAATCGCTGTAGCAATACCAGCCGCCCAGTATTGCCCCATGCCACATAACTCCCCTATGCCCGCTGAACACCATAATGTCGCCGCTGTATTTAAACCACGAATGCTCATTCCCTGACGCATAATCACACCAGCGCCAAGAAAACCAACTCCAGAGATAATTTGTGCGGCAATACGATCAGAATTTCCCTCAGAAGCATTCATTGCAGTAATCATGAAAAGTGCAGCACCTGTTGATACCAAAGCGTTGGTTCTTAATCCCGCCATACGCTGGCGCCATTGGCGTTCAGCTCCAATCAAGGCTCCAAAACACAGCGCGGATAGTAAGTGCATTGCGATGGATGTTAACAACATGGGATTCTCCATAACATCAAATGGATAGAAATACTCTAAGTTCCTCAATTTATTGATTGTGAACTTGATTGATTAATGCAAACTTGAAATCTGTTAGATGCAGAAAATCACGTACATAGAGGCTGGCTCATTTAATTTTATTTGCTGAGCTTTTTTATTGGTTGCGTTGTTTAATTCGTTATAAAATTAATATGCAAAGAATAGCCTGAAGAGATCATCTCTTCATCGTACGTAGAATATTCTGACGACGAATCTTTAATCGATTATTCGTATGTTCCCGGAGGGAATAAGGAATGAATATATGACCACATCATGTATACCCCGATATACCTTCAGTTAATATCTTACTAAGAATTCCAACTCAGTAGATCCTTAATATTGGATAATTTTTCTTCAGGTGGGTACAACTCATGAAGTTAAAGTAGCACCGCCCACCACTCCAGGCAAGCAGTAAATCGAAGGGATATTAACAGCTTACCAAATTATCTTTATTTAACCAAAAACTTTGACTGTCCAATTAATCGTTCTCCAATAGAATTTGCAAGGGAGTATAAACAGTTAAAATTAACAAGTAAAGGCCTTAATCAAGCAGATTGTTCCACAAGACAGAAATGGTTTTCTGTTTTACCAAGTTAATTTCACTAAGTTATTTTTTATAAACTAAATAAATGAGCTAAGAAAATTTTAGAATTGAACACATGAAACGAGATTCGTGAAATACATTTTGTGGTACAGAAAAATACGGAGCAGGAAAACAAAAAGCCCGCCACGGCATTCGCATTGGCGAGCTTAAATAAGGCATAAAGGCAGAAATTAGATAGCAGTCACGTTTGCTGCTGCTGGGCCTTTGGCACCATTTTCAATGGTGAATTCTACGTTCTGGCCTTCAGTTAAGGTTTTGAAACCGTTACCTTGAATGGCAGAGAAATGTACGAATACGTCTTTGCTACCATCAGCTGGAGTGATGAAACCAAAGCCTTTAGATTCGTTGAACCACTTCACTTGACCTTTCATTTTGTCAGACATTTGACTTTCCTATATATCAAAAAAAACTCGCCACCTCGGGCATGTGTTGGCCAGTATCAGCTATTACTTATGGAGGCACTAAGAAGGAAACGGTCAACAAAGGCTACCAAGGATAGCACTTACACATAACTCATTAACTCAAGATGTCGTACATAAAGTAGGTCTGTTAATCAGGCCAAACGCATTAACGCATGACCGCACGCGAATATCAACCTTTTTATGTATTATCGTTTTAAAAAAAACTCAGGCGCTCAATATTAGAACAGAATAACATAATAAACAGGTTTTTTTATAATTTTATTTGATTTATTCAACTTTTTCTTAGCAAAAAAAATACAAGATATTGCTTGCCAACAATAACAATTTGCCAAATAAATTAAAGCAATTGCTATACAGATATAGATTCAGGACATGCTAACCTTAAAAAAGCCATAACTTTCAATTCGATCACGATTTTTTCAGCATTTTTTACGACACAATTTCTATAAATAAGTCTACAAATAAGTGGGTTAATATTATGAAAATCATAAAACAGATATTGATTCAGGATCTTGAGCGGATCAACCTTAAAGAGCACCGTGATGGTAAAGTACATTTCAACAGCATTTTTATCCGCCATCACCCCTATCTATGTCTGGCGATGGTGATTGCCTATGCTTTTCTTGCTATGCTCATGTGGTACGCACCCTATTTTGGCACCTGGTCTCTTTTTATATTTACCCTGGCTTTTATTGTTATGGCAGCCGTTCTTCTATTTGATATCAAGCCAGTCTATCATTTCGAAGATATTGACGTACTTGATTTACGGGTATGCTATAACGGTGAATGGTTTGTCAACGAGCAAGTTTCTAAGGAAGCTATCAATAAGATACTCACTCATCCCCACGTGCCTAATACAATTAAAGATGACATCAAGCATATCATGCAGAAGAAACAGGGGATTTGTTTTTATGATGTGTTTATGCTCGCCTGTTCAGAACAATCACCTTATGCTCAATCTATTAACATGGTTAATAAAAGAGCAGGAATCTAATAAATTCAATAGAATAGTACAATGATAAACCAACAAGCTCACATGACGAGCAAACAGTTAAGGAAAAAGAATTTTTGCGTTGACACTATTCCAGTTCATCGCTAACATTCGCCCCGTTCTCAGGAACAACTCAATTCCTCCATAGTTCAGTCGGTAGAACGGCGGACTGTTAATCCGTATGTCGCTGGTTCGAGTCCAGCTGGAGGAGCCAAATTTAAATATCTCGCTGGATAAGTTAGCGTGATGTTAAGGTTGAGAAAAGTAACTTGGCCTAAGCCTTTTCAAGCGGCTTCCAACTGGGAAGCCGCTTTTTTCATCCTGATTTCTTACTTCCCATTCTTGAGATCAACATGTTCATACTTGTTACCAGCATCTATTGAAAACCTATCCTACATATATCTACTTTGTAAAATTTTACATTTTTTACTTACAATTCAAGAAGCACAAAGGTAAAAATAATAAATAAGTTTATTTTTTCCAATATAAACAACAGAAAATAAATATTACAAAATAAGTAAACTCTCAATTTATTAGATATTTTTTAAGAAAAATTAACAAAAAAAACCATTTTGATGAAAAACAAGTCAATCGGTTTTGTTTTTAATTTTTTTACTTTACAACATCAAACCATTCGCTGTATTATTCGTTCCGTTCTCAGGAACAACTCAATTCCTCCATAGTTCAGTCGGTAGAACGGCGGACTGTTAATCCGTATGTCGCTGGTTCGAGTCCAGCTGGAGGAGCCAGATTATTAGAAATCCCGATTGGCATTGCTGGTCGGGATTTTTTCATTTGGATACTATATGTTATCCATCTTTTTTCGTCATAGTCACATTTACTTTCTATTTCTTTATTCTCCCATTTCTTCCCTATTTCAAGTTGCTGTTCCGACATAATACCTACGCTAAAAACACAAATAAGATCAAAAACAACCCAACAAGTACATATTATAAGCAATCAAACATTGATTGTTATTTTCTGCTTTGACAAACGTAAAAAATGCCGTTAATATTCGCCCCGCCTTAAAGGAGTTCCTCCATAGTTCAGTCGGTAGAACGGCGGACTGTTAATCCGTATGTCACTGGTTCGAGTCCAGTTGGAGGAGCCAAATATTCTGAGAAGCCTGATTAGTTTAACTAATCAGGTTTTTTTACTTTCTGGTCTTCTGTTTTTTATCTTTCCCCTTCTTAACATTTCTACTTTTCAGGGATCTTTCTTCTGGTTTTTTTCTTCGGTTACTTACTCCTATGCCCTGCTTCTGTTCCCCGATTTACCATAACCAATCGGTTTTAAGTCAAAAAACACACATGACGCACAGATTCTCAGCAATAAAACCGTTATTACTATTTTCTGCTTTGACAAACGCAAAAAATGCCGTTAATATTCGCCCCGTCTTGAAGGAGTTCCTCCATAGTTCAGTCGGTAGAACGGCGGACTGTTAATCCGTATGTCGCTGGTTCGAGTCCAGCTGGAGGAGCCAAATTCAATTCACCCTCGTGTTGTTACTTCTATTTTTTCCTTTTTTGATACGATAATTTCCTCTACGTACCCTCAACCAGATAAGCTTAAAATTCCAACTTTTCAAAATTTAGAGAATATTATCATTCAATAATAGCTATTTAGCTATTTTCACTTTATCATTCTCCTCCGGCTTAAGGATTGCTGAATCAGCATCCATCATTTTTCACTTATATTCTGGAGCCGGTTCCATGACCACTGAATCATATACAATTAAAATCCGCCGCCCTGACGATTGGCATGTCCATTTTCGTGATGATGATATGCTAAAAACCATTGTCCCCCATACCAGCCGTTTTTTTGGCCGAGCTATCGTCATGCCCAACCTCGTCCCTCCAGTGACAGATGTTGCCAGTGCCAAAGCCTACAAAGAGAGAATAATCGCAGCTACACCGTCAGATCATCATTTCCAACCTCTTATGACTTGTTATCTGACAGATTCAACAACCAGCAATCAAATTGAGATGGGCTATAAAGAAGGCATCTTTACCGCTTGCAAACTTTACCCCGCCAATGCAACAACAAATTCTAGCCACGGTGTTTCCGATATCAAAAAGATCTACCCATTATTGGAGACCATGGAAAAAATAGGTATGCCATTGCTGATCCACGGGGAAGTTACCGCTTCTCATATTGATATTTTTGACCGTGAAGCGCGCTTTATCGAACAGGTAATGGAACCATTGCGTCAGCAATTTCCTGAATTAAAAATTGTTTTCGAGCATATTACAACCAAAGAAGCCGCAGAATATGTTCTAGAAGGCAACGATAAATTAGGCGCGACGTTGACACCACAGCACTTAATGTTCAATCGCAATCATATGCTGGTTGGTGGCATTCGCCCCCACCTTTACTGTTTGCCCGTACTAAAACGCAATATTCATCAGGAAGCCCTCCGAACAGCTGTTGCCAGTGGTTGTAACCGATTTTTCTTAGGCACGGATTCCGCTCCCCATGTACTACACCGCAAAGAATCCTCTTGTGGCTGTGCGGGCGTTTTCAATGCTCCAACCGCTCTAGCAGCCTATGCCACTGTGTTTGAAGAAATAGGTGCAATGAAATATTTCGAATCCTTCTGTTCCCTCAATGGTCCTGCATTTTACGGTTTGCCAGTCAACGAAGGCTTTATCGAATTCACCCGCAAACCAACTCCAGTTATTGAATACATCGAGTGTGGTGACGAAAAATTAATTCCATTCCTTGCTGGGGAAGATGCAGAATGGGATGTAAGGGTATCTGAGTAATTTTATTATATCCCATCGTGCGGAAATTATCCTTTATTTCCGCACACTTACGGCGTTATTATAAAAAGCAGAAATAGCCAACAATGATTTCCTTCAGTTCTGATACAAAAAATCCTGCTTTTTTCACTTCTTAGATTGCCAAAAAGGTTTATACTGCTAAAGGCTTGTCTTAGACGAGACTTTTTGCTCTTAGTCAATTATATCAATAATGATTCTGTAGTCTGATTAGGAGGTTATATGGGAAAAGAAAACGAAATAATTCAAACACACCCTGTTGTAGGCTGGGATATCAGTACTGTCGATGCCTATGACGCCATGATGATACGCCTTCATTACTCATCCACCCAAGATCAAACAACAGAAAATGTCAGTGTTGACAAAACGTTATGGTTAACAACAGGTGTAGCTAAACAGCTTATCCTCATTTTACAAGCTGGGATTGAGAAAATAGAATCCTCAGAATACAACCAATTTGATCATATTAAACATTAACAATAAATAAGATTTAACACTTCCAACACATTCGGACACTCAATATATTGAGTGTCCCAAATGAACAACCGAACACATATTAACCAATAAAATTATCCATATAGTTTATTATCTTTCATAATATTGTATTATATACCCCCGTGTTTATCCACCTAATGCTTGGCTATTAGGCTGATTATTTAAATATAACCATAGTAGAACAAGGATGTTCAAATAATAAAACTATTAGTCATTGATGAATGCCATTATACACGCTTGGGAATTATTGAATCCCTAAAAGAAAATACGGATATCCTCTCTTTAGAGGCTGTATCAATACGCGATGCCATAAATATTTTATCTGTCTTCTCTCCAGATGTTATTTTGGTTAATTTGACCAAATATGGTTATTACAGTGAATATTGTGCACAACTGGAATTATTAGTTTCTTCATTTTATGATTCTCACATCTATATTTATATAGACAAAGCATATCCCATCAAGTAAACCACCATCCAATTGAAAAATAATGATTTTATATTAAAAAAAGATCTGACAATATTACTTGAACGCCTAAAAGAAATTTCATCATATAATATTCAACGTTATTTTTCTAATTTTAGTGTACATTGTTCTATTTTTATTGATCAGGAAGATCGCATCATCTATTATTGGATGTTAGAAATGGATACCCATAAAATCGCCAGAACATTAAAAATTAGCAATAGTACAGTTTATTCTCATAAGAGACATATTATAGAAAAAATAGGTGTTTCTAACAAAATAGAGTTAATTTTTATTTACAATATATTTAAATATTTTTGTTAAGTCTTTTGAATAATCTATTTTAGTATAAAT
Organism: Xenorhabdus thuongxuanensis; assembly: GCF_001908095.1. Classification (GTDB taxonomy): domain Bacteria; phylum Pseudomonadota; class Gammaproteobacteria; order Enterobacterales; family Enterobacteriaceae; genus Xenorhabdus; species Xenorhabdus thuongxuanensis. Next base: position 50,977 of record NZ_MKGR01000008.1, on the reverse strand, counting down.
AACCTGATACTATTTATAACTAATAGCTTTCAAGTTACCAAGCAGCGACAATAAAGTAAATTCCCATCCCATTCACATAACAAATTATATGAATGGGATAACGAAGCATAGAAAATAAAGCTGCGATTTGAAAGATGGGAATGAATACTACTTAAAGCACAACTATTTAATAGATTGCAATGATGTAATATTCAAACCATCATTTAATCGGTAGCGGGACTTATTAAAAATCTTAGCCCCATTTTCTCTTCCTGCACGACGGGCCCGTTGTTCTCCTTCTGGCAGTTTCATCTCTTCACGGCAAGCATCACTACAACAACCTTCGAAACGCGCTGCACAAGATGGGCACTGGATAAATAACAAATGGCAACCATCGTTCTTGCAGTTGGTATGGCTATCACACGTCAATCCGCATTGGTGACAGTGAGCAATGACATCTTCAGTAATACGCTCACCCATACGCTCATCAAAGACAAAGTTTTTGCCAACAAACCGAACTGGTAATTCTTGCTCTTTCGCCTTACGGGCATACTCAATAATACCACCTTCTACGTGGTAAACTTTGCGAAAGCCGTTATGCAACATATAAGCACTTGCTTTTTCGCAACGAATTCCACCAGTACAGTACATAACAATATTTTTATCTTTATTATCCTTCAGCATTTCTACAGCCATTGGCAACTGTTCACGAAACGTATCTGATGGAACTTCAATCGCGTTTTCGAAATGCCCAACTTCATATTCATAGTGGTTACGCATATCGACAAAGACGGTATCAGGATCATCCAACATTTGGTTAACCTGTTCTGCTTTCAGGTATTCGCCCGTTTTAGATGAATCAAAAGTTTCATCTTCAATGCCATCTGCAACAATGCGCTCACGCACTTTCATACGCAATACCCAGAATGATTTACCGTCATCTTCCAGCGCAATGTTAAGGCGTAAATTATATAATGCCGGATCGGTCTCATCCAATAATGCCTTCAACGCATCGACATTTTTGGAAGGCACGCTAATTTGTGCATTTATACCTTCTTTGGCGATATAAACCCGCCCAAAAACAGACAACTCGGTAAACTTTTGATACAAGCTATCACGAAAAGTCTGTGGTGCAGAAATAGTAAAATATTTATAAAAAGAGATAGTAGTGCGCGGCTCAATTTCAGCCAACATGCGCTCTTTCAGCTCTTTATTAGAAATACGGTTATGTAACACTGGCATGGTGTACTTTCCTGAACTTCGATTAAAAAATAAAAAATTCAATGGTCGTCCCATTGATAGAGCTGGATATCATAACGAAAATGCCTGTTAGCGGGTAGTGATTTATGTTTTCCCATCGCGCCAATAGCCAATACTATGAGATGGTAACTATGATGTGGTCAGAGGTAGCAAAACCTTGCCAAACAGTGAATTTTTCGAACAAATTATCACCAGACTAAATATTTAGTGCCTCAAAATTTCGATATTCCACTAAAAAGTGTCACAATACACTAATACGATTTTTAGGGCCTATCTTAGGCATCTATGATTCAGACAGATTGAAACCGATTCAAAATAACAAATAACATACAGAAAACACATGATACAAGCACCTCCTTTTTGTCGTTCACTTTTACATCCCCGCTACTGGCTGACTTGGCTGGGTATTGGCATACTTTATTTACTGGTTTTGCTACCTTATCCAACGATTTATTGGATGGGAACCCGACTTGGTCGACTATCGCTACGTTTCTTGAAAAAACGAGCCAAAGTTGCAGAGCGCAATCTGGCACTGTGTTTTCCTGATATGCCAGCAGAGAAAAGACATGAATGGCTAGTCAGAAATTTCGAATCTGTTGGCATGGGCCTGTTTGAAACAGGAATGGCCTGGTTTTGGCCTGACTGGCGAATAAAGCGTTGGTTCAAAGTCACTGGAAGGGAACATATTCAACAAGTACAATCCACAGACCAAGGAATTATCGTCATTGGTATCCATTTCTTAACACTGGAATTGGGAGCACGTATTTTTGGTATGCTGAACCCAGGTATTGGTGTTTATCGTCCAAATGACAATCCTGTCATGGATTGGCTACAAACTTGGGGGCGTCTCCGTTCCAATAAATATATGCTGGATAGGAAAGATGTTAAGGGCATGATCCGATGCTTAAAAAATGGTGAAATTGTTTGGTATGCCCCTGACCACGATTATGGCCCACGTAACAGTGTATTTGCCCCATTATTCGCTGTTGAACATGCCGCAACCACAACTGGAACCTCAATTCTCGTCCGTTTGGCCAAACCTGCACTGATTCCTTTTACTCCTAGAAGGTTACCCAATGGAGAGGGTTATGAATTAATTATTCAACCCGCTGTAGAAAATTTTCCTCTACAAGATGAAATAGAAGCAGCAACCTTCATGAATAAAGTGATCGAAAAGGAAATTATGCAGGCACCTGATCAATATATGTGGTTGCATCGCCGTTTCAAAACTCGTCCTAAAGGTATGCCATCTTTGTATGGTGACAACAATAATATCCACTGATAAACATATCTGGCTGTTATTTTTTAAGTAACAGCCAATATCTTCCTTCAATAACTCAGTACATCTCCTTCTGGATTTATTTGCGTTTCTACAATATTTCTGGGGCATATAAAAATAAATCGATTGCCTTTACGTTATTTAAAATTAATAAAAAATAATTATTTTTTATTACAGGTTTCATAAAAAACATTATAGATAATAGAAAATATTTCAAGTCAAGCTTTCCCCTCATATAGCAACTATCAAATTATAAAATTGAGATTTCTATCGATTTTCATTCTAAAAAGTAGAATATAAGATAGAAAATGTGCTTTGTGCAGATGAAAAACACAAAGAACATGTTAAAAATACACCAACAATTAAGTCATCAACTTTATAAGAACACGTTAATAATGTGCTTATAAAGCGACCTTTTCATTCTAACTTGTAAAACATCCCATCATGCAGATGGATTTTTAGGAAGAATTATTAAATGCAATCTTCAACCAATAACAGAAATAGCAGAACTTTCTTTGGGCATCCTTATCCACTTAGCGCCCTTTTTATGACAGAAATGTGGGAACGATTTTCGTTCTATGGTATTCGTCCCCTCCTTATTTTATTTATGTCTGCCGCAATCTTTGAAGGTGGTATGGGAATACCGCGTGAACAAGCATCGGCAATTGTCGGGATTTTTGCTGGCAGTATTTACCTGACGTCCTTACCTGGTGGCTGGCTGGCCGACAATTGGTTAGGACAACGCCTTGCCGTTTGGTATGGTTCGATTATTATTGCCTTGGGTCATCTCTCAATCGCTCTTTCCGCAATTTGGAGCAATAATCTGTTCTTTATTGGACTATTACTCATCACACTCGGTACTGGCCTATTCAAAACCTGTGTCACCGTAATGGTAGGAACACTGTATAAAAAAGACGATCCTCGCCGTGATGGTGGCTTCTCTCTATTTTATATGGGCATCAATTTAGGATCTTTAATCGCCGCGTTAATTACTGGCTGGTTAGTGAAAGATTATGGCTGGCATTGGGGATTTGGCGTTGGTGGATTGGGTATGCTACTCGCCTTACTGATTTTCCGTTTTTATACTGTTCCATTAATGCGTAGTTATGATAAAGAAGCAGGACTGGATTCCTGTTGGGATCGGCCAATGATAAAACGCAAGAATGTTGGTAAATGGCTCAGTGCAATCTTAATAGCTGTCTGTGTAATTGTTGCATTTGTGGCGATGGGAGTAATTCCATTTAATCCAGTTAAGGTTGCTAATCTGCTAGTTTATATCATCTCTTTAAGTGTGATTCTCTATTTTGCCTATTTATTCCTGTTCGCTGGATTAGACAGCAATGAAAAAGTTCGCTTATTGATCTGTTTCATCTTGCTGGTTTCAGCCGCTCTGTTCTGGTCAGCATTTGAACAAAAACCGACATCCTTTAACTTATTTGCCAATGATTATACTGACCGAGTAGTATTGGGTTATGAAATTCCGGCTGTCTGGTTCCAGTCAATCAATCCACTGTATATCATCCTGCTGGCTCCACTCTTTAGCTGGTTGTGGCCTGCGTTAGCAAAACGCAATATGAACCCAAGCAGCATTGGTAAATTTGTGGTTGGTATGCTGTTTGCTGCTGGTGGTTTTACAATCATGATGTTCGCTGCTCAAAATGTATTGGAAACCGGTAGCACAGTTTCACCACTATGGATTATTTTCAGTGTTCTCTTCCTAACCCTTGGTGAACTGTGCCTGAGCCCAATCGGATTGGCAACGATGACGGTATTAGCGCCTTCACGCATGCGTGGACAAGTCATGGGATTATGGTTCTGTGCCAGTGCATTAGGTAATCTAGCTGCTGGCCTGATTGGTGGTAATGTACGTGCAGATAAATTGGATAGCCTGCCTCAACTATTTTCCAACGTATCACTATCGTTGGTCATCTGCTCTGCCATTTTGCTTGTTTTAATCATCCCTATCCGCCGTTTGATGAGCAGGCTGCATGAGACAGAAGTAAAATCTTAAGTAACTTAAACTTTGGTTAAATTGCCACTAACATTCCATACCCGAATAAGAGATATTTAGTGGCATTTTGTCCAGGATTCACATTGGTCGAAAAAAATTATTATAATCATTAAATATTTTATCCCATGGAAATCACATTTTGAATAATTACAAGTTATTACCAGCTTTAGTATCAATACTGCAAACACTTAACCTAACTGAGTCTTCAAAGCAATTAGGTGTTACACAATCAGCAATGAGCAAAATATTACACCATCTGCGTGAAGATTTTCATGACAAAATTATTGTGAGGGAGGCAAATCAATTTATTCTCACCCCAAAAGGCGCAAAACTGAAAGAAAAGCTTCCGTCATTGATGCAGCAATTAGATAACCTCTATGCACCAGAGATAATGGCACCAAACCTTTGTAAGAGAAAATTCACCTTAGCATCCAGTGATTATGTTGCCCAGGCCATCTTGCCAACGATAGTTTCTAACATTGAAGTTGATGCTCTTAACGTAAGCATTGAATATAAATTGTGGCATAAAGACAATTTGCATAAGTTTGCTGAGCAAAATATTGATTTAGTTGCAACCATTGCCGATTCGATACCTGATAACTTATACGGTAAAATGATGGCTGAAGACCAACTTGCCGTTGTATTTAGAAATACACACCCTAAAGCTAATAGTGATATGACCATTAACAACTATATAAAAGGCCGACATATTCTGATTAGTGGTGGTGGAGATAAAGACAGTTCAGTAGATCATTCGTTAGCAATGATGAACCTAAATCGTCACATTTACACTACAGTTCCCTTTTTCCAGGCTGCCATTGAGTTATTGTTAAAAACAGACACCATGCTAACCATACCACTGCATATTGCTGCTGATTTTGCTCAAAACTATGATTTACAGATAAGACGCTTACCTATTGATATTAAATCACAACAATACTATTTGCTATGGCATGCGAAACATCACCAAGATCCAGAACATAGATGGTTTAGGGATATCTGTTTTCCTCTGATCAAAGCTCATCTTGAAAGAACTATCGAACATGGTATGAAATTAATTCATACCTATAAGTAGATTTTTCATCTTTTATATATGACCTGGTTACATTAATATAGTCAGTACTTTTTCATATAGATGGTAACATCAGTTATTTTTAATTTTATAATGGTAATAAATATGCTTTCTATAGAAACACTTATTACATTTATCAGTATTTCAACCTTTCTATGTTTCTTGCCTGGCCCTGATAACCTTTTAGTTTTAAGTCAGTCTGCAATAAATGGATACAAATCAGGAATATTAATCACCATTGGCCTATGCATTGGATTAATAATACATACCTCTTTAGTTTCATTCGGCATTGCAGCAATAATACAAGCTAATACAGTAGTCTTTGAAATTATCAGATTATTTGGCGTGTTTTATTTAAGCTATCTAGCCTGGGGAGCCTTTAAAGCAAAACCTATTCATTTCAAAAGCAACACCAAAAATTTTAATAATACAAAAAAATTCATTAAAAAGGGTTTGATTATGAATTTATCAAATCCAAAAGTGATTGTTTTCTTTTTAGCTTTTCTACCTCAATTTACTACTAAAAATACAATCGCCACTCCAGTATCTCTTCAACTATTATATCTAGGTTTAATATTTGTCGTAATTGCTTTTATTGTATTTACTCTAATATCCTATTTGTCCGGATTTTTAAATAAAACGATATCCAACAAACCATCAATACAAACTATTCTTAATAGAATTACTAGTTTGATATTTATAGCATTAGCCATTAACTTATGTATTAGCCAGTTTTAAACAGGAATGTATCGCATGCTCTTAAATCATATTTGGCAAGATCGAATACCCCCTATCAGTTGCTGCTAAATTTGCGAATCCTTTCGCTATTTTCAGCATCCTTAACACACTATTCCATCACTTTTGTTACATTTATGAGACTGGTTTAAACCTGTGTTAACTGCCAGTTAACTCAATTAATAGTAAGTATGACAAGCATCTTCAATATCAGAATAGGAATAACCATTCCCCTGTTCTTTTTCTAATTTCTGCCTTGTTTCCCTATAGCAACGGCGTTTATCCTGCTCTTTGAAATGGTGCATAATGTCGTCTTGTGGCTTATGGAAAAACTTAAGCTGTTGCTCATTCCAATCATAAGAAAGCTTCCAGCTCTCTTTATCAAGCCCATTGTGATGCTTATTAAATTTATCATTATATTCTTTCTGTTCATTCTCTCTCTTCTCAGCTAACGCATTATCTTTAGCCAGTTTTTCTGTGTTCCAACTTCCATGTCCTAGGGAGTCCCTCTTTTCCAGGTATTCTTCTGAAGGTTTGTTATCCGCGGGTATATCGCTTTTGTAGCTTAAATCCAATGCCAGAGCTTGAGAAAACCACACTGACAAAATAAAAAACAGGTAATGGGATCCTTTGATTTTCATATCCTTCCTTATTAGAACTATAATAAATAAATTATTATTAATAATCGTTATCATATTGTGCATCACGGCTTCAGAGAAAGTTTAAGTCTTCGCTAACGACGGCTAGCTCAATTAATAAAAACTTCAAGCCTCTTTTGATTTGTTGTCCTATAGCAATGACGTTTAGTTTGCTCCTATGAATACGTCAGTTTTGTTTCATAAAGCGTGCTATATCTTGCTTTAAATCTTGCGGATTGGGAGGGTAATTCTTAAAGCTAAAGCTGTTCGACCTATACCAGTCAGAAGATCGATTATTATACTCTTTGTGTTCATTTTCTTGTTTTTCGGCTAAGGCATTATCTTTAACCAATTTCTCCCTATCCCAATTTTCATCGTGCAATTTGTCCCTTTTTTTCAGGTACTCTTCTGAGGGTTTGTTATCTGCGGGTATATCGCCCTGATAGCTTAAATCCAAAGCCTGAGCTTGAGAAAACCACACTGACAAAATAAAAAACAGATAATGGGATCCTTTGATTTTCATATCTTTCCTTAATGGGATTATAACAATGACATTTAGTTTGCACCCTGAAGACGTTCAGCTTTTATCCAGAAGAGTTGCCTCTCTTGGCGAAGGTAATGCTGTTGAATATCGGGATAAGCATTAAAGCTCTGCGCATACCAATCAGGAGGAAGCCCTAGGCTCTTTTTCTCAAATTTGCCATTATATTCTTTCAGTTCCTTCTCCCCCTTCTCAGCTAAGGTATTAGCTTTAGTTGGTTTATCCATGTTCCAATTTTCGTTATCCGAACTGTCCAGGCTGAATCTCTTTTTCAGATATTCTCCTGAAGGCCTGTTATCTACGGTTATAGCGCTTCGGTAGCTTAAATCCAAAGCCTGAGCTTGAAAAAACCACATTGGCAAAATAAAAAACAAGCAAGAGGCTCCTTTGATTTTCATATACTTCCTTATTGAAACTATAATAATGAATTATTATTTAATAACCATTATCACCTAAGGTCAACACTACAATTTCTGTGTATTTTGCAAACAAATAAAATAACTCTTTACAAATCAATATAGTTTCAACATTCTGTGATTTACTTTTCATTATAAAAATTGAGTGAGATTCTGATGCATCCATACCCTATTTATCACGTCGATGCCTTTACGGAAAAATCGTTTTCTGGTAATCCGGCTGCGGTTGTCTTGCTGGATAAATGGCCAACAGATGAAACGCTGATTTCTATCGCTGCTGAAATTGGCCTGCCAGAAACCGCTTTTCTGGTAGAAAACCACCTACGCTGGTTTACACCTAAAGTCGAAGTAGATTTATGTGGACATGCAACGCTGGCGACCGCGTTTGTCCTCATAACCTATCGCAACATCCAAGAGAAGTTACTCACATTCAAAAGCCGCTCCGGTGAACTCCGAGTTTCTCATCAAGATGGTGTTTTTACCTTGGATTTCCCTATCGCAGATTGCCATGAAGAAAATGCTCTCATCCCTGTTATACAAGATGCCCTGAAACAAAAAGTTTCCACAGTATTAGCTTCACATGATCGTTATATTTGTGTTTTGGATTCCGTAGACCAAATTATCAATACCCAACCTGATTTTAATAAGATTGCTGCCTTGCCCTTACCAGGGCTTACCATTACCGCTCTCGGTGACTCATCCGCAGATTTCGTTTCTCGCTATTTTGCGCCAGCTAGAGGTGTCAATGAAGATCCTGTTACAGGTTCTAGCCATTGTGTCCTTGCTCCTTTCTGGGGAAAAAAGCTCAATAAAACAGAGCTTCATGCCCGTCAATTATCAGAACGAGGCGGTGAGTTGTTATGTCGAATAGATGGAGATCGTATATATCTGACAGGTAAAGCAAAGCTCTTTTCACACGGTGAGATACTGCTTGAGAGTAAATAATTCCTTATTTTTGATAAAAAAATGGCACAAAGTCACAATAGATAAAAGTTATCTGCAAGAAAAAGCTCCATTGGTATTTAAAGGATAAACTAGCTATGGTCAGCGGAATAAACTCTACTGACCAATAATGACAACTATCCTACATTAACCTTGATTGCACACCAGTAAATCTGAATTAATTTCCGAGATTGATCTCGCTCCAGTTAAGGTCATCGCTACCCGCATCTCTTTCTCAATCAGATCCAGTAAATTAGAAACACCCGCTTCACCTGCCGCAGCCAATGCATAGACAAAAGCACGCCCCAGCAAAACACTATCCGCACCCAGAGCAATCATTCTTACCACATCCAATCCGGTCCGAATACCAGAATCAGTAAGAATGGTAATGTCATTTTTGACTGCATCCACAATTGCAGGCAAGGCTCGTGCTGTTGACAAAACACCATCAAGCTGACGTCCGCCGTGATTTGAAACCACAATACCATCAGCCCCAAAACGAACAGCATCTTTAGCGTCTTCTGGATCAAGGATGCCTTTAATAATCATTGGCCCTTTCCAGAAATCACGGATCCATTCCAAATCTTTCCATGAAATTGATGGATCAAAATTACTTCCCAACCAGCCAATATAGTCTTCCAATTTAGTCGGTTTGCCACGATATACAGAAATATTACCCAGATCGTGTGGCTTACCCCACAGCCCTACATCCCATGCCCATTGAGGATGAGTTATTGCCTGCAAAATACGGCGCATGGCCGCATTCGAGCCACTCATACCGGAATGTGCATCACGATAACGCGCCCCAGGTACTGGCATATCAACAGTAAATACCAGATTTTTGACTCCCGCAGCCTGTGCCCTTTCCAGTGCATTGCGCATAAAACCACGATCTTTTAGCACATAGAGCTGAAACCAGATTGGGCGATCTATTGCAGGAGCGACTTCTTCAATCGGACATACTGATACGGTCGACAAAGTAAATGAGATCCCCTTTTTGGCTGCGGCACGCGCAGCTTGCACTTCACCACGACGCGCATACATTCCTGTCAGTCCAACAGGACCAAGTGTCACCGGCATTGACATCTTCTCGCCGAATAAGCTGGTTTCCAGGCTTAATTTGGACATATCCTTCAACACACGCTGGCGTAACTCAATATTGGATAAGTCTGTGGTATTACGTTTAAGGGTATGCTCTGCGTAGGCTCCGCCATCAATATAGTGGAACAGAAAAGGCGGTAACTTAGCTTGTGCTGCATCCCGATAATCAGTTGAAGCGGAAATAATCATAATATCTATCCTAATGTAAAGTTATTCGCGCATTTTATGGCATACCATTTCGTTTGATCATCTTTATTCCCAACGTATTAAATGTTATCAGGTCTTTCCACACTAACAATAAAATCATCAAAATAAGCATATTTTTCCACTGGTGGTGCCCAATCCAGTGTGGAACCACCAAAAAAAGAACTCCATTTTATTGCATCAATAAAAACATCACTTTTATTTCTCAATTTGAGATTATTCGTTCTAAAAACTTTTTTATTATTAACATATTGGATATAAATACCATTATGTTTACCGATACTATTCAGCTTTACATATTGTGTTAGGGTATACCAAATATTTTTCTTTAAATAGGTTTCTAATTTAACGTCATCGCCACATTGTTCATTTTTTTCCGGGTAGTAGAGATAACCAAATAACTCACCAGCTTTTCTCCACATCAAGCGATTACTAAAATCCCCCAATCAGATTTGAAATCTTTAGCAGAGTATTGTCCTATCTTGTGTGCAAAATTTACATTAATCAAATTAACATTATTTGCATTAGATACAAGGGGGAAATGAATTAGCACCATAATTAACTCCTTAGTAAATTATATTTACACTTTCACATAAACCTCCAAATAGAATAAGAAAAATCAGAAAAACAAGCCAAAATATATTTTTATATTGTTCCTGTTTGAAATGATAGTCAAATTTTATAGCCGACAAACCTTATTTAAAATAACTCACTGGTCTTTTACATTTAATATCTCCCTCCAGAATAAAACCAATAAACCGGAGGGTTAAAAGCTACCATTTATCTATACTCATTCTGAGAGCATATTCTCCAGAATATCATAAACAGGTAACAAACGAGTGAATCCATCCCTATCAAGGAAATGTCCACCATTATCAATATTAATCACTTCCGTTTGCAAAGAATGAGCCAGAGCCAGAGAAAATTGCGGAGAAATAATTTCATCATTAGATGAAATAAGTGAAAAACGGTGTTCGGTTACCTCACGCAAGAAAGCATAATCTAACGGTTCAACAGTAAAAAAATCCAATTCTGGTAAAGTAATTTGAGGAGAGTCAAATCCAGAGACCAAAATATATCCACCAATACGAAGATGCTGAGAACGCATCGATTCTAAATGCCGCAATAGCGTAATACAACCGAGACTATGACCAACAAAAATCGAGTCTTCGTCTGCCTCAGGCGCAATATCCATCAACATCTTAGCCCAGGCTTCAGGTTTAGGAGATGATGTATCAGGCATTGTAGGTATGATAACCTCCGCACCCTGTTCAGTAAGTTTCTCTTTTAACCAAGGGAACCAATGTGATGAAGGCGAAGCAGTATGTCCATGAACAATAATTATTTTTTTGCCAGAAAACCGACCTTGACCACTTATTTTTTCTGATATCACTAATTTTTTCCTATTTAATAATTTATCTATTTATGGAGTCAACCATCTAATTATTAAGAGCTTGAGACTGAGTTAAGTCAATAATCAAATACATGATCATAAGTTAGTTACCACTTAACTCATACATTCCGAATAAAATTCTTTATCCTTGCGCTAAAAGCGGCTGGCTGTTCTATAGGGAACATATGCGTTACCCCTGTGACAATTTCCGATTGACAATTGGGAATATTTCTTGCTGCTGACACACTAACAAGTTGAAACAATGGACGCGAATATTCACCATAAGCAACGTGCACTGGCAATTTTATCGTCACCAAAGCGTTTACACTTATATCTGGTTTTTCATTCTGATTCAATTGCTTAATTACCGTATCTGCTTGGGCTAATTGAGTCATACGCACGGCTTCAGGTTGTGATGCAAAATAACCTTTTTGATTTCCTGAACCATCAATCAGAATTTCCACCATTTCAGTCAGTTTTCTTGTTCCTGTTAATGCAAATAAAGGGCCAAACATAGCTTGAGCATCTACCATAAATAGCGCTAATTCATCCTTGGTTAAATAAGAGGGATATCCAGGCTCATAAAGAAAAAGACTACGAAACAGTTCAGGTGCTTTTAATACTGCCAATAATGCTACATCAGCACCATAAGACCATGCGACCAGATGTAGAGGAGAACAGCCTATTTTACGGATAACTTCAATAACATCATTAGCATGAGTTTCAATACCAAAGTTCCCCACTTTCGTAGAACCTCCAAAGTGGCGCAAGCTCAAAGCTATTGGTGACACTGTATCTTCCAATTCGATCATGTGTCGATGCCACATATAACTATCAGCCAACGCACCATGCAGAAACAATAAGGGTGTTTTAGTATTCTCATGATTATGGAGATACACAAATTGAGCATCATTCACAGTGATTTTCTTTTCTTGATATCTGATCATTGCTTTTCCGTTATAGCGTATTATCTATTTTTTATACACTAATACCCTGAATTTTCTAAATTGTTACTTTGTTATTAGATTATAATTTTTAACCTATCCTGCTAGTTCTCTGGCCTGTTTTTCGAGCCAAGAAACCACTGCATCATTATTGAACAAATAAAAATGCCCTCCTGCGAAAATTTGTTGTTCTATTGGCGCAGGTAACACTCGCCACCATTCCGCCAAACGAGAAACAGGAACTCTATTATCCCGATCTCCTCCTATCACATAGGTTGGGATATTCAACTTTTCTTTCGGTAATAGAGACAAAGAATCCAATAAAATGAGATCGTTTTTCATTGTTTCGATCACATAATTACGTAATTCGGGGTTAGCAAGAACATCTGACGGTGTTCCTTCACATTGCTCAAGGATATTCAAGATATAAGAGTCAGAATATTCCTCACATGGCTTATTTTTGAACTCTTCGGGATCAATAAAACCACGGGCAGAAATAATGAGTGCTAATTGCTTTTCTGGCAATTCATTCTCTAGCCTACAAGCAACCTGATAAGCCAGTTCCGCTCCCAAACTGTGTCCAAACAGTAATAAAGGTTTATCCTCTCCTAACCTTAAACGCTTTATTGCGCCAAGGATATCAGACAAAACAGTTTCAGCATCCACCAGAAAAGGCTCTGAAACACGCATTCCCCTGCCTGCAAGCTCCAAACAATAAACTTCAATGAATTCCGATAACTTATGAGCCAGCTCAATATAGGAAAAACAAGAGCCTCCAGCGTGATGAAAAAATAATAGCTGTGCTCCAGCCTCTGGCTTTTTACTCGCAGAAAATAAAACTGAATCAGACAAGATGAAGTTCCTTTTATTGATTAGATTATAATTAAATCGCAATATTAAATTTGATGAAATTGCGTGCAAAGCAAAAGAAAATCGGTAAATTTCTAAGACATATATAACATTATTATTACAATAGAAATCACCTAAGTAAAACAATAAAAAATATAGAGCCTATCAGATTAGACTCTATATTTTAAATTATCGCGCACAACCATTAATGCAAATCCTAGTAAGTTAAGACCATCCACATCAAAGGGTTATTAATGTTAAGGGTGTCTTCTGATAATCCGATCCCCCAAATACGGTCAACAGGACTAGCCTCAACTAATATTTTATTCCCTGTATTCAATAAAAACTCTGCTAACGACTTGTTTTGAGAAAACTTCGCTAAGTTTCCTTCAATCACTATATTTAATTGATGTTCATCCCAAACCGACTAGTTAAACTCGCATATTTCATGCCCATATGCTTTTGCTGCACCTGGATTTTTAGCATTAATAATTTTTTTCAGCACCTTGTGATCATTAAACAAACGAGCTTTCCCTGCTATCATATAATGTTCTGTACTAGTATATTTTATGTCATCAACAGTAAACGGAGCTGGATACCACTGGCTTAAACAAGATTTGGTTAATACAAATTCTATTATGTTTGTCGATGGATATCACATCAGTTTAATTAATATAGCATATTAATAATAAAAAAATTGAAAGTCACTCATGTAAAAGATAGTAAATAAGAGTATTCACATATTTTTTTGCATAAACCCTCACATTATTATGGCATTATTTAATATTTAATTTACGACCAATGGCAAATACAGAAACCAACCCCACCAAATCAATGGTGATTAAAGTACCTGCAAATAACATTTCTCCTCTAAAAGCAAAAATCGTCGCAATGATTAAGATAAATATAGTAATGAAAAAGCCCATCCATTGCCCCCGTCTATCCCTGTTTATCAATCCATCCAACGCCTTATTTTGCTTTTCATGTTGAAAAACCTGCTCTTTTTCTCTGAGAGTAAATACTCTTTCACTGTAACCCGGTAAAATTGATTCATAACTCTTCAAGACTTCAGGGGATGGAAATGAATCAAAGCAATGAGATATCTCTTTATTTTCAAATAAATATCCATTTGACGAATCAGCATCTAAAGCATTGCGGTAATCATTTACGGGCATAATGTCAAGAATGCTCCCTATCGCTCTGAAGTAATAACCAATGTTAGAGTTCACGTTTTCTCCTCTGGCAATATACACAAAAAACACTTTAATAAAATCAGTGAGATAATTAAGGTCAACCTATAATAGAAATGAATTAATCGTACTTCTGATATCTTTACTATTCACAATACACCTTGCTTTTGGCTAGGGAACGGGCGGCATTCTTCAGCTTTGTAGGTTCCATCTTCCTGACGAATCAAAAATATTTTCCGCCCTGAACGCAATGCCTTACTGATCGCTGTTTGATGAACGCCCACTAAACGTGCTGCTTTAACTTGTCCATTCAACTTTACATATTCTGATAATGGGATTTTTTCCATACGTTTCCTCCTTTCCTCTGAAAATAATATCTAAAGTACTAAATATTTCAATACTTTTGGTATTTATCATTTTAATAGCATTGGTATTAAAATGAGCCCATGAAAAAGAAACTCTCAGCAGAACAACTTGCAGATTCAGTACGTTTAAAAGAGCTATTTGAGTCCAAGAAAAAGCAGCTCGGTATCTCTCAGGAAACGCTTGCAGAAGAAATCGGCAAGACACAAAGTGCAATTTCACACTATCTCAATGGGATAAACGCCCTTAACTTGGAGATAGCGGTCTATTTTGCTCAAAAATTGGAAGTCCAAATTGCAGATTTCAGCCCATCACTGGATAAACAGGCAAGGAAACTTGTCTCTGTTCTCTATGGTGATAATGCTGAATTTGCCAGTCATATGCTCCTACATAAGCAACACCCACTACTCGATTGGGTAAATGCAAGTAATTGGTGCGAAGAGCCTACACAAAAATACCAAACAAACCGCACTGCAAGGGCATATAAAACCTGTGTTGAATGTTCACAACGTGCTTTTTGGCTGGAAGTAAAAGGTGATTCAATGGTATCTCCGAATGGACTAAGCATACCGCAAGGCATGATCATTTTAGTGGACCCAGAAGTTAAACCAACTCCCAACAATTTAGTCGTAGCAAAACTCAATGGAGAGAAGGAACTGACTTTCAAGCAACTGATTACGGAAGGATATGATATGTTTTTAAAGCCATTGAATCCCCAATACAATATGATTCCACTTAATAATCAAGTACATATTGTTGGGGTAGTTGTGGAAGCCAGGGTTGGAGAATTGCCTTAATCTACTGTTTTTTTTAAATCTATTTTTATTAGCCTGTCACATAGCAAGGAGCCTATTTAGGTTGTCTGAGAATGAGGAACATAGATTTACTCGTTATCAAATGACACTATCAATTATGAAAACAGCATTATCTGTAATGATCGGGGTGCTATCTATTTTTTGGTTGTTAAATCAACTTAATATATTGATTTAATAAACTATATAGTGTTATTCAACCCCGATCGAGTGGTAAAACCAGAGTTTACTACTAGTTGTAAAAACAAGTACCAATATTTTTGTTAGATCTCATTACTGATTCCATGCGTCAGGTATAAATTGTCAGTATCAATATCCCTATCAAATATGACATATCTTGGTAAAACTTCGCCTTTAATCCACATTCTTATGCTGCAATTTGCTTGAGTCACTTCAACATCATAGTGATCAATTTTATAACGTAAATCAGGATAATGCTCATCAAGCGCTAATAAAACTCTCTCTTCCAAGTTCATACTCATAAATCTACCTCCCATTTTTTTAAAAGATAGCTTTAAGTAATTCACTGTTTTATTTAGACTATAGAAAGCTTATCATACAAAGGAGGAAATTATGATTGAAAATCACTTAAACATACTCATTAAAGCAGCTTTTATTGAGAATATGGCCCTAAGTTTCTTCCTTGGAATGTGTACTTTTTTAGCTGTTTCTAAAGAGGTTAAAACCGCATTCAAACTAGGCATAACAGTCACAGTATTGCTTATATTAGCCACTCCAATCAATAACTTAATTTATAATTACATACTCAAAGAGAATACTATCATTGAAGGAATAGATTTATCATTTCTTAGTTTTATAACCTTTATCGGTGTTTTATCTGCTCTTGTCCAAATTTTGGAGATGTTTTTAGATAAGTTTATCCCCTCCCTTTATCACTCACTAGGAATTTTCTTGCCATTACTCACTATACACTGTGCAATTTTTGGCGCCACCATATTTATGGTTGAGCGAAACTATAACTTTGCTGAATCTATTACTTATGGAGCAGGTTGTGGCATTGGCTGGATGCTAGCGATTATTGCTCTGGCCGGACTACGAGAAAAAATGAAATATTCAAATATACCCAAGGGATTGAAAGGGTTAGGTATTACTTTTATCACTGTCGGCCTTATGTCACTTGGATTTATGTCATTCTCTGGAATATCGATTTAATAAAATCAATAAATTAACTGAGAAAAGCAAAAAAGCCTCGCAAACGCGAGGCTTAAATAATAAATACAATGCAGTCTTTCGTGGACTGTAATAATAAAATTAGATTCATCGTATTTTACCGGACAACACAGTACAAATCCTCAAAATGAAATAATCCGTATCACAGTATTCGTAAACCATTCACTTAATAACTTTGATCTGTTTGTTTTTGCCCTCCATTGTTAATAAAGCAAGACAGACAAAGTACTCCTGTTGCCAGAACCAGGCAGTAAGTAATAATCGGCCAGGTAGTGGCATTGGATAAAAGTGTAATGGTGAGCGTTCCTCCTATTCCCAACAATAACCCTCCCAGACAGGAGTAGAATGCTGTTGCAGTTCCGGCCATATGCTCAAAACCTTGTAGTGCGCCATTAGGTGCTACTGAAATCGCCATAGAGATCCCAACACCGACAAACCACATTGGGACGATAAAGCCAAATACCGACTCAGGTATGAACAATTCTCCAACAGACAGCAAAAACGCTCCTGCCACCAGACAGAACATCCCCACCCGTAATGTACTTAGGATCCCCCATCGGGTAATCAAACTTCCCACACTTCGCGCAGTCACCATCATTGCGATAGCCACAGTTGCAAATAGCAAGCTGAAAGTTGTTTGTGATAATCCTTGTCGGCTCATCATTACCCAAGGGGCAGTTGAAAAGAAGACGAAGAAGCTCCCCAGCCCTGCACTGTAGCAAAGTGTGTACAGCCAAAAATGCAGGCGTTTTACAGGAAGAAGTAATTGCGACCACTGTAAGCCTGCCGTCCGTTGCCGCCGAGTTTCTGGAACGAGTTTCCCAACCGCAATCACCGTCACTGCCATAGCACATCCTAATAAACCAAAGATTGCGCGCCACCCCAGCCAAATGTCAACCAGCGTTCCGAGCAAAGGAGCTACAGCCGGAACCATGGCAAGCATAGAGCCAAGCAAGCCATAGATCACATTAATTTCTCTACGGCCCGAATAGATATCGCGTACCGCCGCGAACATGGCTACGAGACATGCTGAAGCCCCACAAGCTTGAATAATGCGGAAGCCCAAAAAAACTTCTGGTGATGAAGTTATAGCAAGGCCGAATGAAGCAACCGTGTAAGCAATTCCACCGCTAAGCAAAACAGGGCGACGGCCAAACCGATCTGATAGCGGGCCAAATAGAAGCTGGCCGACTCCTAATAGGATCATATATGCAGTCAGCGTTAGTTGGATTGCTCCTGCTCCGGCACCAAGTGCATCAGCGATGAAAGGCATTACGGGCAGATACATATCCATAGCCAGTGATGCCAGTAAATTGAATGGGGATAACAGCAATATTGTGGCGGTAAATGAATATTGCCAGAAAAACTCTTTTGATTGCACGAATCCATCTCCTAAAGTTAAGGATTTGGCGGCGTGCTCATAGAATTAAGTGCTTCTTGAGAACGCCGCAACAACCGAAAAAACTGTGGTTGCTACGGCTTATCTATCTGTTTTGTGTTTATTAAGGGGACTCATATGGGTTATCCTGTAGTGAGTTCGTATCGTAAGAATCTCATACTGAGATGCGAAGAGTCTTAAATTACGGGTAGTGCTTTATAGATAGTTGTTCATCTTCAGATGGATAACTAAATCCACCACTCTATTTAACCACCCGCGTTGCCTGCGTATATTAGCAGGAAAATCAAGTATTACTGTATTTCCCGCTTTTATCAAGCTGATTATATGGTTTTCTAATATTGATTTTATTAGCTGGCTTTTTTCAACAGTGTGATACATGAGTTATTAACAGATAGTGTATTCAAGGTATTGATTGGCCTTAAACATAATATTTTCTTTCAATGAAAGTGCCGATAATTTTGTCATGTATTTCAGGGGATTCTTTGAAATTGTCTGTACACCAGAAAGCCACGTTGAATCAGGATAGTTTTTTCAATAGCTTCTTGAGCGTTTTCTTACTTCATTTTCCGAAAGTATGCGCGATGATACGTTTCAAGCGGGGTTCCCATGTATACCATAACCAACGGTAACGTTGATGACCGCCTTTACCCGTACCCTGCTTCTTTACCTCTTTTGTCTTATGACAAAAGCGACACTGAACTTCCACCGCTGCCATTTAATTTCTCTCATAAAAAAAGAAATATTATATCTTAATAACAACGCCTCGAATACATGACCCAAAATCTGGTTTGACCAGATTTTCACTTACCAATTTGCAGATGGCTCAAATTGAAATAAATTAAAAAATAAAAAGTTAAATTATACGGATATAATAGAGGGTGTAACTGTTATACAGAAAATGATGGGAGCTGGATAAAACCATTAGCACAAAATACTCCTAACAACATTTACATGATGAAGTAGTTCAACAATTTTCAGGTACGGTGCCACAACAATGGAACTAAAATCAACGCAAATCGGCCAACACCTTGCTCAGCACCCTTATAATCGGGTACGTCTACTTAATGCTGGCATTGAAATTAGCGGTGATAAGCACCAATACCTTATTCCATTTAATCAATTAATTGGTATTCAGTGTAAGCGAGGGATTGTTTGGGGGGAACTGGAATTTGAACTGCCAGATGGAAAAGTGGTTCGCCTGCATGGCACTGAATGGCAGCAAACACAACGTTTTTACCATTATCTATTAAAAGAATGGCAAAAATGGAGCGTCGACATGAGCGATGTCAGTGCTGATGTTCTGGCAGCTCAAATAAATGAAATAATTAAAATCAAACAACAGAATCGTTGGCTGAAAACTGCTGATTTGGCTTCCGTACAGCAACAAATCCAAGAAACATTTCAGGCTTTACCCTTGCCATTACAACGAGTCGTACAATTTGAAAATTGTCACGACAATTATAAGATTTGTCTGGATTGGTTAGAGGAAGGTGAAAAGATAACCCAAACGCTGAATCGACAATGGGTTGATCACATGCTGGTGCAATATGAACAATTTTTCCAGACAAAAGAAACGTCGCCACTTGATCGTTCTCAGTGTCAGGCAGTGATTAATGGTGAACAAAATATTCTGGTATTAGCGGGGGCGGGCAGTGGAAAAACCTCTGTTTTAGTTGCGCGTGCAGGATGGTTATTGTTACGTCAACAAGCACTCCCTGAGCAAATTTTGTTGTTGGCTTTCAATTGCCAGGCTGCTGATGAAATGAATGAACGTATTCAGGCTCGTTTGGGAACCCAGGAAATAAAAGCAAAAACATTTCATACCCTAGCATTGCATATTATTCAGCAAGGCAGCAATAAGTCACCAAAAATTAGCGAGCTGGAAATTGATGCTCAAAAACGCCGTGATTTTCTTATCCAAGAATGGCAAAAACAGTGCGGAGAAAAAAAAGCACAAGCTAAAGGTTGGCGAGAATGGTTGAATGCAGAATTGGATTGGCAATTGCCGGAAGGTGAATATTGGCATGATACGTTCTTGACGACCCGTTTATCGGTTCGTTTAGAACATTGGCTGGAATTAATGCGTATGCATGATTGCAGTCAAAAAGAGATGATTGAACAGGCATCTGCTGCTTATATTGATGTATTTCAGAAACGTCTACGGCTTATGTCACCTTTGCTGAAAGCCTGGAAATTGGCATTGAAATCTGAAGGGGCAGTCGACTTTTCTGGTTTGATCCATCAGGCGGTGAATATTTTACAGAAAGGTCGATTTATCAGCCCGTGGAAACATATTCTGGTGGACGAGTTTCAAGATATTTCACCTTTGGGGATCAAATTATTGACGGTATTGAAGGCACAAAATAAACAAAGTCATCTATTTGCTGTGGGAGATGATTGGCAGGCAATCTATCGCTTTAATGGTGCTGAATTATCGTTAACGACTGCATTTTCAACTTATTTTGGTAAAGGGGCTGAATGTGTATTGGATATGGCGTATCGCTTTAATGGCCGTATTGGGGAGATTGCCAATCAATTTGTGCAACAAAATCCTTATCAATTAAAGAAGCCTCTCACTAGCCTGACAAAAGGCAATAAAAAATCGGTTGTGATTTTACCGGAAGAGCAACTAGAGGCATTGCTTAATAAAATGAGTGGTTATGTTACTAAGCAGGAAACCATCTTATTATTGGCACGCTATCACTATCTCAAACCAGAATTATTGAAAAAAGCGCCGACTCGCTGGCCAAATTTGAAGATTGAATTTATGACAATTCATGCGGCTAAAGGACACCAAGCAGATTATGTCATCATATTGGGGTTACAGCAGGGTAAAGATGGTTTTCCGGCACCAGAGAGGGAATCTGTGATGGAACAAGTTTTATTGCCACAACCTGAAAATTTCCCTGATGCGGAAGAGCGTCGTCTTTTATATGTTGCATTGACGCGAGCAAAAAAGCAGGTTTGGTTAATGCAGGAGCTGAAAAATCCATCTGTTTTCATTCAGCAACTGGCGCGATTGGGAGTACCGATTCAGCGTAAGCCATAAATTTTTCCCTGATGACTGTTGATGTTATTTCAATCTCTCATTGAGATAGTGCTGATAATCAGGCACGCAAATATTAACTTCTGTAGAAAAAAGTACTGAGTTGATAAGAAAATCGGCAGTTGAACAGTTTGTTGCAACAGGAATATTCCAAACCGTTGCTACACGTAGCAGAGCTTTAACATCAGGATCGTGGGGAACCGCGTTTAAGGGATCCCAAAAGAAGATTAAGACATCGATTTTGCCTACAGAAATCAGCGCACCAATTTGTTGGTCACCTCCCATTGGTCCACTTAACATACTCGTCACAGGCAATCCTGTTTTTTGCTGAATTAAATGCCCCGTTGTTCCTGTAGCACATAAGGTGTGCTTTGCTAACAAAGCATTATGGGTATTAACCCAGGCCAACAGGGCATTTTTACAATGATCGTGTGCGACAAGAGCAATCTTTTTCGATTCAGGTAAGGTGCGAACAGTTGATTCCATAGAGATACCTTTATATGAATAAATTATTTATCATAAACACTGTAGCAGATAAACCAAATGAAAAATGCTGTGGGATATAGGTGGACAAAATGAGTGATCAATATATAGCGGAGATTCTGGGAAAAGTAAAAACCATAGCGTTAGTCGGAGCGAGTGAGAAAACAGATCGTCCAAGTTATAAAGTTATGAAATATTTACTGAATCAGGGATACAAAGTGATTCCTGTCAGCCCTAAACTGGCGGGACGGACTTTATTGAACCAGCCTGTTGTGAGTCAATTATCTGATATTAAACAACCAGTCGATATGGTTGATGTATTTCGCAACGCAGAAGCTGTTTATGGCATTGCGGGGGAAGCTATCGCCATTGGCGCTAAAGTCCTTTGGTTACAACAAGGCGTTATCAATGAAGAAGCAAAATTATTAGCAGAAAATAAAGGGTTAGACGTTGTGATGGATCGTTGCCCCAAAATTGAAATCCCGCGGTTGGAGATGGAAAAGTGAAGCAGGTGGCAATTGGTTCATTATTCACCACCTTATTATTATGATTTGGATAACGGTAACAAAAGTATTTAATTTCGTAATCGTGGAGCTTGTAATTGATTGCGGATAGATTCGGCTAACTCATCCAGAGAAGATTGCTCTGGATGTTCATCTGATATTTCGTAAGTCAATTGGGCTTCTGCCAAATAAGTATGGATAGGTTGACCATCGTCATCTTCCATCACAACGTGATACCACGGCGCTGAACGTAAGGTAGCATTAGTTGCGATATCATTTTCCTGCGGCTGTTCTAAAGAATATTCAGCATCAATATCTACAATAACACCCAAGTAACCCAGCAATCTATGTCGTACTTGCTGGCCGATACCGAATTTGCTGGCGATCATCATAGTCACCTCCAAAGAAACCTTGCAATGACTTTTATATAAGGGCGGTAAGGTAAATTTCAAGCGCACACCCGGTAACGGTAGCCGGAATTTTACATAATTTTTAAAACTAAGATGGCATGTGACCGCCATCTCATAATTTCAGGTTAGCTGTTGCGTATATAAAATACAATAACAAAAGTGGGTTTAACGTTTCTAAAGTTCTTACCATTTTATCTGGGAGGAATATAACGATGACTAAATGCAGCATGACTATTTATGTTTACGGAAGGGTACAGGGAGTTGGATTCCGTTATCACACCTACCGCTGGGCAAAGAAAAATAAGCTGGCGGGATATGTACGTAATATGAATGATGGGAGTGTGAAGATCGTCGCTTGTGGCAATGATGCACAAATCAAAATGTTAATACATTGGCTAGAGCAAGGTGGGCCTTCGGGTGCCAAAATAAAACATTTTCAATCTCAATTTTGTGAAGCAGAAGAGATGAGTGATTTTAGCATCCGTCATTAGTGACGGATGAATAAATCAAATACATTTGACTGGCTTGGGAAGGCCTGCAATTTTTGTTGCTTGTTTTGCAGGTCCTTTGGGAAACAGGCGATAGAGGTAACGGCTATTCCCTTTCTCCTCACCATATTTTTGGGAGATAGCTTTGACTAACATACGAATAGCGGGTGAAGTATTAAATTCTTCATAAAATTCACGTACAAAACGGATAACTTCCCAGTGCTGCTCGGTTAGAGTGATTGCTTCCAGCTCGGCAATGATAGGAGCCATAGCTTCTTGCCAATCTCGGTAGTTTTTTAGATAACCTTGTGCATCAGTTTCGATCTCACGACCTTCAAATACCAACATAACTTTTTACCATCCAATAACGATGGTTGCAATTTAGCAAAAATCACCACTATCCCCAAGAAAGATCACTAAGATGCCGAATAAATAGACCAATAGATAGTATCATGAATAAATTAACGGCAGTTGGACAGATAAATGCTTTACATTGGGAACCGTGATGTTTATAGTGCTCGACATCGCGGAGGGGTGGCCGAGCGGCTGAAGGCAGCGGTCTTGAAAACCGCCGATGGGAAACCATCCGAGAGTTCGAATCTCTCCTCCTCCGCCATATACACTTCTAGCAACATCTCGTAAAGTCTACTTTCCCCAATAAAATCAACGAAAATCCCCAAATAACACTCTATCAACGTCTACTGGCATCTATTGCAATGTACCCCAGTCAGGGGGTATATATAGGGGTAACTTTCTGTACCCCCTAAAAAAATACCCCCATTACTGTGAGGGGGCAAGGATGCTAGAAATATGAAACTAACAGCCCGACAAGCTGTTATGATATTTGATGACATGTAAGGAATTTTTAATTTTAATCCGTGATTTGAATCACTTTTCAAAATGGGCAAATTGGCAGGTATCTGAAGAATGTCGCCATTTTGTGTCGCCATCCCGTCGCCACTTTGCATTTTTCATGCAATCTCAGAAAGCAAAAAAGCCACCATAAAGGTGGCCTTTTCTAACCCTAACTCACTGTTTTACAGTAAGCTTTTATTTGGTGCCAGGGCGGGACTAGTGATAAATTATAATTTATTAATTTTATTGTATTTATTTTTACGAATTGTTTTTATGCCCCTATTAATGCCCCAAAAAATTCTGCTTTCTGAATTCGCATATCTGACTGATTTTATTTAATGGTTTGACTTGTTGTTTTTTCTAAAAATAAAGAGTCATGATTTTTCTGATTAAATTTAGGTTGGAACACGATGGTTTTGATTCATTAGGGTATCCAGTTCGACTCTGTGAACAATTTCTGATAATTATAAAAGGTATTCCGTGACTCACCCATAATTTGGCAGTCTTTTAAGACATTACCAATATTCTTTAGCCTGATTTAGCAAACCGTATTTTTATTTGATAATGGAGTTGTTTAGTATTAACTATGAGAGTGATTTCATTGATTCTATGTCCATATAGCAAAAGCAAAGTCGATAATTCTTAACCTTTCAATGTTTAGTGCCAGAGCAGATTGCGACTAATACACACAAATTATACAATGTGCTGATTTATTAAGAAAGATATCACTAATGTGTGAAAGTTAAAATGGGGATTATATTTTTTTAATTAATTATTGTGATAATAATAACATAACAAATAGTACGCAATATAAATTATAACTAAATGGAGAAAAATATGTGGTCTGATGTAGAATCGAGTATTGATTATTTAAATTTTGGTGAAGTTTCAAGTTTGGCAGTAGATATATTAAATTCTAAAAATATGCTTCCAGTATCTATTGGGATCTTTGGAAACTGGGGGGCAGGGAAGTCCTCATTGCTGAAAATAATTGAAAAACAGATTAATGAGGAAGGTGGAAAGAATGTTTTAGTAGTTAATTTTGATGCTTGGATTTATCAAGGATATGATGATGCTAGAGCTGCTTTATTAGAAGTGATTGCAACAAAGTTAAATGAAGCAGCTCAAGGGAATCAGAGTATTGTTGAAAGAACTTTCAATTTATTTAATAGAGTAGATAGAGTCAGAGCATTAGGTTTGACTATAGAGGGGATTGCTTTAGCCAATGGTATTTCGACTGGTGGGATGGTATCACGGGGTTTTGGTGCAATCAAAAATATATTTAGCAACGGTGTCAACGAAGATAGTTATAAAAATGCAGTTGATGCGGGAAGTGAAATTATAAAAAGTGGATTGATTAAGGATAAGGAAGTATCTACACCACCACAGCAGATAAATTTATTCAGAGAAGAATATAGTGGCATATTGAATGATTTAAATAAAAATCTTATTGTCTTTATTGATAACCTTGATCGTTGCTTGCCCAATAATGCAATTCAAACACTGGAAGCTATCAGGCTATTTTTATTTCTACCTAATACAGCTTTCGTCATAGCTGCTGATGAAGATATGATACGAACTTCTGTATCAGAATATTTTAAAGGAACATCTGCAAGACATCATATAGATTACTTAGATAAATTAATACAAGTTCCTATTAGGGTTCCTAGAACCGGACTTCTGGAAATAAGATCGTACCTCTTTTTGCTTCATGCTGTTAACGCTGGGATAGATGATAATTTAATTGAAGATCTTAGAATTGCTTTGGAAAAATCACTTCAAGAGTCATGGCATGAGGACCCAATGAAGAAGGAAGATGCACTCAAAATTTTAAAAGGAGAGAGCAATCTAGAATTAGCCAGAGTATATGATCAAGTAGATAGAATTGCACCTATATTTGCAACATCACCAATAATACATGGTAATCCTAGAATTGTTAAAAGGCTACTCAATATAGTTAAAATGAGATCTAATATAGCGAAGAGAAGAAAGATATCCTTGGATGAAAACGTTATTACAAAATTGGTGATATTCGAAAGATGTGCAGGTGAAGAAGCAGCCAATGCACTGTATTCTATGATAGACACTAATAAAAACTTTAAAAAAATATTTAGTGATTTAGAAAGTAAAAGTTTAGAAGAGCTTCCTAACACAGTTCCTGCTGCATGGAAAAAAGATGATACTACAAGTGATTTTATTTTAAAGTGGTTAGAACTCGAACCAAAGTTAAATGATAAAGATTTGCGTGCTGCAGTATATTTGTCCCGTGAAACAATGCCAGCAGGACATTATATTATCGGTCTATCACCAAAAGCAAGAGATGCATTGAGCGTATTAATATCGACAAAGAGAAAGAGTTCTCAAGCAGCAATGAAGGCACTAAAAGATATATCGAAGGATGAATTCATACCTGTTATGGAAGGATTAATCGAATACCTTCGAAGTATAACTGAGTGGAGTAATCAACCTGATGGTTTTGCTGGAGCGGTTTTGGTGGCAGATAATAATATCGAAGCAGCAAAAATTCTTAAAAGATTTATAAGCGGCATCAATGATCAACCACATTGGATGAATGCACTTATCAAAAATAAAACATGGTATAAATAAGGAGATATAATGGGGACTTCGCAGTCAAGTAGAGGACCAAAAAATGGTAAATCACTTGTTCCACCTTGGGCAGATCAAACCAAAAATGGTGAGAACAAAAATTTAGTTGGGTTTAGAACACTATTTGGTAGGTTCGCCAAAAATGGAGATGGTGCTGCTCTAAAAGGTGCCCTTAGTCGTTATTCAAGACAAGTAACGGGAGGATCAGAATCGGCTAATGCACGCCTTAGTAATATTATTGGTGCTGGTGGTGGATTATTTGAGTTATTAAATAATGGTGTTGTAAATGATTCAAAGAACAATCCAATAATCGATCTTAATAGTCTTAATGGACTTTCGTGCGAGAATGCTATAGCAAAAATAGCAAATTATCTTTCAGAGGGAAGTGAAGATGCAGATAAAATACAGACAGCAATGAACGATGCATTGGTTGAAGCTTTGGATGGCAAGGCTACATTCGATCCGTTGGATATTACAGACGACGTACTTATTGAAACAATGATTTACTATTTAGCAGATAGTATTTTTATCCAAATTACTATGGATGCGGGAAGAGCATGGAATAATGCTCAGTCAGTAAAAGAACTGCAAAAGGCGGAAAATGACTTACACGAATTAATAAGTGCAGCCGTTGATGATTTTATGGAGCCAAAATTGAGCAAAAACATAAGATCTTTTTCAAAAGAAAATATTATAGAAATTCAAAAAAATGTTATTACTGAAGTTTGGAATGAATGGAAAGGTTATAACGAATGAATATTTATATAGACCATGATTATAGTCGATTGCCGCCGTCTAATGAAAATACTGTTTCGGTTCAGATTTATTCTCGTGATGGTATCATTTCCAAAAATGGAATAAAACCCAGAGATGATATAGCAACAATAGGAAAACCTGTTTATGACGCAATGAAAAGATTGGGAGTAAAAATATCTGATGAGGTTATGGATTTCTTAACAATATCACTTGCAGTAACGGCAGCAGATACTTTTATAGTGAGGGATGATTGTTTTGATGGTTGGACTAGAAATATAAATCTATCAGTTAGTGTTATCAATCCAGTTATATGGGAGAAAAACAAAGAATTGATAGAAAAGTCCTTGCAGTTTTTGAGTGGTGATGTTTGGAATTTCGATTTTAAAAGCGGAGGACAAAAGCCACCTATGCCATTTGAACCGGTTAATGGGCGCAGATTAGTAAATCTAAAAGGATTAGATTGCATTTCGTTATTTTCTGGAGGGTTAGATAGTGCAATTGGCGTGATTGATCTTTTAGAATCAGGTAAGAAACCATTGTTAATAAGTCATTCATATAAAGGGGATAAAAAAAAGCAAGATCAAATAGCGCGAGGTATTCAAGAAAAAGGGAAATTCTCAAGATTTTGTTCAAGCGCAAATCCTATCGGAAGAGGAATGCCTAGGGATATTACTATGAGAACGCGTAGCCTGAACTTCTTAGCATTTGCAGCGGTAGGAGCAGATGCGGTAATGAAGGCTAATCATCATGTGGATATACCAATATATATTCCTGAAAATGGTTTTATCTCTTTGAACGCACCATTGACAAATCGTAGAATTGGTTCATTGAGTACAAGAACTACACACCCATATTTTATAAAAATGATACAAGAAATTTTCAATAATGTTGGCTTTAATATGAAATTGCTAAACCCTTATCAATTCCAAACAAAAGGCCAAATGGTTAGTGATTGCAAAGACTCAACAACATTATCTCAAATTGTTGATTCCACCGTTTCGTGTAGCCACTGGAAAAGAAAACATAAACAATGTGGCTATTGTGTTCCTTGTATGATAAGGCGAGCTTCTTTGTTAAAAGGAAATATGAATGAAGCAATTCTATACCATCATGGTTCATATCTTACTTTACGAGATTTCGTAAAAAACAAACAGGATGGTCGTGATGATGTTATTTCAGTTTTGATGGCTATAGAAAATGCTAAAAAGAAAAACTTGAAAACATGGGTTTTAAAATCAGGTAAATTAAAGAGTAATGATATTGCTAAGTATGAAAAAGTATTTTCTGATGGGTTGAAAGAAGTCGAAGCTTTCTTGAAAAAGGAAGGAATAATTTGAAACTTGATATGCATTGTCATTTGGATTTATACAATGATCCAAAAAGCATTATTAGTGAATGCAATAAGAAAGGACTTTATGTCCTTTCTATCACAACAACACCGAAAGCTTATATTGGTAGTAATAGACTTGTTGCTGGTTGTAAAAGAATTAAAACTGCATTAGGTCTCCACCCTGAACTGGCTCATTTACGACATGATGAGTTAGGAATTTTTGATATGTTGCTGCCTCAAGTAAAATATGTTGGTGAAATTGGTCTTGATGGAAGTAGTGATTATAAAAAGCATGCAGACATCCAGTTAAAAGTATTTAGGCACATACTAAAAAAAGTACATAGGCAGGGGGGGCGAATTATGTCAATACATTCAAGGGGAAGTGCTGAAAAAGTTGTAGATGAATTGAAATGTATTGATGGGGTTCCGATATTTCATTGGTTTACAGGAACAAAAGAAGAACTTAAGCAAGCTATTGATATAGGTGCTTGGTTTTCAGTTGGGCCAGCAATGCTGAGTTCAAGAAAAGGGAGGCATATAATTGAACTAATTCCAAATGATAGAATATTAACTGAAACAGATGGACCTTTTGCAACTTTTTATGGGAAACATCTATTACCTTGGAACGTGGACAAGGCGATTATTGGCATTGCTAAGTTATGGAATTGTGATCCTAAATTTGTTGAAAATAGAATAGAAGAAAATTTTAGAAAAATTCTTCTCTTTAGTAATGAATAGTATTAATTTAGTAGCAAGATCATCACTTGTAATCTCATTGTGATGATCTTAGATGAGTCATTTAGCTGGGAGCTGGTATACTGAAACGACAAAGTCTCTCGGTAATCACACTAATACGAATTAAGTCGCCATTTCACGCTCAAAACTCCATATAAAAATTTATCATCTTCAAGAAATAGATCATAAATTGAAGCGGGTTATTCCTGTGTTGTATTGCGGGCCTTACGCTCAATTAATCGACCATAACTATCAAAATACCGGCTCGGCCAGATCTCTGAGGGATGGATGCCAAGGTAATTTGCGATAATCCATTCACCTTTCGGCCAAGGCCTACTGAATGCATTTGCCAGTGTAGATGAACTGAGTCCCGCTTCACGAGAAACAGCCGCTAAGGTTGTACCGCGTTTACGTAATGCGGCGATGATATCGGCCTGATGCCAGTCAGTTCTAATGTTGTTATTCATTCCTGCTACCCCTTCCATTAATTAATATTGATGGTGGCGATTCAGACAGGGTTCGCAGTACCGGTGGTGTCCAACCGGCGAGGCCGAAGCCTCCCCCGCCTGAATCACCATTGAAAGGGTGATAGCAGACGCACTGGTAGAAACATCCTACCAGTGGGACACCATATTTCGAGGCTGCGAAACCTCACCACTAGATTTTGCTAATGGCGGGAATACTTTAACTGATTGTTTTATCTAACTCAATAACCGAACGACTAAGTTTAACGACTATAAACCCGTTCAACATAACGCCCACGGCCATCACCATGCCCCATATCCATTGAAACCAGCGCTCTTGCTTCCTGATGGCTAAAACCATTTTGTTGGTAAAAATTAAGCGCATCCTGCGCCCACGCATAGCGCAAACTATGGGGAGAATAGCAGCCGATTAAACCAATCTTTGTGGTATGTGCCCGCCAGTAGTTCATGGCTTGTTTGAGATCTGGCTTATCAATCAATCTGCCGCCACGTTGTTCTACAATAACAATGGCCTGCTCGACAGCTTCTTTTACTGCTGCAACATCCAATACACGGGTTTTTCTTGGTCGGCCGCCTTTTGTACCGAAGACAACATGCAGTTTTGGCTCTGATTGCTCCAACTGTTTACGCCAGCTTTTTAACGAAGCACTGCATTGCACTGTTTCCTGAGAACGTAACCCCAGCAATCGGGCGAGTTTCAGTGTAACGGCAAGTCCGACATCACGTTCTAGTGCTTTCTGATAAACAACCTGAAACGTGGCATCAGGGATTGCTTGTTTTGTTCCAGCGCGGCTGGTGTCGCTTAATCCCAATGCCTGATTACTCAAACGCGGCGAGGTCTCCAGTTTTTCTCGGCCTGCCATGCGAAAGATATTACGCAGCGCAGCCATTTCATTTTGCACCGTTCGTTTGGCGATCCCCTGAGATAAACGGGCATCAACATACTGTTCCACATGCTTGGCTTTCAAATTATTAAGGCTTTTAACCTGAATATTCAGGCTCAATAACAAAGCACCCAAACGCCCAGCGATCCGAATGCGATCATGACAGGTTTTATGACTACCGCCGCCTTGTCGGGCAAAAAACTTTAATTCCTTAATCAATCGGCTCATTAGCTTCCCCTTGCTGATGCTTGACAACATGCGATCTCTGGCGCGTGACCATTCTGGCAAAACAGAAAATAACTGCCTTGCCCTTGATCGATATCTGTGCGCCAGAGTGAACGCAAGTTGAGGTATTGCGGGGTATCGGTTGAGTACGCGGTACTGCCGCCTGCATAAACAGGTCATCCCCACCGGCAAAAAAGCCAGCCTCGATATCGTCAAGTTCTCCTTTTTCAATCTAAAAATACAGTGTCAGATTTACTGCGTGGTTAAGCAGGCCTGAGTCTGTCAGGGTTGTGTTGTGCTTTGGCTGCGGCGTCACTTTCAGCGGTAACCCGCAAAAAGTGACGCCTTGAGTTTTCGAACAATCAGCAAAGACTATGAAAGCGTTGAAATACCAACGGGTACAGCAAAACGCCGCCAGATTCAATGTCAAACGGTAGTCATGCGTTAATGGTTTAGCGGTAGAAAAATTGTCTGTTGAATAATTCAAACAGGGATAGATAAAAGTATGAACGGATGCGCAAAAGCCATCCTGTTGTTCATTGAAGATAAATAGGATTTATGTTGATTTGAAAAGTCAGTGTATGAACCCACGTTCAACACCCTTCGGCGACAAAATAAAAACACCTTTCGGGCGTATTTTTAGTTTAAGAAACCTTCATTACCAGACAAGGGGTTTATGTCTGACAATATCTGCTTCCAAAGGCGGGCAGATGTACCGCAATCTTGCTCTCCCTTTCAGGCTACAGGAGTTTTGTTTCGCCACCCGAAGGCGATCCTGACAGGCGATGGATCTTTGATAACAATTAAATATTTTATCGGTTGGAACGAGTAGGGTCAAATTTTTATTTGATATGAAATTGAGAAAAAACGATAGGGATAATCTAGGTAACAGCTCTTCCTACCGCTTTCAAAGTAAATTTTCTTATTGAGGTCTGTGATTCCCTTATACTTATCTGCTATGCAGCCATTCGCTCTCCATTAAAGGAGACATATGTCCTCCTATCCAATTAATTAACCGTGCATTTAGTCGGCTGGCAAAAGTATGTTGTAGTAAAGGAGGTGTTAGCAAATCTTGCTGTGTGATTACATAGCTAACTGGACAGCTCAAGTTAGTTATACGTGGTGGTGGCGGAGCAAGTAATAACTGCACTGGCTCACTTGATGCTAAAGGAACAGGTTGGCCTAAAAGTGTGAGGAAGCGTTCAGGTTTATGTAAGTAGATACGACCACTACTTATATCCAACCTACAAATTTCTGATAACGCCTCTTGTCCACTCTCTTGATAGCTTTCAAGAGCACTGCCACCTTGGCTAGTCAGCGCACTCAATAACCATAAATGGCTAACCTTGTCTCCCAATCGAGCTGCCAAGCATTGTGCTAGATATCCTCCGAAACTGTGACCAATAATTTCTATTGGTTTATTAAAAGTCGAGGCAAGCATTTCCGCTTCATCTAGCCAATGCTGGAGGTCACACTCTGATTGGTCTCTGATATCATCTACATCTTCCCCAATCAAATTTGGAGACCAAACACCACGACGTAAAAAAAAACCTGAAACCAGAATACGTGCAGTCATGGTGTAGTTACCTCACTTTGTGTCCGTTTCATCGAGTTTACAGTGCGTTGTAGTATCATGGTGAGCAAACAAAGCCCTGCTAGGCTAAGAAAAAGTATCTGGTGGTTGCCAAGATCCAACATTAAACCACCATACAATGGAGCAACTGCACTGCCCAATAGGTAAAGGTTAGCGGCACCAAAATAGCTCCCACGTAACGCATTTGGGGTTATTTGATCCACCTCCACACTGAATGTAGGGAATACTACTAATTCACCCAGACTAAGGATGATGGTTGCTACAGCGAGCATATAAAATTGTGTAACAGGAGCAAAAGCAAATAGCAGCTGTGCCAATAACATCATTAGTAATCCTGTCATTAGCCTAACTCCAGTCGAATAACGTTGTAGCAGACGTAATAAAGGAAACTGAGCAATAATAATAGTCAGAGCATTAATCGCAATCAGGGTAGCAATCAGCGACATAACATTTGGTACATGACTACGAGTGAGATATTGGACCAATGTGGAATCGAAGCTGGCGTATACTAAGGCTGCCAGCATATTACAAAGCATCAACAAAGCAAAAAATCGATGACGGATCATTTGTCCGCAGGCGGCAAAAAACGTGGAAGATGTGGTACTAGTTTGCTTTGGTGTAGTACTTCGCCATACGGTATAGTGCAGTGAGCGCCATAGCAACAAACCATAAATAAAATAGATTGAGGCAGTAATTAAAAAGGTTAAACCTTGTTTGTCAACGCCTAAGGTCACCCCAAATAATGGACCTACCGCAGCACCAGCATTGATAGCGTAATAACGGCAATAGAGTGCCAGCTCACGTGAAGCCTTATCATTAATACGATCTCCTATTAATGCCTTGCAGCTGGATTCAAGTAGAGCACAACCAATACTGACACCGGCAATACCAATGCCATACAGTGCGGGGTTATTATCATAGCTTAGTAAGACAAAAGCCAGTGCACTCAATGTGGTTCCACAAAGTATAAGGCGTTTACGACCAAAACGATCTGATAACCAACCAGTATAGACGCCACTGATTGCACCAAAGATGATAGCTATGGAGAGTAAGGCACCAATGGTAGTTGCAGAGAAGTTGAACTGGCGGTACAGTATCACTGCTAAAAAAGGCCAGATCATAAAATAGGCTCCCCGCGTTAGCAGGGTGCCTACCAACATCAAATGAATTTCTGCGGGTAAAGCACGAAAACGTGCCAGGGTAAAGGTTTTACTCTGCATCGGATCACCATGTCTTATCTGCCAGGACGCCACCACGCAAAGTTCCTGCGTCTACGCTATGAAACAAAGGCAAAAAACTTGTGGGTAATGGGCGAGTAAATTCACTGCTAAGCCAACAACGCAACAAGCAACGCTCATGTTTTTCATCATTTTCAAAACAAGTGCGAGCATGTAATGTAATGTGGTTATTAACCATTACTAACATTCCTTTACTGAAGTTCAGTTCAGCGTAATGACCAGGCTGTTCAACAATTGAATCCATATCTGTTAGCATCTGGTTGATTTCTTGTGCCTGCTCTATGCCATGGCGAACTACTGAATCGTTAAATTTACGTATATAACGTAAAACAAATTGATCATGATTTTCACTCAATAGTGGCAAAGCAATCCAAGATTGATCACCTTCATCACGCAAATCATGAGGAATGGGCTTTTTTAGGTGGGAAAGCCAAGTAAACTGGCGTTGTTCTGCTTGCAATACTACATCGGCAGAAGAACGAATGCGAAAAGCACCTCCGCGAGCAGCAGGACTCCAACAACCCAGCACAGTGATATCTGCCCTATCAGAATGAAAAGAGAGCTCTTGATTAGTTAAATGTCCACGTTGTGGCATATTAAGACTATCGCGTACACCATGATCACGAACTTCTTTTAAGTAATGTCCTTGTTTGTTAATTGAAACTGGAATACCAAACCAAAGGCAAAACTCATTAAACAGTGCTCGAAATGGTGCAGCCGATAGGGATTTGAGCGTTGGGGAATCATGCACTACTACACCACTTTCCAGCTCAAGTTCTCGATGCAAATTACGACGCAATATATCATCACTTTTATCAGGTTGATAGCCTTCCGCCATTGCTCTGAGCAGAGTTTCCAACGACTGATTAAAACGAGCCGAACGTTCAAACACGATATTTCCTCGCCAAGCAATCGGGCGCGGGTAGGAAGAAAAACTCATAAATTCACCTCATATTCTTGTTGCCAAAGGGAAAGCGTAGTTAGAGTAAAAAGTTGAGTATTATCCACCGTTTCTATATATGCAGGTGTTAAATTCACCAGACCGATATTGCGTAATGACTCGCAGTGTTCCTGCAGATAGTGACGCATTTCCTGTACTGCTTTAGGCCAATAGGC
The DNA here is from genome assembly GCF_001908095.1 of Xenorhabdus thuongxuanensis. GTDB lineage: Bacteria > Pseudomonadota > Gammaproteobacteria > Enterobacterales > Enterobacteriaceae > Xenorhabdus > Xenorhabdus thuongxuanensis. Next base: position 15,903 of record NZ_MKGR01000008.1, on the reverse strand, counting down.
GAAAGGTAAACGGAAGTGTTGCTTAGGTTTCCATTGCCAGTTTGGTAGCCGTTTCTTGAGTAAATTACACAGTGGGGCTTTAGTTATACCATCCGCAAGGCGTGTGGAACGACTTGCCAGCATACCGAGTCCAGCATGTAAATAAGGTGTTCGAGCTTCAATTGTGCGTGACATCAGGAGATGATCAGCTCGACGCAACAGAGGCTCCAAAGAGTAATGCAGATCGAAATGGTCAATAGCTGCTTCATACCCTTCCTTTAGGGCTGAATTAGAAATTTCTTCAATTTGATCATTCAGTTCAGAGGTAATTTCAGAAGAAAATAACTTTGCTTTGTTTTGGTAGTCACCGAACCAAATACGGGCAAAACTGCCTGCATCATGTCGCTTTGATTGTTGTAGGTCAAGGTGGCGTGGATAGCCCCAGAACAACTCGTCAGCACCCTCTCCCAGCAATACACAGTGGTATCCTGCATCCCCGACTGCATCCGCTATTTGTTGATACATCAGCAGGCTGGACATACGGGTTGCTGCACCAAAGTTTTTTACCGCCTTTCGCAACACAGGCATAAAAGCTGTTTGTTCCAGAGAAATCCGATGCAAATTGGGTTGTAGGCGCACTGACTCCTCGGCACTTTCTAAGGCAAGAGTGAATTTAGCTATATCAGGCTTCATCCAGGTATTAAGCAGAGTTGAGTCGATTCCCCCACTGAGTAACAGTGCTGATGGACGAAATGTCGATTTACAACGGTTGATAGCTTCACCTAGTGTTTCTTCAATTGAATGCGATGATGGTTCAGTTTGAGGAAAAAAATGCTGGCGTTGAATCAACCGTGCTTGCCCTTCACCAAGCCTAAATCTTAACTGCTCTCCAGGGGCTACAAGGCGTATACCGGAAAATAAACTTTCGCCTTCTAAAGTACCCCCTGTTGCCACAACCTGAGCTATCGCGGCGATATTTGGTATACACTCACCTAACAAAGTCAGTATCGGCGTAAGCTCGGATGAAAATATCAACCGTCCACGATCTGCTTGATAAAAATAGTAGAGGGGTTTGATTCCGTAACTATCACGTTGTAGTGTCAATGAAGCACTATGCGGTTGCCATAATGCTAGCGCAAACATTCCATCTGGTAGTATTCCTTTTTCTATTCCCTCACAGAGCAAGCGAACTTCATCCACAATTCCCACATTTGGGGAGTAAACTTCACCATTATATGCGGCATAAGTTTCTCCATATTTCACTGGTATCGGTAGTGAGGCTGCACTAGACATTGGCAGGCGTGTCATTCCTAATGCACCTGCAGGTAAGTCAACAAACCCGTTATCATAAGGACCCCGATGATGAAGATTCTGAAGTGCTTGACGAAAACGAGCACCATCAAACCTTGGTCCAATATCACCCAAAATGCCGCACATTATGATACTCCCTGGGTAATAAGTTCGGTAATAGCGCGTCGGTCGTGTTTACCGGCACCATTTAGTGGGAGCTTTTTATTGAGGCAGAAAACAGAACGCGGGGCACGGGATATGCCTAAATGCTGTTGTAACCAAGTTAACAGAACACTTTCTTGCCCAAGTTCTACTTGGATAACTGCAATATAATCTTCACCATAAATATCACAGGGTACTTTCAGACAACACACATCTATCACATCACTACGGGTATTCAACAATTGTTCACACTCGTTAAGGTGGAACAGGTTTCCCCCTTTATTTATTGTCCCATCCACACGACCCAATACATAAAATCCACCTTGATCATCGAAATAGGCAATATCTTGGGTATCCAGCCAGCCATCATGTACCACTTGTGCCGTTAGCTCGGGCTGATTTACATATCCTGAAAACAGACTTGGTGTTTTCACCCATAATCGCCCGCGAGAACCAGGTTGGGTAATTTCATGACCCTGTTCATCAGTCAAACGTAGTGTCAGGCCGATAGCAGAACCTACCGTATTATCAAATTTATTTCTATTTAGACGACCAAATAAAAAGGCAAAACCACACTCACTCAGTCCATAAATGTTGGCTAACGGAGCAAAATTGCGCTGAAATTCCTCCTGTAAACCGGCATCCAAGCGGGCTGAACCAGACACACACAATAAGCGGGATAATGGAAAAGGAACCGTGAGCGGAACCCCTTCCTTAACCATAAAATTGACAATAGGTGGAACCATATAGAGAAAGCTGATATTGAATTGTTCTACTAACTGCCAAAATTTTATGCAGTCAGACCAGCAATGTTGCGGAAGTAATACTACACTGCCACCATACAGTAGAGGAAACAGGAAGTTGATACCAAGTATTCCTAATCCGCTGACTCGATAAAAACAGCCAGCACGAGTATGTTCACCTATCTTTAGGCAGCGCTGACCAATGGCATAGGCGTTCACCATAGCTCGCTGACTGAGAACGATACCTTTAGGTTTACCTGTGGTTCCTGAGGTAAAAATAATCATTCTGCTATTTGCAGCTGCGTGCTCATCAAACATCTCAACAGAATCGGATGAAAAGTCAGGAATAAATTGTAATGTGGCAAACTCATCCTGAATAGGGACAGCACTTATCAATATCTGCAGCGCCATCTCATCAATAATTGCCTGTTTTGCTGTAATACCCCATTCAGGATCGATTAGTACCAAATCTTTTCCTGAACGGATAACGCCATAAATCATACATAGGCAGTTATAGCTGTTGTTCAGTATCACACCAATGCCTTTGCCGGGTAAATCCGCAAACTGCCAAGCCAGAGCATCGACAAGCATATTGGTTTCTTTCCATCGATATTCAATCGCTGATTCGGGTTTTAAAGCATCAATCAACAGAGATTGCTGTGGCGAACTAAGGGCTTTCTTACGGAGTGTAGTATCCAGCGTGATGGGCAGATATTCCATCTGTCCTCCTAGCGGTTTACCGCAGTAAAAGCATGAATATCAAAGTTAACAGCAATCGAATTGGCACCACCAATTGTCATGACATTTTCCATAAATTCATGAGCGTAAGCCTCCCCACCTTCCAGCTCAATATAGCGAGTCACGTAGCTAGTAGATAAAAAAAACAATGCTAATTCTTCTGCAGAAAGGAAAATAATATTGGCAAACACCTCACGTTGTGCGTTATACAAGTGCGGACAATCACGCATCAGTTCGAGCGTATCATCATATTGTGTCAGACGAGAATCTCGGTACTTTGCCCAGCGCGAGATCAATTCTTTTTCAATATAATCGCGCAATGGCCCATAAACCATTGGAAAATCATATTTATAGGCGCAAAAAAGCCCTCCGGATTTTAACCACTTTTGTAAATTCATTAACACTACTTGACGATCCATCCAGTAAAATGAGGTTGCACTGGTTATCAGGTCATAATTGCGTGGCGGGGAGAAAGTTTCTGCTGGAGATACGCTAAACGTTATATCAGGATAGCTATGGCACGCTCGCTCAATAAGAGCATCACCAAGATCACACCCTTGAACATAAGCAAAATACTCTTTCAAACGAATGGTAGAAACGCCATTGCCGCAGCCAATATCCAATGCAGCTTCATTTGAAGGTGCTCGGACAGAGAGTGAACGATATAACTCATCGGGGTAGGTGATCTTTCCCCTTACGATATCATAAGATTCTGCATTTTTATTAAATTGTTTCACTGTGTTATCTCCAATAAACTTTCATGGTAATCGCCTTTATGGACAAAGTTAATATAGGTGCCACAACCGCGAATAAAACGATAGGAGTGAGCCACACCCGCAGGGATGAAAACACTGGCTGGGCTATGTATATGACGAATATCGCCCCCAAGATCGACTTCCACCTCTAGGCCGATATAGTCTTGACCATCTCCTAAGAACAAGAATACGGAGTCACAATTATGAGTGTGGCTATCAACATGACCTGTCTCTGCAGACTCATCAGCGCCTATCATCGAAAATTGGCGGGCAATAAAATAGTAGGGAGACCCATCTACCAATCGTTTATCCAACATCACAAAGCGTTTTCCTGGGCCGTGGCGGTGATACTTCAGTTCTGTTGAAGATTTTTCCAACGGAACCAGAAAAAGCTCTTGTTCTTGTAAGGGAGTAAAATGATCCAGAGAGATGTATCCCTTGATGAGTTTTGGATCAAAAATGCTGTAAGCAGCACTGTCTTTTTGCATAGCAAGTTGGTGTAAGCGGGCAACATGCACAAACGCATTTTTACCTACAATCGGTTGCATTGGAGACATTGGTATTCTGCTATACGCTTCTACCAATTCAGAGAGCGCCAAAATTCGGGAAATATCAAAACGATTTTGTTCAAAACGTGTAGCAAACAGCGTAATCAATTGGAAAGTATCAGTGATACCTGCACGTTCACCTATACCATTACAACTCGTAGAGATCCATTCAACTCCCGCTTCAATCGCTTTTAACGTGTTAGCTAGCGCTAGTCCTCTGTCGTTATGAACATGATATTCAAGAACAATATCAGGAAACTCATAGCGTAATAGCGATAACACATCAAAAGTTTCATCGGGTAGTAGAATACCTACACTATCAGCGAAACAAATACGATTAGCACCTGCTTCACGAGCAGCTATAATCATACTGACCAAGTCAGGGACTGCAGTACGCCCTGCATCCTCAATGGTTGCCCTGACTAACAGTCCTTGTTCACGGGCATATCGGATAGAAGAACCAAACATGGTTAGCAATTCTTCGCGGCTCTTACCTTTAAACTTCGTTGCCATTGAAATTTCATTAATAGAGGCGAACAATCCAACCCAGTGAGCGCCAGTTTGTAACACAGCATCGATATCTTCCAAGCGAGCTCTGGCGTGAGCTAACACTGGCACAGGTGAGGTTGCTACCACAGCTTGCACACGTTCTGCTTCTTTCGACGAAATAAAAGGATGTCCACATTCAATCGTATCTACCCCTAATGCCGCTATTTCTCGGGAAAGTAGTACCGACTGTTCAGTAGTAAAGCAACACTGGCGGGTTTGCATGCCTTCTCTCAAAGTGCAATCAATAATACGTATCATGTAGGGTGCTCCATACTTCTGACTAAGGTTTCAAAACAAGGAGCAGCCTGAAAATCCATAATTTTTGGTGCATGATTAAATTGTCGAGCAAAGCGTGCCAAAAAAGTCACCATTTTCATTGAATGATTTAATAATTCTTTGAGGGATTCATCAATATTGGTTTCTGAAATCTCTCTATCAGGGAAAATAATTTTTAGATTATCAATTACCCATACTTTCATATTTGCCTCACATTAGTCTTTGATATTCGTTCTCTTCAACAAACACTATTGGCATGCCTATACGCAATTGACCGCTGATATTCATGTAACTGCCATGCGGGGTTTTTGCAGGCCATACCGAGATATCTCCTGCTTGAAGTGATACATCCTTTAGTTTTTCCTGAGAAATTTGGTTTTTTTCGAGGTCGATGCACTTAAACATGGGATAATTTAGATCGAACTCGTGCGGATAAACCACATCAATATCGGGCAGATAAAACATACCTCCGTTCTCTTTAAATGCCGGAGTCAAAGCTACCCAGAACGTCCAAGCGGTATTAAAGGGTTTTTCCCACAATGCAATGTCCTGATGTAGAGGAATAAACGATTCATCAGCATGACGTTTACTCAACAACCACCTACTAAAGTAGGTGGGTTAGTGATTAACGGACTGAAAGTCCGGATACGCATCGGCTGAACGATGCGTCAATTATCTACCCTGAAGTTATCATCCGGGTTTGGTTCAAAATGATGCTCCAGATAAGCCTTAATCATCTCTTCCGTTAACTGACCCACTGTGGCTCAAAAATAGCCTCTGCCCCAAAAATGCTGACCCCAGTGGCGCTTCTTCAGATGAGCAAATTCTTCAAACGACTTGCTCGCTGTCCTTCCCTTCAGTCGCCTCATGATTTCTGAAGGCGCTAATGTCGGGGGGCAACTCACCAGTATGTGAACATGATCTTGGCTCACTACACCACTGACTATCCTAATCTCAAACGCTTCACATGTTTGACGGACTAATTCACGCACCCGCATACCGACTTCACCTGTCAGCACTTTGTTCCTGTATTTTGTTACCCACACAAAATGATATTCAATCTGGAATACCGTGTGGCTGCCATATCTGTAATCCATATTGCACCTCTCATGCAATAGAGTATCGCAGCTAAAGCTGACCGACTAAAGTCGGTGGTTTTAACCTTTCATATGGAAAAATAAAAGTAGATTAATTAAACAAATCTTAAATGAATGTTATCATTTTTGTTAAAAAAATGTTATTAAAGTGATTTTTATACGTACATAGAGAGTGCTATTAGTTGCATAAATTTGAAACTGCCGTGGCACAAAACTAATGGCCAGTCAGAAAGAGTTTCTCACTTAATCGGGAAATAACCATTTTGACCTATAACGTCACTGACGCGCTGCGCTTGTCTTCTCCGGGTTACCGGGCTAATACATTAACCCGATAACTCGGAGAGCTGAAAAACACCTGCCAGAAAAAAATTCTTATTTAACCCACCCTATTAAAGAATTAGTGATAAAACTGTTCACCTATTCACTTTTAAATATTTTTATTTAAATTCATAATGTTAAATGGTGTTAACCTGAAATCAAACTCATCATTACTCTTCAACTAACCCTTCACCTCAAACTTGAAAAAATGGTGAACAGGGTTGAATACTTGCGAACAGTTTAAAAATAACTATTAATCCTGTAATAGATTGATATATCTGATTTAAATCACAGAGTGAATAATGATGAACACTTTTTTATATTTCTTTGAAAAATGTCTGTATAAGAAAAAATTATTCTTCTGGCAGGCTATCCCTTGTCAGTTTCGGCATCCATTCGATAGCAGTATCAATATCTAGGCTCAGGTTGCTACGAATACCTTGTTTGCTTTTCTTGCGCAGGTAATGCTGACCGTACTCCGCCAGTGCGCCCGGCATATCCATGCCAAAACGCGTTACAGAAACAGGTTTATTCAGGTTATTGCCTTTCATATAAGCAAGGTAGGCGTGATAAAGGTATTTGCGAGGATTGAACGGCATAATTTCCGCATTGCCGATTAACAGGCCATCAGCTTCATGGGATGCAATCAGATGACCGCAAAAATCGACCAATGGATCTGTGCCGCGTTTGATCTCCAGCGCTTCTTCTGATTTTTGTTGCTCTGCCAGTAAACACCTTGCGGCTTGTGGATCAGCGAACCGATACAGCAGATGTCGGATAATCACAGGCAATTCCGCCGCAATTTTATCCCGCAGGAGTGGATCGCGTTCATTTTCTGGCACAACTTCGGAAAAGTTGAAAATGACTCGACGCCGCGACACGCCACCACTGCGATCACTGAAACTCATGGCGTTATTGTTCACTGCCAGTACGACAGCAGGAATACGGGTTGAATAGGGTTGTTTGTGCTTCGGGTCAATGGCAACTTCATCACCGCCTGTAATGGCCTTAATGCCGGAGCCATCACCTACATAGCGAGTCTGGTCTGGCAGGATAATCAACGAATACCCGACAATCAACGCCCGTTCCCGTGGGTTTTCCAGAGCAGCCATACTGGCGGAAACGGTGTTGCCTTTGCCTGCCAGCATAGCGCAGATTTCAGCAAAGATGCTTTTTCCACTGCCTCCGGCGCCGGTGACCTCCAGAAAAAGCTGCCAGTCATAACGGTTCGCCAGCACCATAAACAGTGCCGCCAATACACGATTGAACTTGTTTTCACAGTTGGCTGTTGCCCGATTCAGCCAGTGCCAGAACTGTGGCGCATGGTTTTTCAGGGTTTCCCCCGAAATGGGGGAATTGAATTCAACATCATTAGCAAGTAGCAGCCAGTCACTTTTACGATGCGACCGGAACTGGCAGGTTTTCAGGTCAAACACACCATTATTGAACCCGATTAAGTGGCGCTTTGGTGGTTGCATCATGGGAAGCTGTAATTTCAGAGCATCCACAGCAGAGCTAATACCATGTGGTGAGTACGGCAGCTTTTCTTCCATAAAGGCCGCCACCATTTCCCGTTTTAAATCACGGTCACTGACCGGACGCCAGACAATACCATCATAGTGATGAACGTTTTCCGAAGCGCCATCCAGTGCCAAATTGCCGTCATAACGTGCCAGTAACACTTCCCCGCGCTGGCTGGCTCCCATCTGACATAATGTCAACTTTGGTGGCTCGGCATCATTGGGCTGAGTGGTTGCTTTCTTCTTGGTTGATATCGGTTGATAAAGTGCCTGAGAAAAGGCCAGCTTTGCCATTTCCACATCGTGTTGCTGGCGATAATCGTCCCAATCAGCTTTATACTCTGTAGGTGGCAATGTGACCCAACCATTAACCACAAGGGCAGCTTTTTCTGCCGAGATCTTGCCGATATTCACTTTTGGTTTACCGCTTTTATCCTGTTCGCCGGGGCTATACCAGTCATTATCAGCAGCAAAGATGATTTTCGTGTCAAACCATCGTTCCCGAACTGATTGAGCGACAGAGAGCAAATTACCTGCATCCAGTGCCGCCAGAACAGTACCTTTATAAAGTTGATTAACTGTGAGCGCAGTAACATAACCTTCGGTAATAATGACTGTATCGGAGTACTCTTCTAGCTTTGATAAGGCAATAAATGATCCTTTCTTCTGGCTGCCAGAGAGTAATTTTTTCTCGCCATTGGGCTTAATGATCTGTGCGCCATCAGTGCCGTCACTCTTTCAGCAATCGACTGTGTTGTTTGAATGCTTTCCCTAGTTGGCTTGGGTTCTGGCAAAGGCAATGCCAGCGTATCCGCAATAACTTTTGCTGCTTCAATAATCGAGATTCCCTTGGTTTTTGCCACTAAATCTAGCCCATCACCATAGTTTGGGGCGTCACATTGGCGACAATACCAGTTGCCATGATTATGGTCGTCAATAAAGTGAAAACGGTCAGTACCACCGCAGACAGGGCGAGCACCATGTTTCCCCTTTGCGGGAATGTCGATGCCGCATGCAGGCAACAGATTTTCCCAATGGTACATAGCAGATCTTTTCACGGTCTGAATCAGATCGGGCTGTTTTTGTCCGTCTGTTTTATCTGAAGATGTAAATTTAGGGTGAGTTTGGTTATGCTGTGTATCAGCCATTATCGTTATCTCTCAACGGTTATTGGTCAGACGCCCTGTATGTGTTGCGAGCACTATGGGGCGTTGTTTTATTTGGTTACTAAAATTAAAATGGTCATTACCATGTAATTTAAAATATCCTTGGGTAATTACCATGTCAACACAAAAAGAAAAGCGTTCTCCCCAATACCAAATGAGATTGACGGAAGAATTCAGGCAACAACTTGAAGAACAGGCAAAAACCGATGGTGATGCTTCCCTTGCTACATGGATCAAGCGCGTACTTCGTAAAGAACTCCAATCACGTGGTATTGAACCCAAGGGTTGAACCAGCCGACAATTAATTAGGAGGATAGCTCCCATGCCGCTATCCTTTTGCTGTTTAAATAATAATTGCAAGACTTGCATATCTCTTAATGAAAGAATTATCTGCATTGTGAACGAATGCACCAAAATTCAGGCCAGTACTCGATCAGGCACGAGACTCAGCAATCCGCTGATCCACCCAGCCATCAATTTCTGATTCAACAAACGCAACCGAACGAGGGCCGATTTTGACTTGTTTCGGGAATTTATCTTCTTTAATCAGCCTGTAGATCCATGCTTTGCTATAACCCGTTCTGCGCTGAACTTCTGGCAGGCGAATAAGACTTTCTTTAGATGTTGTCATTGTTGGCATGTATACCCCCTGTTATCGAGTCCTTGAAATGCCTTGGTAGACGTTATTTGATGACAGAGGATTATTTAAAAATTCTGTTTAATTGAAAGCGTAAACTCTTTATGCAATTCGTAAAATTAAATACGGGTTATTGAATGTATGAAAAATAGACTTGTGTGCCACGGGCACACAAGCATAAAGAATCATCAATACTGTGGCTATAATATCAAGATGAGTTAAATTCAATATATATAACGCATTGAATTTAATAAATATTTTATAATGCTCCTTTATTGTGCAAAAAAACAACCTTAGTTGCCCCAGGCAACAAAGTTTAAAAAAACACCCTATTTAATGGTTGCGATAACAAGATTAACTGTACGAAGGACAAAATAAAGAATTGACAAGATCAGAATGTGTGATTTTACTTGTTAATATATTGTCTGAAAAACAGGCTATGCTGGCACTGCCAGCAAAGGATAAAAAATCACCCTATGATGGTTGTTGTACTATAAATCGTGTAAAAAATAGACTCTGCTGGCAGTGCCAACAAAGTCTAAAAAAACATCATATACTCAGCACGTTATGGATATTATTCAAGATTATTTCCGGCGTTTTTTTGCAAAATCATACGGTGTGATATGTTTTCCTCGGTTGGCATCCAGATAATCGGCCCACCACTGAACCATCAGCCGCCGTTCGTCCAGATGTTTAGATGTGTGAATATAGGCGGCTCTGACATTTTTTCTTTCTACATGGCTCAACTGACGTTCGATGGCATCATCGTTCCACAATCCAGATTCGCCCATTGCACCACGCGCCATTGTTCTAAAACCATGCCCACAGACTTCTGTCTTAGTATTGTAGCCCATAACACGCAAGGCATTATTAACTGTGCTTTCACTCATGACTTTTTGTGGATCGTGATCGTTAGGGAACATGACTTCACAATCACCGCTCAGCTTGCGTAATGATTTGAACAAAGTGACAGCCTGATGACTCAACGGCACAATATGCTCCGTTTTCATTTTCATGCCCCGTTCAGAGAATTTAACCCCTTCAATGGCTTTTCTTGTGGCGGGGATCTTCCAGACTGCATTTTCAAGGTCAAGTTCTTCCCAACGAGCAAATCTCAATTCACTGGAACGGACGAACGTTAATAAAGTCAGCTCTACTGCGATACGGGTGATTAAGCGTCCACGATAGCGAGAAAGTCGGTTCAAAAATTCGGGTAAATGTTCATGAGGCAGGGCGGGATGATGTTTGGCCTTGACGGTGGAAAGTGCGCCAGCCATATCATTAGCCGGATTGGAATCAAGGATATCATTCTGAACGGCATAACGCATGATGGAAGTGACACGTTGCTGTAATCGCTGGGCAATATCATGTTTTCCATCAGCATCAACGGTTTTGATCGGCGCTAAAAGTTGGCTTGTCCGTAAAGTGGAAATATCAAGCCTGCCAATATGCGGAAATATATAATGTTCAAGGCTGCGTAGAATGCGGTTGCCGTGATCTTCGCTCCAACGTTTGTTGCTGGCGTGCCAGTCACGGGCGACTTTTTCAAAGGTATGTTTTCCTTTTGCCCCAGCATGTGCGTCTTTTTTCTCGGCTTTAGGATCAATACCCTGAGCAATCAGCTTCTTAGCTTCGTCTCTTTTGGTACGAGCATCGGCTAAAGAAACGGTTGGATAGACACCGAAAGCCAGTCGGTCTTCTTTTTTATCGGTGGGGCGGTAGTACTTCATACGCCAGTACTTCGAGCCGCGTGTTGTGACTTCTAAGTAGAGACCGCCACCATCAGCGAGTTTGTAGGTTTTTTCTTTAGGTTTTGCAGTCTCGATTTGTCGTGCGTTTAGTTTCATTATAAGGGGCACATTTAAAATAGAAGTGTAGGTGCCCCTGATTATGCCCCGCCGTGCATGTTGATTGCAATAGACTAGAGTAGACCTAAAAAGAAAAGACCTGATTGATTTATCAGGTCTTTCTAAGAGTTAGTTTACTAGAGTAGACGCTAGTAAGCTTATGTATGGTGCCCAGGGCGGGACTTGAACCCGCACAGCCTTAAGGCCGAGGGATTTTAAAAACCTCGTATGCTTTTTTAAAATCAATAAGTTAAATAAAAACAGATGGTTAATCTCTTCGAATATGTATCAATAAAAACTAATATGTTTTTCCGTCGCCACTTTTTTATGATTTTTTTTGGGCGGTTTTTAGTTTGTCGTAGGGGTTTAATGAAACTGCTGCATCAAGATGATCGGGTGCGAAGTGAGCGTAACGCATGGTCATCAAAATGGTGGTATGGCCTAATATTTGTTGCAGAACTAAAATGTTTCCGCCATTCATCATAAAATGTGATGCAAATGTATGTCTGAGAACGTGTGTCCGCTGGCCTGTTGGTAGTTCAATATTGGCTTTTTTTAATGCACCTTCAAATGCGTCATAGCAGTTTGAGAATAAAGCCCCACGCCTTTTGGGAAGCAATTCATATAACTCTTGAGAAATAGGTACAGTTCTGTTTTTTTTACCTTTTGTTTGAGTAAAAGTTACCTTATACGGCATAACCTGAGATTGCGTTAATGATTGGGCTTCACTCCATCTAGCACCAGTAGCAAGGCAAATGCGCACGATATATCCTAAATTTTTATTTTTTGATTCCTCACATGCCGCTAAGAGCCGTTTTATATCGTCCTCATAAAGAAAGGCTAATTCCTGATCTCCCTCTTTAAATTGGCGAACGCCATCAAGCGGATTTCCTCCATCCCATTCACCCAGCCTTTTTAATTCAGCAAAAACAGAATGTAAGTATGATTGTTCTCGGTTAAGCGTTGCTTGCTTTGGGGCGGCTTTGCCTTTTGCATTCCATTTCCCGTTAAGGCGTTGCTCACGGTAAACAGCAAACATGTTTTTATCAAATTCAGTAACGTAAGGGTCACCCATACGCACACAAATTGCATCCAGTTTAGATTTTCTTGAGCTACCGGAATTAAGTGTTTTGCCGTGCATTTCATACCAACGCTCAACCAAATCACTCAACTTTATAGCTTGTTTGACGTTATCTGCTTTAGGTACTAGCTTGCGCTCAAAGGCTAGCGCTTCACCTTTGGTTGTAAATTTTTTTCTTATTCGGGTTCCTGTTTTGCCGTTTGGATAGCACTCACAAAGCCATTGACCAGTCGGTAGTTTTCTTACTGTCATTATTTATCACCTTGCCTTGTCACCTTGGTAATTCATAGCCTTGCGGATAAAACTGAAAAGTGAGAGTGGGCTTATCTGTTCCCTTATCAAGATGAACAATATGTTCATAATTCTTTGATTGGTATTCATCACGCCCGTTTTTTGATTTTGAAGCGGAAGAGTACATTTTCTGGCTTAGCTTCATATATTCATTTGTGGTTTTGCTGGGATCGATAGCTGCTTGAAATGCAGAAATAACACAGAATGCAGAGAGTTGTTCGTTTAGCGTTTTAGGGGCAGGGAATGCGCTAATATCAATATTAAAACCTTTTGTATTGGTATCTTTAGAAAAGGTAACAAAAACATCATGAGTGAATTTTGTACTATGTTGCTGTATATCGTCTTCATCATCACTTATCTTGTGGGGTGTCTCCAGAAGAAATTCCTGCTCGTTACATTGAGGGTTATCGACAATGTTACCGATGGCTTTTTTATATAGTGTATTTACAGGGCTAGCATGAGTTATTGCAGGAAAGACGTTGGTAGTTAAGATGATGCCGAGAATAATGTTTTTCATATATTACCCTTGGTTAAGAATGAGTCAGGTTAAAATACTCACGACTCTAAAAAATAAAAAATAATAACAGGGTTAATTTAGAGTCGTGATTACTTTACTGTTTCTCTATTTCTTTCGTGTGTAATTTCATTATCAGTTTTCTGTATCTTTAAACGGTGCGCCTTATTCATGGCGCGATATTGTTCAATTATTTCTTGTTCATCTTCCGATATTTCTATCGGCTGAATTCTGTTCCCTGTGACTATATATGACGTGTCAACTCCGTATTTTGCTAATACTTGTAAATATAAGCAGTCAAGAGAAGTTCCGTCATGACTACTACCTGAATATCCTGTCAATTCTGCAAAATCCGCCTCACTGAATCCCAATCGTTTAAGTTCATTGATTAATCTGCGACCTATAGTACCCATTAAATGTCTCCAGTTTGGTTATGTGACTGATAACTAATAATGCAATAATTATCAATTAGCTTCACTTAACATAACATTGTAACTAATGGATAACATGTTTATAGATCACAGTTTATAAAAGTGATGATTTCTGTTGAATAAATTCCGCAGTTATCTGTTTTTTACTTGTTTATCAAGTGATGATTGCGCAAACGCTGATCCAACTGCTCGCATACTCGCACGAGATTCTTCGCTCATAGCACGATAATGTTCAATTAACGCCTGTTCTTCGACTGAAATAATTACAGGTGCAGCACGTATTCCGGTTATGATATAATTGATATCAAAACCATATTCAGTCGCTAGCATAGAAAGCATTGCTGCATTAGGGGCTGTCTTACCTCTTTCGTACTCCCCCCAAGTTCTTGTGGAAACACCAAACGTTTTAGCCATCAAGTCTTGGCTCGCTCCAATTTTTTCCCTTTCTTCTCTCAGTCTTTTCCCTATTGTGATGAAAACATCATTTTTTTGTGTTGACATGTGAGCTTTTCATCCTTACTCTTACTTAAACATTAACCTAACAGAGCACAATATAACATTATGTCACATGATACGCCCATTCGCTTATCGCGAACGCCAAGTGGCTCTGCTACTGAAAAGCAGGTTGTAATACGGATACCTGTAGAGGAGTACGAAGATCTGAGAGTTAAGGCGCACAAGGATTCTCGTTCTATATCGAGTCTAGCTCGGATTTATTACTTCGAAGGGAAGAAATCTTCCTGTATTTAGGCGAGGTTTAGATTGCTAATGAAAAACATTATTATCAATTATTACGTTACTTCACCTTATGTCTCAATTGGTAAGTATGCCGAGCTTAGTGGTATTCCTGAAAATACTTGTCGCGGAATGGTTAACAGAGGAGAAATAATCATTCGTCCCAAGATCGGTAGCAAAGGAAAAATTCAGGTCAACATGATCGCTATGTTGCAAGATGCTATAGCAAATGGCTGAAATATTAGTTCAACAGAGAGTAAAAAAATGAAAAACTCAACATCACTGGAACGTTCAAAGCTGCAACTAACGATGATGGCACGTCTGCATGATGTCTTTGCTGATATCAAAGACGAGGTTGAAATCACCCCTGAATATATTCAGGAAACGTTGGGGCAGTTTATGCAGGTTGCAACGGGTAGTGATTACCCTTTTTCTAAATCTGTGCGGATTGGGTTTGGGGATCTGGTGCAGGCTCAGCCGCAGGTACAAGTTCAATCGGTAGTTGATTCGGTTGAGAAAGCGCTTAATGGCACAATGTCAAAGACGTCTGATAAATTACTTCATAATACCGAAAAAACTCTGCAAGAAGTTTTGTCTTTTGTTCGTAATACTTTTGAAAGTAAATTGTTCGAATTTAATCAACAGCATTTATTAAATACGGAAGGGGTTTCTTCTTCTTCGGTGTGTGGTGTTGGTGAATTAAAAATATTTAAGCATGGTATATATGTAGGTGATATTGCCTTTGAATTCGCTGATCAATAAACAGCCCCATAAATTGAGGCTGAATAGTTCACTATTTGAGGGAATTGAGTATGGTTACAAAATTAGCACTGAGAACATGTAAATCTGCAACAGACTTATCTGTTCGGTTTTTCATCGGGTTATTTACATGTGAAAAAGAATTCATGATGGTCAAAAAGTTCTCTCTGCTTTCTCCTTTTAAGGAGGCTGCTATAGCACAAGTCATGATTTCAAGTGCGGTTATTCTATCCTCAATAATATGTCCTTCACGCGATTTTTTTTGCATCTTCGAAGAATTGGATTAGTTCCTCTTTTGAGGCCGTTATTTAACTCCTTTTTATAGGGTGGTTGATGTTTTTCGCCTGAGTCTCCGTTCAAAGAAATCACAGGCGTAAAGATAATACCACAACACCCTGCGCCGGACAGGGCTAAAAGTCGGCAACATAATAATAGCGATGAGGTAATCAATATGCGAAATACTATCC
>NZ_MKGR01000079.1 GCF_001908095.1 Xenorhabdus thuongxuanensis | reverse complement strand
ATATTAACACGGTGTATAAACACAAATAGATCATGTATCATACCGACATGAAGAAAGATACTCGACAACTCTCACCTGAGATACAGCAATATAACCGACAACTCGTGATACGGATGTATCAGGAAGGCGTTTCACGGCAAACGATTGCTGCCGCTTTAGGCATTAACTACAACACGATTTGTATTTGGGTCAGAGCCTGGCAAATAGGGGGCGATGAGGCCTTGGTGCAAGGTCAACGTGGTCGCCGCATCATGGAAAAACGCCTATTGACCCCCATTCAGGAAGAAAAACTTCAGCAACTCCTGTGTGATAAATCGCCGCCACAAATGCAACTGCCTTTTGCGCTCTGGGGACGTCGGGCCATTCAAGCCGTCATCTGGCAGATGTGGCGGATTAACGTGGCAGAAAGAACCCTGACCGACTACCTGAAACGCTGGGGATTTACACCGCAAAAACCGTTAAAAAAGGCCTATGAACAAAACCCCAAAGCGGTTGAACAGTGGCAGAAGGAAACCTATCCCGTTATTAAGAAAAAAGCGGCGGAAGAAGGGGCTGAAATTTGGTGGGGGGATGAAACCGGGATAAAGAATACGTGTCAACACGGTCGTGGCTTTGCCCCCAAAGGACAGACACCTGTCGTCGATGTCAGTGCGAAACGCTTTTCACTCAATATGATATCTGCCATCAACAATCGGGGCAGTGTGAGATTTATGTTGTACAGAGAAACGATGACCGCCCGAAAATTGCTCCACTTTTTCCAACGATTGATAAAAGAAGCAGGTCGCAAGGTCTATTTAATTCTGGATAACTTACGGGTGCATCATGCCAAAATAGTGACAAATTGGTTGGAAAAACATCAGGGCCGGATTGCGGTGTTTTATTTACCGGCGTATTCACCGGAATTGAATCCCGATGAGTATCTCAATGGTGACCTAAAAAGTGCCCTTCGTCATTCTTCACCGGCAAGAAGTCAGCAGGAATTAGCCGGAAAGGTCAAAAGCCATCTAAGGAAGCTCCAGAGAAGAAAGGCGCATGTTGCCCGTTTTTTCCACCATCCTAAAATTCGTTATGCGGCATGATATAAATATAGGTATTTAAACACCGTATTAATA
>NZ_MKGR01000078.1 GCF_001908095.1 Xenorhabdus thuongxuanensis | reverse complement strand
CAACGTGACCCGCCGGAATTAATTGCGATTTGTCACTGTGCAACGCCAGACCGTATTTACTCAGTCGTTTCGGTAATATCTTATAAAAGCGTTTTGCCTCACTCAGGGACTCAAAGGTAAACACCCTATCATCAGCGTACCTTACCATTTCTGCCCGACCATGAATGTGTGAACGGCTGATTTCATCAAACCATTCATCTATCACATAGTGCAGGTAGATATTGGCAAGTATTGACGATACGATTGACCCTTGGGGACATCCGCACACATTGTCGGATATCTGTTTACCCTCGATAACGGGTGCCGTTATTAAGACCTTGATGAGTCTGAGGAAACGGCGATCTGATATCTTCTTCCGCAGTAAATTCATCAACTCAATATGAGGTATCGTGTTAAAGTACTGTCGGATGTCAATTTCCACAACCGCCCCATTCCCGTTACGGTATGTTTGCTGTTGTAGTGCCTTCAATGCCACATGACAATTTAATCCCGGCCGAAACCCGTATGAACACGGCAGAAACAGCGGCTCATAAATTTGGCTGAGAATATCACTGACCGCAAGTTGCACCCGTTTGTCCTCTATGCACGAAATTGCCAGTGGCCGTTGACTACCCTCCTCTTTCGGGATCTGCGTGATTCTGGCGGCTTTCGGGCGATACGTCCCTCTGCGTATTCGCAGGATGAGATTGTGAATATTCCCATCAAGATGTTCACCGTAAGCGGATTTTGTCATGCGATCAATACCTACCGCTTTATTCCCGTCAAGCCGTAGGAATTGTCCTTTCAGCATGTCACTGTTCAGCAGATGCCCTAAATTATTGAACACTTGCTGTTTGTTACAGGCTGATTTCTTGCCTATACGCTCAAGTTTTGTTAACCATGGTTGTCCGTCGTTGCTGTGTACGGTCATTGTTTCCCTCTCACGTTCGATCTGTCTGCCAGCCCTTCGCTCCGCGATCATTACTCGTTTCATTACTACTATGGCTGACTCCGACTTCCTGATACCCCTCTCTCAGGCCTTGTGTTTTGGCACTTGTGCCCGATATACTCATTCCCTTGAGAGGTGTCAGGATCTCCTGGGTTCCGCACTGTTCTCTACAGACTCGCCGACGCCTGAGA
>NZ_MKGR01000077.1 GCF_001908095.1 Xenorhabdus thuongxuanensis | reverse complement strand
GTGAAGTCGTAACAAGGTAACCGTAGGGGAACCTGCGGTTGGATCACCTCCTTAACCTAAGGGTAGTGGACTGTGAGTGTTCACACAGATTGTCTGATATAGAGAAGAAGAGACGGGAACGGGATAGGCTTGTAGCTCAGGTGGTTAGAGCGCACCCCTGATAAGGGTGAGGTCGGTGGTTCAAGTCCACTCAGGCCTACCAACTTTTCTGTCCGATTCGATGGGGCTATAGCTCAGCTGGGAGAGCGCCTGCCTTGCACGCAGGAGGTCAGCGGTTCGATCCCGCTTAGCTCCACCATACTCAATCTTCTGACGAAAAGAATATTTCAGAACACATTAAAGTCAGTGTGTTGTGAAATTTATGCTCTTTAACAATCTGGAACAAGCTGAAAATTTGAAACCATCAATGTTGTTGAACGATAACATTGATGAGTCTCTCAACAACTCCAGTCCGAAGACACCTTCGGGTTGTGAGGTTAAGCGACTAAGCGTACACGGTGGATGCCTAGGCAGTCAGAGGCGATGAAGGACGTGCTAATCTGCGAAAAGCGCCGGTGAGCTGATATGAAGCGTTATCAGCCGGCGATGTCCGAATGGGGAAACCCAGTGCAATCCGTTGCACTATCCTGACCTGAATCCATAGGGTCAGGAGGCGAACCGGGGGAACTGAAACATCTCAGTACCCCGAGGAAAAGAAATCAACCGAGATTCCCCCAGTAGCGGCGAGCGAACGGGGAGGAGCCCAGAGCCATCAGCGATAGCAGTGTCAGGAGAACGGCCTGGAAAGGCCGGCAGTAAAGGGTGACAGCCCCGTATCCGAAGGCACTGGTATTGTGAGCTCGAAGAGTAGGGCGGGACACGTGGTATCCTGTCTGAACATGGGGGGACCATCCTCCAAGGCTAAATACTCCTGACTGACCGATAGTGAACCAGTACCGTGAGGGAAAGGCGAAAAGAACCCCGGCGAGGGGAGTGAAAGAGAACCTGAAACCGTGTACGTACAAGCAGTGGGAGCCTTGATTTATCAGGGTGACTGCGTACCTTTTGTATAATGGGTCAGCGACTTATATTCTGTAGCAAGGTTAACCGCATAGGGGAGCCGCAGGGAAACCGAGTCTTAACTGGG
>NZ_MKGR01000076.1 GCF_001908095.1 Xenorhabdus thuongxuanensis | reverse complement strand
TTCTTTGAATTGGGGGGGCATTCCCTGCTGGCTACCCAACTGGCTGCACGAGTCCGCCAACTATTAGCGCGAGAGTTGCCGTTACAGCAACTCTTTAAGCAACCTGTTTTGATGGATTTGGCTCAAACGCTCACTACCACTTCAACCACTACTCAGG
Organism: Xenorhabdus thuongxuanensis; assembly: GCF_001908095.1. GTDB lineage: Bacteria > Pseudomonadota > Gammaproteobacteria > Enterobacterales > Enterobacteriaceae > Xenorhabdus > Xenorhabdus thuongxuanensis. The sequence goes on along the minus strand of NZ_MKGR01000076.1, from coordinate 983 downwards.
TAACGATCTCTGTCGTTGACCACAGCCAGCCATTACCGCTGTCCTTTGCTCAACAGCGTTTATGGTTCTTGAGCCAACTCGATCCGGCAGCCAGCCTGGCTTATCATATCCCTGTGGCATTGCGCCTGACCGGGCAACTTCATCGCCCTGTCTTAACCCGTGTATTCGACCATCTTATCGCCCGCCATGAAAGCTTGCGCACCCGCTTTGGGCTGGTTTCCGGCCAACCTTGCCAGCATATCGATCCGGCTGATATCGGCTTTGCCCTGCCTTACCAGGATTTACGCGCGCTAACGCCAGAAACACACAGCGTCCATCTTGCTGATTTGACCGCCCTTGAAGCACAAACACCTTTTGACCTGACCCAAGGCCCGCTGATCCGTGGCCACCTGCTGCAACTGGCAGACGAAGAGCATGTTTTGCTGCTCACGCAACACCACATTATCACTGATGGCTGGTCCGTCGGTGTCCTGATGCATGAGCTCAGTGTGCTTTATCGCGCCCTTCTCGACGGTCAAGACGCGCCGTTATCACCACTTCCCATTCAGTACGCTGACTATGCCGTCTGGCAGCGTGAATGGTTGCAAGAAACCACTCTCACGGCCCAACGGGATTTCTGGTGCACCCAGCTTACCGGCGCACCGGCCTTACTCGCTCTCCCAACCGACCGGCCGCGCCCCGCAGTCCAATCCTTTGTTGGCGACCGAGTGCCTGTGCATATTGATGCGGGCTTATTGGCCTCGCTGAAAAAACTGGGACTGCGCCATCACACCACGTTGTTTATGACCGTGCTCAGTGCCTGGAGCCTGGTCCTGGCCCGGCTCAGTGGACAGGAGGATATCGTTATCGGTACGCCGGTGGCTAACCGTCTACAGCATGAACTGGAGGGCTTAATCGGTTTCTTCGTCAATACCCTGGCCTTGCGCGTCACCCTGAATGAGGCCGTTACTGTTACTGACCTGCTCGCCCAGGTTCGGGAACGG
>NZ_MKGR01000075.1 GCF_001908095.1 Xenorhabdus thuongxuanensis | reverse complement strand
CATGCAACCTGATGGTTTATCAGGCTGTGCTAATCGTTTTGCACTATCGTACATCAACAATTCAATCGCCACTTTGGCTGTTTTTGCTTGTTTCATAATTGGTAGGATAGGACAAGCTTCGTGAGTCAGATAATAATCAATACATTTATTAAATAACGCTGCCTTGTCACCAAAAGCACAATATAAACTGGGTGCAGAGATGCCTAGTGCTTTGGTTAAATCGCTAATCGAGGTTGCAACATAGCCATTTTCCCAAAACAGCAACATCGCCTTGGCTAAAGCGTCTTGTTGATCAAAACCTTTTGGGCGCCCACGTTTCGTCTGTTTCATTCTCTCACTTTTCCAGCAATTAATTTATGGTAGCACATCAATTCTATAGTGATCACTAAAAAATAAATTGACAGCTATCAAATTCCCATCAAGAATAGCGTATTAATTTATAGTGATCACTACAAAATTAAATTTTGACTAACAACTAAAATCTTTCATGGGAATCACATGACAACACTTAATTTTTCTTCTCACAATGGTAACTGGCTTTCGCTATTATCTGCAACTTTTGCCTGTTTTATTATTGTTACCGGTGAATTTTTAGCCATCAGTGTCATCAATAATATTGCATATGATTTTCAAATATCTGTGGGTACCGCTGGGTTAACCGTTACTGTTACCTCGGTTGCAGGTATGATGTCTGCATTATTAGTTCCCATTTACGCCAAAACATTAGATAGACGACAAGTGCTGCTGTTTTTGGTCGTGTTAATGATGATTGCTAACGGCATTACTGCATTTGCTTCAAATTTTCATCTCGTTTTATTGGGCCGATTTGCCTTGGGTATCGCTTTGGGGGGGTTTTGGGGCATAGCTGCTGGGCTCGTGGTACGTTTAGCGCCTAAGAGCATGTCTGTTACGACCTCCGTCACTATCTTTTTCTCTGCGGTAACATTAGTTACGGTATTAGGCGTACCATTAGGCTCTTGGCTGGCTGATCTCTATGGTTGGAGAGTACCTTACTTTATATTAGTGATTTTGGGTGACGCTGCCTTAATTATGCAATATTTTTCTTTACCTTCATTAAAACCGTCGTCCACAATGCAATGGAAAGAATTATTATTGATGCCATCGCACCCTATTGCACGCAA
>NZ_MKGR01000074.1 GCF_001908095.1 Xenorhabdus thuongxuanensis | reverse complement strand
GGCGGTTAACATGGGCGGCTATCCGGCGTTCCAGTATTTCGGCGGCGTGTTCGCAGGCGCGGTCGATTTCTCTAGACATGATTCCACTCCTGCGCCTGACGCTCGATATCAGCGGCCTCGCTCTCTAATAGGGCAGCCGATGCGGCATAATCCAGTTTATTGGCCAGAATATGGGCGGCGAGATTTTCCAGACGAGAAATAGAGAGTGTGGCTAAATTTTTGCGCTCATCCTCTCTGTTTATTTTTATCAGTTGTTCTATTTCCATTATTCTGTTTCCTGTTTTTAGGTAATAAAAATCCCTGCGTGTTGACGCAATTAATAATTGAAACGTTTGTTATCAATTAATGTGAAATTAGTTTTTGTTTTGGCAGGACTAATTTAGTCGGTAATATTGCGGCAACCCCTTTAAATTGATTCATAGCCAAAATTAATGAACGCACTTCTTGTTCCGTGAATTCACTAAATTCTGCGTTATAACGGGATTTATCAAATCCGGCCAGATGAAAAATCAGATGCAACAATCGTTCATTGTTTCGAATGCGGTTATTGGTGCGGTCACGCATATATTCGATAAAATCGGCCAGTTGGCTGTTTGATTTTTCAATATCGGAAATATGCGGATTCAGCATCTCAGCCGTTTTATTAAATCCGTTAATTTTTTCATCCAATGTTAATGACACGGCGCGGTACGGTTCTGTATTAGCCACTGCATCACCTCATAATATCGATAATAACGGGGTTAACATTGTTGTCGCCAAACCAATTGAAACTAAAATCATGCCCAACGGGTTTTTACAATGGGTATTAGTGGGTTTTCTATTAAAATCATCACTGGTAATTTTATATTTGTGTTGAACTCGCGTTAATTGGTTCATCTAACCGCTCCTCATATAACTGCCGACAAAAACTCAGCGCCTGAGATTTGGAATCAAATTTCCCGTATGAATATTCACTGTCCCCAACTTGGTAACGGGGGAATGTGCAAACAGCGCTGGGACGTAACGGGCGAATTAATAACGTGCCGAATTTGATTCGGCCTTTATTTAATTCCACTGGTGTTGGGATAGTATTTCGCATATTGATTACCTCATCGCTATTATTATGTTGCCGACTTTTAGCCCTGTCCGGCGCAGGGTGTTGTGGTATTATCTTTACGCCTG
>NZ_MKGR01000073.1 GCF_001908095.1 Xenorhabdus thuongxuanensis | reverse complement strand
TCGATATTGCCATCGGGTCGCCAGCGGCCAAGGTCACCGCTTTTGTACATGCGGGCATGGGGGGTTGGGGAAAACGGGTCAACAAGAAAACGCTCGGCCGTCAGTTCAGGCCGGTTGAGATACCCACGAGCCACCCCAGCGCCGGCGATATAGATTTCCCCGGTCACGCCCAAAGGCACAGGTTGGCCGTTGCCATCAAGGATATAAATGCGGCTGTTGGCTATCGGGCGACCAATGGGCGGCAATACTGGCCATTGTGCCATTTCCTTACCCAATTGGTATGCCGTAGTGACATGGCTTTCTGTCGGGCCATAGTGATTATGTAACCGACAGTTGGCCTGTTGCAGGAAACGCTGAATGGCCGGCGTAATACGCAATTGCTCGCCGGCGGTGATGATATGCGCCAGACAGGAAAAATCTTCTCTGCTGTCACTGGCGGCTTCAGCCAGATGCTGGAGCGCAATATAGGGCAGGAAAATTCGGTCAATCTGTTGTTGCTGAATCAGCCGGAGAAGCTGTTGTGGCGCCCGCCGCAGGGTTTCATTAATCAGAACCAGACAGCCGCCTTCACTCAGGGTAGTGAATATTTCCTGAAAGGCGACATCGAAGCCCAGCGCAGCAAATTGCAGGGTTTTGCCGGTGCCAGGGGGCGATGAAGGGGCGTGTCGGTGCCATTGCAGTAAGTTTGACAAGGCCGCCAGCGGCATTTCCACTCCTTTGGGCAATCCGGTGGAGCCTGACGTGTAGATGACATAGGCCAGATGGTACGGTGTCAGCCCCATTTTCTGCGTGTCTGGGTTGTGAGTCGGTTGTTCCGCGAGGTAAGTTGCCTGAGCATCAAGCAGCAGGGTGAGATAGTCGGTCTCAGCTGTGGGGTCAGCATTGTTCAGGGCGTCAGCGAGAGTGGATTGGGTAAGTAAGGCTACGGGGGCGGCATCTTGGAGCATATACGTCAGCCGTTCAGTCGGGTAGGCCGGATCGAGCGGGACATAGGCCCCGCCAGCCTTGAGGATAGCGAGTAAGCCGACCACCATTTCCAGACTGCGTTCGACACAAATCGCCACGCGTTTGTCCGGACGGACGCCCAGCGCAATCAGATAATGGGCTAGCTGATTAGCGCGGCGGTTCAGTTCGCCATAGCGAATAGTTTGCCCTTCAAATACCACGGCGGG
>NZ_MKGR01000072.1 GCF_001908095.1 Xenorhabdus thuongxuanensis | reverse complement strand
TCAGGCGCAGGAGTGGAATCATGTCTAGAGAAATCGACCGCGCCTGCGAACACGCCGCCGAAATACTGGAACGCCGGATAGCCGCCCATGTTAACCGCCTGGTTTCTGTTTCTGCGTTTGAGTGTGAAGACTGCGGCCGACCTATTCCCGAAGAGCGCCGAATGATTATTGCCGGTGTTACCCGCTGTGCAACCTGCCAGGACGTGTTTGAACTGAAACAAAAACATTACCGGAGTGTGTGAGATGGCCAATAAAACTATTCTGAAATGGGCGGGTTCTAAAAACCGAATAATGGATAAGCTGCTGCCCCATCTGCCCGCCGGCCGTAGACTGGTTGAACCGTTCGCAGGCTCGTGTGCTGTGATGATGAATACGGATTATCCGGCGTATTTAATTTCGGATGCAAACGCGGATTTGATTAATCTGTATCAAAGCATCAAATCTGACTGTGATCAGTTTATAAAAGAGGCGGCAAATTGGTTTGAATTTGTTTTGAATAAAAATGAATTTTATAAACTGAGGGATGTTTTTAATTTCAGTGGTGAATTTTCTGGTAATTTTGCTAATAAATTATCCCGCTCCAGTTTATTTTTAACATTAAATCGCCACTGTTTTAATGGATTATGCCGCTATAACAGCAAGGGTGAATTTAATGTGCCATTTGGTCACTATAAAAAGCCGTATTTCCCCGTTGCTGAAATATGGGCGTTTGCAGAAAAAGCAGAGAAAGCCGACCTGTTGCCTCTGGAATGGCAGGACACATTATCACTGGTCGATTATGGTGATGTGGTTTATTGCGATCCGCCATATTTAACCAACGAGGGTGCATTTACCCAATATCATCACTCCAATTTCAGCCATACTGCGCATGAGGAGTTAGCCGAGAATTTGCGCGCACTGCATGATGAAATCGGTGTGCCTGTGACCGTTTCTAATTCGGTTGCCGCCAAAGAGTTATATTCGGATCTCAGCTTTACTATCCATGAAATCGACGCCCCGCGCACGATTGCCGCCAATGGCAACCGTCAGCCTGCGAAAGAGATTATTGCGGTGTTGGAGGGATATCATGATTGATAGCCGTTGTTATGCTGAAAATACCATTAATGTGATCACCATTTCCGGTGGGAAAGATAGTCTGGCTCAGTGGTTACTGGCTATCGAGAACGGGGTGAAATATGTTGCGGTTTTTGCCGATACCGGGCATGAGCACCCGCAAACAATGGAATATCTGGATTATCTGGAAAGTCATCTGGGAAACATCCAGCGGGTGACCTCCAGAGGGGGGCGCCAGTTTGATCTATTGGCCGACGAAAACGCACAACAGGCGTGTAGTTCAGTATATGCAGGGGTTTGTGAGTGAATTTAGAGCATAATAGCGATGCATTGG
>NZ_MKGR01000071.1 GCF_001908095.1 Xenorhabdus thuongxuanensis | reverse complement strand
TAACTACGGTATCCATAAAAGTAAGAAAGTCAGAGAATGGCTGCTGAATAATCCCACCGTGACGTTGCTGTTTCTTCCGGTCTACTCGCCTTGGTTAAACAAAATAGAACGGTTATGGCAATCACTCCATGAAACGGTGACACGCAATTATTGTTGCCAATTTATGTGGCAGCTTATTCGTAATGTGAAAATTTTTTTGAAAAGGACGTCGTTAACGACTTGGAAAGAAATGAGAAATATAAGAGTCTCATCATTATCGGGTCTGTTCATAATACGTGTAAAATGTTGGCATAGCGAAATGGCGTAACAGCTTATTCCCTGAGCGGAGTGTCACATGAGAGAATTTTTACATCCTATCGTCACGCCCCGATAGCGAAGATAACGGTAAAGGGTGACCTTGCTGATCCCCAGGTTTTCCGCTATCTCGTTGACACTTAGCTCACCTTTTATATACAGCGCTTCGGCAGCAATCGCTTTCTTTTTTGCCTTTTCGTTTAACCCCGGAGGACGCCCTCCAGAGCGTCCTCTAGCTCTGGCTGCTGTCAAGCCTGCCTGAGTCCGCTCAACAATCAGGTCACGTTCAAACTCGGCTAATGATGCAAATATATTAAATACCAGCCGGCCCTGGGCATTCGTTGTGTCCACGGGATCGTGGAGACTTTTCAGACCGACGCCTTTTTCCATTAGCTGATTCACTAACTCAATCAGATGGCGAAGAGAACGGCCTAATCGATCCAGTTTCCAGATAACAATTACATCACCCGGCCGCATTTTACTCAGGAGCTGCTCTAAAACCGGGCGGGCGGCTTTTATTCCACTCGCCGTTTCACAAAATATTTCTTCACAACCCGCCTGCCGTAGCTGATCAAGTTGCAGGTCAGCGTTTTGCTCATGCGTGGAGATACGTGCGTAACCAAATTTCATGCGATAAGTTTAATGAACTCATTAATTTTTAATAAGGTGAATGTTGATTTTGTAAACCTGTTTTTGATACCCATATTGCTCCGGACGTCATTTTCAGATGTCATAGGCATGCCCTGTTAATTGATATCATTGCCCTCTGAATGACATCTGAGAAGATTGTTGCATTTCGTCATCATCTGGTTTACAAAAACGAACGTATTAATGAACCGTTCAGAGTGACGAGTATACCACTATGACCTCGGTTGACCGCACAGCTTATCCGCATTTCAATAAATCCCTATCGCAAAAAGAGCTGGCGTCCTGTTATGCTCTCAGTGACGATGAACTTACCTTCATCCGGCAAAATAACCTAGCATTTTCAAGATCAGATTCAGCTTTTTCCACGTCAGTCGGCGACGCCCACCTTGACGGTTGAACCATCTGTAGATTATTCGCGTACTTTGGTAGATAAACTGCCCGACTCGTCTCTGGTTATCAGATATGCCATGATAATTTATCCAGCCTCTGATCACCCTGATGACGATATTCAGGGTAAGCCTTTTGTTGGTCGTATTCAGATTCTTCCAGAGGAAGTCCCTGAGTCCCTTCAATTTGTGTCATTTTCAGAAGGCGACTGCACCAATTGATAGGGTTTAGAGCCCTGTGTGCATATGACTTCTGATAAAATAATGTCAGAAGTCGGCTGCACTAA
>NZ_MKGR01000007.1:133431-168935 GCF_001908095.1 Xenorhabdus thuongxuanensis | reverse complement strand
AGGCAAAACGCTTTTATAAGATATTACCGAAACGACTGAGTAAATACGGTCTGGCGTTGCACAGTGACAAATCGCAATTAATTCCGGCGGGTCACGTTGCAGCAATGAGAGCTAACCAGTCTGGCAGACGTTTACCTACGTTTAACTTTCTGGGATTTACCTGCTATTGGGGGGTATCGCGAAAGGGTTTCTGGCGACTGAAGTTGACCAGTCGAAAAGACCGATTTGCCGCCAAATTGAAGGGGCTCAGGGACTTCCTCTGGAAGAACCTGAATACACCTGACAAAAGGCGTGTTCTGACCATCGTCATCAGGGTTATCAAAGGCTGGATAAATTATCACGGTATTTCTGATAACCAGAGACGAGTCGGGCAATTTATCTACCAAAGCAAGCGGGTACTCTACAGAGGGTTTAACCGGAAGGGAGGGCGTCGAGGGCTAACGTGGGAAAAGCTGACTCTGATCCTGAAAGTGCTGGGTTATCCTTCAAGCTGGAAAGTCCATTCAATGTTCAATTCTTGCTGAATAGGTGTGACGACTGGGATCTGTCGGGAGCCGGATGCGGTAGTTCTGCATGTCCGGTTCTGAGGAGGGATCTGCCCGGGTGACTGGGCAGGTCTACTCACCAGCAATGGTCATTTGTGAGAAGTAAAAAGAATCAACGTTGGCTCTGGTATGCCTGGGAGCCTCGCCTCAAGCGAGTCGTGGCACATGTTTTTGGTGATCGCAGTACGGCGACTTTACGCAAACTCCTTGAGTTATTATCACCTTTTAATGTCAGGTTTTACTGTACGGATGATTATGCACCTTACAACCGACTTCCTGAAGAAAAACATATTGTTGGAAAACATTATACCCAACGTATAGAAAGAACCAATCTGACATTACGTACACGTTTAAAAAGACTGAATCGAAGGACGATAGGTTATTCCAAATCAGAGGAGATGCACGATAAGGTGATAGGGACTTTCATCGAACGGGAATACTATTCTTTATAGGGCAATCTAACTATTGGAGTCACGACCATAAGAGTGATAGCTATGTTACGTAGCTTATTAGCTTTTCTCGATGGATGAGAAACAGTTACATAGTGTTATCACAGGTTTGTTAATTTCAGACATTTTACCTCGTTTCGGCGGGGTTTTTTGTTTTCAGGGGGGTATCTATACCAATCACAAACAATTAATTACCCGCCCTAAAATCGGCACCCGACTGCTATCGTGATGATATTTCTTTGAAAAATATAAGAATACTAAATTGGCGCCTTAGAGTCATGACCGTTTTGTTATCATTAAACAATGAAAGGATAGTGCAATGATAGGCTATACTGATTTATAAATCATCTGATCATGGTGTGCTTATGTGGAATAGTCATCCTCAGAGAGGAAATATGCAGTTATTAGCGAATTTCCTATCACCAATAGATGCCTACATTGTTTTGGGCAGGATGTTATCAGAAGATATTTATGCAATAGTGATGGATGAAGGTATTGTATGGAATAACTATATGTATTCTCAGGCATTTGGTGGTGTTAAACTGCTTGTCCACCATGCTGATATAGAGCACGCAAAAGCGATACTTGTTGAAATTGAGGCTAATAAGTTTTCGTTAGATTTAGATAAAGCAGTGCCTAATCAGAGTAATAAGGAAAAATCACCATTTCAATATCGCTTCTCTGTATCAATAAAGACTTTTTTAGTGCTTTTATTGTTTTTAATATTGGGTATAGCATTACCATTGAAAAACTAAAATTTATTCGTCTGTTTAACCTTATGTTGTAAACCTGACATGAAAGAACAAATTATTGATATAGCAATGAATAATTCAGGTATCCGTGATACTACCCGAGTCCTGAAAGTTGGGGTGAATACGGTTATCCGTACACTAAAAAGCTCTCCTCGAAAAAGGTAACCCGCCTCTCTCTCTATTCACACAGCGAAGTAAAGCGACAACATAAGTTAGTCGCTCTACAAGAAGATCTTATTTTGTACTGCCAGATAAAGCATGTTTTGTTTGTACCTTACATGATTCAACAGATTTACCCAGTGACTCGTCAAAATGACGCGTGCTTGGGAAGGTTTGTTTATTTTTTCTGACTTCTGTGACAGTTTGTTTGATAGATGCAATAAATTCATCTTTATTGCTATGGATCTCTTTAAGATCAAATCCTTTGCTAGTTAATTCATTGAATGCCTTTTGCGCTATTGTGTCGGATGAGTCATGAGTTTTAAATGCTTCTACAGAGGCTTTCCCGAACAAGTTACAATAAGTTTCTGCGGTTTTGTCTACATTAGCATGTGCGGCATATGAGAAGAATGAGGTAAGGAAAATTGGCAATAAAAGACGTTTCATAATTTCCTCTTGATCGACTATATCACGATAGTGGTGACAACTTTAACAGGAACGACAACATTAACAATAGTACATAATTCAACGCTTGTGCCGAATCTCAGTGGATAGCAATTTTAAGTGAGGAGATGATTATTAAGGTTTCTGCTCTATGCATTTTCCTCTTTTGCATACTGCATGGAGTGACTTAATAGGATCATTGTTTCCGTTTATATAGATACGGGTGAGAAGTTTGACATTTTTCTTGGTAATTTTGAGTGCATCGACTTCAAGATAATTTCCAGAACCCGCTGTAAGTTTGGAAACAATGAATTCTTTGGCTCCATCACCATCAATATCGGCAAACTTGATCCTCGGAGTGCCATTATCTTCAAATACCGAGCCGTCACGTTCAAAAACACCTCCAGTTTCAAAGTCTATGAGATCTTTATCCTTAAAAATGGCAATGGAATAGCTGCCACTTGATGCATTTTCCAAATCGCCTTCGGACAGGATGGCAAATCGTTTATCAGGTAATTTAATCAATTTCCCCTCTCTTGCGTTAGCCGGTGTTGATAACATTAGAGTAATTAGAGTAGAAATAACAATAGCTTTCATTATGTTACTTATGCGCATAATCAATGCTCCGTCGTCTACTGTTTTGTTTTAACAAATGTATGAGTGTGATTTATATCGTAGCACGAATTTGGGAAGATCATATTCTAAAGGAAAGGACAGCTTGTTATCTATTTAGTATTGAATATATAGATATTAAGAATGATAAAGCTATTGAGAATATAATGTTAAATTCTAAATATAAAATATTAGATTATCTTATTATTTTATATTTAAGGAAAAATGCATTCTTTATGACAGAGAGCAAGATAATATTTTGTAACACAGGCTGTTTTTTGTTGTGATGACTGAATTTTATTCAGATAGCGGTTATGGTGTTAGTATCAACGGGAGTGATGGCTCCCGTTTTTATTAACTTCGACATATACTTGGCTCTACGTGCTATTTTTTTCTATTTTTTCCACAATTTTATTATACTCTTTCCAAACAACAGATACTGGTGAGCTCAAACAGCAGATAGAAATTGAACCACCTGTTGCAGGATGATATTCATACTTTGATTTTCCTCTATAAACTCTCTTGGGCAGTATGTTGTCTGCGGGATTCTTTCTTTTTCGCTCTAACATCAATTATAACCTCACTTGCAGATTATCTGATGACCAGATAGTGGATTATTAACATTTTATTAACCTGTTATTGTTGTTTCCTATTGTAAAAATAACAACTGAAAATTTTAATATGCAATGGTGGCTTTTTCCAACTATCACAGTATTAAAATTTAATAATCTCATTTTAAGTGAAATATTACTATATGTTTTTGTAAATATTGGAAATTTCAATATTAAATTTTTTAATAACCCCACTTTTTTAATGAATTTTGTTATTACTACATTAGTGATATATCAGTGCGTGATTATCTAAATTTTTCTATGTATTGCGCTTGGTATGGCATCAACAACTTTCAATTAACATATACTCTATAAGGGCATTGGAGTAAGCATTAGATTGACGCTGTTTTTGATGGGTTGTATTTTAGTTGCCAACTGGTTTCGTATTTTGAGTCCAATTGTTAATTTATCTATGTTTCTTACTTATATATGGGAATAAAATTACTGAGTGTTTTTTGTGCTAAAAATGTAATTGAATGGCTTGGAATAAGAAATGAAGCGTTTATGAATATCAAAACAAATGTTCAGTAACGCTAAAGTAAATGTAAAAAATTCATTAAAAGTTACCCATTGAAATAAATATTGTGTTACATTCTTTTCGCTTTAATGGTTCGTATCTCTGTGTTTTTCATATACAGAATTGTGTTACCTGTTAATTATAAAAGGAATTAAGTTCAATAAAATTTTGCCGAATACGGCATTATGGTCAGCTAATGTTTGCTAATTAGTAAGGGGAAAATATCTTGACGGATCTGATTAACTTCATTAACAACATTCTTTGGGACTATGTACTGATATACCTTCTCCTGGGAGTTGGTCTTTACTTCACACTGCGTTCTGGTTTTATACAACTTCGCCACTTTGGCCACATGTTTTCAGTTCTGAGAAAAAGTAATAAGTCGGATGATTCTGGCATTTCATCTTTTCAGGCCTTGTGTACTAGCCTTGCTGCTCGTGTGGGAACCGGTAACTTAGCAGGGGTTGCTATTGCAATTACTGCCGGTGGGCCAGGAGCTATTTTCTGGATGTGGGTAGTGGCATTTATTGGCATGGCGACAGCCTTTGTGGAAAGCACGCTTGCCCAGTTGTACAAGACGAAAGACGATCAAGGAAATTATCGCGGTGGCCCGGCTTACTACATGGAAAAAGGGTTGAAGAAGCGATGGATGGGGATTCTGTTTTCATTCTTCCTTATTATCGCGTTTGGTCTTGTATTTAATGCCGTTCAGGCGAGCTCAATTGCGGAAGCGGCTGCTTTTGCCTTTAATATCAAACCAATTTATGTTGGTATCGTATTAGTTATTATCAGTGGTGTAATTATTTTCGGCGGGTTACGTTCTATCGCCCGAGTCGCGGAATTTGTTGTACCATTTATGGCGATTGCCTATTTTATCCTGGCACTTTGGGTTGTTGGTCACAATATTGAACGTATCCCAGCGGTATTTGCACTCGTTATCAAAAGTGCTTTTGGTATTCAGGAAGCGATAGCGGGAACATTAGGCTATGGTATCTCCCAGGCAATGCTTCAGGGGGTTCAACGCGGATTATTCTCGAACGAAGCGGGAATGGGTTCTGCACCAAATGCAGCAGCGTCAGCTTCTCCTTATCCACCACATCCAGCCTCTCAGGGGTATGTGCAGATGTTGGGGGTGTTTATGGATACCATCGTTATCTGTAGTGCGACGGCTATGATCATCCTCTCTTCCGGTGTTCTTAACGAAAATGTCACTGCGATCAGTGGAATTGAATTGACTCAGCGAGCGTTGTCATCCGCTGTTGGGCATTGGGGGACAATGTTCGTTGCGATTGCTATTTTTTTCTTTGCTTTTACGTCGATTATTGCCAATTACGCTTATGCTGAAAGCAACATGATATTCTTAGAACGTAACCACACTGCTGGCCTATTTATTCTGCGATTGGGTGCGTTGGGTATGGTGATGTTTGGTACATTGGCAGACGTACCTCTGGTTTGGAATATGGCTAACCTATCAATGGCATGCATGGCTATTGTTAACTTGATTGCCATAATTATGTTGTCAGGTATCGCGATGAAACTGGCGAAAGATTATAACCAGCAGAGAAAATCAGGCAAATTGCCGACATTCAATATTAATAGCTACCCAGAAATTCAGCAGCAAGTTGAAAAAGGTATTTGGGATAATGATGCACCGCATAACAGCGAGAAGAGTAATTGCTGATACTGAAATGTCATATAGTCTAGCTATAGGATATCAGTAACACAAGATGACTCGTATCAAGTAACTTTATTAGCCAGCTATTCGTTCGTTCCACGAATAGCTGGCTTTTATTTGTTCTTAAAAATATGCGGATAAGTATAAGAACACCACATCTCTTTTTGTTTCATCTAATATATGATCATCATAATGTTATCTTTTTCTGCAAAATAGCTGACCTATCATGATAAAACGATTAATAATATGCATATCTATCACGTTGTTGATTGGTTGTTCTTATTCCCCTCAGCGAGAAGATAGAAATGGTTATATTGTTGATCATTCTTATCCTTATTCGACCAAGCAATATATTGACTCAATTAGATTTCTTGTCCTTCACTATACTGCGCTAGATGATAAAAGATCTTTACGGGAACTAACGGGAGGCCGTGTTAGTACTCATTATCTTATTCCTTCGCAACCGAGGTATAAGGATAAGGAGCCGATTATTTTCCAATTGGTTGCAGAAAAGGAAAGAGCATGGCATGCGGGAAAAAGTGAGTGGAATGGATACCAAAGCTTAAACCGCTATTCTATCGGTATTGAAATTGTTAATTGTGGATTTAAAGTAGAATTTATTAAAAAAGAATGGTGTTCATATCACCCATCACAAATTGATGCAGTCATCAGATTGGCAAAGGATATTATTCACAGGTATAAGATCCAGGCTGTGAATGTTGTGGGCCATAGCGATATCGCACCGCTGAGGAAAGAAGATCCTGGGCCTGTTTTCCCGTGGCGTGAGCTTTATGAACAGGGAATTGGTGCTTGGCCCGACCATGCAACAGTGAATAAATATCTGGCGGGTAGGGCACCAAATATGCCGGTGTCAGTGATATCAGTTCAGAAAGTACTGGCCCTTTATGGTTATAGTATCCCTCAAACGGGAGTTTTGGATAGCGCTACTCATAAAACTATTCAAGCATTTCAGATGCATTTTCGCCCGTCAAACATTAGCGGCATTCCCGATGCAGAAACGGAAGCGATTGCTCTGGCATTGGTCGAAAAATACCAATAAACGATTTATGTTTAATATAGAAACAGAGTAATTTTTTTCGGAAAGAGAACGTAGATGGTGGATATAAATAAGTTGGAGCATGGCGGCCATGATGAATGGCCGCTAACGATACTAAGCTTTATGATTCGCAGTTGTAAGTTAGATGTAGTGGAAGCTTAACTTCAAGTTCAGTATCTGTACTTTGGCGAAAATCATAAGGTGTAATGCCATACTCTTTACGGAACATATAGGTAAAATGGGATTGAGAGCCAAAACCGAAATCCAGTGCAATATCAAAAATAGGCAACGAACTATTTTTTAACAGATAAACAGCGCCAGCTAAGCGTCGTTGACGGATGTACTTCCCAAGAGATATGCCGGTAACTTCCTTGAATATTTTCTGCATATGCCAAAGTGAATAGCCAGAATAAGCAGCGAGCTCTTCAAGATGAATGACACGGCCAAGATGGTTTTCTATCCATTTGCTCAGTGCGCATACAAGTGCTAAGTGGTTATCTTGTGCCATTACAATTTTAAATTGGTTGAAGGTTGGGGAAAGTATACACAACTTCTTTTCCAGATGACAAAACCCATCATTAATAGGGAGAACGGTGAATAGATAAAAAACTTTAATACACTATCATCGTTCTATCATATGATAACTTACTATAATATTTTATTATAAAGTTAACTACAATGAAATAATCCTAAGGTGATCTCATTGAATACTAAAAAAATCCTTTTAACTCTATGCTCGATATTGATATGTTTGTTTTTGTATTTGTTAGCGTTGGACGTACATTGTGAGCAAGGTAATGATGTATTCGAATTAGGTGTTTGTTCCATCACCCGATACTTACCTTTTTGACACTTAATCAATCATTATTCTGTCTGCATATGTGTTAATATGCATCTGTAGTATTCATTGTTTGTGAATGATGTTTTAATATCCACTTGATACGAATTAACAAACTCAATATTGCGTTAAATCAGCATATAACTCAATCACATATAATATGTCGAAGGAAGTATGTTGAGGAAATTTGAACTCAACAGATTTTGCTCAATTTGAGAAGAGTAGGAGAATTTCTGGCTTCATTCAAGTACAAAGGTTCAAAACAACAAATAAAACAACTTCTAATGAGACGGGTTCTAAGCATCGTAAAAAGAGGATTAGATGGCAGAACAACAAGAACAGCAAACTACGCTTAAGCGTGGTTTAAAAAACAGGCATATTCAGCTTATTGCTCTTGGCGGTGCAGTAGGAACAGGGTTATTTTTAGGTATTGCTCAAACCATTAAAATGGCAGGGCCTTCAGTACTTCTTGGGTATGCAGTTGGCGGATTTATCGCATTTTTAATTATGCGTCAATTGGGCGAAATGGTTGTTGAAGAGCCAGTAGCGGGGTCATTTAGCCACTTTGCTTATAAATATTGGGGAAGTTTTGCCGGTTTTCTATCAGGCTGGAATTATTGGGCAATGTTTATTTTGGTTGGAATGGCAGAGTTAACGGCTGTTGGTATGTATATCCAATATTGGTGGCCGGAAGTTCCAACATGGGTTTCTGCCGCAATATTCTTTGTACTGATTAATCTCGTCAATCTAATTAATGTTCGGTTATATGGTGAAACCGAATTTTGGTTCTCTATTATTAAAGTCAGTGCCATCGTTGGGATGATTATCTTTGGGGGTTATTTGCTAATTAGCGGTAATGGTGGCCCACAGGCAAGTATCACCAATTTGTGGCAGCAGGGTGGTTTTATGCCAAATGGAGTTTCTGGCTTGATTATGGCGTTGGCTGTGATCATGTTTTCATTTGGCGGCCTGGAAATGGTAGGTATTACCGCAGCAGAAGCAGAAAATCCTGAGAAAAATATCCCAAAAGCAACTAACCAGGTTGTTTATCGAATCTTGCTGTTTTATATCGGTTCATTGGCTATCTTGCTGTCGCTGTATCCGTGGACAAAGGTGGTAGAAGGTGGTAGCCCATTTGTTTTGATCTTCCATGATCTGGATAACTTCTGGGTAGCAAATGTGCTGAATGTGGTGGTACTAACGGCGGCGTTGTCTGTTTATAACAGTGGTGTGTATTGTAATAGTCGGATGTTGTATGGCTTGGCTAAACAAGGTAATGCACCTCGTGTACTCACAAAAGTTAACAAACGTAATGTACCTGTCTTGTCTATTGGTTTATCAGCACTGGCAACATCAATTGGTGTATTGATTAACTATGTTATGCCCGGTAAGGCATTTGAATTGTTGATGGCATTAGTGGTAACAACTCTGGTCATTAACTGGATTATGATTTGTTGTGCCCATTTGAAATTCCGTTCAGCCAAAGATAAAGAAGGTGTCAGGACGAAATTTCAGGCACTGTGGTATCCATTTGGGAACTACCTGTGTTTGGCATTCCTGGCATTCGTTCTCATCATTATTCTAATGATGCCACCAATTCGTATTTCAGTTATCTTGATGCCGTTTTGGATTGGTATTTTATGGGTTGGCTATTTGATTGTTTACTCAAAGAAGGTCAAAAGATAAGTGGATTAGTTGTCAATCCATGTTACGTTTTTTCAGCCGGGTACTATGCCCGGCTGATTGTTAACTACACAAACCAGCATGACCAGCTAAATAATACATTACCGTTATTTTGTGTAGCTGGGAATATAAATTCCTCAAAGCGAGTCGAACATATTTTCCTCTATTATAGATAAAATGGTTATATCATGTGATTATGAGTAAATAAACACCATTATCTGGTTAAATTCATTTTAAACTCTAATTACTCCAGCAACATATACTTTATGAGATTAGTTGATCTTATGGGGATATAGAGGAGTAGTAAAAAATCGCTCCATAAATATGATAATTGAATAATATTTAATAAATGATAAACAAAAATTAATCTAGTTACATGTAAAACAACTATATTGTATATTCAAAAATAATAAGTGAAGTTAGCCATAATTTTTATAGTTATCTAAAATTAATTTTGCATAACGACAACTCTCTGGTTTACGCCATAACAGATATGAAAAACAGTATTATGTATTATCTTTATTAAAGAGATTTCTTAGGATGAATCTTTCTTTTTATGTTAATTCATGAGGTTATGTGACTTAAAAATTATTGAGTAATTTCAAATAGGAATAGATATTAAGAATTTTAAATATGTGCGTTGGCTCCAGCACCTGAAAAAAATGGCTTGCGATTATATAAAGAGTATGTGATAAAACATATGGGTAAACGAAGTACTGCTCTGTAATAAATAACAGCAACCAATACTGGTTTGTTTATTTTTATGCCAATAGGCTAATAAAGTGATTCAAAGGAAATTTTTGAAATGGCAAAAATCACTGGTACTGTGAAGTGGTTCAACGAGTCTAAAGGTTTTGGTTTTATTACTCCAGCTGATGGTAGCAAAGATGTATTTGTACATTTTTCTGCAATTACAAAAGATGGGTTTAAAACATTGTCTGAAGGCCAACGAGTTGAGTTTGAAATTCAGGATGGTCCTAAAGGCCCTGCTGCTGCAAACGTCACAACTTTATAGTAACAAATTTTATTTGGCGGGTATTTTTACTGGCTAAATATGCTTATCGTTAGTTGAGTTTTAATATCTGACGATAACCTATTGCAAATATCACTCTATTAGAGTACTAATAGGGTGATTTTTATTTTGACTCGGGGCGTTCTTTATTGAACTGAGAAGTACCCGTATTACCTGATCTGGATAATGCCAGCGTAGGGAAGTCATGGTATCTCTTATTCCGATACCACCTTTCTTTAGCTGGTGGTAGGAATTACCATAATGAGAATTAACTCACTGACCATCGCAGGAACCGATCCTAGCGGTGGTGCCGGCATTCAGGCCGATTTAAAAACCTTCTCCGCACTTGGAGCTTATGGTACGGCAGTTGTTACTGCGTTGGTTGCACAAAATACACTGGGCGTACAATCAGTTTATGAGCTTGATCCCCTTTTTGTTGCTGCTCAGTTAGAATCAGTGCTTTCAGATATCAGGATAGATAGCGCCAAAATTGGTATGTTGTCGAATGCAGCCAATATCGCTGTAATAGCGGAGTCGTTACATTGTTATCCTATTCCCTACATTGTATTGGATACAGTCATGGTAGCGAAAAGCGGTGATCCGTTGCTATCACCGGAGGCCATTACTGCAATGGTAGAGCAATTGCTGCCAATCGTCTCTTTGATCACCCCCAATTTGCCGGAAGCGGCAGCCATCTTGGAATGTGATCTTGCTGATACCGAAGATGAAATGCTACGACAGGGGAGAGTACTACGTTCAATGGGGTGTCAGGCGGTTTTATTGAAGGGCGGGCATTTGAATAATAAGGAAAGCCCAGATTGGCTTTTTACCTCAGAAGGTGAGTGGCGTTTTACCGCTCCCAGAGTAAATACACGGCATACTCATGGGACTGGTTGTACTTTGTCCTCAGCACTTGCTGCATTACGTCCGCGTTATCCTGATTGGCAAAGTACGCTGTCAGTTGCTAAAACATATTTACAAAATGCGCTGACACAGGCGGATAGTTTGCAAGTTGGCCATGGTATTGGACCAGTCCACCATTTCCATCAGTGGTGGTGAGTTATTGAACAATGGGGATGCAGAAATCCCCATATTGAAAGTCGTGAACCTATAACTTGATTAGGCGATGGTAATTTTCTTATCTAGATAAACATCTTGTACGGAGTGGATTAACTCAACGCCTTCTTTCATCGATTTTTTAAACGCTTTGCGGCCAAGGATCAATCCCATCCCTCCGGCACGTTTATTGATAACGGCAGTGCGTATAGAATCACTTAAGTCATTGTTTCCAGAAGCGCCACCTGAATTGATTAATCCAGCTCGTCCCATATAACAGCTAGCAATTTGATAACGAACGAGATCAATCGGATGTTCAGTGGTCAAATTGCTATAGACGCGTTTATCTGTGTGACCGAACCCAATAGCAGTATAGCCGCCATTAGTTTCAGCCATTTTTTGTTTAACGATATCGGCACCGATCGTTGCTGCCAGATGATTCGCTTGGCCGGTTAAGTCGGCGCTGGTGTGGTAATCAACCCCATCTTTCTTGAAAGCGGAATTACGCAGATAAGCCCATAACACAGTAACCATGCCGAGTTCGTGGGCGCGCTCAAAAGCGGCTGAAATTTCTTCTATTTGGCGGCGTGATTCAGGAGAGCCATAATAGATTGTTGCACCTACCGCAACGGCCCCCATGTTAAATGCCTGTTCGACACTGGCATACAAAGTTTGATCATATTGAGCGGGATAGGTCAAAGTCTCGTTGTGATTAAGTTTAACCAGAAACGGGATCTTATGAGCATAACGGCGAGAAATAGACGCTAGAACACCGTAAGTTGAAGCAACACAGTTACAGCCTGCTTCAATCGCCAGTTCGACGATATTTTTGGGATCAAAATAGAGGGGGTTGGTAGCGAAAGAAGCACTAGCAGAATGTTCAACTCCCTGATCTACTGGCAAAATTGAGAGATAACCAGTACCTGCCAGACGTCCATGATTCAATAAGGTTTGCATGGAACGAAGAACAGTATTGGGACGGTTATTTTCGAGCATTACTCTATCAACGAAATCTGTACCTGGGAGATAGAGATTTTCACGTGGAATGGTATTGCATTGATGTTCCAATAAATTTTCTGCGTCTTTTCCTAACAAATTAACGATATCAGTCATAATTAACTCCAGTTTGCAAAAGGCGCTGTTGATTGTTGTTTATATTTGAGTTGATCACAAGGCAAGTAGAAAGGGAAGCAGCAGTGGATCGCTTCAGTTAAGACAAATGTTGTTAAAATTTAACCATTTTGCCTGGCAATAAAGTGAGATAATACTTATCTGGTGTAGTGATAAATATTGAAGTTATTTAGAAATTGGATAATTCGGTTTATTTTTTCTCACAATTTCTTTCATTAAACTGAATAAATTCTAACGACATTATCAAAAGAATGCTTTTTTGATTATTATAAATACTGCTTTTAATGGTAGATTAATAAACATCCAGTATAAATTTGGAAGCATTAATTTAAATTTAATGATTTTTTGGAGGTGGGGTTTTCTCAATATTTTGAATTATTTGTTACTTGTAAAAGAAAAGGCTAGCTCAAGGGAGATTGAGCTAGCCAAGGAGGTGGTTCCTAGTCTTCAGCAAAACTTTTTTAGTTTTTTATTTTTCGGAACCAATAATACGAGAAATAAATTAACATTGATGTGATCTATTTCTAAAAATAAAGATCTATTTCTTTAAAATCCTATTTTGAATTATTTCATTTGTCATTCTTGTGGATGTGGTGTTCTGGTATTGCCACCTTTTAAGTTCCGCACAAGTAAAGCATAATCTAGTTTAATTTCTTTAGGAATAGGAAGATAAACGAGATGCCCATCACCTGGCGCAATTTCTACGGCCTGGCCTTTTTTATTTATCATGGATTCTAACGTGAAGTTAATATTGCCCGATGGAGTCATGAGTTCCAGATGATCTCCGACAAGAAATTTATTCTTCACGGCAACTTCTGCCAATCCATTGATTCGATTGCCAGTAAATTCACCAACGAATTGTTGGGTGTCTGATACGGAATAACCGTATTCGTAAGTTTGGTAGGCATCATGGGTATGACGGCGCAGGAAACCTTCTGTATAGCCACGGTGTGCTAAACCTTCTAATGTGGTCATCAATGTTGGATCGAAGGGTTTTCCAGCAACGGCATCATTTATGGCACGGCGATATACTTGTGCGGTACGGGCACAATAATAGAAAGATTTAGTGCGGCCTTCGATTTTCAGTGAATGAACTCCCATCTTGGTTAATTTTTCCACATGTTCAATGGCGCGTAAGTCTTTGGAATTCATGATATAAGTACCATGCTCATCTTCAAATGCTGACATATATTCGCCAGGACGCTTGGCTTCTTCTACCATGAATACTTTATCTGTTGGTGCACCCTGGCCCAGTGTTGGTTCAATGTTTTTAACAGGAATAGGGTCGTGCATATGGACAATATTGCCAACACTATCTTCCTTGCCTTCCTGCACATTGTATTCCCAGCGACAGGCATTGGTGCAAGTGCCCTGATTAGGATCACGCTTGTTGATATAGCCTGATAACAGGCAACGGCCAGAATAAGCCATACAAAGTGCACCATGTACAAAAACCTCAAGCTCCATATCAGGCACTTGCTGACGGATTTCGGCAATTTCTTCCAGCGAGAGTTCACGGGAAAGAATGACTCGCGTTAATCCCATTTGTTTCCAGAATTTGACCGTAGCCCAGTTAACAGCATTGGCTTGAACCGAAAGATGAATATCTATTTCAGGAAATGTCTCGCGCACCATCATAATTAAGCCTGGATCAGACATAATCAAAGCATCAGGCCCCATTTCTACAACGGGTTTTAAGTCACGAATAAACGTTTTCAGCTTTGCGTTATGTGGTGCGATATTGACAACAACATAAAAACGCTTACCTAATTCGTGCGCTTCCTTAATGCCCTGTGCCAATGTCTCATGGTTAAATTCATTATTACGGACACGCAAGCTATAGCGAGGCTGTCCGGCATAAATGGCATCTGCGCCATAAGCGAATGCGTAACGCATATTTTTTAAAGAGCCGGCAGGAGAAAGTAATTCTGGAGTAAACATATTTTTTAACGTTCTCGGTCTGAGTTCAAGTCAGCCCTTACCCAGTCTTCATTGTCATTACTAAGGGTAAGGTTTAAAGGAGGGGGATTTTAACGCCTATTTTATCATTAGCACAAATATATTATGGCAATGATATGCACCATATTTGATCGCCATGTGGGAAAGCGCGCCGCGGATACGGCGCGAGTCATTAATTGTACCTGTTAATTTTGCTTGGTCAGGTCACGAATACTTTCTGTTGGCCCGATTTTTATGACATATTGTATAGATTTCTTCATGCTTGCTTCATTGGTATGAGTTTCACTGATAGCAATAATTTGGTGGTTTCGGGCTTTCAGGACAAAATAAGGTTTGCCTGATTTGTTTTTTCTCACTTCATGGCGAGTTTTATCGGGAGAATTAACTTGCACAGAGTGAATACCTTTATTGGCAGCAGCCTTGGTGGTATACATTTCACTGCTAAGAATAATGTCACCGTTTGCTGCCACCAGATTGAAATAAAATTGCCCGTTCTTTGCTTTCTTAAGATCATAATGCCCAGTAGCCATAAGAAATTCTCCTGATTGGGTAATTATCAGCTTAAGTTTAGCCTGAATTTTGTACAGTCAAGGGTTTGAGGAGAAAAATTTATCCTTTGTCCCGCTATCTTATAGTGCATGATGACTATTTTGTATTGGCCGATTAATTTACAACTACTTCCAAATTGGCTTGTGCGCGAATATATTACAGTATCTCTCTCAAAGGTAACGACACACCGTTACAATCATAATTTGATTATTCGCCTGTTATTAGGAGTTTTCCATGCCTGTAGCTATTTGGGCTCTAGCCATAGCGACATTTGGGATCGCTACAACCGAATTCATTGTCGCTGGTTTACTTCCTGAAATTGCAACCGAATTTAGTATTTCAATACCAACTGCGGGGTATATGGTAACCAGTTATGCGTTAGGTGTGTTTATTGGAGCGCCTGTTCTAATCATATTAGGGGGAGGTATAGAAAGAAAAAAGATGCTTGCCATGTTAATGATATTATTTATTATCGGAAATGCACTGACTACTTTTTCCCCGACATTTTATCTGGCAATTATTGGCCGGATTATAGCCTCCTTAACCCACGGCGCTTTTATGGGAATTGGTGCGATTATTGCTGCTGAGCTAGTGTCAGAAAATAAAAGAACCACCGCTATCGCATTTATGTTTAGTGGAATGACATTAGCTAATTTAGTTGGCATACCGTTTGGAACATGGATAGGAAAAGCGATTTCCTGGCGCGTCACTTTTGCAATAATTACGGTTATTGGCATTATCGCCTTGGTTGGGATTTTAAAGTTATTGCCTAAGTTCGATCAGAAAGCGCCTGCCAGTATTAAAAAGGAACTACTGGCTTTCACCAATATTCATGTTCTTTTGGCTATGGGGATCACAGTCTTAGGCCCCGCTGCATTTTTTACGACGATTACCTATATTGCTCCATTAATGATTAATATTGCAGGATTCTCTGAGAGTGCAATAACCTGGCTCCTGCTGGTTTTGGGACTAGGGTTTTTCTTTGGCAATATTGTGGGTGGAAAACTTGCAGATAAAGCGATGATGCCATTGCTATATTGGACGTTAGGGCTACAATCCTTGGTTTTATTTATTTTCTGGCTTTATGGTGACAACCAGTTTATTGCTTGTTTGAGCATATTTTTAATGGCAGCATTGGGTTTTGCCACCGTATCACCAATCCAGCGGTTGGTGATGGATAAAGCTCAGGAGGCTGGTGCACCTAATCTTGTTTCCTCGGTCAATATTGGATTTTTTAATTTGGGTAATGCAGTTGGTGCATGGCTAGGCGGTGTAATTATCGCATCTCATTATGGTTATATATCCCTCAATCTGGCAGGGGGTTTATTAGCCTCACTGGCATTATTATTAGCTGTCATTTCAGGTTTGCTTGATCGTAAAAGCACTTTGAACGTTGAAAAAAGGCACTTATAAGCATGTGATGAGAGTTGCAACAGTAACTGGTTGATTAATACTGGTTACTGTGCCTCATATCATCAAACAACAGATTTCTGCTTCCCAACGATAACCCAAGCCATAAATGGAACGGATAAAAGATTTATCCCTATCCAACTGCTCTAGTTTTCTGCGCAAGTTTTTAATATGGCTATCAATAGTTCGGTCATTAACAATGCGATGATCGTTATAAAGGTTATTCAATAGTTGATCACGAGAAAAAACGCGCCCTGGTTGGCTGGACATAATTTTGAGCAGACGGAATTCAACAGGTGTTAATTCAAGTACTTGTCCAAAGTAACGCGCCTGAAAGTGATTTTCATCAATGGTTAGTGCACCTTGCTCACTGATAATATCTTTCGGACGGTAGCAACGGCGCAAGATTGTCTTTACTCTGGCTATCATTTCTCGAGGACTATAAGGCTTACAGATATAATCGTCAGCCCCAATTTCTAAGCCGAGTAGCCGATCAATCTCTTCCGTTTTTGCAGTCATCATCACAATCGGGATATCTGAAAATTTACGCAGTTCCCGACAGATCGACAATCCATCCAGACCAGGCAACATAAGATCAAGCAAGATAATATGGGGATGGTATTTTTGCACATGGGCAATGACTTCATCACCACGCTTGAGCCATTGGGTTTGATAATCTGCGGATTGTAAATAATCAACCAGCAGTTGTCCCAACTTTGGTTCATCTTCGACGATGAGAACAGTATATTGTGTAAGATGTATACTCATTGTGTTTCAAGTTCAGACGATTTAATCAATGGTAATTCTACGTGAATTTTAATACCACCTAAAGCTGAGCTTTCCACGCGAATTATTCCATCATGAGCTTCAACAATATTATAGCAAATCGCTAGCCCAAGTCCTGAACCTCCGCTTGCGCGGTTACGGGAAGATTCACAACGATAAAAACGTTCAAAAACATGCTGGCATTGTTCAACAGTCAATCCGGGTGCACTGTCCTGCATATCTAATATCCATTTTTGCTGATCTGAATATCCACGAATAATCACCTTTCCATGCTTATTGGTGTAACGCAGGCTATTTTCCAGCAAATTATGAAATAACTGTGTTAGCCGACTTGGATCGGCAAACAGTATTACGTTTTCTTTTAAATTCAATGATAACTTGATTTGTTTATCCGCAAAACGGGCATGATAATTTGCCACGGAGATTTGTAGTAATTCACTGACATTAACGGACTCTTTTCTATAGGCCAACGAACCACGATTAGAAAGAGATAATAAATGCAGGTCATCCACCAGCTTGGTCAGAGTCGTTACTTCCGAAAGTAAAGAATGGATAGTTTCCTGTGTTGGTTTACGCACACCATCTTGTAAGGCTTCCAGTTCACCACGCAAAACAGAAAGTGGAGTACGTAGTTCATGGGAGATATCCGCCATATAATCACGGCGCATCTGTTCATTTTTTTCCAGCGTGCTGGCAAGTTGGTTAAAATCCGTTGCCAATTTACCGATTTCATCTTTACTGGATGGAACGACACGAATGCTAAAATCACCGGCTGCGAGTTTATGTGTACCTTCTACTAGTCGCTTAACAGGCCTTAAAAGGCCACGAGAAAGAAGAAAAGTGGTGATCAGTGCCAATAAAGTGGAAAAACCGACAATAGCCCAACTTGTGAATTGCTGCTGGTGGGCAAAACTAAGATCAGCCTGACGGGTAATTTTGTCTGACGCGCTGACAATTACCCAACCGACAATATTATTTTTATAGATAACGGGCTTGCGATAACTTTCTGCTGGAATATCACTAGAATGCCCTACCAAACGATGCATGTGAGTGTCCACAACCCAAAATTGGGGACGCCAACCATGAGGTTTGGTTTTCTGATGAGGAATGTCACTCTGTTCAATCGTACGGATAATTTGAAATATCGCGCGATCATTCTGGGTCAGAAAATGCCAATTACCATATTGCTGATATTGTTCTGTCAATGCTTGTGCCAGCATATTTGCCCGATTTTGGCTGTTTTGTTTGATGTAGCCAATAAAACCGTGCTGGAAGCTGAGATAAATGCCCCAATGCATTGTGACCAATACCAGCATACAAGTGGCAAAAATTGCCAGAAAAAGTTTACTGCTGATACCCATTTTTATCCTGAATTTCATTCTGGTTTAGCTACTTGGATCCACTACCTGAGATGGTGTTGCTTTGCGATGGCGCCATTTTTCACGCAATCGGTCAAAAAACAGATACACAACCGGTGTGGTATATAGAGTGAGAAGTTGGCTTACCACCAGGCCACCAACAATCGTGATCCCCAGCGGAAAACGTAATTCTGCCCCATCTCCATTGCTCAGTACTAAAGGTAAAGCACCAAACAGGGCGGAAAGCGTCGTCATCATGATCGGACGGAATCGCAATAAACTGGCCTGAAAAATCGCTTCTTGGGCACTGAGTTTACCGTTTCGTTGAGCTTCAAGGGCAAAATCCACCATGATAATGGCATTTTTCTTGACAATACCAACCAACAGCATAATCCCAATCATGGCGATTAGGCTGAAGGGAGTATTGAACAGTTCCAGAGCCAGCAAAGCACCTATACCCGCAGAAGGCAGGGTAGAAAGGATTGTCAGAGGGTGAATATAACTCTCATAGAGTACACCGAGCACCAGATAAACAGTGACTATAGCAGCCAGGATAACCATTAGTTGGGAATTCTCACTCTTTTGAAAATCCTGTGCTGTGCCGGCAAAAGAGCTACGTACTGCTGAAGGAACACCCAGCTCAGTTATTGTTCTTTCTATTGCACTGATTGCATCGGATAGCGTATAGCTTGGTGCCACATCAAAGGCAATGGTAGAAGAGGCTGAAAGTTCCTGGTGATAAACATCCAATGGTGCATTGGCAGGGCGCCATTGGGCAAAGTAGGAGAGCGGAATACGTTCTCCTTTACTATTAATGACAAACATTTTCTCTAACGCACTGGGATCTTGGTTATATTGCGGTGCAACTTCCATTACCACTTTATATTGATTCAAAGGGGCATAAATCGTGGAAACTTGTCTCTGCCCAAAAGCGTTGTTAAGCAAATTATTTGCCTCGGCAACATTGATGCCTAAACGAGCCATAACATCACGATCATAGGTAATTGCTATTTCAGCACCTTTAGCGTCTTCATCGCTATCGGCGTTTACATCCACCAATTGAGGCAATTTTTCCAATGCTTTTTTGACGATAGGACTCCATTTACGTAGTTCATCAAAGTCATCTGACAACAAATTAAACTGATATGTTGATTTACCTCCCTGTCCTCCTCCACTTCTCAGATCTTGAACAGGAACTAAATATAGGCGTGCTCCCGCTTCATTGGTCAGTTGACTTCTTAAGCGGGTAATAACTTGCTGGACATTTTCTTTACGTTCTTTTAATGGTTTTAGTGAAACAAACATAAAGCCCGTATTAATGCTATCACCACCAGTAAAACCTACGACATTATCCACGGTTGGATCACCATCAACGACCAGCATAAAGCGTTTCATTTTTTCACGCATAGCCTGAAATGAAATGCTTTGATCAGCGACCACAAATCCTAACATTTTCCCAGTATCTTGTTGTGGAAAAAACGTTTTCGGAATGCTGATATAGAGCCAGATATTCAGGACGATAATGCCAACTAATGTCAACAATACCCAACGAGTATGATTGAGTATCCATTTCAATGAACGAGCATAGCTTTGTTGAGTTATCAACAATACTTTACCGAATCCTCGCGTCTGTTTCTGAGCATTTTTAGGTGTGGATTTGAGCAAATGCGCGCACATCATCGGGGTTAAAGTTAGTGAGATTAACAGAGAAATCCCAATGGCGGTTGCCAATGTGACAGCAAAATCCCGGAATAATCTGCCAAGTAATTCATCGATTAATACAAGAGGAATAAATACCGCAACGAGTGATAAACTCATAGCCAGCACAGTGAATCCAACTTCCCTGGTTCCTTTGAGGGCAGCTTGCATGGGTTTTAACCCCGCATTCAAATGACGGGAAATATTTTCCAGTACCACAATGGCATCATCGACAACAAATCCGGTGGCAATAGTTAATGCCATCAACGAAAGATTGTTTAAACTGAAACCACATAGATACATGGCGGTAAAAGTACCAATCAGTGATACCGGAACGGCAATTGCTGGGATCAGCGTAGCTCGGCCAGAACGTAAAAACAGGAATACAACCAGAATCACCAAGGCGACGGCAATGGCTAATGCACGTTTTACTTCTTGCAGGGAAGCATGAATAGTTGGCGAACGATCCTGGACAACGTTTAGCTGAATATTGGCAGGTAAGGAGGCTTGCAGGACAGGAAACTGATCACGAATACGTTGGACGGTCGAGATGATATTTGCACCGGCTTCACGACGGATAATAAGAGAAATTGCAGACTTATTTCCAGACATACCTGCGGCGCGGATATCCTCGACAGAGCTCTTAACATTTGCAACATCCTGCAATCTGACAGGTGCTCCATTATTATAATGGACGATAATTGAGCGGTAACTGTCAGGTGTTTTCAATTCATCATTAGTGTGTAGCTGCCAAATCTGGTTATCGGAATCAATATGACCTGTCGGAAGCCGGACATTCGCATTATTAATAGCATTACTGACATCGTTAAGAGAAACACCTTGATTGAAGAGTGCATTAGGGTTTAGTTCAACACGTATAGCGGGTAACGAACTGCCAATGACACTGACTTTGCTGACACCTTCTATCTGAGAAATCTTTTGAGCCAATCTGGTGGAAGCAAGATCATACAGTTGACCCTCACTATAATTGTCTGAGGAAAGGGTCAAAATCATGATCGGGGCGCCTGACAAATTAGCTTTATAGTACCCTGGCTTGCTTGGCATACCGGAAGGCAACAAACTTTGGGCAGCATTGATGGCGGCTTGGACATCTCGTGCTGCGCCATTGATATCCCGATTGAGATCGAATTCCAGGTAAATATAAGAACTTCCCAGTGAGCTGGCAGAAGACATCTCTTTTACCCCAGATATCCTGCCCAATGCGCGTTCCAGCGGTGTTGTTACGGAAGACGCCATCGTTTCCGGTGATGCGCCAGGCATAGAAGCGTAAACCGTTATCACGGGAAAATCAACTTGTGGCAGTGGCGACACAGGCAGCAGGACAAAACTGAGTGCGCCGCATAGAGTGATGGCTAAACTCAGCAATGTTGTAGCAACTGGCCGCTGGATAAATAGGGCGAAGAATTTCACAGTGGCTCCTGATGATTAACTGAAGATTTATCCAGCTTTATTTGATTACCTTTCTTATTATTTCGACGATAGTGTGCTAACTGATCAAATAGCAGATAAATCACGGGAGTGGTGAACAAGGTTAGGATTTGGCTCATAATCAGGCCTCCCACCATACTGACGCCTAAAGGACGGCGCAGCTCTGCACCAATACCGGTACTCAACATCAGTGGCAATGCGCCCAGCAATGCTGCCATGGTTGTCATTAATATCGGTCTGAAACGTAACAGACAGGCTTGATAGATAGCTTCATAAGGAGTCATTCCTTTTTCCCGCTCTGCGGCCAGAGCAAAATCGATCATCATGATGGCGTTTTTCTTCACAATACCAATTAAGAGGATGATCCCAATGATGGCGATAATATCTAGCTCGTACCCTCCAGCCATCAACGCCAACAATGCGCCAACTCCCGCAGTAGGCAAGGTTGACAAAATGGTAACAGGGTGGATAAAGCTTTCGTACAAAATACCGAGTACGATGTACATGGCGACGACAGCAGCCAAAATCAGCCAGAGGGTATTACTGAGCGCATCCTGGAACGCCAGCGTTGCTCCCTGAAATTGCGTAATGATATCTTTTGGCATTTGGATCGCTTGTTCTGCTTCCTTTATGGCATTGACAGCTTGTTCAAGGGACGAATCTTTTGCTACGTTGAATGAAAAAGTGACAGCAGGAAATTGTTGCAGATGGTCGATAGACAAGTTCCCTAACCGCTGTTCGACAGTGGCAATGGTATTAAGAGGAACCATTTTTCCATCATTACTGGTCAGATAAAGATTGTTTATTGCTTCCAGGCCTGGTGAATCCTTCGTATCTTGCTCAAGGATAACGCGATATTGATTTGATTGAGTGTAAATAGTCGAAATCAAGCGTTGTCCGAAAGCGTTATACAAAGCATTATCTACGGCAGCCATAGAGATCCCAAAGCGACTGGCCATATCCCTATTCACATCAAGGTAAGCTACTAACCCCTGATTTTGCCAATTATTACCGATATCCACCAATTCTGGGCGTTGTTTCAGGGCATGTTGTAATTTAGGAACCCAGACAGCGAGTTCATCAAGCGAAGTCGCTTGCAACGTAAATTGGTATTGCGTGCGCGATAGTTGGGTATCAATGGTCAAATCCTGGGTTGGTTGCAGGTATAACTTGACGTCGGGGACTTTAGCAATTCGCGCTTGCAGGCGTGGGATCACCTCGTGAATACGGTCGTCACGCTGGCTGAGTGGTTTCAACGTGATTTGAAGACGAGCATTATTCAATGTTGGATTGTTACCATCGACACCAATAAAGGTCGTGACATTGTCCACGGCCGGATCTTTTAATAACAGAGCCGTAACTTGCCGTTGCTTATCTGCCATTGCATTGAATGAAATGGATTGTGGTGCTTCCAGTGTGCCCTGAATCAATCCGTTGTCTTGTAAGGGAAAGAATCCTTTGGGGATCATGATATAGAGTAGGGCGGTCAGAGCCAACGTACCGAATGCAACACCAAGTGTAATCCAGGGATGATTCAACACCCGTTTCAGGAAGACAGCATATACGGCAATCATACGTTCAAAGAAGCGTTCACATGCCTGTTCGAAGCGATTGTGTTTAATATTAGCTTCGGGTTTCAGCATCCTTGCACACATCATCGGTGTTAGCGTCAATGATACAACGGCGGAAATTAAAATGGCGACGGCGAGGGTAATGGCGAATTCCCTGAACAGCCGACCGACAATATCCCCCATAAACAGTAGAGGGATCAAGACGGCGATTAACGAGAAAGTCAGGGAGATAATCGTAAAGCCGATTTCTCCCGCTCCTTTTAGCGCGGCCGCCAGCGGTTTTTCTCCCCGTTCAATGTAACGGGAAATATTTTCTATCACCACAATAGCATCATCCACTACAAAGCCGGTTGCGATGGTTAATGCCATTAAAGTGAGATTATTGACGGAGAAGCCGCAAAAATACATCACGGCAAATGTACCCACTAACGAAAGCGGTACGGCAATACTTGGGATAAGGGTTGCCGTGACATTGCGCAGAAACAGATAGATCACCATGACAACCAGTGCAATAGCCAGCAACAGTTCAAATTGAACATCCTTGACTGAATGGCGGATTGAGACCGTACGATCTGTCAGCATTTCCACATTAACAGATTTAGGCAGGCTGTTGATCAATTCTGGCAACATGATGCGGATATTATCCGTAGTCTCAATAACATTTGCTCCAGGCTGGCGCTGAACATTGATGACGATAGCAGGTTTCTCATTTGCCCATGTGCCCAATTTGTTATTTTCCACTCCCTGTTCAATGGTGGCGACATCACGCAAGCGAATCGGGGCACCATTTTTATAGGCCACGATTAAATTGCGATAATCATCGACAGATTTCATCTGATCGTTGGAAGATATGGTGATGGAGCGAGTGGGTCCATCAAAACTGCCTTTTGCCGAATTCACATTGGCTTTCATGATGGCAGAACGGATAACGTCGCTGTCTAATCCTTGTGCAGCCAAAGCTTGTGCGTTCAATTTCACGCGCACAGCGGGGCGTTGTCCCCCCGCCAAGGTCACCAGACCGACACCACTGACCTGGGAAATACGCTGGGATATGCGCGTTTCTACCATATCTTGCACCTGACTCATCGGCAAGGCATCAGAGGTTACGGCCAGCGTCAATATAGGTGGATCAGCCGGATTAACTTTGCTGTAAATTGGTGGATAAGGCAGATCATCGGGCAATAGGTTACTGGCTGAATTGATCGCCGCCTGTACGTCTTGCTCTGCCACATCCAGGGGCAGTGAGAGCTGGAATACCAACGTGATAACAGAAGCACCACCAGAACTTTTGGATGACATTTGTTTTAAGCCGGACATCTGACCAAATTGGCGTTCCAGTGGTGCAGTTACAGCGGATGTCATCACATCTGGATTGGCACCAGGATACAGTGTTACCACCTGAATAGTTGGATAATCCACTTGTGGTAATGCAGAAACTGGCAGCATCCGGTAACCCATTAGCCCTGCCAGCAAGATCGCAATCATAAACAGTGTCGTGGCAACAGGGCGCAGGATAAACAGACGGGATGGCCCTCCTCCTGTCATTGGAGAATCAGGTTGCATCAGGAGTTCTCCACCTTACCATTTGATTGATCTGGATTTTTCTTCTTTTGATCCGCGTCGAGTGCTTCAATGGTCAAGGGTTTGACAATCTCGACCTTAGCGCCTTCGGTCAGGTTGTCAATGCCATCAGTAACGACCTGTTCGTTTGCTGACAGTCCACTATTGATGACCACCAATTGATTATCTTGCAGACCTGCAACGACCTTATGTTTACTGACTTTGTTTTCTTTATCCACTTTCCAGACGAAATTTCCGCTATTTCCCATCTGTAATCCAGATGTAGGGATCACAACGACATCGCTCAGTGTATTGACTTTCATCTGAATATTGACGAATTGATTAGGGAACAGCACATTATCTTTATTATTGAATTCGGCCTTCATTTTGATCGTGCCAGTAGTAACATCAATTTGATTATCGATACTGATTAGTTTTCCTTGCGCCAAGGGTTGCTGATTATTGCGATCCCACGCAATGACAGCCACATTTTTGTGATCTTTTTGCGCTTTTAACACAGCACCAATATCGTTTTCAGGCAGGGAAAACAGCACATCAATGGGATCGACTTGCGTAATGACTACGATTGGCGTTGCTCCTCCGGCAGATACATGATTGCCAATATCGATGCGTTTTAATCCGACGCGACCGGAAATCGGGGCTGTAATACGGCTATATGCCAATTGCAATTTGGCTTCGTCGATATCTGCTTGGTCGGCCTGTAAGCTGGCTTCGCTCTGGCGAACCAAAGAAATTTGTTTATCCAGCTCTTGTTGAGAGATAAGTTTACTTTTCGCCAATTGCTGAAAACGGAGTAAATCCTGTTTAGTGTTGGCTAATGTTGCTTGATCTTTGGCATATTGTCCCTGTGCTCTTGCCAGTTTGACTTGAAAGGGACGGGGATCGATTTCTGCCAGTAAATCCCCTTTTTGGATGTATTGACCTTCATTAAAATGCAGGGCTATTAATTGACCTTCCACCTGGCTGGTGACAGTGACGGTATTTGCCGCCAGAACCGTTCCTAATCCTCCTAAGTAATGGGGTATCGATTTGATTTCAGCCGTTGCTACCTGCACTGGTGGTTGAGCGGGATTAGGTAAATTCTGTTTTGATTCTGAGTCCTGAGAGTTATCTGCTGATGAAGGGGCGTTGAAATATTTCCACGCAAAGAAGATTGCCCCGACGATCACGGCTAGCACCGCAGCAAGTCGGAAAAAGTAGGAACGGTTTTTATTATTCATTTGCTCGACATTCTCTTAGTGTTGTGGCGGAATCAATCATGCGGCATCTTATGCTAAATTAGATGCAAGAATATATTATTAGTGTAACCAACAGGAATTCGTCAATAATGAAGAAAATATGGAGGTTATGTCAAAAAGATAATGTTTCTGGTAGTGATTTTCCATGGTATTTGTGATGAGGTATCCAATAGGGTACAGGGAATTATGTTAAGAGGTTTTGTAAAACCGCAATATAAATCATCACTATTATTAATGATGGCGATTATAAAGACATTATTTATTATTTGTCGCCACCATATAGCGGGAACGTCTTTAATTAAATTGAGTTAAACTAAAAATAGCGTTGCCAATCCCAAAAAGATAAAAAAGCCACCTGTATCGGTAATGGCAGTAATCATTACACTGGAGCCGATGGCGGGATCTTTTCCCAATTTCATCATAATAAACGGGATCAAGACTCCCATCAGTGCGGCCATCAATAGATTCAATATCATAGCCATTGTCATAACTCCCCCCATAGCAAGGTCACCGTAGAGCAGATAAGTGATGACGCCCATAATCCCTCCCCAAATAATGCCATTGATAAAAGCAACACCAAGTTCCCTTAATAGCAGATAAGAAAAACTACCCGTCTGGATTTGATGTAGTGCGAGTGCGCGGACGATCATGGTGATGGTCTGGTTACCGGTATTGCCACCAATACCTGCTACGATGGGCATTAAGGTTGCAAGAGCAACGAGTTGGGAAATGGTATGTTCAAAGAGCCCGATAACTCGCGATGCCACGAATGCGGTGCACAAATTGATGGCAAGCCATGTCCAACGGGTTTTGACGGCCTGACCAACCGGAGCAAAAACATCTTCTTCGCGGCTTAAGCCTCCCATTCGGCGAATATTGGTGTCAGTTTCTTCACTTAAGGTATCAACAATATCTTCAACAGTCAGGCGTCCCATTAGACGCCCGTTATTATCTACCACGGCGGCAGAAATCAGGTCATAACGTTCAAATGCACTGGCGGCATCTTCACCTTTTTGCTCCGGTAAGAAAGTAACGGTATCCGTATTCATGACTTCGGAAACTAATTTATCCGGTACGTTGGTCAGTAAAGTGGTGAGTGGAAGCTCTCCTTGTAGACGATTTTTGCGGTCAATAACAAAAATCTTATCTGTTGTTTCAGGAATGGCATCTCGGGAACGTAAAAAACGCTGAACGGTGCCAAGTGTAACGTTGCTTCGCACTGTCACAAACTCGAAATCCATCATTTGACCGATACTGTCTTTATGGTACTGCAATACTTTTCGGATACGATTACGTTGACCTGGTTCTAAATAGGTCAGCAAGCGTCGAGTGGTATCACGGGGAAGATGTTCTGCGATATAAGCTTGTTCATCAACGTGCAGTTTACCGATGGCGCGTAACAGCTCAACATCAGTCATGTCCTTAATCAGATTATCCCAAACAGGAATGGAGGCTTCTACCAGAACCCCACCGCGCTGGTTATTGTCGATCAAACGCCATAAAGCGAGACGTTCATCATAAGGTAAGGCTTCCAGAATATCGGCAATATCGGCAGTATGTAGGCTGGCCAGCAGTGCACTGACTTCCTCTATTTTCTCCAATAATTGTTCGTCACTGATTGCTGAATGTTCATCAGCCTGACCTAATAATGTATCGACAAACAGCTTATCATGGATAAATAGAGAAAGCAGACGTTGACGAATATGTGCCAGTCTTTGGGAGTGTTGGCTGGCAATAGTTGAATTATCAGGTGTAAAGGTTGATTGTGGCATAGTAAACCTTTAAGGCAGAAAATAGGGCGAAAAACCGGCGATTTCAATAATATCACCATAAATTTGACAGCTATTGGGTATTATATTCTGTTTTCGAACCATTTAGGGGCATCAACGATTGCTGCTGGGTTTGTTGGTGATGCTCCAATGCTGCCATAAATGAATAAATAAAGCGTCCAAAGAAAATGAAGAAGCTGATAAACAGTACCAATTTTATAATTTGAACAGTTTTCTTTTTCTTTTTCATAACGCGATATCGTTAAGTCGATTCCTCTTCAATGTGTAAGTGCCAGCCAGCCACATCGTCCCAGTAACTTTGCTCTTGCTCCAGATCGAGCAACACAAGGGCATTTTGTTTTAAATAGTTTTTGGGTAAGCTGAGCGTCCAATGACTATGATCAGTTTCTAGCCTCAGTGTATCTGGTGTTGTGGTAGCCTGGCGCTGATTATTCAATAAGGTTGCCAGTCGCAATATCTTAAGCATAGGAAGATACTGTTTTTTCTTAAACAGATAAAAGCGAGGATGCTCATGTATTTTAACCGCTTTGCGGTGGTAACGTACTAATGTTGCCAGCAACGATTGCTGTTCTTGGGTAAATCCTGGTAGATCGGTATTTTGCAGGATGTAAGCTGAATGCCGTTGCAATCCACTCAGATTGATGCTTAAACCGACTTCATGCAGCATGGCTGCCCACAGTAGAATGGATTCCAGTTGTGGATGTACTCGCTTGGGGTTTTGCTCTGCCCATTGGTCATAAAGATTTTTGGCGGTATTCCAGACGCGGGCAGCCTGTTCTCGATCGATATTATAGTGCTCGGCAAGACTTTTGGCAGTTCGTTGGCGAATATCCTGATGGCGGAAACGATCTTCCATTTCATACAGTACACCTTCCCGTAATGCGCCATGAGACAAGCGGAGTTCCTGAATATGTAAGGCATCGAAAATACCACACAAGATTGATAACCCAGGAACAAAAGTTTGTTTACGGTCATTAGATAATCCTGGCAATTCCAGCACATTGAAATTTTTGTATTTCAGGACACGCTTCACCAGCATGTTTAGGCGCTCTGGGGTAATCAGGCCATCTTTCTCACCCAGTTCGACCAAAAGTTCATGTATTGCCTTGATCGTTCCCGACGCACCTAAAGCAAAATCCCAGCCTTTAGTTCGAAATTGCCAGACGAGATTTTCCAATTTTTGTGCCGCCTGAAGTCGTGCCCTGCGAAAATTATTCTCATTAATTATACCGTTTGGAAAAAATTGGCGAGAAAAACTGACACAACCCATACGGCGGCTTTCAATCAATAGAGGTTCGAAATCTTCACCAATGACCAATTCCGTCGAGCCGCCACCAATATCAATCACCAATTTCCGGCCTTTTTCCGGTTGTGTATGCTCAACGCCCATGAAAATCAGGCGAGCTTCTTCATGACCAGAGATAATTTCAATTGGATAGGGGATAACTTCCTTTGCCTGTTTTAGAAATTCTTGTACGTTGGTAGCTTCACGTAAACTATGCGTTCCCACCAAACAGACATTACCTGCGGAAAAACCTTGCAACCGCTCAGCAAACAGAGCAAGACATTTCAGGCCACGGTTTATGGCTTCTTCGCTTAACTCATTTTTACTATTTAAACCATCGGCAAGATAAACTCGTTTCTTTAAACGTCCAATAACCTGTAATGCACCGTTTACGATACGGGCGATGACCATATGAAAGCTATTGGAACCCAAATCAATAGTGGCAATTTCTTGCGGTTTGGGCATTGGAGTGTCGTGTTTCAAAGGCATAAATCAGGCTCTTGGTTCTGGTTGTTCGAGGTTTTTCAAATAATCATAAACAGCAAGCTGCGCGCGGATTTTACGCTTATTTCCTCGCGGAACATAGCGATTGCCCAATTCCTTATCAATATATCGTGCCTTGACGGTATCATTGAATTGCAGTTCAAGGATATCCATAACTTGTTGTTTTAATCTGGGGTCGAGCAGACAAACTGCTACCTCAATGCGGTAGTCAATGTTACGTGTCATCCAATCGGCCGAAGAAAGGAAAATTTTTTCATTGCCTTTGTTGGTGAAAACATAAACGCGATCGTGTTCCAGGAAACGATCCACAATACTGGTGACTTGAATGTTTTCACTAAAACCGGGTTGGTTAGGAACCAAAGAACACATGCCTCGTACAAGAATGCGGATTTTGACGCCCGCTTCAGAGGCATCATACAGGCGATCCACCAACTCCTTATCTACCAGGTTATTGATTTTCAGAGTGATGCCTGCCAATTCACCGGCTTGTGCATTTTCGATTTCCTGAATAATCAGTTGATTGAGCATAGCCCGCGAATTTTGGGGCGATACCATTAAATTATCAAATGTGACGGGCCGATAAGGGTTTTCAATAAAATTAAACACTCGGCGAACTTCATTGGTGACTTCAGGTTTAGCGGTCAGCAGAGAATAGTCGGTATAGAGCCGCGCCGTTTTTTCGTTGAAATTTCCTGTACCAATATGGGCATAACGGATAATTTCTTCCCCTTCCAGACGCGAAATGATGAATAGTTTTGCGTGAATTTTCAGGCCAGGAGCGGAGAAGATAACATGTACACCTGCTTCAGTGAGGCGTTTTGCCCAATGAATATTGGCTTCTTCGTCAAAACGTGCCTGTAACTCCACCACGACGGTCACTTTTTTGCCGTTGTATGCGGCATGGATCATGGAATCAATAATGCGTGAGTCTTTTGCGACACGGTAGATATTAATCTTAATCGAAAGAACACTGGGATCGAAAGAAGCCTGACGCAGCAATTCCAGTACATGTTCGAATGTGTGATAAGGGTAATAAAGCAGAACATCTCTTTCACGGATAGCGTCGAATCCGTTGCGGAAATGGTCGAACCAAGTATAGCGTAGTCGCGGTATCGATTTATTCTGGAGATTCCGATTTCCTTCATTGGGGAATTTGATGAAATCTTTAAAGTTATGATAACGGCCACCGGCAATCACCGAGTCATCATTGGATAGCCCCAGCTTGCTACGCAGTAGTTCCACCATTTCGTCAGGCATATCACGCTGATAGACAAACCGTACAGGCTCTGCTGTTAGTCTTTGTTTCAGCGTGGAAGACATCAGTTCCAGCAGGCTGGATTCCATCTCTGTTGCCAGATCATATTCGGAATCACGGGTCATTTTCATCGAATAGACGTTCAAAGTGTCGTAATCGAAAAATCCTTTGAAAATTTCATCCAGCGTATAACGCAGAATATTATCAAGTAATATCATTGATTTGCGTTTTTTTGGCATCTCTGGAGGTAGGTTAACGAAACGCGGGACTTTATCTGATGGAATTTCCAACAAAGCATATTGCGTTTTTTGCCCATGGATAATTTCAACGGCCAAATAGGTGTAATCATCTTTGAGAAACTCAACTAAATTAGTTTCTGGGTTGATGACGATTGGTGTGATATGTGGCCGTAAATGCTGGCGAAAATATTGCCGCAGCCAGATTTGTTGATTCGGGGATATCTGCCGTTCATTGATCAAGAAAATCTGATTACGTGCCATTTCCAGCAGCAGTTCGTTATAGAGGACATCGAATTCTTGATCGATCTTGGCAACCTTAGTCTGAATCTTTTTCAATAATTGACGGGCAGTAGTGGCTGAACCTTGTTCTTCACTGATAAGAATACGCCGCTTTACATCGGCAAAGCGCACTTTATAAAACTCATCTAAATTATTGGAGTAGATCCCTAAAAACCTCATTCTTTCAATCAGTGGGTTACTTTTGTCAGCCGCTTCCTGAAGTACACGTTCGTTGAAAGAGAGCCAACTGAGTTCTTTCTCGGTATAAAGGCGATCGTGGGACATTACTACTCCTTACTACTCCACTGGGTTTTTCACTTAGTTTAATGGTTGGCGTTTAACGAGTCGATGTGCTGGTTTGGGTTTCACGGGTTTTATTGGCGAAATAGTGATGCTGGAAAGTACACATCCTGATAGCTGTATGATAAGAGCCGTTTACAAAAAACTCATCGATTAATTCACCTTCAGTATAGAATCCCAATTTATTGTATATATGAATTGCTTTCGTATTCTCTTTATCAACAATCAGATACAACTTGTAAAGATTTAAGACAGCAAAAGCGTATTCCATCGCAAGTTTTACAGCCACCATTGCATAACCTTGTCCTTGATAAGCCGGAGCGATGATAATCTGGAACTCTGCACGACGGTGGACATAATCAATTTCGACTAGTTCCACCAAACCTACTTTGGAGTTTAAGCTTTCGATAATAAAACGGCGCTCGCTTTGGTCATGAATGTGCTTGTCATAGAGGTCGCATAATTCAACAAAGGCTTCATAAGGCTCTTCAAACCAGTAGCGCATAACACTGGCGTTATTATCGAGTTGATGAACAAAAGGAAGATCTTCCCGCTCAAGAGGACGTAAATTTACCGATGGATTTTCCGAACCACTGGACATTGGATACCTCAGTGTTTTGTAGTGAAATCTATAGGGTATAAATATATTTGATATTGAATAATGTTCGAATAAATAATAATTGCCAGATAAATTAATCTAAAATAGCAACTTACAGCAAAGTGTTACTGGAATATAGCAGCTAAAAAAGATTATAACAAAATCTGCTAACACAGAGCCGTAAGTTGCAGTCAGTTGGTTAAATTATTCTGCTGCGTAACCTTGTGGCGGCAGAACCTTGCCATCCATAATTGCGTTATTGCCTTCCATCAGCAAACGTTGATCTAAAAACCAGCCGATGACCAGAGGATAAATATTGTGTTCTTGGGTTTGTACACGTTCGATAACTTCTTCTTCTTTATCTCCCACAAAAATCGGTACCTTAGCCTGTAAAATAATCGGGCCACCATCTAATTCTTCAGTCACAAAATGGACGGAAGTGCCATGTTCTTTATCACCGTTTTCAATGGCTTTCCGATGGGTATGCAGGCCGGGATATTTGGGCAAGAGGGAAGGGTGAATATTGAGCAGACGTCCATAATAGTGCTGGACAAATTCGGGTGATAAGATCTTCATGTAACCCGCTAAGACCACTAAATCGGGATTGTATTGGTCAATGGCTTTGAGAAGGGCGATATCATAACTTGTACGATCCACATAAGCTTTTGGGTTGATAAAGTGCGCAGGGATATCTGCTTGTTCAGCACGTTGCAGGCCATAGGCATCGGCATTATTACTGAAAACGGCAGCAACATATCCATTAATTCGGTTTTGTTGGCAGGCATCTATGATGGATTGAAGATTGCTGCCATTGCCAGAGACTAAAACGACAATTTTTTTCATAACGGGTTTTCACTGAAGAAATTCATTGAGTAGTATGCTCTTCATTTTTCAAGTTACAGCTTTATTAGCTGTAACTTGAAATCAATCAAACAAAATATTTATTTTGTAATAACGACAGGTTGCTCATTGGCATTAAGTTCGGCAATTGTACCGATTTGCCATGCATTTTCGCCTGATGCGGTCAAATACGAAATTGCCTGCTCTACCTGAGATTGAGGAAGTGCGATTATCATACCGACTCCGCAGTTAAATGTGCGGTACATTTCATGTTCGCTGACATTACCAACTTGCTGTAACCAGGTAAAAATTGCCGGCCATTGCCAACTGTCAGCTTTGATTCTGGCTTGCATGTTTTCTGGCAGAACACGCGGGATATTTTCCCAGAAGCCGCCACCAGTCAGATGTGCAATCGCATGAACATCAACTTTTTCAATCAGCTCCAGAATGGATTTGACGTAAATTTGGGTTGGGGCAAGTAAGTGATCGGCGAGTGGTTTCCCTTCAAGCTCGGTAGTCTCTGGATCTGCCTGACTTACCTCAAGAATTTTACGGATCAAAGAATAACCATTGGAATGTGGTCCGCTGGATGTAAGTGCAATCAGGGCATCACCGATCTGAACCTGACTGCCGTCAATAATTTCCGATTTTTCAACAACACCAACGCAAAAACCCGCGACATCATAATCTTCACCGTGATACATACCGGGCATTTCCGCGGTTTCACCACCGACTAATGCACAGCCTGCTTGCTTGCAGCCTTCTGCTATGCCCGTGATGACACTGGTGGCTGTATCGATATCCAGTTTGCCAGTAGCATAGTAATCAAGGAAGAAAAGAGGCTCGGCGCCTTGCACAACCAGATCATTGACACACATGGCAACCAAATCAATTCCGATAGTGTTATGGCGCTTTAAGTCCATGGCCAGACGCAGCTTAGTACCAACGCCATCTGTACCGGAAACCAACACCGGTTCGCGATATTTCTGTGGCAGGGCACATAATGCACCGAAACCACCTAATCCTCCCATCACTTCGGGGCGACGGGTCTGTTTTACGACACCTTTGATACGATTGACTAAGGCATTACCAGCATCAATATCGACACCAGCATCTTTATAGCTAAGAGAGGTTTTGTTGGTCACTGCGTAGCTCCCAGGCGATTGCATTTTTATGAATAAAACAGAACGGTGACGATTCTAACAGTCTAAGCAAACGTTTGCGATAGCTTTGTATCGGTTTCCTGTTAGATCGGGATCGAAGAAAATAACTTGTTAGTAATAAAAATTAACAGATTGGTAGTGGTTTGATACTGAAAAGGAGTTATAATCCCGCGATTTTTTTATCTGCCGGCTATTAGGAGAAACCCATGAAAATCGTCGAGGTTAAACACCCGCTAGTTAAACATAAACTTGGCCTGATGCGAGATCATGATATAAGCACCAAGCGCTTCCGTGAACTGGCTTCAGAGGTGGGAAGTCTTCTGACATATGAGGCAACTGCTGATTTGGAAGTTGAGAAAGTGACCATTGACGGATGGTGTGGGCCGGTAGAGATAGATCAGATTAAAGGAAAAAAGATTACGGTAGTACCTATCCTGCGTGCAGGCTTAGGGATGATGGATGGTGTACTGGAAAATATCCCTAGTGCACGGATCAGTGTTGTTGGTGTATATCGTGATGAAGCAACACTTGAACCAGTACCTTATTTTCAGAAATTAGTCTCTGACATTAATGAACGCATGGCATTGGTTGTCGATCCCATGTTGGCTACTGGTGGCTCTATGATCGCTACCATTGATTTGTTGAAAAAAGCGGGATGCCCTGTCATTAAAGTATTGGTTTTGGTTGCTGCGCCGGAAGGAGTCGCTGCGCTGGAGAAAGCTCACCCTGATGTTGAATTGTATACCGCATCGATTGATAAATGTTTAAATGAGCATGGATACATCGTCCCTGGTTTAGGGGATGCAGGTGATAAAATATTTGGCACTAAATAACATTTATAGCCGGCTGGAAAGTCGGCTTTTTTTTGGTTTCTAGCAAGATGATATAAGAGGATATCAATAATGACTCGTCGAACTATTGGAGTAGAAGAAAAACCTCCTTTGGCACAGACTATTCCTTTAAGTTTGCAACATCTATTTGCCATGTTTGGGGCAACCGTTTTGGTTCCCATTTTATTCATAACTGAATACCACCTCCTGCGGAGGTGGTCATCGACAGATTGGCTCTGCCAGTAAGGCTACTCATGGGAAAATCCGAACTGTTATCCCCA
>NZ_MKGR01000007.1:95167-133331 GCF_001908095.1 Xenorhabdus thuongxuanensis | reverse complement strand
CGTTAAAAGGGATGTGAAGTGAAGGCTCTCAGAGTCTGAACTAGTAACGCCCCTCTGGGGCGAAATCAAAGCCGCCTTCTATGAAGGCGGATTTTTACTTAAAGTGAATCCTGCGACAATTTTGTTGTTCAATGGCATTGGAACATTACTGTATTTGGTGATTTGTAAAGGAAGAATTCCGGCTTATTTAGGTTCCAGCTTTGCTTTTATTTCGCCTGTATTGTTGTTACTGCCTTTGGGATATGAATTGGCATTAGGTGGATTTATTGTCTGCGGTTTGTTGTTTTGTTTGGTTGCCCTGCTTGTAAAAGTTGCAGGAAGGGGATGGATCAATGTGATGTTTCCTCCGGCAGCGATGGGAGCCATTGTTGCCGTGATTGGCCTGGAATTGGCAGGTGTTGCTGCTGATATGGCGGGATTGCGTCCAACAGCAGGCACTGAAATTAATATGACCAACCTGACCATATCTATGGTTACGTTGGGCGTGACCATCTTGGGATCGGTAATATTCCGTGGTTTTATGGCGATTATTCCGATTCTGATTGGTGTTTTGGTAGGATATGTGCTGTCATTTTTTATGGGAGTTGTAGATTTAACTCCAATACGTGAAGCGCCGTGGTTTGCATTGCCTACATTCTATACACCGCGTTTTGAATGGTTTGCCATTATGACAATTTTACCTGCTGCGCTGGTGGTTATTGCAGAACATGTTGGGCACTTAGTGGTAACGGCAAATATCGTGCAGAAAGATTTATTGAAAAACCCAGGTTTGCACCGCTCAATGTTTGCCAATGGTTTTTCAACGATGATTTCGGGTTTCTTTGGTTCAACACCTAACACGACTTATGGTGAAAATATTGGTGTTATGGCACTTACCCGTGTATACAGCACATGGGTGATTGGTGGCGCTGCGGTGATGGCAATATTACTTTCCTGCGTTGGTAAATTGGCGGCAGCTATCCAAATGATCCCAATCCCAGTGATGGGAGGTGTTTCCCTGTTACTGTATGGTGTGATTGGTGCATCAGGCATTCGAGTTCTGATTGATTCGAAAGTTGATTACAGTAGGGCACAGAACCTGATCCTGACCTCCATTAT
This sequence comes from Xenorhabdus thuongxuanensis, assembly GCF_001908095.1. GTDB lineage: Bacteria > Pseudomonadota > Gammaproteobacteria > Enterobacterales > Enterobacteriaceae > Xenorhabdus > Xenorhabdus thuongxuanensis. Next base: position 132,233 of record NZ_MKGR01000007.1, on the reverse strand, counting down.
TTTGATTATTGGTGTCAGCGGAGCGAAAATTCAGATTGGTTCGGCAGAATTGAAGGGTATGGCGCTTGCAACTGTTGTGGGGATTGGTTTAAGTCTGTTTTTTAAACTGATAAGCTTCATCCGGCCAGAAGAGCCATATATTAACTCTTCTGTGGAATCAATTAGAAATGATAAGAAGAGTGAAGTAGTAGAATAAAAGACATTAAGAAATTTATTGGAAAGGGTTTTTTAAAAATCCCTTTCTATTTTAAAAAATTATTTCCTCTATCATTTTACTTTGTCATTTATAGCGATAAGTTTTTCCTTTACCAATAATATCTGTTGTCAATCGCTATTGAAAATAACTTAAGAGAGATAAGTTAAAATCTTTGGCAATACAATATATTTTTACTCTTGGTTTTTACTTTTTACTATTGTCAATATTGACTATTGATAGTATGAGATTATCAAATATAAGAGTTTTTATTCTAGGGCAGATTATTTCTAGCTTGCGCAAGAAATAGGGATAGTTTTGTTACTGGTCGTAATCTATCCATTTTATGAGGAGATATGCTTTGATGATAATCTCCTACTTTAAACAAAGCATTCGTTTCATTTATAGAGACTTTTTGTGGTAGACTTAGCACTGTTCGTTATCCATTCTGTTTGAGGTGCTTCTGAATACACCGTCGCAGCTTTCATTACCATTATATTTGCCCGATGATGAAACTTTTGCCAGTTTCTTTGCAGGTGAGAATACTTCCTTATTAGCTGCAATAAAATTGGCTATTAGTCAGTCACACGGCAGTTATATCTATTTTTGGTCCCGTGATGGCGGGGGTAAGAGCCATTTGCTTCATGCAGCTTGTGCCGAATTATCCCAACAGGGAGAAGCTGTAGGGTATGTGCCACTGGATAAGCGCGCCTATTTTGTCCCGGAAGTCCTTGATGGTATGGAACACTTATCATTAGTGTGCATCGATAATATTGAGTGTATTGCGGGTGATCAAGAATGGGAAATGGCTATTTTCAATCTATACAACCGTATTGTAGAAATTGGCCGAACTTGTCTTTTAATCACAGGTGATCGTCCTCCACGGCAAATTAATCTGACGCTACCGGATTTGGCATCTCGTTTGGATTGGGGACAAATTTACAAATTACAACCTCTGTCAGATGATGAGAAAATCCAGGCATTGCAACTACGGGCAAAATTACGGGGTTTTGAATTGCCTGAGGATGTGGGGCGTTTTGTGTTAAAGCGGCTCGATAGGGAAATGCAAACGTTGTTCAGAACCTTGGATGAGCTTGATCGGGCTTCTATTGTGGCACAACGCAAACTCACGATCCCGTTTGTAAAGGATATTCTTGAGCTTTGAGTGAATAAAGCAGTAAGGAAACGAGATCAGAATAAAAAAGTGATAGAGAATATATTTCTGTCACTTTTTTATTGAAAACGTTCTGATTGAAAAATAGTTACAGCAGAATTTCTTTAACTTGTTCAGGGGGGCGTCCCAAACGAGCCTTATCACCAACAGCAACAATCGGACGTTCTATCAATTTAGGATTTTCAGCCATCGCCTGGAGCAATGCGTCTTGGGATAATGTGGTATCATTCAGGTTTAATTCTTTATAGAGTGCTTCTTTAGTACGCATTAATTGGCGGGCATCTTTGAAACCGAGCTGTTGTAACAGTACGGCAAGCTGTTCTGCTGTAGGTGGTGTATCAAGATAGTGAATGATTTCCGGTGTAATACCGAGTTCTTCAATCAGTTTAAGGGTTTCACGGCTCTTTGAACAGCGAGGATTGTGGTAAAACATCACTTTTCGTGTATCAAGATTTTGCATGTAAAAAATCCTTTATTTTTTATATTGGTCATAACTTTGTTGCAGTTGGCGCAATTGATCAATACGAGCATCATAGCGCTTTTGTTCATAACTACCCAATTTGGCCAACGCACTGGCTTTGCTAAGTTGTTCTATAGCGGAGTCAAAATTACCTTGCAGTGCCATGATTTCCGCATAGGCGGCTAGTTCATCATTGTGCTTTCCCTGCGATCCTGCAGCTTTTCTTAACAATATCCAGCCAGTAAGATCATTAGGATTATTGAAAGTATAACGAAACAGAAGTTGTGATGCCTGAGAATACTTTTTATCCATAAGATAGGTATTTGCGAGGTTAATTTGCAATACCGGGTTGTTTTTCAGTTTCTTGAGTGCATCCTGTAAGCGAGCGATGGCGTTGGTATACTGTTTTTGTCCGATATCAATATCCGTCATGGTATCAATAAACCAAATATTATCCGGTTGTTTATCTAGCAATGGAGAGAGTATTGCCCTGGCTTCGGCATACTTTTTATCTTCAGAAAGCAAAATAGCACGTCCATAGGCCGCAGCAAGCTGTTCTTTAGCGGTTCCCTGACTGTATTTCTTTAGCCATTGATCAATATAGGGACGTTGATCAGTTGAATACATTGTTAAAATACGGACACGGGCGAACAGAAAGTCTTGGGATTCTGAAACCGCTTTAGTTGGATATTGATTTGCCCGATTACGGGCGTCAGCCAAACGGCTGGCAGGTAATGGGTGAGTGTATAGCATTTCAGGCAGTTTGGAGCTATAGCGAGATTGATCTACGAGTACTTGCATAAAATCAGGCATGCCGTGTGGATCAAATCCCGCTCGACTGAGCGTTTGTATTCCAATACGATCGGCTTCTTGCTCATTCGATTGGGTAAAACTGATCATGCCTTGTTGGACGCCTGCCAGTGTGCCGCTGAGTGCGGCCATGCCGGCTTGTGGATTAGCTATCATAAGCAAAATAGCGCCCAATGTGCCGGTCCATGCCAGAGGGCTGGTACGTTTTTGTTCTTCTATCCATCGTGCTAAATGCCGCTGTGTAATATGGGAAATCTCATGAGCCATGACAGATGCCAGTTCACTTTCATTGTTACTATAGCGAAATAGCCCCGAATGAAGAACAACATTACCACCAAAAAATGCGAGGGCGTTAATATTAGGGTTATCTACCAGATAAAAATGGAAAGGTGTTTTGACTGAATCGGCGTGGGTGACTAATTTTTGGCCTAATTGATTAATATATTGAGTTAGCAGAGGATCATAAATCAGAGGAGCTTGGGCTCTTATCGAGCGTATATATAAATCACCCATAGCCATTTCCTGGTTGATGCTGAGGGTTGCTCCCGCTGTTGTGCCGATATCAGGTAGTGAATCTTCAGCCGGTGCAGAGAATACAGGAGGGTTCCCCAATAACAACAGGCTGATAAAAATAGTTATCAAAGATTTTCTGGGTGTTTTTCTCATAAAGCGATTCTCATAAAATAGTGTGCTCCGTTTTAGCTATCAATTTCATGAATACTTTTATGACAAAGAGTACCTTAAAACTATTAATCATAATAAATTTTAGTGAAAAATACTCATATCAAAGCCGTTATTCGTGCCTGGTAGGAAGAAAAATGGGAGGAAAAAGAATGATAACAACCAATATTATAGATACTTGCAGCGGAGAATGTTTAGGTTTTTTTGAATAACGATACAATAGAATAAATACCAAACGAATAAATTGAGTTGCCGCTCAACCAATAAAGCGGCAACTCAAACTTGGTTGTGTCTATGCTGACAATTAATGTTGGCTCAGGTAATCCAATACCACTTGGTGGTGATCACTGGTTTTGAATTTATTAAAAACGTGTTCAATTTCACCTTGTGGATTAATTAAGAAACTGATGCGATGGATGCCATCATAGATTTTCCCCATGAACTGCTTTTCTCCCCACACCCCAAATTGTTCAGCAACTTGATGGTCAATGTCAGAAAGCAGTGTGAAATTTAGCCTCTCTTTTTCTACAAAGCGGGATAATTTTTCTGGTGCATCTGTGCTAATACCCAGTACTTCAACATTAGCACTTTTCAGTTCATCTATCGAATCACGTAAGCTACACGCTTGAACTGTGCAGCCTGGTGTCATTGCTTTGGGATAAAAATAGACTAAGACACGTTGACCTTTGAAGTCAGATAAATTAATGGGCTCGCCATCTTGGTCAGGAAGGCTGAATTGGGGGGCCTTATCACCGGCTTTCAATGGACTCATCACTTATTCTCCGTTTAATCGTTTTGATTTAGATGATCTTGTACGCTAATACTGCCTTGTGCATTTAATTCTGTACATAGGTGATGAAAATTTTCTTTAAATATCGTGCCATTATCATCAACTGGGTTGTGACCAGTGATTTGGATTTGCAAGCGAGCAGGATGATTTTCTTCGGCTGGGTGAGTTTTTGATATCAGCTCCGCGATATTAAGATCTTGGGTCGTGAATAAACTGGTAAAACGCTCAACAATTCCTGGTGAATCATCTACATCTACCTTAACGGTGATGGTCGAAGGAAATTTTTTCTGAACACCGTATCGGGTACGTTTCATTACTATGAGTAATTCAAGTTCTGCGCCCTTCTGCGGCAAGGTAGATTCGATCAAAGTAATGGCGTTCCAGCTACCAGATAGCAACATGATAAAAGTAAATTCTTCGCCAAACATTGCCAAACGGCTGTCTTCAATATTACAGCCACATGTACTGACGAGGCGGGTAATGGTATTGACGATGCCAGGACGATCGGTGCCTAGGGCAGTGATCACTAAAAAATGCGGTTCTGATGTTGGCAAAGTGATTTTCCTTTAGTTTTAGTTGGTGTTTGCTGTATATGTTGTGTTTTAACATAAAAAATGATCAAGAGAAGGTCAATTGCATTTGTTAAGAGATCAAAATTATAATTTCTGTTTAATTAGCTACACTTGATATTAATAAAATTCATTGAAATCGTGTGGTTAAAGAGTTTTCTTCTGTATAACAAGAAAGTACCATGAACTTCTCATTTGCAGTTTTAGGCTTAACTAAGGGGAAATGGCAATGGTAAGCAATCATTCTGGTTTTACAGGCAGTATAGTTGCATTGATAACTCCGATGGACTCAGTGGGTCAGATTGATAAGGCCAGCTTGAAAAAATTGGTTAATTATCATATCGCCAGTGGCACATCTGCGATTGTGTCTGTTGGAACAACAGGCGAGTGTGCAACACTTAACCATGACGAACACGTTGATGTTGTACTGACAACACTGGACATGGCTGATGGGCGTATTCCGGTGATTGCAGGAACAGGGGCAAACGCTACAGCAGAAGCCATTTCTTTGACTAACCGTTTCGAAAACACGGGGGTTGTGGGTTGCCTGTCAGTCACACCTTATTATAATAGACCCTCACAGGAAGGTTTATATTTGCACTATAAGGCAATAGCTGAGAATACTGACTTACCACAAATTCTGTATAATGTGCCATCTCGTACCGGATGTGATTTATTGCCACCGACTGTCGCTCGTTTGGCGAAGCTGAAAAATATTGTTGCGCTTAAGGAAGCGACAGGGAACTTAAGTCGTGTTAGTCAGATCCAAGCATTGATTAGTGATGAAGATTTCATTCTTCTAAGTGGTGATGATGCAAGTTTTGTCGATTTCATGCAGCTTGGTGGTAAAGGGGTTATTTCTGTCACTGCAAATGTTGCGGCAGCGGAAATGGCACAGGTGTGTGAATTGGCTGAGCAAGGTGAATTTTTGCAAGCTCGTGAACTGAACAGCCGACTGATGGAATTGCATCATCAATTATTTGTTGAACCTAGCCCGACGCCAGTTAAGTGGGCTTGCCGTCAATTGGGATTGATTGCCGATGATACATTGCGTTTGCCAATGGTTCCGCTAACGCAGGAAGGGCAAATTCCAGTTGGTAGTGCCTTGAAAATAGCTGGATTACTGTAAAATTTTAGGGAATTTTAATGGCAACATTATTGCAAAAATCGAAGGTCATGAAGATTGCTGGTCTGTCATTGGTAGTTTTTTTAGCTGCCTGCTCCAGTGATCAGCGCTATAAACGCCAAGTAGGCGGGGATCAATCCTATCTTGACACGCCTCCAATGAAACTATTGAACGTCCCCGCGGGAATGACATTACCGCTGCAAAATGGTGAGTATAATATTCCGACAACAACGGCAACGGGGGCTGTGGGTGAAGATTTGGATATACGTCCTCCGTTGCAAGCTCTTGCCTTGTTGACGGGTTCCCGCGTTGAAAATAGTGCTAACAGCAGTAAGTTGTTGCTTGAAAATACTCCGGAATACAGTGATTTATGGTCTCAGATAAACAATCTGTTGGTGGGAAAAGGGTATAAAATCAGCCATAAAGATGATGCAGCACAAACCCTAGAGACAGATTGGATTACATGGCAACGGGCAGATGAAAATGTTCCTTATCAGGGGCGTTACCGTATTTCAGTTACTAAACATGATTACCAAATAGCGCTATCTGTTGCGAATGAAGGTTTGAAACAGGGAGAAAAGGAAATTACCGATCCGGTACAAATCCAGCGTTATAATGTTGTGATGCTTAACAAATTGGCGGGTGACTTAAGCCAGCAACAAGAAGCTGCGAGCCTGAGCAGTGCTAAAAATTCCGGTCCATTATCTGTACAAAGTGGTAGTGATAATACTGGATTGCCGCAGATCATCGTGCGTGCACCCTATAACGTGGTCTGGAACAGATTGCCATACGTGTTGGATAGCATAGGCATGGAAGTCACGGATCGTACACGTTCCACAGGCGCAATAGCGGTGACTTATAAAGGACGCAGTTCCTCTGATTGGAAAGCAATAGGGGTAGAAGCGCCTTCTATCAGCGAAGGAAATTACAAGTTACAGGTGGGTGATTTGGATAACCGAAGCAGCCTGCAATTTATCAGCGACAAAGGCAAGCCATTGACTCAATCTGAAAATGATCAAATGGTGGCTGCGCTGGAAGCCGTATTTAGCCAATCCAAAGATAAGTAATATATAAAGGGGCCCAGGCCCCTTTATATTTTTGGTGCGTTTTTTGTTTAATTCTTTACGTTTAAAGATGTCATATTTCTGGAGTGTAAAATGCAGAAGAAAGCTGAGTTGTATCGTGGAAAAGCAAAAACAGTGTATACCACTGATAATCCTGATTTACTGGTACTGGAATTCCGTAATGATACATCAGCATTGGATGGTGAACGCATCGAACAGTTCGATCGCAAGGGAATGGTAAATAATAAATTCAATCATTTCATTATGAAAAAACTGGAAGAAGCGGGTATTCCTACGCAAATGGAACAACTGTTGTCAGATAATGAATCCTTGGTGAAAAAACTAGATATGGTGCCTGTTGAATGTGTTATTCGTAACCGTGCCGCAGGTTCTCTGGTTAAGCGTTTGGGAGTGGAAGAGGGAATAGTGCTGAATCCGCCATTGTTTGACCTGTTTCTGAAAGATGATGCCAAACACGATCCTATGGTTAATGAATCTTATTGTGAGACATTCGGTTGGGTGAGCAAAGAGCACTTATCTGAAATGAAACGCCTGAGCTATAAGGCCAATGAAGTATTGAGCAAGCTGTTTGACGATGCGGGTTTAATTCTGGTGGATTTTAAGTTGGAATTTGGTTTGTTCAAGGGTAAGGTCATATTGGGAGATGAATTTTCACCGGATGGTAGCCGCTTATGGGATAAACTGACGATGGATAAAATGGATAAAGATCGTTTTCGCCAAAGTCTTGGTGGCCTGATTGAAGCGTATGAAGAAGTTGCGCGCCGTATTGGTGTTATTTTAGACTAGTGACGCAAACGATTACTTAAAAAATATAATCTAAAATAGGCAGGATGCTCCGATAATCAAAAGGGCATCCTGTCCCTGTTTTGCACGTTGAATAAACTTTAAAGTAGGGATTTAGTTATTTGTTTCCAGCCCTTTTGGTGCATACAGTCGTAATAAAATTCACTTCTAGAACCCTCATTGACATCCGTCACATAGCTTTCAACCATGGGAACATTTTGACTGTAGTAACCATTTTTTCCACATTGCTCTTTATTGATACAAGGTTGCTGCACCATTTTCAGTGTTGATCTTTGGGCAACTTCATTTTTAATAGGAAATTGTTGTAATGCTGATAATCTGCATTCAACTTTTGCTTCGCTGAAAGGGACAGGATTACTGGTTGCAGGTACCCATTGAGTGGTGCAACCTGCTAAGGAGATACAGATTATTATGGAGGAGGTTAATTTTTTCATATTCATATCGCTTATATGAACACATATTAGCTGCAAGTCGCTTCTTACAACCTTTCTGCATTCACCTTGGTAAAAAATGTTGGTGTCTAAAGAGTACACTATCAAGAAACAAGGTTGCGTCTTGATTTGTATGAGTAATTATTTATCAATGTTATTGTTTAAAGCAAGAATGTTAACAAACTACCTGTAACTACGCTATTACCCAATTTGGGGGCTCTTTATGAATATTTTTGATTAAGTGTAAAAATTTTAAGTTATCATCTTTTCCATGCCAGAATTTATGCTGTTTGGTTTAAAAACAATCAAACATTGTTCTATTGGAGTTTACAGGAAATAAAAATTTATGAGTCATGTCGATCCTACTTTGCTTATTTTGCTCGTGCTTGCAGGGCTCGGTATCATCAGTCATAACATGACAGTGACACTTGCCATGTTATTTCTATTGGTAGTTCGTATCACACCATTGAATCAGTTTTTCCCTTGGGTGGAAAAGTACGGCTTGACGATAGGTATCCTGATTCTGACTGTAGGAGTCATGGCACCTATCGCAAGCGGGAAAATATCCACCCAGGAAATTTTTAGCTCGTTCTTAAATTGGAAATCACTGTTGGCTATTGTTGTTGGTGTCCTTGTGTCATGGCTGGGAAGCCGTGGTGTGACTTTAATGTCTGGCCAGCCTTCTACCGTGGCTGGATTATTGGTCGGCACTGTATTGGGAGTGGCCCTATTTAAGGGGGTTCCGGTAGGCCCTCTGATTGCCGCTGGCATTTTATCACTCATGATTGGTAAATCGTGACAATGAGGGTAGCCATTTTAACCATCAGATATTTCACATGTTATACAGTTCATTATATGGATAGTTCGTACTATGTATAGCTTATGGGCAGTGTTGCAGGCACAAATGCAACAACAGGGACAGCGCCGTTTAATTGTTTTGAGTGGTGATCCGCAATGGAGTGAATTGATTGTCAATCAGCTAACAAAACAGTTTCAAGGGGATTGGCTAACGGTTTCAACCCATATGTCTGGTGCTATTGATCCAACAAAAGCCGTCAGCTTACTTGGGCGTGAATTCTTGCATGGTATTTTTGATGCCACTCAAGGGATTAATGCTGAAGCATTGGCGATACTGGCTGGTACACTAAAAGCGGGAAGCTGGTTGGTGATGCGTGTACCAGCCTGGTCACAATGGCCAGAACAGCCTGATGAAGATAGTTTGCGTTGGAATGAGTCGGCAGGCATTATTTCGACGCCTAATTTTATTCGCCATATTCAGCAGCAAATCCTTGCATTTCCTGAAGTATTATTATGGCGTCAGGAAATACCTTTTCAGATATCTCAGATACTGCCATTGCCAGTAACCGGAGCGTGGCAGATACCTGATGGCAACCCAACGGTAAGCCAACAATCTATTCTTGACGAATTGTTACAGGCCACACGAGGCGTTTGGGTGATCACCGCACCTCGAGGGCGGGGAAAGTCGGCTCTGGCAGGAATGTTAGTGCGATATTGGCAAGGAAAATGCTGGCTATGTGCCCCTGCCAAAATAACCACAGAAGTTATTCGACGTTACTCCGGTATCCCAGATTCTGTTGAGCAGAAGTCTTTGGAACAAGAAACGCCTTTTTGGTCAGTAGACCATTTGTTGAAATATTGCCGAGCGAAAAAAGGTAAACAGGAAAATAAAAGCGATGCTGATTGGTTATTGATTGACGAAGCAGCCGCGATCCCAACACCACAATTAGCAGAATTGATCCGCTATTTTCCACGAATGTTGTTGACCTCAACGGTCCAGGGTTATGAGGGAACGGGACGCGGTTTTTTGTTGAAACTCTGTGCTGAATTGCCTGATTGTCATATTCGTGAATTAAAAACCCCTATGCGCTGGGCTGAAAATGATCCATTAGAAGCGTGGCTGGATAGCGCTATGTTATTCGATGATAAACCGCTCGTTTATGACACACCATTAAACGCAGAAGAATTACATTTTCACCCGATATGTCAGCCTGAATGGTTACAACACTCCACATTATTGCGCCAATTTTATGGCTTATTAACCAGTGCACATTACCGTACATCTCCCCTTGATCTGCGGCGATTAATGGATGGTAACGGAATGACATTTTGGGCTGCCCTTTCTGGTTATCCAGAACATAAGCAACAATTGATTGGCGCTTTATGGATGGTGAATGAAGGTGGTTTGTCACAGACATTAGCACATGAAATCTGGGCAGGACGTCGGCGGCCAAGAGGCAATTTAGTGGCTCAATCCCTGGCGGCACATGGCGGTTTTCCGCAAGCTGCCACTTTGCGATCACAGCGAATTAGCCGCATTGCTGTGCAAGCTCAATATCGCCGTCGGGGTATCGCACAACATTTGATAATTCAGCAATGTCAGGAAGCTAGTAAACAAAAGCTGGATTTCATCTCTGTCAGTTTTGGTTATACCGCTGATCTGTGGGTTCTTTGGCAAAAATGTGGTTTTCGCCTGGTAAGAATGGGAACTCACCGAGAAGCGAGTAGTGGTTGTTATACAGCGATGGCTGTTTTGCCTTTGAGTGAGCAGGGAGAACGATTTGCACAATCCGCACAACAGCGATTATCCAGAGATGCCAAAGAATTAGAATCGTCACTCGGCTTTGCTTTGCCAGTTGAGTATGATAGTGATGAACGACTCAATGACAATGATTGGCAGGAATTGGCTGGGTTTGCATTTGCTCAGCGTCCTCTGTCAGCGTCTTATTTTGCATTACAGAGATTATTATTGAAGAGTAATTTGGCCTTGCCTGCATTGAGAAAGCATCTTCAACAGCGGCTAAGTATCGAACAATGTGTCAGTGACTTATCGCTGAGTGGCCGTAAAGCCCTATTAAAATACTGGCGTGAAGAGGCTGCGAGTGCATTGGCAAGTATCGATAAAATACTTGCCAAGCACTGGAGAGATTGGGTTATTTCTTGTGATCCCGCTGCGGCCAATCATCCTCATCATCCCATTGATCATTAAGATCTCGGTGCGGGGGCAATTCGGGTTTGTTATCTAAGAAAGATTTCTTATCGACGCGACTTAGTGCTTTTACTGCATTGACAATAATGCCGACGAGCACTAACAGAACAACCCACCAATAATCTATCAACCAATGCATGGTATTTTCCTCAGAATGTTAAGAGCCTCTTCCATGAGGCTCGGAGCCTAATGTGTTATTTCTGCTGATCTGTATATTTACCTGATTTATAGTTTTCTTAATCTATTATCCTAATGTATTTTTCAAATATATAGGATAGATTGGTTTTTAACCAGTTTATGCCGGCAATATCACGATCTTCCCAAGCATTCAATAGAACTTGTTCATCGAATAAATTTGCGGCTTCATGGGCTAATGGCCAATAGCTGATATGCCAGGGTTCATAAGCTACGCCAGCATCGTGGCGCGTGAAGGGACGGTAAAAATCATAGTGAGACATGTTTTCTGTCAGCCAATGGGTTAATGGCTCAAAGTACCCTTCGTTTTCATACTCCCACGGCTCTAGCTGCAATTTTTTACCTTCTGGTAGCAGAAAGGGATCATAAATATCCAGCTCCGTACCCCAATGATGGCGGCTTGCTCCTGGCAGAGCTGACCAGCGGAGAATAGCTTCACAAAGTTCCTCTTCATCCATTTTCGAGATATTAAGAGGCTGGCTATTATCATCTAATACTGGGCGCTGACCACGGAATTTTTCATTCCAGATAATTTGTTGGCGGGTGAAATCACGGAACGAGCTGGCAGGTTGTAGCTTAAAACCTGCTTTGGCTGCCTCTTTCTGCATGGCAAGAAACGCTTTGGTAGCATTAAACTGCAAACGGTGATTGCCGGTAAGGGTGACCAGATGATCGGTAGATAGGCCAGTCAAAGCTTCAGGTGTCATCATTTGATTAATTGCTCCATGATACGTTGATAAATCAGGCTCAATTCTTGTAAATCAGATACTCTGACACATTCATTTGTTTTATGGATGGTGGCGTTAATTGGCCCCAGCTCCACGACCTGAGCTCCCATCCTGGCAATAAAACGTCCATCTGATGTACCGCCACTGGTTGATAGCTCTGGTTTATACCCACAATGGTGCTCAATGGATTCAACTACAGTATCAACAAGAGCTCCTTTACAGGTGAGGAAAGGCTGTCCTGATAACCACCAGTCAATCTCATATCTTAGGTGATGCTTTTTCAGCATCTCTTCAACCTGTTGGCGGATCTCACTATCTGTCAATTCGGTGCTAAAGCGGAAATTAAATTGAACCCACAGTTTACCAGGAATAACGTTATTACTGCCGGTTCCCGCCTGAATATTGGCGATTTGCATACTTGTGGCAGGGAAAAATTCATTACCGTTATCCCACTTAGTATTAACGAGTTCTTGCAGAAAAGGCATTGAACGATGGATAGGATTATCTGCCAACTGTGGATAGGCAACGTGCCCTTGGGTGCCAAAGATAGTTAAGCTGGCAGTTAGTGATCCCCGCCGCCCGTTTTTGATCATATCTCCAAGGCATTTCTGACTAGATGGCTCTCCCACCAAGCAATAATCCAAACGTTCATGGCGAGACATTAACTCTTCAATTACCTTAATTGTACCGTTAGTCGCTTTTGCCTCTTCGTCGGAGGTGATCAGAAAAGCCAGACGGCCTTTATGCTCAGGATTTTCTGCGACAAAACGTTCAGCGGCAACAACCATTGCAGCCAGAGAGCCTTTCATATCTGTGGCGCCACGGCCATACAGCATCCCATCACGGATAGATGGCTCGAAAGGTGGAGTTTGCCATTGTGAGATATCGCCGGCAGGAACGACATCAGTGTGTCCAGCAAAGGCAAAAGTTACTCCGGTTCCACGATAAGCCCAGAAATTCAGGGTATCGCCAAAAGGCATTCGTTCTATTGTGAAACCAATGTCTTGCAGGCGCTGGATAAGCAGTTCCTGACAACCTTGATCATCTGGGCTGACAGAAGGACGTTTAATTAACTGCTGAGCAAGGTCAATTACCGGACAGGTCATGATGCTCTCCTTTATCATCTAGTCATGCGAGAAAAATTGTTGATATTGTTCTGCTTTGAAACCAAGTAAATACTTTTTTGTTTCTTTGCTTTTTGAGCCTTCTGAGCTTGAAACCAATAGAGGGCGTTTTATGATTGAAGGGTGCTCCAGCATGAGTGTCTTGGCAGTTTCTGCATTGTTAATGGCTGCTTTTTGTTCGTCGGGCAATTTTCGCCACGTTGTGCCACGGGTATTCAGGAGAGATTCCCAGCCAACATGTTCAATAAATGATTGGAGTAACTCAGGGGATAGACCATCAACCCGATAATCATGAAATTGATAAGGTATTCCTTGATCTTCTAACCAACGACGCGCTTTTTTTATGGTATCGCAATTTTTTATACCGTAGAGAATGGAAATTGTGTGAGAAATAGTATCTGGGTGAAAAGTGGTATTTGACATGATGAGTGCCTTAGTTTTGTCTTGTTCAACATATCCATCATAATGCGGGAAATTGACTATTTTATCCAGATAACGCGTTTTTGCGCATACTTTCTGTCTACTTCTTCCTAATATTGATGTTGCGGATGTTTAAATTATCGACAAAAAAATTGGTAGCATCTTAAATAATTTGTTTGTAAATAGTATCCTTATTTATTTACATTTGAAATTAATTTATTTTTAATTAATTTATAGCTCTTGATAACTCACAATTTCCCCATCGGCAAAAATGAGGGAAATTGTGTTTCGTATTGGGAAGTTAAGCAACAATCCAATGTTAAATGAACTCTGTTTTTCTGTGTTTTAGATAGATGATAGTGGCTTCGAGACGGGAACGTGATTTAAGTTTTTTCAATAAGTTACGAGTATGAACTTTCACCGTTTCTTCAGAAATAAAAAGGAAGTCAGCAATTTCTTTATTTGTCATTCCTTCTGCAATTTCTTTTAAAACATCTAATTCACGTTTGGTTAATTTTGATAACGGATCAACATAAAGATGGCGGGTGGATAAATATTGATGGACTTTTTCACTGAACACTGCATGACCATCTATGGCTTTTTTTATGTTAGTCAGTAGAGAAGTGAGATCGATTTCTTTTAATAAGTAACCATTTGCACCGGCGTCAACAGCATCGTAAATATCACTTCTGTGATCTGAATCGGAGAGTACCAGGATATAGGAATCAAGTCCTTTACGGCGGAGAGATTTAATCGTATCAATCCCTGAAAGGCCATGGATTTTTACATCCATCAGAATAATATCAGGCTTTATTTGGCAAGCGATATTAATTGCGTCTTCACCATTGCCAGTTTCGGCAGTTACAATGAGTTCTCGTTCTAATTCAATCAACCCTTTTAAGCCGTGACGAATGATAGGATGATCATCAACTATCATGACTGAATGATTATGCATATTCTTTCTCCCATATAGAAATGCAGATTTATGTTTAATAAAACATAAAAGACAAATTTCTGCTTTATGTTAAATTGCTGTGTGATTTTTATGGAGTATATTGAATCATCATTCATGAGATTCTGGAAATATATCCTGATATAAAAATAGAAATGTCGCAAACAGGTTTAACCACTCGGATTAAATTCACTTTCATAAGAGAATGTGTTTCCTTAATTGCTAATAATTTTCCAAATAAATTTGGAGGAATATTTTATAGATTAAGTTTTGATTTTGTAAACTTATTTTAAATATTAATTTAAAAATATATCATTAATTAATTTATCAGGTTATTAATAGAAGATAAAATACCTCTATATAGGTATCATTGGGATAATATCCATATAATATTAATTAACATAAGTTTCATCACCTGTTTGTTTTTTGTACCTTGATTTTAAAGATTATGAACAAAATGCTGCTGACATCATGATTTAACCTTCCGTAACTATTATACTGAAACCATTTTCACTAAGACATGACGCGTAAAGGATCTGATAATGGATGAAAAATTAAAACAAAGTGCTCTTGATTTTCATGAGTTCCCACAACCTGGAAAAATTACGGTTACACCAACCAAGCCACTGACAACGCAACGTGATTTGGCATTGGCATACTCACCGGGTGTTGCTGCACCTTGTCTTGAAATAGCAGAAGATCCTTTGGCAGCTTATAAATATACAGCACGTGGCAATCTTGTTGCGGTTATCTCTAACGGCAGCGCTGTCTTAGGGTTGGGTAATATCGGTGCATTAGCCGGTAAACCTGTTATGGAAGGAAAGGGAGTTTTATTCAAGAAATTCTCTGGTATTGATGTTTTTGACATCGAAGTAGAGGAATCCAATCCTGATAAATTGGTTGATATCATCGCAGCTTTAGAACCCACTTTTGGTGGTATCAACCTTGAAGATATTAAAGCACCAGAGTGTTTCTACATTGAACAGAAACTCCGTGAGCGCATGAAAATTCCTGTATTCCACGATGATCAACATGGTACAGCAATTATTTGTACCGCAGCAGTATTGAATGGATTGCGGGTTGTTAATAAAGACATTGGCAAGGTGCGCATGGTTGTATCGGGGGCTGGAGCTGCTTCAATTGCCTGTATGAACCTGCTGGTAGCACTGGGTTTGAAACGTGAAAATATTGTCGTCTGTGACTCAAAAGGGGTTATCTATCGTGGCCGCGAAGAGAACATGGAAAAGACTAAGGCGGATTATGCCATTGAAGATAATGGCAGCCGTATACTGGCAGATGTGATCCCTGATGCTGATATTTTCCTCGGTTGTTCTGGGCCAGGAGTGCTGACACAAGACATGGTGAAAACCATGGCAAAAAATCCGCTCATTATGGCATTAGCTAATCCAGAGCCAGAAATTTTGCCGCCATTGGCAAAAGCAGTACGCCCTGATGCAATTATTTGTACTGGTCGTTCCGATTTCCCTAATCAGGTGAATAACGTTCTTTGCTTCCCGTTCATTTTCCGTGGTGCATTGGATGTTGGGGCCACAACTATTAATGAAGAAATGAAGCTTGCTTGTGTACATGCTATTGCTGATCTTGCATTGGCTGAGCAAAGTCAGGAAGTTGCTTCCGCCTATGGCGATCAAGACCTGTTCTTTGGCCCTGATTACATTATTCCAAAACCATTTGATCCTCGCTTGATTGTAAAAATTGCGCCGGCTGTAGCGAAAGCGGCGATGGAATCAGGAGTGGCAACCCGGCCTATTACCGATTTCGGGGCGTATATTGAGAAACTCAATGAGTTTGTCTATAAAACCAACTTATTCATGAAACCAATCTTTTCCCAAGCCAAAAAAGAGAAGAAACGTATTGTATTGGCAGAAGGGGAAGATGTTCGTGTACTGCATGCGACACAAGAGCTCGTCTCTCTTGGGCTGGCATTCCCTGTTCTGATTGGCCGTCCTAGCGTCATTGAAATGCGGATTAAAAAGCAGGGGCTGCATATTGAAGCGGGTAAAGATTTTGAAGTGGTGAATAATGAAAATGATCCACGTTTCAAAGAATATTGGCAAGAATATTACCAAATGATGAAACGCCGTGGTATCTCGCAAGAGCAAGCACGTCGGGCAGTGATTGGTAATCCAACGCTGATAGGCGCAATAATGGTACACCGTGGTGAAGCGGATGGCCTGATTTGTGGTACTGTTGGCAGCTATAGTGAACATTATCAGATCTTGAAAGATGTGTTTGGTTTCCGCCAGGGAGTGCATACTGCAGGTGCCATGAATGCCTTGATGTTACCGACGGGAAATACGTTCATTGCCGATACTTATGTTAATGAAGATCCAAGCCCAGAAGAGTTAGCAGAAATCACATTGATGGCGGCTGAAACTGTTCGCCGTTTTGGTATTGAGCCTAAAGTTGCTTTGTTATCACGTTCAAGTTTTGGCTCTTCTGATTGTGATTCTGCACAAAAAATGCGTAAGACACTGGCATTAGTTCAGCAAATGGCACCATCGCTTGAAATTGATGGTGAAATGCACGGTGATGCTGCGCTGGTGGAAAGTATCCGCCGCGATATTATGCCGGACAGCCCGTTGAAAGGCTCGGCAAACTTGTTAATTATGCCGAACATGGAAGCTGCTCGTATCAGTTATAACTTGCTGCGTGTCACCAGTTCAGAGGGGGTAACAGTTGGTCCAGTTTTGATGGGGGTTGCGAAGCCTGTTCATATCCTGACACAGATTGCTTCTGTACGTCGTATCGTGAATATGGTGGCGCTGGCGGCCGTTGAAGCACAAACAGATCCGCTATAAAAATAGCCTTTGTTAGTGTTTCCATTCCAACCGTGAATTGGGGATAAATGGGTGAGTTACCCTGTTAGGCGTATGTTTAACAGGGTGTTTTTGTAAATAATTCTCATTATCTATAATGTGCAATTTTTCTTTTTATGATTAATAATTATCATTGCGGAAGAGGGAGGGGGGTGTTAACTGGCGAAAATATAACCAAATAATAGTAAGTATCACAAGGAATTGATTAATTAACAAATAAAAATAGTTTTCATTTATATATTGAATTGATTATCATTAGTATCCATTTATTATTGACATAATGTATTATAAGAGATGTTGACGTACATCACGTATCAAAATACTCACTCTGGTCATGTGACAAAATCCTTTCTCGCTGCTATCACACTACATGCCTTGTTCGTAGGATGGCTGGTCTACAAACCAAAGGATGTGGATATTGAGGAGCTTCTCCCTCCACCAGCGGTGATAGTGGAACTGTCAACGCAGATAGAAGCGCTACAAAAAATACAAAAACAGCCAATTGGCATTGAGCAACAACTATCTGTTGCCAGTAAGCAGCAGGAGAGCAAAGTTGACGAAATTAACATGCCAAAATTGGATGTAAATGAAAATGCCCTGCTTTTGGTGGATAAGCAGAAGAAAAAAAAGAAAGAACAAGATGTACCGAAGAAGACTCAGCCTGTTAAACAAGTGAGAGCAAAAGAACAAGAAAGTGAAATATCCCACAGTAGCGCCGCACCAACAACCAGTAATGCGACGGCCGATAATGTGACCGCTCGTACCGCTGCATCCTATGAAAGCAATTCTGATGCCATTGCCGATGCCAAAGCCGTTTGGCAGGCAGAGGTGGCAGGACACTTGAACCGCTATAAAAAATATCCAGAAGATGCCCAGAGAAGAAGACGAACAGGGCGTCCAATGGTGAAATTTACGGTTAACCAATTGGGTATCGTGATTGGCAGTGAATTAACTCGACGCTCAGGAACTAACTCACTAGACAGAGAAGCAAGGATGGTGTTGGAAAGAGCACAGCCTCTGCCTAAGCCACCTGAAGTCGTTTTAACTAATGGCAGCGTTACGGTTGAACTGCCAATAGATTTTTATTTATCTCAATAAAAATGCAGGATTGATGGCATGTCACAGTATAAGACAGCATTTTCATCAGATACGAACAGGTTGAATAAAAAAGATATGTCATTGCTTCACAGAAAAATACCGATCTGGAAAATTTTGCCCTGTTCAACAATTGGTTGGTTGTACAGGAACGTATTGAAGGATTGTCGTCTATCCGTCAGATTGGTTTATTAATGGGTACGGTTATTAACCAGGCACCAGAATTGTACCGTGGTGTGATTGCAAAAGTGCCTTTTGTGGGTGTGTTAACAACCATGCTTGATCCATCCATTCCATTGACAACGGGTGAATATGAAGAGTGGGGTAATCCAAATAACAAAGAAGATTATTTGCTTATTAAATCCTATAGCCCTTATGACAATATCCAATATCAGCGCTATCCTCATTTGTTGGTCACGACAGGTTTGCATTATTCCCAAGTGCAATATTGGGAACCGGCAAAATGGGTAGCGAAATTAAGGGAAATGAAACAAGGGGTCACGTATTCGGGGCGTTGTTCTTAAGATATAATATTTCTTTTTTATGAGAGAAATTAAATGGCAACGGTGGAAGTTAAGTGTCGATTTTGTCATTTGACGAGATGTGGTCTTTTGTCGGGAACAAAAAGCAACACCGTTGGTTATGGTATGCATGGGAACCCCGTTTGAAACGTATCATCGCGCATACTTTCGGAAAACGAAGTAAGAAAACGCTCAAGAAGCTATTGAAAAAACTATCCCGATTCAACGTGGCTTTCTGGTGTACAGACAATTTCGAAGCTTACAAGATGTTACCGACAAATAAGCCTCTCGTCGGAAAAAATTTTACACAACGTATCGAGCGTGAAAATCTGACCCGACGTAATCGAATTAAGCGATTAAACTGGAAAACGTTGGGTTATTCAAAATCCTCTGAAATGCATGACAAAATTATCGGCACTTTCATTGAAAGAAAATATTATGTTTAAGGACAATCAATGCCTTGAATACACTACCTTTTGACTCCTTACTGAACAAAGAGTGTGATTTCTTTCACGCTTTATGCTCGAATAAGGTAAAACTAGGAAATATTCCTAGTTAAACTAGGACCATAGCTCACGCCAACCTTCCTTTAGTTTTCTAAACTGACAAGATAATAATTATATCTGTGTAAATTATATTTACGAAAACTATAACTACGAAAACTTTTGCTTCCTTGCGATTTGCTTTTTTTATTTTCACTTGCTCAAAAGGGCTCTTCTTTTCGTGGTTATCTAAGGATTTAAAATGCTTAAGATTCTAGAACAAATTCGAAAGCCAACACTGGATCTTCCAGTGGAAGTACGGCGTAAAATGTGGTTCAAACCCTTTATGCAGTCGTATTTGGTGGTTTTTATTGGCTATATGGCTATGTATTTGGTACGTAAAAACTTTAATATAGCCCAAAACGATATGATTTCGACTTATGGTCTGTCGATGACGCAGCTTGGGTTGATAGGGTTAGGTTTTTCTATTACTTATGGTATTGGTAAAACCGTCGTTGCTTATTATGCCGATGGCAAAAATACCAAACAATTCCTGCCATTTATGCTGATCTTATCTGGCATTGCTATGTTAGGGTTTAGCATGAGTATGGGAAATTCCGGCATCAGTATTTTTCTGATGGTGGCATTTTATGCGTTAAGTGGCTTTTTCCAGAGTATAGGTGGGCCTGCCAGCTACTCCACTATTACGAAATGGACTCCCCGTAACAAGCGTGGAACCTATCTGGGTTTGTGGAATATGTCACATAATGTAGGTGGTGCCGCTGCAGCTGGGGTTGCACTCGTTGGTGCTAACTATTTCTTTAATGGTCATGTAATAGGGATGTTTATTTTCCCTTCTATTATCGCCCTGATCATTGGTTTCATTGGATTGCGTTATGGTAGCGATTCTCCAGAAAGTTACGGTTTGGGTAAGGTAGAAGAGTTATTTGATGAACCTGTCAGTGAAGAAGATATCGCGGCAGAAGAAAACCAGCTGACCAAACGTGAGATCTTTGTTGAATATGTATTAAAGAACAAAGTCATTTGGTTACTCTGTTTTGCCAATATCTTCCTTTACATCGTGCGTATTGGTATCGATCAATGGTCAACAGTGTATGCGTATCAGGAACTGGGACAATCAAAAGAGACCGCTATTACTGGTTTTACCATGTTCGAAATAGGAGCACTGGTAGGCACATTAATGTGGGGATATTTGTCTGATTTGGCGAATGGCCGTCGTGCCCTGGTTGCCTGTGTCTCGTTAGGGTTGATTATTGTCTGCCTTGAATTCTATCAACATGCAACCAGTGAATACATGTATTTGGGTTCCCTGTTTGTGCTTGGTTTCCTTGTATTTGGCCCGCAATTGTTGATTGGTGTGGCTGCTGTTGGGTTTGTACCGAAAAAAGCGATCAGTGTGGCTGATGGTGTTAAAGGAACATTTGCTTATTTAATCGGTGATAGCTTTGCTAAGCTCGGTTTGGGAATGATTGCTGATGGTGTGCCGGTCTTTGGTTTGACTGGTTGGAAAGGGACATTTGTTGCCCTTGATGCCTCAGCATTCGTATGCCTCAGCTTACTTGTTTTAGTAGCTATTGCGGAAGAGAGAAAGATTCGAAAAGCGAAGAAAGTACATTAATTCATACTAAAAACTTACTGATGCTGCTGTATATCCACAGTAGCATCTTTTCATCATTTTTTGCCCTAATATTCCATATTTTCTATCTATTACGTACTATTGCTAAGTTATATCAATAAGGGTAGTTTAGTCCGATGCTTGATTCGATAAAAAATGATGATGATTAAAATAGCATTAGTTGATGATCATGTTGTTGTTCGTTCAGGATTTGCTCAGTTGTTGAATTTAGAGCCTGATATTGAAGTTGTGGGGGAGTTCAATTCATGTGCTGAAGCCAGGCAAGGGTTACTCGGATCGGGTGCAACGGTTTGTATTCTTGATATTTCAATGAAAGATGAAAGCGGGCTTTCACTATTGAAAGATCTTCCTTCAGGTATTAACTGTATTATGCTGAGTGTTCATGATTCTGTTACTATGGTGGAGAGTGCCTTGAAAGCGGGGGCGCGTAGTTATCTCAGTAAACGTTGCAGTCCGGATGAACTGATTCAGGCGGTGCGGACTACAGCCAATAATGGTTGTTATCTCACACCGGACATTGTATTCAATTTAACGTCATCAAAGAGCAATCCGTCTTCATTGGAATATCTGACTAAACGAGAACGACAAGTTGGAGAGATGTTGGCTAGCGGTATGGATGTTAAAGCTATAGCGGCTGAATTGGGATTAAGCCATAAAACAGTACATGTTCACCGAGCCAATGCGATGAGTAAATTAGGGGTAGCCAATAACGTTGGTTTGGCGAATTATTTTGCCACTAGTGATCTTTAATGCGTCAATATCTGATCAATTCATTTTGCGGCTGGCTATTGTTTTCTTGTTGGTGGTTCTGCTTATGGATTATCTCCTACTATTTCATCAATGACTCTGAATTGGCTATCCTATTTTTTCCTTTTGCTTTGCGCCTTGGCATTGTTCTCCATACTCCCAAGCGTTATTGGACGACTATTTACGGCGCAGAATGGGGGCTTACCATCTGTTTGACATCCTTAATGGGGCAGTTACAATGGCTGACTGTATTAACTGCCAGTATGGCCAGTTTTCCTCTTGTTTGGTTTGCCAGTCGCTACTATTGTGGCAGCCAATGGCAGCGATTTGTAGTCATGGCAGGTATCATTCTGGCAACTTCCATTATTAATGTGGCGACGATCAGTAACCATAATTCTGCTTTGAGTATTGCATTTTTGGTGAGTTTAACCGGTGGTGTCATGTTAGTCCCTTTATGCTATTTAGTATGGCACTACTTGTTTCAAAATATTTGGTTTCCCCTGACTGCTAATCTTGTATCACATCGTATTCAGTTTCACCTGAAACATATTATTCTTCATAGTTTATTGTTTATAATAAATATTTTTATTCAAATTGGTCTTCCGAATGAGTTGCGTTATTTTGCTCCATTTTGTCTGGCCATTCCTATTATCTTGTTGGCTTTTCGTTACGGCTGGCAAGGCGCTAT
This sequence comes from Xenorhabdus thuongxuanensis, assembly GCF_001908095.1. Classification (GTDB taxonomy): domain Bacteria; phylum Pseudomonadota; class Gammaproteobacteria; order Enterobacterales; family Enterobacteriaceae; genus Xenorhabdus; species Xenorhabdus thuongxuanensis. The sequence goes on along the minus strand of NZ_MKGR01000007.1, from coordinate 109,654 downwards.
AGTCGGCACATTGTTAAACAGTATTTCCTTGATTGCTGCACGCAGTGGTGTTTCGAATATGGAGATCACAGATCTCTTGTTATCACTGTTGGCTCAAACGTTAACGGGGATCATGCTGGGAATGGCGGTGCAGCGTCAGCGTGACCTTAATGCGCAGTTAAAGCGTCAACTTCATTGTAATCACAGCTTGTCCCGTCAATTGGTGAAAGCCGAAGAGTCGGTAAGGCGAGAAATTGCACGTGAACTGCATGATGAAATTGGTCAGAACATTACTGCTATTCGTACGCAGGCCAATATTATCCAGCGGGTAGAAGTGACACCAATTAGTGCTAATTGCGCTAAAACTATCGAATCGTTATCCCTTAATGTTTATGATACAACTAAAGGGTTACTTAGCCGACTGCGGCCTAAAATTCTTGATGATCTCGGTTTGAAAGAGGCTATTGAGCAGTTATTACGGGATATGGAATTTGAGTCTCATGGCATATCGGTAGAAATTCATTGGGCAGCGGATTCAGTTATGGTAACTGAGCAATTGAGTGATACAACCAAAATTACGTTATACCGTCTTTGTCAGGAAGCGCTGAATAATGCCATGAAATATTCTCAAGCGGATCGTATTGAATTATATTTTTCCATCAACGGGATGATCCATTTGTTAATTAGGGATAATGGTATTGGTTGTAAGTCTGCAGATCATATGAAAGGGTTTGGCTTACGTGGTATGCGGGAGCGTGTGCAGGCCTTGGGGGGAACTTTCTCAATTCACAGTGAAAAACGACAAGGTGATTCGACATATTCGGGAACGGATTTGTCTATCATCTTGCCTAAACTTTAAAACATGGTTATGACAGCTTCTTCTCAATCTAAGCCAGTACATTACTACAACCAGCTATCTGGTGAAGAAATCCGGCAACAATATCGCTATTGGCGTTTGCATATCATGCTGAGCCTCTATGTGGGGTATGCGTTATTTTACTTTACCCGTAAAAGTTTCAACTATGCGATGCCTGCCATGATAATCGATCTTGGTCTTGATAAAGGAGAAATTGGCCTTATTGGAACCCTGTTTTATATTACTTATGGTTGTTCTAAATTTCTTTCCGGTATTATCTCTGATCGCTCCAATCCGCGTTATTTCATGGGAATCGGGTTAATTGCCACAGGCATCATCAATATCTTTTTTGGTTTGTCCAGCTCAATCGTGATGTTTACCTTTTTGTGGATATTAAATGCGTGGTTTCAGGGATGGGGTTCACCACCCTGTGCTAAATTACTCACCAGTTGGTATTCTCGCTCAGAGCGTGGTTTTTGGTGGTCTCTATGGAATACGTCGCACCATATAGGTAGTGCATTGGTTGCGTTATTTGTCAGTTTCTTAACATTACATTTTAGCTGGCGAGAAGGATTTATTGTGCCAGGCTGTTTAGGTATTTTGGCCGGAATATTTTTATGCTGGCGATTACGTGACAAGCCTACCACAATAGGGTTACCGACTATTGGCCAATTTCGTAATGATTATTTAGAAAAAATACAAGAAAATCAAGGGAAAGGCCTAACTACCAGAGAAATACTAAAGACCTATGTTTTTTGCAATAAATATATTTGGTTGCTTTCATTGAGTTACGTTTTGGTCTATATCGTCCGTACTGGTATTAACGATTGGGGAAACCTCTATCTAACAGAATATCATCATTATGATTTAGTGAGTGCAAACGCAGTATTGTCACTTTTTGAAGTGGGTGGCTTTATAGGCTCGCTGGTGGCTGGTTGGGGATCGGATAGAGTATTTGGTGGCAACCGTGGACCAATGAACTTGATATTTGCAATGGGTATTTTCTTATCTGTGGCAGCTTTATGGTTGATGCCTATGACTGGTGTGATTTTTCAATCAATTGGCTTTTTTGTAATTGGTTTTTTTGTTTTTGGCCCACAATTGTTGATTGGTATGGCAGCTGCGGAATGTTCCCATAAAGATTCTGCAGGAGCTGCAACTGGGTTTGTTGGCCTCTTTGCTTATACGGGAGCTGCACTTGCCGGCTATCCTTTTGCCGTTATTTTAAAATGTTATCATTGGAAGGGGTTATTTATTACCATTTCTGTCTGCGCAGTAATGATAGGTTTATTATTACTACCATTCCTGCAAGCTCAGTTTCCCAGGCAGAACATGCAGGATTAATAGATAGGTTAAAACTTATCAAGAAAGCGATGTCGATTACACCATTCTTCCTTGTTTATTTCCCAGAATTCGCAATCATATTTTCCTGAAACATACTTTTTTTCTTCCACTTTTATCAGCCTTTCCCCTTGTGTCAATGAGATTTTCTTCGAACCGTGGTTAATACTGGCTTTTTGTGTTCTGAGAACGGATTGTCCCAGTACGTGAAACCAATAATCAGTCACTTTTTCACAGGCTTCACGCATCAATCCTTGGCCTTGATGCTCTAAGGAGAGCCAAAATCCTCGGTTATTATCTTGCCTATCATGTAACCCGATCATACCGATGAGTTCATCGGGATGTTTTTTTATCCGAATAGACCATAACCAGGCTTTTCCTGATTGTATGGCGGGAAAAGCTACGTTTTTGACAAAATATTCTGCGCCATCGTCAGGATATGGCCAGGGGACTGCGCTGCTATCTAAGTATTTGACGACATCCCAATGAGGAAATTTTTGCTGAATTTGAATGGCGTCGTCATAAGCGAGTCTTTTTAATAGAAGCCGTTTGGTCTCTAGATTATCGTATGGCATGTTATCTCCATTTTGTGATTGAAATGTTAATCGTTGGTAACAAAAAACAATAAATATCGTGTTGGAAATAGTCAATCCAATTTCTTTAATTTAGTAACATAATGGAGTGTTAGACTTAAATTTCAAAAAGATAGGGTTAAAAAACGTATGTATCAAAAATATGGTATAGTACACCCTTGATTTTTCCCTATCCATCGGAATGTTATGTCTTATCAATGTCCTTTATGTCACTTACCGTTACTGTTTGCTAGCTACCAATGGCGTTGCGAAAACAATCACCAGTTTGATTGTGCAAAAGAAGGGTACGTCAATTTACTGTCCGTTCAGCATAAACGCTCAAAAGAGCCTGGGGACAGTGTAGAAATGATGCAAGCGAGAAGGGCGTTTTTGCATTCTGGACATTATCAAGCCCTGCAACAAAAAACGGTTGAATTGCTTGGCAAATATTTACCAGAAAGCGCTGACACTCTGCTGGATATTGGTTGTGGTGAAGGTTATTACACAGCCGCGGTTCAGGAACAGCTTAATCTTCACCGGAAATTGGCAGTGTATGGATTGGATGTGGCGAAAGTCGCAATTCGTTATGGTGCCAAACGTTACCCTGATGTTAATTTCTGTGTGGCTTCTAGCCATCGGCTGCCATTTGCGGATAGTTCACTGGATGGTATTTTGCGGATCTACGCTCCTTACAAAGCAGCAGAGTTAGCTAGAGTGGTGAAAACAGATGGTATCGTACTGACAGTAACGCCAGGGCCTCGTCATCTGTATCAATTAAAAGAGCTTATTTATCAGGAAGTGCATTTACATCCTGAAAATCAGGAACAATGGGAAGGGTTTGAATTAATTTCAACCGAAACGCTAGATTATGAAATGTCATTAGATGGTGAACAAGCGCATAATTTATTGCAGATGACCCCTTTTGCCTGGCGGACATCAGAAGAAATTAAAATGCATTTGATATTGAGAGAACAGTTTAATTGCGAAGCAGATTTCACGTTAAAAGTATATCGACGTATTTGATAATAAAAAAAGATTGCTGTCATCTTATTAAACTGTAGAAGCATGATGACAAGGGAACAAATCTCCGGAATATAGCGCTATATATCCGGAGTAAGTGCAGTAATAACGTTACAATGTGAAGAACGATAAATAATAACCTTATTCCGCATACCAAAATAATTTAAGATGCTCGAATAATATATTGAAGCCAATGGCAATTAAGACCACCCCCCCAATCAACTCGGCTCTTTTACCCAATAGTGGACCAATATAACGACCAATTAACATGCCTAGCGTAGCCATAATCATGGTCATAAGTCCAATTGTCATGGCTGTATGGAAGATATCAACTTGTAAGAAGGCAAGGCCGACACCAATTGCCATCGCGTCCAAACTGGTTGCAATTGCAGTGAGAACTAGTGCCGCTGAACTATGGCGTTTAGGTGTGGTTTGGCAGGAAATTTCAGGTTCATGCTTGAAACTATCGACTATCATTCGGCAGCCAAGGATCAACAGCAAGAAAAAGGCAATCCAATGATCCCATTCCATAATATATTGGCTGGCATACAGGCCCAATGACCAACCGATTAAAGGTGTACAGGCTTCAACCAAGCCGAAGATGATACCTGTGCGGATGGCTTCGCGAAAATGGGGTCGGTGAAGGGCGGCTCCTTTTCCTACAGCAGCGGCGAAGGCATCCATGGAAAGGGCGAGCGCGAGAATAAGTGTTGCATAGAGATTCATTAAAATAGCCTCGGTTGGGTGATTCCATACACACACAACACACCCCCAACCAATGGTGTTGTTATGTGTCTATGGTCTTGCCAACCGATTTATCCCCGTAATCTTTCAAGTTTCACTTTGTTAATTGTCACTTGAAATATAACGGGGACGTAATAACCTGGATTTTATTAGGTTCTTTAGGTATTCGTACCACGTTTTATTTTAAACGAGTATGTTGATACGAATTTTCCAGAGATTCTCTGGAACAGGCTACTCCCCAATGACTGTGACGGACAATATCATATTAAGAATAAAAGATAAAAAATATTTTGCTATATTTTAAATATAAAAATGATAATGCTTATCGTTATCTATATCTATTTTAGGAGGGAAATAAGACCAATATGAATTATTGATCTTATTTAGTCGAATCCGCCAAGAGAAATCATTTGTTGTTAACAAGAAACTGATAAATTTTTTCTAAGTCATCCAGTTTTGTTACTGATAGGTAGATTTTATGCTGTCCCAAGTCCATCATAAGAATGCCATCTTCAGATAAATTCATTGCGTTAATGCTTTCATACGAAAAAAAATGGTTGGTATAATAAAAACCCTGTTTTTTGAATATTAGTTTTGGTGAGCGAATATAACCTAGATATAATGTCATCAAGATGATAAATGATAATAAATAGGTCGTGAACTGACTGCCATGTGATGTGACATTATTGTAAATAACAATAGCAATCAAAATGATAAATATTAGGGCATCAATTCGCTGTTTTCTTTTAAGTTTGATATTTAACAGCGTTTTTCCTTTGAGCTGATTGATAATAAATTCATCATAGATCGCAAAAGAGAGCATCAATATAATTAAAACTATTAGAACAATATCATTCAGACTCATTTTTAATCCCTGGTTTCATATTACGTGGAAAATTTATAGTATATTTACTGATGAATAAAGAAAGGGGGAGGTAAAACCTCCCCTAAACATTCCAGTCAGGCAGGAATATCGGATCTAGCCAAGGAAACCAAAACGGAAACCGACGATCCCCAGCACGAAAAAGCCGATAATAATCCATAATGGATTGACTTTCTTCCGCAGTAGCCACATACAACCAAATGTTAACAACAATGGCATCAGGCCGGGCATTAATTGGTCAAGGATGGTTTGAACCGTCGTCACTTTCATCTCACCAGTGACTGGATCAGGAACTTCAGAAACCACAAGTGGGATATTAACTTTGGTCCATTTATTGACAAGTGCACCCATGACAAACAAGCCAAGAATTGATGCTCCTTCCGTCATTTTCTGCAAAAAGCCACCACCCATATCTTTAACGATATCCAATCCTTTTTTGTAGCCATAAGCCACACCTAAATAACGAGTGAGTAATCGCACTAAATTAAACAGGAGGAAAAACAGAATAGGGCCTAACAGACTGCCACTCATGGCAATACCTGCACCCAGAGCAGCGAATACCGGACGAACAGTTCCCCAGAAAATAGGATCACCTACACCCGCTAAAGGACCCATCAAACCCACTTTGATACCGTTGATAGCCCCGTCATCAATGTCAGCCCCATTTGCCCGTTGCTCTTCCATTGCCATGGTGACACCAAGAATAGGTGCTGCAACATAAGGATGGGTATTAAAAAATTCCATATGTCGTTTGAGAGCTTGCTTCCTTTCTTCGGTATTCTCCGGGTACAGACGACGAATGGCTGGTATCATTGAGAAGCAGAAACCGAGTGCCTGCATACGCTCAAAGTTCCACGATCCTTGAAAGAGGTTAGAACGGAGGAATACACCACGAATATCGCTTTGTGTCAGCTTTTTCTGACCCATATTTGTTGCCTCTGACATGTTGTTTATCCTCTTAATCTAATTCGTTATCAAGGTCGTTTGGAGTATTACCAGCATGGGTGGCTGCCTGTGATTGATTGTATTTTGGGCTAAGCTGGATATATAGGATTGCCATGACAATACCAATCACACCTAATGCGACAAGGTTGAAGTTAGTGAAGGCTGCCGTTACGAAACCAAGGTAGAAGAATGGCATCAGATAACCGGCACGCATCATGTTAATCACCATTGCATAACCGACAACCACGATCATACCACCGGCGATATTCAAGCCGCTGGTGACCACTTGTGGAATGGAATTCAACATATGCTGAACTTCAGAAGTTCCTACTGAGACAGCAACAATCAGAGCAGGGATGGCGATTCGCATAGCCTGAAGTAGTAAAGCTGAAACGTGAAGGACGCTAATTGCACGAAGATTACCATTTTCTGCGGCCTTGTCTGCTGCGTGTTGGAAGCCAACAGTTAAGGTACGGACAATGATAGTCAGAACCTGGCCTGCTGCTGCCAGTGGGATAGCCAATGCGATACCCGCACCGACATCTTGCCCACCTGCGATAACCAGAATGGTTGAAATGATGGAAGCCAATGCTGCATCGGGGGCGATTGCTGCACCGATATTCATCCAGCCAAGGGCAATCATTTCCAGTGTACCACCGATGATAATGCCGGTTTTCATATCACCAAGCACTAAGCCGATTAATGTACAAGCAACTAATGGACGGTGAAATTGAAATTCATCAAGAATTGAATCCATGCCTGCAATACAGGCTACGATAAATATCAACACAAGTTGAACAACGGTAATTTCCATTGTTTTTCTCCTGTAACCAAATGTAATTTGGTAAGAATTTTGTTATTGAGTAATGGTTAATGAAATGACATCTGTTCTTATTTATTCAACTTTTTTCAGCAGATCCATCATGTTCAAACGGGTATCACTGGCAACTTTACGGGCTTCAAGTTCTATGCCACGAGAGTTCAGTTTTTCAAAGGATTCAATGTCGGTTTTATCAACGGAAATTGCGTTGTTGATCTGGGTTTTTCCTTGACGGAAAGCCATGCCACCGATATTTACGGATTCGATAGCGACACCATCTTCTACAATACGCAGAACATCTGTCGGATTAGTGAATAACAGCATAACGCGTTCACCGGTATATTTGGGGTTGTTGTAAACCCGAACACACTTGGCAACGTCTACAACATGTGCGCTAACGCCAGGAGGTGCGACTTGTTTCAACAAAGTAGAACGAACAGTATCTTGGGCAACTTCATCACTGACGACAATGATACGTTTGACATTAGTTTCTTTAGTCCAACGGGTAGCAACTTGGCCGTGGATCAGGCGATCATCAATACGTGCGAGAGCAATTTTCATATGGCCGCCCGCAGAGGTTGATGAAGCTGAAGTTGCCGAAACAGGTGCAGCGATAGGGGCTGGTTTAACAGGTTCCGGTTTGGCAGGCTCTTCAGCTTGTTTTGTTTTGAGGGCTCGAATCCCTTCTTTACCGGTTTCCAATGCAACAGAAACCAGTTCTTCCATGGTTGGATCATCGTCACGACACATGAAAGCTTCAACAAGCATCGGAACATTTACACCAGTAACGATTTCGTAGTTGTCTTTATCAATCACGATGCGGTTTGCGGCATTGAATGGGCTACCACCCCAAGTATCGACAAAAAACAGCACGCCTTGTTCTGTATCAAGCGATTCCAGCTTTTGGTTGTATTTCTCGAATAACGTATCAGCATTTTCACCGGGTACAAAGTCGATGTAAGAAACATTTTCCTGTTCCCCAATCAACATCTCTGTGGTACGAAGCAGTTGTTCCGCCGCAGCCCCGTGTGTGCCAATCATAATGGCTATACTCACTTGTTTTCCCCTTTCTATAACAATTGAACTCAGACTACTGCAAGCTCACACTCAACATTTCTAATGTATTGAACCACCTATCAATCAATAGGATAGTCGTGAACATAAAACAGTCGTGTTTTATATTTTGTTACATAAGAAAATATGCCATTAGATTATCATTAGCAGCCTTCAAGAAAATTGCTATCAGTCAGAAAAATTAAGTCAGACTATTTTGGCAGGTTAAAACAATATTTTATTCCAATAAATAATAATAATTTATTTTTAAGTTTTGATAATTTATTATAGTAAGATATTTATTTCTGTTTCCGGTAACATTTTCTTAATTTTCTTATAAAAAAATTGCGATGTTTTTATCGCAAGATGGGAAATTATGTACTTTAGTCACTCGTTTCAGCCAAAAAAATATCCCTACCAAATGGCAGGGATACTATTTCAATCAAAATCTAAATGTAGAAAAAATAGACAGGATTATCGCCAACTGTGCAATAAATGAACGATGTATTGTGTTAGTCACATTGAACTTTTATCGCTAAACCACCGCGTGAAGTTTCACGGTATTTCGCGTTCATATCTTTGCCCGTTTCATACATGGTTTCAATAACTTTATCGAGAGAAACACGTGGTTCACTGGTACGGCGAAGTGCCATACGGGAAGCATTAATCGCTTTAACTGATGCAATAGCATTACGTTCAATACAAGGAACTTGCACCTGACCTGCAACAGGGTCACAAGTCAAACCGAGGTTATGTTCCATGCCAATTTCTGCTGCGATACAAACCTGCTCAGGGCTTGCGCCGAGTAATTCTGCAAGGCCGGCTGCCGCCATAGAACAAGCAACCCCAACTTCACCCTGGCAGCCAACTTCAGCACCAGAAATAGAGGCATTCATTTTATACAAGATACCGATTGCACCTGCAGCCAGAAAATAACGGGTATACAGTTCCGCTGTTACAGGCTCAATACAATGGTTGTAATAGGCCAAAACGGCAGGAACAATACCACATGCGCCATTGGTTGGCGCTGTAACAACACGGCCACCAGCGGCATTTTCTTCATTGACGGCTAATGCAAACATATTGACTAAATCAACAACATTCATTGGGTCATTAGACAATTTGTTTGATGATGTCAGCATACGGTGCAGTGCGGCTGCACGGCGAGGAACACGCAATGGGCCTGGTAAAACTCCTTCTGTGTTCAGGCCTCGTTCAATACAAGCTTGCATGGTTGCCCAGATATCTGCGAAATACTCAGCAATTTCTTCTTTGCTGTGTAGATCCAATTCATTTTTCATCATCAGGCCAGAAACAGACAAGCCTGTTTTATTACAGTTCATCAGCAGTTCAGCCGCAGAGCTGTAAGGATAAGAAACAGGTTTGGAATCCTGGGATGGCTTGCCAAAATGTTCTTCATCAACAATAAAACCACCACCGATGGAGTAGTAGGTTTTGCTGTAAACTTTTTCGTCACCGGCGAACGCATGAATTTGCATGCCATTTTCGTGCAGTGATAGGTTATCGCTACGGAAGTTCATACCGCCATCGCGAGGAAAATCGACTTCGTGTAAACCATTTGCCAGCGGCAAACGTTCAGTTTGCTCAACATCACGAATAAAACCTGGAATTGAATCAATATCAACAGTTGCCGGCATATTACCTGCCAGACCCATGATGATAGCGATATCCGTATGGTGACCTTTCCCGGTTAATGAAAGTGAGCCGTATACATCAACAGCTACACGCGTGATAGAGGACATTACCCCCTGGTTTACAAGATCATCGACAAATTGTTTGCCTGCTTTCATAGGACCAACAGTATGAGAGCTGGATGGGCCAATACCCACCTTAAACATGTCGAAAACGCTAATCACGCCAGACTCCTTTAAAGAAGAGAGATATAGTTATTTATATAAAGCGCGCTACTTTACTGTTATTTGGTAGTGTTGATAAAGGAGTTTACAGTTTTTTTTTAATTATAATAGCAATTGATATGATTATGGATAAGTAATGCACAGTTTTATGGCGTTTTGTGTCCAATCTAGGGCGTTTTTTGCACTTGCTGTGCTAAACGATAAATAATGTCTGCGGTTAATCCCCAAATCATATGTTCTTGGTGCCAATAAAAATAGACTCGGCGCTGTTGATTGCGGCGTTTTATATCCAGATACCGATAATGGGGAAGAGAAAGTGCATCAAACAGCGGAATTTCAAAAATGCTTGCGACTTCTGTTGGGTTGGTTCGAAAAGAGATTGGTTCGGAAATAAGCCCAATTACCGGAGTAACACGATAACCTCCAAGGCTATCCAAGGGAGTTAATTGCCCCAGTATTTGTACCTTATCTTGCGGTAGGCTGACTTCTTCTTCTGCCTCCCTCAACGCGGTGGCAATAAGGGAAGCGTCTTCAGGATCTGCCGCTCCGCCCGGAAAAGCAATTTGTCCGGCGTGGGAGCGGAGGCTTGCGGAGCGTTGAGTGAATAACAGCGTTGGTTCTGGCTTACATATAATCGGTAACAATACCGCAGCATTCCGTTGGTTGCTGGCTAAATATGCTGGTCGTGCAGGAAGCTGCAATTGAAACCGATGAATGAAGTCAGAGAGCGATGTCATGGTATAGATAGTTCCCCTAATTGAGGTAAGATCCGTCCGAGTTTATCAAATGTTTCTTGGTATTCTTTTTCAGCGATGCTATCTGCGACGATACCACCCCCTGCCCAACAGTAAATTTTTCCTTTTTCTGTCAGCAAGGTACGAATAGTAATATTGCTGTCCATTGTACCGCAGAAACTAATATAGCCAACAGCACCACAATATCCATGCCTGCGATGTGGCTCCAACTCTTCAATGATTTCCATGGCCCGGATTTTAGGGGCACCCGTAATTGAGCCGCCTGGAAAACAGGCACGCAGTAAATCTGTGGCATGATATGTGTCGGGCAAGATTGCTGTGATGGTGCTGACCAGATGGTGTACAGCCGGAAAAGGTTCAACAATAAATAATTCAGGGACTTTGACAGATCCTGGAATAGCAACCCGCCCAATGTCGTTTCTCAATAAATCAACAATCATCAAGTTTTCCGCGCGATCTTTCCGTGAATTTGCTAATTTCTCTGCTTGCAATTGATCCTCAGTGGGGTCTTGCAATCGGGGCCGCGTTCCCTTTATTGGGCGCGTCTGAATATGATGATCTTGCAAAAGAATAAAGCGTTCAGGTGAAACGCTGATAATGCAGTGCTCAGGCAAGCGGATAAAAGCAGAAAAAGGAGCCTGGTTACTTTCATTGAGTTGGATAAATGCCTGCCATTCATCTCCTTCGTAATTGGCATGGAACCGTTGTGATAAATTGACTTGATAGCAATCTCCCTCTCGTAGGTAGCGATGGATTTGAGCAATTTTTTCGTGGTATTGCTGTGCTGTCATATTGGATTGCCACGAACTTGTCAGGGAAAAGCCTTCTTTTCTGTTTTCTCGCTGAGACTCTAACCATGTCAGCCGTTCGTCAATATTGTGGTAGCTCAGTAACGTCGCTTTCTTTAGCTGATGATCAATAATCAATCCCCAATCGTAAATCCCTATAGCCATATCAGGAAAACTCAGTTCATTGGTAGCTAATTCAGGTAACTTTTCGATACGTCGTCCGAGATCGTATCCCCATATACCTAATGCTCCCCCTTGAAAAGGGAGATCTGGATCAAACTGAACATCAATACCACTAGCGTGAAGGTGGTCTTTTAATAGCAGGAAGGGATCTCCCTGAGAAAGAGAAACCTTACCATTACGATTAATTTCGGTAGATGCTCCTCGGGTAACAAGAGTTGTCATAGGTTCGGCGACGATAATATCAAATCGATTATGCGGATGTTCGGCGGTTCCAGAATGTAACAGCATGACCCAAGGTAATGCTGAGAGGGGGGAAAAATAGTGAATGGCGAGATCAGGAGAATACGGTAATTGTCGTTTTTGTAATGCAATTTTCATGACGGCATCAATATTGGTGTTTGGCAATCCACAAGGAATAACATATTAATCCACGGAGATTATCACACAATCTCGCTCCTGACTTGAGATAAAACAGGCTATAATCGTCGTTTGCCAATAATTGCTATGTTTTGTTTGAGGTTATAACGATGTTTTCAGGTATGCCAGCATTATCCCATGAAGAGCAGCAAGTTGCCGTAGAAAAGATCCATCAGCTCATTTCCGAAGGAATGGGCAGTGGAGAAGCCATTGCTATTGTTGCTAAGGAATTACGTGAAAAGCACCAGAACAATGAGCAGATCCATGTTTTATTTGAAGATGGTGAAAACTAGTCACAACGCATTTTTAACAAAACTCACATAATTACTTTCTACTACGTGTTAATTTATCGCAACTTTTAATCCATACTATTTGGATGGTAATAGGAGGTAATATGAAGGCAAGCCAGTTTATTCGTCGTATTGGTTTATTGAGTGCAAGTGTTCTGTTTTCTGTTTCGTTTACTGCAATCGCTGCTGAAAACGAGCGTGTGGCAAAGTTTATTTCTTGTAAAAATTTAACCAAAGATCAAGTAGCGGCACAGGTTAAGCAAGATTTCTTACAAAATCGCATTAATCACTGGGATAAAGACAGAAAGCAATTAGGCACTTCAAAACCGATTGCATGGGTAAATGTCAATGATATTACTGGTGATACGAATGCACTGCAGGTTCCTCTGATCGTCCGAGGTACGAAAAAAGATAAAAGTTACAATGTCACAATAGATTGTCAAAAAGAGACTATCAGTTATAGTGAAGTAAAGTAAATAAAAGAAAATAATTTGTCACGCTATCTTTTCTTTAAATATGTACGGGATACTGGGAAAGTATCCCGTTTTGTTTAAACAGTGAGAGGGCTTTATGACGGAACAACGAAAACTTTATCCCGCTTATGATGCGTATCAAACAGGTTATCTGGATACGGGAGATGGACACCAGGTTTATTGGGAGTTGTGCGGTAATCCAAAAGGTAAGCCCGCAGTATTTATCCATGGTGGCCCTGGTGGTGGGATAGCAAACTATCATCGTCAGTTATTTGATCCAGAACGCTATCATATTATGTTATTTGATCAGCGGGGCTGTGGGTGTTCTAAACCCCATGCTAGCCTGGAAAATAATACAACATGGCATTTGATAGAGGATCTTGAACGGCTACGTAATCTTATGGGAGTTGAAAAGTGGCTGGTTTTTGGTGGCTCATGGGGATCAACACTGTCTTTGGCCTATGCTGAAAAACACCCGAATAGTGTGTCAGAATTAGTGCTAAGAGGGATTTTCTTGCTCCGTCCACAAGAGTTGCATTGGTATTATCAAGAAGGCGCTTCTCGTTTTTTCCCAGAAAAATGGGAACGTACATTATCTATTCTGTCGGAAGAAGAACGTAAAAATGTAATAGCCGCCTATAACAAACGACTGACCAGTGATGATTTGCAAATACAGTTGGAAGCTGCACGTTTATGGAGTCTCTGGGAAGGAGAAACAGTAACATTGCTGCCTTCTGCAAACTCAGCCTCTTTTTCAGAAGATAATTTTGCCTTGGCGTTTGCACGTATTGAAAACCATTACTTTATCAATAATGGTTTTATGGATGAAACCCAGCAATTACTGGATCATATTGATGTGATCAGGCATATCCCTGCTGTGATTATACATGGCCGCTATGATATGGCATGTCAGATACAGAATGCGTGGGATTTGGCAAAAGTGTGGCCGGAAGCTGAATTACACATTGTGGAAGGTGCTGGACACTCTTCCGATGAAGTCGGTATTTTACACCAACTTATCAAAGCGACTGATAAATTTGTTGGAAATAGTTAGGATAACCACCCGCAAAGGGTGGTTATCCTTTTTTATCATTCCCTCAACGGCTTTTAGGTTCATAAGGCAATCGTGACAGTAATCTTGACTGCTGGCGGTAATGCTGTAAGCGTTGTTGAAAATACTCTCGCAGATGCGAAGGTTGTGATTGTTCAACAGTGTCAGGAATGACAGACATGTTATAACGTTCTTTAAAAGCAACACCGGATGCTGCTAAATCAACATTGACCTTATCCATTTCATCTTTAGATAATTTGGCTAAGTTATGTTCCATTTTGGCCTCTCTGAAAACTCATTTTTAATTTATCTAAAAGAAAATTAATAAACTCTTTTTTGTTTAGGGTCTGTTGATGTTTTAAGGTCATAATTCATTCAGCCCACATGGGCAACCAGACAATGATAAACGCCAGAGCCAACATACTGGCGTAATTCCGTTC
>NZ_MKGR01000007.1:91988-95067 GCF_001908095.1 Xenorhabdus thuongxuanensis | reverse complement strand
AAAAAGAAAAATAGGTTGCCCACTTGCATTGAGTCGGTGTCCATATATGGTTTTATGTTTAAGAAGCTAACGCATCTTAAACTGGCTAAAGCCATAATATAATAAAATTGATTCTTATTTTCTTATATTTAATGAGATTTATTCTTGTTGATGTTTACGATTAAAATATTACATATCAATATCTTATATATTTTTATTTTGTTTTTGTATTATATGATTTTAATTGGCATAATACGCAGAGTTTAATGAATTATTAGGAGAGTTATCCGATGTTAAAACAAGAAATGATCAAAAAATTAAATGAACAACTGAATTTGGAATTTTATTCTGCAAATTTATATCTGCAAATGAGTGCATGGTGCAGTGATAAGGGATATGAAGGCGCAGCAGCGTTTTTAAAGACTCACTCACAGGAAGAGATGCAACATATGCAACGCTTGTTTGATTATTTGGGTGACACTGGTTCAATGCCTGTATTGGGCGCTATTCAGGCTCCTCCTGTAGAATTCAAGTCTATCTCTGATGTGTTTAACCAGACTTATGAGCATGAAAAATTGATCACAGAAGAGATCAATAAACTTGCCCATGTAGCGATGACGACACAAGACTACTCTACTTTTAATTTCTTGCAGTGGTATGTTGCTGAGCAGCATGAAGAAGAAAAACTGTTCAAATCTATTCTGGACAAACTAGAGATGGTGGGTGAAAGTGGAAAAGCCCTGTTCTTGTTGGATAAAGATCTTAAGGGATTATCTACGGCACCAGCACACGCCTGATTCTTGCATTTTTCAACTTGAGCTTTGCCGGTTATTCTGCCATTTAAGATCTAACTAGGTAGAGAAAATAACCGGATAAATCAATTTCATCTGTTTTTCCATTGTAACTCCTGTTTCTTTGTGTTTTTTTTATGCATTGTAAAATTGGGGTTACGACCTTCCTTTTTTATTCCCATTTTTGCGTAGTGCCTCACAGGTCAGGACATTACTCGTTGATTACCGCAGATTAAACAGATTTTTTGGTATAGAATCTCCCTTCAAGTATAAAAATTCATCTACATATTAAAGGGTTATCTATATGTTCATTCTTAACATCCGTTCATTCTGGACCAAATTATCTGCTCTTGTGGTTCTGTTTGTCGGCATGTCTTGTCAGCAAGCTTTGGCTCATGCACATTTGAAAGATCAGACTCCCGCAGAAAATACAACGGTTGAAATAGCCCCACAAACTATCACCTTGAACTTCTCAGAACATATTGAACTTGGGTTCAGTAAGGTAAAATTGATTGGCCCAGAAAAGACCGTAGTTAAGACAGGTAGATTGGAACTCGATCCTGAAACTAAAACCAAGTTAATCCTGCCAGTTGAAGGCAAACTTGCTACAGGAAAATACAGTGTTGACTGGAGTGTACTCTCTGTCGATGGTCATAAAACAAAAGGCGTTTATAGCTTTACCGTAAGATAATGATCTCTTTAGAGGCGCTATACGTATTCTGCCGTTTCTCTCATTTTGTAGTCGTTATGTTGATGTTCGGCCTTGGCTTATTTACCGTAATGCTTGTTTCTGGGCATTTTTCGATCCTAATGAGAGAAAGGTTAAGAGTTGGAGTGTTAATCAGCACCGTGCTGGCTTTTATAACCTCAATCATCTGGTTTATTGTGCAGGCTGGATTAATGGGGGATGGCTGGCACGATGTTTATGCTCTGGATATCTGGCTAGCTGTCTTGGGAACCTCTTTTGGACAAGTATGGAAATGGCAATTATTGATTGCTGTACTTGCCGTTGGCGGACTGTTCCTTTCTAACATTAAGGTCAGAAATTTCCTGTTATTAGGTTGCTCGACCATTTTACTCTCAAGTCATGCTTTCATTGGACATGCAGCTATGCATGAAGGAAGCATAGGGCTATTACTTCAAGCCAATCAGGTTATTCATTTACTTAGTGCAGGTTACTGGTTTGGTGGATTGTGGCCATTCTTACTGTGTCTGCAATTCTTGCGATTCCGGCAATCAGCAGAAGCAAACTTATCGCCGAATGCGACTAACCTATATGCAGATAGCATAACAGCCATGAGGAAATTCTCTCTTTATGGGCATTTTGCTGTGTTTCTGGTGATTGTGACTGGAATTATGAGTAGTGTGATTCTAATTCCAGGTTGGCCCATTTTCAGTCGTGCTCTGTCTGAATACCAATCCATGCTATGGTTAAAAATAGTTCTGGTTATTGGAATGGTTCTTTTAGCTTTGATTAACCGCTATATTTTAGTTCCCAAATTAAAGCAGAAAAGGAGCTATCAGCAATTGATAATCAATAGCTGGCTGGAAATTATTCTGGGTACAACCGCATTGTTATGCGTAGCGATTTTTGCAACGCAACCTCCTGCGTGATTATTGAATGATTGGTGCAAATCTGGGTACATAAACAGGAAAATTAGCGATAAAATCACGGTATGTATCTATTAGGGGAAAGATAATGAAACGACTATTTTTGGCTCTGCCTCTTTTGCTTCTCTCTTTTCAGGGAGTCGCTGCACCAATAAAAACGATCAGCAAGCTACAGTTTGGCAAACAGTGGGCATTTACTCGCGAAGAGGTCATGCTTGATTGCCGAGCAGATGGCGCGTTGTTTGTGATAAATCCCAGCACATTGATGCAGTATCCCTTGAATGATCGAGCGACACAACTGATGCAAGCCAATAAAGTGATTGCATCATCATTAGATACAATCCTCTTAAATGATCCCGATCATCCAAATCAAAAAATGAGCATTGAGCCATTCCAGAAAGCGGCATTAGCTTTATGTGACCATTCATACAACCGATAATGGTTAAAATTTGGTAAATCATTGTATGTCAACTACGCTTTAGGTAGTAAGTTGTTCTACGTCTCAATGGCAACTTTTAGCGCAAGGCTCTTTGATAGAGCCATTTTTCCCTGGGCCGAGTAGAGGAGTGAACTCGGCCTTTTTTTATTTCTTAGATGTATAGGGTCTGTTGATGTTTTAAGGTCATAATTCATTCAGCCCACATGGGCAACCAGACAATGATAAACGCCAGAGCCAACATACTGGCGTAATTCCGTTC
>NZ_MKGR01000007.1:26238-91888 GCF_001908095.1 Xenorhabdus thuongxuanensis | reverse complement strand
CGCGGCATGATGGTGAGGTCTGGTTGTTTTTTGGCGAAAGTAATTATACCAAATCATCATGCTGTCTAATAATCCCTCACAAAACATCAACACGCCCTAATAAGTAAATGAAAATAAAATAACCGCTTAAAGTAACAATAAGGTGTTTTATCATAAAAATATGAACAAAGGCACGATCCTGGGTGCAAATCTGGCGATCTTTTAAATAAGCTGTGATATGTCCCCAAATTTTATAAGTGAATACTGGTAAAAATAATTAAAGAAAATTTAAATTTAGGCAAAGAGACGGTATTCTGAAAGAAAATTTAAATCATAGTGACAGATTATGCTTAGAAATAGTCTGTCAAACATGGTAAAAATTTAATGTAAAATTATTGTTTTTATTTTGTTAAATATTGATCTGTTGCGTAGGAGCTTATGGATAAGAATAAATTTTATCAAGAGTTAGCAGATAGTCTGATGGCACTGCTATCAGGGGAATACGATCTTATCGCTTCTCTTGCTAACACAAGCGCATTGTTATACGAACGTTTGGATAATGTTAATTGGGTTGGCTTTTATTTAGTTGATGATGATACCCTGGTATTAGGGCCATTTCAGGGTAAGATCGCTTGCGTTCGTATTCCGGTAGGAAAAGGGGTATGTGGAACGGCTGTTGCAAATAAGAGTATACAGCGTATTTCTGATGTGCATGCTTTCCCTGGTCATATAGCCTGCGATGCCACCAGTAATGCTGAAATTGTACTTCCTTTAGAAGTTAATGGACAAGTTATTGGCGTTTTGGATATTGATAGCACGGTTTTTGATCGGTTTGACGAGAATGATGAAAATGGCTTGAAGGCGCTAGTTATCAGGCTTTGTAACCATTTGGAACAATGTGTTGTGTCAAAATATCTACAACAGAACGTAACTTAACATACGTATAACGTGGCATTTATCAGCAACACTATTATAATGTCGCCTGTTCATGCCTGCGCTGGTTGGCAAAACCGTTGTAATCAGGAAATTTCATGGAAAATCAACCTAAGTTGAACAGTAGTAAAGAAGTCATTGCTTTCTTGGCTGAGCGCTTCCCGCTTTGCTTTGTAGCAGAAGGTGAAGCACGTCCTTTGAAGATCGGGATCTTTCAGGACATCGTTGAACGTATTCAGGACGAGGAGTGTTTGAGTAAAACACAGCTCCGTTCTGCTTTGCGCTTGTATACTTCCAGTTGGCGTTATCTCTATGGTGTAAAAGAAGGAGCCCAGCGTGTCGACCTTGACGGGAACATGTGTGGCGAGCTGGAAATTGAACATATTGAACATGCGCGTCAGCAACTGGCAGAAGCGAAAGCGCGGGTACAGGCTCAACGATCTGAACAGAATGCCAAGAAACGTGAAACTGAAAACGTATCTGACAAGAAAAATGAACGCCCTGTGAATAAGAAACCGGCTCCTCGTCGTCAAAAGAGATCCGGTGATGGTGAAAAACGTCCAGTGCGTTCGCAAAACCGCCCGCAACAATCGCGTAAACCAGAAGATAAAACCATAAAAAAAATTGCACAGCCTGAGTTAAATTCAGTCACTGACGTATCCTCTTTGAAAGTTGGTCAGACAATCAAAGTCAATGTAGGAAAAAGCTTAATGGATGCATCTGTGCTTGAAATTGCAAAAGATGGTGTCAGAGTGCAGTTACCTACTGGTTTAGCAATGATTGTACGCGCAGAACACTTAAAGTTCTGATACGGAGGCCAACTTGGGCATGAACAAACTCATTACATTGGCTTTCGTTTTAGGTCTATCATTTTCTAGTATAGGTTATGCAGATACTATTAATGGCAATATCGCGAGTGGTAGTCACGCTACTAACGCCAATGTTATTAATAGTCACAATATGGCTGTTATCAGTCTGAGCCAGTTGCCGGTTTTAAAACCGGAACCACAGCATCCCACAGTAAGTAAGCGGATTGTTTCCCGCTTTCTTCGTTCTCATTATCGCCAGTTTTATCTGGATGCAGATTTTTCAGGAAAAATTTTTGATCGTTACCTGAATCAACTGGATTATGGACATAATGTTTTTTTAGCATCTGATATCGCGCAATTCGCGGTTCACAAGGGAGAATTAGGAAAAGAGCTTGAAAATGGCGATCTAAAACTTCCGTATGATCTATTTAATCTGATGCAAAAGCGCCGTTTTGAACGCTATCAATATGTGCTCGCTCGTTTAGAGCAACCTGTTGATTTAAACGATCATGACACCATTGAAACTGACCGTATCAAAGCACCATGGCCAAAGAGTATTGAAGAGTTGGATAGGCTTTGGGATGCCAAAATCAAATTTGATTGGATAAACCTCAAGTTATCTGGCAAAGACGATAAAGCAATCAAAGAAACTCTGACTAAACGCTACCGAACGTTATTAAAACGCCTTACACAAACCAAGAGTGAGGATGTTTTTCAAAGCATTATGATGGCTTTTGCCCGTGAAATAGATCCGCATACCAGTTATCTCTCACCTCGTGATACAGAACAGTTTAATTCAGAGATGAGCTTATCTCTTGAAGGCATCGGTGCTGTTTTACAATATGACGATGAATATGTTTCCATTCGTTCATTGCTTGCAGGTGGTCCCGCGGCTAAAAGCAATTTATTGAAAGTTGGAGATAAAATCATTGGTGTTGGGCAGGTAGACAAACCAATTGTTGATGTTGTTGGGTGGCGTTTGGAAGATGTCGTTGCTCTTATCAAAGGGCCGAAGGGGAGTAAAGTCCGCCTTGAAATCATCCCAAGTACGAAAGGGGCAAAGAACCACATTGTTACCTTGACTCGTGAGAATATCCGCCTTGAAGATAATGCTGTTAAGATGTCGGTGAAAAAGGTAGGGAAGGAAAAGGTTGGTGTTCTGGATATACCAAGTTTCTATGTCGGCTTGACTAACGATGTAAAAGTGCAGTTGCAGAAACTCACTAAACAGGGGGTTTCGTCGGTTGTTATTGATTTGCGTGGTAATGGTGGTGGGGCATTGACAGAAGCTGTATCGCTATCTGGCTTATTTATTCCTACTGGCCCCATTGTTCAGATTCGAGACAATACCGGCAGAGTGAAAGTAGAGGCAGATACAGATGAAGCAATATACTATAAAGGTCCTTTGGTCGTTCTGATTGACAATAGAAGTGCTTCTGCATCTGAAATCTTTGCGGCTGCAATGCAAGATTATGGCCGTGGATTAATTGTGGGAGAGCCTTCTTTTGGTAAAGGTACAGTTCAGCAATATCGCCCTTTGAATCGCATTTATGATCAAATGTTACGACCTGAATGGCCTGAAATTGGTTCTGTGCAATACACGATCCAGAAATTCTATCGAATAAATGGTGGTAGCACCCAGCTTAAAGGGGTAACGCCTGATATAATTATGCCGACAGGGGAAGAACCTTCTGAAATAGGGGAAAGCCAAGAGGATAATGCGTTACCTTGGGACAGCATTCAGCCTGCACATTATACTTCTTCGAAAGCGATTTCAGAGTTAACGCCGCTACTGACTAAGCAGCATAATCAACGGATTGTAAATGATCCTGAATTTAAATATATCAAACAGGATATTGCTTACTATAAAGCCATTAAAGAACGTAAGGGTGTTTACTCCTTGAACTATGCTCAAAGAGAGAAAGAAAACAAGGAATACGAAACAATCAAATTAAATCGTCTTAATGAACGCTTTAAACGAGAAGGTAAAAAAACACTCAAGTCACTTGATGATTTGCCAAAAGATTATAAAGGGCCAGATCCTTACTTAGATGAATCTGTAAAAATTGCATTGGATTTGGCGCATCAGCCCGCTGAAATGGCTGTAACGAGGTAGTCTTAAAATTCGTTATAGATAAAAGGCCGGCTTGGTAGTCGGCCTTTTTTATTATATTGTAAAGTTATGTTGTTTCTATCGCTTAACGTCTTAAAAAACTTGAATAATATGGGTGTTGTCCCCATCTTATGGCTTAACTCTTAGTTGAACTGTTTGATAATTAAAGGAAGCAAATTTATATGATGAGAATCGCCTTATTCCTCCTCACAAACCTTGCTGTCATGGTGGTGTTTGGAATAATACTTTCACTTACAGGAGTTCAGCGGAGCAGTGTTGCTGGTCTCATGATTATGGCTGGTTTGTTTGGTTTTGGTGGTGCATTCATTTCTTTGTTAATGTCGAAATGGATGGCTTTGCGCTCTGTTGGTGGTCAGGTTATTGAAAAACCTGCCAATGAAACTGAAGCCTGGTTGATGGAAACTGTACGTCGTCAGGCGGATCAAGTTGGAATTACTATGCCACAAGTGGCTATCTATGATGCCTTGGATATTAACGCATTTGCTACCGGGGCACGTCGTAATGCTTCTCTGGTTGCTGTTAGTACAGGGCTACTGAATAATATGAGCCGTGATGAAGCTGAAGCCGTCATTGCACATGAAATTAGCCATATTGCTAATGGTGATATGGTGACGATGACATTGTTGCAGGGTATCGTGAATACATTTGTTATCTTTATTTCACGTATCATTGCACAGGCCGCTGCAAGTTTCCTTTCCAGCAGCGATGATGAAAGTGAAAACAGCAGTAATGGTAATCCAATCGTTTACATGGTGATTTCCATGGTGTTGGAAATCGTATTTGGTATTCTGGCAAGTATTATTACCATGTGGTTCTCCCGTTACCGTGAATTCCATGCAGATGCAGGATCAGCGAAATTGGTTGGCCGCGAAAAGATGATTGCAGCATTGCAACGTCTTAAGACCAGTTATGAACCTCAGGAAGAGGGAAGAATGATGGCATTCTGTATTAATGGCAAAGCTAAGAGTTTCAGTGAGTTGTTCTTATCTCATCCGCCGTTAGATAAGCGCATTGAAGCCCTTCGTAGCGGTGAATATATAAAGTAGTGCTATTAGTTTCTAATAACCAATAGCTAATATAGATACAAAGCCGAGATCCATCATGGTTCTCGGCTTTATTTAATCTCCAGAGAAAATGCATGTCAGTGGCAGTGTGTTTTCTCTGGTTTATTTCATCAGATTTTGAATTAAGATTGGTCTAATACCACTTTTTCGTCTTGTTCAAACACCTTTTTATTGGTTTTTTTCATCAATTGACTAGTGATTGTACCTGCTGTCATAGCACCATTAACATTTAATGCTGTACGTCCCATGTCTATCAGAGGCTCAACAGAAATGAGCAGTGCCACTAGGGTAACAGGTAGGCCCATGGCAGGTAAAACAATCAATGCTGCAAATGTTGCGCCACCACCAACACCAGCCACCCCAGCAGAACTGATAGTCACAACTCCCACAAGAGTTGCAATCCACACTGGATCAAAGGGGTTAATACCTACGGTTGGAGCCACCATCACTGCTAACATAGCTGGATAAATGCCAGCACAGCCATTTTGCCCAATAGTCGCGCCGAAAGAAGCGGAGAAACTGGCAATAGACTCAGGTACACCAAGGCGACGAGTTTGTGTTTCAACATTCAGGGGAATACTTGCGGCGCTTGAACGGCTGGTAAATGCGAATGTCAGTACGGGGCCTGCTTTTTTAAAGAATTTCAGAGGATTGATACCCGTAAATGCCAAAAGACCGCCATGTACTACAAACATCAGGCCAAGGGCGATGTAAGAAGCAACAACAAAACTACCCAATTGAGTAATATCATGGATATTAGAACTGGCAACAACTTTGGTCATTAAAGCCATCACGCCGTATGGAGTGAGACGCATAACTAACCTAACCAGCTTCATTGTCCATGTTTGCAGAGTATCAATAGCAACGAGAGCTCGTTTACCGCGCTCCTGATCATCTTTAATCATTTGTAGCGCAGCAATGCCTAAAAATGTCGCAAAAACTACCACGCTAATAATGGAAGTAGGGCGTGCTCCCGTTAGGTCAGCAAAGGGATTTTTAGGGATAAAGGAGAGAATGATCTGAGGCACACTCATATCTGCAACTTTGCCAATATAACTGCTTTCAATTGCTAATAAACGAGCAGTTTCTTGAGTGCCCTGAATAAGCCCTGCTGCACTTAACCCAAATAAGTTGGCAATTACAATGCCGATCACAGCGGAAATCGCTGTAGTGAACAGTAATGTACCAATGGTAAAAAAGCTTATCTTTCCTAAGGAAGATGCTTTGTGTAAACGGGCAATGGCACTTAGGATAGAAGCAAAAACCAACGGCATGATAACCATTTGTAGTAGTTGTACATAACCATTACCAACAATATTGAACCATTTAATCGATTCTTTTACGGTAAGATTATCTGTTCCATAAATGATGTTTAATGCCAGCCCAAAAACGACACCTACGACTAGAGCCACAAGAACTTTTTTGGATAAGCTCCATTTATTTGAGCTCGTTTTTGCTAATAAAATAAGCAGTGCTACAAAAACTAGCACGTTGATGATGAGTGGTAAATTCATCTCTAGTCTCCAAAACTTATATACTCTTTATATTTCGAGTTGCGGTATGTAGCTTGGAATATAGATTTGTAAGTTGTATTCCAATTTGAAATTTATCGTCTACATACCATGAAATGCTTAAGATGAAATACTATCAGTATAAGAATTCCCTTTCTTATAATTAAATGGAATTTGATATAATTATTTTTCACTAGCTAGTTTAATTGGTTATATATCTTAATGTATTCTTATTGGTTTTTTGTTCAATTACAACTATTACAGTTATATATCATTTGTTTAAGATAATTTTTTTGTAAAGCAACGGGAGATAAATAAGAAATTGTTGATATTTTTCAGGTAACCCCATTTTAAAATGGGGTTACGATATTTGTTGTATATGTATATTGATCAGTTATTTGTAGAGATTCTGTAGCTTATCAATTGGTAATTTATCAAACTGGATTTTGTTAAATGGTAAGCTGTCGAAATAGCGAGCGAATGAGAAATTGATGTGTTGTGGAAGGATAATAGCGATCACCATTACCAGTACGGCAATAAAGCGTTCTGCTTTTTTACGTTCCTTACCTCTAAGAATAGGCAAACAAAAACGTATTCTTAGCGGCCATAATAGTGGAATACCGGCGGGAGTAAGCATGTCAGCAATAAGGTGGCTGATATAACCGATAACCATTGCATGGACAAAGTCAGTTGGAATGGGCCAATTAGAAGGGATTTCAGTTTGGAATAGAGTAACCCCCACGAGCAGAGCTAATAAACTATGTGTAAACCCACGATGTCCGCATAATCGTGCGATTGGAATGGATATAAAGCGAAATAATCTACCTAAGGTTGAGCTTGGATGGTCGATATCTGGCAACAATGAAGCCAGAAGTACGCCGGGAAGCATATGTAACCAGTCTCCCTGTGCTATTTCTGGAGTGATTTCTAGCTGGTGAGCCAATACAAGGCTGGCAACGGAAAAAAGAAGATGTCCTTCTGCTGTCATAACGATTTATACTAATTATTTATGCTAATTGCTGTTTATACATACAGTGACGCAGTATAGAGGGTTTTGCCTGAGGAAGATAGAGGGTAACCAGGAAAATTTTTCAAACTGTGGCTTGGTTAGTTGAGAGGAAGGCTGATATTTGCGCTGCCATATACAGAGAAATAAGTATTGATGAATGGCAGCGCAGTGGCTATTCAGTAATATTTTTTAGTGTTAATTTTTCCAGAGAATTCAGTTTGATGTCAGCCAGTGACCAACGGGGATCATCAAAATGGTGGGCGGCAGGAACGACAATTGAGCGCATTCTTGCCGCTTTGGTTGCTATCATACCGTTAAATGAATCTTCTAACGTAAGACAGTTAATTGGGTTGACTCCAAGTTGACTGGCTGCCAACAAATAAACCTCGGGATGTGGTTTGCTGTAAGGTAAGTGTGCAGCAGAAACGATAACATCGAAGTAATGTCGTAGGTTAAACAATCCGAGCACTTTTTCGATCATTTCATAGGGTGATGCGGAGGCCAGACCAATTTTTAACCCACATTCGCGACAGAGATTTAAAGCATGTTCTACTCCGGGTAGCAAGGGACGGTTTTTTTCAACTGATTGAACTACATAATTGATGATACGTTGCTCAACTTCACTTTTGGAAGTACCTTGCCAAGGTGATGCTTGATACCATAGCTCAACAACTTGATCTATCCGTAATCCCAATGTGTCAGGTAGGTTTTTTGCTAAATTTAAATCTAGTCCTAATTCACTGAATACGCTTTTTTCTCCTTGCTCCCAATAAGGTTCAGAATCAATCAGTAAACCATCCATATCAAAAACGGCGGCTTCTATAGATAAACAAAATGACATCTCAAATCTCTCCGCGATGATAACAGTGATTAAAGAGGTTTGATTGTAACAATTTCAATAAATTAAATCTCGTTATGAGTGATAGCAAAGAAAGAGATAATTTCATCAGTAAGGTAAGATAATGACTCCATAAATAGGATTAAAGTTGGTTCTTTATGAGCTATCATTGAGTAAAAAATAAAATTATTTATGCCAATGGAGAATGTAATGACGTATCAACAAGCTAGATATGTTGCTATCGCTAAGCGAATCTTGGGCTGGATTATTTTTGTCCCCTCCCTGTTGTCGACTTTTGTCTCAATGATTAATCTAGCCGCATGGCAACACGGAGTTAAAGGTGATGGTATTGGAAGTGGTGGTGTTAACGCGGT
Organism: Xenorhabdus thuongxuanensis; assembly: GCF_001908095.1. Lineage (GTDB taxonomy): Bacteria > Pseudomonadota > Gammaproteobacteria > Enterobacterales > Enterobacteriaceae > Xenorhabdus > Xenorhabdus thuongxuanensis. The sequence goes on along the minus strand of NZ_MKGR01000007.1, from coordinate 83,237 downwards.
ATTGAATGATTTTCTTCAGATGATGACAGAAATGATTAAATTCAATACACCATTTTTGGATTTTTTCTGGAAACATTCTCCAACACCTGATCGTATTGCTGGGATTACAGGGGAAAATACCAGTTTTATTGTCATATATATTCTGATGTTTGTGGGATTGGCAATGAGTGCGTCTGGTTTGAGAATGTATCGTCAATTTAAGTTCATCAAAGAACGTATTGAAGATCAAATGATCTTTGAACACGCGCAAGAAAGTGGAATAACCAAGGAACAATTAGCGGCTAAAATTGAGTTCCCCCGTCACTCTTTATTCAGCCAGATTTTTATCCTTTACATATCACCAATTATTATCGGTGCAATTGCTTACTTCTTATTTAAAATTTTAGGATGGTAATGAGATTAATTGATAGCTAATAACAGCACAAAGATGCTCTATGCAGCGCTTGGTCTAAAATAAATTTATATCTTTAATATAATGAATTTTATTTTTTTGATTAATTGGGTAATTATCAGTAATTAAATGTGATATTAATCAGGTTATTCCGTGTCTATTCAGATAAAAGATTATCAATCATATTTTGTACTAAAATAAAATTCTCTCCGCCGAAAAGATTACATTTGTTTAATAAATGGTAAAGTTGGTAAATAGGTTGACGTTCAAGGAAATCTTTAGGCAATGGCCAGACACTCTGGTAACCATCAAATATTTGTAAAGGAAGATCTGGGTAAAGTGGCAACATCGCCAGATCACATTCGCGATCTCCCCAATAGCAGGCAGGATCAAAAGTGACAGCACAACTATCGTTCAACGATGCACAGTTCATAGGCCATAGATCACCATGCAGGAGAGAGGGTTGGGGGTGGTGGTGACGGAGTTTGTCACTGATTATTTGAACAATTTGGCTAATATTTCCAAATACTATTCCTTTATCAGCAGCAAGTTGCAACTGCCATCCGATGCGTTTTTCGGCATAGAAATGATCCCAGCGCTTTTGCCATCCGTTAGGTTGTATGGTGGTTGCTAGCATGTTATCAAAATCAAAACCAAATTTAGGTTGTTCACTCCATTGATGTAGCTTTGCAAGATGTTGACCAAAAAGATACGCGCTATGCGCGTTAAATGGTTTTATAGGCAAATGTTCCAGTAATAGGAAGCTATAGTTGCGGTCGTGGCCTACACCATAAACATCGGGAACACGGGTTGTTTTGCTACGAGCCAGTAATTCCAGTTGTTCTGCTTCTGCTTTAAAAATTGGCAGCATTTCTTTCACGTTGGATTTGATAAAGATATGTTGTTCACCATATTTAATATGCCAGGCACGGTGAATATCTCCGCCTACCAATTCCTCTTTATCGTGAATTTCAGCGTTGCCAAAATGCTCACTTAATAGACGGTTCACTGTTTGCCACATGCTTCACCTCATTAAGTTGACAATTGCTATGCTTATATTACAGACAGATGTAACATTTGAACAGGATAAAAGGAATTTTAATAGGAATTAATAAGGCCATATCTCAAATTTGATATGGCACTCTATTATTTTTTAATTTGATTTTTCTGGAATTGATGCATTTTGGGACGAAATTTTTTCAAGCGTTCCCTTGTTTGCCTTCTTGTAAGCGAGTTTTATTTGGTCATAAATGAGTGCAATAGTGAAGAAAATTGCCTGAATGATTACGATACAGGGGCCTGTTTCACCATCAATATGGAAGCTAATGATTGTGCCAAGTACGCTGGATGATATAGAAGCAACCATTGCCACAATCAGCATACGATCAAAACTCCGGCAAAGTATAAAAGCAATAATGCCGGGGGAGATTAACATCGCGATAACCAAGATGATACCGACGGCCTGCAACGATGCGACAATTGTTAGGGCCAACAGCGATAATAACCCGTAATGGAGAAGTTTTACGGGAAGGCCAACTACTCGTGCTTGATTAGGATCGAAGCAGTAGAGCATAAAATCTTTTCTTTTTAGCAACATAATAGCTAGTGTGATCCCTGCAATGCAAAGTGTTTGGAGTAATTCATGCTGGGTAATACCGAGTATGCTGCCGAATAAAATATGTGTCAGGTGTTGATCCGTATCTATACGAGTAAATAGTACTAACCCAAATGCAAACATACCTGAGAAAACAATCCCCATGACGGTATCTTCTTTGATTCGGCTATGTTCTTTTAGATACCCTGTAGCGAATGCACAAGATATACCGGAAAGGAAAGCACCTATTGCAAGTGGTATGCCCGCTACAAAAGCGAGCACGATACCTGGCAAAACCGCATGGGAAATAGCATCTCCCATTAATGACCAACCTTTTAATACCAAGTAACAGGAAAGTACAGCACAAACAGCTCCTACCATCATGGCAGCATAGATGGCTCGTCGCATAAACTCATGCATGAAAGGTTCAGTAATTAATTCAATAAATGTGTTCATGGGCGTTGTTCCTGAATCAATGCTAGAGATTCCTTTCTGGCTCGTCTGCGAGAGGCCAACATGCCATGTTTAGGGGCAAAAAAGAACGCAAGTAAGAAAATCACTGTTTGCATGGTGACAATAACTCCACCAGTTGCACCATTGAGGAAATAGCTCACATATGCACCGAAACCACTTGTGAGTGAACCAATGGCGACGGCAATAATCAACAAATGTTTAAATCTATCTGTTAATAAATAGGCAGTTGCACCAGGCGTTACAACCATTGCGATAACCAAGATAGCGCCTACTGTCTGTAATGCAGCAACAGTACAAGCACTTAATAAAGTGAAGAAAATGATTTTCAATCGTAACGGTGATAATCCAATAGAGCGAGCATGGGTTTCATCAAAGAAGACAACCAATAGATCTTTCCAAAGTACCATTAAGGTAATGAAGGAAACTGCAATAATGATTTCAACTTGTAAAACATCTTCATCAGCAATTCCCAGAATATTGCCTAAAATAATGGTTTGTACATTCACGGATGTAGGGTTTAAAGAAACGATCAATAATCCGACGGCAAAAAAAGTGGAGAATATAAAACCTATCACAGCATCTTCACGTAGCCGAGTAATATGACGCACCAATGTCATTGATAATGCAGCGAGCATCCCTGTAAAAAAAGCACCACCTGCATAAGGTAAACCGAGAGCATATGCACCTGCCACACCGGGCACAACAGAGTGGGAGAGGGCGTCACCCATCAGTGACCAACCTTTTAGCATCAGATAAGCAGATAAGAAAGCACAAACAGCTCCAACAATGGCACTTACCCACATGGCTTTCACCATGTAGTTGTAATTGAATGGTTGTAAAAGCAGTTCCATCATGGTTGATTTTCCTTTTGTTTGGGGTTTTGCCGTGGTGGAATATGATGAGTATGCCCATAAAAGACGGCAGCACGCTCATCATCGGTGATGACTGTCAATGAACGTGGATCATCATCTTTATGTAGCTCAGGAGCGGAAAGATTAATATGACGCAAGACACCACCGAAGGTAATTTCCAGATTTTTTTGAGTAAATGTGTTTTCAGTTTGGCCACTTGCAAGCACTGTCCGGTTGATCAAAATAACGTGATCACAAAATTCAGGTACACTGCCAAGGTTATGCGTTGATACTAAGACCAAATGCCCTTCTTCACGTAAGTTACGAAGTAAGTCAATGATGGCATTTTCTGTTTTAACATCTACTCCAGTAAAAGGCTCATCCAATAGCAAAACTTTCCCTTCTTGAGCTAATGCACGGGCTAAAAATGCTCGTTTTTTCTGACCACCAGAAAGCTCACCAATTTGGCGATCACGCAATTCTGTCAGTCCGACACGTTCAAGGGCTTTATTGACAATTTCATGATCACGTTTGCTGGGACGGCGCAAAAATCCCATTTTTCCATAGCGTCCCATCATTACGACATCGGAAACCAGAACCGGAAAATTCCAATCTACATCCTCAGTTTGAGGAACATATGCGATGATATTTTGTTTTAATGCGGCTCTGATAGGTTGTTTGTTGAGAGTCACTTTTCCTTGTGAAGGTGTTACTAATCCCATGATTGTTTTGAATAAAGTGGATTTACCACTGCCATTCATACCTACCAGCGCACAAATTGTGCCGCCAGTAATGTCAAAACTGGCCTCATAAATAGCAGTATGCCCATTGTTGTAAGTGACAGTGGCGTTATCCACAATTAAATGAGGATGCTCAAATAACGATTGGTGGTTTAATGATGAACGATTCATTGATTAAATCCTTTTGCGATAGTGTCTACAGTAGTGTTAAGTAGATCAATATAAGTTGGAACCGGTCCTTTTTGAGTGGAAAGGGAGTCTACATAAAGTACCCCACCGTAACTTGCTCCCGTTTCTTTACTGACTTGCCTTGCTGGTTTATCTGAAACAGTGCTTTCACTGAAGACAACAGGGATCTTATTGACCCTTACTGTATCAATGACACGGCGAACTTGTTGTGGGGAACCTTGTTCTTCAGCATTGATTGGCCACAAGTAAACTTCTTTGAAGCCATAATCTTGTGTGAGATAGCTGAAAGCGCCTTCACTGGTTACCAGCCAGCGTTGTTCTTCAGGAATACGAGAAAGACGCTCTCTAAGAGGCGCATCTAATTGAGCCATTTTTTCTGCATAAGCTTTAGCATTACGATTATAAATTTCGGCATTCTCAGGATCATATTTGACAAAAGCTTTACGGATATTTTCTATATAGATCAGCGCATTCTTTGGCGACATCCAGGCATGAGGGTTAGGATTTTTATTGTAAGGACCTTCACGAATCGGTAGAGGAGTAATACCTTCGGTTATAACTGCAGTAGGTATGTCTTGCATGTTTTCAAAGAAGCGTTCGAACCAGCGTTCTAAATTTAAGCCATTCCAGAGGATAAGGTCTGCACGCTGTGCTTTGATGATATCTTTGGGAGTGGGCTGATAATCATGGATTTCTGCACCAGCTTTAGTGATTGACTCGACAATTGCTGCGTCTCCTGCAACATTTTGAGCCATATCTTGAATAATAGTAAATGTTGTAACCACTCTGAATTTTTTGTCTGCATGAGCTTGCTGGCTGAATAACACCATTGTGAATAGAACAAGGATCAGATTAACTATCGGAAAAGTAGAGAGAGAACGTTTTTTATTCATTATGGTAAACCTTACTTGTTGTACATATAATTATTGATAATGATTATCAGTATCATTTATGTAAAGTCAAGGTGATAGCGAACGAAATTGGTGATAGATTCGTAGACGCCTCTTAAATTTTTACTGATTGATATGGCAACGACAAGCTTCATGCGAACAAAAAACCAGTATGTTGTCTACATCTACTCACTGGTAATAAAGGAATTTATTTTGATTTTGATAAGTGATAGAAAAATATTTTTGGCTTATCGGTAAAATTATATATCCTTTATAGGATTAATTTTATTTAGAGGAAGCAGCGTGAAATTAAAACTCCGTTACATTGCGGTGGCATTGTTATTGTCAGGATGTGCTAACCAACAAGTACATCAATCAGACATTAGTAGACAAGCAACGGCAAAACGTATGCTTGATGGCAATAAGGCTGCTTTTGATACTCGTAAATTGACAAATAGGTTTAAACCCACTCCATTTGATGGTTTGATTGCGCAAGCCGCAAGACGTTATGGTGTTGATGAAACGCTTATCAAAGCGATTATTCAGGTGGAATCAGGTTTTCGCCCAGAGGTTGTTAGTAAATCGAATGCAGTTGGACTAATGCAGATTAAGGCATCTACGGCTGGGCGAGATGCTTACAGAGTAAAAGGAAAATCAGGACAGCCAACCACGCGTGAATTGAAAGATCCTGAAACTAACATTGACCTTGGTACTGCCTATATTAGCATTTTGAAACAACAGCATTTGGAAGGTATCTCCAATCCAGAAACACTGTACTATGCAACGATAGTTGCTTATGTAAATGGTGCAGGGGCATTGCTGCGAACGTTTGATGCAAACCGGACTTTGGCAATTAATAAAATTAATAGAATGACACCGAATGAGTTTTATCAATATGTCCAAAATAATCACCCTGCACCACAGGCTCCACGTTATTTATGGAAAGTTAAAAATGCTTATCGTGCTTTGGATATTCAATAATTGTAATCTGTGAATTTTCATTAGAATAAACCTGATGGCCTGTTTTTTGAATAAAATGGTCTGTTCAATAAAGATAATTATTAGACGATAAAAATAAATTGAACTAATTGGATGTAAGGGGCATTTTATAGGTGACTAACATTCACCTCTTATTTAAGGAAGAGGCATAAAAATGTTCTCTATGCTCCAGATAAACCAGAAGAAAGATTTTTAATGGTAATTATTGGAAAAATAAAATCATAAAAACTGATTGTTATTTATAATTATATTAGGCTGTCTCTATATTAAAGAATACTTAATATAGTAGGTAGATACGGTTTTTTTACTTATTAATTATTGCAATTTTAAATTTCCATTAAGTGGTGTAATTGCATAGAGATAGTTTAAATATATTCCCACAGAGCTATTTTAACACCTACTCTGTGTGCTAGTATGTCGGGCGAATTGGGGCAAATGTACCGGATACATTTTGAAAATGTGACCTTAAATCTGTACACCTCTTGCGGAGTGAAGCAAGGATTTGTTTCTAATGTGCTGATTAATAATAAATTTGATTTAATACAAGTGATCTTTCGTGCGGGTCACCACTGTATATAAGGATTTTTAAATGCCTGTAATTACTCTTCCTGACGGTAGTCAACGTCAATTTGAGCATGCTGTTTCCGTAATGGATGTGGCTCGTGATATCGGTGCTGGTTTGGCAAAAGCATGTATCGCTGGCCGTGTTAATGGTGAATTGGTTGATGCTTGTGAATTAATCGAGACTGATGCCAATCTTGCTATTATCACCAGCAAAAATGAAGAAGGTTTGGAAATTATCCGTCATTCATGTGCACATTTGTTGGGTCATGCAATTAAACAGTTGTGGCCTGATACGAAAATGGCTATCGGTCCTGTTATTGACAATGGTTTCTACTATGACGTTGATTTAGACCGCTCTTTGACGCAGGAAGATATCGAACTGCTTGAAAAACGTATGCTGGAACTTGCTAAAAAAGACTACGATGTCATCAAGAAAAGGGTTGGCTGGCAAGAAGCGCGTGACACATTTGCGGCTCGTGGTGAAGAGTATAAGATCCAGATTTTGGATGAAAATATTAGTCGCGATGATCGTCCAGGTTTGTATCACCATGAAGAATACGTTGATATGTGCCGTGGACCGCATGTTCCTAATATGCGTTTCTGCCATCACTTTAAACTGCAAAAAGTTGCAGGGGCATACTGGCGTGGCAATAGTGACAACAAAATGTTGCAGCGTATTTATGGTACTGCATGGGCTGATAAAAAACAGCTTAATGCCTATTTACAGCGTTTGGAAGAAGCAGCAAAACGCGATCATCGTAAAATTGGTAAGCAGCTTGACCTGTATCATATGCAGGAAGAAGCACCAGGTATGGCGTTTTGGCACAATGATGGCTGGACAATTTTCCGTGAATTAGAAACTTTCGTTCGCATGAAGCTCAAAGAGTACCAATACCAGGAAGTAAAAGGCCCATTTATGATGGACCGTATTCTGTGGGAAAAAACAGGGCACTGGGAAAACTATAAAGAAAATATGTTCACAACTTCATCGGAAAACCGTGAATATTGTGTAAAACCGATGAACTGCCCTGGTCATGTTCAGATTTTTAACCAAGGGTTGAAATCCTATCGTGACTTGCCGTTGCGTATGGCTGAATTTGGTAGCTGTCATCGTAACGAACCATCAGGCGCGTTACATGGTTTGATGCGTGTACGTGGCTTTACTCAAGATGATGCACATATCTTCTGTACTGAAGATCAAATCCTTCAAGAAGTCAGTAGCTGTATCAAAATGATTTACGATGTGTATGGCACATTTGGCTTTGAGAAGATTGTTGTTAAATTATCAACTCGCCCAGAAAAACGTATTGGTACGGAAAAACAGTGGGATGAAGCAGAAGCGGATCTTGCTGAAGCATTAACCCGAAACGACATTGAATTTGAATACCAGCCGGGTGAAGGGGCATTTTATGGCCCTAAAATTGAATTTACTCTATATGATTGTTTGGATCGTGCGTGGCAATGTGGTACTGTGCAACTCGATTTTTCACTACCGGCACGCCTGAACGCGTCATATGTAGGTGAAAATAACGAACGTAAGATTCCTGTCATGATTCACCGCGCGGTTCTGGGATCGCTGGAACGGTTTATTGGTATCCTGACAGAAGAGTATGCTGGGTTTTTCCCAACATGGTTGGCACCTCAGCAGGTTGTCGTTATGAATATTACTGATGGCCAGTCAGATTATGTACAGGAATTGGTTAAAAAACTTCAAGATGCAGGCATTCGTGCAAAAGCAGACTTGAGAAACGAGAAGATTGGTTTTAAAATCCGTGAACACACTCTGCGTCGTGTACCTTATATGCTTGTTTGTGGTGATAAAGAGGTCGAGTCAGGAAAAGTATCTGTTCGTACTCGCCGCGGCAAAGATTTAGGTAGCATTGAGATCAGTGAGTTTACAGAAAAACTGCTGACAGAAATACGCAGTCGTAATCTTCACCAATTGGAGGAATAAGGTATTAAAGGCGGAAAAAGAATTCAACCGGCGCGCCCAAATCGCATTAATGAAGAGATTCGCGCCTCTGAAGTTCGTTTAACTGGATTAGATGGCGAACAGATTGGTATTGTCAGTCTGAGAGAAGCTCTCGAAAAAGCTGAGGAAGCTGGTGTTGATTTAGTTGAAATCAGCCCAAATGCCGAACCGCCGGTTTGTCGTATTATGGATTACGGCAAGTTCCTCTATGAGAAGAGTAAGTCAGTCAAAGAACAGAAAAAGAAACAAAAGGTTATTCAGGTTAAGGAAATTAAATTCCGTCCTGGTACAGATGAAGGCGACTATCAGGTCAAACTACGCAACCTGATTCGTTTTCTGGAAGATGGCGATAAAGCCAAAATCACCCTGCGTTTCCGTGGGCGTGAAATGGCACACCAGCAGATTGGTATTGAGATGCTTAACCGTATCCGTGACGATCTGAGTGAACTGGCAGTGGTTGAATCCTTCCCAACGAAGGTTGAAGGCCGCCAGATGATCATGGTGCTCGCTCCTAAGAAGAAATAGTCAGGCAAACAAGTAATGGGCTCCAGTTAATTCTGGCTGGGGTCTATTCGCCTTACTAGTTCGTTGTAATTAACAATGCGAAGTGGATATTAAAATGCCAAAGATTAAAACAGTACGCGGCGCAGCTAAACGCTTTAAAAAAACCGCAAGCGGCGGTTTCAAGCGTAAGCACGCTAACCTTCGTCACATTCTGACTAAAAAATCAACTAAGCGTAAACGTCATTTACGTCCAAAAGGCATGGTCTCCAAAGGTGATCTGGGCCTGGTTGTTGCTTGTCTGCCGTACGCATAAGCAATTTTTTAGATTAGAACTCAGAGACGATAGGAGAAGTATATGGCTCGCGTAAAACGTGGTGTTATTGCCCGTGCACGTCACAAAAAAATTCTGAAACAAGCGAAAGGTTACTACGGTGCTCGTTCGCGCGTTTATCGTGTTGCTTTCCAGGCTGTTATCAAAGCTGGTCAGTACGCTTACCGTGACCGCCGTCAGCGTAAACGTCAATTCCGTCAATTGTGGATTGCACGTATCAACGCTGCTGCACGTCAGAACGGCATGTCTTACAGCCGTTTCATCAACGGCCTGAAAAAGGCTTCGATTGAAATCGACCGTAAGATCTTGGCTGACATCGCTGTATTCGACAAAGTAGCATTCGCTGCTCTGGTTGAAAAAGCGAAGGGCGCTCTGGCATAAGTCAGGTTAAAAGAGGGAGCTTGCTCCCTCTTTTACTTTTTTCCAAAAGATTAGATAATATCTGGGATCAGACTAGTATTGTGGTTCAGATTGCGATTGGTGAATACAAGAAGGGTACAGGAGAAAGAACGCAAATGATAAAGTTAGCCTTTTTTCGTTTCTTTTTTTACTTTAACACCTGAGATCAGGGGGCTTCGCGCGTAAGAAAAGAAACGAAAAATAGCGCCTGAGCCTCCAGTGTGGAGGCTTTTTTATTTTTATGTCCTCATTAGTCAATAACATGAGGACATAGTCAATAACAACTAAAGGGCCATCAGGCCAAAGGAAGAGGAAAACGATGTCACATCTTACTGAGCTGGTTGCAAATGCAAAAGCAGCCGTGGAAGGAGCCCAGGATGTTGCCGCGTTGGATTTGGTGCGAGTTGAATACCTGGGAAAAAAAGGCCATTTAACCCTCCAGATGTCATCGCTGCGTGACTTACCAGCTGAAGAACGTCCAGCGGCAGGGGCTGTTATTAATCAGGCAAAACAAGAAGTTCAAGAAGCCTTGAATGCGCGTAAGGTAAAGCTGGAAGCTGATATTTTGAATGCACGTTTAGTGGCAGAAAAAATCGATGTTTCATTGCCTGGCCGTCGTATGGAAAATGGTGGTTTGCACCCTGTTACCCGCACGATTGAACGTATTGAAACTTTCTTTGGTGAGTTGGGCTTTTCTGTTGAATCTGGCCCAGAAATCGAAGATGACTATCATAACTTTGATGCTCTGAATATTCCTGCACACCATCCTGCGCGTGCTGATCATGATACTTTTTGGTTTGATGCGACGCGTTTGCTGCGTACCCAAACTTCTGGGGTACAAATCCGTACCATGAAAGAACGTCAGCCACCAATCCGTATCATTGCGCCAGGGCGTGTGTACCGTAATGATTACGATCAGACACATACCCCAATGTTCCATCAGGTAGAAGGGTTGATTGTTGATAAAAATATCAGCTTTACTAACCTGAAAGGTACATTGCATGACTTTTTGAATAACTTCTTTGAAGAAGATATGCAGGTACGTTTCCGTCCTTCTTATTTTCCATTTACAGAACCTTCCGCAGAAGTTGATGTGATGGGCAAAAATGGGAAATGGTTAGAAGTTTTGGGTTGCGGCATGGTGCACCCTAACGTATTGCGCAATGTTGGTATCGATCCTGAAATTTATTCTGGTTTTGCCTTTGGCATGGGAATGGAGCGTCTGACCATGCTGCGTTATGGTGTTACAGATTTGCGGGCATTCTTCGAAAATGATTTGCGTTTCCTCAAACAATTTAAATAAGGCGGGTATATCACATGAAATTCAGTGAACTCTGGTTACGCGAGTGGACAAACCCAGCCATTAATAGTGAAGCATTGTCTGATCAAATCACCATGGCTGGTTTGGAAGTTGATGGTGTTGAAAAAGTGGCAGGTCAATTCCACGGTGTATTTGTTGGTGAAGTTGTTGAGTGTGGACAACATCCAAATGCAGATAAATTGCGTGTCACAAAAGTTAATGTCGGCGGCGAACGTCTGTTGGACATTGTCTGTGGTGCACCTAATTGCCGTCAAGGGCTTCGTGTCGCTGTTGCTACAGTTGGTGCTGTGCTACCAGGTGATTTTAAAATTAAACCAGCGAAATTACGAGGCGAGACATCAGAAGGCATGTTGTGTTCGTTTTCTGAACTAGGTATTGCCGACGATCAGGATGGCATTATTGAGTTGCCAGCAGATGCTCCAATTGGTGTTGATCTGCGTGATTACATGAAATTAGATGATCACGCGATTGAGATCAGCATTACACCAAACCGTGCTGACTGCCTGAGCATCATGGGGGTTGCCCGTGACGTTGCGGTTATCAATAAATTGTCCATGACAGAGCCGAAAATTGAAGCGGTTAAACCAACTACAGATGCAACATTCCCTATTCGTGTTGACGCTCCTGAAGCCTGCCCACGCTATTTGGGGCGCGTGATCAAGAATGTGAACGTCAAGGCAACCACCCCATTGTGGATACGCGAAAAACTGCGTCGTGGAGGTGTTCGTTCCATTGATCCGGTTGTTGACATCACCAACTATGTTTTACTCGAATTAGGCCAGCCATTGCATGCGTTCGACTTAGAACGTTTGAATGGTTCAATTATTGTTCGCTTCGCTGAGCAAGGTGAAAAACTCACTCTGCTGAATGGTAATGAAACCGAACTTTCTACTGAAACACTTATCATTTCTGATGCAAAACAACCAGTTGCTATGGCTGGTATTTTCGGTGGAGAATATTCTGGTGTTAATGCAGAAACACAGCATATTCTGCTAGAATGTGCATTCTTTGCGCCACTGGCGATTATTGGCCGTGCTCGCCGTTATGGTTTGCATACCGATGCTTCTCACCGTTTTGAACGTGGTGTTGATCCACAGCTTCAGCATAAAGCAATGGAATATGCCACTCAGTTGTTGATTGACATTTGTGGGGGAGAAGCAGGAGAAATCGTTGATGTTACTAGCGAATCTCACTTACCAAAATCAGCAACGATTACGCTTAATCGTAATAAACTGGATCGTTTGATTGGTCATCATATTACTGATGAACAAGTAACCGATATTCTGACGCGTTTAGGCTGCCAGGTAACAGTCCAGAATGGTAGCTGGCAAGCTGTTGCACCTAGCTGGCGTTTTGATATGCAAATCGAGGAAGATCTTGTTGAAGAGGTCGCCCGTATTTACGGTTATAACAACATTCCTGACGTACCAGTGCGTGCAGATCTGATTATGACTTCACATCGTGAAGCTGATTTGCCATTGAAACGGGTTAAAACAATGTTGGTGGACAGAGGTTATCAAGAAGTAATTACTTACAGCTTCGTTGATCCTAAGGTTCAGAAATATCTTCACCCACAGGAACAAGCGTTGATCTTGCCTAATCCGATTTCGGCGGATATGTCTGCAATGCGTTTGTCCTTGTTGACAGGATTATTGACCACTGTCGCCTATAACCAAAACCGTCAACAAAACCGTGTTCGTTTATTTGAAACAGGGTTGCGTTTTGTGCCGGATGCAAATGCCGAACATGGTATTCGTCAGGAATTAATGCTCGGTGGTGTTATTGCAGGAAACCGGTTCGAAGAGCACTGGTCGATTGAAAAACAAGCAGTTGATTTCTTTGATTTGAAGGGTGATTTAGAATCTGTTTTAGAACTGACAGGTAAACTATCTAACATTTCCTTTAAGGCAGAAGAACATCCTGCTTTACATCCTGGGCAAAGTGCTGGGATTTATCTGGAAAATAATTACATTGGTTATATCGGTGTTGTTCATCCAGAACTGGAGCGTAAACTTGACTTAAACGGCCGTACCGTGGTATTCGAGTTATTATGGACTGGTCTGGTAGACCGCGTGATCCCTGAGATGAAGGAAGTTTCTCGCTTCCCATCTAACCGCCGCGATATCGCCATCGTTGTGCCTGAAAATGTAGCCGCAGAAGATATTCTGGCTGAATGTAAGAAAGTTGGCGTAAATCATATAGTTGGCATAAACTTATTTGACGTGTATTGTGGTAAAGGTGTCGCGGAAGGCTACAAGAGCCTTGCTATTAGCTTAATCTTGCAGGATACCATGCGTACACTGGAAGAAGAAGAAATTGCTGCGACTGTCAACAAATGCGTTGCTGCATTAGAACAGCGATTCCAAGCATCCTTGAGGGACTGAACTTATGGCGCTTACTAAAGCTGAAATGTCAGAAAATCTGTTTGAAAAACTGGGTATTAGCAAGCGTGACGCTAAAGATCTGGTAGAAATGTTCTTTGAAGAAGTTCGTCGTTCTTTGGAGAATGGGGAGCAAGTGAAATTATCTGGATTCGGCAACTTTGATTTGCGAGACAAAAATCAACGTCCAGGCCGTAATCCAAAAACAGGTGAAGATATTCCGATTACGGCTCGCCGTGTTGTCACTTTTCGCCCTGGTCAAAAATTGAAAAACCGAGTGGAAAAAGCGTTACCCAAAGAATAACTACATAAAAAGGCCGCATTTTGCGGTCTTTTTCTTATCTTCTATATTTATTTGCTCAGTGAAAAGAGCACTTATTTTCTAACATGGCCTCACACATGTACTCTGTTTATGAGTTGATCACCTATCAGAGAAAACGCAACCATCGGGTGGTGGCGGTTTTGTCTGTCTTATTCGTTATTCTGTTCATGTTGTCATTATGCGCTGGTGAAATCTGGTTTTGGCCTGATCAATGGCTGTCGGAACCTGCCCAATTATTTATTTGGCAGTTGAGATTACCCAGGGCGATTGCCGTTATGGTGGTTGGTGCGAGCTTAGCCCTGTCAGGAGCAATTATGCAAGCTCTGTTCGAAAACCCGTTGGCGGAGCCTGGATTACTTGGGATCAGTAATGGTGCTGGTGTTGTAGTGGTATGTTTAATACTTATCTTTCATGGTATTGCACCATTGTGGTTATTAAGTGTTGGAGCGGTATTTGGGGCATTTTTCATGACTGCAATTTTGCTGGGATTTTCCAGAAAACATCAAGTGACTAATACCCGTCTGTTATTGATTGGTGTTGCTTTTGGTGTGATCTTTGGCGCCTTGATGACATGGATGGTCTATTTCAGTACCAGTTTAGATCTCCGGCAATTGATGTATTGGATGATGGGAAGTTTCAGTGGTGTTGATTGGCGCCAAAAATGGCTGATTGTTGTATTGCTTCCCGCTATCTTATGGTTAAGCAGCAAAGGCAACATTTTGAATTACCTCTCTCTTGGGGAGTTACAGGCTCGGCAACTGGGTGTGTCTCACCATAAATGGCGTAATGTGTTTGTATCGGTAATCGGATTATTAGTTGGTTTGAGTGTTGCCCTTGCGGGAGCGATCAGTTTTATCGGCTTGGTTATTCCCCATATCTTAAGATTGATTGGTTTGACTGATCATAAGACATTACTTCCGGCCAGTGCATTGGCCGGAGGCAGTGGTTTACTGTTGGCAGATTTAGTTTCCCGTTTGTCATTATCTCATGCAGAAGTGCCGATAGGGGTTGTCACAGTAACTTTAGGATCTCCAATTTTTATATGGCTTTTAGTGAGAACACATCACTATTAAGAAATACCATTTTTGCATTGTTAATGCAGATAAGGAGATGAGGGTAATAACATGATCGGTCAGCCGATTTTGGAACTGGAGAGTGTTAATGTTAACAATAGATTGAGTTCATTGTCTGAGTCTGTTACGGCAGGGAAACAAATTCATCTGGTTGGATTAAATGGTTCAGGGAAAAGTACATTGCTTGCAGCAATCGCGGGTATTTTATCTTATAGCGGTACTATTCGCTTGCATGGTCGGAATTTGCAGGATTACCGTCAGCACGAGTTGGCAAGGCGCCGGGCCTGGTTCTCCCAATCTTCTTCTATTCCTATCATGCCGGTTTTTCAATATCTAGATATGTTCCGCCCTGAATGTGCCCCATTAGCTCAAAGTGAACATGTGTTGTATGAACTTTGCCAGCAAATGAAGCTCCTGCCATTGCTTTGTTCGTCAATTGGTCAACTCTCCGGCGGAGAGTGGCAGCGTGTCAGGTTGGCAGGCACGTTTTTTCAGATATGGCCGGATCTTAATCCTGATGGGAGTTTACTCTTACTTGATGAGCCGACAAATAATCTTGATATCACCCAACAAGCCATTTTAGATAAGTTAACAAAAAGATTTTGTGCATCGGGGGGGACGGTATTATTGAGTAGTCATGATCTTAACCACACATATGAACAAGCGACAGAAGTATGGTTGCTCTTGCATGGAAGATTGTTAGTATCAGGTATACCACAGAATGTAATGACAGAACGAAATTTATCAGAAGTTTTTGAGGCAAATATTGGACATATCAGAAATGCCGGCTATAAATTATGGAGGGTCAGCCACGTGTAGTTCCCGTAAATAAATCCACCATAATCATTGCTTGCTATCTGCTTTTGGTGTTTGGTTGACCATAATTTGTTTTACGTTGATGTTTTGTTAAAAAATCATCAGCTAAAATTGATCGATTATAAAACAATTAGGATATACAAGGCACAAGGCGGTTATGGATAGTTTTTTGCCATTTTCTCGTCCTGCAATTGGCAGAGAAGAGATAGAAGCGATAGAGAAAGTTTTACACTCAGGTTGGATTACGACAGGCCCACAGAACCATCAGTTAGAACAAGATTTTTCTCTTATGTTTGGATGCAAACATGCTATTGCTCTATGTTCCGCTACGGCGGGAATGCATTTGGCTTTGTTGGCATTAGGCATAGGTCCAGGTGATGAAGTCATTACTCCTTCCCAAACTTGGGTCTCCACCATCAATATCATTTGTTTGTTAGGCGCTGAGCCTGTCATGGTTGATGTTGACCGTGATACATTGATGGTCAGTGCAGAAACAATCAAAAAAGCGATTACCCCCAAAACCAAGGCAATTATACCCGTCCATTATGCGGGAGCGCCTTGTGACCTTGACGCCCTTCGCGCTGTCGCTCAAAAAGCAGATATTCCCCTGATTGAAGATGCAGCCCATGCTGTCGGCACCCGTTATAAAAATGAATGGGTCGGAGAGCAGGGGACCGCAATCTTTTCTTTTCATGCTATTAAAAACATGACCTGCGCAGAAGGTGGCATGTTCGTTACAGATGATGATGAGCTTGCCCAACGGATCCGTTGTTTAAAATTTCATGGCTTAGCTGTCGATGCTTTTGATAGACAAATTCAGGGTAGGAAACCTCAAGCGGAAGTGATTGAGCCGGGTTTTAAATACAACCTATCAGATATTCATGCGGCGATGGCAGTTGTGCAACTAGGCAAACTGGCATCAATGAATGAACGTCGGCGGGAGTTGGTGGCTCGCTATTCTGATGCTCTTATTGATTCACCATTGCTAATGCTGAAAGTTCCCGAATATGCGCATTTGCATTCTCATCATCTTTTTATGGTACGCGTCGACAAAAGTATCTGTGGTATTGACCGCGATACTTTTATGACGCGTTTAAGGGACAGAAATATTGGTACAGGTTTGCATTTCAGAGCTGCGCACACACAAAAATATTATCGTGAGCGTTATCCACAACTTTCCCTGCCTGCATCTGAGTGGAATTCGTCAACACTTTGTTCATTGCCTCTTTTCCCAGATATGAGCAATGACGATGTAGATCGTGTCGTGGATGTGATAACTGAAATTCTTTCGGAGCGTAATTAAGTGACATTTGAGAAGATCAAAAAAGTTTCAGTCGTTATTCCTGTTTACAACGAAGAAGAAAGTTTACCCCAGTTACTGGAAAGAACTCTCGCAGCGTGCCAAAAATTAGAACAGAAATACGAAGTAATTTTGGTTGATGATGGCAGCCATGATAACTCTGCCGAGATCTTAACTCAGGCGGCTGAATCTCCAGAAAATCATGTGATTGCTATTTTGCTTAACCGTAATTATGGACAACATTCAGCAATTATGGCTGGTTTCCATCAAGCTGACGGTGATCTGGTTATTACACTTGATGCTGATTTACAAAACCCGCCAGAAGAAATCCCCCGTTTAGTTAAAACGGCAGAAGAAGGATATGACGTCGTGGGTACACGTCGTATTCATCGTCAGGATTCTTGGTTTCGTAAAGCTGCTTCTAAAATAATCAATGCGATGATAACCAAGGCGACGGGGCGTTCAATGGGGGATTATGGTTGTATGTTGCGCGCCTATCGACGTCACATTATATGCGCGATGCTTCAATGCCATGAACGCAGTACGTTTATTCCCATTCTTGCCAACACTTTTGCACGCAGAACAATAGAAATTGATGTAGCCCATGCAGAGCGTGAGTTTGGGAACTCCAAATACAGTTTTATGAAACTGATAAATCTGATGTATGACCTTCTGACGTGCTTAACAACTGCACCGTTGCGGTTATTAAGTGTAGCGGGAAGTATCATTGCCATAGTAGGTTTCTTATTGGCGGTATTATTGATTGTTCTACGCTTTGTGTTTGGCTCAATGTGGGCTGCTGAAGGGGTGTTTACCCTGTTTGCTATTCTTTTCATGTTTATTGGAGCACAGTTCGTCGCCATGGGACTATTGGGTGAATACATTGGTCGAATATATAACGATGTTCGTGCTCGCCCGCGCTATTTTATTCAAAAAGTGGTCGGAGTTAAGAAGACTAACGACAATCAGGAAGAAAGCTAATGAAAGCAGTTATTTTTGCCTATCACGATATTGGTTGTGTCGGACTTAATGCATTAGTAGAAGCTGGTTTTGATGTTCAGGCTGTATTTACTCACACAGATCATCCAAATGAAAATCATTTTTTCTCTTCTGTTGCACGTATCGGCGCTGATTTAGGCTTACCCGTATTTGCGCCAGAAAATGTGAATCACCCGCTTTGGGTTGAACGCATTCGTGAGATGAAACCGGATGTTATTTTCTCTTTTTATTATCGCAATATGCTTAGCCAGGAAATTCTGTCACTGGCTGAAAAAGGCTCATTTAACCTTCATGGTTCCTTGCTACCGAAATACCGTGGTCGTGCTCCGGTTAATTGGGCAGTACTCAATGGTGAGACAGAAACCGGTGTAACATTACATAAAATGCTGGAAAAGCCGGATGCGGGAGATATTATCGCGCAACAGGTTGTACAGATTGCTGAAAATGATACTTCCTTGATAGTTCATGGAAAAATACGAGAAGCGTCGGTTCAATTATTGGATTTCATTCTGCCTCAAATAAAATCAGGTTATTATCCATCAGTTCCACAGGATGAAAGTCAGGTAACTTATTTTGGCCGCCGTACCGCCGAAGATGGTGAAATAGTATGGAATAGGTCTGCCAAAGAGATTAATAACCTAGTTAGGGCAGTGACAGAGCCATATCCAGGGGCATTTACTTTTCTCGGTGAGCGTAAGATTACGATTTGGCGTTCACGGCCACTTAATCAATTCCACGGAAAACACCCAGGAACCATAATCTCGGTTGATCCATTTGTGGTTGCTTGTGGTGATGGTGCACTAGAAATTATTAGCGGCCAAGGTGAGTCAGGGCTTTATGTTCAAGGTAATCGATTAGCTCTTGAGATAGGCATTGTGGCTGGAGCTCATGTTGGCTCCAGAGCGACAACCCAAGTCAGTCGTCGTAAGCGTGTACTCATTTTGGGAGTCAATGGGTTTATTGGTAATCACCTGACTGAACGATTGTTGAGTGATGGCAATTATGACATTTACGGGATGGACATTGGCTCTTCCGCAATTGAACGATTTATTGGCAATCCTCGCTTTCACTTCATCGAAGGTGATATCAGCATTCATACCGAATGGATTGAATATCACATCAAAAAATGTGATGTCATCCTGCCATTAGTGGCAATTGCAACACCGATTGAATATACCCGTAATCCTTTGCGAGTTTTTGAACTGGATTTTGAAGAGAACCTTAAAATTGTTCGTTATTGTGTTAAGTACAATAAACGGATTATTTTCCCATCCACATCCGAAGTTTACGGTATGTGTGATGATAAAGAATTTGATGAAGATACTTCACGTCTGATTGTTGGGCCTATTAATAAACAGCGTTGGATCTATTCAGTTTCAAAACAATTACTTGATCGAGTCATTTGGGCATATGGTGCACAAGAGAGCCTTAAATTTACCTTATTCCGTCCATTTAACTGGATGGGGCCAAGGCTGGATAACCTAAATTCAGCGCGTATTGGTAGTTCAAGAGCCATTACCCAATTAATTTTGAATTTGGTGGAAGGTTCTCCGATTAAACTGGTGGATGGGGGAGAGCAAAAACGCTGTTTCACTGATATCCATGATGGTATTGAAGCACTGTTTAGGATCATCGAAAACAGGGATGGGTTATGCGATAGCCAAATAATCAATATCGGTAATCCAACAAATGAAGCGAGCATTCGCCAGTTGGCTGAAATGCTATTAGATAGCTTTGAGAAACATGCATTGCGAGGGCACTTTCCCCCATTTGCTGGATTCAAGAAGATTGAAAGCAGTAGTTATTATGGGAAAGGTTATCAGGATGTTGCACACCGCAAACCCAGTATTAAAAACGCAGAGCGTCTGTTAGGTTGGAAACCCACTATTGATATGAAGCAAACCATTGATGAAACATTGGATTTCTTTCTGCGTGGAGCAGTTGAAGAATCCAAAGGGAAAAACTAAAAAGTCAATTGGAAAACGAGGAAGAGAGTGGGAATAGCGTAATGAAAAAAGTTGGTTTGAGAATTGATGTGGACACTTATCAAGGCACTAAGGAAGGCGTACCACGATTGCTTGAAGTTTTACAAAAGCACCATATTCAAGCCAGCTTTTTCTTTAGTGTTGGGCCGGATAATATGGGGCGTCATTTATGGCGCTTGTTGCGTCCGAAGTTTCTCTGGAAGATGCTGAGATCAAATGCAGTGTCTCTCTATGGTCTGGATATTTTGTTGGCTGGTACAGCTTGGCCGGGGAAAAAAATCGCAAAAGATTTAGGGCATTTAATGAAGCAAACAATGGATGCAGGCCATGAAGTTGGCTTACATGCATGGGATCATCAAGGTTGGCAGGCAAAAGTAGGGCGTTGGTCGGAAAATGAATTAACAGAACAAGTGAAGTTAGGTGTTGATGCTTTGAAAAAGGCAACAGGGAAAGCCGTTACATGCTCAGCAGTTGCGGGTTGGCGAGCCGATGAACGTGTTCTAGCTGTTAAACAGCGTTTTGGTTTTGATTATAATAGCGATTGCCGCGGAACACATCCATTCAGGCCACTTTTGCCTGATGGAAAAATGGGAACTGTACAAATTCCTGTCACATTACCTACCTATGATGAAGTTGTTGGAACACAAGTCAGCGATGCAAATTTTAATCACTTTATCCTTGAAGCGATTAAAAGTGATCATGGGGTTCCTGTTTATACGATCCATACCGAAGTCGAAGGTATGTCGAAATCTGAACAGTTTGAGGCATTGCTGGATATGCTCCATCAACAAAATATTCAGTTCTGTAAATTAAGCCATTTGTTACCAGAAAATAGGGAGACGCTCCCGGTTGGGAAAATTGTTCGTTCGTGTTTTCCTGGTCGTGAAGGCTGGTTAGGTTGCCAACAAGAGGTATAACTCAGATGTTGAACACTCGGACGAGTAAAGCAGGAGCCGCTCTGATGGCTCTTTTTTTTGTTCTTACTTACTTATTGCCTCTGAATAGTCGTCTATTATGGCAGCCGGATGAAACCCGGTATGCTGAAATTAGTCGGGAAATGCTACAACGTGGGGATTGGATAGTACCTTACTTCTTGGATATTCGCTATTTTGAAAAGCCAGTAGCAGGATATTGGATCAACAACATTAGCCAGTGGGTTTTTGGAGACAGTAATTTTGCTGTTCGTTTTGGCTCTGTGTTCAGTATCTTAATCAGCGCATTTCTTCTCTATCGTTTGGCAATGATGATGTGGCAATGTCGCCAGACTGCTTTCGTTTCCAGCCTGATTTATATTTCCATGTTTATTGTTTTTTCCATTGGTACTTACAGTGTCCTTGATCCTATGTTTTCTTTATGGGTTACAGCAGGGATTGTGAGCTGTTATTGGGCGCTTAAGGCTGTAGCAATCCGAGAACAAATTTTGGCGTGGTCTGTTCTGGGGGTGGCCTGTGGTATGGCTTTTATGACAAAAGGATTTCTGGCATTGGCACTCCCTGTGATTACTATGATACCCATTACGATATACCAGAAACGCTTTTGGAAAATGGTTCGTTTTGGGCCTCTTGCCATAATTTTTGCTGTTTTGATCAGCATTCCGTGGGTGATCGCGATTACTGTGCGTGAGCCTGATTATTGGCATTATTTCTTTTGGGTAGAGCATATACAGCGTTTTGCTTCTGAAAAAGCTCAGCATATTGCGCCTATTTGGTATTACTTACCTGTATTAATTTTAGGGGTTATCCCATGGTTAGGATTACTGCCAGGTGCTTTAATCAAAAGTTGGAAAGAAAAAAGAAATCACCCGGAAATGTTTTTCCTGTTTTGTTGGTTTTTTGTTCCGATTATATTTTTTAGCATCGCAAAAGGAAAATTGCCAACATACGTTTTACCCTTTATAGGCCCTTTAGCATTGATGATGGCAAAATACGGTGTCGATTGTGTCAAAAATGGCAACATGAAGGCGTTGAAAATAAATGGATTGATGAATGTTTTTATCGGATTACTCGCCATTTCAGTCCTTTTTGCTATGGAAACCTTAAAGACCCCCCCACTTTATCAGCCCGATGAATGGTTGAAATGGATTATGGGGATTATTGCCTTTGGCGTTTGGGGGGGGATTGGTTATTTTTGTTTTATTCGCGATGGTAAATATTGGTTATGGGCTGCTGCTTGTTCAATTATGCTCAGCTTATCTATAGGTAGTGCATTGCCTGACAAGACAATCAATTCCAAACTTCCTCAGCACTTTATTCAACAAAACAAAAAAGAGTTAGCTGACAGTCAATATATTTTGACCCAATCGGTTGGAGTTGGTTCGGCGATTGCGTGGGAATTAAAACGTAGTGATATTTACCTGTTTGATCGTCTAGGGGAATTAGAATATGGGCTTGGTTATCCTGACAGTCGATATCGATATCTCACAGAGAAAGAGTTTCCTGTATGGTTGGCGAAAACACGCAAAAAAGGTCAAGTCGCTGTTGTTTTCCTATTACCCTCAGAAGGTGAATTATCTGAATTACCGGAACCGGATTTTGTGCGTCGTAATCATAGATTCGTGCTTGTGATTTACAAGAAACAACCATGAGCAGCAATGTAATATTATTAATTTTAGTTAGTTTACTGACTTGTGCGGGGCAATTATGCCAGAAGCAGGCGGTTAGTTGTTGGCAGAAAAAAGATACCCCACATAAAGTGGTATCTATGGTGATATGGCTGTCCAGTGCTATTCTTCTGTTGGGTATAGGAATGATATTTTGGTTGCGATTATTGCAATTTTTTCCACTGAGCATTGCTTACCCTATGCTTAGTATGAATTTTGTCATAGTGACTTTGATTGGGCAATTTTTGTATCAGGAAAAGGTGGGGTTAAAGCACTGGATGGGGATTTTTGCCATTATGTTCGGGATCTTATTGATGAGTTTGAGTCAATGAAAGGTTATCTTTGGGGGATGGCCAGTGTCTTGCTGATCACTGTAGCGCAATTGTTATTGAAGTGGGGAGTTGCTCATCTACCGGAACTTTCGTTATCAATACACTGGCTGGATATCAACTGGCTTTGGGTAAATCACAATCCTTTGCTGATGATTATGGCAGGATTGTCAGGTTATATATTATCCATGTTATGTTGGTTTTTCACATTGAAATATCTGCCATTGAATAAAGCGTACCCTATTATTAGCTTGAGTTATGCTTTTGTTTATTTAATGGTGGCTTTATTACCTTGGTTTAGTGAAACTATCTCACTGTTAAAAACGTTGGGCGTTTTTTTCATCTTATTGGGCGTTTGGTTAATCAGCAAACCAGAAACAAAATAGTTAAAGTTTGCCGTTTCTATGTGGTGATTGAGGAAAAATAATGATTGAGGGAAAGCGGATAGTAATCAGAATAAGGCATCTATGCTTATTATTAAGTTTCTTTCTCATTGGTTGTACCAATCCTGTTTCCAAGCCTAACTCGTCTCCACTGAAGGTAGCTCTCTCTGATCCGATAATGGTTATTGCTCAGTTAAAAGATCAACTTGAACGATGGCAGAATACGCCCTATCGCTATGGTGGAATAGATAGGCGTGGTATCGATTGTTCCGGTTTTGTGTACCGGACTTTTTCTGATCGTTTTAATATTCAG
The DNA here is from genome assembly GCF_001908095.1 of Xenorhabdus thuongxuanensis. Classification (GTDB taxonomy): domain Bacteria; phylum Pseudomonadota; class Gammaproteobacteria; order Enterobacterales; family Enterobacteriaceae; genus Xenorhabdus; species Xenorhabdus thuongxuanensis. Next base: position 59,518 of record NZ_MKGR01000007.1, on the reverse strand, counting down.
CTTCCTCGCACAACAAGTGAACAAATACAAATAGGCACACGGATCAGTAAAGATGATCTGATGCCAGGAGATCTGGTTTTTTTCAAAACAGGTAGTGGAAAAAGTGAGTTGCATGTAGGTATTTATGATACTAACAATGAGTTTATTCATGCGTCCACAAGTAAGGGTGTAATGCGTTCTTCTCTTGATAATGTGTATTGGCGTCGTGTTTTTTGGCAAGCTCGTAGGATTTAACGTCATTTCCATCTTATTGTTCCGGCAGAGCTTTATGATATCTTAAAATTCTGTTCTTTTTGTCGGAGTCAAAAATGTCCTCATTACGTCTTTTGCTTTCCGATTCTCATGATCCCTGGTTTAACCTTGCTGTTGAAGAGGGTATTTTTCGACAAATGCCTTCAAATCAGCACGTTTTGTTTTTATGGCGTAATGCCGATACTGTTGTGGTGGGGCGTGCTCAGAATCCATGGAAAGAGTGTAACACGCGAAAAATGGAGCAAGATGGAATAAAACTGGCTCGGCGGAGCAGTGGAGGTGGCGCGGTTTTTCATGATTTGGGTAATACATGTTTTACTTTTATGGCAGGTAAGCCTGAATATAACAAAACAATTTCCACACAAATCATCCTGGAAGGTTTGAAGAAAGCAGGAATTCATGTGACAGCTTCTGGTCGCAATGACTTGGTTTTATCTTCCCCAGAAGGGGAGCGTAAAATTTCTGGCTCTGCATATAAGGAAACAAAAGACAGAGGCTTTCATCACGGAACTTTGTTGATTAATGCGGACTTAAATCGGCTTGCTAATTATCTTAATCCAGATCTTAAAAAGTTACAGACGAAAGGTATCACTTCAGTTCGTTCCAGAGTTATGAATTTAGCTGAGTTATTGCCTGGTCTCACACATGAAATAGTTTGTCAGGGGATCATCGACGCATTTTTCGCATACTTCGGTAAGACAGCCAAAGCGGAAGTGATTTCCCCCCAGGCTTTGCCTGATTTACCCGGATTTAGTGATATTTTTGCCAAACAAAGTAGCTGGGAGTGGAATTTTGGTCAGGCTCCTGCATTTAGCCATGTATTGGATACACGATTCCATTGGGGAGGGGTTGAATTACATGTTGATGTTGAACACGGTGTGATTAGCCGTTGTCAAGTGTTCACGGACAGTTTGGAACCCTCTCCGCTTGAATTATTGTCTGAAAAATTAATTGGAGTGCTGTATCAGCCAGAAGCGGTTGGACAAGTGATCCGGAAAATTAGTGAGCAATATTCCCCTCTGGATAGAGAATTGCAGCAATTGTACTACTGGCTGGTTAATGAATTAAAGTAATTGAACAACGTTCAGTGAAATGAAAAAATGGCGACAACAGGGAAGTTGACCATAAAGGGTGATATTTAATATAAATATAGATCTGAAGCATGGGCAGGTTATTTTGTACTTATTCTGTGCAATATTTATACTTCGGGATATATTCTTCACAATACAAAAACGTCTTGAACTCAGGCAGATGTCCATTTTCCCGGAATTTAGCGGGCGTAGTATTAAAATGTTTTTTAAATATTCGGGTAAATGTGGCTTGAGAGCTAAAACCATATTGAAGAGCAATGGCAAGAATTGGCAAATTGCCTTCACACAAAGATCTGGCCGCTTCATGGAGACGACGACGACGTACATATTGACCTAACGTACAGCCTTTCAACTCTTTAAAGATTCGTTGTAAATGCCATTTTGAGTAACCACTTTTATGGGCTATAGCATCTATTTTGATACCTTCAGTTTGTTGAAGTTGGCTTTCTAACCATCTTACAATATCGTTGATAACATTTTCTAACATGTTTACCTTCCACATGGGTGGGGTTTTGCTAAAAATATACTGATAAATAGTTGGTTACGTTATTATGTGAGCCATTTTAAGAATTTCTTTTTTATCGTATACGCAAAATGTGCTGTTTCAGGTTAATAACTGTGAAAGATGGTTTATTTTTTCGCTTATCAAATAACCCACCGCACCAGATGTTCATCAGATTTTAGTGTAACTGGTATTATGCCCCGCATTATTAATTATAAACGAGGATGTAATGCAATCGGATATTATCTATTTAACCAGAAAGCTGGTTTTTTTTATTTTCTACGCATTAGTGATAGCAGGAGTCACAGGTTTACTCTTTTTGGATGTTAATTACCTGAAAAATGGTGTGCGTGAAGACTCACTGACTGAGATTTTTCAGGAGTTAACGTTGCTGATTATTGCTGCTTTGCTGTTTTATGAAGTAAAGAAAAATGTAAAATTGCGTCCGTCATTGGTATTAATGGCTGGTTTTTTCAGTTGTCTTCTGATTAGAGAATTAGATATCTATTTTGATAATCTCTTCTTTCATGGTGCATGGTCATGGTTTGCCATTCCACTTGCTTTAGTCTGTATTGGGTATGCTTACAAAAATGGGCAGAAAACTCTCTCTGGACTCGTCTATTTCACACGCCACCAAAGTTATTCTATGATGGCTTGTGGCCTGTTGTGTGTACTGGTGTTTTCCCGTTTATTTGGTATGGGGGCGCTGTGGCAGGGATTGATGGATGAACATTTTAACCGGACGGTTAAAAATATGGTGGAAGAAGGCTGTGAAATGTTGGGTTATGCCCTATGTTTTATTGCTACACTTTGGTATTTGCCTTCAGCCCGCAAACAACGTATTTCTAAAAATATTAATTAATTTCAAGCTGTTTTGAACTTAATTTTTACTTATTTTAGGCAAATTTCGCCAATTACAGCAAAATTTGCCTTTTTATCTGCATCCCATTAATTAAAAGGAAATAAACACTAACCTTTTATTGTCGGAGATAGATCTGTGGCTGATGAGTTTCGGGATGCTGCATAACGCCCAAATCGGCTTGATACCATTGCTTAAGAATATCGTCACGCAGTACATCTTGTGGAATGCCGGATGCTACTAATCGGCCTTTATGCAACAAAATAATCTTATCGGCATAAAGTGATGCCAGATTCAAATCATGCAGTACACAACAGACAGCAATGGGATGTTTTCGTGTCAGGTGGTGAACTAATCGCAATGTATGTTGCTGGTGATAAAGATCCAATGCTGACGTGGGTTCATCCAAAAACAGACAAGATTCGGTAGGTTCAGGGTGCCAAAGTTGAGCCAAAACTCTTGCCAGTTGAACCCGTTGTTGTTCCCCTCCAGATAATTTCTGATAATTTCTGTTTCTCAGCTCTTCACACTCTGTCAATGCAATCGCTTCATCAATGGCGGTTCTTTTGTGGGTATTTTCATGGGGAACACGTCCCATAGCGATGACTTCTTCTACGCTAAAAGGAAAAGTGAGGGCGCTATATTGCCGCATGACTGCTCGAATACGAGCTAACTGCTGAGTTGGCCAGCGGGAAATGGGAATTCCTTTTAACAAACAATCTCCTGAACTGGGTAGGATATAGCCAGTTAATAGACGTAACAGAGTTGATTTTCCTGCCCCGTTTGGGCCAATAATTGCCACAATTTCCCCTTGGCGCAGGGAAAGGGAAACATCCTTGATTATCTGGCGCTGCCCGATGAAATAATTTAAATTTTGCGCTTCAAGTAAATTATTTGACATGATCGGTTCCATTATGAACGGTTTCTTGATGGCTTAAGAATGAGCCATAAAAAATAGGGAGCACCAATCAAACCAGTGATAAGGCCCACTGGCATTTCAGCAGGAGAAACTAATGTTCTGGCTAATGTGTCGGCTTTTAACAGAAGACATGCACCACCCAAGGCAGATATCGGCAGTAGCCAAGTATGATCTCCCCCAAATCGCTGTCTGGCAAGATGCGGGATAACTAAACCAATAAAACCAATGACACCGGTCAAAGCAACGGCACATCCAACTAATAAGGCACTTAATAGCAATAATTGATATTTGGTGCGTTGGACATTAATGCCTAAATAGTGCGCTTCTTCATCTCCCAGTTGTAGCAAATTGAGTTTACGTGATTGACTGATTGTCAATATACAAACAGGAATAATGAGTGATGCAGCAATAGCTAGTGTTGGCCATTCTATTTGACTGAGTGAACCCATCATCCAAATGGAAAATTGGCGTAATTGTTGGTCGTTACTGATATAACTCAATACACCAATAAATGACGAACATAATGCATTAATGGCAATGCCTGCAAGGAGTAGCTTTGACAGGTTGCCGTGGTTATATTTATTGAGGATGAATATCAGGGATGATACCAATAAACTGCCAATAAACGCTGCGATAATATGTCCGTACAACGCAATGCTGGCAGGTAAAGCGAAAGGCAATACAATAAACATTGCGACGGTAAGTGCTGAACCACTACTGATCCCTAATAATCCAGGATCGGCCAGAGGGTTACGAAATAATCCTTGCATTACGGCACCAGATATAGCCAATGCTCCTCCAATGAGGATCGCCAGCAAAATACGTGGTAACCGAATATTTAACCAGATTTGCCACTGTGGATCATCCAAAGAGGATTTCCACAGTGTTTTAAAAGAGAGTGGCAATGCCCCCATATTTGCTGAGCTAATGGCCAGCAGGAATAACAACAAACTCAGTACTATTACACCGAGACTGGGGGAGCGGGAATGGCTCATTGCACTTTCTCCGCGGCATCACGGACTTGTTTCATCACAGCAGGTGTTTGCAGACCAAATCCAAGCAGGCCCATTTCATCAACAACCACGACCTGTTTTTTCTTTCCTGCGGGTGTGAAATTTAACCCAGGAAGCTGCCAAATTTTATCCATCCCACCCAACGTCTTTAGCCCTTCGGTACTGACTAGCAGTAAGTCCGGCTTGCTGGCAATAACACCTTCTTGTGATAAAGGACGATATCCTTGGAAGCCTTGCATCGCATTTTTTGCACCAATGGCACGAATAATTTGATCGGCTGCGGTTTTCTGACCAGCCGCCATTGGCATGATGCCACCATGACTCATGACAAAGACGACTTTGGTGGAAATATTTGACGTGGTGATATCTGCGAGTTGCTGCCGATATTGGTCAATCAATGCTTCGCCACGTTTTTCCTGATTGACCGCCTTGGCGACGGTCCTGATTTTTGCAGGAATGGCTTCTAACGAGGTTTCGCTGGTCACTTTAATAACTTTTACACCGGAATCTTCGACTTGCTTGAGTGCCAGGGAAGGTTGAGCCGACTCACTTGCAATCACTAGTGATGGACGCATGGATAGGATCCCTTCTGAGTTCAGCATCCTCATATACCCGATATCGGGTAAAGAGAGCAGTTCCTTGGGATTTTGGCTGGTACTGTCCCTTGCGACAACGTGCTGTCCTTCGCCAAGTGCAAAAACAATTTCAGACACATCGCCACCAATGGTAACAATGCGTTCAGCAGAGAACACATTGAAAGAGATGGCAAGCATAAATGTTAGAAGCCATTTTTTCATGCTACACAAGTTTCCTGTTCTGGTTGCAGTTTAGGTAAAGCAGCAATTTGTTCACGCCATTGAGTTTGTTCAGAAGTGCCTTCAGTGCGTTGGCCGTATAATTGTGCGATTTGGTTGCCATTGGCATCAAACAACTCAAGGCTGGTGACGAAGCCACAATCGGTTGGTTTACGGGTCACCCAGCTTTCTGCGATGGCACTTTCAATCAGGTGCAGAGTGAAATTGTGATTGAAAATGTTGAGCCATTTCTGGGTAGAATTTTCTGCCTGATAAGGCATCAGACGTTCCAATTTACCCGTAAAAATCTGGACACAACCACGGTTTCCGACAAAGATCATGATTTCGTTTTGGTCTTTATAGGCAACTTCCACAATTTGAGTGAGTGCTGAATTATCCACACGATAAGCCAAATCATCTTTAACTGCATTGAAAATTTGCTGGCGGTTAAGATTGTGACGTTTCATCATAATGAAGAATTGATGAACGTCAGTCATGGCACGCCATTCCTCATCTAGCTGCGCTTTCAGTTGTTCCGTAACTTCTGCATGTTCAGGCACTTCTTCCGGTTTGATTTCCAGTGTTGGATTTTCACTAGTCTGATATTTTTCGATCAGTGCATCCCATTCAGCCATATCGGTGTTGCTGGTGGCATAGACTTTATGCAACGCATCGCCTTGGCGGTCAAAGAATTGAATGCTGTGACGCACACCATTCTTTGCGGGTTCAACCAAAGAGAAAATGCTGCTCCAGTGGTCGAAGAATAGACGTAAGTCAAGCTCACGCGGATTAAGGATCAAACCAACATGTGGGCTAAATTTGGTATTTTCGTAGCGTCCAATATGCTCATGAACTGCGAAGTCATTACGGGTAATCGCCTTGGTTTCGCCAACTGCTGCCAGTTCTTGAAGCAGGGTAGGAGCGTCAATATTCAAACGTTTTGCGTCGATACCGACACGGCTATGCAATAACTCTCCTTCGCTGACGTTAAGGTAAGCAGCCAGATCGCGTGCATATTTAGCTTTGTTTTCTGCCTTGGCTTGTAGGTAACGTTCATAAAGTGACTGATTCACAGTTGCTAGCTCCTTAAAAAACGGTGTTTAAAAACAATTTTGTTCTGAAATCGAGATAATAATCTGTTTGTTCTTTTACCACTGGTAGCTTACAAACAGTTTTGCATTACGACCATGCTGTGGTGCTCCCAGCGATGAATAGTAGGTTTTATCAAAAGCGTTACCCAGTACAACGGAGGTAGTTAGACCTTTTAATGTTCCAGTGCCATGATAGCTAACGTAGAAGTCATTGACGCCATAACCTGCGTATTGAGAAACCTTGCGAGCGTATTCATCCTTATTGGTGCCATATATCCCTTTAACTTGGGTATGCTGAGTAAATTTACCGACCCATCCAATAGAAAAATCTGTGTCAGATAATGGAATATCCAAAGTGCTGGTTAGGGTATCAGGAGTCAGTGCTCCTATAGATGCCCCAGTTTTTTCGTTCTTACCCGTAGTTCGATTGTAAGCAAGGTTCCAGGAGAACCAATCGGAATCATACGTCATAGAAATATCCCAACCCCAAATTTTGGCTTTTGGAATGTTAATTGATTGTGTGAAGTCTTTTCCTATGGTGGATGTGATGTAATCTTTTGCTTTAGTATCAAAATAACTGGCTTTCAATTTCAGACCATCATTGTTGGCTAAAACATCATCGAAACGTAGTCCGAAGCCATATTCCTGAGTTTCATTACTTTCAGGGCGTAGATTTGGATTGGGTTTCCAATAGTTTCCAGGAAAATGTCTGGAATCATTATACATTTCGCCCATAGTCGGGGAACGGAATGCTTGGGAATAAGAAGCAAATAACATTGACCAATCTGTGGGGGTAATACTAATAGCGCCTTTTGATGACCACTTATCGGCACTGATATCATCATATTTGCTATTTGTGGCTTTGTAATTGTCGTAACGTGTACCCACAATAAATGAAACAGGTAAATCACGCAGGGTCATTTCATCTTGAATCCAACCAGATGCAAAACGGATATCGGCGTTGGGAAAACCTTCTACAATGCTGCTACTTGGCTTTTGTTTTTGTTTATAGGTTTCACCACCATAGGTAAATTGGTGTGTTGCAAAGGCAGTGGTTCCAAAATGGGATCTATTTTCAAGTTTTATACCATAAGTTTCTTGTTTACGGCCTTCAAAGCCCTTGTCTTTGCTTCTGTTATTAATATTTATATCGGAATAATAAATATCTACTTTGGCATTTAACCAGCTATATTCTGCAGGATTTAATTGATAAGACAATTGAGCATTACGTTGTGTTGTGGTGCGGTCTAATCGTTCGTTTCTCTTGCCATAGATGGTTTGTGGATTTTGAGGCTCATGTGCCTCATTACGGTAATAGCGTAAGTTGCCGCTGAGCTTTTGGTTGTCGTCTATTTTCCAAGAGCCTTTTACCAATGCGTTACCAATGGTTTCATCGTTATTTTCTGTTATACCCTTTCCGAAGCGGATATTGCCCACATCACGGGTGCCAAATGCAACTAATCCGTCAAGCTGTTCTGTTTTACCGAATGCAGCTCCCCCAAATCCCAGACTGTGGTCACCGCTACCTGCACGGCTAAAGACACGAAAACCAGTATTTTTGCCTTCTTCCAATAAATCAGTAGCATCTACTGTTTGATAGGCAATAACACCACCCAGAGCACCACTGCCGTAAAGTAGTGCTGATGGGCCACGGACAACTTCAACTTGTTTAATCAAAGCGGGATCGAGGAATACGCCATTGAGGTGTCCGGTATTATTCCCTTGCCGAATACCATCAACAAGTGTCAGAACCCCTTTTTGGGTATAACCCCGAATGCTGATATCTTGCCCATTGGTACGACCCACGCCAGCGACATCAATTCCCGGAATATTGCGCAGTAAATCATTTGCGTTGCCTGCAACCTGATTGCTAGCAGAATTGCCTTCAATGACTGTAACCATCATCGGGGCTTCAAAGCTGTCACGTTGGTTGCCAGTGGCATAGACAGTTACAGTATCTTTGGATGATTTACCTTTTTTGGAATGTACTGTTTCCGAAGGTACTGTTGTGGCATTCGCAGAAGATAAACTCGCGAAGATGAATACACTTAATGTAGACAGTTTTAGATTTGGTGATTTAATTAAAGTCATGCAAGTCAATTTCCATGGTGAAATAGCGTGTTCCTATGAACACAATTAACTGATATATCACTGTTATTCAGCAGTGATTTTGTTATATTTTTTATTGCGTCAGAGTTGATCATAAATGCAATTGATCTTTATAGAATCGTTGGGTAGATCAGGAAGAATCTGCTGTTGCAGGCGACTTATGTAGCCATGTTGACGATGTGCTAATTTTCCCATAAATAAACGTGAACGGTAATTATTCTGATATTGAGAATAATTATCGTTTCAATGATGGTTAACTTCAAGCTATTTTTTCTGTACCTGAAATTTCTTTTTAAATTTTTGATTTTAAATAATTATTTCTTTGGATGATTGGCCCCGACAGTCGGTAGGAGCCAAAATAAGGAAAGGATTCAGGAACGATTTCTCATGGCTTCGCCAAGAATATTGATAAATTCTTCCGTATCCTGCCAGCCAAGGCATGGATCGGTAATAGATTGTCCGTATGTCAAAGCTCCTCCCTTGATAACTTTTTGGGTTCCTTCGACTAAAAAGCTTTCAGCCATAACACCAGCAATAGCTGTTGAGCCTGATTGGATTTGTTCACCGATATTTTTTGCTATATCCAATTGACGATGATGAATTTTCTGGCAATTAGCGTGGCTGCAATCCACAATTAGACGTTCAGGTAGGTGGAATTCACGTAATTTGTGGCAGGTTGCTGCAATATCTTCAGCACTGTAATTCGGTTTTTTCCCACCACGCATAATAATATGTCCATAGGGGTTTCCATTGGTTTGATAAATAGTCATCTGACCGTTTTTATCTGGGGACAAAAACATATGTTTGGCTCGTGCCGCACGTATTGCATCAATAGCGATAAGTGTATTGCCATCCGTCCCGTTTTTAAAACCAACTGGACATGACAAGGCAGAAGCCATTTCCCTGTGAATTTGGCTCTCTGTTGTTCTGGCGCCGATTGCTCCCCAACTAATTAAATCGGCAATGTATTGGCCAGTGACCATATCTAGAAATTCTGTAGCAGTCGGGACGCCTAATTCATTGATATCAATTAATAGTTTACGGGCAAGGGAGATCCCTTTATTAACCTGGCAAGAGCCGTCTAACATGGGATCTGAAATTAAGCCTTTCCAGCCAACAACTGTTCTCGGTTTCTCGAAATAGGTTCGCATCACGATTTCTAGATTTTGCTGGTATTTTTTGCGCAGGGTGCGTAAACGAGAGGCATAATCAAGGGCTGCATCAACATCATGAATGGAGCAAGGGCCAATAATGACCAATAGACGTTGCTCCTCACCTGTTAGGATGGATTCAATACGCTTTCGTGACAATGTCACATTTTGTAATGTTTTGTCTGATATAGGATATTGTTCTAAAAGTGTTTTAGGTGTGATCAGGCTATCAATGCGGTGGGTTCTTAACTCATCTGTTTTATACATATACTTTCTTTCTCGGATTTTACTTCATATTGAGACAGAGTTTGGAATGACTGGGGAATCACAATAACGCACCCCCAGTAAATTCAACAGACAATCATGATATTCGCGCGAGAAAGTGTTGTGAATAAATATTGTTAAACATGTTATGTTCTGAAATCAGAACATACGGCGTTTTAATCCCATGCTATCAATAATTTTGGCTGAAATCTCTTCGACAGAATAATTAGTAGTATTCAGATAATTGATTTTGTTTTTTCGGAATAAAGCCTCGACTTCAGCAATTTCGACCCGACATTGTCGTAATGAAGCATAACGACTATTTTCACGCCGCTCTTCACGGATAGCAGCAAGCCTTTCAGGGCTAATAGTTAGGCCAAATAATTTATGCTGAAAGGATTTTAAAGCGGCAGGTAACTGCAAATTATCCATATCATCTGCGGTAAAAGGATAGTTTGCAGCTTGAATACCAAATTGCATGGCAAGATAGAGGCTGGTTGGTGTTTTCCCACACCGAGATACGCCAAGAATAATAACTTGAGCCTGATCAAGGTTACGTAATGAAATACCATCATCATGGGCGAGAGTGTAATCAATGGCAGCAATGCGCGCATCATATTGCCCCAGATTTTTTCTGGATAAGCCGTGAGTTCGGTGTAATTCTGGTTTTGGTTCCAGGCCAATTTCTTGCTGTAATGGTGCAACTAATGTTTGAACAATATCCTGACAAAATCCATTACTACAGGTAATAATGCTTTTAACTTCATCCGAAATGATGGAATAGAAAACTAATGGCTTGATTTGGGTTTGCTGATATATCGTGTTTATTTGCTCTCTGACTTCCTCTGCCCTGGTTTTGCTCGTCACGAAAGGTAACGTATAGGAAGTAATAGTAATTGGAAATTGGGATAACACGGCATGGCCTAATACTTCTGCCGTGATCGCTGTTCCATCGGAAATAAAAAATACGCTGCGTTCTAGTATTTCATTTTCTGCTGTTTGAGGGGGATGGATTTCTATCATTGTCTCTCTTCTTTTATTGTTATGCCCTTAGGGTTTTTTCCAAATTATACCCGTAAAAAAATAATATTGTTGGGTTGATCGATTCACCTTTCTATATCTGGCAAGACAATGTGCTAGGCTATTTTCCGCTGTGAAGTGCAGCTTTAATTTTCCGATTTGTATCTCCGAATGTAAAAAAAGGATAGTTTCTAATGTCCAATAGTGGCCTCACCTCAAGCAATGTGCTCTGGTATAACCAATTAGGCATGAATGATGTTAATCGGGTTGGTGGTAAAAACGCCTCACTTGGCGAGATGATCACCAATCTGGCTGAACTTGGCGTGTCTGTTCCTAATGGTTTTGCTACAACTGCCCAGGCATTTAATGATTTTCTGGAACAAAGTGGTGTGAACCAGCGTATTTATCAATTGCTGGATGAAACCAATGTTGATGATGTTAATCAATTGGCTAAAGCTGGTGCGCAGATCCGTCAGTGGGTGATTGATACGCCATTTACAGCTCAACTTGAAAAAGATATTCGTGATGCCTATCTGCAATTGTCTGAAGGCGAGCCTGATGCCTCTTTCGCCGTGCGCTCTTCTGCAACAGCGGAAGATATGCCAGATGCTTCTTTTGCTGGACAGCAAGAAACTTTTTTGAATGTGCAAGGTATTGATGCGGTGATGGTGGCTATCAAGCATGTCTTTGCATCACTTTTTAATGATCGTGCCATTTCTTACCGTGTCCATCAGGGTTATGACCACCGCGGTGTTGCACTTTCTGCCGGTATACAGCGCATGGTGCGTTCTGATTTGGCTTCGTCTGGAGTGATGTTTACGATCGATACTGAATCAGGTTTTGATCAGGTTGTATTCATTACATCAGCTTATGGTTTAGGAGAGATGGTTGTACAGGGGGCAGTAAACCCTGATGAATTTTATGTCCATAAACCGACATTGAATAACAATCGCCCTGCAATAGTGCGCCGTAATCTTGGCTCTAAAAAAATCCGCATGGTTTATGCAGATAGTAAAGAGCATGGTAAGCAAGTGCGTACAGAAACTGTATCAGAGGAATTGCGCAATCGTTTCTCTTTAGTTGACAGTGAAGTGGAAGAGCTGGCCAGACAGGCTTTGCTGATTGAGAAACATTATGGTCGTCCGATGGATATCGAGTGGGCGAAAGATGGACACAATGGCAAGTTATATATTGTTCAGGCTCGTCCTGAAACTGTCCGATCAAATCGGCAAGTAATGGAACGTTATCAACTCAATGAGCAAGGCAATGTATTGATAGAAGGTCGGGCAATTGGGCATCGTATTGGTGTTGGAACAGTCAAGGTTATCCACAATCTTAGTGAGATGGATCGCATTCAAGTGGGGGATGTATTGGTCACTGATATGACTGATCCGGATTGGGAACCGATCATGAAAAGAGCAGCCGCTATTGTTACTAATCGTGGTGGACGTACCTGCCATGCTGCTATTATTGCGCGTGAACTGGGTATTCCTGCTGTTGTTGGTTGTGGCGATGCGACTGAACGTTTGCAAGAAGGCCAACAGGTAACAGTTTCTTGTTCAGAAGGTGATACGGGGTACGTTTATCAGAATAAATTAGACTTTAGCATTCAGAGTTCCCAAATTGATAAATTGCCGGAATTGGATGTGAAAATCATGATGAATGTGGGTAATCCTGATCGCGCATTTGATTTCGCCTGTTTACCAAATGAAGGGGTTGGTTTGGCTCGACTGGAGTTTATTATTAACCGAATGATCGGTGTGCATCCTCGAGCCCTGCTTGAATACTCTAAACAATCTCCTGAGCTGCAAGAGCAAATTAAATCGTTGATGGTTGGTTATGATGATCCGATTGAGTTTTATGTAGGAAAATTGACGGAAGGGATTGCAACGCTTGCGGCAGCATTTTGGCCTAAGCGTGTGATTGTTCGCTTATCAGATTTCAAATCCAATGAATATGCGAACTTAGTGGGTGGAGACACGTATGAGCCACATGAAGAAAACCCAATGCTGGGTTTCCGTGGGGCAGGGCGCTACGTTTCTGACAGTTTCCGTCAATGTTTTGCTTTGGAGTGTGAGGCGATCAAGCGGGTACGTAATGTGATGGGGTTAACTAATGTTGAAGTGATGATCCCGTTTGTGCGTACCGTTGCTCAGGCGGAAGCGGTGATAGCGGAATTGGCATCTCAAGGTTTGAGGCGTGGTGAGAATGGCTTGAAAGTTATCATGATGTGTGAAATTCCATCGAATGCGTTGTTAGCAGATCAATTCCTTGAATATTTTGACGGCTTCTCAATTGGTTCAAATGATATGACGCAATTAGCTTTGGGATTAGATCGCGATTCTGGTGTAGTATCCGAATTATTCGATGAACGTAATGAAGCGGTGAAACAATTGCTTTCTATGGCAATTCAATCAGCTAAACGGCAAGGAAAATATGTTGGTATCTGTGGACAAGGACCTTCGGATCATGAGGATTTTGCTCAGTGGTTAATGAAGGAAGGAATTGACAGTTTATCATTGAATCCTGATACAGTTGTGAAAACTTGGATTGCTTTGGCTGAAAACAATTAGCTGGAAATAACTAATCGAATTTAATTTAAATATAAAAGCCTGTTAATATACTTTCAGGCTTTTATATTTTATGTCACATGATTTTTTGAATACAAAAAAAAAGCCTATCATGGGCTGACAGGCAAAGACTACACACAGCAATATATATTACTTCATTGAACCTAGCCTATGGCGTTATAGGCTGAGGTAGCAATACTCTGGGAAACATTTGTTTCGATGAAGTGAATACTAATTTAATAGGTGAGTTTATTCATTAAGAATCCTCTTAATAAATAGAGATTAGAAAAGGAACTTTGTAAAAATAACTTTTTTGCAACAATTTTCTTAGTAGGGCTTATTTTTTTCGAAAAATAACTTTGTATTTTGAGTGGAATTTGACTGATATATTCACCAGTTTTATAATTGCGCGAAAATATTATTTTTTTCGCGCAATGATTTGATTATTTGATGTGCTTTTTCCCAAAATGTTTTTTTATATCTGTCATTTTTTCTTCGGGTTTAGGAATTTCATTCATCCATGCCAATAGTAAGCTGTAAGAAACAGCCAGTACAACAGGCCCAATAAATAGTCCAATGACACCCAATGAAAGGATCCCACCGATTACACCAGTAAGAATTAATACCATAGGCAAATCAGCACCAAGACGGATCAAAAAAGGGCGCAGGACACCATCCATTGTGGTTAATACCAGGCTCCAGATAATTAAAATGGTTCCCCAGGTTGTTTCTCCCGTCCAATAAAGCCATGCGATAGATGGAACGAGAACAAGCAGAGGCCCAAGCTGGGCAACACAGCATACAAACATCAGTACTGTCAATATCATTGGATACGGAATGCCGGCAATTGTCAGCCCAATTCCGCCTGCAATGGCTTGAACCAATGCTGTTACAACCACACCAAGAGCGACGGCTCGGATGGATCGGGCAGCCAGCAATACTACGGCATCACCTCGTTGATCTGCCAGCCGGATAGCAAAATGGCGGATACTCAGCATAACCTGATCACCTTTCCAATAAAGTAATACACTGAACATTACCATCAGTACCAGATGAAAAAGAAAACGCCCTGCATTAGCGGCCTGGGTAAAAAACCAGGTTGCTGTTTTACCGATGTAAGGAGGAATTTTGTTGAGAAGCATGTTACTACCATCAGCAATCAAATCCTGCCATTTAAGATATAAATCTTCGCCAATGACAGGTATCCGATTGAGCCACTCCAACTGTGGAAGTTGGAAAGAGGAAGGAGATTTTGCCCATTCAATCAATGGAGCGCTGTTTTCTACTAAGCTGTTGACAAGTAATGCAATAGGGATAACAAACAACAGAACTAATAGTAATGTCATGATAGAAACCGCAATCCAGCGTTTTCCCCATAATCGTTGTTGTAATATTTCCAATAATGGCCAAGTTGCGATAACCACCATTCCTGACCAAATAAATCCTAAAATAAAGGGACTTAAGACCCAAAAGCTGGTGGTAATGAGCAATAAAATGAAGAATAGAGCAAATAACAGCTTAGGTAGATCTGGGCGTGATTGTGATTTTTCCATGAAATCATTTCTCAAGTAATTAAAAAGAGTGTTGGCAGTAACAACGGTAATTAAATATAACGTTATTTCACTGATTGCTCAAAATCGATAAATATTGTGATATGGTTGAAAACCTGCCTGCTCAGAAACCAGAAAATTGTCTGAGTTACGTTATCCAAGATAGTATACAGATAAAGCAATGTGGATATTTATTAGAATAAGGGGCAATTAGCCAATGATCCCACGTATATCACAAGCCCCCCATGTCAGTGAACTGGCACAGGACTATTTGACTGCACTGAAAGAAGCTGGCTTTACTGGAGACACCGCCAGTAGCTATGCCGATAGGCTGACCATGGCGACAGACAACAGTATTTATCAATTGTTGCCACAAGCAGTTGTATTTCCTCGTTCCAGTGCCGATGTTGTATTGCTAACAAGAATAGCAGAAGAGGAGCGTTTTAAGGCTCTGACATTTACCCCACGCGGCGGGGGAACTGGCACGAATGGGCAATCACTTAACAATGGTATTGTGGTGGACATGTCCCGTTATATGAATCGTATTCTGGAAATCAACCCAGAGCAAGGGTGGGTGAGGGTAGAAGCTGGTGTTATCAAAGATCAGCTTAATCAATATCTAAAACCTTTCGGTTATTTTTTCTCCCCAGAACTTTCAACCAGTAATCGTGCTACGTTGGGCGGTATGATCAATACGGATGCTTCTGGTCAGGGATCGTTGGTTTATGGTAAAACCTCGGATCATGTACTGGGTGTACGTGCTGTTTTATTGGGAGGGGAAATGTTAGATACCCGTCCTATGAGCACAGCATTGGCGGAATCGATTGCCCAAGAAGAGAGTATAGCTGGTCGTGTTTATAAAACAGTATTGGAACGTTGCCGTGAACAACGGAAATTAATCATTGATAAATTCCCTAAACTCAATCGATTCCTGACGGGATATGATTTGCGCCATGTATTTAGCGACGATATGCAGTCTTTTGATCTCACCCGTATTTTGACAGGTTCTGAAGGTACTCTGGCCTTCATTACTGAGGCGACACTGGATATCACGCCGTTACCTAAAGTCAGACGACTGGTAAATGTCAAATATAACTCCTTTGATTCTGCCCTGCGTAATGCCCCCTTTATGGTAGAAGCCAAGGCGCTCTCAGTTGAGACGGTAGATTCGAAGGTACTCAATCTGGCGCGTGAAGATATCATCTGGCATTCAGTGAAAGAATTGATTACTGATGTGCCTGATAAGGATATGCAAGGGCTGAATATTGTCGAATTCAGTGGCAATGATGAACAGAAAATTGATAAGCATTTGCAGGAGCTTTGCTTACGCCTTGATGAATTGATGGAAAAAAATCAGGCAGGCATTATTGGCTATCAGATATGCCATGATTTAAGGGATATTGAGCGCATTTATGCCATGCGGAAAAAATCCGTCGGACTGTTAGGCAACAGTAAAGGTCCAGCTAAACCTATTCCATTTGTCGAAGATACCTGTGTTCCTCCTCAACATCTTGCCGATTATATCGCTGAATTTCGTCAGCTTTTGGATAATCACAAACTGAATTACGGCATGTTTGGACATGTAGATGCAGGTGTTTTGCACGTGCGTCCTGCGTTAGATATGTGTGATCCTCAACAGGAAATCTTGATGAAACAGATTTCTGATGAAGTTGTTCATTTGACGGCCAAATATGGTGGTTTGTTATGGGGAGAACACGGGAAAGGTTTTCGGGCAGAATATAGCCCTGCCTTTTTTGGTGAGGTCTTGTATAACGAACTGCGCCGAATAAAAGCGGCGTTTGATCCTCTCAATCGGCTAAACCCGGGGAAAATCTGTCCACCAATTGGAGTCGATGCCCCAATGATGAAAGTTGATGCAGCCAAGCGTGGGACTTACGACCGCATCATTCCTGTCAATGTCAGGAATGCATTCCGCGGAGCGATGGAATGTAATGGTAATGGATTATGCTTCAATTTCGATGTCAGAAGCCCAATGTGTCCATCAATGAAAATCAGCCAGCATCGCATACATTCCCCCAAAGGCAGGGCGACCTTGGTGAGAGAATGGCTACGGCTTTTAACAGAACAAGGGGTTGAACCCAATTTGCTGGAGCATGGACTGGATCAAACGCGTCCCAGTTTGCGGGGACTGATTGAAAAGACACGTCATAGTTGGCAGGCGTGGCGAGGCGAATATGATTTTTCACATGAAGTTAAAGAGGCAATGTCAGGTTGTTTAGCCTGTAAAGCTTGTTCAACACAATGTCCGATCAAGATCGACGTCCCTTCGTTTCGTTCACGCTTCTTAGCGTTGTATCACAGCCGTTACTTGCGCCCATTGCGTGATCATATTGTTGCTAATGTTGAACACAGTGCTCCATTGATGGCAAAAGCACCGCGAGTATTTAATTTTTTCCTGAAACAACCTTGGATACAGAGAATCAGCCAGCATACCATTGGCATGGCTGATCTGCCGTTACTCTCCTTTCCGACATTGCAGCAGCAACTTGCTGGTCATTATGCTGCAAGGACAACGCTGGAACAGTTGGAAGGCTTATCACCACTACAGCGTGACCAACATGTACTTATTGTCCAGGATCCTTTTACAAGTTATTACGATGCGAAAGTGGTCACCGATCTTGTCTTGCTGGCAGAAAAGTTGGGATATAAACCGGTCTTATTGCCATTTTCACCCAATGGAAAAGCACAGCATGTCAAGGGGTTCTTGAATCGATTTGCTAAAACCGCGGGAAAAACGGCTGACTTCCTTAATCGGATAGCGCGCCTGAATATTCCTATGGTAGGTGTCGATCCTGCTTTAGTTCTGTGTTACCGAGATGAATACAACGCTATTCTCGGTAAGCGGAGGGGAAATTTTAAAGTTCAGTTGGTACATGAATGGCTAACCAGCATTCTGCCGGAAACAATGTCACAAGAGAAAAACGATAATTCAATATCCAGACATAACTGGTATCTACTTGGACATTGTACCGAAGTGACAGCATTGCCTAATAGCGGTAAACAGTGGGCTGATATCTTCTGCCATTTTGGTCATCAATTGAATCATGTCAGTGTCGGGTGTTGTGGTATGGCGGGTACATATGGTCATGAAAAGAAAAATCTGGAGAGATCCATTGGCATCTACAAGCTTTCATGGGCTCCAGCCCTGAAAAATCTATCCTTAGAACATTGCCTGAGTACAGGGTATTCGTGTCGCAGTCAGGTGAAGCGCATAGAAGGAAAATTACTTAAACATCCATTACAAGCCCTATTGGAGATAATGCCGTGATTTGGAAACGTAATATAGATGTAAATACACTTAATCAATTTAATGGTGAGTGTATGGTAAAACATGTAGGGATCGAATTTACCCAACTTGGCGATGATTTTATCGAAGGAACAATGCCAGTTGATCAACGAACTAAACAGCCATTCGGTATCTTGCATGGTGGAGCATCTGTGGTATTGGCTGAAACACTCGGTTCGATTGCAGGTTATCTCTGTTCTGAAGGCGAACAGAAAGTGGTGGGAGTAGAGATTAATGCTAACCACCTTAAATCTGTTCGTGAAGGTATGGTTAAAGGGGTTTGTAAACCTGTCCATCTTGGCCGTTCACATCAGGTTTGGCAGATTGATATCTACAATGATCAGCAACAATTATGTTGCACATCTCGCCTGACAACGGCAGTTTTATCTTAGCTATCCTACCTGTTTTGTTGTTTTTTGTTCCTGTCAGTATTTGGCTGGCGGGAACAGCCGGATAATATAGACTCCTCTTTGATTACTACGAATGAGATAGAATAGTTTTACAAAATAGGCTATTAATTAACCACAAACATTCAAGTATCATTTTCAGGAAGCACGTATGAAGCGATTTTTAACTGTTATCGGCATGTTCTTGATTGGCATGTTGTCGTTAAGTGGATTGACTAATATCGCCCATGCTATCGAGTATCCATTGCCTCCTGCTAATAGCCGTCTGATTGGCAAAAACTCTACCTATATTGTGCCTGATGACGGGCGCCCGTTAGAATCCATTGCCGCCAAATATCAAATAGGATTACTGGCGATGTTGGAAGCAAATCCTGGTGTTGACCCTTATTTACCTAAACCTGGCACTGAGTTAATTATTCCATCACAGATGCTGCTTCCAGACACTGTTCGTCAAGGGATTATTATCAATCTGGCCGAACTTAGGCTTTATTATTACCCAGAGGGAAAAAATTATGTTGTTGTGTATCCTATTGGAATCGGTCAACTTGGGCGCAACACGCCGACTATGACAACGTCAGTCAGTCAGTTGATTAAAAACCCGACATGGACACCAACCGTTAATATTCGCAAGGATTATGCTAGTCGGGGAATTATTTTGCCTGCCGTAATACCCGCAGGTCCAGATAATCCAATGGGGGATTTTGCCCTACGTTTGGCCGCTGGGCGTGGCGAATATCTGATCCATGGTACAAATGCGAATTTTGGCATTGGTATGCGTGTCAGTTCAGGGTGTATTCGTTTGCGACCTGATGATATCGAAGCCTTGTTTCAGACTGTTCCACGAGGAACGCGTGTCCAAGTTATTAATGAACCGATGAAATATGCCATAGAGCCAGATGGTAAGCGCTATGTGGAAGTTCATCAGCCGCTTTCTAATAAAGAGACAGATGATCCGCAAATAATGCCTATCCCACGTTCTGAAGGCTTAGTGAAGTTCATTAATAATCGTGAAACAGATGAATTCCGTGTTGATCAAGCCATTATTCGTCGTTCAGGAATGCCAGTACAGGTAAATACAGGGCTGGCTACCAATAGCCAAGCGGAAAAGGCGATTTTAGGTCCAATTGAAGATACGGAAGAAACGATTACCCCAGAAATTAAACCTGCCAAGATACCGCCATTACATCAACCAGGGCCGATTTCCCAACCTGAAACTTAAAAAATAGGAATGGCGTACGGTGGTACGCCATTTTTTATCAACAATTTCTACTTACTGCCCTACTGTAAAGATTATTTCTTGTATGAACGAACTTGGTTATCAAGGCGCTGATTCGCGCGAGCAGCTTCATCTCTGGCTGATTGTACATCAGAACGAATAGAACTGAGATCACTGCTCAACTGGTCAACTTTAGAACCGAGAGTTTGAACCTGAGAGGCAAGTTGTTCAACTTTAGTTGCGCTTGAGCAACCCGCTAACAGAGTAGAAGCCAGAATTACTGCACCAAATACAACTTTAGTACGATTCATCACATTACCCTCTAGATTAAGTTAATCTCCAAGTAGCCATCTAAGTATTACACAAACTATTTTAGAAAGAGAATAAATTTTTGCTATGAAAAAATTTTTACCATTCTTTATTTCAAAATAAACCAATAACTTTTTTTGATATCGACAATAAGGGATTGCCGAATAATGATTTAACCAGAATAATCTTAACTGTTGAGTGATGTCTATTCCATTTTTATCTTTTCACCATAATAAACGATAGCACCACTTATTTGTTTAATTAATTTAATGATAAAAAGATAATTGAATTAATATTGTTAAATTAACATGAATTAT
Organism: Xenorhabdus thuongxuanensis; assembly: GCF_001908095.1. Taxonomy (GTDB): domain Bacteria; phylum Pseudomonadota; class Gammaproteobacteria; order Enterobacterales; family Enterobacteriaceae; genus Xenorhabdus; species Xenorhabdus thuongxuanensis. Next base: position 38,777 of record NZ_MKGR01000007.1, on the reverse strand, counting down.
TGTTAAATAAAAAATCCTTTACCCCAAACATAAATGGGGAAACTAGTGAAATATTTTTGTATTGAGCAGCAAATTGAAAGAAAAATAACAGATTGTAAAGTTCACCATGATGATGGTGCACATAGATATAATAAGAAGCCCAATTTGCATAATACAAATACAGACTTCTTTCATGATTTTAGTATTGCCTAAGTTTAGGCAGCCTGTTGTTGGCCTATTTAGTCTTATAGAACGTGAACAGAGGAAGTGTTTGTAGTACCACTTGGTACTAATGCACCGGATACCATGACAACGATATCCCCTTTATGTGCTATACCACTTGCTAATGCCGCTTCTTTACCAATACGATAAAAATCATCGGTAGAGGCGATTTCTTTGACAACCTGAGTGGAAACACCTTTGATCAATAGTAATTGGCGAGCAGTGATTTCATTAGTTGTCAACGCAAGGATTGGAGCATTAGGGAAATATTTGCGGATAGATCTTGCAGACTTACCACCATATGTTGCCACAACAATTAATGGCGCTTCCAATTTTTCTGCAATTTCAACCGCACCACGGCACACGGCTTCGGTAACGCGCAATTTCTGAGTCCTGGTATGCTCAATTTTGCTGCTCATAACGCGATCTGTACGTTCACAGATTGTTGCCATGATAGAGACGGCTTCAACAGGATATTTTCCTTTCGCACTTTCACCAGAAAGCATCACTGCATCTGTACCATCTAAAATAGCGTTAGCGACGTCGCCGGCTTCAGCACGGGTAGGGCGTGGGTTTTTGATCATTGAATCCAGCATTTGGGTGGCAGTAATAACAACCTTACGAGCTGCATTACATTTTTCGATCATCATTTTTTGCGCGAAGATAACTTCTTCTACCGGGATTTCAACACCCAGATCGCCACGGGCAACCATGATGCCGTCAGATGCTTCGAGAATTTCATCGAAGTTATTCAAGCCTTCCTGATTTTCGATTTTTGAAATGATTTGGATGTGTTCGCCACCATGAGCTTCCAGGTGTTCACGGATTTCCAGTACATCAGAACGCTTACGGATAAAAGACGCTGCAACGAAATCCACACCTTGTTCACAACCGAAGATCAAATCTTGTTTATCTTTTTCTGCTAGTGCAGGCAGGTTGATGGAAACATTTGGCAGGTTAACGCCTTTATTTTCACCTAAGTCACCGTTGTTCAATACTTCACAGATGACTTCGGTCGCGGTAGTTTCTTTAACTGTCATGGCAATCAAACCATCATCAACCAATACGGTGTTTCCTGGTTTCAGATCTTCTGGCAGTCCAGCATAGGTCACAGCGACACGATCTCGATTGCCAATAACAGATTTATCTGTTGTAAAGGTGAAGGTTTGACCCGCAGTAAGAGAGACGTCGTTGCCATCTTCCAGTTTTATGGTGCGGATTTCAGGGCCCTTAGTATCCAGTAAGATTGCTGCTTTTTTTCCAGTTTTTGCTACGACCGCGCGAATGTTTTTAATGCGTTGGCCATGCTCTTCGTAGTCACCGTGAGAAAAGTTTAGGCGCATCACATTCATACCAGCATTAAGCAGTTCGGTCAATTTCTCTTCGGATTCTGTTTTTGGCCCGATAGTACAAACAATTTTGGTTTTTTTCATGACAATCTATCTACTAATTTTAATGGATTAAAAGAGTGAAAATCGTTAGCCATTAACATTTATGCCAGCATCATCTGGTGTTTTGAGTTGCGCAACATAGTGGAAAACGGCTAGCAATAGAAAAATGGATAGCAGTAAGCGTCAAATGGTTTTCCAGCGTGAAGCTAAGTATGTGCAGGTATACGAATTTAGTTCGACCAATCATCTGTAATTTTTTCTGGATTCGGTAAATTAATTAGCTGAAACCATTCAACTTATGACATAAGCGTATTATAGAGACTAATTTCTGTGAAATGAATCAAAAAATAGCTCTTGAAAGGATTTCCATACAGAAAAGAGGAGATAGCCATGGTTCATGATTAAAGAAATCAGAGAGTTGTTGCGCAAACAAGATATGATTGAATTTTTAAGTACACAGGTAGATTGGGTAGCAATCCAGTTCATGAGCAAAGAAAGTATAGAATGGAAAAGACTGGAAAAAATTAAAAACAGTATAAGGAAAGTATGAGTTGATAAGTTATACATGGTGCGTCCGAGTGGACTCGAACCACCGACCCCCACCATGTCAAGGTGGTGCTCTAACCAACTGAGCTACGGACGCACATCAAGATTCTTTTTTCTGTCAACCGAATATATGGTGCGTCCGAGTGGACTCGAACCACCGACCCCCACCATGTCAAGGTGGTGCTCTAACCAACTGAGCTACGGACGCAATCTAAAATTCTGTGGCTGACAACGGGGACGAATATTAACGGCCACTGAGCTTTCTGGCAAGGGGAAAAATGCAAATTCTTGTTCAACTGCTCGCATTTACATCTTTTAGCATGAATTCGCAACTTTTTCCCCTTGTATTGGTAAATTAGGATACTGAGGTGTTCTGACTTAACGAGTAGAACGTTTCAGAACATAATGGGTTGGCTGTTTTTGTGTCCACAGAATACGGTAACCCATCATGAATGCTGATGCGGTTAAACCGATAATGAACCCAATCCAAAAACCCTGTGGTCCCATCGGCTTAGTTACATAATCAGTCAATGCCAGGATATAGCCACTGGGCAGCCCTAAGAGCCAATAAGCAATAAAAGTGATAAAGAAAATAGAACGTGTATCTTTGTACCCGCGCAATACCCCTGATCCAATGACTTGAACCGCATCGGAAAGTTGGTAAATAGCAGCAAACAGCATCAAGTGGGAGGCAAGAAGAACGACCTCAGGGTTATCGTTGTACATAAACGCAATGTGTTCACTAAACAGTACCGTGAAAGTCGCTGTCACACAGGCAATAATTAAGCCAACAATAATACTTGTATATGCAGATATCTTAGCGCCTTCTGTTGATTGTTGGCCCAGGTTGTAGCCAACGCGAATGGTTGCAGCTATCCCCAATGACAGCGGAAACATAAACATCATGGAGCTGAAGTTGAGTGATATTTGGTGCCCTGCAACGGCCACAACCCCGAGTGGAGAAACCAACAATGAGACGATAGCAAACAGAGTAACCTCAAAGAACATTGCTAAAGCGATAGGCAGGCCAAGCAGTGTAATACGTTTTTGCGTATGCCATTCAGGGCCTGCAAATTTGTTGAATGTTTGGATATCTTTTTGGGAAGGCGAGTGCTTCACATAGATAAGCAACAATAAGAACATAACCCAGTAAACGGTTGCCGTTGCAACACCACAACCTACACCACCCAATGCAGGCGCACCAAATTTACCGTAAATAAAAATATAGTTAACGGGAATATTGACCAGTAGTCCGGCAAGGCCAATGACCATTGCTGGTTTGGTTTTCGATAATCCTTCACATTGACCACGTAAAACTTGATAAAACAAATAACCTGGCGCTCCCCACATGATGGCATGGATAAATTCCGTGGCTTTTTGTGCCAATACAGGATCGATATTATGTTGTGCTTCTATAATAAATCGGCTGTTATACAGTATTGCGATGGTCAAGATAGAGAGGAAGGTTGCAAGCCAAAACCCTTGCTGGATTTGGCCAGCAACATTTTTTCTCTGGCCAGAGCCATTCATATGTGCCACGATTGGTGTTAAGGCGAATAATAAGCCTTGGCTAAACAGAATGGTTGGCAGCCAGATTGATGTACCAACAGCAACTGCTGACATTTCAACAGCACTAGCTTTACCAGCCATGACGGTATCGACGAAACCCATCGCAGTTTGTGAAAACTGTGCGATGACAACAGGGATCCCTAAAGCGAGCAAACTACGCGCTTCATTTAAATATTTCTGCACGTACCACACCTTTTTTGATTGAAAATTAACGAGAAAAATAAAAAATACTTTGCGAGCAAACGATGTTAATGGAAAATATATCGCTTATAAGCTGCCATATTGTATAGGACTCATTTTATTAATCCAATCATTGCACGATGTTTATACTCAACATGATTGAAGTAACACTCAACTGAAACTAAACTCAATCAAAATAATGTGTTAAATAAAATGATATTTAAACAGAGTAATGTTTAAACAAAATGATGTTTAAACAGCATAGTGTTTAAAAGTGGTGAGTGGGTTAAACTAATCCGCTAGATAAAATTATTAAAGAGGTTCCCATGTTTACAGGTATCGTTCAGGGAAAAGCACCGATAGTTGCTATTGATGAAAAAATGCATTTTCGGACTCATGTTGTTAAATTTCCGGCTGAATTATTATCCGGAATAGAAACGGGCGCTTCTGTTTCCCACAACGGTTGTTGTCTGACTGTAACTAAGATCGATGGTGATTTAATCAGTTTTGATTTAATGAAAGAAACATTGCGTCTAACCAACCTTGGTGAACTGAGGGTAGGTGATTTAGTTAATCTAGAAAGGGCGGCTAAATTTGGTGATGAAATTGGTGGGCATTTGATGTCTGGTCATATTATTACGACAGCAGAAATCGCCAAGATCTTCACTTCTGAAAATAACCATGAAATATGGTTTCGAATTCACGATAAACAATTAATGAAATATATTCTGCATAAAGGATTTGTTGGTATTGACGGAATTAGCCTAACAATTGGAGATGTAGTCAATAATCGTTTTTGTGTTCATTTAATTCCAGAAACATTGGCGCGCACAACTCTGGGAAAAAAACGTTTAGGTGAAAAGGTTAATATTGAAATTGATCCACAAACTCAAGCGATTGTAAATACCGTTGAACGGGTTATGGCTCAGAAAGAACAAGAAAAGTTATTGTTGCAGATTGACGGACAATAGAAAAATATTTCTAGATTGTGCTGTAGATATTTTAATAACTCGATTCGATAAAATATAAAAGCTACAGAAATAGGGTATTTCTGTAGCTGGGGGTTGTATTATGGGGAATACTATCTAGGTACTCTCAATCCTTTTTCAATGCCCTGCGGACTGAATACTATCTGCCATAACTGAATGTCTCTTGCACGGAATGCACCTGCACAAGCATTCAGATAATAAGTAAACATCCGTTTAAAGCGCGGACTGTAATTATGCTCTATTTCATGCCAACTGGTAGTAAATCTCTCATACCATGCCATCAGTGTCCGGTCATAATCAGCCCCAAAGTTGTGCCAATCTTCCATGACAAATTTTCCAGTGGTTGTATTGGCAATTTTAGCGATCGAGGGTAAGCAGCCGTTAGGAAAAATATACTTGCTGATCCATGCATCGGAACCTAATTTATCAATATTAGAACCGATAGTATGGAGAAGAAACAAACCATCTGATTTCAAATTCTTTTTCACTATATTGAAATAATTGTCATAATTTTTAGGGCCAACGTGCTCAAACATGCCGACGGATACAACGCGATCAAACTGGAGGTTAAGGTTTCGGTAATCTTCAAGGATAATTTTTACATTTAAATCTTTGCAGCGTTCCTGTGCATATTTCTGTTGCTCGGCTGAAATAGTGACTCCTGTGACAGATACGCCGTAATTTTTTGCCGCATAGGCTGCCAAACCTCCCCATCCACAACCGATATCCAATAAAGTCATGCCTGGAGACAACTGTAATTTTTCGCAAATCAGGCGCAGCTTATGAGATTGTGCTTCTTCCAGCGTATTGGCATCTTTCCAATAACCGCAAGAATATTGCATATGAGGATCAAGCATGTGAGTAAAAAGGTCATTACCTAAATTATAATGTTCCTCACCTACAATCCAGGCCCGTTTGGGAGATTGTAAATTAAATATACGAGAGATAATTATCTTGAAGATATCTTTAACATTTTTAGGAATACGATGTTCTAAATCTGCCCGTAATACTTTGTAAAAGAAAATATCAAGGCGATCACATTCCCACCAGCCATCCATATAACTCTCACCCAGACCCAAGGAACCTTCTTTCAATACGCGCTTATAGAAGTCAGGATTTTTAACACGTATGTCGAAAGGGCGCTTGCCATTGATATCAATATCAGCTTCCTGAAGCAATTCATGGGCGATCCTATGCCAAGGATTAGTGATTGTTTTTTTACCTTCAACGAAAGATGAACTCATATACTCTCCAACATTTGTGTGATGGAATTTTGAGGTGTCACTTTGTAGCTGATTTTTATTATATAAAACCTCGAAGGTTTATTGGAAAATAATATAGAAATTGTATTAAAAAGCACATATTGCCTATTCATCCTGAAATTAAATAGCGCATCACTGCCTTGAAATACCTCAAATTCCGAATTTTTAGAATAATGAAACCGTATGAGTATATTAGTGAAATGGTATTTAAACAATCATCTAAAGGTCACATAATGGTGCAACCTTTAGATAATAATGTTCTTAACTATTATTTTTTTGGAAGATTGTTGCATTTATGCTTAGTGGCTTTTTTTAATACCTTGTTTTTGCAGCCAATAACCGACAGCCATTGGAATAACAGTAAGCGTCATTATTGTTGTCGTTGATAAAAGGGGGTATTTCATAAATACAGAGACTATCATACTCGCGACAAAACAGAGACCCAATTGCAGGGCATTTTGTAATGCGGCCGCTTTACCACTATCCTGAGGATAAACAGACAGAGCATTTGCTACTGCAATTGGATAGGATGCACCATTCATGGCCGCCATCACACAAAAAGGAATAAGGATGGCGATAAATGAAGGTTCACTTAATACGGAGAGCAAATAAATCATGATCATGCTTACAGCATAACCCACTAACAGAAATGGGAATACCGTTTCACTTTTCACTTTTTCCAATAAGATACGGCAACCATACCCGCCAACCATAAATGCCAGAGTTTGGGGAATATAACTTAAGCCAATATCGGTAGGATCATAACCCATATCTTTCAAAATTGTTGGTGAACCCGTTAGCCAGGCAAAAAAACCTGCACTGCAAGATGCATAGATCAATACATTTCCGCTAAAAACTGGGGAAGTTAATAACGTAAAGAAAGAAACTGCTTTTTTATCAGCGTGAGTTTCGATATTAGTACGCTTATTGTTCAGAAAAAATGTTGGTATTAACAATAATATCGTTACGATCATTAAAACAAGGAAAATGATTCTCCAACCATTATGCGTTAATAGCCATGCGCCTAGCAAAGGAGCAAGAGCAGGAGAAAGGGCAACCAAAGGCATGATCATGGCAAAAACACGTTTGGTTCGTTCTGCATCATATCTATCAACGACTAAAGCCTGCCAAGTCACCGCAGCAGAACAAACACCAACCGCTTGCATAAATCTCAATATCAGTAACTGGATAGGGCCCGTTATCCAGAGCATACCTAAACAACTAATGGAAAACAGGGATAGTCCGATAATAAGAACAGGTTTTCTGCCTAAACGATCAGATAATTGACCCCATAAAAGTTGGGCAAAAGCAAATCCGGCAAGAAAAATGCTAAGGCTCGCACTGATAGCATTAGTTGATGTTCCTAATTCTGCTTTCATTGCATCAAAAGCAGGCAGATACATATCGATGGCTAAATAGCCTAACATGCTTAAGCCTGCGAGATAAGACATAAATGGAATGGAGTTTTTATTTGTTGTCATTATGTTAGTAACTTGGTTTTGTAATGGATAAGGAAATATTGGGTTTATTCTATATAGCATGATTTTTACTTGTGAAACGGTAATATTTGCACCATGCTGTGAAAAAAATTGAAAGGAAGATATATGTGGTCTGAATACTCTCTGGAAGTTGTTGATGCTGTTGCCAGAACAGGAAGTTTCAGTGCGGCTGCATCAGAACTCCATCGTGTGCCCTCTGCTGTCAGCTATACGGTAAAACAGCTTGAAGAATGGCTGGCTGTACCTCTGTTTGAACGTCGTCATCGTGATGTCGATTTAACAGATGCGGGGGCAATCTTTGTCAAAGAAGCTCGTTCTGTTATCAAAAAAATGAATCACACTCGACATCAGTGCCAACAAGTTGCCAATGGTTGGCGGGGACAATTTAGTATTGCGGTTGATCAGGTAGTGAAGCCAGAGCGAACGCTTCGGCTAATTTTGGATTTTTATCGCCATTTTCCAGATATTGAGTTACTTATCTATCCTGAAGTTTTCAATGGCGTATGGGATGCTCTGGTGGATGGACGTGTGGATGTCGCCGTCGGAGCGACACGTGCTTCCCCTGTTGGTGAGCGATATAGTTTCAGGGATATGGGGTTCATGCCTTGGCTGTGTGTAGCCAGCCCTGAACACGAACTGGCAGCAATATCGGGAAAATTGAATGATGATCAAATGCGGCTTTATCCCAGTTTATGTCTCGAAGACACTTCGCGCAGTTTACCTAAGCGTGATACATGGGCTTTGGATAATCAGCGGAGATTAATTGTTCCTGATTGGGATGTTGGATTAAGTTGCTTGATGGATGGACTGTGTGTAGGCATGGTGCCCAAACACCGTGCGCTACCACTGATCCGTAAAGGCAAGTTGATTACACTTGAGCTTGAACAACCATTGCCTGACAGCCCATGCTGCTTGACATGGTCGCAAAAAAGCCACTCACCGGCATTAAGCTGGTTACTTGATTATCTGGGGGATAGCGAAACGCTTAATGCCGAATGGCTGCAAGAAAATTAACCGTCAGCGGCGATAATCGATAAAAGGTCCATCTGCAACAGAGCGCCGTTCAACAAGGCGTGGGTGGACTTCGATAGTTTGTGCATCCTCACGTTTATTGACTATCCTGTCCAGTAACATTGAAAAGGCCATTTGGCCTAAACGCTCTTTGGGTTGGTGGATGGTTGTCAATGCTGGCGTAAAATAGCGGGCATTGCGAATATTATCATAACCGATGATTGAAATATCTTGTGGAACGCGCAATCCCAACTCATCTGCTGCACATATCGCTCCCATAGCCATGACATCTCCACCACAAAAAACAGCAGTTGGACGATGTTTTTGATTCAGGATTTTGTACATGGCTTGATAACCGGATTCAGGTTCAAAATCACCTTGTACAATCCACTCATCCCGAATAGCGATATTGGCTTCTTTTAGTGCTTTGAGGAAACCCTGATGGCGCCCCCCTCCAGTATTTCTTGCTAATGATCCAGGAATAGATGCAATATCACGATGGCCGCGTTCAATGAGATAACGACCAGCCAGGTAACCACCATGAAAGGCATTATCAATAATTGCATCGGTAAAATCGCCTCTGGATTCTCCCCAATCCATGACTACCATAGGAATATTACGATAGTCTTCCAACATACTCAAAAGTTGCTCAGGGTATTCTGAACACATTACCAGCAAACCATCTACTCGTTTTTGCGCCAGCATCGCGAGATAAGCTTTCTGTTTGTCAATGTTGTTATGAGAATTACATAAAATCAGTGTATAACCTTTGCTATAACAGCTATTTTCAACAGATTCTATGATCTCAGCAAAGTAGGGTGCCTCACTTGATGTTGCCAGCAATCCAATGGATTTGGTGTGGTTAACTTTCAAGCTGCGGGCAACGGCACTGGGAGAATAATTCAATTCTTTAATAGCAGCCCAAACTGCGGCCTTTGTATCTTCGGCGACGAAACGGGTTTTATTGATAACATGGGATACGGTTGTGGTCGAAACACCAGCGCGTTTGGCCACATCTTTAATCGTTGCCATGAAAAAAGGACTCCTGACCTTCTGGTCTAATTTATATACCCTTTATCTTTCTCGTCGGGTATAGCTATTTGTTAATCGTTTACCAATATATTTATATACAGGGTGATGGTTGGCAATAATTTAGCGGTAAACTTTGAATTTTGTCTGATCTAACTCAAAAGTGAAAGTAATAATCGATGCTATAAAGAGTATGGATTAAATGTTGCGGTATGATTTTTCGATAATATGACAAATAATCGCCTAAAATTTATGGTGTTGAGGTGTCTTAATTTTCACATTGAGGATGTTCTATGGATACAGATCTGAAATTGGGATTATTGGCCGCCGGTAGTGCATTAATCATGATTGTTCTTCTGGGGAGCCTCTGTCTGAGTTGACCAAGATCTAAAAGAAGAATTTATAGCCCACTTACTTTAAGGGCGGGTTTTCCAGCATGCAAGATTGTGCGAATGAAGGAAAACCTGCCCTTATTATTTCAAGCTAATATAAGATATTAAGCCATATTTTCTTCAACAAATTTCCAGTTAACCAGAGCCCAGAAGTGCTCCAAATATTGAGGGCGTGCATTGCGATAATCAATGTAATATGCGTGCTCCCAAACATCAACGGTCAGTACTGGCTTATCTTCGCCAGTCAATGAGGTTGCGGCATTAGAGGTGTTAACGATAGCCAGAGTGCCATCAGTTTTTTTGACTAACCAAGTCCAACCAGAACCAAAGTTTTTCAGGGCTGCGTCAGTGAATTGCTGTTTGAATTCAGCAAAAGAGCCGAAGGCAGTGTTGATAGCGTCTGCTACTTTTCCGGTTGGTTCGCCACCACCATTTGGTGACAAGCTATGCCAGTAGAAAGTATGGTTCCAAACTTGTGCTGCGTTATTGAAGATACCCCCTTCAGATGTTTTGATAATTTCTTCCAGAGATTTTCCGGCAAACTCAGTATCTTTAATCAGATTATTCAGGTTTACAACATAAGCGTTGTGATGTTTGCCGTAGTGGTATTCCAGGGTTTCTGCAGAAATGTGTGGTTCCAGGGCATCTTTGGCATAAGGTAATGCTGGTAATTCAAAAGACATTGCATGCTCCTTTTTAATATCGGGTTTTTGGCTCCGCAAACCATGGTTTAGACACTAACCATGGGCAGGGCAAATTTAAGCTTATTATCGTGTTACTATTTTGATAATTATCTTAACAACTTTTCTGCTAAATAACAGGGAAAAAGATGCTATTACGCTGCGAACTGGTGCAGAACTGAACTCAACATGGATTGAATACAGTCAGTTGGAGTGAAAATATTTAATGATCACTTGCTGTAAGTCATGGCAAAAATTTGCCATATAAAGTTCACGGTAGAAAAATTAGCGTAGAAAGTGGTATTCTGAATCAATCTTTATCTTATGCTAATAAATAGCGCTTGCAGTTTTTAAGGAAGCAAAAATGACTAATACAAACACTAACACGATTACTGATACAACGGCTGATGCAGTTATTGAAAAAATCGAACGTCAGATCAGAGAAAACCCAGTTTTGTTGTACATGAAAGGTTCACCAAAACTGCCAAGCTGTGGTTTCTCTGCACAGGCAGTTCAGGCTTTATCAGCTTGTGGTGAACGTTTTGCTTATGTGGATATTCTGCAAAATCCAGATATCCGTGCTCAATTACCTAAGTATGCAAATTGGCCGACTTTTCCTCAGCTTTGGGTTGATGGTGAGTTGGTGGGAGGTTGTGACATTCTTGTTGAGATGTATCAACGCGGTGAACTACAAACACTGATCAAAGAGACTGCCGATAAGTATCGTGAGCAGGAATAAGGTCAGTCATTCATCTGAATAATGGCTACTTTTTATAGCCCCATATTTTGACAGGTATGGGGCTTGCTTTTTTAGGATTCGCAGTTAGGGCTATCAGTAGATGGTAGCGGCCAACCACCTAGTCGTTTCCAGCGATTAACCAGTTCACAGAAAAGTAGAGCCGTTCGATCAGTATCATAAAGAGCGCTATGGGCCTGATTACTGTCAAACGGAATTTCCGCTGTGATGCAGGCTTTGGCAAGAATTGTTTGACCGAGAACCAAGCCACTGAGTGCAGCGGTATCAAAAGTAGCGAATGGATGGAATGGATTGCGTTTCAAACCAGCACGTTCAGCAGCAGCCATAACAAAACTGTGATCAAAATTGGCATTATGAGCGACTATAATCGCACGGTTACAATTCGTGTCTTTCATGCCTTTACGGATCATTTTAAAAATTGCATGCAAGGCAGTGTATTCACTGACAGCGCCTCGCAAGGGGTTCGTAGGATCAATGCCAGTGAAAGCGAGAGCGGCAGGATCAAGATTAGCTCCTTCAAAAGGCTCGATATGAAAATGCAGTGTATTGGCAGGTGTTAGCCAACCCTCTTCATCCATTTTTAAAGTAATTGCAGCAATTTCAAGTAAAGCGTCTGCGCGCGCATTAAAACCAGCGGTTTCGACATCAATGACAACGGGGTAGTAGCCACGAAAGCGTCCACTTAGCATATTTTGATCATTTTGATTAGACATCTGATTTTCAGTTCTTAGCTTTAGGATTCTGTTTTTGATTCTGTAATAGCGGATATTATGACAAAATTTGGTGTGTCTTGCAGAAGTAATGCTTATCCGAAGGGGAATTAAAGGGCAATATGCCCTTATTTAAGTAAGTTGATCAGATAAACTATCTGCATTGGTGTTATAATCGGTAATCAGATGACTTATTGCCTGTTCTTATGAAATCGAATATCACCCTGTCTGAACCAGAACGTATTACATTACAACAACTTGCTTTGAACCACATACATCGGGACATCCGTACGCGAGGAACGGGGTTACTCATGCTTGCCAGA
>NZ_MKGR01000007.1:0-26138 GCF_001908095.1 Xenorhabdus thuongxuanensis | reverse complement strand
GTTTTATCACCTGGACTCAGGAAACCATGGAATATGAGATCAATACATTATTAGCTGGTTATGGTGACCAATTTGCAATTAATTTCTCTTGAGGACTTATGTAATTAATTTCTAATATAACTCGATATCTATTGATAGAGTTAGTTGCCTAATGCATTGCTGGCACTTGAATTTTCGATGAGTTCAATTTTATAGCCATCGGGATCTTCAACGAATGCAATGACGGTTGTCCCACCTTTAACTGGACCTGCTTCGCGAACTACTTTCCCTCCAGCAAGTTTGATGCGTTCACAGGTTGCCGCAACATCATCAACACCTAAGGCGATATGCCCAAATGCAGTTCCCATTTCGTAGTTTTCAACATCCCAATTATAGGTTAGCTCAATAACAGCGCCTTGACTTTCATCGGTATAACCAACAAACGCGAGAGAATACTTATACTCTGGATTGTCGCTGGTACGAAGTAAACGCATACCCATTACCTGGGTATAGAAATCAATCGAGCGCTGCATATTGCCTACACGGATCATAGTGTGGAGTAAACGCATGATTACCTCTTGATCTTTATAGTTTTATTGCGAAACATAACTTTTTTACAAAACTTTGCCCACATATCTGCATATGTTGGGTAACTATAGCGTGTATAGATCAAATAATTCAAATTATCCGGTTTATTTAGCCTTAGATTGTTACCATTTTGTTTTGAAATGTTATGGCTGAAGTTTATACTGTTCAACAAATGGCCTAACCATGGAAATACTTGATAAACCTAGACGTAGGGGGATGAGATGGCTGAACAATTAGAATTCTTTGCTATTCCAAATCCTTGCCGAGGGGTTTGTGAATCTGATCCCCGTGGTTTTTGCCGAGGATGTTATCGTAGTAGAGAAGAGCGATTTATATGGATGAAATTATCGGATAGTGAAAAAAGAGAAATATTGCGGTTATGTCATCAAAGAAAACTAAGAAAATTGAGAAATAAGAGGGATGAAAGAAATATCACTCCAAAGCAATCCGATTTATTTTAATTTTATTCTGAATTGGCTAAAAAATATCATTCATATGAATTATAGTTGAGGATAATCGCAAAAATAAAAAATATTACTAACCATAAATGATATGTTGTTTATATTAAATTTCTTTTATTTGACATAAGTAATTTCAAAATATCAATTTTGTTGCCTGCATTAGATATTCCAGTAATAATTTATAATTAAAGAATTATTTATTGAATGAAAAACAAACAATTCATCATCTCATTGTTTTTTATATTATTTATTTTAATATTATCAATCCCTGTAAGGGAAAAATGATATTAATGTAAAAATATATAGATTAGTATTTGGATGGCGGTTATTCTTATAGAACTTTAACTGAGTGAAAATGTATATATTTTGGGGAGTTGTACTTTTTTTGTTGATATTTAAACTCAAAATAGTTTAGTTGAGGTATTATTTTATACAGTTTATATCGTTGGTGGATTAATGCGCGATTTTATTCGGTGTACCGTACAATTTCGCTCTTTAGGGCGACGAAGATGTCAACTTTGAGTAACAAGCCAACGCGATACTAATTAGGTAATTAGAGAAATTGCTGACTCTGCTAATGTAAGCATGATATAGAGTGCGTATCTATTATTCATATGAATAAACTGATTGGATAATTCATTGATGTTATATGAGTCTCTGATTATAAGGAGGGGTAATTGGAATTGACATTGGGATCAGATCTGGCACGTTTAGTCCGTATTTGGCGCGCTTTAATTGATCATCGTTTGAAACCGTTGAAATTAACTCAGACACATTGGGTTACTCTATACAATATTAGTCAACTACCACCAGAGCAGTCACAGATACAGCTCGCAAAAGCTATTGGTATTGAGCAACCCTCTTTGGTGAGAACACTTGATCAATTAGAAGAAAAGAAACTGATTACACGCCATACATGTGCCAATGATCGACGTGCAAAAAGAATCAAATTAACCAAAGAATCGGAAAACTTTATTAGAGAAGTAGATAGTGTTATTGATTCGACAAGAAAAGAAATTTTGGAGGGAATTACTCATGATGAGTTAATTCTGCTTGCTTCTGTAATAAAGAAAATTGAAAAAAATATTAACCAATTGCACAAACAGGTAATATAAAAATTAATCTATAATAATAAAATCGCGGCCCAGACTTGTTACTGGTAAACCGCGATTTTTTGTCTTGTGTTATTTGAATATTTCAGAGAGGTGATACAGTCAAAGAATCTCCGCTGTTTGCGATCCTGACACGTTGCCCTCTGCTGAATACGACGCTATCTAACTTTTGTACTATGATAATATTCTTTCCACTGTCCATACGAATTTCTAGCTCAACACCTTTCGCTTGGTCTAAAGCACCTTCGATTCTTTGACCAGCCAAACCACCAGCAATAGCACCTGCGGCTGTGGCAAGCCTTTGACCAGAACCATCACCAACTGTATTACCTAGTAGCCCTCCCAAAACAGCACCACCAATAAGACCTAACATATTAGGATCACCGGTTTGTTTACCTTTAATCGTGACAGGTCGTACAGATAGAATGGTACCATAGGTCACGGTTTGAGCTTGTTTGGCTTGACCAATAGAGTAAGTATCACTAGAAAGTGCTCCCATGTCTGCACAACCAGACAACGTGGTTACTACAACAGCACCAACCAGGAAACGTTTTAACATAGTCACTCCTAATTTTAATGCCTGACAGGGAAGCTTGATAATAAACTTATCACCAAGCATTCGGCTACTAATGATGCATGTCTACATAATGATATACGTTCACGATGAACGAGAAGAGTAATTCCTGACCAAAAGCTTAGCATGTTTTGTGAAGAACTTTCCAAAACTCAGATTTTATCCCTGATAATGGTCATTATTTTATAGTTTATGCAAGATTAAATGTAATTCACATGTTAAATATAATCCATTATTCAATGGGGGAAACGTTTATGAAGTCAGGGCGTTATATTGGTGTGATGTCTGGCACCAGCATGGATGGAGTTGATGTTATTTTGGCGGAGATTAGTGATAAGGCTGTGATTCAGCAGGAGAGTTATAGCCATCCTTTTCCACAAGAGCTTAAGCAAAAATTGCTATCCATTTGTCAAGGGCAGCAGACGACATTATCAATGGTCGGAAGATTTGACTATGAGCTCGGTACTCTCTTTGCGGAAGCTGTTCAAGGGTTGCTGAATAAAGCAGGATTGATTGCAAATGATATTATAGCAATCGGATGTCATGGGCAGACCGTATGGCATGAGCCGGACGGTGAAAAACCTTTTACTATGCAAATCGGTGACAATAACCGTGTAGCGGCACTTACCAATATTACAACGGTCGGTGATTTCAGACGGCGTGACATGGCTTATGGTGGTCAGGGAGCACCTTTGGTACCAGCATTCCATATGGCTGTGTTGGGCCATCCGACAGAAAGACGTATTATTTTAAACATTGGCGGAATAGCAAATATTTCAGCGCTTCTGCCTAATTCAGCCGTTAAGGGATATGATACCGGACCGGGCAATATGTTGATGGATGCTTGGACATGGCGGCATAAGCAGTTACCTTACGACAAAGATGCACAGTGGGCCGGTGAAGGTACCGTTAATGAATCTTTGCTCCAAAAAATGCTTTCTGATCCCTATTTCGCACGTACTGCACCGAAGAGTACAGGGCGTGAATATTTTAATATGGCGTGGTTGGAGAAACAGTTGGCTGATTTCCCTGATGTTGCACCAGTGGATGTTCAAGCCACATTGGCTGAACTAACGGCTGTAAGCATTGCCCAGCAAGTTATATTGAGTGGTGGATGTGACCGTCTTCTGGTATGTGGCGGCGGGGCGCGTAATCCACTTGTGATGAATCGGTTATTGGCTTTATTGCCAGGCACTGAAGTGGCTACGACAGACAAATATGGTTTGAGTGGTGATGATATGGAAGCACTGGCATTTGCCTGGCTGGCATTCCGAACAATGTCTGGATTGTCTGGTAATTTGCCATCAGTCACAGGTGCAGATAGAGAGACGATTTTAGGTGCAATTTACTCGGTTGTCAGATAATAGGTTGGATAACGATCAGTTAACAAATGATCATTATTAGAAGACCGTTAGCTAACAGATAACAATGATATGCTAATACTCATTAATAAATTGAGAGTTTAGAAATGTCAGAAAATAACGAAATAGATATCGCAGAACTGCGCCGTGAATATATACGTGGTGGATTAAGGCGAAAAGATCTTACTGAAGAACCAATTGAACTTTTTGAACGTTGGTTAAAGCAGGCTTGTGAAGCGAAGCTCATCGATCCAACGGCAATGTGTATTGCCACAGTAGATGAGTATGGGCAACCTTATCAACGCATTGTTCTATTAAAACATTTTGATGCTAACAACTTGGTATTCTATACCAATCTTGGCAGTCGCAAGGCAAAACATCTGGCTCAGAATAACCGGATCAGTCTCCACTTTCCGTGGCATCAATTGGAACGACAGGTTAGTTTTCTCGGCAGAGCTGAGCGTTTATCTCCGGTTGAAGTTGTAAAATATTTTCATAGCCGTCCCAAGGATAGCCAAATTGCAGCTTGGGCTTCCCAGCAATCCTCAAAGATTTCAGCCAGAAGCATTTTGGAAGGGAAGTTTTTGGAGTTGAAACAGAAATTCCAAAATGGTGAAGTACCTCTCCCTAGTTTTTGGGGCGGATTCAAGGTCAAATTTGATTCAGTCGAATTCTGGCAAGGTGGTGCCCATCGTCTTCATGATCGCTTCTTGTATCAGCGTGAAGGCGATAAGTGGAATGTTGATCGTTTGGCACCTTAACAGCATGCTCTATATGTAAAACCTTAAACTAATAAAGTCCAATAAATTGCAAATTACAGCCAATAAGGCAGTGATTTGCAAAGTAAGGGGGATAATTACTGTTTTTAATACTAGCACTTATATGACTGGCGTTTTATTCTATAGCACTTGATTTATCACGAGATGCTTATATACCCAATAGGCTCCAAGTTGCAGCGTAGTTAACAAGGTGGCAACTTGAAAGAAGAGTATAGAAATATAAGCAAAGTATACAAACCGATGGAGTCATTAATGTCTAGCAATAACCTGATTAAACAACTGCAAGAGCGGGGCCTTGTTGCCCAGGTAACGGATGAAGAGGCGTTAGCTGAGAGAGTGGCGCAAGGTCCGGTTTCTCTCTATTGTGGCTTCGATCCTACCGCTGACAGCTTGCATTTGGGTCATCTGGTTCCCTTGCTGTGTTTAAAACGATTCCAACTTGCTGGGCACAAACCTATTGCGTTGGTTGGTGGGGCGACAGGTTTGATTGGTGATCCAAGCTTTAAAGCAACTGAACGCAAATTGAACACAGAAGGAACGGTCGAAGAGTGGGTTGAAAAAATTCGTAACCAGGTTTCTCCGTTCCTTAGTTTTGATGGTGAAAATGGTGCAGAGTTAGCGAATAACTACGATTGGTTTGGTCAAATGGATGTGCTGACTTTCCTGCGTGATATCGGTAAGCACTTCTCCGTCAACCAGATGATCAACAAAGAAGCAGTAAAACAACGCCTTAATCGTGATGATGTTGGTATTTCGTACACTGAGTTTTCTTACAACCTATTGCAGTCTTATGACTTTGCAAATTTGAATAGAAAATATGGTGTTGAATTACAAATTGGTGGCTCAGACCAGTGGGGTAACATTACTTCAGGTATTGATTTGACTCGTCGCTTAAACCAGAAACAAGTGTTTGGTATGACCGTACCACTGATCACCAAATCAGACGGAACTAAATTTGGTAAAACAGAAGGTGGTGCAGTTTGGTTGGATCCGAAGAAAACTAGTCCATACAAATTTTACCAGTTCTGGATTAACACAGCAGATGCAGATGTTTACCGTTTCCTGAAATTCTTTACTTTCATGAGCATTGAAGAAATTAATGCGCTGGAAGAAGAAGATAAAAACAGTGGTAAAGCTCCACGTGCTCAATATGTATTGGCAGAACAAGTTACTGGTCTGGTGCATGGCGAAAAAGGTCTTGCAGCGGCGAAGCGTATTACCGAGAGTTTATTCTCAGGAGCTATTGCTGATTTGACCGAAGAAGATTTCGCACAATTGGCACAAGATGGAATGCCAGCAATTGAACTTGAAAAAGGTACTGATCTACAACAAGCATTGGTCACAGCTGAATTTGTTCCTTCCCGTGGGCAGGCGCGTACTATGATCAGCTCTAATGCAGTTTCCATTAACGGTGAAAAACAGTCCGAACCTATGTATGTATTTACGGATGGTGATTGTTTATTTGGGCGTTATAGCTTATTACGCCGTGGTAAAAAACATTATTGCCTTATCAATTGGAAATAATTAACTAATATTATTATTAAGGGCAACGATAATGTTGCCCTTAATGTATCTGGTGTCTTTATAAATATTGTCTATTCATAAATTAAAAATAATAAACTAGGCCTTATCATGAATAATGTTCTTTCAATTCAGTCTCATGTTGTTTTTGGTCATGCAGGAAACAGTGCGGCTGTTTTTCCGATGCGTCGTATGGGGGTGAACGTATGGGCATTAAATACAGTTCAATTTTCAAACCATACCCAATATCCTCAATGGCGTGGTTGTGTAATGCCGCCGGAACATTTGACTGAAATCGTGCAGGGAATTGGTGAAATTAATAAACTCGCATCCTGTAATGCAGTACTGAGCGGTTATATTGGTTCTGCGGAGCAGGGAAATTATATCCTTGATATCGTGAAGCAGGTTAAAAAAGCCAATCCTGATGCATGGTATTTCTGTGACCCTGTAATGGGACATCCAGAAAAAGGATGTATAGTTGCCCCAGGAGTTGCTGAATTTTTATGTGATAACGCATTGCCCGTCAGTGATATTATTGCACCTAATTTGTTGGAACTTGAAACATTGACTATGCGGAAAATTGGCAGTGTAGAACAAGCTATATCCGCCGCGCGCGAGTTATGTGAAAAAGGTCCCAAGATTGTATTGGTCAAACATTTGAGCCGTGCAGGTTATCAGGCAGATTGTTTTGAAATGCTTTTGGTAACTAAGGAACATAGTTGGCACGTTAGCCGTCCATTGATTGATACAGGATCGCGTCAACCAGTCGGTGTTGGAGATTTAACTAGTGGTTTGCTTCTCGCAAATCTATTGAAAAACCCATCTTTGGCGAATGAAGTATTGCAAGCTGCTTTAGAACATGTTGCGGCTGCGGTCTACGAAGTAATGTTGGAGACGCAAAAGAGTGAGGAATATGAATTACAGATTGTTGCCGCACAAGATAAAATAGTCACTCCAGAACATCAATTTCATGCTGTCAGAATAGACTAATAACAAAAAATAGTCCCACCTATAATGTTATGGATGGGACTATTTTTAATATACTGACGAGCTTATTATTTTAACTCTAACTCATTCATAGCAGCGATGCTGAAACCACCGTCAACATGCAAGATCTCACCGCTAATACCACCAGCCAGATCTGAGCACAAGAAGGCGGCAGCATTACCGACATCCTCTGTTGTCACAGTGCGACGAATAGGTGTAACCGCTTCACAGTGTGCCAGCATCTTACGGAAGTCTTTGATACCAGAAGCGGCCAGAGTACGGATTGGGCCAGCAGAGATACCATTAACACGAACACCCTCAGCACCCATCGCATTTGCCATATAACGCACGTTTGCTTCCAGAGAAGCTTTTGCCAGACCCATGACGTTATAGTTAGGAATTGCACGTTCTGCACCCAAATAACTCAAGGTGAGCAGGGCAGAACCAGGATTCAGCATATTACGGCAGACTTTTGCCATTGCGACAAAGCTATATGCACTGATATCGTGTGCAATTTTGAAGCCTTCACGGTTAACAGCATTAACATAATCACCATCAAGCTGGTCAGCCGGTGCGTAACCGATAGAGTGAACAAAACCATCGAATTTAGGCCATACTTTGCCTAATTCAACGAACAATGCGTCAATACTTTCATCTTCAGCCACGTCACATGGCAGAACGATATCTGAATTCAGTGATGCGGCGAATTCTTCGACACGAGGTTTCAACTTGTCATTTTGGTAAGTGAAAGCCAGCTCTGCTCCTTGATCGTGCATTGCCTTGGCAATTCCATAAGCAATAGACAGTTTGCTGGCGACGCCAGTAATGAGAATGCGTTTGCCGGTCATGAAACCCATAGCAGTATCCTTATTGTTCTCTATGATCAAAATTGTTCTTTGTGATCAAACACCAAAAGTCATGGAAAAACAGAAATAATAAATATTTAATCATAACTACGGTATTTATGGTGAATAAACGCGGATGATTCTACCATGTCGGAGGAAAATGTGGTGAGTTTCCCATTCTGTTCCGATCAGTGATTAAAATACATCCAATAAAAGCATTAGGTGATATCTTGTCGCCATGCTTCAGCAGACAGGGCTTCACCAAAATGGCTGGCTATCAATTTGCGGGTAATATCATGCAGCGGAGAAGCCAGAACCTCCGCTGTATTGCCACGCTCGACAACTTCCCCTTGATGCATTACCAGCACTTGATCACTAATATGTTTCATCATACCGAGATGCTGGGTGACATAGATATATGAAATACCATGTTTTTCCTGTAGTTCCAGCATCAAGTTGATGATTTGGGAACGCATCGACATATCAAGGGATGCCAAGGCTTCGTCTGCAACAATGATTTGTGGTTGTAATATTAAAGCCCGTGCCA
Organism: Xenorhabdus thuongxuanensis; assembly: GCF_001908095.1. Classification (GTDB taxonomy): domain Bacteria; phylum Pseudomonadota; class Gammaproteobacteria; order Enterobacterales; family Enterobacteriaceae; genus Xenorhabdus; species Xenorhabdus thuongxuanensis. The sequence goes on along the minus strand of NZ_MKGR01000007.1, from coordinate 17,384 downwards.
AAGCCACACGCTGTTTCTGTCCTGATGCCAGCATGTGTGGATAATAATTGGCATGATCTGGCAGTAAACCAACTTGACGCAATGTTTGGTTGATCCGTTTTTCCCGTTCGGAGGGAGATAACTCCGTATTCAAAATTAACGGCATATCCAGAATCTGACTAATGCGCTGACGAGGATTCAGTGATGTGCTGGGATCTTGAAAAATCATGCGAATGCGCTGGCTGCGATAGCTATAGTCTCCGTAAGACAGCTTATGACCGTTAATCAGAATTTCACCTGAAGTCGGTTCAATAACCCCTGATAACATTCTGGCCAGTGTGGATTTACCGGAACCATTTGCACCAAGGATAGCGAGGGTTTTTTTCGGTTGCAGGGTAAAACTCACTGGTTTTACGGCATCAAGTTGATGATGGCGAAATAGTCCAGTTTGATGGCGAAATGTTTTAGTTAAATTTTTAACTTCCAGCAATGTCTCAACCAATTACGGTTCCTCCATATTCAAAGGGAAATGGCAGGCGAATGCATGGCTCTTAATCATCCGTAACCGTGGAGTTGCAATACAGGTTTTTTGTGCATAAGGGCAACGTGGCCCCAAACGACAGCCTACCGGCAGATGTTCCAGCGACGGAATAGCGCCAGACAACGTATTTAGCCGACTTTTGTGTGGTAACGGGCTGCCAAAATCAGGAATTGAACGGATCAGCGCTTGCGTATAGGGATGGTAAGGTTTCACCAGCAACTCATCCGTTATGGCGCTTTCCACTGTTTGACCGCAATACAGCACATTGATGCGTTTGACCAGTTTACTCATCATTTGCAGGTCATGGCTGATTAGCAGGATAGTCGTGTTGTTGTTCTGATTGAGACTCGACAGCAAACGGAATATTTGTGCCTGTGTCGTTGGTTCCATTGCATTGGTCGGTTCGTCGGCAATGAGCAATCGGGGCTGATTGGCAAGCGCAATGGCAATCATCACTTTTTGACATTCACCTTCTGTTAATTCGTAAGGGTAACTGTGCATAATGTCATAGTGATCTTTAATACCAACACGATGCAGCAACTCAATTGCACGACGTTTTCGCCAATTAAATCTCTGCCACCAACGGCCTTTATACGTCCATCCAGGAATAGATTGAATAATCTGTTTACCAATATTTTCTGATGGATCGAGACATGACTGTGGTTCCTGAAAAATCATTGAAATATTGTGACCAATCACCTTACGGCGCTGCCGTGGTGTCAGGCGCAATAAATCAATATCGTTAAAACGGAAACGATCCGCGGTGACTTTGAGGTTATCTTTTGTGACACCACAAATCGCTTTGGCAATCAGACTTTTGCCTGAACCTGATTCGCCAGCCAAACCCAATATTTCACCTTCTGTCAGTGAAATACTCATTCGGTCAACAGCTTTGACGGGACCTTCTGTTGTCATGAATTCAATGGTAAGGTTTCGAATATCAAGCAATGGCATCATTCGACTCCTGCGTTAATAGCGCGGTGCAGACCGTCACCTAGTAAGTTAACCAGCAGGACACTGAGCATAATTGCTGCTCCGGGTAACATAACAGTCCATGGTGCAGCATAGATCAATTCTAATGAATCTCCCAGCATAGCTCCCCATTCGGGGGATGGCAGTTGTGCACCAAGATTGAGAAATCCCAACGCGGCAATATCAAGAATAGCGATGGAAAGAGTACGGGTTAACTCACTGACTATCACCGCAGTGATATTAGGGAGAACGGCATAACGTAAAATATGGTAGTTTGAAGCGCCATCCAGACGTGCTGCAATAATGTACTCTTTATCCAGTTCGTCATGCACAGCGGTATAAACGGTACGTACTATTCTTGGCAGTAGTGCCATCGAAACGGCAATCATAGCATGTTGTAAACTAGCGCCAACAAAAGCAACGACAATAATAGCCAGTAGTAATGAAGGAATTGAAAGTAAAGTATCAAGTATATGGTTCAGAACCGCCGATCTCAAACCATGAGTCATTCCGGCAAGACTACCGATGACTAATCCTGCAATGGCTGTTGCCGCGGTGACAACCAATGCTCCTCCAAATGTGGAGGATGTGCCAATCAATAGACGGCTGAAAATATCACGGCCAAGATCATCAGTTCCAAGGAAAAAAGCGACATTACCGTGATGCGACCATGAAGGTGGCATAAGCTGAGCCATAAATTGTTGATCAAGCTTATATGGGGCGAGAAGATCTCCCAATAGGCACAGTGCAATTAAAATTAACACTCCATAAAAACCTGCCATTGCTAATATATCAGCATAGAAAAATCGCCAGATAACTCTCAATGGTGACGGCATTTTCTTTTCGCGGTAAAAATTATCTAACGGCATACCATTCCTTATGTTTCAGGGGATTAGCCATCGCGCCAATAATATCTGTCAGAATATTAACGGAAATAACCAGCGTTCCTACCACCATGACGCCTGCTGAGATTGTGGAATAATCCTGCTGGCGGATAGCACTGATAAGCCAACGTCCTAAACCTGGCCAGTTAAAAACTTGCTCCGTCACCATCGCCAATGTGAGCATGGTTGAAAATTGTAACCCTAATTTAGGAATGATGGGTGGCAAGGCATTATGCAATAAATGGCGACGAATGATAGTTAGTCGTGATAAACCACGTGTTGCTGCCGATTTGATGTAATTTTCGCCTGAAACTTCTTCTGCACTATTGCGCATCAAACGGATAACTTCAGTAGTCGGAGCAACGGCCAGCGTGATAACGGGCAGAACCATATGGAGAATAACGCTCATGATCATTTCATTGCGATAAGGCGCTTTTGACAGCCAGGCATCAATTAGTGCAGAACCAGTGACAGGCTCCATCCGATAGAGTAAATCAAATCGTCCAGAAACAGGCAACCAGCCCAAATAAAGTGAAAAAAACAGAGTCAACAATAACGCCAGCCAGAAAACAGGAATGGAAAAACCACATAGGGCAAATGTACTGATAATGATATCTACTTTTTTGTTGCGCCAGACACCAGCAATAATTCCGAGAGGAATGCCGATTAATAATGCTATGGAAAAAGAAAGAATACACAGCTCCATAGTGGCAGGGAGAACAGTATACAGTTGTTCAATAATCCGTTCCCCATTAATTCTGGAAATACCAAAATCCCATTGGAGCAAGCTACGGAAATAGTAGACATAGGCATCTGATAGTGATGCGCCACTCAAGGCACCATGAGGTGTGAAATACATCAGGCTGAAACTGATTAATGAAAGAAAAAACAACGTCACAACCAGGAGCAATAAACGACGCAGGATATAAAGAATCATTTGCTTCCCTTTTTATTTTTATCAGGAACGGTGGCTTCCTGTTCTCGGTAGACTTTGTCAAAGGAACTATTGCCAAACGGACTGAGCACCAATCCTTGAATGTTATAACGAGAGATTTGTAAACGCATCGAATAAGCCAGTGGTAACACGGGTAATTGCTGCGCGAGAATCTCTTGTGCAACATGATAATTTTTGATGCGTGAAGCAAGTTGTTGATTTAATAAGGCCTCATGAAGGGCATTGTCAAAAGCTGAGTTACACCAACGGCTCAGATTTGTTTGCGACGCAATGGCGGCACAACTCAATAATGGGCGGAAAAAACTGTCAGGATCGTTACTATCAGTAGACCAGCCTGCCAGCGTCATATCGTGGGTTTTATCCATAAGTTGGTTTTCCTGAAAACGGCCTTCGACAGGGCGGATAGACATTTTAATACCAACCTGTGCCAAATCTGCCTGAATCAGTTCCGCCATTTTCAGAGGGCTTGGGTTATAGGATTGTGAAGCCGTTGGAACCCATAAAGTTAATTCCAACCCGTTTAATCCCAATTCATTTAACATCTTGCGGGATTTTTCAGGGTTGTATTCAGTGATTTCAGCACGATTATCATACGCCCATGATGCACGAGGCAAAATAGAAGCCGCCGTCTCTGCCGTACCATAGTAAATGGATTTCATTAGGCGTTGGTTATTGATGGCGTAAGCAATGGCTTGACGAACGGCTAACTGATCCAATGGTGGTTTACTGGTATTAAAAGCAAGATAAGCAATATTCATGCCCGAACGTAATGTCTGACGCAGATTTGGATCATCATGCAAAATGTTCCACTGATTAGCATCGGGATAAGCCAGTACATCGCATTCGCCCGTGAGCAATTTTGAGATCCTGCCTGTACCACCCGCGCCAGTATCTATAACAATCTGTTCCATGCGCGGTTTACCTTTCCAATAGTAATCATGGCGAACAAGGCGGATAAATTGGTCCATCTGATAATCTTCCAGCATGAAGGGGCCTGTTCCGACAGGTTTCCAATCTATTTGCCCCTGCCGATTCATTTGTTGCAATTTTTCAGCATATTCCTGAGACAGTATAGGTGCGTAGTAGGTTGCCAGATGCCAGAGAAAAGAAGCATCGGGTGCGTCAAGGCGAAATTCGACAGTATATTGATTGATTTTCCGAATATCCTTTACTGAATCACCAAATTGTAAACTGTCAAAATAGGGATAGTGACCACCATTAACATCATGATAATCATGTGTCTTATCGAAAACACGGCGGAAACTGAAAACGACATCATCCGCGTTCATTGTGCGGGTTGGTGTAAACCAATCGGTTGATTGGAAAGCAACATTATGACGCAAGTAAAGGCGATAAGTTGCCCCATTGTCCCGCACTTCCCAATCAGTAGCCAGTTCAGGAACCAGACGATAGTTAAGAGGGTCAACGCCTAGCAGGCGATTGTAAATTTGTGCAGCAAGCGTATCCACAGTCAAGCCGCTGATAGCCATTTGGGGATTAAATGTATTCAAATTGCCATTAACGCAATAAATAAAACCGTTCTGCCGTAAGGAAGTAGAAATATGAGGCCGACTTTCCGAGGTGTTGTTTGGCCTCAATTCTGGAATCGTTTTAGTTGGTTCTGGAATGGGTTCCGCAGCAGTTTCTGGAGTCGCATTCTTGGCCGCCAGAGTAGGGACAGAGATCAATAATATAATCCAGTAAATCAAATAACGCATATAAAATGTCAGTCATAAAAAAGAGTTTGGCCATTGTAACTTAATTAACGCTTTCTGCTCAAAAACAACGGACAGATCACGATAATGAGATAAATTCTCAATAAAATGCTTTACAAGTGTAATTGATAAGTATTATCATTCGCATGTGCTTTCAGAGAGGCACCCTTGCAGTAGCAAGTATGTATCTCAGATAGAGCACGACATTGCTCACATTGCTTCCAGTATTTTTATTAGCCGGCTAGGGTGCCGGCTACTTTTTTATATATCGTTTTTTATCTATCTACTCTATCTTGCCATTAACATCAATACGGTGTTTCTTGATTAACCCGCGGAATTGGTGATAAGTCAAATTAAGTTTGTCAGCGGCCTTTTTCTGATTAAATTGGCTTTCTGTCAAAGCCTGTATGATTAAACTCTTTTCGCTGTCATTTTGCCACTGCCTTAAATCGAGAGGTAATTTGGGAAGGAAGTCATTGGTCATCTCACTCTCAGTGGATGGGAGAGCAGTTTGCTGTGAGGATGAAAAGGGATTGATGATGATCGTGTTTAATGCATTTTCACTATTACCATGTCGGTAAATAGAGCGTTCGATGACATTCTTTAGTTCGCGAACATTTCCAGGCCAGTGATAGGAGAGTAACTGCTGTCTGGCTTCGTCAGTAAATCCGGGAAAAAATGGCAGTTCCAACTCACGGCACATCTGAATCGCAAAACTCTGTGCCAGTAACATAATATCCTGTTGCCGTTGGCGTAATGGTGGGATATGAACCACGTCGAACGCGAGTCTGTCGAGCAAATCAGCCCTGAATCCCCCATAGGCAGCCATAGCAGGTAAATCTTCGTTGGTGGCACAGATCAAACGTACATCAACTTTTAATGACTGAGTGCCACCAACCCGTTCCAGGTGACCATATTCAATGACACGCAGTAATTTCTCCTGTACTTGCATAGGGGCAGTGGCTAGTTCGTCAAGAAATAAGGTTCCGCCATCAGCTCGCTCAAAGCGCCCTTGATGTTTTGAACGGGCACCCGTGAATGCACCAGCCTCATGACCAAATAGTTCTGAGTCAAGCAGATTCTCATTGAGTGCTGCACAGTTCAGGGAAATGAAAGGGTCTTGCCAACGTGGAGAAAGATAGTGTAAACGGCGGGCAATTAGCTCTTTGCCCGTCCCTCGTTCTCCCAAAACTAAAACAGGTTTGTTCAACTTCGCTAATGCGGAAACTTGTTCCAAAATTTCAATAAAACAGTTTGCTTCACCTAATAGGTTATCAATGAACTGAGACATGGTATTTGTCGCCAAAAATTAGTCACTTTGACTAAATTAACTTATTGTAATAAAAACGCAAATAAAAATTATTTAAATCATTTCAATAAGATAATAGAAATAAAAAAGTTGGCATGTATCTTGTATCCGTTTTAACAGTACACAGGTATAACATATATATATTCTAATGAAAGAGGTTTATGACTATGGGTATTTTTTCTCGTTTTGCTGATATCGTGAATGCCAATATCTCTTCTTTGCTGGATAAAGCAGAAGATCCACAGAAAATGATCCGCCTGATGATTCAGGAAATGGAAGACACACTGGTGGAAATCCGCTCGACTTCCGCCCGTACTCTGGCAGAGAAAAAGCAGCTTTTGCGCCGCATCAGCATGGGCGAAAATCAGATCGATGGCTGGCAAGAAAAAGCTGAACTGGCACTGAGCAAGGGTAAAGAAGATTTAGCGCGTGTAGCGTTGATTGAAAAACAGAAAGTCAGCAGCTTAGTTGAAACGCTAACACACGAATTGTCTATTCTGGATGAGACTCTTGAACGCATCAAAGGCGAAGTGACTGAGCTTGAAAATAAATTGACAGAAGCACGTGCGAGACAACAATCATTGGCACTGCGCCATCAGGCCGCGGCATCTTCGCGCCAAGTACGCCGTCAGTTAGATAGTGGTAAAATCGATGAGGCAATGGCTCGCTTCGAACAGTTTGAACGCCGAATAGATCATATGGAAGCGGAAGCAGAAGCTTTTGGATTGGGTAAACAGAAATCACTCGATCAGCAATTTGCAGAATTGAAAGCAGATGATGAAATCAGTGCACAACTAGCGGCCTTGAAAGCTAAAATGAATATCAAAGATTCTCAATGATGACATATGTCATACATAACTAAGGAAAGATAATGGGCTATATATTTCTTGGTATCCCGCTGATCATTTTTGTGCTTTTTGTCTTACCCATCTGGTTGTGGCTGCATTACAGCAACCGCAACAGCAATCGGGATCAGTTAGGGAACAGTGAAATTCAACGTTTAGAACAATTGACCGAGAATGCCAAGCGTATGCAAGAAAGGATCAAAACGTTAGAAGATATCCTTGACGCAGAACATCCAAATTGGAGACAGTCATAATGTCAAATCAATACCGCCGAAAACTTTATCGTCTGCCAGAGCAGGGGGTAGTTAAAGGAGTTTGTGCCGGGCTGGCAGACTATTTTGACGTACCCGCTCCACTTATTCGTACCATCGCGGTATTATCGCTGTTCTTTGGTCTATTTGGCATAACGGTATTGGCTTATATTATCTTAACCTTTGTCATGGATCCCGCACCTGCGGGGTATTCAGCAGAGGAAAAGTATAGAGGGCCATCAGCACAGAAGATGTTGGACGAAATAGATTACCAATTGAAGGCAAGCGAAGCTCGTTTGCGTCAAATGGAACGCTATGTTACTTCTGATACTTACAACGCGCACAGCCGTTTCCGTCATCTCTGAGCGTGCAACCAGGCAGTGGATAGCATGGGATCTGGCCTGTAATAGCGAAAATAATGTCAAATTTTGCTGATGCTACAGGCCGGATAAGACTGAATTCACAGTATTCCCATTTAGGAGAAACATGAAACGGTTGCAAAACGAATTGACAGCACTCGTTAATCGTGGACTGGATCGTCATTTGCGGCTGGCGGTAACAGGATTAAGTCGCAGTGGAAAAACCGCATTTATTACTTCTTTGGTAAACCAACTTCTGCATGTTCATAGCGGAGCCAGATTACCGTTGTTTTCTGCCGTGCGTGATGGGCGCTTACTTGGTGTGAAGCGGGTGCCCCAGCGAGATTTTGGGGTGCCTCGTTTTACCTATGATGAAAACATCACAGAATTATATGACACTCCCCCTCACTGGCCGACGCCAACGCGTGGTGTGAGTGAAATACGCTTAGCATTGCGTTATCGTTCTGAAGATCCCTTATTTCGTTACCTAAAGGAAACTTCTACCCTTTATTTGGAAATTGTCGATTATCCGGGCGAATGGTTATTGGATTTACCCATGCTGGAACAAAACTACCTAGCATGGTCACGGCATATGCACGGATTACTGAAAGGGGAGAGAGCAAATTGGGCTAAGCCATGGTTAGCGTTATGCAAGCAATGTGATCCACTAGCGCCTGTTGATGAAAATTTACTTGCCAAAATCACTCAGGCTTATACGGATTACCTGCATCAATGTAAGCAGCAGGGTTTGCACTTTATCCAACCTGGACGTTTTATCTTGCCGGGTGATCTGGCGGGAGCACCAGCGCTGCAATTTTTCCCGTGGCCGGATATTGACAGAATCGGGGAACCACAATTAGCAAAGGCGGATAAACATACCAATATAGGCATGTTACGTGAACGTTTTGCTTATTACTGCGATCATATCGTTAAGGCATTCTATAAAGAGCATTTTCTGCGTTTTGATCGGCAAATTGTCCTGGTGGATTGCTTACAGCCATTGAATAATGGCCCGCAAGCGTTCAATGATATGCGGCTTGCATTGACACAACTGATGCAGAGTTTTCATTATGGCAAGCGAACACTGTTTCGTCGTTTGTTCTCGCCTTGCATCGATAAATTGCTGTTTGCTGCCAGCAAAGCTGATCATATTACGCCAGATCAACATACCAATCTTGTTTCACTCTTACAGCACTTGGTACAGGAAGCGTGGCAAAATGCGGCGTTTGAAGGGATCAGCATGGATTGTGTAGGACTTGCGTCTGTTCAGGCAACAGAGAGCGGCATTGTTATGCATAAAGGTGAAAAAATCCCTGCTATCAAGGGCAATCGTTTGTCAGATGATAAGTTATTGACATTTTTTCCGGGAGAAGTGCCACAGCGCTTGCCAGATAGTGAATTCTGGCAAAAACAAGGATTTCATTTCGAATCCTTCCGGCCAAAACCCGTCGATGTCAGCACACCGTTACCCCATATTCGCATGGATAGCGTGATGGAATTTTTATTGGGAGACAAATTAACATGACCGAACCTTTGAAACCGCGAATGGATTTTGACGATCTTGTACAAACATCGTCCGAACCATCACTAAAATCAAAAAAAGAATTCGCTGGGCAGGAAAAAGAATTCTATCCGGTTATGTCAGAGCGGGAAGCGGAGGAGAAGGAAAGCGAATTTGAAGGTGCATTGAATGCTGCGCTGAAACCGAAACGTAGTTTTTGGCGAAAAGTTTTTATCAGTGCTGTCCTGTTATTGGGGGCTAGTGTTGTTGCCCAATGTGTTCAGTGGATATACCAGGCATGGCAGCAACATGACTGGATTGCACTGGGGATCGCAGCGGCAGGCAGCATGATTGTATTTGCGGGTATAGGTAGTGTGATCAAGGAATGGCGACGCCTTTACCATTTGCGGCAACGTACAGAAGAGCGAGATACTGCAAAAGCGTTATTGCAAAGTCACGGTATCGGCAAGGGAAAGCAATTTTGTGAAAAATTAGCAGAACAGGCCGGAATTGGGCAACAACATCCGGCATTACAGCGTTGGCAGGCTGCCGTGCATGAAACCCATAATGATCGTGAGATTGTCATGTTATACAGTAAATTAGTTCAGCCTGTTTTGGATACACAAGCCAGACAAGAGATCAGCCGTTCAGCCGCGGAATCAGCTTTGATGATCGCGGTCAGTCCATTGGCTATCGTGGATATGGCTTTTATTGCGTGGAGAAACATTCGACTCATTAATCGTATTGCAGCGCTTTATGGCATCGAGTTAGGTTATTTCAGCCGCATTCGCTTATTTCGGCTAGTATTGCTGAATATTGCCTTTGCAGGAGCATCAGAATTAGTCAGAGAAGTGGGTATGGACTGGTTGTCACAGGACATTGCGGCTCGTCTTTCTGCACGTGCTGCACAAGGGATTGGTGCAGGATTACTGACAGCTCGTTTGGGCATCAAAGCTATGGAATTATGTCGGCCTTTGCCATGGATTGATGGAGATAAACCGAAGTTAGGAGATTTTCGTCACCAATTATTTGCTCAGCTTAAAAGTACGTTACCAATGAAAAACAAAAGTACTGCCAAAGATACAGATACCCGCAAAGTAACTAATTAATAGCGTCTGTCATACCAGCTTGACATCTTACTTTCTTGTAAACTTTTACTGACAAGGGCTTCATCTATTGGATAGTAACAGGTAACATTTCAGGCAGTTAAGAACATCGTGTAAATAAGGTCAGAAAAATGCGATTGGAAGTTACTTGTCAGGATCGAATTGGGTTAACCCGCGAATTACTTGATTTACTGGTTTTACGAAATATTGACCTGAAAGGAATTGAAATTTCTCCTGCAAGTCGTATTTACCTTAATTTTACTCAAATTGATTTCAATATCTTCCGTGAATTGATGGCAGAAATTCGCCGTATCAATGGCGTTATTGATGTCAGGACCGTTGCTTTTATGCCGTCAGAGAAAGAGCATAGGGCGATGTGGACACTGTTGGAATCAGTTCCTGAACCTATCTTTTCTATTGACATGAAAGGTAATGTTGAATTGGCTAACTCCGCTGCTTTGGCATTGTTTGGTGTCAGTAAAGAAAAAATTAGCCAAAAAAACATTGGTCATCTGATTAGCAATTACAATTTCCTTAGCTGGCTTGAAAGTGAGCATCATCAACCACATTCAGCACAACTATCCATTAAAGGGCAAGATTATGGAATGAATATTATTCCTATGCAATTAACGGATGAAAATCAGTTTGTTAAATGTGTAGGAGCTGTAATTATGTTGCGTTCTGGTGAACGCCATCCTGAGTCACTACGCAAAAAATTAACCGTAAATAATGATGACGCTTTTGAACAGATTATTGCTGTCAGCCCTAAAATGGTTCATGTCGTTGAGCAGGCCCGTAAAATGGCAATTCTTGATGTGCCCTTGTTGCTTGTCGGTGAGACAGGAACGGGAAAAGATGAATTTGCTAAAGCTTGTCATTTGCGCAGTGCAAGGGGAAAACAGCCTTTTCTTGGGTTAAATTGTGCTTCCATGCCAGATGATGTTGTAGAAAGTGAGCTGTTTGGTTATGCGGCGGGAGCCTATCCCAATGCATTGGAAGGCAAAAAAGGTTTCTTTGAACAGGCTAATGGTGGGACGGTTTTATTAGATGAAATTGGTGAAATGTCGCCGCAGATGCAGATTAAATTACTTCGTTTCTTGAATGATGGAACTTTCCGTCGTGTCGGCGAAGAAAATGAAGTTAAGGTAAATGTTCGAATCATTTGCGCCACTCAGAAAAACTTAATTGAGTTGGTACAAAAAGGAGAGTTCCGTGAAGATCTCTATTATCGGTTGAATGTCTTAACTATCACATTACTTCCTTTGCGAGAACGTCAGGCGGATATCATGCCATTGACGGACTATTTTGTAACACGTTTTTCGCAAGAACAGGGCTTGCATAAACCTAAGTTCTCTGCTGACTTAGCGCAATTTTTGTGTGGTTATCATTGGCCAGGTAATGTCAGGCAGCTTCGCAATGCGATATATCAGGCATTGACTCAACTTGAGAGTAACAAACTAAGTCCGCAGGATATTCGGCTACCTGAGCTGGAAGCTGAAGTAACATTTAATGAAGATATTCTGGTGGGTTCTTTGGATGAAATCAGCAAGCGTTTTGAACGCTCTGTGCTGACACGTCTTTATCGCCATTATCCCAGTACTCGTAAGCTGGCAAAACGGCTTGGGGTTTCTCACACGGCAATAGCCAATAAATTACGGGAATATGGTTTGAGTGGTAAGAAACACTTAGTCGAACATGAAGATGATGAATAATAATTGAGATATCACTGCTTTTAAAAATATTTAATTTATAAAATAAGCTGGCGACGATAAAACTATTTATTATGATTTTATCATCGCCAGGAAATAAGTTTAAAAGCTAAACATTAAAAGCAATGCCGCTATTAATAGTAAAACAATTATTTCAATGCGGCTAATGCACTGTCATAGTCAGGTTCATTGGTGATTTCATCAACCAACTGGCTATAAATAATTTGGTTATTTTCATCCAGAACAACAACAGCACGTGCAGTCAGTCCACCTAATGGACCTTCGCTTATTGCAACACCGTAATCTTCCTGAAATTCCCCACCACGAAGCGTAGAAAGGGTAACAACATTAGACAGACCTTCAGAACCACAGAAACGAGACTGAGCAAAAGGCAAGTCTGCTGAAATGCACAATACGACAGTATTGTCTAATTCGCTGGCAAGTTGGTTGAATTTACGGACAGATGTGGCACAAACACCGGTGTCAATGCTTGGGAAAATATTAAGCACTTTACGTTTACCTGCGTAGTGGCTCAATGTTACATCAGCAAGATCTTTAGCGACTAGCGTGAATTCTTTTGCTGTCTGACCTACTTGTGGAAAAGCTCCGTTAACGGTGATATCACCACCTTGAAATTTGACTGTTTGTGTCATGATTTAATCCCTCTATAAAGTAAACTACGCCGTCAGTGTAAAGGAATAGTGCGATCTTGCCCACAAAAATAGATGCAATGTTCAGAAATACTCTCCCTTCTTTTAATTAACAATATCTTATAATTTATTTTTAGGACAATTATTAGACAAACAAGGCAAAAATATCATCAAAATATACAATTAAGCATGAAGAGTCGGCACGAAACTTAAGTACAAACAAGGAGCAGATGTGGAAACGATCTATGGCTCGGTATTTAAAGGTTCAAATGCAATTTACGCCTGTCAATTAAATGGCAAGGGCGGTATTACGGCATTTGGGGAAGATTCACTCGTAACAGCAGAGCAACCAGTTTGGCAACATCTTGATTATAAAAATCCGGATAGCCATCAATGGATTATGAATACAACCTTGCTACCGTTCTCAGTAAAGGAGGGGTTAGTGAGTGATAATATTCGTCCAAAGGTACTGCGCACGGGTGAAGGCACTTTGATTACCTTGAGATCGGTGAACCGTAATGATAATGCGCGTCCCGATCATCTGGTTTCGTTTCGCATCTATATTAATGACAAAATGATTATCTCCAGCCGACATCGAAAAATTCATTCCATCGATCAAATTCTGGATGATTTGCACAATGGTGTTGGTGCGAAAAGTACAGGGAATTGGTTGGTAGAAATAGCTGGAGCCATTACTGATGAAGCTAATGACTTTATTGAAGAGCTGCATGACAACCTGATTGAGTTTGAAGATGATATTTTGGAGCAGAAAGTTCCTGGTCGCGGAGAATTAGTATTACTGCGTAAACAGTTAATCGTTCTGCGCCGATATATGGCACCACAGCGGGATATTTTTATCCGTTTGGCTAGTGAGAAATTGCCTTGGATGAACGATGAAGAGCGCCGTTTAATGCAGGAAATTGCTGACAGATTGGGCAGGGGAATAGATGATCTTGATGGTTGTATTGCCCGAACCGCAGTTCTTGCCGATGAAATCACTTCCATGATGGCGGATGCCATGAACCGCCGTACTTACATGATGTCTCTATTGGCGATGGTATTCTTGCCTACCACTTTTTTGACGGGATTATTTGGAGTCAACTTGGGGGGAATACCAGGCAATGAGTATCGCTTTGGATTCGGTTTATTCACTCTTTTATTGTCATTATTAATGGTGGCTTTTGCGTGGTGGTTAAGGAGAAGTAAATGGCTATAGTGTTTGAGATAAATCAAGAATTGATACCTATAATTAAGGCACTATAGATCTCGCAGGTGAATACAACGTTGAACACTGAACGTTGTGCTCCATAATTGTAGTTTTTCTCATATTGAGTTTTATACAGAATAATTGCTCATTAATTATGCCGATACTTGTTTTAGTATCGGCTATTTTTTTTGCCAGAATTTAAACAAATTGTAACAAAGACGGCTTATTCTTAAATGTTTGTCACATCGATAAACATTGATTCATTAATATTTGTTGACGATACCACTGCTTCGTTGAAAGCATACTCTTCCCTTTCCCCCTCACGATGCAATGGCAAGTTGACAAAGTCGAAAATAGTTTTGTCTGCTAGTTGGCTTGGGCTCACATTTTGAAGAGATTTAAATATATTCTCTACCCTGCCTGGTGTTTTCTTATCCCAATCTACCAGCATTGCTTTGATCGCCTGTCGCTGTAGATTTTCTTGAGAACCACATAAATTGCAAGGAATGATTGGGAATTTTTTGCTTTCCGCATACTGAATCAGGTCTGTCTCCCTGCAATATGCCAGCGGCCTTATGACGACATTACGGCCATCATCAGAACGTAATTTGGGTGGCATCGCTTTCATACGTGCACCATGGAACATATTCAGAAACAGCGTTTCAACGATGTCATCAAGATGATGCCCAAGTGCAATTTTTGTTGCCCCGATTTTCTCTGCAAAAGAATAGAGAGTGCCGCGACGTAGTCTTGAACACAATCCACAGGTAGTTTTGCCTTCAGGGATTTTTTCTTTAACCACTGAGTAGGTATCTTTATCGACAATGTAGTAGGGAATATCCAGGCTTTCAAAATATTGGGGTAAAATATGCTCAGGAAAACCAGGTTGTTTCTGATCAAGGTTCACTGCAACGACTTTGAATTTTATTGGTGCCGCTTTTTGCAGATTCAACAGGATATCTAACATCGCGAATGAATCTTTGCCACCACTGATACATGCCATTACAACATCATTGTCTTCAATCATATTGTAATCAATAATGGCATTACCAACGTTCCTCCTCAGGCGTTTCTGGAGTTTGTTGAATTCAAGTGTCTCTTTTCTCGTATCTTTTTGATTCATTGCGACTTCTCACATTGCCGATTATACCGACTGTAGATTTTCTATACGGATCCTTTGCAGGGGCTGGATTATACGGATTTTTCTTTTTGTTTGAAACATATCTGTGACCAACAAATTTCAGCCATATACTGAGTGTTGTTGTGAAAGGATACGGTTAGCGCAGTTGTTAGCGCTGAAGGAATCGTTAATGGCGACCGGAAAGGGACTCACAATCGAAAATATGAGGCCAGCACTACTGGCCTCACTATGTTAATTGTAATTAAGTTAACCTATATTGATACATTATCTTTAATTGACAATGCATTAATTATTTCTGTACTGATAATGGAAACATGTTCAATAATATTCTCATGATGACAATTATCAATCAACTTAATTACTAATGGATTGGCTGTCCATTGTGAAATATTGTTATCTGGTATTTTAGTTATCAATTGACTCATCGTAAGTCCTATTTTATCTTTATGATGTGGATTTGCTTGACCAGCTTTAAATAAGATGATGTTTGTATATGATAAATTACCGCTTAAATTACAGTTTGCTATTCCAGATTCAAATGGTATTGCTTCTAATACCTTATTGATATAAATTTCGTTTGCTCCCATTTCCTGTAATTTTATTATGACTTTATCATATGCATTTGATATATCTAGTTTATCCCTAATTTCCTTTATCTCATTATTATTAATAACGGTATCTAATAAAAATAACTGAATCTCTTTTGCGCCGAGTTGTTCCAATTGAAATGCAATCTCCATAGCCATCTGTCCCCCTAATGACCAGCCTAAAATACGAATAGGTTTATCAATGGAGGTTTCGGTTAAGATTAATTTTATGTAGATCTGTGCTATCTGTTGTAATGAATCAATTTTATTCTCTGTACAAAGATTATAATTATCGATACCGATGCAGTTATACATATCAGATAAGGTATTTGCCAGAGGTTCATATACTTCACTACCGCAATTGACTGCATGGATCATAAACAGTTTATTGGTTGCGGTTGATTTTGGTGTTAAAAAATTAAGTAAATTGGATTTAATGCTGCCTGATCCCAACCATTGGGATAACAAGGAAATACATTTGTAGCTAAATAAAATATTTAAAGGAATATCAATGTTTATTTCATTACGCATTGCAGTAGTTAATTTAATCGCCATTAGGGAATTACCACCAATGCGAAAGAAGTTATCTTCAATACCTACCCGTTTCAAACCTAATACTTCCTGCCAAATGGCACATAATCGGATTTCTAAGGTATTGCGGGGCGCCATATAACGGTCCCGATTGCCCCATACCGGCGCCGGCAGGGCACGGCGATCCCGTTTACCGTTGAGGGTTAACGGTACAGATTCAATACGGGTAAAGCTGGCGGGCAGCATATAATCTGGCAGGCGGGCGGAAAGATACCGAACCAAGGTATCATCGGATAACACGCTATCGGTGACCAGATACGCGACCAGCACTTGATTGCCTTTATGCTCGTGGTCAATCACCACCGCCTGTTTGACCTGGGGGTGTGAAGTCAGGGCGTTTTCGATTTCCCCCAATTCAATGCGGTAGCCGCGGATTTTGACCTGAAAATCATTACGTCCCAGATATTCCAGCTCCCCATTCGGCAGCCAGCGGACTAAGTCACCGGTTTTGTACAGGCGGGTATAGCCTTTGGCCTGGTCTTCTGCGGTGGCAAACGGATTCGGCACAAAACGTTCGGCAGTGAGTTCAGGCCGGTTTAAATACCCCCGTGCCAGTCCGGCACCGCCGATATACAACTCGCCCGTCGCGCCGACAGGGGACAAGTTGCTGTGACTATCAAGGACGTAAAGACGGACATTATTGATGGCTTGACCAATATTGCTGGCAAGCTCCCCATGTTGGTAGTGCTTGCCACTGGCACAAACGGTGACCTCGGTTGGACCATAGGAATTGAATACATCACTGTGATGGCTGAAATCGTCAAGAAAATCTAAGGACGGGGATTCACCTGCGGTCACTAATAACTGCAAGGAAGGCAATTCAGTACCAATTAATAACTTCAGTATGGCTGGCGGTAAGGCAGCGATTTCAATGCGTTCTCGCTGAATCAGTTGGGCAACTGCCGGGGCATTGCGCTCGGTTTCACTGCACAGGTAAACCGTCAGGCCATGCAGTAAACTGGAAAACAGCTCGAAAACAGAACCATCAAAAACATAAGCGGCAAACATTAAGGCTTTTTTTCGCTTTGTGATATCAAACAGTTCTGCCTGTGCTGCCACCATATGGATAACATTCTTATGCT
>NZ_MKGR01000069.1 GCF_001908095.1 Xenorhabdus thuongxuanensis | reverse complement strand
TGGGAAAAGCTGACTCTGATCCTGAAAGTGCTGGGTTATCCTTCAAGCTGGAAAGTCCATTCAATGTTCAATTCTTGCTGAATAGGTGTGACGACTGGGATCTGTCGGGAGCTGGATGCGGTAGTTCTGCATGTCCGGTTCTGAGGAGGGATCTGCCCGGGTGACTGGGCAGGTCTACTCACCAAATGTGGTCATTCGTCGGGAATAAAAAGTGCCAGCGTTGGTTATGGTATGCTTGGGAGCCTCGCCTAAAACGTATCATTGCGCATGCTTTTGGTAGACGAAACAAGAAAACGCTGAAAAAGTTATTGAAAAAACTGTCTAAATGCAAGGTGGCCTTTTGGTGTACTGATAATTATCGTGCCTATAATTTACTGCCTTCAGCCAACCATCTGGTTGGAAAATATTTTACTCAACGTATTGAACGTGAAAATTTAACGTTACGTAACCGAATTAAGCGCCTGAACCGTAAAACACTTGGTTATTCAAAGTCACCTGAAATGCATGACAAAATCATTGGCACTTTCATTGAACGTGAATATTATGTTTGAGGGTGATCAACGATTTGAATACATGACCGGAAAAGTGATGAGTGATACCGATAAAAATGATAAGAGAAAGAAAATTCAAAAACGCTCCAGTCATTTTATTCCTTATAAAACGACGTATGATTTGCGTTTAAATAAAAGAGAACTCAATTTAATCAACATACTGATGCAGGTCCAGGGTTATGAATATGGCTTTTTTACCGTGTTAGGGGTTCGTCCTTTATCGCAACGGGGTAACCATAAAAACAGTGCCATCTATGTCGTGCGGTGCCGATGTGGTAAATACGCAGTCAGGACACTCAAGGCAATCAAAAATCCGGCGAATGTGGCTGATATGTGTGAGCATTGCCTTCACCTGTACAACCTGAGGCGCAGAAACCTTTTTCTCACGACAGGAAAAGAGGTCGATTTGTCAGAATTAACCGGCATTAAATATAAACATCCTTTAGAGATTAAAGTATAAGGGAATGGTGTTCCTGATAGGTTATGGATTTACCCTGACGTTGGGACTTTTTCGCTGAATTTCTCACCTTAATATCGAACAAAAGTTTGACCTTGCTCAACCTAATCGATAAGGTACTTAACTGTTACCCATGATCCATTGCCTGTAAGGATCAGCGTTAAGCGGCAAACGAAAACTCCCGTAGCCTGCAAGGGAGTGCATACCATGCGGTACATCTGCGCACTTTTGGAAGCAGATATCCCCGGACACCTAACCCATCGTCTGAGGATGAAAGTTTCCCGGTGTTATTCATCACCGGCTATTCACACAACAGGGCAAAATAGGCCCTGTCTTACGTTAAACGAGACCGTTTTAACCGGTACAACATTCACCCACGTTTTGTATCTATCACGATAAACGTCACGAAAATTACGCGGCGTCACTTGTGTTTGAGCGAAGCGATGACCAAGTGACGCCGCAAAGCGGCCAACGTCCAGAGCCCATCCGGTCTGGCTTTACGACCGATTTGAATCCCGCATTACTCAGTGAAACCACGTAAAACAGACTATTAACCACCCTGTTGTCTGATGGATAAACGATTGTCCTATCGGATTTTCAACCCATTGCCTGATTGCAGGCTGATGCAGTAAAAATTAAGGAGAAATTCATCACGTCAAGATAATGAGGCGTTCATCCTGATGAGATCAGGCCCTGAACGGGGAGCATGACCGGATTGTAGAACTCTTTTCCTGTACCGTGCTGGGACTGGCGCAGGAACCCGGTGATTTTCTGGGCAGTGTGTTTATGGCGCTTGATTTAGGTAA
>NZ_MKGR01000068.1 GCF_001908095.1 Xenorhabdus thuongxuanensis | reverse complement strand
CCCATATGGGGCAACAAACCTGCACGGTTATCCCTCGCCTTGCGCTGGAACATTATCCCTTATCGTTTGCCCAGGAACGGATGCTGTTTATCGAGCAGTTTGAACAAGGCACCAATGCCTACCATATCCCTTATCTGGTTCAACTGGATAATGACACTTGTCTGCCCTTATTAGAAACCGCCATTAACCGATTAGCGGCACGCCATGCCATCATCAGGACAGTCTACCGCCATCATGATGACGGACAACACGACCAACAGGTGCTGGACAGGCATTTAGTTATCAGGTCAGTAACGCCCTGTGATGATATTGACACGCTTCTGGATACAGTACGCACTGAGATAGACACGCCATTTGATTTGACCACGGAACCCAGTCTGCGCCTTTGTCACTATTCCATGGCCGATAACCATTACTTCCTGATGTTATGGCACCATATCGCCATTGATGGCTGGGCCATCGATATTTTTATGCATGAACTGGCAGAAATTTACCCGGCTCTGTTAGCCGGCCGTGACAGCCTGTTGCCTGCCCTGGATATCACCTATGGCGACTATGCCGCATGGCAGCGGGAATACTTACAAGGGGATGTCCGTGAACACCAGCTTGCCTACTGGCGACAGACCCTAGCCCACTATGAAACGCTGGCCCTGCCAACAGACTCCCCCAGACCCGCCCAGGTAAATTATCAAGGAAAGGACTTCAATTTCACGTTGGAGACCGCCCTCTCTGACCAGCTAAGAACGCTGGCAAAGAACCAGGAAACCACCCTGTATACTGTGCTGCTCAGTGGCTTTTATGTCACGCTGGCAAAATTATCCGGCCAAAACGATATCGTACTGGGAACACCGACCGATAACCGCCACCATGCCCAAACCCAATCCCTGATAGGCATGTTTGTTAACTCCCTGGTCTTGCGGGCGCAGCTTGTGCTGACAGACAGCGTCGCCACCCTGATTAAACAGACCCATCAATGGCTGGCTGATGCCAAGGCGCATCAGGACATGCCGTTTGAACAACTGGTTGACGCCCTGGCGATTGAACGTGACACCGCCCGTCATCCGATTTTTCAGGTCATGTTTGGCTTACAAAGTTTTGGTGAACACCAGCCCAATAAAGCCAGACTGCCCTTTCATCCGGTGACACTGGACGGATCCCTGTACAGTCCGGCCAAATTTGACCTAAGCCTGTTTCTGTCCGAAGGACAACCCGCTATTACCGGTTGCCTGAATTACGCGGTCAGCCTGTTTAACGAAACCACCATGACACGGCTGGCCGGTCTCTATCAACGGGTACTGACCGCCTTCGTGGCAGACCCGCAACAATCTCTGGCCGGGATTGATGCCCTATCTGCCCCTGAACGTCATACCCTGCTGCACACCTGGAACCAGACCGATGCCCCTTACCCGCAAGATAGTACCTTGCCGCAACTGTTTGAAGCCCAGACAGAAAAGACGCCGGATAATGTGGCTCTGGTCTTTGAAGGGGAAACCCTGACCTACCGGCAGTTAAACCAGCGGGCAAACCAGTTAGCCGGTGTTATTCGGGAACGTTGTGCCCCTCTGCGAGCAGACACCCCCATCGCCCTCTATCTTGATCGCAGTCTGGAAATGGTTATCAGCATTCTGGCGGTGCTGAAAGCCGGTGGCGCTTATGTGCCCATTTCCCCGGAATATCCACCGGAGCGGGTGCAGTTTATTCTGCAAGATACCGGAAGCCCGTGCGTACTCACCCAGCAACGGTATCTGACAACACTGACGGAATACAGCCAGGCACTGGCAGAATCACCAATATTGATAGCGGCAGATGACCAGACAATCACC
>NZ_MKGR01000067.1 GCF_001908095.1 Xenorhabdus thuongxuanensis | reverse complement strand
TATTCCAAATCAGAGGAGATGCACGATAAGGTGATAGGGACTTTCATCGAACGGGAATACTATTCTTTATAGGGCAATCTAACTATTGGAGTCACGACCCAAACTCTGGAACCGCTTATCATCGGGCAGTTATTATCCACCCCCAGTGAAAGGTGTCGCTATTCCCAAGAAGTCGGGAGGTGAACGTCTGCTGGGTATTCCCACGGTTGCGGATCGCGTGGCGCAAATGGTGGTCAGGCTTCATTTCGAACCGCTTGTTGAGCCTCATTTTCTGCCGGATCCTTATGGCTACCGACCGAATAAATCGGCAATTGAGGCCATCAGAGTAACAAGGCAGCGATGCTGGCAGCAAGATTGGGTATTGGAGTTCGATATCAAGGGCTTGTTTGACAATATTCCTCATGATTTACTCATGAAATCCGTGAGGAAACATACAAACAGCCCGTGGATCTGTCTGTACATCGAACGCTGGCTAACTGCACCGATGAAATGCCATGGTGAGGTGTTATTCCGGGAGAAAGGCACCCCACAGGGAGGAGTTATCAGCCCGGTGCTGGCAAATCTGTTCCTGCATTATGTGTTCGTTATGTGTTCGACAAGTGGATGCAAAAGCATCATCTCCGGCTGAAGTGGTGTCGTTATGCCGATGATGGTCTGGTTCACTGTCAGAATGAAGCTCAGGCCAGAGAAATACGGAAAATACGGGAGCGACGTTTCAGTGAGTGTGGACTGGAACTGCACCCGGACAAAACCCGGATTGCCTACTGCAAGGATGGGGACCGAAAGGGCAGGTATGAACACATCAGTTTCGATTTCCTTGGATACACATTCAGGCCAAGATTGGTGAAGAACCGCAAAAGGAACAGCCTGTTTGTGAGTTTTACGCCAGCAGTCAGCAAAACGGCGCAAAAGGCCATGAGATTCAAAATTCGCAAGTTGAAGATCCGAATGCGGACAGAGCTGAACTTAACACAGATGGCAAACTGGCTAAATCCCATGATAAGTGGATGGTTGAGCTATTATGGTCAATTTTGTCGTTCAGAGCTGTATAAGGTATTCAGGCAACTCAACAAAGCATTAGTGCGCTGGGCCAGACGAAAGTACAAGGCACTGGGCAGGCATAAAATCCAGGCTTCAAAACTGCTTCAAAGGATTGCAAAGCAGCATCAGGGGTTGTTTGCCCATTGGCGGGCAGGAATGACAGGCACGTTTGCTTGATGGGAGCGGTATGAGTCGAGAGGCTCACGTACCGTTCTGCGAGAGGCTGCGGGGGCAGTTCCCGCGGTCTACTCAACCGGTGAATGACCAATTGAAAAATATTTCTCAGATAGAGCATTCAAGGCACCGAAGCATAGTCGGCTTTTTACTGGAAATAGTATCAGGACTGATTGCTTATACATTCCAGCCGAAAAAGCCGAGCTTAGGTTTACGTGACCATGAAATGGTGATGCTTAAACAAAGTTGAGGTTATTTTATGAGTTGTGTGCTGATTTTTTATTTTAACTGGATCATAGGCACCGCTATCGGGCTGTTTCTCGGCGATATGTTGTCAGCTTTTGCGTCTGCTTGGGGGCTGGAATTTATTGCCTACGCCACATTTGTCGCCATGCTAGTTCCCTATCTGAAGGTGCCTCGCAATCTGGCTGTTTCATTGGTTGCGCTGGCGGTATGGGTGTTGTGCGCTCGTCTACCTTATAACCTTGGCATTCTGATCGCCTGTGTTGCTTCGGTGACTATTGTTAAATTACCTCAGCTTCGTTTAAAAATAGCGATTTCATTATCCCGTAGATTCAAGCTCGGTTTTTTAGGTTGGAATGTATAAGCAATAAGGCCGGCAGTAACTTC
>NZ_MKGR01000066.1 GCF_001908095.1 Xenorhabdus thuongxuanensis | reverse complement strand
GTTTTATCACCTGGACTCAGGAAACCATGGAATATGAGATCAATACATTATTAGCTGGTTATGGTGACCAATTTGCAATTAATTTCTCTTGAGGACTTAGCAAACTTATCCCTTTTATTTCGCCACTATCCGTATTCGAGATACTACCAATTATTCCTTTGTCATCAATAAATATTCCATTTTGTTTGCCATGAACTAAAGAGGCATTAGTAATCTTTGTAATATTAGAGGCAGTTTTAGATTTTGATATTCCTTCTCCAGTGACACTAATAGCATCCTGTTTAGCAGTAATTTTGCTTTCTAAATTATTAGATAAACGCTCTATAGTTCCCCCACCGGCAACATGAATGCCATCTTCGATACCAGTCACAGTTCCATCATTATTAATCGTTTTAATCTTAGATAAATTATCAATATGAATTCCATTTATATTTCCCTTATTTCGATTAATTATTTCTGTTACATTCCCATACATGCCATCTAAGTCTCCTGTTCCTTGTGCAGCATCGACATATATGGAGTAATTGCTATTTTCATTTTTAAACTTTATTGTTCCATTATTATCTAATGTATTTAACTGGCCAGAAATCCACAGTGCAGCATAGTCTCCATCTATAATCCCATGTTCACTATTAACTATTTTTTCAACAGAACCAGTATAGGTTACATTAACTCCAATATATCCATATAACATACCAAAGTTATTTACCTCATTGGCAGAGATAGGTTGAGAAAAATTATCATCATTACCAATATTAATAGCATTGTATTCGTAATGATAATTACTGGATAAGTCGGAACCTACAGTCACAACAATCGATTTTTTATCTTCGATTACCACAGTTCCATGGCTTACAAGGTTACAGGAGTCTTTTTTGACGAAATCAATTTTCGTGGTTCCATTCGGGGTTCCACATGATGAATCTGCGGTTGCATTGGTATTTATTCCTGTAAAAAGACATGCTATTTTGATAGCTAGTGACAATAACGAGTAATTGTATTTTTTCATGAGTAGAATTACCAAATAATTTTCACATATAATTTAAAGTTAGAAGATTTTTACCAAAACGTCGATTTTGATCATCTTGGGGTTGTAAGCCGGACAATGGCATTCGGTTAAATCCTTATCGGAGCATCAAAAGAATTCCAGCGTGTTCTGGGTTTCATCGATTTCCGTGGGTAGTGCCTCTCTGGTCTCACCCGTTGTATCATTAATGTGCTTTTTTATTTTCAATTCGGTGTCTTTGAGCTTTTGCTTTAGCAGGGTGATTATCTTTGCATGAGAATCACAAACAACTTCATCCGCCACGGAGAAGCGATTCTCTTCCGTCAAAAGCATTTCATTCAGCTTATTGCGATGGCGGACTAAAGCCAGTAATTGGCGTTCACAAAGCGGCGTGGCTGCCATGCCGGTGGATGCTAACTGGCGCAATAACGTGCTATCAGTTTGGCGTCAATTTTATCGGTTTTATTGCGGAGTAATTCCTCTTTACCAAAGGCATGGATTTGTACCGGATTGACAACACTGATATAGCTAAATCATACTAATATGACATAATATCTAAACCTAAGATGACAAGGCATAAAATGAGATGGGCTACAGCTTAGATTTTCGAAAGAGAGTATTGGCATACAAAGACAAGCATTCGTTGACTTTTGAACAAACGAGTGCCCATTTTGAAGTCTCCATGCGCACCTTGTTCCGGTGGTGCAATAAGATAGAACCTTGCATGACCCGCAATAAACCCGCCACGGAAATCCCTGATGCGGTGCTCATGGAGGATGTCCAAAACTTTCCCGATGACTATCAATGGGAAAGAGCAAAACGTTTAGGTGTCTCAGAGCCCATTCGGAATCTTTTTTGAACGTAATTGTTTTTCCTGTATTCTGTCCGCCCAAATAAGATAAGTGCCTATATAAGTGACCTGCTGGAATGAGA
>NZ_MKGR01000065.1 GCF_001908095.1 Xenorhabdus thuongxuanensis | reverse complement strand
TCAGGAGGTTCAGGAGGTTCAGGAGGTTCAGGAGGTTCAGGAGGTTCAGGAGGTTCAGGAGGTTCAGGAGGTTCAGGAGGTTCAGGAGGTTCAGGAGGTAGTATGCTATCTTTTGATCTCACTTTAGGGTCTACTAAAAATGGGGAGGTTATACAATGGGGTTATACAAGTGACGATCAACCTAATTTTGGTTCTTTAACTGGGCTGCAAGCTAATACAGATATTGAAAATATTTTGAGGTTCTATTTTAAGAAAGAAGGTGATGATGGACATGGTAAGATCTCCAAATCCTCTACCATGATGTTTTTGGCTGTATCCTCGAATCAGAATAACTATCAGAAAGTAATGGAACTTCTTGGTAAAACCCTTTATGTCACTGTTGATAATGTAACTTATAATCTTATGATTGACAGCCCTGGTAGAATTTCTGGAAATAGTGCCGATTATACGTATTACGTCGTTTATACTGAAGATGCTGAAGACTCTGATATATACAAATTAAGTGAAATATTGAAACAACAAATAGGCCAAACCAAACATTTTAGCCTCAAGTGGGGGTGATAATTAATTCCCCCAAATCTACTCCTGAATCCAAGGCTATGCTTCCGGCATGGCCTTTTTTTCTGTAATAATATTAGCTAATTATAAATAAAAATTGTCATTCACTATTTCGCGTTTAAATGAAAACGATTTTTTTGGTGATGGTTGATCGAATGATCCATAGAATTTAGTGATAACCATGCACAACTCCATTTTTTAATGCAAAATATTTATATATCATTTGGTTGTAAAAAATAACTTAAAGGTTATAAATAGCTTTTGAGTTATTTTATTATCGGTATATAATATGAGAATGAGAAATTCCACTAATGGAATCCAAGAGGATAGAATGTTTGAATTGATTTTTCATCCAGAGGCAGAACAGGAAATTTACGCTTTAAATGAACCTATGCAAGGTAAGGTAATTAAAGCGTTAGAAAAACTAGAAGCTAAGGGAAATCAGTTACGTTATCCAGATACTCGCTTTTTACAAAATGAATTATTTGAATTAAGAGTGGGGAAAAAAGATATTACAAGAACTCTCTTTGCTTTTGCCAAAGGAAAAAAATTTATATTTTACGGACGTTTATAAAGAAAACAGCAAAAACCTCCCCATCAGAAATTAATCTTGCTTTACAACGTCTTGAGGAGTTTTCAGATGAAAGTTAAAGGTGTTCCATTTTCAAAAGTAAAGGCGAAAGCCCTACAGAACCCTAAAGTTTTAGAGGCTTATCTTGAAGCAAGGAGAGAAGAAGAGTTACAAGAACTGCTTTCAAATATGAGAGCTAAAGCGGGGCTAAATAGTACTCAGGTAGCTGAACGTATGGGAATCAGTCAACCAGCAGTAAATAGACTAGAAAAAAATGCGTCAAAAGCTAGTATTCACTCTCTCGAACGTTACGCAACAGCTTGCGGCGTAACACTAAAAATAAGTATTTAAATAAGGTAACGTATATTACCCCACTCAATGTGGGGGTTATCTTAACAAAAGTATGTTTTATATAAACGATCCTATCTTTTTTGCAATATCATATAGCAGCCAAATACTGAAATAATTTCACTTCTTGATGAGGCAATATTACAAATAAAATCTGATTATTACAGGCTCAACTACTTACTTATCCTCAGATCAGCGTGAAACCAGTTCTTTTTCTAGCAGTTGGACAATAAACTGGTTTTTTGATATGGAATTTGCAGTCGTTATGGCGTTTAAACGTGCCTCTAGCCAACTTGGATAACGTAAGGTGAATGACCTCAATTTTTCGTCATTCTTGAAGGGATTGATTCCTTCTTCCGTACAGGTTTCTACATATTCAGCCAGAGAAATTTTACCCTCTTTCTCAAGTCCTTCAATACTATTAGCTACAAAATCACAATATCCGGTAACATCTAAAAACTTTATATGGACACCGACTCAATGCAAGTGGGCAACCTATTTTTCTTTTTTGACAACAGTAGTCGCAAACATATATTCGGCTTCAAAGAGCCCTGATGAAAA
>NZ_MKGR01000064.1 GCF_001908095.1 Xenorhabdus thuongxuanensis | reverse complement strand
TCAGGCGCAGGAGTGGAATCATGTCTAGAGAAATCGACCGCGCCTGCGAACACGCCGCCGAAATACTGGAACGCCGGATAGCCGCCCATGTTAACCGCCCGGTTTCTGTTTCTGCGTTTGGGTGTGAAGACTGCGGCCGACCTATTCCAACCCAGCGCCGAATGATTATTGCCGGTGTTACCCGCTGTGCAACCTGCCAGGACGTGTTTGAACTGAAACAACAACATTACCGGAGTGTGTGAAATGGCCAATAAAACTATTCTGAAATGGGCGGGTTCTAAAAACCGAATAATGGATAAGCTGCTGCCCCATCTGCCCGCCGGCCATCGACTGGTTGAACCGTTCGCAGGCTCGTGTGCTGTGATGATGAATACGGATTATGAGGCTTATTTGGTCGCTGATGTGAATGCGGATTTGATTGATATGTATCAGAGTATCAAGGCCGACTGTGATCAGTTTACAAGAGCGGCGGCGATTTGGTTTTCAACCGCCAGAAATAAAGAAGGGTATAGCGAATTAAGGCGAGTATTTAATCGTAAACAGCATCTTGCTGAGGATAAGTTAGCCCGTGGGAGTTTATTTTTAACGTTAAATCGTCACTGTTTTAATGGCCTGTGTCGCTATAACGGTAGAGGAGAATTTAATGTTCCCTTTGGGAAACATACGAACCCTTATTTCCCCGCGACTGAAATTTGGGCGTTTGCGGATAAAGCTGAGCACGCGGATATTGTCCATCTGGAATGGCAGGACACGTTAACTCTCGTTGAGCCTGGTGATGTTGTTTATTGTGACCCACCGTATTTAACCAACGAGGGTGCATTTACCCAATATTATCAATCCAATTTCAATAATACTGAGCATGAGGCGCTGGCGGTTGAGTTATATACGCTGAATGCACATCTTGGTGTACCGGTTATCGTGTCTAACTCGATTGCCGCCAAAGAGTTGTATTCCGATCTCGGCTTCACTATCCATGAAATAGATGCCCCGCGCACGATTGCCGCCAATGGTAACCGTCAGCCTGCGAAAGAGATTATTGCTGTGTTGGAGGGCGCGTCATGATTGATAGCCGTTGTCATGCTGAAAATACTATCAATGTAATTACTGTTTCCGGTGGAAAAGATTCACTGGCGCAGTGGCTGCTGGCAATTGAGAACGGTATCAATCACATTGCCGTGTTTGCCGATACCGGCCACGAACACACGCAAACAATGAAATATTTGGATTATCTGGAAAATAAACTGGGAAAAATTCAGCGTGTGTCGGCTGATTTCGCCACCCAGATTAAAAATAAGCGCGAGTTCATTAAAACGCATTGGCCTGTCCGGCTGGTCACTGAGTGTGGCATGACAGAAATGCAGGCAGAAAAACGCATCATTGCCGCACTCAAGGTCTTGTTTCCGACGGATAATCCATTTCTTGATTTGTGCATGTTAAAAGGGCGCTTCCCCTCCACAAAAGCCCGGTTCTGTACGTTCGAACTTAAGCATAAGCCGATTGCTGAGCAGGTGGTTAAGCCGCTGTTATTACAATTTGATGAAGTGGTTCTGTGGCAGGGCGTCAGGGCGCAGGAATCACCCGCGCGCGCCGCTTTACCGGAATGGGAATCCGATATCGATGATACCGCTGGGCTATCCGTTTACCGTCCTATCCTGTCATGGACACATGAGCAGGTTTTTGCTCTGGCGAAAAAACACGGTATCAAACCCAATCCTCTGTATCAGCAAGGGTGTTCCCGTGTGGGTTGTATGCCGTGTATTCACGCCCGCAAATCAGAACTGGCTGAAGTCTTTTCCCGCTTCCCGGGTGAAATCGCCCGTGTTGCCCGTTGGGAGCGTATGGTGGCGGCCTGTTCACGCCGCGGCAATTCGACTTTCTTTCCTTCCCACCAAGATCCGGTGAAACGTGAACGCCGCATTGAGTGTGTGACGCTGGAATCTCACGGTATTGAAACCTATCGCGACTGGGCGATGACCTCCAGAGGAGGGAGACAGTTTGATCTATTGGCCGACGAAAACGCACAACAGGCGTGTAGTTCAGTATATGCAGGGGTTTGTGAGTGAATTTAGAGCATAATAGCGATGCATTGG
>NZ_MKGR01000063.1 GCF_001908095.1 Xenorhabdus thuongxuanensis | reverse complement strand
CAGTTTGATCTATTGGCCGACGAAAACGCACAACAGGCGTGTAGTTCAGTATATGCAGGGGTTTGTGAGTGAATTTAGAGCATAATAGCGATGCATTGGTTTCAATGCGTCGCCAGCGTGAAGCAAATCAGCCTGAGTTACCAAAAACAGCAACTCTGGCTGAGCGCATTATGTGGGAAGCTAACCCGGACGATGCAGAATGGCGGCACGATATTGTCGCCCACCTCCCTGATTTTCTGGCGATCTACTTTGCTACCAAATACGCCAAGATTTTTAATAAATCCGGTCGTCGTCGTGCCAATGAGTTTTTACGTAAAACTGCCAAGAATGTATTGCCACGATTCGAACGTGTAATGAAACAGTATGAATTTAAGCATCGCGTATCGGGCGATAGGCCATTTCCTTTTATTGAACAGCTAGAAAATATTGCACAGCTAGATAGAGCAGTCATCAAATCATTAGCAAATGAAATTGCTATTTTTATGAACGATAACTATCAAGCAGCAACAAAACAATATGCAGATTGTGATCCAAAAGATGAGCGCGAAGCTCGAGCGCGATTAGATAAAATTTATGCATTTATTGCCCAGTTAACTTTGCAATCAGGAACACAACCACCTTATTGGCAGCAATTCATTAACGGGCGAAAACAGCCAACAGACGACCAATTATGCGCAGCTTTGCTACGTATGTTTGATGTTGCTTGGTGGTATCGTAGATTAAAGCGCTTATGCGATGTAAAGCGCGAACACCTCGCAATTGCTATCGGTCAAGTCCAAAAATCAGCTTCCCCTTATGTTTCCAAAACTACGTTGCACCGTTGGGTTGAACAAAAACGCGCAAATTGGCAATTCTTAAAGGAGTTTGAGTTGCGAGATGATGACGGCAACACCGCTGATTTATCGAAAATGGTTTTGGGTAGTGCAGCTAATCCTGCCGTTCGTCGGTGTGAACTTATGGCGAGAATGCGAGGCTTTGAAGATTTAGCCAACGAAATGGGGTGTGTCGGTGAATTCTACACTATCACGGCTCCATCAAAATATCATTCAGCCTACCAAGCGGGCGGTTTTGTTTCTAATTGGATGGGTAATGATCCACGTGCAACTCAAAAATACCTGTGTGGTGTCTGGCAGAAAATAAGGGCTGCTTATGCACGTGCTGGAATTCGCGTATTTGGTTTTCGTGTCGTAGAGCCGCATCATGACGGAACACCGCATTGGCATGTGCTGTTATTTGTTCGTCCTGAACATGTTGAAGAACTACGGGATATTTTTTGTTATTACGCACGTCTGGAAGATTCGGAAGAGCTTCAATCACAAAAAGCCCTTAAGGCCCGTTTCCATGTTGAGCCTATCGATAAAGAGAAAGGCAGCGCAACGGGTTATATCGCTAAATATATTTCAAAGAACATTGACGGATATGCAATGGACAATGAAATTGACGAAGAGACAGGACAGAAAGCCAAAGAAATGGCGCGTTCTGTTTCGGCTTGGGCATCACATCATAAAATCAGACAGTTTCAACAAATAGGCGGTGCTCCTGTCACTGTGTGGCGTGAACTGCGCAGAATGGGTGACGATACGGAAGCATCAGAGGGGTTAGATATTGATTTTGCCGAAGTTCATAAAGCTGCAGACACAAGCAATTGGAGCGAATACACCAAATTACAAGGTGGTGCCTTTGTACGGCGTGCTGACCTAATCGCTCGCCTATGGTATGAGCGAGAAGAAAAGACCAACGCCTATGGTGAATCCGTCGATTGTATTAAGGGTGTTTACTGCACTTTAGTTGGCGAAGATAGCCCAATCATCACTCGTGTAAAAAACTGGCAGATTGTGCCGAAATTAAAGGCAGATAACGATTCTGCCAACGGGGGTTTTTTGTCTTTATCTGGCGGCGCAGCCGCCCCTTGGAGTTCTGTCAATAACTGTACGGGGGGTCAGCGTACGATCAGCGAGGGAGATCAGTTAGTGGAAAAAATTATCGATTATGCGGATTCAATCGGGATGAATTTTAGCCGGTTGATGGCGCGGTCATTAATAGTAGGCGGAAAAATCAGCATCAATAAACAACCATTTCAGTTATGGACGAATGGCAGTTTTATTCCGCTGGGATCGGAACGGCAGCAAGAGGCGCGCCGCGAGGCACTGCGGCAGCGGATTAAG
>NZ_MKGR01000062.1 GCF_001908095.1 Xenorhabdus thuongxuanensis | reverse complement strand
AGAACATAATCAGCCTGCTCCCCGACAATCTGATCAGCGATTTTGTACTGACAGCCCATTGCATCAATCGTGACAGTGGAACCTTCAATATCCAACAAGGCCAGTAAGTTGGGGATTGCGGTAATTTCGTTCGATTTATCCGAGACTTTCACCTGACCAAAGCAAAGTTGATTCTCCACTGACCAGGCGCTAACCAGATGAAGCACCGGTGCACCATTCGCTTTGTCAAGCGTACCCTGCAACGTTTTGCCCTCCAAGGCGATAATGTCATCAGAGCGTTTGGCTAAGCTCTTCACCCATTGGGTAAATGCGAGTCAAAACTCTTGGGGATCAAGCCGGTTTATCACGTCGTTAAAGGTATCATGACTGGGAATGCCATTAGGAAGATCCAAAAATTGCCGAAACCAATCTTCTTTAGATTGGCCGTATTCTTCAATCGCATTGAAACCTTCGCAACCGCAGATGACGGCACAGATAGAGATAGTCAGAATGTCGATAAGTGCATATTGTTTAGTCCGGTTAACACGCGGATCAGTGAGGTGTCCAAAAGCATTGCTGAGGGTTGTGACTTGCATGGCAATTTCTAGGATTATCATTGATAGAATGCTAAGGATAAATCACAAACGGCGATTATTCCTATTTCTCTGGACTGAATAGACTCCACTAATCACATTGGGCAATTTAGACCCGTTTGCCCTGATATAGTTACTCCATTGATATCTTCCTGCCAGATGGTAATATACGGTGGCGTGAGTTTAAGTCCCCCGCAAAGATCTTAATCCTTTACTGGCGGCTGCGAAGAAATCTCGCAAATACGCGTGGCTCAAGGCATATGATTCCATCGCGTTACAGAAGGCGATGATCAACCTGAATACGACCTTTGATAATTTCTTAATTCGAAGTTACGCGCTAAATTCCCTACATTTGAGCCAAGCGCAAGCAGGGTAAGCAATTCAATTATCATTGCGGGGGTATGATAAAGATAGAGGATCAGTACTGAAACAAAAATTTCATTTGCAGTTATTGTGTAGGCCTGAAGTGATGGAATGCTAACCGTTTCACCTAACGTGCTTTAAATTCCGTTTTCTGAGGATCCCCTAGACCATGAAAACTATAGTAATATCATTCATATTTAAAATTATAAACATGAAAAAGAATAATAATTAATCAGTATGATTTTCAGAAGGTAGCATATGAATTGTTCAGTAGAAAACTTGATTAAGCCGCTAATAAAATTTTGGGAAATTAGTAATGAACCATGGGGTGCAAAAGATCATACTTCAAAATTTATATATGCTAATAAAAAATATCATGAATTACTTTCCCTTCCTAAAGGATATAATGTAGAGGGTCATTTTGATGGTGAACTTCCGGCATCTACTGCAAATTTTCAGGATGAATTTCAGAAACACGACAGGAAAGTTGAAACATTATTAGATCGGGTCACCTCTATTGAAATTCACCCTTTTCAAAATCTCCCCTACCTTCAACCATGGTATTTCGATAAATATCCATTGATTGATGAAAATGGGATATGCAGAGGAACTATTTTTCATGGAAGACCAGTAGATACTATAACACTAGAAAAACTAAAAAAAATAAACATGCAAACATCATTAGTTTTTACACCCCCATCAGCGTTTTTTAGCAAGAGAGAATGGGAAATAGTTTTTTATATTCTGCAAGGTTTTTCTACAAAAGATATAGCTGAAAGATTATTTCTGTCCCACAGAACAATCGCCAATCACATCCAAAATGTGTATCAAAAGACAGGGGTAAAATGTAAGAAAGATTTGGTTGGATATTGTTATGAAAATAACATAGCTAACTATATACCTGAAAGCTTTCTCAGGGAATCACAATCTATCACTTTTGCAAAATAATTAACCTAGGTTTCGTAGAAGATTTCAACTAACTTATTTATAGCCTGTTCCTTTTTAGATCTTGGAACAGGCTTTTAGTTCAATTTATTATCCAAAATTTGGGTTAATTATTCACATATATCTGCAAAACATATCCTATCATGGGATAGATGGGACTCTGGGCATAAAAATATTAATTTTACATTTTCATGAGCGACAAGTTGATGTGCTGTATTTGGATAAATACAAAAAATACATCCCTGGGAAAATCGCTTTTTTTGAACATCATGAACTTCATTATCTATTACTTCACCTGTCCATATTTCTCCTTCACCAGAAAGTATTATATACCATTCATCTCCGTTACTGTGATTATGGCATCCAACTCTCTTTCCTGCATTGATACATGTAGCATAAGCGTTTAGCCCTTCTTTTTTTATAATCTGCTTGACAGAAATACCAACAACATCATCTTTGATAGCATCTTCTGTAGAAAAATTAGCAAAATCTATCACAATTACATCCTTATATTTCAAATGAGTATTTTTTACTCTTTATTAGGCCGAGCATTTAAATTTAACATTTATGCATATATAAAAAAACAAATCTTTATAATTATACTGTATCATTAATTTTAAAATATTAATTTTTTATTTACACCAGGGAAAGCACGATCAATCCGACACCTTGGTCACGTATTCAACCTGTTGATGGTTGTGTATAATCGTCATTTTTTCGGAGAAGTCACATGGCGACTGTTGAAGTAAAATGTCGATCTGGAATGTCAATTGGTGTCGTAACCATCTGTTATGTAGCGATTTTATTTAGTGATTAATGGAGCGGTATAGCTTAACGTATAGCAATAGCAGCTATCCAAGTCACGCTATTCATTAATTTGGTCGCGTATTCAATCCGTTGATTTGTGTTAAACATAGTATTCACGTTCAATGAAAGTCCCGATGACTTTATCATGCATTTCCGGTGACTTAGAATAAC
>NZ_MKGR01000061.1 GCF_001908095.1 Xenorhabdus thuongxuanensis | reverse complement strand
TCAGGGTCATAAGCGAGCAAGGAAAAGGAAAATAAAGCCAATTAGATCATGTCTCTCGTATCCATTCAATCGACTTTTAAAAAGTATGCTCGCGCCCTGATGTGTTGCGTATTTTGCGGAATATGTGTTTTCATTATTTTTATTTCTGTCTTGGATAAATATAAGGAGTAATTTAATGATAAATGATATTAAAAATATTATCTTCTTCCTGGAGCCAGATCCTCATGAAAATCCCTGGGTACATGGTAAATCTGCTGAAGAGGTAATTGACGTTGTGGAATACAATCCTGAGTGGTTAGCTACATGGCAACAGCTTTCTTCGATTATTAAAGAAACACTTGGCAACGTTGTCTTGAATATTGAGCACGTTGGGTCGACGGCTGTTCCTGGGATGGTTGCCAAACCTGTTATTGACATGGATCTTATTGTGGAAGATCCAACCCAGGAAGAAAAATATGTACCAGCATTGGCGCGGCTTGGTTATGATTTGACAGTTCGTGAACCGAGTTTTTATCAACATCGATGCCTACGATTGGCACAACCCAGAGCTAATCTTCATGTTTTTGGCCCCGATTGCCTTGAACACATCCGACATATTTGGTTTCGTGATTGGCTCAGAGAACATCCTGAAGATTGTGAACGATATATAGCTGAAAAGATAACTGCTAAAAATAATGTCAAGCAGGTAATGGATTATAATAAGAGAAAAGAACAAGTGGTGCATGAAATTTATCAACGTATATTTCAAAATAAGGGATTGTTGTAATAATACTTGATAATTATTATGCGGGCCAACAATAAATCTGTTCTAATTTAGGCTGACAAAATACTTTGATGTTCTCATTTTCTCACAGGCCCCTATAAGGCGCTTTACCTTTCAAGCCACTGTAGGGCTAAGGCAACCGCATAAATGTAATTTAAACATTTATGCGGTTGCCCTGTCGTTCAAAACGCTTTAAAAAGTATAAGATAATGAAATTAATGATAGTTTTATCGACAATTCAGATACCTTCCATAAAAAACTCCTAAATATTGGGTGCGAATGACAGCCTCACCTAATCGAATAGATGTTTACCTTAATTAACTCTTAATTAACTCTTAATTAATGACCATAAAAAAATCTAATTGATTTTTATGTGGTTAAACATCATTGTTAATAAATAGCAGCTTAAGACAAGCGATAAGCATATTTTTAAAATTGTTAATTTGAGCATTTTTTATAATTTATCTTATATCTTAAAAGAGTTTTTTACATACCATCAAACACATTGATAGCAATAAGATAGGTGCTTAGATGTTCTCTTAATTTTTTATTAAAAACATTAAGTTATTATCTACGGATGGGAAAATGTAGTCAATGTAGTCAATGTAGTCAATGTAGTCAATGTAGTCAATGTAGTCAATGTAGTCAATGTAGTCAATGTAGTCAATGTAGTCAATGTAGTCAATGTAGTCAATAAAGAGGCAATTTAAAAGACGAAGGGTATACAACTTTTTTATATGAAACAGTGAGGAAATTAACCATGCAAAATAACATGAAAGATGTGAATGAGTTGCTTGATGATTTAATTTCTAAACCAGAAGTACAGGCTCGTTGGGAAAATGAACCAGAAAAGGTAATGCAGGAATATCAACTGACTCCAGAACAATACCACGCCCTTTCTGAGGGCAATATCGATGCTTTGATCAATGAAGGGTTAGCGGATAGGCATATCCAGCAAATGAGGGTTAGCTGGTAATGGTTGATTTCAGCTCCCATTTTCTGGCACCTATAGGTTTGCCGGTATCTCGCCTGGCTGTCGGCGGGAGCCATTTTGGTGTGAGTGCCCGTAGAAACAATGTCATGCGTATTGTTTCTGCTGCGTTAGATTTTGGGGTGAATTTTTTTGATACCGCTGATATTTATGGCAAAGGTGAAAGTGAAAGTGAAAGTGAAAGTGAAAGTGAAAGTGAAAGTATAGCAGAATCATACTAATATGTCATAATATCCAAATCCAAAATGACAAGGCATAAAGTGAAATGGGTTACAGTTTAGATTTTCGAAAAAGAGTACTGGCATACAAAGATAAGCATTCGTTGACTTTCGAACAAACGAGTGCCCATTTTGAGATCTCTATTCGTACCCTGTTCCGGTGGAGCCATAAAATAGAACCTTGCATGACGCGTGATAAGCCTCCCATAAAAATTCCTGATGAGGTACTCATTGCGGATGTCCAAAATTTTCCGGATGACTATCAATGGGAAAGAGCAAAGCGCCTGGGGGTCTCACAATCGTCGATTCATTACGCTTTGAAACGGCTTCGGCTCACGCTTAAAAAAAACCTTAAAACATCCTCGCGCTAATCCTCAGCTTCGTCAGGCGTTTGTCGAGCGCATCAGCGATTATGAACAGGAAGGCAAACCGATTGTGTATTTGGATGACAGTGGTTTCGCGCAGTCAATGCCACGGATATACGGGTATTCAGAAAAGGGGCAGCGTTGTTTTGGTACACAGGATTGGCACGCGAAAGGCCGGATTAACGTCATTGGTGCCATTCTCGAAAATACGTTCATCACCTTAAGCTTATTGACTGGCAACATTAATGCCGATGTCTTTCATGCGTGGGTGACGCAGGATTTATTGCCAAAACTCCCACACGGTGCCGTGATAGTCATGGATAATGCGCGCTTTCATAAACGACTTGATACGATACAAGCGATAGCAGAGAGTCAACATCAATTAGAGTGGCTTCCCGCTTATAGTCCGGACTTGAATCCCATAGAACACAAATGGGGTGGGGCAAA
Organism: Xenorhabdus thuongxuanensis; assembly: GCF_001908095.1. Taxonomy (GTDB): domain Bacteria; phylum Pseudomonadota; class Gammaproteobacteria; order Enterobacterales; family Enterobacteriaceae; genus Xenorhabdus; species Xenorhabdus thuongxuanensis. Next base: position 199 of record NZ_MKGR01000061.1, on the reverse strand, counting down.
AGCGATAAGAAGACAAAAAAGATGTTCAGTTGATGAGTTGTTCACCGAGCACATCGAATATGTCAGATCATGTTGATTCTGCTACCCTGAAGAAAAGGGCGCTTATCCCTTTATGCGCTTTTCTGTCGTCACGTAAGGTAACAACTCAAGGGATCGCTTTTATTGATTCCACCAAAATTGCCGTTTGTCATAACCTTCG
>NZ_MKGR01000060.1 GCF_001908095.1 Xenorhabdus thuongxuanensis | reverse complement strand
CAGGGCGCGAGCATACTTTTTAAAAGTCGATTGAATGGATACGAGAGACATGATCTAATTGGCTTTATTTTCCTTTTCCTTGCTCGCTTATGACCCTGATTGAACATTTATCCGTCGTGAAAGAAACCCGCTCTGATATCAATCGTCAGTATGATCTGGTTGATGTTATTTTCCTCGTGGTCAGTGCCATTATGGCGGGGGCCGAGGGCTGGCAAGATATTGAGACTTATGGCCGGGCTAAAATTAAGTGGCTGAGAGAATACCGCGACTTTCTCCATCGAATACCCTGTCGGCATACGATTGCGCGAATACTGCGTGCTATCGAACTGGATTCTTTACTGAAAGCGTTACTGAACTGGGTCAATGAACAGCGTGAGCTGGGCGGTAAACCGCTTGTCGCCTTTGACGGAAAAGTCCTGCGACGGGCTTATGTCATGCCTGCATCGATACATTTGTTTAATTGTTGTCGGAATTTTTTCTGATTTTTGGTTTCAACGACGGATAACAATCCCAATTCTGCATCCAGTGAATTGTCAGAAATTCGAAATCTGTTTTCATTCGCACGTAATTGGCGGCTGGTTTCATTCTGTCCAAAATTGACATACAGATCGTTAAAATCCGACTGGCTATCTTCGATGGTTGGGAAAATTGGTCGGGTACAGCGTACTGACGGGAATTTTTTCATGATCTCAATTCCCATTCTCAGCCCTGTGTTGGTCACGCTGAAAATATCAAAGATGCGATGGTTCACGCGTGGCGAGCGTATTTTGACTAAAAAATAACTTGAGTTTTATAGACTATAGTCTATTATTATTTATAGACTGTAATTTATAATCAGTGTTGAAATCGTAATAAATAGAGGGCGGCACGTGTGGAACGTGATAACAACTGAATTATTTGACCAATGGTTTGATGAACAATCTGATGAGTTACAGGAAGATGTTTTGGCCGCCATGCATATACTCAGTATTAAAGAGCCAATGCTGGGACGCCCGCTCGTAGACACCTTAAATGGCTCGCGATATCCAAATATGAAAGAATTGAGAATTCAACATCATGGTGATCCTATTCGAGCTTTTTTTGCATTTGATCCAAACCGTAACGCAATTGTGCTGTGTGCTGGTAATAAAATAGGAAAAAAACAAAAATTATTCTATGCAGAAATGATTAATACTGCTGATGAAAAATTTAAAATTCATCTAGAAAATTTGGAGAGATAAGATGGCCACTTTAACAGAACTGATGGCAAAACGAAGCCCTGAAAGTAGGGCCAGAATTAAAGAAAAAACAGCAGAATTACTGCTTGAAACACAACTGTACCAAATTCGTGCAGAACTAGAACTGTCACAAACTCAAGTGGCGAAAAACTTAGGGATTGCACAATCATCAGTTGCCGCTATTGAACAACGTGGAAATGAATTAAAAATATCTACATTGAAAAAATACATTGAATCTATGGGTGGCACAATGACACTAGGTGTGAAACTACCCGGCGGTAAATCAATGGATTTTTCTATTTAAAATGAGTGGGACCGCGGTCCCACTATTCTTCAATAATCTAACCACTCCCCAAACATTTAGGGCATTCCTGTACCGCCACCCGATCACCATGACAGACACCACAGGCCGATTCATCTGTTAAATCCACTCCAGTACCATGACACGGCACGCAGATTTGTTCAAATTCACCTGCCCCAATACATTCGTCGCAAATAGCTGAATTAGTCATAATTTCCCACATGAATTATTGATGTTGAGATGCTAATGCCGTAAAAAATTTGGGATTATCCTGAATGACCATCAAAACCTTTGCCGCTAGTCCTGTCGGGTTAGGTGCAGGGTGCGAGCATACTTTTTTAGCATCTCTTGAATGAAGGCAAATGACATGATCTAATGAGACTTATTTTCCTTCTTATTGCTGACCTATGACTCTAATTGAACACTTATCCGTTGTGAAAGAAACCCGCTCTGATATTAATCGTCAATACGATCTGGTTGATATTATTTTCCTCGTGGTCAGTGCCATTATGGCGGGAGCTGAAGGCTGGCAAGACATTGAGACTTATGGGCAAGCCAAAATTAAGTGGTTAAGGGAATACCGTGCCTTTCCCTATGGGATCCCCCGCCGACATACCATTGCGAGAATACTGCGGGCTATCGAGCCGGATTCTTTACTGGAAGCTTTACTGAACTGGGTTAATGAACAGCGTGAGCTGGGCGGTAAACCTGTCATCGCCTTTGACGGAAAAGTCCTGAGACGGGCCTACCGGAACGAAAAGAAAAATGCTGTCCAGCTGGTCACTGCCTATGACACCGAACGGGGATTAGTGTTGAGCCAGAAAGCCACAACCCCGAAAAACGGGGAAATCCATGTTGTTCGTCAAATGCTGGATATCCTGAATCTCAAAGGCAGTATTGTGACGCTTGATGCCCTGCATTGTCAGCGTGAAACACTGGAAAAAATCAGGGAAAAGAAAGCGCATGTGGTTGTCCAGGTAAAGAAAAATCAGCCTAAGTTATGGGCAGCTGTCCAGTCACAATTTCAATCGGTGTTTGATGCAGGCAAAGAACAGATTGTCACCGAAGTTAAGCAAGAAGCACATGGACGTAGGGAAGAGCGCTATGTTTTCCAGCTCAAACCTCGCTTTTCCCCGGAAATGGCAGAAACATGGCCAACCATTCGCAGTATCATTGCGGTTGAACGGCACCGGTCAGAAAACGGTAAAGGCACGGTAGATACGTCCTACTATATCAGCTCACTGTCTCCCCGGCACAAGTCATTAGGGCACTACATTCGCCAGCATTGGCGGATTGAGAATAGCCAGCATTATATCCTTGATGTGGTTTTTAAAGAGGATGATTCACGGATTATTCTGGACGGAGCCATTGAAAATTTAGCGTTATTCCGGCGTATCGTATTGAATATGGTCAAACAATGTGACTGTGGTGCTCCCAGCCAACGAAATAAACTCAAAAAAGCCGGCTGGAGCGATGATTATCGTGCACAAGTGTTCTTTGGATAGATATCAATCAAAGTATGCTCGCGCCCTG
>NZ_MKGR01000006.1 GCF_001908095.1 Xenorhabdus thuongxuanensis | reverse complement strand
AGAACATAATCAGCCTGCTCCCCGACAATCTGATCAGCGATTTTGTACTGACAGCCCATTGCATCAATCGTGACAGTGGAACCTTCAATATCCAACAAGCCCAGTTCGATAATCGACAAACGGCTATCATGGACGCTGCTATTGAACAAAGCGAGCCCATTCTGGAAAAAAAAGCCGCTGTTATTGCGTCATCTTATGTCAATTGTGTACTTCATCAGGGACGTGAAATACCCAGTATTATTGCCGCCTTAGCCGGTTCCCCTGAGCTGGAAAAAATCAAGCACGAATATGCAAAAATTTTTATAGAAAAATGCCGGATAACACTGACCCCATATACCAAAGGAGGAACTATTACAACTGCAAGCCTCTGGGCAATGCTTGGTGCAGCAGAAGTATTATCCTATGCAGCCGCTAACGATGACATCACTGCTACCCAAGCGGAAAAAGAACTGTTCGCAGTCATCGTTGCGATGGTTGAAAGAAGCCTGTAACTGCTTCCCCGTTGGAATGTCACCCGCAAAAAATCAACTGCATAAAGGCCAAAAAAGGAAGAGAAATAGAACTTCTCTACTTCATTCTTTCAAAAATTCTTTGTGGTTCCTCAGCGACTAAAAACACTTGGAACACAGAAACAAGAGAGGCATTTAGCCTCTCCTATTATTTCTTGTTCTTACCCTATGACAGATTTGGAATTAGGCAACAAAAGCGGCTGTCCAACCTTAGCAGGTTGTATATTTTGCTGTAGCTGCTCATAAGCACCGCCGATATCAGGGAATGAAGCCATAGCCTCGCTCAGCTTGACCAGACTCGGGCTTTCCGCCTCTAAAACAGGAGTGACGGTATGAGCGGCAATATCTGGCTGCCTACTGACCCAGGATAAATCCACTAACATATTATGAGTATCTTCTTGTTTACTCATGCTCTCAACTAGATGCGCCACGTCAATCATCGAAGTAACGCCCGCCAGATTAATATGTAAATGCTGATGAGATTTGGCCTGGTTACCAAATACCTGACGTACCACCAATGCTGTTCCAGTGCTGGAATCAGTCAACATCAGGTCGTCATCGTGTCGGTTAACGAGAATACTTTCCGGATTGGCTAGCGGTAAGATCAGACGATCTAAAGATTGTCCCTGATCGTCATTATCGATGATCACCGTACGGTAATGAGTCCACATCTCTTTACTGAGCTGATAGGTATCGTGATTGGCCCCACCATACAGCACCAGACTATCGATACCATCAATAATCGGTAACGTTAGATTATCACTGGCCTCACCTCCTTGGAGTAATAAGGACGAATTGATTCGCTCTATTCCAATAGATTTATTGAGTATTTTTACCCCACTACTATCGCTCTGGTATAACTCCTGAGTCAGTTGGTTATACACATACGCCGCTTTATTTTTGGCATCGATTCCCAGAAAACGCAAATTGCCTGAGGCAGGAATTCCATTCCCTGAAAATATCTGACCGCTGTCAACATCAAACCAGTCTTGCATATTGTTATTCTGCAAGGTCAGAACCCCTTTGGCATGCCATTGATTGGCAAGTTCAGTCAGTGCCTGTGACAAGTGAGCCGCATTATTCTGGTGCCAATCTTTGTCAACGCCGATTAACCGCAATTCACCGTTATTAGCTCGTACCAGGATCTCGCCCTTGACTGTGATCAGACGTATGCCAGCATCTACCTGTTGCGCCGCCTTAAGAGACAACTCAGGTGTCAACTCACTGGCAACAGGAAGTTGTGCCGAAGCATTAAGTACGAAGCCGGAGTCAAAAGCATCAGCCAATGCTTTCGTAGCCATAGTTGGCTGGCGATATAGCTTACCACTTTCAGGTTCAAAGAGCCGTGCAGAAGTACCATCAGCTTCGAACCCCAGAAATTGTAGTGATTTACTCTGTAGCATTGCTGAAGCCATCACAACTTGTCCATTGTGATACCACACGGGCAACAAGCTTTTGCCGTCAGTGCCTTTGACTCCAAATACTGCCAGAGTGGCCCCGCTATTTGTGACACTAGCCAGATCCTGCCACCAGTGGGTATGCCCCTTGAGCCAATGCTCGTTAACTGCTTCGTAGCTAAGCTGCCCCAATGCATCAAGTTGCGCTACGCGCCCATCCTCGGTGATAGCGAGCAGGTTACCATTCAGGTTGACTACATTGGCTAACGGTGGTGTGTTGATGCGCAAGGCAGTGGGTTGATTAGCATCAAGAACAGCCTGACCTGGACCTTCCTGACGGAACAAAGCATTCTGCTCTTTACTGTAGAAGAAAAACACTTCCGTGCCAGAGGGATGGGAAATACTCCCCGCTAACACGAGATCAGCCGGGATCTGCCAGGCACTGCGAGTCTGTTCGTACTCTTTAAAGTACAAGGTTTGTTCTTTCGGTGGTGCCAGATTCGGTTTAATCAGTGTTCCATCACTGGTACGTATCCAATAGCGGTGTGCCACACCGGCTGCATCCGTACCGAATAGGGTGACCAACTCGGCACTGGTCGGTTCGATCAGCCGATCACCCAATGTATACACCGAAGTTTCACGTTGAGTGCTATTGCTCTTGTAACCCTGAAGTATAGTCTTAAGTTCTTCATCATGCCGATCTGTGCGTGCGGAAAGCTGGAGTAACTCATCATCACCCACCACACTCACTAACTCCATTCGGTCACCGACGATCCGGTAGCCCAACTCAGCTTCTCTCTCCTTCAACTGATAACGGCGCGCCAGATAGACCGCATCTCCTTCTTGCCATAACCGACTGATCTGGCCAGCATTCTGGTTGAACCATGGCTCAAACTGCGCGTTGACTTGTCCAGTGGCAATGTCTACCCTCCACGCTACCGCATTATCGGCATCATAGAAATAAGCATGGTCGCCCATTACTGCCCCCAATTGGGCATGTTTAGCTTTTTCGTGAGTAGTATCGGTGAACAGCATTCGCTTGTTGGAGACGTCATAGAAAGCCCGGCCAACATCATGCCCGTTGTGATTGTAGTTCTCCACTACCACATACTGCCCGTGTAACTGATGCGCCTTGGCCAGATCATTTAAGTGTTGCTCAATTTGCTGTCCAGGTACTTGCCACTTGCTCGCATCCTCGCTTATCACCTGAGTTGTCAGATTGGAAAAATCGACTTCACTAACTTCATTCTTGCCGTTAACTATCAATACCTGACCATTTTGAGAGGGATCGAGTTCGACCACTACGCCACCGACTACCAGTCGGTTTTTCGAAACGCTGATAGTATCACTGGCGAGCTGGCTGCTATCGATGATCCAGCGCGACGGTACATTACTACTGCCATCCGCATTGGTGACATCACTGATGAGCTTCACGCTGGTGCCTTCATTCAACCCTATCAGGTACTCACCTCCTGCCCCCTTGATTTCGTAATGCAGATAGCCTTGCAGTTCCTTGGGGAGCTCAGGCACTATCAGTTTCCTGTGGTGTTGATCGAGCACCACTTCGATCGGCGTTGCTACATACTCCTGATGAATCCTGCGGATCGTCGCTTCACCTGGGAAGATGTAGAAATCGTAATCGAAGCGTTTATCCTCTTCGAGTCTGCGAATAACATCAAAACCCGTATCGTGACGTGTTGTTGCACCAGGAAGTTGCATATATTCGTACCTGATGAAGGATTTAGGTGTCCCCGGCAGGATGAGTACGCTGCTATCACTGTGATCAAGTTTATGAGAAACATCCTTGTAACCGATTCCGCTACGTACCTCGATCGCCTGGCTGCGATCATGAACCATCTTGGGAAAATCGCCGATCCAGAAGAAATAATTGATTTTTCCTGAACCAGTAGGGCCTGAATGGGTGCGATAAATGTACTGACTGTCAAAGTCAATCTGATTATTGCGTAAATCCAGAGTCTTAATCACAGCGCCGGCTAATGGTATCAACACCTTCTTCTCGCTGTCATACCGATAGCCATTGCCCTTGTAAGCCTTGTCGAGCGTATCGAAGTAACGGCCTACCGCCTTAACATCCTCAGCAACAGCACCAAACGCTTGCGCCAGCGCGGTAAAGCCCACTGCGAGCCCGCCAAGGATCACTCCTGCGCCACCAAGTACAGCAGAGGCCGTCGAGGCGCCAACCAGCCCTGCACCAACCCCGGCAGTACCTGTAACGAAACTGGCTGAATCGAACGCTAGCTGGGTTCCGAACACAGCCTTCTGTGTATCCGTTTCGGCATGGGCGAGCTCATAGGCATCCAACCCAACCAGAGCCCCACCAAGAAGCACGCCTATGCCTTCATTAGCGGTATGAGCCAGAGTTGAAGAAAACTGATTGAGTGAGGTTTCAGCAACCATCACTTCACCACGTAATGCCGTGCGCACCAACTTGATAACGTTGGTGACATCGTTCGCTCCTGCGTGAATCATCTGGGCGTAGTTAAGGTAACTATGGATCTTAAGTGCGGTGGCCAGATCAGGCGAAGTACTCCCATGTGCCGCATCGTTGCGCTTCTTGTCAGCAAACCACTGGATTAGCGTCTGTACTGCAAATCCAGCATTCAGGCCATCAACCGGAGCTGCCTCACCGCTTATTCCATTGAACCGTAACTGGCCGCGCTCAAGGTTAAAATGCTTGTCCAAAGTGAGGATATGTTCATCAACGAAACGACGGAATTCGAAAAAAGTGGCATCATTGCTGTTCACCAAACGCGTCTTCTCCAGGTGATCGCGATTGATGAATTGGATACTGTAACGGCCTTCCCCCTGCTCCTCAATACTGCTAATTACTGGCATCCAACGCTGGTCAAGATTATTTTCCTGAGTAAGCTTTGTAATGGCCTTGTCGAATTTTGCCCCCCACTGCTCAGTATCAAGGGTAGTCAATGCGGTGCGTAACTGAGCATCCTCAGCAATTTTTACTTGGGCATTGACCGCTTGCTTGACCCATTGTCGTTGTTCTATCACAGTGGCAAGTTCGTCGGGACGGATCAAGTCAGCAACATTTAAGCCATTGCCTACAGGTACTCTTGCCATCTTGGTGGGATCGATCTCCACCAGATTAAAGGTAGGAGCAGACTTACTACCAAACGCACTGTAGTGAACAGCCAAGCCACGCTTGACTAAATGTTTTTCCATCGCATGTAAGAGATTGGCTGAATTATCGAATGCGAAAATCCCGAAATTTGGATCATAGAAATAGTAACGACGCCCTTTAACTCCGACAGTGCTCCCCACCATCATGGCATGGTTTTGGGTATTAAGGGCGAACGTCGAAGTGCCCGTCGCTTCCTTCAACAAAGAAACAACCTTAGACAAGGTAACCTTCTCTTCCAGAGCTTTTGACGCTTGACTGGCCTCAATATTAGAGTGCAGTCTTACCAGACTGTTTTTTAGCAGCGTGGAACTGCCAGCCTGAGGGGAAGCCGCGGCAAAGAAGAGTTTCTCCACCAGACTATTGATACTTGCTTCACCACCGCTGGCTAGTGCTACCGCCATAGCTCTGACCAGGGGATAACAGCGACCACCAGATGCATCTCCAACCAACGACAGATAAAAATCTTGGGGTATCAGACGACTGAAGCTGCTACCGGCACTCTGAAAGTCCTCGCTGAACACCGCTGTCTGCTTCAATACTTTGTCGATATATTCAGCCCGGCTAACTTCAGTGATACGACCACTCAAAGCTCCCCGCTGTTTAGGGGTAAGCGGGCTGTCAAGAAACAGTTTTTTCATCTCCAGGATTGACATTCCATCGTTAAAACCTGGAATGGTAGTATCCTGAAAGTTCTGTAATCCATCGGTGAACTCAATACCCCTCGGTCCACTCCGCTGGTAGGCTTCGGCAATAGCATAACGCTCACCCACGTTATAGTCGCGTTCCTGACCGCCGCCCTGAATAGATGTATCATCAATACGCACCACTGCATCTATACCGTTCTTGAACTTGATTTGCTGCCATAACCAGCTTTGTTCGACAGAGAACACTTCGCGCAAAACCGAATCGTATTTTTCCTTGTAGTACTCCAGTGTGATATTGATATACTTTATCTGTTCATCAATCTGAGCAATCTTAGAACTGTTTCTGGTGTTTCTCCGAACCTCATAGAGTGCACTTCTTTCATCTACCAACTGCTGAGTTTCTGCTCCTATCGCCTCTTGGATCTTATTACGCAACCCAATCCACGCAGAAATTGCCGGATGATGAGGAGAAAATTCTCCCTGTTCATATACACTACTAGAAACCCCTTCAACGGACACACCAAACTGAGCAGCAATCTTTTTGAGTTTTTGATGAATTTCCTTACGATAAGTAGCGAATTGAGCCTTGTTACGCTCAGTCGCTTGACTGTCAGCGTTCTGGATCAATATCGGTTCCTCACCACTGCGCAATTTCGGCCAAATATCCTGACCTTCTCGCTGATACTCCTGGCGTTGGAATACCAATTGCCATTGACCCTCAACGTATTGCATATATGCCGCGGCGAGACCTTCAGCAGTGTTTGCTACCTGATAATCCTTAAAATCCACTGCCATGACCACGTTATCGTATAGCAGCGAACTGTTGACTCGTCCGTCGTGATAGACTCGGTAAGTATCAGCATTAAGATCGGTCACCACCAGTGAACATCCTGACAACGATCCAGTGAACAGAAAACTTCCCGGAATTGTATGCTTGGGAATGTCTACATAGGCCGGCAACACATTAGCCTGGTTTGCACCGTTGTAGCCAAGGAAATAGGCTGGTACGCTGTTAGCATCACTCCTTGCTATCTCATTCGAGCTTCGATCAGAGTATTCGATCTCATATACGCCTGACTTAACTTTTACCAATTTGGCGTTTCCCTCTGCCGGAAGTCGTCCTGCTCTAACCAGTGTCTCAGCACTGATAGTGTTGGATTTCGCAAATAACTCAGGATTGCTAGCAAACTGTTGGATATCAGCGCTACCTTGACGGGATACCGCCTGAGCAGACATAAGCAGCGATTGATTGCTGTTATTGGGCATGACAATTCTCCTTATAAAAAAATCCTACTGATGATCTTTACGGGGTTACTTTTTCTTTCATCTGCAAGGCCCACAGTCGGGCATAGAGCCCGCCTAAAGCGAGCAATTGCTCGTGGCTACCCTGCTCAACAACTTGCCCCTGATCGAGTACCAAAATCCGATCAGCATGGCGCAAGGTATTGAGGCGATGAGCAACACTGATCACAGTGCGACCTTGAGCAATGTGCTGCAAGTTAGCTATCACCGCCGCTTCCGATTCATAATCCAAGGCACTTGTGGCCTCATCCAGCAGCAAAATACCGGGATTAGTGAGCAAGGCTCTGGCCAGAGCGATGCGCTGACGCTGCCCACCAGACAGGAGTGCTCCCTTCTCACCAACTTGGGTGTTATATCCTTGTGGCAGGTTGCGAATAAACTCGTCTGCCCCAGCCAAAGTTGCTACCTGAATAACTTCAGCATCACTGGCTTGCGGTCGACATTGGCGGATATTTTCTGCGACCGAGCCTGAAAACAGTAAACTCTCTTGTGGTACGACACTCATGTTGCGACGCAGCTCTACCGGATCTGCAATTGCCAAGTCGATCCCATCTACTAATACTTGTCCATGCTGGGGAATATAAAGGCGCTGTAACAACCGTGTCAGGGTTGATTTGCCCGAACCTGATGGCCCGGTAATACCAACAAATTCACCAGGACTAATTTCGATATTGAGGTTACGCAATACTTCCTGACCTTCCTCATTGTAGCGAAAGCGCACACCTCTGAAGCTCACCCCACCCTGTAATCTGGGGATTGAAGCCAGACCTCCGCTACCGCTTTCTTCCTCTTCATCGAGGATGTCACCGAGCCGGTTCAGTGAGATTAAAGTGTGTTGAAAATCCTGCCAGATTTGGGCTAAACGCAGGATCGGTTGGGTAACGTGCTCAGAAAGCATATTAAAGGCCACCAGCTCCCCCAAACTGAGTTTTCCCTCCATCACCATAATAGCTCCCCACCACAGTAACAGGGCGGAGGTCAGTTTCTGGATCAGCCCTATCCCTTGTCCGGCGAGGAGTCCTACCACTTTGGCGCGAAACGAGGAACGAACAAACGCAGATAGCTGGTGCTCCCAACGGCGCGCGAAACCCGCCTCAGTAGCGCTAGTCTTAATCGTTTCAATGCCGGTCACTGATTCGATCAGGAAAGCGGTGTTGTCAGCCCTTAACTCATATTCCCGCAACACACGGGCACGCAGCACAGGCCCAACTACCATCCAGAATAGGAAATAGAGCACCAGAGAGCCGAGTACCAGCCATGTTAGCTCAGGGGCATAGAAAAACATCACCGCCACAAACAAGCCGACAAAAGCTAAATCCAGTACCATCGTCAGTGCAGAACCGGTAAGAAACTGTTGTATCTGACTCATTTCGCGCACTCTGGCAATAATTTCTCCCGTCTGACGCTGCCGGAAATAGTCCATTGGCAGGGCGATTAAGTGCTGATAGAGACGACTGGAGAGCTCAGAATTGACTTTACTGGCAAGGTTAGCGAACAGCCAGGAGCGGAGGAAACTATAAACAGGCTCGCACACGGCCAGGATCAGCATGGCAAACCCTAGCACCTGTAGACTTGACAGGCTGCGACTGACCAAAACCCTATCGATCACATTCTCGAACAACATGGGAGTGACTAAGGCAATCAACTGTAGCATCAAAGACACGAGGAGAACGTTTCTGAACTGAGCGGCATGTTTACGAATGGAAGGCATAAACCAGCTAAAGCCGAACTTCTGTCGTTTCGGTTGCTCAGCCGCTTCCGCCAGCAACACAACCCTGCCTTGCCAGTGGTCGGCGAGAATAGTCCGGGGATAGTGCTTCTCTTTACCCAGATTTGGCTGATACAAGACAACAAACTCGCCTTCAACCCTTTCCAGTACTAACCAACCTTGTTCTGTATCCAATAAGACAGGCAGGGGAAGATGTTCGAGACGGCTCATATCTGTGGTGATATAGCGAGCCCTCAAACCGATCCACTGGGCACAACGGCAAAGATCTTGGTAGTCCGTGCTCCCTTGGGTACGTCCGAGACGGTGACTCAATAACTTCGGCTCCACCGCCACATTGAAATGGTGAGCGGCGTAGGCCAGAGCCAAAAAACCACTATCTACTACTGTGGACTCGTCTCCGTTAGATGGCTCTAATAGGATAGATTCGATGGTTGGCATTATCGTTCCCTCAATGCTTCGGACTGGTACTGTTGCAGCGGGCTGATCAAGTAATCGATCACCCGTCTATCCCCGGTACGGATTTCAGCGGTAACACTCATACCTGCTTGTAATGCAACTTCGCTCACATCCACTGCGATAAAGGTTCGTTCCATTCGAACCCGTGCCGGAAATACCAGCCCCAGTTGCTCATCCTTAACTGCATCCTTAGAGACATGAGCTACCTTACCCCGTACGGTGCCATAACGGGTATAAGGGAAGGCATCGACTTTAATTTCTACCGATTGACCAGCGTGCACAAACCCCACATCCTTGTTCAATACCATCACTTCGGCTTCAAAGAGCGTATCATCAGGGACTATCACCATCAGTTGTTGGGCTGATTGCACTACGCCCCCCAGCGTGTGGATCGCCAATTGCTGCACCACACCATCGACTGGTGCCCGCAGGGTATACAAGCGCAATCTCTCACGGGTTTTAATTAACTGCTGTGTCATAACAGCAATTGCAGCCTGCGCTTCATTCAATTGGTCATAATATTCACGGTTGATCTTGGCCAGATAGTGCTCTCGCCTTTCCTGCAATCCCTGATATTGCTGTTCAAGGACAGTCAATTCGGCATGTTGTTGAGAAAGAGAACGTTCTACTTCCAGCCTTTCTCTCTCTTGCCCCAATAGCTCAACTTTTGATAACAATTTCTTGGTGGCCAGAATTCGGTGCGCTTCAAGGCGCACCTTGATATTGACAGCAAGATCCTCCAACGCGGAGATATCAGCACGACGAGCATATTGGTTCGCTTGGTTAACCTTCATTTCGCCATCCAAACTTTTTAGATTGGCAACCACTTCTTTCCAGGTACTCGCCAGATGTTCTCTCGCCTGCACGGCCTGTGCTGGCGGCGTACTTTGCGGAACCACAAAATGTTCGATAGGGGCATCGGTCAACAGGGCCCGTAACCTCGCCTGCTCCAACTGTTTGAAGTTAAGCTGCTCCTGCAACTCCTTCAATTCGGCTTCAACGCCTATGGTGTTGAGTTTGATAAGTACATCTCCCGCTTTTACTCTCTGGCCGTCGCGAACCAATATCTCCGCAATTTCACCGACTTCAAGGGGCTGAATCACCTTTGAATTGCTGGACACAAGTAGTTTTCCCACAGCATTCGCATGAATATCCAGACGACCAACAATTGACCAGATTAAAGCGATTAGAAGTATCAGAGTCAGTGCCACCGCAGTGAACCTTGCCCAAGGTGCTGGAGGACGTTCGACGATCTCCAGGTAGCCAGGTTGAAACTCGTATTCGTCACGGGTACGCTTCGGTGCCTTGGGTGAACAACGTTCTTGACGCCAGATCAAAAAGGTGGATTTCAGGTGCTTTAATGCCATCACACAACCTCCTTCCGTAATTCCTGTTGCAACTGCCACAGTCTGGCGTAGCAACCCTCCTTAACCAGCAACTGGTGATGGCTGCCCGATTCAGTGATCTGGCCCTGTTCTAAAGTGATTATGCGGTCACAATCACGCACCGTAGACAGGCGGTGAGCAATGGTGATAACGGTGCGTCCCTGAGAAATCTCAGCCATGTTGGCCTGGATTAAGGCTTGAGACTCATCATCAAGGGCGCTTGTCGCCTCATCAAAAATCAAAATCTTGGGATTAGCTATCAGCGCCCGAGCGATAGCAATACGTTGGCGCTGCCCCCCGGACAGAGAGCTACCCGCCTCAGCCAGCACAGTGTCATAACCCAGAGGTAACTGGAGGACAAAATCATGAGCACCCGCTAATTTGGCTGCTGTTATCACTTCCTCCAACGAAGCAGTGGGATTCTTGAGTGCAATGTTATGGCGCACACTGCGGTTGAACAGGTAATTCTCCTGCAACACAACCCCGATCTGGCTACGTAGGCAGGTAGGATTTAGTTGATGTAGAGGAATGCCATCGATCAAGATCTCTCCTCCATCTGGAGCATAAAGTCTCTGTAGCAGGCGGGCCAGAGTACTTTTTCCTGAGCCAGAAGGACCGACTATTCCCAAGGACTCGCCAGCGCTGATATGCAGAGTTATCCCTTTCAATACAGGCTCTTGATCGGGTTGATAACGGAACACCAAATTACGCAGCTGTAAATCACCGTTGAGCGGCGTCTGGGGATAAATATCTCCCTGTGCCTGCTCAACAGGCAGATTGAGCATGTCGCCTAGTTTGTCAACAGCGACTCTGGTCAGGACAAACTGCTGCCACAGGTCGATCAGTTTAGCGATAGGTTGGCTGATGTGTGACACCATCATATTGAACGCGATTAGCTGACCAATGGTAAGCTCCAGAGCAATAACCATATTCGCCCCTAACCAGATAATCCCGACACTCGTTACCTTCTGTAGCAACATTACCCCGTGGCTGACGAAACTATTAAGAACCTGAGTACGAAAACTAGCTTCAACCATATTTGCAGTCTGGGACTCCCACCGTCGCTGCATATTTGGCTCCACTGCCAAGCTCTTGATGGTTTCGACACCGCTAACAGATTCGTTCAAAAAGGAGGTATTGCAGGCCGCAGTCTGGAACTGCTGTTCAATCCGCTGTTGCAGTGGTTTAGAACTCAGCCAGGCCAATAAGAAATAGAGGGGTAATAACGCCAGCACCACACAAGTTAGAGGCAATGACAGCCAGGCCATTACCCCGAAGAAAACAAAGGTGAATGCGACATCCACGCATAAGGTCAGCATAGAGCCCGTCAAAAAGTCACGAATACTGTCAAGCTCTTGCACCCGAGTGATGATAGCGCCTACCTGTCGGTGCTTAAAATAGAGCAGAGGCAAACCCAGCAAATGCCGGAATAGTTTAACGCCCAAGGCAATATCGATACGGTTAGCAGTATGAGCGAACAGGTATTCACGCAACCCTCGGAGTATCACCTCGAACACCCCTACCACTATTAGCACTATCACCAGCACGTCCAGGGTGGACAATGCCCTGTGTACCAACACCTTGTCCATCACTACCTGAAAAAGCAAAGGAGCCGCAAGAGCGAGTAGTTGCAGCATCAGGGAGAAAATCAGTATCTCACCGAGGAGGTGGCGGTGATGAATAAAGGCAGGAATAAACCAGGAAACATCGAACCTGTGGCAACCTTCCCGCAACTGGATCACTTCACAACTCCATCTGGCTTCAAGCTCATCAATGGGAAGTACTTCAGGTGAAGCGGAATAAGGAGACTGGGTCAGAGCCTGATCAGGAGAAAGGCGTACTAATACAACAAATCCTCCCTGTTTGTCTCGAAAGGCTAAAGGTAGTTGTTTTGGTGTTAGCTTATGGAATTTTAAACGGCATAATGCCATATCAACATTATGTATTTTACCGTATTCTTTTACTGCAAATTTCAGCTTGCTATCAGAGGATAAAGAAGGTGTTTCTTGAGCTTCACCTTTAATCAACTGCAACAATAGTCGACAACAGTCAAGGGCAGAAGACAACGTATCGGCAGATATATTGTCCTTATCAATCGCAGCTCCCATCATGTGATTCCATTCTCATATTATTGGAAAAAAAACATATTAGTAAGATGGTTAATCCACATTAACTAACGATATCTATATGGCTGTGGAAAAAAATTTTCCATAGTCAAAATAACTCAAATTTATGATTACCATTGATGATAATTATCAATACTATAATTATTGCCAACGTCAATCCAGAAAAATAATTCCATTTTAAATCAATAAATTAATTTAAAATGGCAATATTTGTTATTGGATTGTTTTTTATTTCCGCCTGTTTTGTATCTAAATATGGTGCAATAAATAAACCTCGAAAAGAGACTATTTATTGGCAGAAACCTCCATGAAAGATATAAGTCAGCAATAATTGTCATGTCCTGCTACAGGAGACTATATAACATCCCCTTGTACCAGATAGGTTGGATATATGACGATGATTAAACAACGATTAAATGCCCTTCTCCATTACATTGATAAACATATCGATACACATATGGATGGAGAAAGTTTGAGTAACATTGCAGCTTGTTCCAAGTACCACTTTCACAGATTATTTTCCGCAAATTATGGTATCGGTGCTGCTGCATATATCAGGCAAATTCGATTGAAGAGAGCTATTTATGAGCTGGCATATAACGATAATTCAGTAATCGATATGAGAAATTATCTCTTGTTGAAGTAAAAATCGTCAATTTTCCAGAAACCACTGTGGCAGTTATGGAACACAAAGGTTCACCATCAAATATTGGCAACACAATTAGGGAGTTCAAGGAGTGGAGAATAAGTAACAAATTATCCCCAGAGCGTTACCGAACTTTTAATCTTGTTTATGCAGATCCTGCAAACATTGCTCCACAAGAATATCAGTTTGATTTATGTGTAGAAGTTTCGTCGAAGTTTGAGGTTAAGAACGCAAAAATCATACTAAAGACCATTCCATCAGGAAAATGTGCTTATATTAGATACACTGGCTCAGATGATGGAATAACCTCCATAGTCAATTATTTGTATACAAATTGGTTATCAGAACACAATCAAGAAGTTCGGGATTTTCCACTATTTTTTGAACGGGTAAAGTTGTTTCCAACCGTGACTGAAGCCGAAGCTGTCACTGATATTTACCTGCCCCTAGCGTAAGACGTCTTGTAAGTTATTGCTAAGTTAGCTTGTATATATTGGCTTGATGATAGTTCCAGTCTCTTAATCAGATACCTCCGATTAAGAGACTGGCTACTATACATTGCCCTGGTGTGGGCGAGTAACATTTTAATTCAAAATAACGAAAATAATTTGTCTGCATAGAAGGAGAAGTGTCTCCCTAATCTAATGTTCAGACAAAATATAAATTTTATCTTATGTTTTGATAATGAAATTAATACACCAGACAAATATCAAAATCAACATATAAAAACACAAATGTTGATTTTTATGATGAACAAGTGTGTCATTATTTAATGATGAATAAACAAAAAAACAAATAAATAAAATTAACTTACTGATATTATTAAATATTATTTAAACCATGATATATCTGTTGTCAATAGCAAGGCAAAAAACAAGCATATTATTTACCTCATATATAACATGGTTATTAACCACTAAGTTGTATAAATATTCACATGATAAATCTATGTGACAAGGGGGTTTTCCCATATCTAAACCGTTCTTCCACTATATCTCCAATGATTATCCAATTATCCAGATTCTCTCTATTCGATTCTTTGAGATGAAACTGCTGCTGTTTTGGATCGAAACCTAGTTTAGGATTGTTATTCTGGTAATTACCTCTCCTGATTATTAATAAATCTCCTTCATTATGTTTACCTGATAAATCATCCTCAAGTAAAACGGCAACAATATTAGGCCCTGTGCCAAAATAATAGGTCAGTTGCCTGCCAACAATTAGGGAGCCTATTTTACCGTCCAAAAATTCAGAAGTAATACATTCAGATTGCATAAATAATGGAACAGCACAGGGATTCATGTTCCCTTCATAAGAAACGATCCCATCCAAACGCTCTTTTTCTGCGATATCAGTTGATTCAATTTCACTATATGATATGCCAAAGAAATTGGAGATTTTCTGTATTGTGGAAGAGTGAACGTTTTGAACCCTATCTTCTAAGATATTATAAATAGTTGTACGATTAAGACCTGTTTGCTCACAGAGCGATACTCTTGTTTCCCCTCTGGAATCAAGCAAATATTGTAAATTTTTTCTCAGGTGTTCCATTTTTTGCTTCTTATACATACTAACGCCCAGAAAAATATATAACTAGCTAATTTATATTAATTTTTAGACTAATCTCTTTTTATAAAGACAAGAAAGGGTGAAAAACACCCTTGCCATTGAGCAGTAAATGTGATAGCAATTTTTCGTGAATGCAATTATTTAATAAAAATTAAAAATTATTTAATATAGAAAATATTAATTGAGTAAGTTATATTTTAGGAGAGATTAGCAAAAAAGCAGAAAAAAATAGAGGAAATATGACTTATTCCGGTATTTTAGATTTCTATTTACCAATTACCTTGAAAAATTAACGTTGATGAATATGGAATCAATAAAAGTAGAAAAATAAATATAAACATCCTTATTTGCAATGAATAAACTAACAATTATTTGAGATAAAGATGAGCTTATCCTATAAAAATAATGAACCCTATTTCAAAGGGCTAATTGCCATGATGGAACATCTCAGCGATCCTTGGGGTATTAAGGATTTGGGCTCCAGACATATCTATATGAATAAAGCGGCTTATCTTTACACCAACACACCAAAATACTTTGACATTGAAGGTAAGCTAGACTGTGAATTTCCAACTGATTGGTCTGACGACCAATTTTCACAAGATCTCAAAGAACATGACCGGAGAACCGAGGAATCAAAAGATAGAGTTTCCATTATCGAAACACATTATTGGTATGGAAAAATCAGTTTGACCCCTTTTATCAGTGAAAAATTTCCCGTGTATAACGATGAAAAAGAGTGCATTGGGATAGTTTGGAATGCTAAACCACTAAATAACCTCTCTCCCTTAAAATACATTAATCGCCACAAACCCAGCACACTCACCACAGAAGCGACTACAGACCTGTTTACTCGTAGTGAGCTGGATATCATCTTCTTCATGCTGCAAAGACGCACA
Source organism: Xenorhabdus thuongxuanensis (assembly GCF_001908095.1). GTDB lineage: Bacteria > Pseudomonadota > Gammaproteobacteria > Enterobacterales > Enterobacteriaceae > Xenorhabdus > Xenorhabdus thuongxuanensis. The sequence continues at coordinate 155,309 of NZ_MKGR01000006.1, read as the reverse complement.
AATAAGGAAATTGCCCAAATATACAACGTGAGCCATAAAACAATAGAAAATAGAGTTTATAACATCTATCAAAAAGCGAATGTTCATTCACTCCAGCAATTTGAGGAGTTTTGTAGACACCTACAATTAGATAGCTACATCCCAGAACGTCTAATTGAAAAAGGCGTTCTATTTCTCTAAAAAAAGTCAAAAAAAGTGATGGTGATACTAAAAATTGAGCACTGTCCACTAAAGCGGGTACCACAAACACAACGTGTATCACTGTTAAGCGTGGCTATTGTGCATATGGGCATGTTGACGGCATTGGATCAATTTATGCTTGGAGCTGTGCTCGGTGACTCGATGGCTTTGATCGATGCCTTTATTGCTATTTTTATTGGCAGCTTGCTCTTCGGTATTGTCACGTTTGGGCTTGGTTTTGCGGGAATGCGCGAAGGCTTATCCGGCAGCCTATTAGCTCGGTGGTGTGGTTTTGGCCGCATAGGGTCTGTATTAATTGGCCTCATGGTTGCAATCAGCTTATTAGGCTGGTTTGGTATCCAAAATGCAATTTTCGCCCATTCCCTTAATTTTGCCTCCGGCGATAGACTCGGGTTTGGCTGGGCTGCGGCGTTCTCTGGCACTTTGTTGACAATACTGGTCGCCTTTGGTTTTAAGGCATTGCGTTTTACCGCCAGAATCGCTGTTCCTCTGTTTATTTTGCTGATTGCTTATATCTCCACTACCGTGCTATCTGGCAATACTGGTCAACAGCTACATGAGATTATCAAGTTACCTCATTATGGTGACACTTTAACCATTAGTGCGGGTATCACGATTGTCGTGGGTGGTGCGATTGTTGCAAGCTTAATGACGCCTGATCTGACTCGCTACACCAAATCAGGCAAGCATGTTTTGGGGATCACCTTGCTGACCATTATTGTGGGAGAATTTGTGATTAATGGCTTGGCTATCCTTATCGCAAAAGCTCTGAATACATCAGATGTTGTTACTATTATGTCGCAAGCCGCAGGAGGCGCGGGGCTTTTAGCTGTCGTTTTCTCCACATTGAGGGTCAACGACTTGAACCTGTATTCTTCATCATTAGGCATTATCAACGCCGTAGAGGGTATTACTGGCAAAAAACTCCGTTATCCCCCAACAACCGCAGTGATTGGAATATTTGGAACGCTACTTTCTATTCTGGGTATCCTGGAACGGTTTGTGGATTTCCTGACTGTATTAGGCGTTGTTTTCCCACCCATTATTGGAATTATGTTGGTTGATTACTATATTCTGCGTTCCCATCGCAAGGTGTTGGATGAGAGCCGAGAACAAGGCATACTTCCGTATGAAACGCCAACTATCGGCTGGGCTGCCATTATTGCCAGTGTTATAGGCAGCGTGATTGGTCTGGAAGCAGAATGGGGTGTTCCAGCAATTAATTCATTATTGCTAGCGAGCTTAACCTATGGGCTATTTAAGTCAGTTTGTAAACATGTTTAGCATAATGCATCTATGATGATATTGCTCCCCGAATGGGGAGCAATACTTAACGGCTAGCATGTTTCTCTGCATATTCTTTACCATTAACCCATTGATGATCTTTTTCCCAGGTAAATAACCATTTGCGTGTCGGGCCAGCCATAACATTGAGGTAGTAACTGTCATAACCCGCGATGGTAGCCACGGGATGATACCCTTTTGGCACCATCACTACATCCTTGTTATAAACCGCCATTGTTTCATCCAACGAGCGATCGTCGGTAGGCGTGCAAATATCAACAACATCAATATTCGGATCAGCAACTAATTCGCGCCAGTCACCTGTCGAGCGCCTAAAATCGAGTGCTTTTGCCTGATTGCCAGCATGTTTTGCAGTCACATCAGCAACCATTTCACGTATCAATCGACCCCTGAGCGGAAATACTGTATTAGGTATGCTCTCCAGCTAACCAACTGAAATTTATCGTAAATACACCTTACCCTTTATGTGAAACATTTATTCCAAATTAAATTTAAATTTCAATTCGTAATCCAGTAAGGACAATAAAGGGGTTGTGTCAGGGAAAATCAGCTTTTATTTTTTCGAAATAACTCCCTGCCTGTCTGGTAGAAAAAATAACCCAATATGCAGGCTGCAAATACATAATAGAGCGCCATCACATAAGCTGGCACGTTCTCGGCAAGGAAAATATACATGGAGACAACAATCAGTGTAATTAGACACCCTGCCGGTTTAACCATCGACCAAGGTGTAATATCCACCTGTTCTGTATACACTTCCTGATAAGATTCGGCAGGGAAAAAATACCCAATCGTCAACATGAAAATGATATTCACGACAAACAGAATGCCAACTAAATGGAAGAAGTGAATATTGAATTTCAGGATAAAGTGACAAATGATGTAAGCCGACATACCAAACAAAAGCCCCAATTTTGCTGCAATTGGGGGAACCCGTTTTGGCTTCAGTGGCATTCGGATTGATTCGCGGCTTGTAAATATTGACGGTAAATAAGGTCACGGAAGAGTTCAGACCACCGCTGAATGTCGAAAATACGGCTCCCACAACTACTGCTGCAAAGAAACCAACCAGAACTTTGGGTAATACCAGTTGCACTAACGCAGGATAAGCATTATCTGGATTATCTATTTGACCATTAAAAATATGGAATGCAATTATCCCTGGTAAGATAATAATGGAAGGAATAATGAGCTTAAATAAAGCACATAGCATTACGCCTTTTTGCCCTTCAGCCAGGTTCTTGGCGCCCAATGATTTTTGCACAATGGATTGATTGGTACACCAAAAGAACATATTAGAGATAAGCAGCCCCGTGAACAGAGTCGAGAATGGAACAAGTGAATCTTCACTGCCGATGGAATTAAACTTCTCTGGGTGGGTCTGATAGACATCATTTAATCCTTTCCATACACTGCCATCTCCCACATACAACAGGGCAAATACCGTTACCATCAAGCCGCCCACAATCAAGCCTACGCCATTAATGGTATCGGCCACTGCAATCGCTTTGATCCCACCAAAGATTGCGTAAATTGCCCCCAATCCTCCCACGCCCCAAACCATGATCCAGAGTGCCGTGGTTTTATCGACCTGAAAAACCCGGGAAACCTGAAACAGACTTTCCAGAGCAATCGCGCCGGTATACAGAACGATAGGTAATAATGAGATCACATACATCGCCAAAAATAGAATTGAGGTAATTAGCAACGTATTTTTGTCAAACCGACGCTCAAGATATTCAGGAATGGTCGAAATGCCTAATTTCAGATATTTCGGCAAGAAGTAAATAGCAAATAGGGCAATAGTTAGAGCCGCAATCACTTCCCACGCCATAACAATTAATCCAGTTCTGAACGCCAGTCCATTCAGGCCGACCAAATGTTCTGTAGACAGATTCATAAGTAACATGGAGCTACCGATATATATTCCAGTTAAGGAACGCCCACCAAGAAAATAACCTTCGGTCGAATCACTTAATTGTTTGTTTCGCGTTTTATAATAAGCAAACCCGGCTACCAATAAGGTAAAGCCAATAAAAGAAAGAAAAGCTAACATATATCCTCCACCCTGATTAACCGTTTTCAACGCCTTGAAATCTATTTTGGGGATAAACGGTCTGTCACAGTTACGGTGGCTGGAACAGATATGGTAATTCTGATGAAATAAATGTTCCAGCAATGTTTATTATTGAATTTTATGGTTATAGTTTGATTTTTTTACCGGATTGCAAGGATTCAAACGCTTTGTCTGCGAGGTATAGAGCCCGTTCTCCATCAATACCACTAGTTTCAGGCATTGCCCTTCCAGCCATGACATCAACAAAATGGCTCCATTCTGCGATGTATGCCTCACGGTAACGTTGCAAAAAGAAATGCTCTGGCTTCGCGGTGGTACAACCGTTTTCTCCCCAGAACTCCACACTGTTTTCCTTTATATTTCCGGCAGTCAGAAGTCCCTTCTCACCATGTAGTTCTAATCGTTGATCGTAACCATAACCAGAACGACGGCTATTGGTGATAGTTGCCATTGCCCCCGATGGAAATTTCATGACAATAAATGCAGTATCTATGTCGCCAGCCGTACCTATAGCAGGGTCAACAAGATTGCTTCCCTGAGCATAAATAGCACATGGTTCCTCACCAAGAATAAAACGCGCCATATCTAAGTCATGAATGGTCATGTCTCTGAACATACCACCAGACACACGAACATATTCTGCGGGTGGCGGGGAAGGATCACGGGAGATAATAAGTAAGGATTCTGCCTTACCAACCGTTCCTGCATCAAACAGGTTTTTCAGCCGACGAAATTGCGGATCGTAGCGACGATTAAACCCGACAAACAGAGGAACCTGACACTCTTTTACCGTCGCAAGACACTGATGAACTCGTTCAAGATCAAGGTGAACCGGTTTCTCGCAGAAAACCATTTTATTGTGTCGGGCAGCCAGTTCTATCAGATCGGCATGGGTGTCCGTTGCTGACGCAATCAGCACACCATGAACATCAGGATCTGACATCGCTTCTTCGGTAGTCTGTATTTTGGCCTGATATTGATGTGCCAATGTCTTAGCACTTGTCAGATGTGGATCTATCACAGAATAGAGGTGAGTTTCTTTATGGTTAGCAATGTTAACAGCGTGAACCTTCCCAATTCGCCCAGCGCCAAATAATGCAATATTGAACATGAATGCTCCTTGATACCTTGGTATCTGCTTTTTGGTGTGGATGAAAACATATCAAATAAAATATTTATTTCAATTTTGTTTTATTTGAAAATTTTATTTTTTAGAGCTGGCTCATATAACTTTCATCTGGGAACACCTTGCCAATAATTTCCTTCATGATTTATTTCTCAATATTGTCATTTTAGGTAAATTATAGTTTTTTTTCGTAAATATGATTTTTTAATAAATTTAAAAAGCTAGATTGCCATTTTTCATAAAAATATTTTCTAAGGCTATGCATGCAAGATTTCTTAATAAACAAAATGAGTTTATCCGTAAATAGTGAAACTCTTGAACATATACATGCGTTATTGATTAGCCAAGGAGGAACATTATTGGCAGAAGAATATTTCTCAGGTCATGACGAAGTATGGGGTGAAGATATTGGCAAAATAGATTTCAATAAAGATACCTTACATGACATAAGATCAGTGACAAAAAGCATTGTCTCTATTTTATATGGCATAGCTATGGAATATCAGCAGGTTCCTCATTTAGGAAGCCCGATAATTGAGCACTTCCCCGAATATCGCAAAGATGCTAATTTCGATCATATTAATATAGAACATGCGCTTACTATGACAATGGGCATAGAGTGGAATGAAAATTGCCCTTATCATGATATCAGCAATGATGAAATAGGTATGGAATTGGCACAGGATAGATATGGATATATTTTTTCCAAAGCAGTGACAGGTAGAGCTGGTGAAACATGGTGTTACTCGGGGGGAAGTACTGCTCTCTTAGGTCGCATAATAGAAAAATATACGCATTGCACTTTGCCTGAATTTGCCAATAAAGTATTGTTTAAGGAATTAGGTATTACGAACTTTAAATGGCATAAAGGAATAGATGGCGTCGCATCTGCGGCTTCTGGATTACGTCTAACTGCGAGAGATTTATTGAAGATAGGTCAGTTGATATTAAATAAAGGCAGATGGTCAGGAAATGACATTGTTCCTGCCATATGGATAAAAGAATCTATTACCCCCCGATTTTTCACAGGGACAGAACATTATGGCTATCTTTGGTATATTGATCAATATAAATCCCCTGTAAGTGGTCATACATATGATTGGTACGCGGCATTTGGCAATGGTGGACAGATATTATTGATTATCCCTGATCTAGAATCTGTTATTGTTATTTTCAGTGGCGAATATAATAAAGTTGACATATGGAACAGTTTATTTTCCTTGTTAGAAGAAATTATATTCCCTAGGCTAGAGGAATTATTTTATTGATATCATATCTTCTTGAATTTACTCATATTAGCGTAGCCACCAGCCAGCATGCGCGATATGGTTTTATGCCGCAATACCTACAACAAAATCAGACAAAAAGTGAGCACCTACGTTTTTAGCCCAAGGACAAAGAAGACATTGATGCATTTGATGGCCTTGCTGACACCTTTCAATATTGTGGTTACATGACCGATGAGAAGCTTTAAAAACCAAACAGTTACGAGTATTTTCGATTAATAATTAGGAATTAAAGATAGTGCAAATTAAACAATAAGCCTTGTTTACTGATAATCATTTCTATCTCTTATTAGTGAGACGAAATTCTCACTAGTTTGGGCTATGCAGTTGAAAAAACCTGCTAATATTTTACTAAATAGAATTTAGTACAGAAAATTCAAATAAATATATTTATACAAGTAATGGTATGAATAGTAAATGGAGCATATATGAGTAACAATAAATTGGTTTCGATTATAATTCCAGCATACAACTCTCAAGATTGCATAAGCAGAGCAATTAATAGTGTGCTAAATCAAACATATAAGGATATTGAAATTATCATCATTAATGACGGCTCAATTGATAAAACAATAGATATTTGTAAGAATTATGCTAAAAATCACAAAAATATCAAATATATATCACAAGACAATAAAGGAGTATCCTCCGCCAGGAATAAGGGCATTTCTTTGTCTACAGGTTATTATATTTGTTTTCTTGATAGCGATGATACGTATGAACCTTCTTTCATTGAAAAATTAATAGAACAAGTGGAGTTAAATAACAGTGATTTCTCTTATTGTTCATTTAACAGTCTACATAAAGACCAAAAATTAGAGGCTTCAAAAGCCTATCAAAACTCCTATAACATTATACTGGATTTTTTAAATTTTGATTATTTTAATATATGTTGCTTATTGATAAGAAATGATTTCTTAAAGGGAAAAAGAATAACTTTTGATGAAAAACTCCCTATTGGAGAAGATGTACTTTTTATTTTGGAATGTATTTGTCATGGTTCTTATTCTTATGTACCAATGCATTTATATAACTACATATATAGAAACGGATCTATAATGAACAAAAAATGGACAACCAATGATTACTTAAAAGAAATAGAGGCGTGGGAAAAAATAAATACAAAACTAAATGAATTATATAATAAAAAAGACAAACATGATATTTTAAAAAAAACCAGGGCAAAAAAATCAAGCCTACAGATACAGTTTATGTGGAAACTATTATCATCAGGAATGTATAAAGAACTTAACAATTACATTTCCAAGTTCAGTTATGAAAAAGATGATTTAAACTTAACAAAAAAACCCAAAAAAATGAAATTCAGATTAAAATTAATCTTGTCAAAAAATAGATTCATTTGGTCTATTTCAAGGATATTATTAACTCATAGAAAAAATACCATATCTGACTAAGTAAAAATCTTATAACTCTTTAAACAATCAATAACATATAAGGCCTGAATAAACAGGCCATTACGTTATCGGCTAATACTGACGCGCTTTTTTCTCCACGTATTCCCTGATTTTTTCCGCTGATGCAGCAATTTCTGGATTATCAGCAAGCTGCGCAGTTCCTGTTCTCCACCATGATGCATAATCATGTGTCATGGTTTTGGGCAGTACTTTAATATCGATTAGCGTCGCACATGGCTGCTTCTGCGCATCCTGCAATGCTGCGATCAGTTGTTGTTCATCATGCACCCGATAGCTTTTACAACCATAACTTTCCGCATTCTTGGCAAAATCCACCGATATCAAAGCGCCGTCCAACCTGCCATTTTGCTGATTACGATAACGATTTTCCGTGGCAAAACTTCCCATGCCTTGGCTCATTTGTAAGTTATTGATGCAACCAAATCCCGCATTATCAAACAGTAGCACGGTGATCTTAATGTTTTCCTGAATAGCCGTTTGTAATTCACTGTTTAACATCAAATATGAACCATCACCGACCATTGCGTAAACTGGCTGTTCAGGACAAGCGAGTTTTGCCCCCAATGATGCAGCAATTTCATATCCCATACAGGAATAGCCATATTCAAGGTGATAAGTATCAGGCACTTTCGGTTGCCAAACACGCTGTAAATCTCCCGGCAGAGAACCCGCAGCCCCCACAATGATAGCGTTGGGTTCCAAATACTGATCCATCAAGCCAAGCACACGGGTTTGAGTCAGATTGGTTTGCAACGTTTCGCTGTACTCTTCCAATTTTTCATCCAAATGCCCCGCGATCTCCGGCTTAAATCCAGCCTGATATTGAATGGAAAATAATCGTTTCAATTCCCGTTGCCAATTTGCCTTCGCCTGAACAATTTCTTGCTGCCACTCTGAACGCCATTCTGTTTTTGACAGTGCCTGTGTGATGGCATTGAGTCCTTCCCTGGCATCTGCCAGTACACCTACGGCATCTAGTTTGCAGGCGTCAAACTCTGCTACATTGATGGTAAGGAATTCCACTTCCGGGTGTTGGAACAGTGATTTTGAGGCCGTCGTAAAATCGGTAAAACGGGTGCCAACACCAATAATCAAATCGGCTTCCTTAGCAAGCTGGTTCGCCGCCAAACAACCCGTTGTGCCAATGCCGCCGCAATTCAGTGGATGGGCAGCCACAACCGTACTTTTTCCCGCCTGAGTTTCAGTAAATGGGATATGGAAGGTTTCAGCAAAATGGCGGAAAGCTTCATGAGCTTCGGAGTAACGTACACCACCACCACAAATCAACAGCGGCTTTCTCTTGCGCTGAATCAGTGTAATTGCCTCTTGAATACGCACCTGAGAAGCTGGACGGCGTTCAATCTGGTGAACCCGTTTCTGGAAGAAGTAATCTGGGTAATCCCATACTTCTCCCTGAACATCTTGCGGAAGGCAGATCGTGACAGCACCCGTATCTGCCGGATCTGTTAATACTCGCATAGCGTGCAACATGGCTGTCATCAATTGCTCTGGCCGCGAAATGCGATCCCAATAACGGGATACCGGACGGAAGCAATCATTGGTGCTAATGGTGCCATCGCCATATTGTTCAATCTGCTGTAAAACGGGATCAGGCTGGCGGCAAGCAAAGGTATCTCCCGGCAATAATAGTAATGGAATACGGTTCGCTGTTGCCGTTGCAGCAGCCGTCACCATATTGGCCGCCCCAGGCCCGACAGAAGAGGTTACGGCAAAAATCTGCCGACGCTTTTTCTGTTTGGCAAATCCCGTCGCAATATGTGCCATTCCCTGTTCATTACAGCCCTGATAAACGCGAAGATGTCCCGATTCCTGTTCCAATGCCTGCCCTAAACCCACCACATTACCATGACCAAATATCGTGAGCACACCTCGAATAAAAGGGTATTCTTCTCCATCAACATTGATATATTGCTGGTTAAGGAATTTGATCAAGGCTTGAGCCATTGTCATTTTCTGCGTGTTTATTGCTCTGTTCTTCATAGGATAGCTACTCCATCGTTGGCATCACAAAATGGCTATCGTGATGTTCCAAACGCACACTGGCGTGCCGTTTCGCCATCACAGGTAAATATTGCCGCTCCATTGCCATATTCATGCTGGTTAATCAAGTTCAATGCAGTGTCATAATCCGGTACGCGGACAATGGCAAGCACAGGGCCGAAAATCTCTTCTTTATAGATTTTCATTTCTGGCGTGACATAATCAAACAGCGTCGGTCCCACGAAATAACCATTTTCATGGCCTGCTACCTGATACTCTCGCCCATCAACCAGCAATTTTGCTCCCTGCTCTACTCCACTGCAAATGTAGTCATAAATTTTTGCCCTGTGCTGCTGAGAAATCACTGGCCCCATGTCATTTTCTTTCCCATTGGTAATGCCTATTTCTCGGTTAATACCAGGACCAACTGACATTTGGACTATTTGTTGCCGGAGTTTTTCTACCAATGTATCAGCAACTTCATCCCCAACCGCTACGACAACAGACAATGCCATACAACGCTCTCCTGCCGCACCGAATGCCGCCCCCATGATGGCATTTGCAGCCATGTCCATATCTGCATCTGGCATCAAGACGCTATGGTTCTTTGCACCACCTAATGCCTGACAGCGTTTCCCGTACGCTGATGCAGTGGTATAGACATATTCTGCAATCGGGTTTCAATGGGGGTATTTTTGACCATTCCTGAAAAGCCAGATGGGCAGATTCAATGGCATGTTCAGTCTCATGAACTGTACTCAGGGCAACTTTTCGAATCTCCTGTCCTGTGGCTGGATTGAAAATGAGTGAAATGCGATCACTTTGGCTATCAACGAGTTGCCCGCCAATAAAGTTTTTAATCTGTTCCATTCTGAGCCTCTCTAAATACAATGACCTAAATTTAATTAAGATTGAACTATAAGCGTTTAATCACGATGCTACAGATATATGAAATATATATTTCATTTTCAATTGAATTTGAAATGCTCTTCAATTAATGTGATCAACACGCTATTTTTGCATATGGGGGACTGATGTCTGCTGCGTCTAATCTGAATGAACTTCAAGAACAAGTACGATCCCGTTATGGTGAGTTAAGTAAACGGTTACAACAAGTTGCAAAATATGTACTGGATAATACTAATAGTGTCGCATTTGATACTGTTGCCGTTATTGCCAAAGAAGCCAATGTTCCACCTTCTACCTTGATCCGCTTTGCCAATGCCTTTAATTTCAGTGGATTCAATGAAATGAAACAGCTATTTCGCATGAATTTGGTGGAAGAAACAGCCAGCTATACTGATCGGGCACGGCTGTTTAAAGAGCTGGATAGCGATCATCAAATACCAGAAAATCCTCAGCATATTTTGCAGGAATTTGCCCATTCCAACTCTCAAGCCATGCAACAACTCGCAGCCCGCACACCCGCAGAGGATTTGAATAAGGCAGTGAGTTTACTGGCGAATGCCCACAATATTTACATTATCGGCCTGCGCCGTTCTTTCAGTGTTGCCTCATATCTTGCCTATGCCCTCAGTCATCTGGAATGCCGTCCCCTGCTCATTGATGGCTTAGGTGGTATGTTTCGCGAACAGATGAATATGATTGGCCCTAAAGATGTTGTGGTATCTATCAGTTTTACGCCGTATGCCGAAGAAACGGTGATGGTCAGTGAAAAAGCTGCACAGGCTGGTGCAAGGCAAATTGTCATTACTGATAGCCAAATTAGCCCACTCGCTAGTTTTAGCGATATTTGCTTTGTAGTGAAGGAAGCCCAGGTTGATGCATTCCGTTCTCAATCTGCAACTTTGTGTTTGGTACAATCCTTGGCGGTAGCACTGGCATATCGGCAGGAGTAATGGGGAATTCAGGTAAAAAAGTATCCATAAAACTCGAAATAAGTGTAAAGCGTGATCATATGATAATAAGGCATATTGATCACGCCAAATTATTGCTGCATCAAGCGGTACATGACTACTGTTTATTTACTACACTACGGCTTATTCAAAATCCTTAAAAGTTGGGCCCTGGAAATAAATCGCTTTAATGTGGCAACTACGGGGTTGAGTGATAACAAACCGGATGGTTTCCCACACTGAACGACCATTAAGCAATTGCTCTCCCATTTTTTTCTGATTATCCAGAATTTCATCAAAACCATTAAGTTCAAAGTCAGGTGGATAAAGCCCGGTCACGCGAATATTTTCTTTGCTTAAATGATGGGCCAAGTTCTGGCTAAAACCACTCATAGCATGTTTGGCGGCGAAAAATGCCGGATGAGCGACAGATTCAGTAAATTGGGGAATACCACAAACCGAGACCATAGCAACAATATCGGCACCCTGTGACTGTCGCAGGCTAGGTAATAGCGCTTTGGTCAGCAAGATAGAGCCTGTTATACCTGAATTCACCGTACTAACAATGTCGGCGTCATTGTCACCTTCCCCTAAATACCCTTCCAGCCACTGAGCCGCACTTAAGATCAAAATATCGATGGGTTGATTGTCTTTTAGTAACTGAGTAGCAAAACCACTAACGGACTGAGCGTTACTCATATCACATTGATAACCTCTGGCTATGCCACCTTCACGACGAATAATTTCACATGTTGCTTCTGCACTGGCTAATTGGCGGGCACAGAGATCAACATATGCACCTTCTCGTGCCAACCAAACAGAAACCGCTTGTCCAAAATCGCGTCCTCCGCCTGTTACGACAACCCTTTTACCTTTCAAAACATTCGAACTGTCAGCTTCATTGAATATCATGTTGGCTTTCCTTATATCAGTTATCAAAGCTGGATGAGTAACCGTCACTCTGTCGGTCAGATTTATTGATAATTCACTGTTTAGAAAACCAATCTTACTTGAGAGTTTCCACCATAGTTCTATTATTTTGTGCTATTTTGTGCTCATCGCTCTTATTTGCAGAAGATCACATTCAAGAAAAAAATAAATAAATAAAGAGCCAACCAGCACATACTTTGGCCCAGCCTGCCCTGCATATTCGTCATATTCTATTTCACGACTGACTCAGAGAGCATCCCGAAAATCGAAAATGTTTACATCTGCTAAACTTTAGGCAACAGATAATGTAAATCGTGTGCTCTGGGTTACTGTCATGCTTAACCATCATTCTTAACACCATAAAATCACAACCATCACCTGTGAAGGGGGTTATATGAAAGCACTTGTTTATCATGGAGCCGGAAAAAAATGCTGGGAAGAAAAAACACCGCCTCAACTCATTGAACCAACAGATGCTATCGTCCGCATCGTCAAAACCACCATCTGTGGCACAGATCTGCATATCCTCAAGGGAGACGTTCCCACTGTCGAGCAAGGCCGAACTTTGGGTCATGAAGGTATTGGGATCGTTGAATCAATTGGGGAATCTGTCCGCAATATCAAAGTCGGCGATAAAGTGATTATTTCCTGTATCACCGTTTGTGGTAGTTGTGCCTATTGTAAGCGCCAGCTTTATGCACACTGTAAAGATGGTGGCTGGATCTTGGGACATAAAATTGATGGTACACAGGCAGAAAAAGTACGTATTCCTCATGCTGATAATAGCCTGCATCGTCTGCCAGAAGGTGTTGATGAAAAAGCGGCGTTAATGCTCAGCGATATTCTGCCAACAGGTCTTGAAATTGGTGTTATCAACGGCAAGGTTCAACCAGGACAGACTATCGCCTTAATTGGTGCAGGGCCAGTCGGGTTATCAGCATTACTGGCATCACAATTTTACTCGCCGGCACATATCATCATGATCGATACTGATGATAACCGCCTTAGCGTCGCCCAGCAGTTTGGTGCTAACACGGTTATCAACCCGGCAAAACAAAACGTCGTTGACGCCATCAACAAACTGACTGATGGTATTGGTGTAGACGTCGCCATTGAGTGTGTGGGGATCCCCGCAACCTTCAAAATATGTCAGGACATCATCGCAGCAGGAGGAGCCATCGCCAATGTTGGTGTCCACGGCAAATCCGTCGACCTACATCTGGAAAGCCTCTGGATCAAAAATATTACCATTACCACGGGACTGGTAAACACAAGCAGTACACCCATGCTGCTGAAGAGCGTTCAATCCGGCAAAATTGCACCTGAAAAGCTGATCACTCATCATTATCCATTAAGTGAAATAGAAACCGCTTATGAAGTATTTGGTAATGCAGCCCAAGAGAAGGCATTGAAAATTGTCCTGTCAGCATAATTATGGGTAATGCATTTCGAATGATATAGAAAAGCCGCCGCAATATACTGCATCAACGCTCTTATGCAATTCATTACGGCGGCCTTTATACTGACTTGATTAGCTAACTAATTAATATATTAACAAACCTTCAATCTACAGTTCGCGCTCTTCATCCAAATCTGCTTGAGAGAGGTTCCCGATAGCAATAAATTCATCCAATAACCCTAAAAGTTGGGACAATTTTTCTGGAGAAAAAGCGTCCTCAATTGCCTTATATCCCTCAGAAATTTGCCCTTTTGCTTGTTCATAGAGTTCCTGGCCAGCCGGAGTCAAAGAAACATACAGCTTACGCTGATCATTCATAGGCTTCAGGCGGAAGATAAGCCCATCACGCTCCATACGTGTCAGAATGCCTGTCAGGCTTGGACGCAAGATACAAGTGAGACAAGCTAAGTCATGAAAATCAATAGAACGGCTACTCGCAAGTACACGAATAATACGCCATTGTTGCTCAGTTAAATTATAGCTCTTCAAAATAGGCCGAAAAAAACCCATAGCGGTTTCTCTCGCTTGAAGCAATGCAATTGTTAAGGATTCATGCATAAGTAAAAGTGACTCTTTAGTTAATCGCTAGTCATTTTCTATAAGTTCAATGCCCACGCTATTTATTATAGACAACATGAACACCAAAAAGCCTAACATGCTCAAAATCATCCACAAAGAGGAAAGACTTCAACATTAACAAATAAATAAAACTATCCCACCCTTAAAAAGTTAAAAAAAAGTTAAATCCAATCTCAAATGACCTTGATTAAAAATATAACAAGCTGATCTTTATGTAGTAAAAATAATCATCAATAAAGTGTTGTTACATAGATCACAATTAAAATTAACAACACCTTTAACATATTGAAGATTGCTCACACATGGTTTATTAATATATTAATAAGCAAGCTTGCAAACACGTCATCCAGGTTTCGAGGAGTTGTCTATGAAAGGCACTGTCTTTGCCGTTGCCCTCAACCATAGCAGCCAGATCAATTTCTGGCATGAGGCATTTAATAAAGAACCTTATAAAATACCACCCAAAACGCCTATTTGGTTTATCAAACCCCGTAATACCGTGATTAATTCAGAGGATATTATTCCTCATCCTGTCGGAGAAACAATACAAAGCGGCGCAACCCTGGCACTGTTGATTGGAAAAACAGCACGCAAAATTTCAATTCAAGATGCCGAACAATATATTGCTGGTTACGCATTGGCAAACGAAGTTAGCCTGCCTGAAACGTCATTCTACCGCCCTGCCATTAAAGCAAAATGTCGGGACGGTTTTTGTCCGATAGGCCAAATGATCAAGACCCACTCAGTAGAATCACTCGATATCGTGACTGAAATCAACGGCCAGGAAGTTGATCGTTGGTCTACCCAAGATCTCATCCGTTCTGCACCAGAATTATTGGCAGCACTAAGCGAATTCGCCACCTTAAAAGAGGGTGATGCAATTCTATTAGGAACTCCCCACCAGCGCGTTACTCTCCATCCAGCCGATAAAGTCACGGTCAAGGCTAAGGGCTTCCCTGATTTGGAAAATAGCGTTGTATTAGCAGGAGGTCAGGCATGAGATACGCCAAAATTCATTATCAAGGCCAGAATCTTAATGTCACCGTTGACGAACAAGAAAATGTCCTCTTGCCAGATGGAAATAGAGTAAGCGGTGAAGAGGTTGTATGGCTTCCTCCTGCCAGCGGAACGCTATTCGCGTTGGGGCTAAATTATGCCGATCACGCAACAGAGCTGGAATTTAAGCCACCAGAAGAACCACTGGTATTTATCAAGGCAGCCAATAGCTTAACCGGTCACTGTCAGGTTTCTGTCCGTCCTGATAATGTGGAATATATGCATTATGAAGCAGAATTGGTTGTCGTGATAGGTAAACCCGCTCACAAAGTTTCCAGAGAAGAGGCCATGAATTACGTTGCGGGTTATACCGTTTGTAACGATTACGCCATTCGTGATTATCTGGAAAATTACTATCGTCCTAATCTACGGGTAAAAAGTCGCGATACGCTCACTCCAATCGGTCCGTGGATCATAGACCAACAGCAGATCGCTGACCCGCACAATCTAACCTTGAAAACATGGGTGAACGGTGAACTCCGTCAACAAGGTACAACCGCCGATTTGATCTTCGACATTCCCTTCTTAATCACCTATCTCAGCGATTTCATGACATTGCAACCAGGCGACATGATCGCTACCGGAACGCCCAAAGGGTTGTCCAATGTTGTTCCTGGAGATGAAGTCATCGTGGAAGTCGAAGGTGTTGGGCGCTTAGTTAATCGCATTGTCAGCCAGCAAGAATATGAGGAGAGTTTGTCATGACCATGATTAACCATTGGATCAACGGCAAGAATGTCGGCAGCAAAACCTATTTCACAACGACCAACCCTGCAACAGGCGAGGTGCTGGCTGAGGTTGCATCAGGCGGGCAGGAAGAGATCGCCCAAGCCGTTGCGGCTGCCAAACAAGCTTTCCCCAAATGGGCAAATACCCCAATGAAAGAACGCGCTCGTTTGATGCGCCGTTTGGGTGAATTAATCGACCAAAATGTTCCCGATATTGCAGCGATGGAAACCAAGGATACGGGTCTTCCCATCCATCAAACACAAAATGTCTTGATCCCACGGGCTTCACAAAATTTCAATTTCTTCGCTGAAATTTGCCAGCAGATGAACGGGCGTACTTATCCCGTTGATGACACAATGCTCAACTATACTTTAATCCAGCCGGTTGGTGTTTGCGCATTGATTTCCCCATGGAACGTGCCTTTTATGACGGCTACGTGGAAAGTCGCGCCTTGTCTGGCTCTGGGAAATACGGCCGTTTTGAAGATGTCCGAACTTTCTCCGTTGACGGCTAACCGTCTGGGAGAATTGGCGTTAGAAGCCGGAATTCCGGCTGGGGTATTAAATGTGGTACAGGGCTACGGTAACACCGCAGGCGATGCACTAGTAAAACATCATGATGTGCGCGCGGTCTCTTTCACCGGTGGGACAGCAACGGGTCGCCTGATCATGCAAAATGCCGGACTGAAAAAATACTCGATGGAATTAGGCGGAAAATCCCCTGTCCTCATTTTTGAAGATGCAGATATTGAACGCGCACTGGATGCCGCCCTGTTCACCATTTTTTCTCTCAATGGCGAACGCTGTACGGCAGGTTCCCGCATTTTCATCCAGGAAAGTATCTACCCCGAATTCGTCAAACGCTTTGCTGAACGCGCTAATCGGTTACGTGTCGGTGATCCCCAAGATCCGCAAACTCAGGTTGGCAGCCTGATAAGCCAGCAACACAGGGAAAAAGTCTCCAATTATATCCGGTTAGGAATCGAAGAAGGCGCCACACTGCTGGCTGGAGGCCCCGATAAACCCGCCGATTTACCTGTTCATCTGAAAAATGGCAACTTCTTACGCCCTACTGTCCTGGCAGATGTGGATAACCACATGCGCGTGGCACAAGAAGAGATCTTCGGCCCTGTAGCTTGTCTGCTGTCGTTCAAGAGTGAAGAAGATGGGCTGCGGATGGCCAATGACGTGGAATATGGCCTTGCCTCTTATATCTGGACACAAGATGTCAGCAAAGTTTTGCGCCTGGCACGTAGCATTGAGGCAGGCATGGTGTTTGTTAATTCCCAGAATGTTCGCGATCTTCGTCAACCATTTGGTGGCATAAAAGCTTCTGGTGTGGGACGTGAAGGCGGGGAATACAGTTTTGAAGTGTTTGCTGAAGTGAAGAACGTATGTATCTCAATGGGAGAGCACCCTATTCCTCGTTGGGGTGTTTGAATAACTGCCATCCTGATACCAAGTGAGGGTTTATGGGAAAGTTAGCGTTAGCAGCGAAAATTACACATGTGCCTTCTATGTACCTGTCTGAATTACCAGGCAAGCATCACGGTTGCCGACAAGGCGCTATTGATGGACACAAAGAGATCAGCCGACGCTGTCGTGAGATGGGTGTCGATACGATTATTGTCTTCGACACGCACTGGCTGGTTAACAGTGCCTATCATATTAACTGTTCTGACCATTTTTCCGGCATCTATACCAGTAATGAGTTGCCACATTTTATCCGCGATATGACCTATGAGTACGATGGCAACCCAAAGCTAGGCAGGATGATTGCGGAAGAAGCACGCCAGATGGGTGTTCGTGCCCAATCACACGAGATCCCAAGCCTGAAACTGGAATATGGCACGCTGGTGCCAATGCGTTATATGAACGGCGACCGCCATTTCAAGGTGATTTCAATTTCTGCCTTTTGTACTGTCCATGCATTTGAGGACAGCCGCAAACTGGGAGAGGCTATTTTACGGGCGATTGAGAAATACGATGGCACGGTTGCAGTATTGGCAAGCGGTTCTCTGTCACACAGTTTCATTGAAGATCAACGTGCTGAAGAAGGCATGAACAGCTATACCCGTGAGTTCGATGAACAGATGGATCGCCGTGTTGTTCAGCTTTGGAAGGAAGGCAAGTTCGATGAGTTCTGCAAAATGCTGCCGGAATATGCGCAATATTGTCGGGGAGAAGGCAACATGCATGATACTGTGATGCTACTGGGTCTGCTCGGATGGGACAAATATGACGGCAAAGTGGAGTTTTTGACAGAATTATTCGCCAGCTCAGGGACAGGACAGGTTAACGCGGTGTTCCCGCTGCCAGATTATATTGTTAATCAAAATAAAATGAATGCCTGACAGGAGAAAACTATGCCACATTTTTATGCTGAGTGTACTGAAAATATCCGTGAAGAAGCCAGATTGCCAGAGTTATTTACCAAAGTGAATCAGGCGCTGGCAGATACAGGGATTTTTCCGCTGGGCGGTATCCGCAGCCGTGCCATTTGGTTGGATACCTGGCAAATGGCGGATGGTAAACAAGATTATGCCTTCGTTCATATGACACTGAAAATTGGCGCCGGACGCAGCCTTGAAGATCGGCAAAAAGTCGGAGAAATGTTGTTTGGCTTAATCAAGGCGCATTTCAGTGAATTGATGGCACGGCGTTATCTGGGGCTCTCTTTCACTATGGAAGAACTCGATCCCATACTGAATTATAAATCCAATAATGTTCATAGCCTGTTTAAAGCAAAAGAGTAACGATTTTAGTGAGAGGAAACTATGGCAAATCATCTGGATACCCCATTGCTGCGTCAACAAGCCCATATCAATGGCCAATGGGTTGATGCAGAAAATAAAGCAACTTTTGCAGTGACTAACCCAGCTAATGGTGAAGTTATTGCTAATGTCAGTGATCTTGGCGCCAAAGAGACACAGTCTGCTATTGAAGCCGCCCAAAATGCCCTTCCTGCATGGCGATCACTGACAGCAAAACAGCGTAGCCAAATGCTCAAGCAATGGTTCCATCTGGTGATGGAAAACCAAACCGCCTTAGCAGAAATACTAAGTACGGAACAAGGCAAATCCCACACCGAGGCAATGGGAGAAATTGCTTACGGTGCTAGTTTTATCGAATGGTTCGCCGAGGAAGGCAAACGTATTTATGGCGAAACACTGCCTTCCCCAATGCCAGGCCGTCGTCTCGCTACCATCAAACAACCGGTTGGTGTCGTTGCAGCCATTACACCGTGGAATTTCCCCAATGCGATGATCACCCGTAAAGTTGCACCTGCTCTGGCTGCGGGATGCACAGTGGTTCTGAAACCTGCTGCTGAAACGCCCCTTTCTGCGCTGGCTTTAGTCGTCCTGGCGGAACAGGCCGGCATTCCGGCTGGAGTCTTCAATATCGTCACGGGAATGGATGCCAAAGCGATTGGCGAAGTGCTGACTTCAAGCCCTATCGTGCGGAAACTTTCGTTCACCGGCTCTACGCGGGTTGGTAAGTTATTAATGGCACAAAGTGCCGATACTGTGAAAAAACTTTCCCTCGAACTGGGTGGTAATGCACCTTTTATCGTGTTTGATGATGCCGATCTTGATGCTGCGGTAGAAGGTGCAATGGCTGCGAAATTCCGTAACAGCGGGCAAACTTGCGTTTGTGCCAACCGTATTTTGGTACAAGAAAGTATTTACGATGCGTTTGCAGAACGTCTGGCACATGCGGTGAAACAGCTTCATGTTGGGCCAGCTACTGATAGCTCATCACAACAAGGCCCACTGATTAATCAAGCAGCAGTAGAAAAAGTACGGGAGCATATCAGTGATGCGGTCTCCAATGGCGCACGCATTCTGGCAGGAGGAAAATCCCACCCACTGGGTGGTTTGTTCTTTGAGCCAACGGTATTGGCAGATGTTACCGATTCCATGTTAGTTGCTCACGAAGAAACTTTTGGTCCTCTGGCGCCACTACTCAAATTCCGTGATGAAGATGAAGCCATCCATATTGCCAACAACACTGAATTTGGCCTGGCCGCTTATTTCTATTCCCGCGACATTGGCCGAATTTACCGTGTGGCCGAAGCGCTGGAAAGTGGCATGGTAGGCATCAATGAAGGTTTGATCTCCAACGAAATTGCGCCATTTGGCGGTATCAAGCAATCGGGGCTGGGGCGTGAAGGTTCACGTTACGGTATTGAGGATTATCTGGAAGTGAAATACCTCTGTTTTGGAGGGTTGGAAGCTAAAGGAGCTTAACCCCTATGCTACAACAAGAAATCGTATCACGGGTCGCACGCCGTTTACATCAGGCAGAGCAAAGCCGTGAGCAAATCAGACAAATCTCCCTGGACTATCCAGAGATAACTATTGAGGATGCTTACGCCATTCAACGTGAATGGGTAGATTTAAAAATCAAGGAAGGCCGAATTCTCAAGGGACATAAGATTGGCCTGACATCTAAGGCCATGCAAGCCAGTTCACAGATTAGTGAACCGGATTATGGTGCCCTGCTGGATGATATGTTTTTTCAAGACGGCGGTGACATTTCTTGCGAACGTTTTATTGTGCCCCGTATTGAGGTCGAACTGGCTTTTGTGCTGGCAAAACCCCTGACTGGCCCAAACTGTACGCTGTTTGATGTGTATAACGCGACAGATTACGTTATTCCCGCACTGGAACTTATCGATGCCCGTTGTCACAACATCGATCCCGAAACACAGCGTCCACGCAAGGTATTCGATACGATTTCTGACAATGCCGCCAATGGCGGTGTGATTATTGGGGGGCGGCCGATCAAGGCAGATGAACTGGATCTGCGCTGGGTTAGTGCCCTGCTCTACCGTAATGGTGTGATTGAAGAATCCGGCGTGGCAGCAGCAGTGCTCAATCATCCCGCCAATGGTGTGGCATGGCTTGCCAATAAACTGGCACCGCATGGTGTTCAACTAGAAGCAGGCCAGATTATTCTGGCAGGCTCCTTTACCCGCCCTGTTCCTGCTCGTAAAGGTGATACCTTTCATGTGGATTATGGCGTGTTAGGTTCAATTAGCTGTCACTTTGTTTAAATCTATTGAGGTAACACCATGGATCAGCTAACAAACAAATTTAAACATGCTCTGAAAGCAGGGCATCCACAAATCGGATTATGGCTTGGGCTATGTAGTGGGTATAGCGCAGAAATACTGGCAGGAACGGGATTTGATTGGCTGTTGATTGATGGTGAACATGCTCCCAATGATATTTCCTCCATTCTTGCCCAATTACAGGGAATTGCCCCTTACCCAAGCCAGCCGGTTGTTCGTCCGGCATGGAATGATCCGGTGATCGTCAAACAGTTGCTGGATATTGGTGCACAAACGTTATTGTTCCCGATGATTCAAAATTCAGCGCAAGCACGTGAAGCGGTCAGGGCGACTCGCTATCCACCCGCAGGTATTCGTGGTGTAGGCAGTGCCCTGGCACGCGCTTCTCGCTGGAATCGCATTCCTGACTATTTGTCCCGTGCTAATGACGAAATATGTGTATTGGTGCAGGTAGAAACCCGTGAGGCCCTGCAAAACCTACCGGAAATAGCGGCTGTCGATGGTGTCGATGGCGTATTTATCGGTCCGGCAGATCTCAGTGCAGATATGGGACACATCGGTAACCCGCAACATCCTGAAGTCCAGTCTGCCATTGAACAAGCCATTGTTCAGATCCAGTCTTCCGGCAAGGCTGCTGGAATTTTGATGACCAATGTTGATGCAGCTAAACATTACCTCGATCTGGGTGCGCTATTTGTTGCCGTAGGGGTTGACACTATTCTGCTGACCGGAGCAGCCAACACGTTGGCAAGGCATTTCAGCAAATAATCGACAATGGTGTTTCGACAAAATAGTGTTTCGACAAAAATGATAACTCAATAATGGCTGATGTTACGCGCGACATCTGCCATTGCAGTTGAAGTTCCTAATTGCTGTGCAAACAACCATATATAGCCGATAGATTTTCAATCCCTGCAAAAAGGAAAACCAAGCAACTCACAAAACAAGGAAACAACAATGAGCATTTCACCTGACACTATACCAAAATCAGAAGATCCACCCCATCAACATAAAAAGCTGACCACCCAACAGCAAAGTGTCATCAATAAATTATTCCGACGCCTGATCCTCTTTCTCTTTGTCCTGTTCATTTTCTCTTTTCTGGATCGCATCAATATTGGCTTTGCGGGTTTGACAATGGGAAAAGATCTCGGATTAACATCCACCATGTTTGGTCTGGCCGCTACATTGTTTTACGCCACTTACGTCATTTTCGGCATTCCCAGCAATGTGATATTGAGCATTGTGGGAGCTCGCCGCTGGATTGCTACCATTATGGTGTTATGGGGGATCGCTTCCACCGCCACAATGTTTGCCACCGGCCCCACGAGCCTGTATATCTTGCGTATGCTGGTAGGTATTGCAGAAGCAGGCTTTTTGCCGGGTATTTTGGTTTATCTGACTTATTGGTTTCCAGCCTATTATCGCGCGCGTGCCAATGCGCTGTTTATGATCGCCATGCCTGTAACGATGGCGTTTGGTTCACTCATTTCCGGTTATATTTTGGCAATGGATGGCATCTGGAATCTGCGTGGCTGGCAGTGGTTGTTTTTGCTGGAAGGCTTCCCTTCTGTTTTGCTCGGTTTTGCTGTCTGGTTTTATCTGGATGATTCACCAGAAAAGGCCAAATGGTTAACTCGTGAAGATAAGCAATGCCTCCAAGAGATGATAGAAAACGATAAGCTTGCTATAACGCAGCCCAGTGAGCAGATGCAACAACAAAAAACCAGCTTATGGCGTGAAGTTTTTACCCCAATTGTATTAATGTACACCTTCGCTTATTTCTGTCTGACCAATACTTTAAGTGCTATTAATATCTGGACACCACAGATTATGCAGAGTTTCAATCAGGGCAGCAGCCATGTAATGATCGGCATTTTGACTGCCATTCCACAATTCTGCACTATTTTGGGTATGGTTTACTGGAGCCGCCGCTCAGACCGCCTGCAAGAACGCAAAATACATACGGCCTTGCCCTACCTGTTTGCTGCCGCAGGCTGGATTTTAACTTCACTGACTGATAACAGTATGGTGCAATTACTTGGGATCATTATGGCTTCCACCGGATCGTTTACGGCTATGGCAGTCTTCTGGACAACACCGGATCAATCGATCAGCTTGCGTGCCCGCGCAGTGGGGATCGCCGTGATCAATGCTACTGGTAATGTCGGCTCAGCCGTCAGCCCTCTGCTGATCGGTTGGTTAAAAGATCAAACAGGTAATTTCAGTGCTGGACTTTATTTCGTCGCTGGATTACTGATCATCGGGGCGTTAATTGTTTTTCTGATCCCAATGAAACATGCACGGCTACAGGTAACCTCGTAAATAACGAGCAACATGTTGATATACCTTAAAGGTACAGGAGAAAACCGATGCCTGCATCCAATACGCTCAGAGCCAACAAGTCCATCATTTCTAATATTGATATCAGCAAGGATTATGACGAAACCCAGGGATCGGATGATATTCACTATCAAACTTTTGGTCGCATGGCTGCATTTTTCGGGCGTGATATGCAGGCGCATCGCCATGATGGTTTTTTCCAGCTACATTATCTGGTGACAGGGCGGATCGAACTGCAATTAGACGAACAACATTATTCCGTACAAGCTCCGCTGTTTATCCTGACCCCACCTTCCGTTCCTCATGCTTTTTTTACTCAGGAAGATACCGACGGTTATGTACTGACCGTTCGTCAGGAACTGATTACACCATTACTCAGTTCGCTTTATCCCACCCATCGAGAACTGGTTGATATTCCAGCTATTTGTCTTTCCGTCGCGGATAAATACGATGAATTGGAAACATTCAACCATTATTGGGCACTGATTGGGCGTGAGTCTGCTAACCAATTTGCCGGACGAGAACAATCGCTGACTTTCCTGGCTCAATCTCTGTTTACCTTTTTGCTGCGTAGTATTCCCCTTGATGATCATCGTTCCGGTGGTGTCAGAGGAGAATTAAAATTGTTTCAGCACTTTAACCAATTGATTGATAAACACTATCATCAACATCTTGCCGTGCCAGAATATGCAGAAAAATTGAGAATTACCGAATCACGCCTAAAGGATATGTGCCGACGCTTTGCCAATCGACCACCCAAAAAACTGATCTTTGACCGACTACTGCGGGAAGCAAAACGGTTATTGCTGTTTAGTGATAGCCCCGTATTTGAGGTGGCGTATCAGCTTGGGTTTAAAGATCCTGCTTATTTTACCCGATTTTTTAATCGGTTAGTGGGGTGCTCACCGAGTGTTTGGCGAGAGAGGAATGTAATTGGGGAATAAAATAGGTTGTTGACATCCTCCTCACCTGAAGGACGAAGTTTTACGGCGCACTGGATAAAAGTGACTAAAAGGGAAGTCTTATATGCAGCGAGAACACCTCTAAATCTAGGTCGTGTATTCAAAACGTTGAATACACGACCGCCAAGATTATTGGCATATCAGTTATAACCTTAAGTATTACAGACATAACTAAAAAATAAGACGTTAATGCTGAGAAAATCGCTTACAGCTGTAGTACTAAGCACCTGAATGCCACTCTGGCAACAATTGTAAAATAGTTGGTATTGTTACCAGGGCAATAAGCAGAGAAATGATAATGGAAAAAGAAATAATTTCCTGTTTAAATCCATACTTATTAGCAAAAACATAAACTCCCGCTCCGATAGGCTGTGCAGCCATGACAATCGCGGTAATCAGCCAAATATTATTTGCCTGCTGCATACCGAATAGATAGTAAGCACAGATAAACGTAATCAACGGCTGTATCCCTAATTTAAGTAACAACATAGGTATAACCAGTTTTAACGCCTCTCCATTGATATGTTCTTTGACCTTCAGCCGAGATAACCCTAACCCCAAAGCGAACAATGCTGTTGGACCTGCAGCATTACCAAGAAATTCAGCAAATGTTTGCAAAAATATCGGAACGGGAATACCGAAGCAAACAAATATCAATCCCGCAATTACTGAGATCGTCAAGGGATTGCTCAATATCGTCTTTAATGCCCCAACGAAACTTTGGCTAATGGATATTCTTCCACCTGATTGACGGGTAGAAAAAATATCGTAAGTAATAATCACAGCCATGATGGCAGGAATATTATGCAATATTGTAGCAATAGCGGCAGGAAGCGCAGCGGATTCACCATAAACGGCAATCAGTATTGGAACCCCCATATATCCAGTTGTACCATAACATGCCCCCATACTTAGAATTGATGATTGTGGTAAACCAATACCCATGATTTTTGCCGCCAACATTCCCAAAACATACACTACACAAATACCAACAAGAGTGGCGGCAATAAAACCCCACTGTTGCAGCTCACTAATATCTGCACGAGCAATAGCAAGAAACAATAAGGCAGGGAGTGCAATATAGAGTACATAATCATTGATTAATTTATCGGAAAGCCCACTATCAGGACGCAAACGTCCAAAACAATACCCAATAAATATAACCAGAAATATTGGCGCAACTATCATAAACATTTAAATCCAACCCCATATTAGTTTAAAATATGACAACATACTCCCCCAAATTTAACTGGGGGAGTATGTTATTTTAAGAACTCCCTAGTATATTTTCCAACAGAAGATGTATATAAGACATCTGTAGCATAGAACTTATCTAACTGATTTCTAATTTGCTCAAATTCCTTTTCTTTTCTTGAATAAATTTCAACCAATATGCTATCAAATCTTTCTTTTACTTGCTGAACAAGACCAGGATCATTCGCAGCATCAAACAATCCTTCATCAGACATGATTTTTTGTAATGTTGCATCATGTAATCCTGTACTGTTCAAAAAATAAGGAATATCACGAGCAGCGCCAAGGAATGAAGGAATATTAGCTACTCCCATATTTTCTTGCTCAACAATATGTCCACTGACTGGTCTATACAAATCAGGAATAGATAAAAATGTACGCTCAGTCAACCGTGCTGCATCCAATACAAGAGAACTATCAATATATTTACTATTAATAGAAATTGATTTCTCTTTGAAAATAAAATTTAGAATTTCAATTGCGGGCAACCCAGATCTATTTCCAGTACCAGCAAATCCTCCTTCAATTAAATTGAAGCCGTTATAAATAGATACTAAAGCATTTTGTAATCCCAAACCTCTATCATTATGGGCATGCAAGCAAAAATTAACTAAAGGGTAATCATGACGTAGGTTAGCAGCCAATATAGCCATTGCTTCAGGATATATCGTTCCTAATGAATCATTAATTCGAACTACATTGATATCCATATGTAGTGTTCGATCAATCTCTTTTATTATTTTTTCATAAGATACTTCATCCACTCCTGAACTAAAATTGTTTAGCAAACTCACCCTAAAATTTGTAAAACCATAGCCACGAAGTTCCTCCGTTGCTCTTTCAAATGTTTTTTCATCTGATTTATGTGAAACCATTCCAAAGCTGATAGTTACATATTTTTTAAATTCATCAGGAAAATATTTAAATTGCTTCATAAGAGGTTCATGGCAATTTAATAGCATTATAAACGAAAATTTAGCATCAGATGGAAGTTTATCTTGATGAACAAGTTGCTTTATAACAGAGGCTAAATCTGTTGGGTCTTTTGGACCAGAACCAAAAACAATGTCTCTTATTCCTGTTTTAAATATAGTTGATATTAAAGGTATTTTTCTATCTGTTTGAACCGAAAAAGGACATCTTTCAGATCCTTCTCTCAGCGTTTCATCCAAAATACCATCAATATTAAAATTTGAGAATCGTGGTTTATGATTCTTAGGTAGTGTCAATAAAGCCATGTCGTAACCTCTTTCTTAATTTAATTAAAAAATATTCGGCCTAACAATGTTGCTTGAATGTTCTTATTTTGTTAAATTAATAATTTCTATTTTATTATTGAATTTATCAATAATTCAATAATAATGACAAGGGCGGTGCTATGAAGCAGGATATTAGTACTAATCGTTTCGATGGACGCAGTATTACTCTTGAGCAATTACGTGCTTTTGTGTTTGTTGCTACACATGGGGGATTTGCTAAAGCTGGTGAAGAACTGGGAAGGACACAATCTACACTCAGCTTCAGTATTAAACGGCTTGAAGACAATATCGGTTGTCGTTTAATCGATAGACGTCATGGGTATATTATCGGATTAACTCATGAGGGAAAGCAGCTTTTACCTGCAGCAAAGGAAATTCTTTCCCGTATGACGCAAGCGCTACAATTAGTGAAAAAGCTCCAATTGAGAGGCAAAATTACGCTCGGTGTACCTAACGATTTCAGTATTACAAAACTGCACAAAGCAATTTCTTACTATCTGGCTGAACATCCTGAATTGAAAATAGAGATTACTGCAGCCTCATCGCCTGTACTTTCTGCGCTATTGGAAAACCAACAATTAGATATGGCGATAACAAAAGAAATAGCAGGACGGCCGATTAACACCAATGATAAAAGTATTTTACTCATTGAGTCATTGCATTGGGTTGCCTCAAAATACTTATATTTCAGAGAATTACAAGAAATCCCTCTGGTTATTTTTCCCAAAGGTTGCATCATCCGCCAATATGCTATAAAAACGCTGGAACATGTGAATAAACCGTACTTCTTTTCATATGTCAGTTCTTCATTTGAAAACATAAAAAGTGCAA
Organism: Xenorhabdus thuongxuanensis; assembly: GCF_001908095.1. Taxonomy (GTDB): domain Bacteria; phylum Pseudomonadota; class Gammaproteobacteria; order Enterobacterales; family Enterobacteriaceae; genus Xenorhabdus; species Xenorhabdus thuongxuanensis. The sequence continues at coordinate 127,543 of NZ_MKGR01000006.1, read as the reverse complement.
TAGCATATGGGTTAGGAATTGGATTATTGCCACGTAGTGTATTAACCGATGACCAATGTATATTATCCACAGAACATGGAGTACCCAGTGTTCCAGCCATTCAGCTTGTTTTACATGTTGCAGTTCAGGGTGATTTACACACACTTTTCGCTGATTATCTGCGTTCCTCATTATCAGAATAATGACGGTATAATCACAGAGCAAACTGGCACTGGATGATTGTTTGACCAAGAAACTATTGGAAAGCGATCTTTACCAGCGGTTCGTTATACATAACTCTTCACCAGCCATGTATTGATTAGCGGGGAAAAAGATTAAATACATCCGGGTATGGCCGTTTTAGGATCACCACTCACGATTTCACTGATCACATTCAATGCAGGTATCCCCGCTTTTACAGGTTTCCACCACTGGCAGAAGTCGGGAACGGTACTGTTCACCCGGTAGGAACTTGTCCCAAAGCAAATTTTTCGCATGAGTTACAGAACTGTGGCAAGGGAAAGAATCTTCAGAAACATAGCCAACTATGTAACTGGGAGTGAGAAAGCAGAAAAATAATTATTATCAAAACACAAAGCCGATCACATTTACGCAACAAACTCTCTGCTTTTATCGAAAAGTACCAGTAAATCCTCCGAAAGTCTCTTCAAGAGGAGCCGTTTAGTCGCTTCAATCAAACAGTGAAAGAAACATAAAATTAACAACCATCCCCATATGGATAACAAATCAAAATAAGGGGATTTTTTGGAGTATGAGGTTGCTATGAGACTAGAAAATTTGCGTGCTGATCATAAACGCCCATTTACCAGTAAAGAATACCTGAGTTCACTTCAGGATAGCCGCGAAATTTACATCTATGGTGAACGGGTCAAAGATGTCACAACACATCCTGCTTTCCGCAATGCGGCTGCTTCAATTGGTCAACTGTATGATGCCCTTCATGCTCCAGAAACCCGCGATGTACTCTGCTGGGATACCGATACTGGAAGTGGTGGCTACACACATAAATTCTTCCGCTTCGCCACCAGCGCTGATGATATCCGCCAACAGCGTGATGCCATTGCCGAATGGTCACGCCTGACCTACGGCTGGATGGGACGTTCACCCGATTATAAAGCGGCATTCTGCTGCTCATTGGGTGCTTATCCTGAATATTATGGACAATTCGCTGACAATGCCCGTATCTGGTATAAGCGCATTCAGGAAAGCTGCATCTATTTCAACCATGCGATTGTTAATCCACCGATTGATCGCCATATGCCAGCCGATCAGGTCAAAGATGTTTTTATCAAGATAGAAAAAGAGACAGACGCCGGCGTGATTGTCAGTGGCGCTAAAGTCGTCGCAACCAATTCAGCCCTGACTCACTATAATTTCATCGGTTTTGGCTCTGCACAGGTTATCGGGGATAACCCTGATTTTGCCCTTATGTTTGTTGCGCCAATGGATGCCGATGGCGTGAAATTAATTTCCCGCGCCTCTTATGAATTGGTGGCCGGTGCTACTGGCTCCCCCTTTGATTATCCCCTTTCCAGTCGGTTTGATGAAAATGACGCCATTCTGGTGATGGATAAGGTATTAATTCCGTGGGAAAATGTGTTAATTTATCGCGATTTTGATCGAGCCCGTAATTGGGCAGTGCAAAGTGGTTTTGCGCGGCTATTTCCCATGCAAGCTTGCGTACGCCTTGCCGTTAAACTGGATTTCATTACGGCATTGTTGCAAAAAAGCCTTGAATGCACTGGCGTGGTGGAATTCCGCGGTGTTCAGGCCGATCTGGGAGAAGTCGTTGCATGGCGCAATTTGTTTTGGTCACTGACAGATGCGATGTGGGCAGAAGCCAAGCAATGGGAAAATGGCGCCTATCTGCCCGATACCCAAGCCATTCAAACTTATCGCGTGATGGCTCCCATGGCTTACACAAAAATCAAAAATATTATTGAAAGCAATGTCACCAGCGGTTTGATTTATCTGCCATCCAGTATACGTGACATGAATAATCCAGAGATCAATAAGTATCTTGAAAAATATGTCCGTGGCTCTAATGGGATTGACCATGTGGAACGAATCAAGATTTTGAAATTAATGTGGGATGCCATTGGCAGTGAATTCGGTGGTCGCCATGAATTATACGAAATTAATTATGCCGGCAGTCAGGACGAAATTCGCCTACAATGTCTGCGTCACGCCTATGGCTCCGGCAATATGAAAAAAATGACAGAATTGGTGGATCGCTGTCTTTCTGACTATGATGTGAATGGCTGGACCCGTCCCCACTTACACAATAACTGTGATATTAACCTGTTAGATAAGCTGCTGAAATAAATCAGTAGTAGGAGGCCTATTATGTCTGTAGAAAATAAACATCGCTTGCGTTTCAGGGATGCGATGGCAAGCCTTTCTGCGGCGGTGAATATCATCACCACGGATGGTTCTGCGGGGCGCTGTGGTATGACTGCAACGGCGGTGTGCTCTGTGACAGATACGCCTCCGACTCTAATGGTATGTATTAATCGCAATAGCGCCATGAATCCGGTATTTCAGAAAAATGGCCATCTTTGTGTCAATATCCTGAATCATGAACAGGAATTGATGGCACGCCATTTTGCTGGCATGACTGGTATCAGCATGGAAGAGCGCTTTAAATGGGATATCTGGAAAACTGGCATACTGGGACAACCCTTGCTACAAGGGACACTCGCCAATTTAGAGGGATGTATTAAGCAAGTACAGGAAGTCGGTACTCACTATGTATATCTAGTAGAAATAAAACAAATTATTGTTTGTGAAGAAGGTCATGGGCTTATTTACTTTAAGCGTAGTTTTCATCCAGTGATAGATAAAACCGTAGCTACCACCGTTTAAAGTATTATTCTATCGGATTGAGGTTTGGGCTGTAAGGCGGGAGGTAATGCAATTCAATATTAAGGACATACGCAATATCTTTCACCAACTCGGCTCGGTGGTAACCCGCTCCATCCAGAATGAGGTGGATTTTTTGCGAAAGCGGGTAAGTTTCCCGGAGCGCACCGAAGAAATATGCAATATTTTCAGCATTGATACCTGGATATTCACGGATCACGGGTCTTCAATCCGTTGTAAATTCAGCGCGCCCAGAATATTGAGACGGGTACGACTGCCGGTGGTTTCAACCCCTTTTACCTGATTTTTCCCTGCTTTCATCCAGCCATAGCTGAGCTTTGTGGACTGTGAAGGATGCACCGCATCAATAAACAGGATCGGTTCATTCTGAGCCGCCCTGTCTTTCAGCACCTTGTAGTCATCAATAAATTGCTGCTGTTTATCCGCATCGAATTTATGAGGCACTCCCTTTGGCTTTTTATAGCTGAAACCCTGGGGTGAAGCCATTTCGTCATGCCGCCCACGCTGAAAGACACCTGCCAACGTGCCTGGACATAGGCCACAATTTGGGTTGTGGTATGCATCAAATTGGTGGTCAAATATTCAATCAGGTCAGCGGGTTGTTCGGCAGAGAGACAGCTTTCAGAGCCCCCATTTTCCGGCGTCAGCTTTTCCTGAGCGATGAAATCTTTTAGGTGACGGCTGACCGTACTTTCATGAATACGCAAGGCCTGGGCTATCATCTGAGCTGTCCAGCCTTCGGAGGCCAAAAGCACGGCCTTGATGCGATCACAGACTCGACTGTCACGCGTGGTATCATGCATCAATTCAAGGGCGCGTTTTTGTTTTGGTGTCAGAGGAATTTTCATGGTTGCAAGCATGATCTGATTTGGATAAGAAATCAAGCATCTTCAATGGCGATTAGTATAAAATCAGAAATCTATTGGATATATTAAAATAAAACAAAAACAAAATATAAAAAATATAAATAAAAAACATGAAGAAAAAATATGATTTTTTTTCAAATCAACATTGAAACAAAAAAACAACATGGTATAACTTAAGAGAAATAACCTCTTAAACACTCAGCAACAATTATAAATTTAGTAAAAAAAGAACACACTTACCAAAAAATAAAAAATAAAGCGTAGTACTAATATAAATAAAAATTATTACTCTTCACTAAGAATTACTAATTATGGTAATTAACTTTATTTACACTAACATTAAAAATTATGAGGGCAGGCATGAATACAATATCAAAAAACAATTACAGCATATCATTTTACTTGCCAACAAAAATAATTTTCGAAAAGCACTCATTAGAAAAATTATTCCTATATCTTAAAGAAAACAAACTTACTAAAACCTTATTAATTATTTCGCAAGGGACATTAGAACGATTACCAACTCTGATGAGCTTATTTAACAAAATAAATTCAATAACAGGAATAAAAATAACTCCTTATATTATAGAAAGTCATACCAAAGCATCAACTCAAGAATTGTTGAAAATAAAAAAACGTTTATCCAGTGAAAATTTTGATTCTCTGATTTCAGTGGGTGGGGGAAACATTCTCGATTTAGGTAAAGCTGCTTCAATCTGTGTCGATGAATCAGTACAACTTGAAACCTTAGTCGGTAGTACCTTTGAACACGTGAACAAAAAGCTATTTCATATCGCAGTTCCCACCACATTTGGAACAGGTTCAGAGGTAACCAAAGGTGCAATCATTCTAGATAGTAGTAATGGTAATAAAGATGGTGTCCGAGGAAGGGCTATTTTTCCAGACATCGCCCTGATTGACTCGACTCTGGGTCATACATTACCTGATAATGTCTTACGCGAAACGATATTCGATAGCTTTACTCATGCTTTTGAAGCTATTCAAGCCGTTAAGCAAAACAGGTTTATTGAATTATTCGCCTTAGAAGCACTATCTTTAATTAATAATATTGTAGATAAATACGCCAAAGGTAATATTGACGATCAATTTTACGATGATATCGCTTATGTTGCTTTATTGGGAGGCATCTGCGTTTGCCATAACAGTACTTGTTTACCTCATCGATTTGAACAAGCCTTATCTCCTATATATAAATTATCTCATGGTGCTGGTTTGGCCGCATTTTATCCAGAGTGGATAAAATTCTTGATTGAATACCATGTCGAAAAACCCTTACCCAACAATATTACGCAAGGTATGCCACTAAATAAATACGTTGAAAAAATACTCAGAAAATTAAAATTAAATACTTTGATAGATACACTAAAAATGTTAGATATGACACCAACAGATATTTCAAAAAGGATAAAAGGCAATATTATCAATGATCCTTTAGTAAATAAAATAGGTAACGAGGTAATAAATCTATTGGCTATTAATTACTCAGGGAAAAAATCATGAATTATTCTCTAATATGCATAGAAAAAGACTATCAATCTTATCAACAAGAATCTCTATCCGAACTCAAACCTGGTTTTTTATTACTGGAAATTCAACAAGCAACTATTTGTGGTTCAGATTATATGGTTCTCCACGGAAATCACCCTTACAAACAATATCCAGCCATTCTTGGTCATGAATTTATTGGCAGAGTAACAAATACCAACAATATTTCAAGATTTAAAGACCAACAACTCGTAACAGCACTATCTTATGGTTATTGTGGGAATTGTGAATTATGTCAGATTAAACGTTATAATCACTGTTTAAAAAAGATCACTTATAATACCGCAGGTAGTGGTGGTGCATTCTCTAAACACATGGTTGTTCATCACAGTTCATTAGTATCTCTTCCTGATGATTCAGATTCACATTTATTCGTTCTCGCTGAACCTCTTAGCATTGTTATACATGCAGTTAACAAAGTTAGTATTATTCCTACGACAAAAATATTAATTATTGGTGCAGGAGCAATGGGTCAGCTAAGTGCCATTGTCTGTCAGGAAACTTACGGTGCCTGCGATATAGTTTTCGTAGAAAAAAATCCAACCAGACGAGATTTTGTTGCAGGACTCGGATTCACCACAATTGATGAATACGCCGCATTAACAAAAAATCACTTTGATATAATGATTGTCGCAGGTGGAAGTCAATTGAATTTCAGCCAAATACTTCGACTAATGGCCATTGGCAGTACTATATTGTTAATTTCATATTTTGACACTATCAGCCAATTTGACATGAATATTATTGTACGCAAGGAATTAAAAATCAGTGGTTCATTCCTAAGTATTCCCGATGATTTACACAAAGCTGTTGACATTCTGAATAACGCTACAGCCAAGCGCTCAAAATTAGAAAAAATAATTACTACTAAAATTCATTTCAATAAGCTTAAAGATTACATGCTTACTGGATATTCAAACGGAAAAGTATTAATTGAATCAATAGGACATTTAGAATGAAAATTACAGTATTTGTTATCGGCGCAACAGGTTGGACTGGATGTGAAGTTATTCGTTTATTAACTTCCCACCCCTATGTGAAAGAAATTTATCCCATCTCTCGAGAAATGAATATCGATCTTGAATCGTTACATCCTAATCTAATAGGCATTGCTAAAAAAACATATACATTAGAAGAAATACAACATGTAGAGCCTGATGTTATATTCCTTTGCTTACCATCTGGTGAATCACATGCTGTAGCCCTCTCCTTCAGCCATACCAATGCCAAGATCATTGACTTAGGTGCTGACTTCCGCTTTACGGATCCCGCTCATTTTGAAGAAATCTATGGAAGACCACATGGAGCAAAGGAATTACAAAAGAAATTCACTTACGGTTATATTGAAGAATACAGAGAAATTATCAAAAAAAGTCACTATATTGCTAATCCTGGATGCTATGTCAATGCAGCTTTGTGTGGTTTGATTCCCCTGATTAAAGAAAATATAATAAATACCGACACAATTTTTATTAGTGCCGTTAACGGAACTTCAGGAGCCGGAAGTTCTTATAAGAAAGAATTACTTCATTACAATCAGTTTGGCAACATGCTAGCCTATTCCCTCAATGGCCACCGCCATACTGATGAAATAGAAAATATTATTAAAGAAACCACGGGGAAACTAGCAAATATTTCATTAATTACTTCACATGGAAATTTTGCCAGAGGCATTTTCATGGTACAAGCCATGAAATTAAATACCGAAATAAGATATGACAGGTTTCAGATTCTGAAGTATTTACAAACCTATTATCAAGCTAATCAATTTGTTTCTATTATTGGATTAAATCAAGGTTCTCAAGGTATTGAAAAGGATTACAGTATTTATCCTCAACTTGCCAAAGTCATTGGTTCAAATTCCTGCCATATCTCTATTGATATCGTCCCAAAAACCCGTGAATTACGTATTGTCAGCGTCATCGATAATTTAGTCAAAGGTGCAGCAGGAACCGCCATTCAAAATATGAACCTCATGCTAAATATCAAAGAATCCACAGGATTAACACGCTATGGCCTCTAAATTGAGAATCCTAATTGTAGATCCCATCCATATAAAATTAAGAAATTATATGGAGAAGAACTTTATCGTTACGATAAAACATCCCATTACACAACAAGAATTAATAGATTGCATTAAAAAATACGACGTCTTAATACTCCGCAGTGGGGCACAAGTAAGCAGTAAATTTATTGAGCAAGCAAAGCATTTACGGGCAATTATACGAGCTGGGACAGGAGTCGATAACATCGATCTACAGTCTTTACGTGAGACAGATATCTTGTTTTACAACACACCGAGCACTAATTCCAGAGCTGTAGCAGAACTCAGCTTTGGCTTAATACATTGTCTTTTTCGTCATATAAAACATGCAAGTACAGAAATAGAAGCCAACATTTGGAATAAAAAACTACTGATGGGCTTTGAGCTGACCAATAAAAGTTTAGGACTGATCGGTTTTGGTAGTATAGGACAAGAAATTGCCCGCATTGCCAAAGGATATGACATGCAGGTTTCTTGTACAGTTTCTCATTACACCGCAGAACGTGCAGCTGATCTGAAAACAAAAGGTATCACTTTATTTGATAACCTTGATGTTTTGATGGCATTTAACGACATACTAGTCGTCTGTTGTCCATACATTGAATCGACAAAAAATCTACTAAACAAAAATAACCTATGCTATTTGCAACCAACATCAATTTTGATCAATGTTGCCAGAGGTGGTGTGGTTTCTGAACAAGACCTTTATCGGTCGCTGGTTAATGGAGATATTTATGGTGCAGCCAGTGATGTTTTCGAACGTGAAGGTCAATTCTCTCCATTATTCACTTTAGATAATTTCATTGGTACGCCACATATTGGTGCGATGACAAATGAATCACAAGAAAAAATTTCTGATCTAATCATCCAATTTCTAGAGGAGAAAATTTTAAAATAAACATATTAGTTAATCATTATTAAATGTAACTAAAAAAATAACAGATAAGCCATAATCTAGGAGTTGTAATAATGAATATTCAAGAAAGATTAAAAAACAAAAAACAAACACAATTTATGGAAGCACATAATGGATTAAGTGCAAAAATTGTCGAACAGGCTGGCTTTGAAGCTATTTGGGCATCGGGGCTTTCTATTAGCGCTTCAATGGGGCTTTCTGATCGTAATGAAGCTTCGTGGACACAAGTGCTCAGTGCACTAGAGCAAATGTCAGACAATGTTAATATTCCAATACTAGTTGACGGTGATTCAGGATTTGGTAATTATCTAAATGTAATACGCTTTGTAAAAAAGCTCACTCAAATTTCTATCAATGCCCTGTGTATTGAAGATAAACTTTTTCCCAAAATAAATTCTTTCATCGGCGAAAAGCAGGAACTCGCACCCATTGAAGAATTTTGTAATAAAATCAAAGCAGCTAAGGATGAAGGAGGAAGTAATTTCACACTGGTCGCTAGAGTGGAAGCGTTAATTTCCGGCAAACCTATGACAGAAGCTTTGGAGCGAGCTGAAGCATATAGGCAAGCAGGTGCCGATGCTATTCTTATTCACTCAAAGAAAAACACTGCAATTGAAGTATTTGAATTTTCTCAACATTGGGGAGGAAAGCTACCTCTATTTGCAGTTCCAACAAAATATTACAATACAAGATATTCAGAGTTTATTTATCATGGTATTGATAATTTAATCTGGGCGAATCATCTCATCAGGAGTTCTATTTACAGTATGAAAAAAACTGCAGAAAAAATTTACAATGAAAAATCTCTTATAAATGTAGAACACAATGTTTCAACATTAGAAGAATTATTTGAATTAACTAACGAGAGGAATATAGATAAATTAGAAAAATTATATAACTCTTCAAATTAAAAATAGAAAAAATTTTTAAAAGATTTTTTATATCCTTTTCATCATGGATATATCCCCATATTCGGCTAAAACATGGAGAATGAAATGACTAGTATTGCAATAATCGGGGGTGGCCCTAATGGTATGTATCTTCTTAATGGTTTATTAGGTATATTGAATGAAAACCCAAAACAAAAACTAAGTATAACACTATTTGATAAATATGGTGACTTCGGCTCTGGTTGGGCACACTCTCCACGGCAGCCTAAAACCAGCATGCTAAACCGTATCGTTGGTCAGCTTGCTTATGCTCCCGATAAATCTAATAATATATGTGGATTTTTCCCAAAATCAACTAATATAACTTTCAATGAATGGTGCAAAAGAAAATATTCTCTTACTCGGGATGAAAGGTATAACAAGAATACAGACGAATTTCCTACACGTGAATTATACGGCGAATCATTAAAAGAAATTTTTCATGCTTTGGTCAATGAACTATTGACGGCTGGAGCTGATATAAAACTTATAAAAGATGAAGTCAATGGTATAAAAAAAGAATCAGGTAATAGATACAAACTCAGTACAATAACCAACTCAGAAGAGTACAACTTTGATATTGTGATTCTCGCCACTGGGCATCAAGAATTGAAGAATAACTTCGTTTTGTCCAAACAATTACAAGCATGCACAGAGTACTATAATTTTGCTTATCCTCTATTTGATGTAACACAATGGCAAGAAAAACGAATTGGTATTATAGGTATGGGGCTTACAGCCATTGATATAATGCTTTACTATACCGAAAATAAAGGCGGGAAGTTTATCCGTGAAAATAACCAACTAAAATATAAATCGTCGGGGGAAGAGCCTAAAAAGATCTTCGCACTTAGTCGATCAGGGTATTTCACCTACAGCCGCCCACATAATTTCAAAGAAGTTGATTTACAAAAATATGAACACAACGGGTATTTTTACACACGTCAACTTGTGGATAAGCTTCGCGAAAAATTAGGCACTCCTGCTCATTCGGATAGTTCTCCTGTCAACCATTCAAAACAGCTAGATTTTGATCGCCATATTTTTCCCGTACTACTACTAGAACTCAAACTATGTTATTACCGAATTCTATTTGGTCAGGAAATATTAGAACTCATGCTCGAGCAAACTAGGCCATTAGTGGATATTTTTAGTTCTGGTCATAACCAACACAACATGCAAAAAGATACAGCGATTGAATTCTTGACTAAAGCTGTTGATATTTTGGCTAGAGAGACTGTTTTCAAAATTAGACGTTATCTTAATGATCAAACCACTACCTTTATCCAACATATTCCCATAGAATCCGCAGTTAAACGATTTATCTATGTTGTTTATGGTCAGAATGTTGCAGAAAGCGACAATATTATTCAGCTAGTTCAACAACTCTCATCAATGAACAGTCCTTGGGGACATAGTACCGAGCCTGAAGCACATTTGTTCAATTGGGATTTCATTGTCGATCCCATTACACATATGAATTTTAGTCCTAATACACCATACCGTAACAAACTTCTTAAATTCATGGAATTAGATCGCTTACAATCAGAACAAGGTAATCTAGATAATCCATATAAAGGCGCTTGTGACGACGTTTTCCGCGATTTGCGTCAATGTGTTGTTTATGCTGTTGATTTTGGAGGAATCACACCTTCTTCCTATCACTGGATGCTGAAAGATTTCTATGCTGTACATAACCGTGCGGCCAACGGTAATTGCATTGAACTCATGGAAAAAATTGAAGCTCTTATTGAAGCAAATATTGTTGATGTCACTTATGCTAAATCAAATATCCAGATCGATGATAATATCGTCTATCTCCATAGCCTGAGTGATCCTGGAAGTTTGACTACACTTGACACCATGATCGATGCTAAATTGCATAACTTCGATGTCAAAAAGGCCAAAAACCAACTATTTACTAATCTTCTTAACGAAGGTATAGCATCCTGCTGGGTTCATAAAGATCAGAATGGTGTTGAGTATCCCATATCAAGTTTCAATATCACGCGTGAATTCCAGTTTATTAACTGTCATGGTGAAAAAGAGCTGGTCTTTTGTATCGGTCAACCCTCTGAAGGAATTATGTTCTTTCAAAATGGCTCCATTCGTCCAAATGTTAATCACCATGTCGCTAATGACGTGTTGACCTGCATCAATGCAGTGAAACGGGAATTAAGCAAACGCACCGATAAATTTGGTACAGAAGCATCGCTGAATAAGCAAGAAATACATCCCTCAGCATAAAAATTCCAAAACCAAAAATGTAAGCCTAAACCTGGGCTACAGCTTTACACGTAACAACATTATCCCATTGCCAACGTAGCAATGGGTATTTAACACCGAGGTTTATTATGAACTATATGTACCCGTTTAAAGGATTCACTCCAGATTTACCTAAGGTTGTTTCAGGAAAAGGAATATGGTTATTTGATGAAAATGGCAAGGGATACATTGATTCTTCATCTGGCCCAATGACTGTCAACTTAGGTCATTGCCACCCAATAGTGATTGAAGCAATAAAAAATCAAGTTGAACGTCTTCATTTTGCATATCGTTTTCACTTTCGCAGTAATGAACCAGAAGCTCTCTCATTACGTTTAATCCAATTGTCAGACGATAACAAACGCTATGCTTTTTTTCTCAATGGAGGTTCGGAAGCATCAGAAGCAGCATATCGTATTGCATTAGATTACTTTCGTTATAAAGGGCAAGAAGACAAGGTTTACGCACTGGGACGAGAGATAACCAATCATGGTAATACAATCCAATCTCTTAGCTATGGAGATGACCAAGCCCGCAGACATAATTTATTGGGCAGCCCCCTTGACCTCGTAACCAGCAGCGTAAAATTGACACCTTGCTATTGTTTTCAATGTCCATTGGATAAGTCATCTGATAGTTGCCAGCTTGAATGTGTCACTGAATCACTAAATACTATTGATAAATTTGGGTCTGAACGTATCGCATGTGTTTTCATTGAACCAATTACAGCATCATCCGGTGGTGCCTTAGTTCCACATAAAAAATACATGCAAGCATTGAAAAATGGCCTTAAAGAACGAAACATTCTCCTAATAGCTGATGAAATTGTCACTGGCCTGGGGCGTACCGGAGAATGGTTCAATATGAAAACATGGGGCGTTGAATCAGATATTACAGTGATTGGGAAAGGCCTTGGTGCAGGTTTTTCCCCCATTTCGGGGCTATTGATCTCAGAAGAAATAGGCCATTTGCTAGCATCTCAATCAACGCCACATTTTATCGGTCATACCTATTCTGGTAACCCGTTATCAACTGGCGTAGCTCTATCGGTTTTAGACGTACTAACAAATGAAATCGATATGCATGCTATCAAAGCCAAAGGTGAATATTTCGGCTTGCTACTTAATGAGATGCTATCCAATATTCCTTGTATTGTGGATATTCGTGGACAAGGGTTACTATGGGCACTTGAAACAAACCTCCATCAAAGTATGAGCGCAAAATTCATACCATCAGGACACAAGCATGGCATTAACCTGTATGCTTGCCGCTCTTCTGGAAAATATAAAGATTCACTCACATTATTGTTCACACCACCATTTATCATTACCCAACATGAACTATACGAACTAGTATCTAGAGTTAGAAAGGTATTCAGAGATAACTTATGAAAAATAGAAATGTGATTTTGTATAGTGCTGGGCTCAATATTGATGAGGGAGTAACATCTCACCCTCGCATTGATGAAGAAGTTAACTCTTTATTACCTTTGTTGAAGACTAATAAAGCGATTGCACTCATAAATCATCAAGGAGATTTCAAAAAAAATAGTGCCAAACAAACACCTTATATAGCCCAGATACTATCCCAGAGGTTGCAACAAAAAGTTGACTATTTTGAACATTGCGTTGGCGAAGAAGCAATAAGACGTTCTCATCAAATGCAGCCTAGAGATATTATCTTATTCAGTAATACTCGACTATATCCAGAAGAACAAAATAACGATATCAATTTCGCAAAGCAACTGTCTCAATTAGGTAATGAACTTATCATTGGAGGTTTTTGCAAGTTACACCGTACAAACGCATCAAATACTGCAATCAAAACGTTTTTGCCCTGGAGTTACTCAGAAGGTGTCCAGCAAGAGTTGAGAGCTTTGCAAACATGGCGTAAAAAACTTTTTTCTAACCAGAAAACGCTATTAATTCTAGGAGGAAATAAAATAGAAAAGGTTAAGTTTCTACTTGCTCATAAAGGTATTTCAAACGTATATAAGATCATTATTGGGGGCCTGGTTCTCAATAGCGTATTAAAAGCGATAGGTATAAATATTGGCAGATCCACTTATTTTAATATCCCACCCCCTACTACTTTGTTATTTAAAATATATATCCCAAGACTACTTATTGTAGAAGATATGGAAGGCAAACGAAGCGTACGAAATTTTACTGACATCAAACCACAAGATAAAATTATAGATTTTATTTTTGAAAGAGAGTACTTAAACAGTGTTTTTTCATCGCCTAAGCATTATTCCTTCTTTGCCGCAGGCCCATTAAGTGTAGCCGATAGCTACTACGCAAAAGAATGTTACTATTTACTTCATAAGGCAGGTGTAGAGGGATTATTCATGGGAGGCGATACACTAACTGAAATAGATACATTCTCCAATACCTCATCTGGTGGTGGTGCATCTCTCAAATTTTTCTCTACGGGGTATCAGTAGCCATAGAAAATATAACTAGGAAATTTTTATTTAGTCTATTAAACTCTTCTATATATATGACTCCTTCACAAAGAGTCAGACAGCATCAGGTTTAATTGTTTGTAGCCTGATGCTTTCCATATATATCGGCATCAACTGACAATAAATACCAGAGGAAACTATGTCTGAAGATCCAATATTAAAATTCAAGATTTGGTGGGATGAAGTCAAAAAAAACCTGAATTTGAAACATCCCAATGCAGTTTGTGTTTCTACCCTCGATGAAAAAGGCTTCCCTTCAGGACGTTTTGTTGACTTGAAAGCAGTAAACAATAAAGGTTTTATTTTCTGTACCTATTTGAACTCCAAAAAGGGGCAAGATCTGCAACGTAATCCGAAAGTCTCCCTAACATTTTGGTGGGAAGGTGTTGGCTACCAAGTTCGCGTCACAGGTCTCGCCTTTGAAATATCAGAATCAGACGCAGAAAAGTATTGGCATTCTCGTACCCGAGATGCCCAAATAACCACCCTAAGCTGCCAACAAAGTCAATTATTAACCTCAGAACAAGAATTACGTGAGCAAGTTACTCAAATGATAGACATATTGAGTGATAACCCCATCCCAAAACCAAAAAATTGGGGAGGATACCAAGTGGAACCTAATGCAATCGAATTTTTAACTTTCAAAGAAGATCGATTACATCTACGTGAACTTTATCTAATCCAAAATGGAGTTTGGCAAAAGTATTTGCTACAACCTTAAAAGTTCAGATACGATGCTGCAATCAATAAATGTTCATAATATGTTTATATTTTGCATTTATAGAATAAAATCAATTTACTTACTCAATAATATCTTTTCTAAATGCTATGTAAAACATGTCTAACTATTAATTAACAATATATAACCAACATGGATAAATCATTTAGAATCGATATTGAAAACAGATAAGGTCACTAATAAAAATTCTTTACATAACATCCTAAACATGTTAAATAACATTGTATAAGGAATAATAAATAGGTAATCTTTTGAATATTTTTGGCTTTATTCTCACCATATTACCCATCGCTTTATCCCCTGGTGCGAGTTTTACTCTCGGTATGACCAATGCGATGAATAGAGGAATAAAAGGTTTGTTTTCCATCATAATAGGAACATCATTGGGGATTTACACTCATGCATTACTGGTTGGCTTAGGCATCACAGGCATAGTGATAAAATATCCATTCATTATAAATACCATACAGACAATAGGAACTGTTTATTTAATCTATCTTTCTTATACATTAATAAAAAACGGAATATATTCAGAAAAAAAGGTTACGGAAAAAGAAACAAAAACTGCAACAATAAAAGATGCCTATATTGCTAATATAATGAATATAAAAGCAATCATATTATATCTTACTGTAGCACCAAACTTTTTAACATCAAGCTGTATTAATGTGTCAAGTTTTATTACTCTTGCTTCTATTCATATTATTATAATGACAATATGGTTATTAGCTTTCGGCTATATCATTATATTTGCTGCAAGAAAAATAAATTTCAGCTCTGTAAGTCGTTTTATTAACATTATAGGTGGAGTCTGTTTATTATACTTTTCTCTTTCTCCGTATTTTCTATAATATCTCCTTCATTTTTCAGGATATATTTTCCTCGTTTACTACAGCTATACTACATCAGTCACATTCCACAAAAAAAATTAATATATAGATTCTAGTGATGATATGTAATAAGCAATCTATCTTCTATCACTCTTACCAATAAATAACAAGCTCATTTTGATTTTATATTAACCTAATTGATTTATTTATAAACAATTAGTTCATGCATTAATACTTTTTGATATTAATTTAGTGAATATTCTGTCAGATCTGGTATTACTCTTTTTAGTTAGTGTGATCAATCGTTGAGAAGATACCATACCAGTGTATTAACCTCCCTCATTTCACGATCACCTTGAATAAATAAACAAGATATCAATTTGCGCGATACATTTAAGTAACAAATATGTTAACAACAGTATAATTATCTGAATATATTTTTATCTGAGTGTACTGCCCATCTGATGATTGCAAACAGAGGCATCACTATGAGTAAAACTGCTCCGATCGGTTTATGGGATCAACCCAAACCTTTCTTCATGATATTTTTTGTAGAACTATGGGAACGATTTGGCTACTACGGTGTTCAAGGTATTCTGGCTGTTTACTTCGTTCAACATCTCGGTTTTTCAGAAGCACAATCATTTATCACTTTTGGTGCATTTACTGCGCTGGTCTACGGCCTGATTTCCATCGGTGGATATGTTGGTGATCACTTACTGGGGACAAAACGAACCATTGTTTTGGGTGCTATCGTACTGGCGATAGGCTACTTCATGATTGGCCTTTCCATCATAAATCCTGAGCTGATTTTTTATGCCCTGGGAACCGTCGCTGTTGGTAATGGCCTTTTCAAAGCTAACCCAGCCAGCCTGCTGGCAAAATGTTACCAGCCGCAAGATCCGCGTTTGGATGGTGCATTTACGCTATTTTATATGTCTATCAATCTTGGCTCTCTGGTTTCCCTCTCTCTTGCCCCCGTCATTGCAGAAAAATATGGTTATGCAGTCACCTATAATATCTGCGGTATCGGTCTGATTATTGCCCTGCTGGTTTATATCGCCTGCCGTCGTATGGTACATAACATCGGTTCAGAGCCAGACCATGCCCCTTTGCGCTATATCGCTTTGTTTTTGGTCTTAATCGGTGCAGTTGTAATGATTGGTATCTGTGCATGGTTATTGCACCATATCAAAATTGCCAATATTGCCCTTATGGCGATCTCAACTATCGTTGTGATGATTTTCTTCTGGCAGGCATTCAAACAGGACAGAGTCAGCCGCAATAAGATGTTTGTGGCATTTATTCTGATGCTTCAGGCTATCGTGTTCTATATCCTATATAACCAGATGCCAACTTCCCTCAACTTCTTCGCCATCAACAATGTTCATCACCAGATTCTGGGTTTTAATATCAACCCCATCAGTTTTCAGGCACTTAACCCATTCTGGATCATCGTCGTCAGCCCTATCTTGGCCGTGGTTTACACTAAACTGGGTAACAAAGGTAAAGATTTTTCCATGCCAACAAAATTCACCTTCGGCATGTTCTTGTGTTCTCTGGGGTTCCTGACCGCCGCAGCCTCTGGTTTATTTGCCGATGAAAATGGTATTACATCCCCATGGTTTATTGTGCTGGTGTAC
This sequence comes from Xenorhabdus thuongxuanensis, assembly GCF_001908095.1. Classification (GTDB taxonomy): domain Bacteria; phylum Pseudomonadota; class Gammaproteobacteria; order Enterobacterales; family Enterobacteriaceae; genus Xenorhabdus; species Xenorhabdus thuongxuanensis. The sequence continues at coordinate 110,395 of NZ_MKGR01000006.1, read as the reverse complement.
CTGTTCCAGAGCATCGGAGAGTTAATGATCAGCGCATTGGGACTGGCAATGGTAGCAACGTTTGTTCCTAGCTATCTGACTGGTTTTATTCTGGGTATGTGGTTCCTGTCACAAGCCGCAGCATCAGTGTTGGGTAGTTATGTGGCAACCTTTACTGCCGCCCCAGAAGGCGTGACTAATCCACTGCAAACTCTGCCAATTTATACTAACGTATTCGGTAAAATTGGGATTGCAACCCTGATTGTCGCTGTGATTATGGCCTTTATGGTGCCATGGTTGAACAAGATTATGAAAGCGTAATCTGTCTAATCCTGCTTGATTAAACAAATTTTCCGCTCGTTGATAAGTCAAATAACGGGCAGGAAATACTGGATTGAGCTGGCTAATTCAAGAAGAACTTAGCCAGCTTTTATATTAGCTAAGTAATAAATTTTATATAAATAACAATTTATTACAGCACATCAACTGCATTCAGTTCTTTAAAAGCCTGCTCCAGACGAACAACCATGGAAGCCTGAGCAGCACGCAGCCAAACACGTGGATCGTAGAACTTCTTGTTAGGCTTATCTGCCCCTTCAGGGTTACCTAACTGGCCTTGCAGGTAACCTTCATTCTTTTTGTAGTAGTTCAGGATACCTTCCCAAGTTGCCCACTGGGTATCGGTATCGATATTCATTTTCACTACACCATAGCTCACGGCTTCCTGAATCTCTTCTGCAGTAGAGCCAGAACCACCGTGGAAGACAAAATCCAGACTGTTGTGTGGCAGGTTGAATTTTTCAGAAACGTAGTCCTGTGAATTGCGCAGAATTTTTGGCGTCAGTTTAACGTTGCCAGGTTTGTATACACCATGAACATTACCGAAAGAAGCCGCGATGGTGAAACGTGGGCTGATAGCGTTCAGTTTCTCATACGCATAGGCCACATCTTCTGGCTGTGTATACAGGGAAGAGCTGTCCAGATGGGAATTATCAACACCATCCTCTTCACCACCAGTACAACCCAGTTCGATTTCCAGTGTCATGTCGATTTTCGCCATACGTGCCAGATACTGGCTGCAAATCTCAATATTTTCTTCCAGAGATTCTTCTGACAGATCGATCATGTGAGAGGAGAACAGAGGCTTGCCCGTTTGTGCGTAGTGTTTCTCACCCGCTTCCAGCAGGCCATCGATCCATGGCAGCAGTTTACGTGCACAATGGTCGGTATGCAGGATAACAGGCACACCATAATGTTCTGCCATCTGGTGAACGTGGTGAGCACCAGAAATAGCACCAATAATCGCTGCTTGTTGACCTTCTGCTTTCAGACCCTTACCAGCAATGAAAGAGGCACCGCCGTTAGAAAACTGGATAATGACCGGAGCACGTACTTTTGCCGCCGTTTCCAACACTGCGTTGATGGAATCAGTACCGACGCAGTTAACCGCTGGTAACGCGAAATTGTTTTCTTTAGCGACAGCAAAGACTTTTTGAACATCATCACCAGTGATGACACCCGGTTTTACGAAATCAAAAATTTTAGACATGTTACGTGGTCCTGTATTGACATTGAACAGGCAGCCAATACTGCCTGTTATTACAACTTAATTACTTTTAGCACGTTCTTCCAGCATCACAACGGCTGGCAGTTTTTTGCCTTCAACGAATTCAAGGAAAGCACCACCACCAGTAGAGATGTAAGAGATCTTGTCAGCAATTTCGAACAGATCGATTGCTGCCAAAGTATCACCGCCCCCTGCGATAGAGAAAGCATCACTCTCAGCAATTGAACGGGCAATAATTTCGGTTCCTTTACGGAAGTTAGGGAATTCAAAAACACCTACAGGACCATTCCACAAAATGGTCTTGGCGCTTTTCAGGATTTCAGCCAGACGTTCGGCAGAAGCATCACCCAAGTCAAGGATCTGCTCTTCATCTTGAATTTCGCTGGTGGATTTCAGCGTTGCTTCCGCAGTCTCAGAGAATTCTGTCGCAACACGAACATCGGTAGGAACTGGGATGTCACAGCTTTCCATCAATTTTTTCGCTTCTGAGATCAAATCATCTTCGTACAGCGAACGACCAACATTGTGTCCTTCTGCGGCAACAAATGTATTAGCAATTCCACCACCCACAATCAGTTGATCGGCAATTTTGGACAGCGAATCAAGAACGGTCAGTTTGGTTGAAACCTTAGAGCCTCCCACAATTGCCACCATTGGACGGGCAGGATTGTGCAGTGCTTTACCCAAAGCTTCCAGTTCACCAGATAGCAGTGGACCAGCACAAGCAATAGGGGCAAACTTAGCAACGCCATGAGTTGACGCTTGTGCACGGTGCGCAGTACCAAAAGCATCCATTACATACACATCACACAGTGCAGCATACTGTTTTGATAACGTTTCATCGTCTTTTTTCTCACCTTTGTTGAAGCGAACGTTTTCCAGAACCACTAATTCACCTTCCGACACTTCAACACCATCCAGATAGGTTTTTTCCAGACGAACAGGAGAAGAAAGTGCTTCTTTCAAATAATCAACGACAGGTTGCAGTGAGAACTCTTCGTTGTATTCTCCCTCAGTTGGGCGTCCCAGGTGAGAAGTAACCATGACCTTGGCTCCCTGATTCAACGCAGCCTCAATTGTTGGCAAAGACGCGCGGATACGTGCATCAGAAGTCACTTTGCCATCTTTTACAGGCACATTCAGATCAGCACGGATCAATACGCGTTTACCCGCCAGATCTAAATCAGTCATCTTAATTACAGACATGGTGAATCCTCTCATTGATTCTTTATAAAATTACTCAATCTTCTGCTGTGTGCCGTTTGTGACACAACAAATGATTATTTGAAACCGGTTGCGGCCATTGCCAGTGTCGTATCAATCATGCGATTGGCAAAGCCCCACTCATTATCACACCACACAAGGGTTTTAATCAGGTGCTTCCCGCTGACCCTCGTTTGTGTGCCATCCACAATAGCACTGTGGGGATCGTGATTAAAATCCGTTGAAACCAGCGGCAGCTCTGTGTAATCCACTATACCATGAAACTCCCTGGCTGCTGATTTTTGCAGGAGCTGGTTCACATCTTCCACACTCACTGGCGAACAAACTGTTACGCTCAAGTCAATGGCTGTCACATTGATAGTGGGTACCCGAACAGAAATCGCCTCAAACCGATCATTAAATTTAGGGAAAATACGTGTGATCCCCGCAGCCAGTTTTGTATCAACAGGAATGATGGATTGACTGGCCGCTCGGGTTCGACGTAAATCACAGTGATAAGCATCAATCACGGGTTGATCATTCATCGATGCGTGAATGGTTGTCACTGTACCAGACTCAATATTGAACGCATCGTCCAACACTTTAATGATTGGAATGATGCAGTTTGTTGTACAGGATGCATTAGAAACAATGCGATCTTCGGCAACCAATGAATGGTGATTAACACCATATACTACGGTTGCATCCAGATTATTTCCTCCTGGATGCGCAAATAGGACTTTTTTGGCTCCGCTGGCGATATGAGACTCTCCGTCTGCCCGTTCACCATACTTACCTGTGCAATCAAGAACTATATCAATACCCAACTCTTTCCACGGCAGAGCCGAGATATTCGGTTGATGAAACAGCCGGATGCTATCGTCTCCTATTTGCAATAAATCATTATTCAGGCGTACATCCCATGCAAAACGCCCATGACTGGAATCGTATTTCAACAAGTGAGCAATGCCTTGTGCATTTGCCAACTCATTGATAGCGATCACTGAAATTTCAGCTTGACGCCCTGATTCGTAAAGAGCACGCAAGACGCTACGCCCTATTCTTCCGAAACCATTAATCGCTACCCTGATAGTCATGTTACTCCCTGAATTTCTCTATAGTCACGCGACCGCTTAGGATAACTGAGCAATGTCTACTTGTACTGATAATTCATCACAAAATTAACCAGATTGTGACAGACAAGACATTTTATTATCTCATTTATGCACTCAACTGAAACGGTTCAGCAACCATAAAAGCAGATTACGAGAAAAAAAGAGTGATGGCAAGTGCCATTCGTCACATTATGGAGGAAAAGTTGAACAAAAAAAGAGCGCATTCGCCCTAAAATTGATGCGAATGCGCTTAATAGGATTATTTGGCGATTATTTCAGCAAAGCTGTTGCCTTGGCTACTACATTTTCAACAGTGAAACCGAACTCTTTGAACAGAACATCAGCAGGTGCAGATTCACCGAAAGTGTTCATACCGACGATAGCGCCATTGATACCAACATATTTGAACCAATAATCAGAAATACCCGCTTCGATGGCAACACGGGCAGAAACTGCCGCTGGCAGTACCGCTTCACGGTATGCAGCATCCTGCTTATCGAAAGCATCGGTAGATGGCATAGAAACCACGCGAACCTGACGACCTTCGGCAGTCAGTTGATCAGCCGCTTTCACTGCCAATTCCACTTCGGAGCCCGTTGCAATCAGGATCAATTCAGGCTGGCTTGCGCAATCCTTCAGGATGTAAGCCCCTTTCTCGATATTCGCCAATTGCTCAGCAGTACGATCCTGCTGTGCCAGATTTTGACGGGAGAAGATCAGTGAAGTTGGGCCATCTTTGCGCTCAATTGCATATTTCCACGCAACCGCAGATTCAACCTGGTCACATGGGCGCCATGTGCTCATGTTTGGCGTTACGCGCAAGCTAGCAATTTGTTCGACTGGCTGGTGAGTTGGGCCATCTTCACCCAATCCGATGGAATCGTGGGTATAAACGAAGATGCTACGCACTTTCATCAGTGCCGCCATGCGTACAGCGTTACGGGCATATTCCACAAACATCAGGAATGTTGCGCCATAAGGCACAAAACCACCATGCAATGCGATACCGTTCATGATGGCAGACATACCGAATTCACGCACACCGTAATGAATGTAGTTACCGTCCTGAACTTCGTTCAGTGGCTTGGAGCCAGACCACATGGTCAGGTTACTTGGTGCTAAGTCAGCAGAGCCACCCATGAATTCTGGCAGAACTTTACCGAATGCTTCCAGTGCATTTTGTGATGCCTTACGGCTGGCAATGGAGGCTGGGTTCTGTTGCAGTTTTTCAATGAATGCTTTGGATTCAGCTTCCCAATTCGCTGGCAGCTCACCGCTGGTACGGCGGTTGAATTCAGCAGCCAATTCTGGATAAGCTTGCGCATATGCAGCAAATTTCTCTTCCCAGCTTGCTTCTTTGGTTTTGCCAACTTCCTGGGCGTTCCAGCCAGCATAAATGTCTTGAGGAATTTCAAAAGCAGGATGTTCCCAACCCAGCGCTTTACGGGTTGCTTCAATTTCAGCATCACCCAGCGGGGCACCATGACATTCTTCTTTGCCTGCTTTATTTGGTGAACCAAAGCCGATGACGGTTTTGCACATCAACAGGGATGGTTTGTTTGTTTCTTTGCGTGCTGCTTCGATAGCTGCCGCAATAGCGTCAGAATCATGACCATCTACGCCACGGATAACATGCCAGCCATAGGCTTCAAAACGCGCTGCGGTATCATCAGTGAACCAACCTTCTACCTCACCGTCGATAGAAATACCGTTATCATCATAGAATGCAATTAATTTGCCCAGTTTCAGTGTACCCGCCAAAGAGCAAACTTCATGAGAGATCCCTTCCATCATACAGCCGTCGCCCATGAACACATAAGTGTAGTGATCGACGATATCATGGCCTGGACGGTTAAACTGCGCTGACAGCGAGCGTTCTGCAATCGCAAAACCTACTGCATTGGCGATCCCCTGTCCCAGTGGGCCAGTAGTGGTTTCTACGCCTGGAGTATAGCCATATTCTGGATGGCCTGGCGTTTTAGAGTGCAGTTGACGGAAATTTTTCAAATCATCAATAGAAACATCATAACCCGTCAGGTGCAGAAGGCTGTAAATCAGCATGGAGCCGTGGCCATTGGATAACACAAAACGGTCACGATCAACCCAACCAGGATTCGAAGGGTTATGGTTCAAATAATCACGCCACAGCACTTCGGCAATGTCAGCCATTCCCATTGGTGCGCCAGGATGCCCTGATTTTGCTTTCTGCACAGCGTCCATGCTCAAGAAGCGGATAGCATTAGCAAGGGTTTTACGAGTGGTCATTCTTTACTCCAAGTCGGATAAAAGCGTTAGTGAACTAAGGACTAATTTTCGCAGCGCAGCATACAAACCGCAATCATTAATACCAGATAATTAATGCCAGATGATAAGAAAAACTATCTTAATTTCTCCTTGGCAATAATTATTTGATTTACCTTGTTGTTTTGGTTCTCTGTCAAGACCAAGCTGACAACTAAAGGTGATCTTGCGCAAATAAGAAATAATTTCCTGACGTGATTTGCGCAATAGAAAGCCACGTATTAGACACGATACCCAATAGGTTAATCAAGGCCAAAAAGCTCCATTTTTCTGCTAAGTTAGAGTAATGAACAAAATTCACTTGTAATATATTTTTATTGCTGGATAAGCTCGAGTAAATTGCAGCCAATGCGATTTCAACAGCCTATTGTTTCGAAAAGCGATAAATACCTGTACTACTATTGGAAAAAGAAGCTGTTTTAATATCGTATTGTTCAATAATGTAAAAATAGCTTAGATAATATTCCTTCAACAGTTCTGCTTCATTTTTATTATTGATATATGCATTTATTTTCATATACATGGCAAAGATCTTACTGTATGGTATTTAATCACCACTTATTCCAAAATCAATAGCAAATGATAAAATCTGCTCCTCTATCTGATTCAATATTAGCCCCAATTATCATACGATTAGATTCCACCAATACAAAACACGATGGACTTATTCATTTACTACATGATTGTGTCAAAAGTAATGCCTCCATCGGCTTTATTGCTCCCTTGGAAGAGAACGAAGCAGAACAATACTGGCAAAATGTCGAAGCAGATCTCACAGCAGGTCATCGATTACTACTTGTCGCGCTAGAAGGTGAAAACATCGCAGGATCAGTGCAACTTTCCCTCTGCAAGAAAAAGAATGGTCTTCACCGCGCTGACGTGGAAAAACTGATGGTACATACCACCTATCGCCAGCGTGGGATTGGTAGAAAGTTGATGAATGAACTTGAGCACTTGGCGAGACAACATCAACGTCATTTACTGGTATTGGACACGCGCACTAACGATCCAGCTTCTACACTTTATCGAAAATGTGGTTTTATTGAAGCTGGGCAAATCCCAAATTTTGTTATCGATTCCAACGGGGAATTTTCAGGAACAACGTATTTTTATAAGTTGATTTGAAATGTTCTGTAAAAAATTAAAAGCCCCGAGTCAAAAACTCAGGGCTTATAAATTCTGGCGGTGCGGACGGGACTCGAACCCGCGACCCCCGGCGTGACAGGCCGGTATTCTAACCAACTGAACTACCGCACCGCAGGGCGTTCTGGTTAAGAACGGGGTGGATAATACGGGCTACGATGAAATCCGTCAATCGCTTTTTATAACAAAACAGTTCATTTGCACAGTTTTTCGCCTCAGCTATGCATTTACCACCATTTTACCACTGTTTTTCAATGTATCTGTTCAGGTTTTGAACGCCAAAGGCAACTTCCCCCTTTCTTTTCCACCAAATCCAAACGAGATTCATGTTGAATTAATTCTTCATCGGAAGCATAAACAATTTTCAGTCCCGCCTGCGGGCGAGTAATTTTCTGGATTTCTGCAACCTGGATATTGCCTGATGTTTCCCCTTCCATCGAAAAAGCCAATGATGTCTGGCCACCTGTCATTGCCAGATAAACATCAGCCAGAATCTCAGCATCGAGCAATGCCCCGTGAAGAGTACGTTTGGAATTATCGATATGGTAACGATCACACAACGCATCGAGGTTATTACGCTTACCAGGGAAAAGTTTTCTCGCCAATACCAAACTATCAGTAATGCTACAAAACTCAGCGGTTGGTGGAATATTTCGATTCAGTTTACTGAATTCATAATCCATAAAGCCGATATCAAACGTTGCGTTATGAATAATCAACTCAGCACCACGGATAAACTCAATGAATTCATCAGCAATATCCGCAAATTTTGGTTTATCCTGCAAAAATTCATCACTAATCCCATGAACTTCAAACGCTTCAGGATCAACTAAACGTTCTGGTTTGATATAAATATGAAAATGGCGTCCTGTCAGACGACGGTTGATAACCTCCACGGCACCAATTTCAATGATGTTGTGTCCCTCATAGTGAACACCTAACTTGTTCATACCGGTTGTTTCGGTATCGAGGACTATTTGGCGGGTAATAGCAGTGCTCATAATGTTTTTTTGTGTCAGACTTAGATTTTTGATTAAAGACAATATAGGAAGAGTCTACCAAAAATGAACAAACAGGTAGAAATTTTCACCGATGGTTCTTGCCTCGGCAATCCTGGTCCTGGCGGATATGGCGTTTTACTCCGCTACCAACAGCAAGAAAAAACCTTGAGTGGCGGTTATTTTCACACAACCAATAACCGCATGGAATTAATGGCAGCCATAATAGGGTTGGAAGCTCTCAAACGTCCCTGTACCGTGATCTTGACGACGGACAGCCAGTATGTACGCCAAGGGATCACTCAATGGATCCATAACTGGAAAAAACGTGGCTGGAAAAAAACTGACAAATCTCCTGTTGTCAATGTCGATCTCTGGCAACGACTCGATAAAGCTATCTCGCTGCATGACATTGATTGGCGCTGGGTCAAAGGCCACGCCGGACATCAGGAAAATGAACGATGTGATGAGCTGGCTCGCACGGCCGCTAATAACCCGACTCAAGCGGATGATGGCTATATCGAAAGCGAAAATTAACCCGTCAATTAATAGCGTCGGTGAATATTTTTCGCCGCCCCCAACGCACTATTGAATCTTGGTTTCATCAATGTTGCCCGCATAGGGTTTAATGTCAACGGTATTGTCCGTTTGCGGGCAATAATTACATTCAGACAACCGAATATTGACATACAGGAGTTATCAAGAAGCGTTCCGCTATGCCACGGTAAAACGTGGAAATTAGCATGATGAATAACTTCATAATTAAGAAGACGCAGCCAATCCGATTGGCGCAGCATTGAAAACATTTGGGCTCTGCAAGATTGCCGACGATATATCGGGGCAATCATTTTCCTGAAACCTAATATACTCATTGGGTTAAAACCACTGATAACCAACCAACCATCGTCTATCATTATCCTATCGACCTCTCTCAAAAGCCAATGTGGATCAATACTATAAGTCAACATATGTGCCAACAAACAGGCATCAACAGATTTAGTTGCAAAAGGGAGGTAATTGGGATCAGTGATGACATCCATATTTTTCCCTTGTAATCCTATATTGACTTGATGGCTGACCAAACAGGAACGAGTATCAATCTCGGCGCTTAAATTACCGATTTTCACTAAATGAAAACCAAAGATTTTTGGCCACCACGGTTCCAATTGACGTTCCAGGGCAACGCGGTAATATTCTCCCCACGGTAACTCGGCCCAAGAAGCAGGGAGGGTTATTTGCTTGATTGAACGTGCTGATCGCATGTCATCTTCCTTATCAACCTACTATAAAAATGAGGCGTATAATGGAGCTTATCAGGATACCAGCCCTTTCAGATAACTACATTTGGTTACTTTGTGATGAAAACAAGCATTGTGTCATTATCGATCCCGCTGAATCACAGCCTGTCATTGATATTCTAGCAACAAATCAACTTATTCCCGCTGCAATTCTGCTGACACACCACCATTATGATCACGTTGGTGGTGTTCCTGGACTACTCGAACAATATCCTGAGTTACCCGTATATGGCCCTGAAGAAACAGAAAATAAAGGGACAACTCATATTGTCCATGAAAATAATACCGTTGAGATAGGAAGTTTTTCTTTCCGAGTCATAGAATTGCCAGGACATACACTTGGCCACATTGCATTCTATCAGGCTCCCTATCTGTTTTGTGGAGATACTCTGTTTTCTGGTGGTTGTGGACGTCTATTTGAAGGTACAGCCGAACAAATGTTTTCCTCTCTGGGGAAAATTTCGTCATTACCCGATGATACATTGATCTGCTGTGCTCACGAATACACAGCGGCAAATATGAAATTTGCAAAAGCAATATTACCTGACAATCAGGTTATTCACGATTATTATCAAGAAATTCTTAAATTACGTGAAAATAACCAAGCAACAGTCCCAACAAATTTACAAACAGAGAAAAAAATCAATGTTTTCTTAAATTGTCATGATATTGATTTACAAAAAAATATCGGAATCAAATCCAACTCTATGCCACTTTCTTCTATTTTTCAGCAACTAAGAGCTTATAAAGATCGATTTTAATTTTATTGGGTTGTCTTCTACGTAATAGGCCAGTATCATTGCTCGCCTTTTAATCAAGCATCAGAAAAGAATATGAAGACAAAAGTGATCTTGTTCAGCTCTGTTCTTCTTGCTGGGTGTCAATCGAGCCTACAAACAAAGGCTCCTTCCCAGCAACAAGCACAGAAGATGTCTTCAACGAATCAGAAAGCAAACGGTATTGCAGAACCAGATGATCCTGCAAACTGGAAGGTGAATCCGACAGCCCAACAAGATTTGTGGGGACATATTCGCGATGAGTTGAAGATGGAAATTCCTGATAATAGCAGGGTGAGCGAACAGCAAAGTTACTATTTGAAACACAAGAGCCATATCCAAAGCGTGATATTGCGCGCTGAACCATACATTTATTGGATAGTTGAGCAACTTGATAACCGACATATGCCAATGGAATTGGTATTGCTGCCTATAGTGGAAAGTGCTTTTGACCCTCATGCTACTTCCTACGCTCAGGCGGCAGGATTATGGCAGATTATCCCAAGCACAGGCCGTCATTATGGTCTGAAACAAGATAAATGGTACGATGCCCGCCGTGATATTGCAGCATCAACAACAGTCGCTCTTGATATGCTTGAATACCTCAACACACGATTCAATGGTGATTGGCTTTTGACCATTGCCGCTTACAACAGTGGCGAAGGCAGGGTTATACGTGCAATCAAAGACAATAAAGCACAAGGGAAACCAACAGATTTCTGGGCGTTGTCACTGCCAAGGGAAACAATGCACTATGTTCCCAAGATATTGGCACTGAGTAATATCATTCGCCATAACGAGAAATTTAGTTTCAAGCTCCCTAAACCTAACAACCAATACGCACTGACGAAGGTTGAAATAGGGCAACAAATCATGCTGTCACAAGCGGCTGAATTATCTGGGCTATCGTTGACATCAATCAGGGCATATAACCCAGGCTATAAAAAAGGCATGACATCTCCTCATGGACCGCATTACATCATGCTGCCAAGAAAGAACGTCAACCAATTTAAGGCATCCTTGACAGATAAAAACATCTTGAAAAGTATCCGCCTGACGGTTGAACACAAGCAAAAAAGCCATTATACAGTTCGTGCCGGAGATACATTGTCAGCAATTGCGAAGCGCTTCAACACGACTCACCGAGAGTTGCAAAGACTGAACAGCTTAAAAATGGCTGATCAGCTCAAGATTGGTCAAGTGCTGAAAATCGATGATAATAGCTCAGTCACCTATCATGTACGCAAAGGTGATTCATTTTTTAGCATTGCTAAACGTCATGGTATAAATATTAATGATTTGATCAATTGGAATAAAAACATCAAAAGCAAAGAGATAAAACCGGGCATGGCTCTAACGCTTTATCTTAATTAAATGAGTTTATTTTCTCCAATGTATAACTCTCTGTCCTGAAGAACAGAGAGTTTATTTTATTGTAAATAAAGTAATAAATTTGTACTGTATAACTTCGTATAAGTAATCACTCCCTGTTGATTTATTAGTATCAAGAAAGAGGAAATACAAATTGGCATCATTAAAACAAAGTATAAATAATCTACCTAATATCTTTATCGAAATAAAAGAGTATCTTCTACTTCCTTCTGCATTCCCATTAACATCCACTCCATATCTCGAAACAGAAAGCGGTGATTATAGTGCTATGCGCCTTCAACTAGATGGTAAATCGATAGTTTTTCGTCAAGCTAAAACAACACCTAATAAACAAGGGCAATTTGTTACTCTTTGGAAAAGGCCTGCTCCAAACTCAGAAATAACGCCTTTTGAAAAAAGTGATAACATTGATTTTTGTCTAATAGCGACTTTTTCGGAACATCAAAAAGGTATTTTTCTATTTAACTCACACGCCCTAATAAAACAAGGTATTTTCTCAAGTCAAACTAAAGCGGGTAAAAGAGGTATTCGGGTCTACCCTACATGGGTATCTCCTACATCAAAACAAGCACTCCAAACACAAAAATGGCAGTCTTTATATTTTATAAATTTCGATAAACAGGAAGCTGCCATTGAGAGATTTAACAATATCTTCTTAAATTATAATCCCATGAATTAATAATTAAATTTTTAGTTATTATAACTTGTTTAATACTTACATCAAAAAATACAATGCTAATACATATGCATAATATTGGGTATCTTTTCACAGCAGAAATTAGGGCTAATGAAAATGCAGATTTTGATGTCGTTGTAAAAACACTAAAAATCTGGTCATGCATTCAATCTGTTGATGAGTATCAAATATAGTAATTAACCTGATTTGACAGTGGGACAATATGAGGGCGGCGCATTTTCATTCGCTCGGCGGGGATTTGCCAGAGATCGTTATCAAAATCGAATTCAGTCCATTCCGATTCTCTCAGCTCAATAGTACGTACTCCGGTCAGCATCAGCATACGTGTCGCTGATTGAGTGACCAGACTTCCACTATAACCACTCAGGGCGATAAGAAAATCATGTAGTTGATCGGTTAAAAGGTGTGGGAAGTGTTTTTGCTTGGGAGCCTTCAGTGCGCTGGCAAGGTCAGTAACGGGATTGAACTCTGCCCGACCAGTAATAACGGCATAGGTGAAAATTTGCCGACAGGCCTGTCTGGTTTTTTTCAGTTTATCCAAAACGCCGCGTTGCTCCATTTTTCGGAGCACAGCCAGCATTTCAGCAGGTTTAATCTCGGTAACAGCACGTTTACCAATATACGGAAAGATGTCTTTTTTCAGATATTCCAGAATATCTTCGGCATATCCTTTTGACCAGTTGGGACATTATAATCGTGCCATTCAATAGCGATGGATTCAAAACTATTACTGACCGCAAAGATTTTGGCGGCCTTTTCTGCTCTCTTTTCTTCTATTGGATCATTACCATCCGATAGCTTCTTCCGCGCATCATTTCTCTTGGTTCGTGCTTCGGCAAGGGAGATTTCAGGATATACCCCCAATGCGAGTAATTTTTCTTTACCTGCGATCCGATACTTTAACCGCCAATAACGAGAGCCATTAGGGTTAACCAATAGATATAGTTCGCCACCATCTGCAAGTTTGTAGGGTTTTTCTTTCGGCTTTGCAGTGTCCACCTGTCGGGCTGTTAGCTTCATGGGGTATCTCACTTCATTGAACCTGAACGTACCCCTAAATATACCCCTATAAGATCGTAGATTTCAACATACCTTACTAGACCACAAGAGAACGGGAAAAGGCCAACACTGCGTATTTATTGGGATTTTGTAGACTTTGGAAGACGTTACGATATGAATGGATGGTACTCCCTACAGGATTCGAACCTGTGACCTACGGCTTAGAAGGGCAATTTTTATAGATTTCAGGTGATTTCTAGTTATTTCATTTTGTTTCATCATAATGATTAAAAAGGATTTTATCATGTTGAATAATTTCATTTCATGTCATAGTATTTCATTACTAAGACACCCGTTAGAGCACCCATGATTATGGCTGGATTACTACTTACCGATAGCAAGATAAAAGGTATCAAACCTAAAGATCAGGCCTACTATGTTTGGCAGGCCTCAGCTACTCGCGGAACAGGTAGATTGGGGCTTAAAATCTACCCCTCTGGTAGAAAGGTTTTTGTTTACAAGTATCACCTTAATGGTTCGAGAAAATTTCTAACCTTGGGTGATTACCCCACACTTACTTTGGCGGAGGCGACATCAAAGGCTCAAGAATCTCAAGAAAAACTATCCTCTCCTGAAAAAGCCATCATAGAGCACGCCACAGTCGAACAACTATTTAATGATTATATCACCGATCAGAAACGTCGCGGTAAAAGAGCGTATGACAAAACTCAGTACAGACTAAATCAAGTACTGGACAGTCAGCACATTGATAGAAGCATCCCTGCAAAAGATATCACGCCAGATCACATTAAAAGAGTACTTGCTGAATTCATATCGCGTGGTGCTGTTGCTGGTTCAAATAAGGTGCGTTCAAATCTTCATGCTGTATTCAATTTTGGACTATTCGCTGACAATGACCCCGCCAAGCTAAACGATAAAGTTATTTATGGCCTCGATAGAAATCCTGTAACCGTCGTTCCACGACAAGAAGGTGCAGATAAGGCATTGGATAGGTTTCTATCATGGGATGAAATGCAGTCGATTCTGAATCTATTCCAAGTTTCTACGGTAGCGTGTCCAATCAACCCAAATTACGGGCGTCTGTTGTTGCTCTGCATTTTTACAGGTGGTCAACGCCCTTGGGAAATTATGACCAATACAAAAGATAATTGGGATAAAAAGAATAATACATTAACAGTGCCCCCTCACATATCAAAGAACGGCGACTATCACGTAATCCCATTATGTGAATCTGCCACCAAGATATTAGAGCAGCAAGTCAAACAATATCCAGACTCAGAATTCTTGTTTCCAGGAAAAACTAAAGAAGGCCACTTACTGGCGGCTGAATATGCTAAACAAATACGCAAATTTTGCGCTCGCTCTGGCTTTGATAGGTTTACTCCAAGGGATATCAGGCGAACCTTTAAGACACTTGCAGGGGAAATGGGGATCAGTTCTGAGATGAGGGATAGATTGCAAAACCACAAAAAACCCGGTGTTTCAACCAAGCACTATGACCGTTACGACTACCTGAAAGAAAAACGGGAAATTGTAGAGCAATGGGAAAGGAAGCTACTATCACTATAGGGCAGAAATCCACCCTTTAACCTACGGGATAATCCCGCATCTAAAATCTGTGTTATGCAGGAGGGCTTGAATCTAAGCCCTCTAATAAAAGCGCTGGACAAATGCAATAAATTCACTGTATTTCAGTGTATTACTTGGACACAACGAGCTGAACAAAACGACTTAACCCTTTGCCTCCGACTCACTCGTGCGCACCTCTCCATGAACTATCACTTAAATGGGCTTTCAAATCCCACATCTCCGTTTGAAACGGAAGGAAAGCGGGGTTGTCGACCAGTAAAAATAATAAAATCAATATGTTTAATCCTTTTGTCCAGCACGTAAATCAACTATTGGGATTTCCCTAATGGTTGAGCCAAAGTGACGGCCTCGAACAAATCAATGGGTTACAAAGGCAGGAAATCCCACCTTTAGCTAACCTGTTGATTTTACTCATTTCCTGCACAGAGCAGGAATTCAATTAAATCAATAAGTTAAGGTATATCAAGGTCATAAGGTCGCGTAAAAGTTTTACGTGAGCCTGTGGGTTAAATTTCATCATATGTCTGATAAATTCTATTAATTCCCCACCTGTCATTTTATGTCATCCTGCCAACAAAACATGCAACCTATCAAATATTAGTCAAGCCGTACTCTCCAGTATTGATGAACCGATTTTATTGATGTTCACGGGCGGAGAAGTATCCCACCGCCTTCATGTTACTTAGCAATTGTATTGTTGATGAAATGAGGGAATAAATATGCAAGATAAAAAACCTGACGTAATAGCCTTAGACGATGATGGCCTTGTTGTCGTTGCAACTCCACAATATGTCAAAGAAGCAATTGAAGAACACGCCCAAAGCCGCAATCATCCAGATGCCACGCTGCAAGATAAAGGGTTTGTTGTCCTGAGTAATGATGTGGGTAGTGATAGTGAAACGATGGCTGCAACACCAAAAGCAGTGAAAGCAGTGTATGATCTAGCTATCGCAAATCAAAATGCTCTCAATTCACACATGGGTGACTGCAATTTACCTGTTGGCGTCCCCGTCCCTTGGCCGACAGAAACACCACCAGAAGGTTGGTTGATGTGTAACGGTGACTCATTTGATATAGCAAGATATCCAAAACTTGCTATTGCTTATCCATCTGGTGTGCTGCCTGACTTACGCGGCGAGTTTATTCGTGGTTGGGATGGGAGGCGTGGAATAGATAACGGGCGCCAGATTTTATCGGAACAGACTGATGCGTTGCAAAATATTACAGGATCACTCGGAATGGTAAAAGGGGTTGAGGCTCCGCGCGCGAATGGAGCTTTTCAGGCGAGATTTAATACGATTGACTGGGCAGGGCATGGCGTAGGATCATTCGCTACAAACGGTGATTGGAGTTTTGATGCATCTAGGGTTGCTAGAACCGCATCAGAAACTCGCCCTCGTAACGTAGCCTTCAATTACATAGTCAGAGCTGCTTAATTCCGAGTAACCATCCAACCCGCGACTTCCTGCGGGTTTATTATGCCAATCTCATCAATAATAACCATAAAATACAGTTTTAAATTGAAATATATTTTTTATCACATTTCGATAAATTAGCGCTCTTTTCACTTCACGGATTAGGAAAATTCCGATCACATATTAAGGAAAGTTAATTAGTATGACAAACTATACAAAAATGCATGAATGATGTGGCATGTAGCTTAGATAGGATTAACGAACCTCTATCAAAGATAGGTAAAACCGAATTGACGATTCTTAAGATAGAAGCGAGTATTAGTCATATAGCACTATTTTATGGATAACTCTAGATGGCACAGGCAATTATTAATAACAGTATGTTAACATGGGCGAGAAATCGAGCATTTCTCTCCGTGCAATACATTGCTGAAAAATTCGATAAGCCTGTCGATATTGTAATTGGTTGGGAAGATGGTAAAGAGTCCATTACCTTCTCTCAAGCGCAGAAGTATGCTGATTTAACTCACATTCCTTTTGGTTATCTATACTTAAATGAGCCACCATATGAACAATTGCCTATTCCTGATAGGAGAACAATTGGTAGTATAGGTAAGCCTGTATCTTTAGAACTGAAAGATACATTAAATGATGTATTAATAAAACAAGACTGGTATAGAGAATATGCCAAAGCAAATGATTTTAATGAAGTTGATGTAGTTGGCGCACTGAGCATCAATAACTCTGTAACAGATATTGTTAATTTAATAAAAAATAGAATTAATATTCCCATACCACCAGCAAGAGGTAAGTGGACAGATTTACTTTCTTTACTGGTAAAAAAAATAGAATCTCTCGGCATTTTAGTCATGAGAAATGGCGTGGTTAAAAACAATACTCATAGGCCATTGAGTGTTGAAGATTTTCGTGGATTTTGTATTGCTGATAATTATGCACCTGTGATATTCATCAATACAAATGATGCTAAATCCGCACAGTTATTTACTTTAATTCATGAACTTGCACATCTAATTATCGGACAATCTGCTATATCTGATCTATCTAACTATTCTCATGCTAAAGAGGAGGTATTCTGCAATGCTGTTGCGGCTGAATATCTAACACCTAAAGAACTGTTTCTAAAAGAATGGGTGATCCATATTGATTTAGGGGAAAATATGGATCATATGGTGTCTACGTTTCGAGTAAGTAGATGGGTTATTGCAAGAAGAGCTTTAGACCTTAAATTGATAGCTCAGGAAGCACATGATGCGTTTATCAGTTCTATCAATGAAAAGAATCCATCAACTGGAAGAGGTGACTATGCTAGAAGCCAAAAAGTAAGGATTAGCGAGCGCCTTGCTGTGGCAGTAGCAACGCAAGCCCTAGAAGGAAAAATATTGCTTAGAGAAGCCCAGCAACTAACAGGAATTCGCCCGAATAAATTATATGCGTTTGCTCAGAAGGAGTTGGGACTTTGATTTATCTTATTGATTCCAATATCTTTATCCAAGCACAACAAGACTATTACTGTTTCGATTTATGTCCTGGGTTTTGGGATTTCATGGAATCAAAATTTGCTGAAGGACAGGTGATCAGCATAAAAAATGTATATCATGAACTACAGAAACAGGATGATGATGTGTATTCTTGGATCAAGAATAAAAAGTCTTTTTTTCAATCTGTTGATGATGAACTAACACAAAAGACTTTCACTGAAATTGTGAACTACGTTTATACCGAATATTCACCAAGACACAGAAATAGCCTTCCTCATATAGAAAAATTCCTTGGCGCAGCTGATCCTTGGATTGTGGCTAAAGCTAAATCAATAAATGCTACTGTTGTTACTCATGAAGTTAGAGACAAAAACAATGGCTGTCGTCCCAAAATTCCTGATATATGTGATCATTTTAAAGTCCCAATAATTAGAACAAAAGAAATGCTAAGAGACTTCCAGATAAAATTTATATTATCTCAATCTTCGAATTGACTCCTAGCCCTCACCCACGAGGGCTTTTCCCATCACGTCCCCACCTCCCCCTGCCTCACATTCCACACCGAATCGGCCGGCATCTGCACCATCATTCCCCAACTCATATTTTTCCCACCTTAACCCGTAATATGCCACTGCCGTCAAAGACCGCCAGTCCGGTGTGGTCTAGTGCTACCCGCGCCCCGCTTGCCGAACTGCGCATCTCAAATGCACCGGATTTTGGCAGGTTCCAGCCACCGTACGGCCAGTTATCCGAGCGCAACCCATCAGCGATTTTTGCCATCGTAATAGAGGCGTTTGAGATTTTGGCGTTAGTAATGCTACCATTCTCAATAAACCCGTCCCCGAAAAACACCTGACCGTTCTTGATTACAAAGACCGGTTCCAGTTTTCCATTATTGGGATTCACTACGGTAAACTGGTTCGCCCTGACACCGAAATGGGTTTCAACGCGACCGTTTTTCACCTCAGCACCAACGACCATGCCAGCACCATAATATTGTCCCCTGTAGTTCACGCCCGCCCCGATATCCTTGATAGCATAACCGTTGCCGTCGATATCAAAGATGGCTGTCGCTTTCTCACGGAGAATCGCCTGTTGTTCACCAAATTGCGCCTGCACCTGTTGTGCCGATTCAGCCACTGCTTTCTGCGTACTGGATACCTAAGACGACGTTGAACAATCCAGCCCGCTTGCTACCTGTGATCACGGGCATAATATGGATAACCGCCTCGCTTAATACCAGTGCGTTATCATCAGCCGCATCGGTTACCTCTTCTTTCGGGATGTGAAGGGTTTTTCTGTCGGTATAATTCAGGGCATATTGAATGGCGGCGTTTTCGTATTGCCGGAGCAAGGCATCATCAGAGGGTGAATCTATCCGGCAATGATCTTTAATCATTGAGAGGGGTATCATCCGTCACCTGTCATAAAAAGGCGGCCTGTGACCGCCTAAAAGTGTGATTAGCCTTTGGTGGCCGCGGAAACAGTGAAATCACCGTAAATGAAGGCCTCCGGACGTTTTACCGCCAGCGCCAGACGCTCTTCGCAACGAATGGAAATCATGTTTTTCTCAAAGTCGTCCGTGTTCTCGCTGGAAATCACGATGTTCATTTGTTCGCGGTCAAAAATCTGGGCGGCGGAATCAAAAGCCCCCACCAGGAACTTACCGCGGAAGGCGGCCACATCCGTAGCAATGACAGGCAAGCC
This sequence comes from Xenorhabdus thuongxuanensis, assembly GCF_001908095.1. GTDB lineage: Bacteria > Pseudomonadota > Gammaproteobacteria > Enterobacterales > Enterobacteriaceae > Xenorhabdus > Xenorhabdus thuongxuanensis. Next base: position 90,695 of record NZ_MKGR01000006.1, on the reverse strand, counting down.
CCACAAGGTCGGTGTAGTATAGCCTTGCGGGTTGGACAGCAGATAACGGCCGAGGCTGTCCTTGATCAACTCTACCGTCGCCCAATCAACAAAGTGGGTGACAATCCCCGACGGCGGCAGCAGTGCCAATTGCGCCTGCAACATAGCCAGGCGGATATCATCAATGGCGGTCGCTTTCTCCACCTTGATTTCCGCCTTGTACTGGCTGGCCTGCGGGACAATGCCCTTGATATTGCCATTCGCCCCGTCACCAAACAGGATTTGCTGTTCTTCGACAAATTTCAGGCCGTAACGCATTTCGCTGTCAATCAGTGACTTGAGCTGCCCGAAATCGTCCAGCACCTGCTTAGAGGCCTTGAACATGTGCGCCAGTGTCGCTACGGGGGTGATTTGCGTCGCAAAGGCGATGTCACTGTAAGGCTTTGCGGTGCCCTCAGGCACGGCGGCAGCTTTATTGGTGAATCCGGTTTGCTGCACCCAGAAAATGGCGTTAGAGGTGGTTGTCCCGCCAGCAATCAAATCACGAATAAACAGGCGATGCCGGGGTTTTACATCGATTTCTGGCAAGCGGTGTGGCTCGATAACGCGGTCAGGCAGTTGCGGTGTTGTCAAGGCCGCCTGCACAGGAACCGGGATGCGGCGGTTAGCGGAAATATTGCCGTTCACCTCTTTCATCAGCTCAGCAGAAATCACTTGCTGCCCCAATGTCTGTGCAACGTGTACAGCATTTTGCAGCGGCATTTGCGCAACATGTTGTTGCAGTTCACCCAATTCCGCCTTGATGGATTTTTCCGCTTCACGCAGCGTGTTCAGCTCAGCCGCCATTTTGTCAACAGACGCCTTGGTTTCAGTGGACAGGCCGCCGACCTTCTTCGCTTCGTTCAGGGCTTCTTCGGCTTTGGCGTTGAACTGACTGTTGGCCGCTTCAATTTTGGCGGACAAGTTTTGTAACATTTCAATCGTATTAGACATGGTGAGATCCCGAATTATAGTGAGTTGGGAGTAAAGTTGTTAACAGCGTTTGCCAGTTCGGCCAAGGCTGCATCGTTGATGTCATCGGCAGCGCCCGGCGTGCCGTTATTGTGGGTCGTAGCGCCCGGCATACGCCCATTTAAAGCATTTAACAGTTTCCTGCGTTCCGCGCGCGGTACGCTGGATTTCGCCAGCAACGCATCCAGTTTGCGCAGGGCGGCTTGCGGACTGTCGTTGCCGTCGTCAATCACATCAGCGGTTAACAAACCATCAGCAAAACCCTGTGTTAGCGCGTCGGTGTGGTTGATAAATGTTTCACCGTCCATCATGTTGACAATGGTATCTTTGTTAATACCTGTGCGAGCGGAATAGATATCGACCAGCGAGTCATCAAACGGCTTGAGCGCCTCAGCAACCGCGATCAGGTCATTTTTATTGCCACAACAACATGTCCAGGCGTTATGGATCATGAGGAATGCCCCGCGACCCATATTGATTTCATCGCCTGCCATCGCAATAATTGAGGCCGCGGACGCCGCGAGTCCCAGCACATTAACCGTGACTTTCCCGCTGTGGTTACGTAGCAGGTTGTAAATGGCGATACCCTCAAACATATCACCACCCGGACTGTTGATATTGACGATGATGGGTCAGGAACTGCATATTCATACCTTCCAGTGACGACGCCCAACTGGATTGCTTCGTTGAATGGCCTACCATCACGGGCGGCACCCTGAACCAGCGACAAATCTCTTCAACGCTGTAAGAGCGGCTTTGCAGCAGTTGCGCGGCTTCCGGGTTCATCGTGATATTCTGGTACGTGAGATCAGCGGGCAGCACCATCATTTTTCCGGCGTTTTTCGACCCGGTGAACGTTTTGATATGTTGTTGAATAACTTTGGTTTGGTCTTCGGTTAAATCCGTCTTCGCTGAAATGAAGCCTGAGCTTTGCAGCCCATTTTCAAAGACTTTCGCCGCGGCTTCATCCGTGGAGAGTGCCGCGCCAATCACATCACGCCCGGTCTTAATCGGGATCAGTCCACTCAGGCCGTCAATACCGAATCCCCGAATGTGCATCATGCTTTTAGCTGGGATAGTCCGGCGCTCGCCCGGGTTTTTCCCTGAACTGTCGGCGTAGCTGTATTCAATGTCACCGTTCGGTAACCGCTTGACGTTCATGTTTTGCGGCAGCAGGGGGATTAGCGCCACCAGTTTGTTTCCAATGAACTTCTTTTCGATGAACGCGTTACCCCGCAGGCAGAGACTGGCGACCACCGTTAACATGAATCGGGAGGGTGTCATCTCCAGATTGGGGCGGTTGCACAAGATAGCGTAAACAGGGTGATTTTTCGCCAATTCGCGCGAGCCGTCATCCTTTGACTTGTATAGCTTTAGCGGCAATGTTGACACGGTTTCACTGAGTAACCGAACACACGCCCACACCGTGGATAATTGCAGTGCACTGGCCCCATACAATAACCAATACAGAGCGTCTATATCTGGGCGCTCGAAATTGATTATTGCCCAATTTGCCACCGCAATCACTCCCAGAACCTCAGTCTCTCCTATTGCGGCTGGCATCCTATTCACTACAACTCACAGGGGCGAACCCATTTCACCCCACGGACGCCCATTGCTCAGATGGGGTGGAATATGAAGATGAAAGAAAATCCTGATTTATGGGCTGACATATTAAACGGCCTGAAAAACTCATGGCCGCAAATATCCGGCTCTGTTTTGGCGGCATTAATTTGTTACGGGCGCCTGATTTATGACGGCGTGGAACGAAAGAACCGCTGGGTCGAGGCACTGCTGTGTGGTGCGCTGTCATGGAGCGTATCCAGTGGATTAGAGATGTTCGGTAAACGCCCGTTACTGGTCGCTATCAGTACACAGGCACCCACGGATGCCAATTTATTTAGTATCTGGCTCGACGATGCAGCGAATTCTAACGATCCGAAAATTGTGTCACATGTTCACTCCGCACCGATGGACTTGGAAATTACCGACCCTGACGCGTGGAAAGCCGCCAATCCTGCACTGGATATCTTTCTGTCATTGGAAGAGGTTGAAGGGCAGGCCAAGCGTGCCGCCCGGATGCCATCGGAAGAGAACAGATTTCGTAATCTGGTGTTAAATCAACGGGTGTCACTGGTGTCGCCGTTCATTTCACGCAATGCGTGGATGGCCTGTGCTGGCGAACTGGAGCCTATCGTCGGCAAATGTTACGCCGGGCTTGATCTGTCGGCGGCAAAAGACCTCACGGCGCTCGTCATTATCGGCAAATCCGCGTCGGGTAAATGAAATGTTCACCCGTTCTTCTGGACACCGGACAAGACACTGTTAGACAGGGCGAAAACGGATCGCGTGCCTTACGATGTGTGGAAGAAACAGGGCTTTCTGCGTACTACACCGGGGGCGACGGTAGATTATGAATATATCGCTAAAGAGCTCGTTGAAATTACAGAACGATTCGATATCGAAATACTCAACTTTGACCGATGGCGGATCGACATCTTTAAGAAGGAAATCAGGCGGGTCGGCTTATCCCTGAAAATGGAACAGTTCGGGCAGGGTTACAAAGATATGTCCCCGGCGATGGATAAAACGGAGCAATTATTACTGGAGGGACAAATTAACCACGCCAACCATCCCGTATTAACCATGTGTGCCGCTAATGCCGTTGTTGAGCAAGATCCCGCTGGCAACCGAAAGCTCGCGAAAGATAAATCCACCGGACGTATGGACGGCATGATCGCACTGGTGATGGCTGCGGGGGCGCTGAATAACGCGAAAAGCACATCAGGTCTTGATGCCTTCCTCAAAAATCCAATCATGGTGGGTGTGTAAATGGCAAAAAAAATAGGCAAGATTAAGAGCGCCCTCCTGAGCTGGATGGGGATACCAATAGGCCTGCTGGATGGGGCGTTCTGGCAGGAATGGATAGGGGTGAGTAGCAGTGGTAAGGCGGTCAGCGCGGACAGCTACAAATCCATGCTGACCTCGACATACTGTGCGAACCGTGTCACCTGTCAGCGTGGTGATGTAGGCCTGATCTGTCTTCTTGATCTCGTGATTAATCAAATTGCCGTTCTGGGTATGTTCGACACGGGCAATAACGCCCCCAGCGACACCTTTCGGGTAAAACTCCAGACGGTACATGTCTCCCAAGATCCATGACTCTTCTACTGAACGACCATTTTTTTCTGTGATTAGCTTTAGTGCGTACATGGGTAATTTCCTCATTGCGTAGGTAACAAAAAAGGCCACTGAGTGACCTTCGATATAATTTGGTGGAACCTCTCGGAATCGAACCGAGTCCTGATGCTCTTCAGGCATCCGCGCGAACCCTCTACGCCAAAGTTCCAGATACAAAAAAAGCTACGCCATGCGCAGCCTTGAATAATGAGCCGTTCGGAATTCCTAACTATTTGAATTTGTTTCGATGCCGGAATTCCGATATCGGGATTTTGAACTACCGAGGATTCTTCGGTAGTTGGATTTACTACGGGTAGATAGCAAAAAACCCCGCGGGTGCGAGGCTTGGATACTGGTGTAGATTTGAGTAATTTATTTACCAACCCAGTGGAGGCAAAAGTTTTGGGGCTGCCCCGTTTTTTGCATTTGTTGCAATAAAACGCCTAGCCTTTGTGCCTCAGCGTTTTGATACGAAAATTCGTAATCATAAGGTCCATCCCCCTCATGATGCCCTAGTTGTGCCTTGCCAAGATTATAAGACTCATTATTAACTACTACCCGAAGTTCTTTATTCTGGAAGAGGAACCCTACCTTCTGGTAACTCCCCTTATCTTGTTTTGTAGATGAATTAATATAAAATGTGTTACTTATTTCACCCCAACTGAATGATGATATTTCCGTAATATCTATCTCATTGTTTGAAGTTATATTTAAAGCGCCCATAGTATGCGGCCAGCCAACTAGTTTATCTGATATATACCCCCAGCCCACATTCCCAAAATGACTAGATGTTTCAGTTCCTGACGTAAGGTCAAAAGACAACATGCAATCCATCAGATCCCAATCACACGCTAGCATATCTTCCTGTGTTGACTGCCAGTGTGTTGAGTTACCTGAATTATACTTCTCAATATAGGGTGAATCATCAGGTACACCAGCGAGACGTATATATTCAACAGGGAAATTCCAGTTACTACGGTATACTTTCTTACCTAAATATACCTGAACTATCGCCCACGGGAATGAGCCGAATGGTACAACCACATCTTTATTCTGGTATTGATCAGGGTTAAACGGACATTGTTTATTTTCAGACATCATTTCCTCACTTATTTATCGTTAAAGTTAAAGGTCATTTCATCCTACTGCTAAACCGCCAGTTGATATTACTTAAGGCAAATTTTTATCTCAATGGGATGCAGCCACACAGCAGCTAATACGCATGAATATGTGGTGATGCATTATAAAATCTGCCTATTCGCCAAGAGAGTAATCCGCTGGAGTGTAAATTTGAAATTTGCTGCTGATCCTGGATACCTTTACTGAATACAGGGCAACAAAAAACCCCGCCGAAGCGAGGTAAAATGTCTGAAATAAACCAGTAATAACACTATGTCACTGTTTCTCGTCTATCGAGAAAAGCCAATAAGCTACGTGACATAGCTATCACCCTTATCACAATAGCAGCGTTTTTACGTACGTAAAGATTTATTTTTAAAAGTTGCTGCATAGTTGGTGTTGGTTGATATCCAGTGGCTCTTTCTGGACGTATTTGTCCATTTCCAGTGAAATATCCAGCATCATTAACATGCCCTCAATAACACCCTCTGCCTTTTGTAGTTTCTTCCCGATATGACCATCAGAGCAATGATGGTCACATGCCAACTGCATAAACGTCTTGCCAAATACGTAATAGTCGAACAATAAATCATGAGCCTCGCTATTGTTCTTGTTCAGTCTTGCCATGCAGCCGGAAATAATGATGGCATCATCATCACAGCACTGCGGGCGTGACTTAACCTTGTTTGGGATTATGGTCAAGCCATAACTAGCATAGGCTATGACTGGTGGGATTCTGACAAAGACGAGTGGTTTGAACACGAAAACAATGAAGTCACACACTGGTGCTATATGGATGATATCCCTGCTCCAGTAGTAGAAGGAGCATTTTAATGAAAATCAAAACGAGTGCACTAACGGGACGGGCGTTGGATTGGGCTGTGGCAATGGCAATTGGAGCTAAGCCTGTTGCGTGGGAGAAAAGAGGGAAAGTATTAGAGCTACCTAATAGAGATTATTTTGTTGCCGCCGATGGTTATTTTTATACATTTAAGCCGACCACCGATTGGGCGCAGTGTGGGCAGTTGATTGAGGCGTACAAAGTTAAATCAGAACACAGTGAGCACATTTGGTATGCAAGCTGCAAAAGAAGAATGCTTGCTTTAGGTAGAACCCCACAAATCGCCATTTGCCGTGCTGTGGTCGCTGCACAATTGGGCGATGAGGTTGAGATACCGGATGAGCTGGTGGAGAAGAGCCAATCATGAGTAGTAACGAATTCACAATGAGATTCAAGGCTGACGACACTGAGGATTCTGATAACTACTCAATGTCAGCATTAATGAAACACAGTAAAGAGCAGTTAATGGAATATTACGCTATCGGAAGATTATTGCCTGCCAATGAATATTACCAATTAACAGGTATGGACGTGGCTCGCATGGCGTATGAACTGTTAGAGGCGCGGGAAAAGCTCGCTGAGTACGAAATGGGAATAAAGAAAAAAATGACCAATCACTCACTCCACCTCACTCAAATCATCGCCTCAGTCTGGGGCGATCCTGCTGATATCACCGATGCAGTATGGCAGGCAGGATACCGTAAGCCAGAACGAGGAGAAAAGGAAATCGCCGAACTCGTTATTGACGTCATGAACGGGGTGCCCGATGAGGTGCCCTACTCTGAAAGGCCAAGGAATTTGGAGGATATTCTCACTACGGAGCTGTACACCATCATTTTTGAAGGGGCACTTAGTGTTATGGCAACTCCGGCAATGGTAGCGAAGATGATTTTGTGGAATGGGTATCGGAAAGGAGGGGAGTGATGGCTACAAGATATATCGGTTTGAAAGAAATGTGTAGATTGACAGGCAAAAGCCATCCTACCCTGTGGCGAATGTGGGCAAAGAGAAATGAATTTCCAAAGCCATCAAAGACACAAAGTGGAATTTTCTTGGGCTGGACTGAAGAAGTATATGAGGAATGGGTTAAAGCTGAAAAATCCTAAAGACACCCGTTAGAACACCCGTATCTTTTGCGACACCCGTTAAAGTGCGGGTAACTCATTGATTTTATGGTACGCCCTACAGGATTCGAACCTGTGACCTACGGCTTAGAAGGCCGTTGCTCTATCCAGCTGAGCTAAGGGCGCATTACGGTATATAGAATAAGAAACATTATTAATGCCTTAACGCAGCACCGGATTATACGGGCATAATGGAATGAGTCAATGCCCTTTTCGCTCATATGTTCATTTTATGATTATTAATAAAACTGACAGGCGGTTCATGTTCTGACAAAATAGTCCCCATTCCTATACTTGATAGTGGAATCTTAAATACATGTCAGCAAAAATTATTGATGGGAAAACGATTGCGCAGACAATCAGAAACGAAGTTGCAGAAAAAGTCAGGCAGCGTGTTGCCGCCGGAAAACGAGCGCCAGGTCTTGCCGTCGTTTTAGTAGGAGAAAACCCTGCTTCTCAAATTTATGTCGCCAGCAAACGTCGCGCCTGTGAAGAAGTCGGGTTTATGTCCCGTTCTTATGACCTACCTGATACTACCAGCGAAGCTGAATTACTCTCCCTGATAGATGATCTGAACGCCGATACGCAAATCGATGGTATTTTAGTTCAACTCCCTTTACCTGCCGGCATTGATAATGTCAAAGTACTGGAACGCATTCATCCCGATAAGGATGTGGATGGTTTTCACCCTTATAATATCGGTCGTCTGTGCCAGCGCGCCCCGAAATTGCGCCCTTGTACTCCCCGTGGAATTGTAACTCTACTTGAACGCTGCAATATCAATACGTATGGTCTAAATGCAGTTATTATCGGTGCTTCTAATATCGTTGGGCGCCCGATGAGCCTTGAATTGCTATTGGCAGGCTGTACAACCACAGTAACGCATCGCTTTACCAAAAATTTACGTCAACATGTCGAACAGGCGGATTTACTGGTCGTTGCTGTTGGTAAACCAAACTTTATTCCTGGTGAGTGGATTAAGCCGGGTGCAATTGTGATTGATGTTGGCATTAATCGACTGGAAAATGGCAAAGTCATCGGTGATGTGGATTTCGATAAGGCGTCAGAACGTGCCAGTTGGATCTCCCCTGTGCCTGGTGGTGTCGGACCGATGACCGTTGCAACATTGATTCAAAATACCTTGCAAGCTTGCGAGGAATATCATGATGTAGATACAACTGAAGGTTATTGATGGAAATTTTTTATTTAGATGGCCACCCTTATGTCGAGTTATGTGACTTGTTGAAATTTCAAGGATGGTGTGAGAGTGGTGCTGCGGCGAAGGCCGTGATTGCAGAAGGTTTGGTACAAGTTGATAGCGAACTCGAAACTCGTAAACGCTGCAAAATTACCGCCGGTAAAGTGATTGCCTTTAATGGCGAATCTGTTCGCGTTGAAGCGTAAATCAGTAGATAAACATTAACACTAATACTTTTCAGAAAGACAGTACCTTGTGTATTAAGGTGCTGTTTTTTATTTTATAAATAGAATTTGATTTTTTATCACTGATTTATATAAACCAGAACAAGGTGATATATAAATATTAGACAATATAATGTCAATAATAAGGACAATATTATTGGCTGTTATCCTTACCATCATGATTTGCAACTTATTCTAATATAAAGATCCCCAAGAAACCCATAGTACAAGCAGATAAAAATAAGCACCATAACATTATTTCTCTGGTTACAGAGTTACCTAGTTTTATTCGCAAGATATGTGACATTGACGATATATTGACAAACAATCATATCAATTTTCTAATAAATCGCTATACTGGGAAGCTTATGTACAACTGAAACGGAGTTAATTATGTTAAGTAATAGAGCTGCAAGAAGGTTGTTAGGTTTGCCTTATAAATTAAGTAACTCTAAACGTAGAGTAAAAATTTCTCTTCTTAATCCTGCTTCCAGTGATAGCACACATCAAATACCAGAGCATTTGAGTAATTCTTCTTTCGTTGCCATGAAACGGGATGTAGTTTCTGGAAAAATCACGTATCACGCTGGAAATGCTTTCTATCCTAAGCACTTAAGTCGTCATCAATAAATCTGCCGGTTTTTATTCCGCTCATTTATACGCAAGTATTACAACCCAGTACTACAACTAAAAAATCCCGCTATGAAAGCGCAAAGACATTAAAAAATGAACCGCCCGTCGAAGGGGCGGTTCTGGTGTTCAATAAATCAAAAATCGATTATTTACGACGCCATGTTGTTCCTTGTGGACCATCTTCCAGCTCAATTCCCATGTCATTTAACTGATTACGCGCCGCATCAGCCAATGCCCACTCTTTGCTTTTACGAGCATCGTTACGCTGTTTGATTAATGCTTCGATTCGGGCAACATCGTCGTCCGCCTGTGCCCCGCCTTGCAAAAAGTGTTCTGGATCTTGTTCCAAAAGACCAAGAATACCGGCCAATTTGCGTAATCTTGCCGCCAGACCATTAGCTGTGGTCATGTCTTCTGTTTTCAGTCGATTAAGCTCACGCGCCATATCAAATAAGGCTGAATACGCTTCCGGTGTGTTGAAATCATCGTTCATTGCTTCAACGAAACGGGCTTCAAATGCTTCTCCACCAGCAGGTTGGGCAGATTTATCTGTACCACGCAGGGAAGTATACAGACGTTCAAGGGAAGTACGCGCCTGTTTCAGGTTCTCTTCCGTATAATTCAACTGGCTGCGATAGTGACCGGATAATAAGAAATAACGCACGGTTTCAGCATCGTAATACTCCAGCACATCGCGGATAGTAAAGAAGTTGTTTAATGACTTGGACATCTTCTCTTTATCCATCATGACCATGCCGGAATGCATCCAATAATTGACATAAGGACCATCATGGGCACAAGTTGATTGAGCAATCTCATTTTCATGGTGCGGGAACATCAAATCAGAACCGCCACCGTGGATATCAAAGTGGTGACCAAGCGTTTTGCCATTCATAGCGGAACATTCAATATGCCAGCCCGGACGGCCTCCTCCCCACGGAGATTCCCAACTCGGCTCACCCTGTTTGGACATTTTCCATAATACAAAATCCATCGGATTACGTTTTACATCTGCCACTTCAACACGGGCACCAGCCTGCAATTGTTCCAAATCCTGGCGGGAAAGCAGGCCATAATTAGAATTGGTGTCAATGGAAAACATGACGTCACCATTAGCGGCAACATAAGCGTGCCCGCGCTTAATCAGCTCTTCCGTGATTGCAATGATCTCTGGGATATGTTGCGTTGCACGAGGCTCTAAATCCGGACGCAGAATATTCAATGCATCAAAATCGCTGTGCATTTCGGCCAACATGCGTGCGGTCAAATCGTCACAACTTTCGTTATTTTCGAGGGCGCGTTTAATAATTTTGTCATCCACGTCAGTAACGTTACGGACATATGTCAGATCATATCCCAGATAACGCAGATAACGGGCAATCACATCAAATGCCACAAATGTTCTGCCATGACCAATATGACACAAGTCATAAATGGTAATGCCACACACGTACATGCCCACTTTTCCTTCGTGAATCGGCTTAAATTCTTCTTTTTGGCGGCTGAGAGTGTTGAAAATTTTTAGCATCAGTGAGTTTCCGTAAACATTAACGTACGTGTAATAAAATCAAATGAATTGGCTGATTATAGGCTTCTTTATCAGCAAGATAAATAAACGAGAATATAGAGAAGCCAGACACGATATTTCACCTTGATATGCAATGGCTTGCAAGTGCCGTAAGCCCTCTTGTTCTAATACAGTTCCAGAGTACTGACTCAAAATCTGAGATATGATATAACAGCGGTTGTTCCGAATCCCCTAATTACAGGGCCAATCAAAACTATTACTAGGATTTTTATTATGGTGACTTTCCACACCAACTTTGGCGATATCGTAATCAAAACATTCGCTGATAAAGCACCTGTAACTGTTGAAAACTTTCTGAGTTACTGCTCGGAAGGTTTTTATGACAATACAATTTTTCACCGTGTTATCAATGGATTCATGATTCAAGGCGGTGGCTTTGAACCAGGTATGAAGCAGAAAACAACTAAGGCTCCTGTAAAAAACGAAGCCAACAATGGCCTGAAAAACAGCCGTGGCACCATCGCTATGGCACGCACCAACGATCCGCACTCTGCAACAGCCCAGTTCTTCATTAACGTTGTAGATAACGATTTCCTGAACTTCCGTTCAGAGCGCCCAGATGGATGGGGTTATTGCGTATTTGCCGAAGTTGTTGAAGGCATGGACGTGGTTGATAAAATTAAAGGTGTTTCCACTGGCCGCAGCGGTATGCACCAAGATGTACCGCATGAAGATGTGATCATTGAACGTGTTACTGTTGGCGAATAATTACTGTTAGACGCTATATGAGTACACTGTTTATTGCGGACTTACATCTCAGTGAACAAGAGCCGGCAATTACTGCCGGTTTTCTGCGTTTTTTACGTGAGGATGCAATCCACGCTGAAAGTCTTTATATCCTTGGTGATTTTTTTGATTATTGGATTGGTGATGATGACCCCAACCCATTACACTCTAAAATCTCTCAGGCACTTAATGAATTGAAACAACAAGGTATTCCCTGTTATTTCATTCATGGCAATCGTGATTTCTTGCTCGGCTCCCGTTTTGCCAGAGAGAGCGGCTTGATTCTACTGCCACAGGAAAAAGTGCTAGAGTTGTATGGTAAACGTATTCTGATTTTGCATGGCGATACGCTATGCACTGATGATATCAATTATCAGCAGTATCGTAAGCGAGTACATACTCCGTGGATACAACGGCTATTCCTGCTTCTCCCTTTATTTATCCGCTTGAAAATTGCAGCCAAAATGCGAGCGAGTAGCCAATATGCTAACAGCCAAAAATCGGCGTCTATTATGGATGTCAATCAAGAGGCTGTTATCGAGCATTTTAAAAAATATCAGGCAGATTGGATAATTCACGGGCATACTCACCGCCCCGCAATACACGATATTCAGTTTGGCGATAAAACCGTGCATCGCGGTGTATTAGGAGCATGGCATGACCAAGGTTCGATGTTCAAAGTGACAGAAACGGTTATTGAGTTGATATCTTTCCCCTTATAAACTCTCCTTTCACCTATTTTGTAAAAATCGACAAATCAAACGACGCAAACGTTTTCCTCATGTAATTAGCATGATATGATCCGCCGTCTGAAATTTCATCTTTGTTCTGGTAGACACCCAATACAGGAGCATCTGATTTATGACGTCCAGCTCTGATCCCACAACAACTATTACTCCGACAATGACTTTTCCAACAGAAATAGAACCCCAAAACCACGCCAAAATTGCCATCGTCATGGGTTCTAAAAGCGACTGGGCAACAATGCTACATGCAGCCGATATCCTGACCGACCTCGCTATTCCTTTTCATATTGAAATTGTTTCGGCACACCGAACACCAGATAAACTTTTTCGTTTTGCAGAACAGGCGAAAGAAAACGGTTTTGATGTCATTATCGCTGGTGCAGGTGGAGCAGCACATTTACCGGGGATGCTGGCAGCCAAGACCTTAGTGCCTGTATTTGGCGTTCCGGTACAAAGCGCTGCACTTAGCGGTGTCGATAGCCTGTATTCTATCGTCCAAATGCCAAAGGGTATCCCCGTTGGTACATTGGCTATCGGCAAGGCAGGAGCAGCAAATGCCGCATTGCTGGCTGCCCAGGTTCTGGCATTGCATGATAGTGCGCTGTTTCAACGTTTATCAGATTGGCGTAGCGCACAAACCCAGGCTGTTTTGGATAACCCAGATCCACGGGAGGATGCATGAAGCCTGTTTGTGTATTGGGAAATGGTCAGTTAGGCAGAATGCTGCGTCAAGCTGGTGAACCATTGGGGATCGCTGTTTATCCTGTTGGGTTGGATGCCGAACCGGAAGCTGTGCCTTATCAAAGCAGTATTATCACCGCAGAAATTGAGCGTTGGCCTGAAACCGCATTAACCCGCGAATTGGCTCATCATAAGGCTTTTATCAATCGCGATATTTTCCCGCAACTGGCGGATCGCTTACCACAAAAGCAGCTTATGGATATATTGGGTTTAGCGACCGCACCGTGGAAACTGCTTTCCACGCCCGATCAATGGCCACAGTTATTTGCGGAATTAGGGGATTTTATCATTGTTAAGCGACGGACTGGAGGCTATGACGGGCGTGGCCAATGGCGTATCTGGCCGGGTGATGAAACGACTCTTCCACCTGAAATTTACGGTGAATGTATTGTAGAACAGGGTATTCCGTTTTCGGGGGAAGTCTCGCTGGTTGGCGCCCGTAATGCCAAAGGTGAATCAGTATTCTATACACTGACTCACAATTTGCATCAGGAAGGTATTTTACGTACCAGTGTGGCTTTACCTGATAATGGTGCCGATAAGCCATTTCAACAGCAAGCAGAGCAGATGCTATCTGCCATCATGAATCACCTGAACTATGTTGGTGTTATGGCGATGGAGTGCTTTATTGTTGGCGATCATTTGCTGATCAATGAACTGGCTCCGCGGGTTCACAATAGCGGTCACTGGACGCAAAACGGCGCTTCTATCAGCCAGTTTGAACTTCACCTGCGGGCAATCTTGAATCTCCCTATGCCACAACCAGAAATCTTTGCACCATCCGTCATGATCAACCTGATCGGCACGGGGGTAAATCCCGCATGGCTGAGTTTGCCGCTGGTTCGTTTACATTGGTATGAAAAAGAAGTTCGTTCGGGACGTAAGGTGGGGCACTTAAATGTGACTCATACGGATAAGGGGACATTAAAAACGACGTTGCAAACGTTAGCTTCGCTATTGTCAACAGAATACCAACGCAGCCTTAAATGGGCACAAGATAAATTAAGTTAATCGGTTATTTTAGGAAGTGGTAATGATTAAAATAAGCTACCACTTCCCAGTCCAGTGAGAGATTATCGCATTCTTGATAGCGTTCGGGATAGTGTATCCACAATGGTTCTTGTTGTCTGATCTATTTCATAATTGAGGAAATCACCGACCTTAATCTTGCTGAGATTGGTCATTCTTAATGTTTCCGGGATCAGATTTAAAGCAATTGTCTTATTTTCTTCATCAATGTCGTTGATGGTTAAACTACAACCGTGTAATCCAATAAAACCTTTCAGGAAAAAATATTTAATGTTGTTTTTAGGGACGCGAATAACTAACCGATAGGTTTCACCAGTTGCAGTAAACTCTACCACTTCAGCCATACCCTCTACATGTCCATAAAGATTGTGCCCGCCATTTTCTTTATGCATCTGATGTGAGCGTTCAATGTTAACTTCATCCCCAACGGAAAGAAACTTTAATGTGGTGGTATCAGCAGTAAAATCTGAGATATCAAAAGAAACGCTATCGCCACTAAATTGAGTAACAGTCAGGCATGTGCCATCAATTGCGACACTAGCTCCGACCGTAACATCATCAAAAAAATGGTTATTATTGCTAATAATCAGTGTACTAAATCCATTACTTTTATTGAGCGATAATATCCTTTCTTTGCCTTGTACAATGCCTGTATACATGATTATCCTCTTTTGCTAAAGATAAAGTTATTTCAATCTCAATGTTTTTATCACGATTTATGTGTTTTATTTAATTATAATTAAATAATTGTGATGCACTCTTGCATAAGATATATGAAATAACACCTTATGAAAATAAAAAACAGCACTGTATTCTAAAAAGAATTTATTTATTTTTCTATTTATAGAAAAAATATCCTTAATTCATTTTCGTTTTTTAAGGAGAAAGTTTTTTCTCTACATGACTACAAAGGCGGCAACAACATCTATTATTATAAGTTTGTGCCAAGGCTCAGTGCCAGAAAAATCACAGGGTATGATCTGTCCTATGGCTCATTAAAGGATGTGCTGTTTGCTCAATAGATAGCCAAAACCAATAACTTAAAAAATATGACTATTTCCCCGGTATCAGCTTTGATTGGAGATACACCTGGCTTTCGCACGAATCAATTTAGCTATGGCATGTTTATTCGATACAGCTTTTTCTAATAAACACATAAAATAGAGCCGCTTTTAATCGTTTATATCCTTGATGGGGTCACAATGTCCATTCAACACGACAAATTCGGGCGTACTTATCAGTGGTTTTTGCTGATACTTTTAGGCATGGTCTATTTTTTATCCACAGCAACAACCTTTACGTCATTGGGTGTTGTCCTACCGAGTATGATTAATGAACTTGGCTGGAGTTGGACAAATGCGGGGTTAGGGTTCACACTGCTTGGCCTGACTTGCGGGCTATCCAGTTTTCTGCCAACAGTATTTATCCGTAAAGTTGGCGTTCGTTTCACCCTGTCTATTGGCCTGCTGGTTTTTCTGGCAGGTTTCTACAGCCTTTATCATACATACGCTATTTCATCGTACTTTATTGGTACGGCTTTAATTGGTATCGGTTTTACTTTTTTGGCGACAGTACCAGGCACTTATGTGATTTCACGACTATATGAGAAACAGTCCCTTGCTTTTGGTTTCTACTTCACGATAGGTGGACTAGGCGGGGTAATTGGCCCATGGATCTACTTTCTGGCAACTCGTATTTGGGGAACATGGCGAATGCATTGGATGATTTCCGCCATTATCCTCTCCATCTTCGTGATCCTGACGATTATCCTGCTTCAGGAAGGTAAACGGGAAGTCGCCCACGCCAAGGCCGTAAACCAGAAACATAGCAATCAGGATACTCCCAGCATTTATCGCACCAGGCAACGTTGGACCGCACGCCAAGCACTACGGACATGGCAGTTTTATATGATTGCTGCAACTTACACCGCATTTTTATGGTGTGGTATTACCGTCAACAGTTTTGCAGTTGCTCATATTATCGAAAATGGTTTCAGCGAAGCTATCGCCGCAGGGTTATTAAGCACAATGGCCTTTATCAATGCGTTTTCCAGATTAGCCGGTGGTGCCGTTGGAGAGTGGGTAGAACCGAAAAAATTACTGATTATCAGCCTGTCCATTATTATCCTTGGCTTGATTGCACTGAGTATCGCCTCTTCATGGCCGTTCTTGGTTGCGTTCACATTGTGTGTCGGGATGGGATATGGAATGACCTTCCTTGCATCCAGTGTATTGCTGGCTAACTATTTTGGCCGCAAACCTTATCTGGAACTGTTTTCTATCATGAACCTGATATCCACTCTGGCTTGTCTGGCACCTTTTTTTGCAGGTGCTATCAAAGATTATTCTGGCAGTTTTACCTCTGCATTTCTGATTATTGCCATTCCCGTATTTGTTGTTCTTGTCGTAACATTAATGATGAAACCACCTGCTCATAAAATGAGAAAACACGCGGTTGAAAACAGCCAATTGACTGAATAAGGTAAAAATGAACTGCAATAACGGACAAACAAGGTTGAATCCATCACAATGATGGCAGAGATTGCCGAAGCCAAGTTAAGAGAAGAATTTGCCTGATAATATTTGGTCAAATGATCGCTGATAAACCAAAGAGGTTTATCAGCGGTGTGAAAATTACTCAGGCAAGCGCCGATATTGCCCTTGCTTCCGTAATAACCTAATTCCTAACCAGCCACCACATAGTGAAAGCAGTAAGCTACTGATGATAGGAAGCAGAAACCACATCTGCCATTGTGGCTGCCACGGGAAATCAAAGACCTGAGTCTGTAACAACCAAAGTGCGATTTCTACACCAAATGCCGCAGCCACACCAGCCATAAAACCAAGCAGGGCAAATTCACTCCACAATGTACGACGCAAAAGTTTTTTGCTTGCCCCTAATGTGCGATATACCACCAATTCAAGTTGTCGCTGGCTCATACCGACCTGAATTTGTGCCAATAACAGCAATCCGCCACACATCATCACCAAAACGACCATAACTTCTAATGCTTTGCTAACTTGCTGCAAAATGCCTTGTGCTTGTTTGAGTATCGAACCAATATCCAACATGCTGATGGTTGGGAAATGGCGGTTAATTTCGGTTAACAGCCTTCCATCGCCTTCATAATGAAAGCTGGTTAACCACATTCTGGGCTGATTTTCCAACGTCTCTTTGGCGAAGATAAAAATGAAATTCGGATTTATGCTCTCCCAATCCACTTTGCGAATACTGCTTACTGTGGCATGAAACGTTCGGGTATCTCCGGTGAATGTGAGCCTGTCTCCCAAGTTGATTTTTAACCGTTCAGCGACGCCTTGCTCCATGGAAACTTCGTTAGATTTTGGCGGCCATGTTCCCGCAATCAAGGTATTAAAAGGCGGAAGTTCTGCTTTCCATGTTAAGTTCAATTCACGGCGCACGGTAGTACTATTAGGGTATTTTTCATTCGCCCATTCCAGCGCAGATTGTCCGTTCACTTCCGTCAAACGTGCCAATACCACTGGATAAAAATCGGTCGGTTTCACCTGATATTTAGCCAATAATTCATTAATTTGAGCAGATTGTGGTTGGGTCATGTTAATCAGGAAATAATTAGGGCTATCCGGTGGTAATTGCTGTTGCCACTGATTCAATAAATCTCCCCTTGCCATAATCAGCAAAGCCAACAACATAAATGACAGGGAAAATGCCGCCAATTGGGTCATGGTCTGAAAGGGTCGACACAGTAACCGGTTAACCGCCAGACGCAGGCTTAACTGACGGAACGTCACACGGCGCAGTAGCCATAATCCTCCCCATCCCAATAGTGCCAAAAACAAGGCGACAATCGGCACTCCCGCTAACAGCGACCATAACAACGGCTTAGTGCCTGCCAATAATACCAATCCTCCCGTTATTATGAATGCCACCGCAGGCAAATAATAACGTAATGGCCAGATGGATGCCGTTACATCACTTCTCAATACCCGTGAAGGCTGGGTAGCCATGAGTTGACGATAAGGGCGAATACCTACCAACACGGCAATACCAAACAGAGCAGCTATCGCCCATACCCACGGCCACATGCCCGCAGCCGGTAACATCTTAGGTAGCATGCCTGCCAAAATTCGAATCAATGCAGATTCAAAAACCAATCCTAAAATGGAGCCTACCACTATGGCGGCAAGCAATATCACTAGCCATTGCCCAATGATCCATTGACGCAAGGCCCAGCGCCCTGCCCCTAATGTTTTCAGGATAGCAATCAGGTTATGTCGGCTACGGCAGTAATGCGCCATAGAAACTGCCATTGCCGCTATAGCAAGTAGTAATGTTAACAAAGCTGACAGCAGTAAAAATTGCTGGGCACGCTCAATAGATTGCGCCATGACACTATTATCTTGTTTCAATGTCAGCCAGCGTTGATCCGCTCTTAGTTGCGGTTCAACGAATTGCTGGAATGATTGGATGGCGGCAGGAGAACCCGCAAACATATAACGATAAGTCAAGCGGCTACCAGGTTGAATCGCCCCAGTAGCCTGAGCATCATCAATATTGATCAAAATTCGGGGAGAAATCTGGAAAGGATTGAAACTGCTGTCAGGCTCTTGCAGTAATTCCCCACGAATCTGCAACGTGGTATCTCCCACGTCAATATTATCTCCAACCCTAACGTCCAATAGTGTCAACAATCGTGGAGCCACCAATACAGAACCTTTTTCTGGCTTTAACCCACGCGGATTGGTTTCCAGTTCGCCATACAGAGGATAACGCTCATCTGCGGCTTTCACCTGAGCCAGTTGCGGAATATCTCCCGCATATGTCATGGTCGAAAATGAGATTTGGCGACTTAATGTCAACCCCTGCTCTTGTGCCTTTTGCAACCAAGTTTCATCAACGGGATACGAAGCCCTTAAGACAAGATCACCCGCCAGAAAATCACGGCTTTGATAATGCACACTTTGATCAATGCGATCACTAATACGCCCTAATGCCAGTACACAGGCCACCGCTAAGGTCAGGGATAACCAAACAATCAGGAGAGAAGGTGTACGCCATTCACGCCAAAACCAGCGCCAGATCATGCTTCCTCCCGTAATTTTCCATCTACCAGACGTAAACGACGCTGGCAACGCGCCGCAAGTTGATTATCGTGCGTGACTAAAATCAAAGTGGTGGCGTAATCATGATTAAGGGAAAAAAGCAAATCGGCGATGCGATCTCCTGTCTGGCGATCAAGGTTACCCGTTGGTTCATCAGCAAACAAGATTTTGGGACGAGTACAGAATGCCCGTGCCAAAGCCACCCGTTGTTGTTCTCCCCCCGAAAGTTGGGCCGGCATGTGTTTCAGGCGTTTTCCCAATCCTAACTGTTCGAGCAGTTCAATGGCTTGTTCACGGCTTTGGTTTTCCGATTCACCACGCAATAGTGCCGGAAGCTGGACATTCTCCAATGCATTCAAAGTGGGGATCAACATAAATGACTGAAAAACAAAACCTACATTTTCTGCCCTTAACTGCGCGCGCTGCTCTTCATTCATACGGCTGATATTCTGCCCCAACAGATGAATATCTCCTTCGCTACCATCATCCAATCCGGCAATAATGCCCAGAAGCGTTGATTTACCTGATCCTGATTCACCAATTAATGCAATTGTTTGTGCTGGCTCGACAATCAACTCAATACCTTGCAATATATTAATTACCTGTTCCCCTTGTCCTACATGTTTAGTGAGATGATGAACTTCAAGAATACTTTCTACAGCCATGTATTTTTCCTTTTATTGTTGGTGCTATGCAGTGCCAGAGCAACGGCGGCAGATACCCTGCTAATATTAGGTGATAGCCTCAGTGCCGGATATCGTTTGCCAGTTGAGCAATCATGGCCTGCACTGATGGCAAAACAGTGGCAACAAACCGGCAAAAAAACAGTCATTGTTAACGGCAGTATTAGTGGTAATACCGCAGCACAAGGGCTTGAACGTTTGCCTGAATTATTGAAACAGCACAATCCAAAATGGGTTTTGATAGAGCTTGGTGCGAATGATGGACTGCGTGGTTTTCCCATTCAAAACATAGAACAAGATTTGCAACAGGGCATTACTTTGATTAAACAAGCCGGCGCACAACCGTTGTTAATGCAAATCCGAATTTCACCTAATTATGGAAAGCGATATACCGAATCCTTTGCCAAAATTTATCCTGAGCTTGCTGAACGCAACCAAATTCTTCTGCTGCCATTTTTCATGGAGCACGTTGCTATCAAACCAGAATGGATGCAAGATGACGGATTACATCCCAATCAAGCCGCACAACCCTTTATCGCTGATTGGATGTCCAACAAATTGTCGATATATATCAACTCTCCTTAAGTAAAAATATTTCTTAATAGTAAATCATTTATTTCCATAAATTGATGCAGGTGAACAGGTAAAGTTATGCAAAAAGCCATTTTTATTACTGGGTGTTCTAGCGGGATCGGGTTAGTCGCGGCCAAAACCCTCCACCAACGTGGTTACCGCGTACTCGCAGCTTGCCGCAAACCCTCTGATTTGGCACATATGCGTGAGTTGGGGTTCGAGCCCATCGAATTGGATTTAGATGATAAAGAAAGCGTAGAGCGCGCAGCCAGAAAAGTCATCGAATTAACCAACAGTCGTTTATTCGGGCTATTCAATAACGGGGGATTTGGTGTCTACGGTCCATTGGAAAGCATCTCCCGCGAACAGATGGAAAAACAGTTTTCCACCAATTTCTTTGGCACCCACCAACTGACGTGCCTGCTACTGCCAGCTATACGCGCTTATGGCGCCGGGCGGATTGTCCAAACCAGCTCTGTTATGGGATTGATCTCGACGCCAGGCCGTGGGGCGTATGCTGCCAGTAAATATGCCCTTGAAGCATGGTCGGATGCCTTACGTGGAGAATTGGCAGAAACAGACATTAAAGTCAGCCTGATAGAGCCTGGTCCAATTCATACCCGTTTTACGAAGAATGTCAATCAAACACAGCAGGATCATCCGGTTGAGAATCCAGGCCTTACTCGTCGTTTCACGTTGATGCCTGAAGATGTCGTTTCTAAACTCATTCATGCGCTGGAAAGTCCCAACCCGAAATTACGCTATTCTGTTACGTTATTGACTCATGTAATAAAAATAATGCGCCGTCTACTCCCTGAGCGATGGCTCGATAGAATCTTGCGCTGGCAAAGTAAATAGACATTGAAAAACGGACAAACAAGTCTTATTTATTCATGTAATCACCTTACAACGACTCAGAGAAAAATTCCATGGAACCAACCGTTAATACAAACAACAATACTGCCCATATCATTAATATTAATGAATCGAATATTGCAGAAGTTGTACAGCACTCTCTCAACCAACTTGTCGTATTCTACTTCTGGTCTCCACAGGACCTACATTGCCATGAATTAGAAACCACGCTTGATAAAATAGCCCATGAATATGCAGGGCAATTTGCTCTGGCTAAAGTCAATTGTGACCAACTTTACCATATTGCTGCACAATTTGGTGTACGTAGCTTACCTACTGTACTGTTTGTAAAAGAAGCTCGTCCTGTTCAGGGTTTTGAGGGCATCCAGACTGATGAGGCTATCAGAAAAATTTTTGCCACTCTCCTTCCTCAAATGGAAAAATCACCATTAGAGCAAGTTAACGAGCTACTTGTAGAAGGTAAGGATCAGGAGGCATTACCTTTACTGAAAGAAATCCATCAAGAAAACCCGCAAGATACAGAGATTACCCTATTGCTAGCCCAAGTGAACCTTTCACTCAATCATCTTGAAGAGGCTCAAAAAATAGTGGATACCATTCCATTAGAAGCACAAGATGAACGCTATCATGAGTTACTTGAATACCTTAAATCCCAGAAAGAGGCGGCTGATTCACCTGAAATTCGACAACTGCAACAAGAGTTGGCAACTCAACCAGAGAATGCAGAATTAGCCGTACAACTGGCTTCAAAATTACACGCAGTTGGCCGTAATGAAGAAGCTCTGGAATTGTTATTTAGTTTTCTGAAAAAGGATCTTTCTGCTGCCGATGGTGCAGTGAAGAAAACGATGATGGATATTCTCTCTGCACTGGGCATTGGAGATGCTCTGGCGTCTAAATACCGTCGTCATGTATACTCTTTACTCTATTAAGTAAAGAAGATTTATATATTCCATAATTAACTTTAATAAGGCAATTGTTATGGATTTACTCTCTTTTGGTGCTGTACCGATTTTAATCGTTATCGCGGTTGCTATCGTCTTTACTTGTGTCAAGACCGTGCCGCAAGGTTATCAATGGACTGTTGAGCGTTTTGGGCGCTATACCCGCACATTAACGCCCGGCTTGCACATTATCATGCCATTTGTTGATCGTATCGGTCGTAAAATCAATATGATGGAACAGGTTCTGGATATTCCATCACAAGAAATCATTTCTCGCGATAATGCCAATGTTACCATTGATGCCGTCTGCTTTATTCAGGTTGTCGATCCCGTACGTGCTGCCTATGAAGTCAGCAATCTGGAACTGTCCATCATCAACCTGACTATGACCAACTTCCGTACTGTGTTGGGCTCAATGGAACTGGATGAAATGCTGTCCCAGCGCGATTCCATCAACAGCCGGTTGCTGGCAATCGTCGATGAAGCTACTAACCCGTGGGGCGTTAAAATCACGCGTATTGAGATCCGCGATGTGCGTCCACCTAAAGAGTTGATCTCCGCAATGAACGCCCAGATGAAAGCAGAGCGTACCAAACGTGCAGATATTCTTGAGGCAGAAGGTATTCGTCAGGCAGCCATTTTGAAAGCGGAAGGGGAAAAACAGTCGCAAATCCTGAAAGCAGAAGGTGAGCGTCAGTCAGCCTTCCTTCAGGCAGAAGCCCGTGAACGTGCCGCTGAAGCAGAAGCGCGTGCAACCAAAATGGTTTCTGACGCTATTGCTAATGGTGATATGCAGGCAATTAACTACTTTGTTGCCCAAAAATATACCGATGCCCTCACCAATATTGGTGCCTCAAATAACAGCAAAGTGATTATGATGCCACTGGAAGCCAGCAATTTGATGGGCGCCATTGGTGGTATTGCTGAATTAATTACCGAAAGCAAGAAAAGCAAACAGGATAAATAGCCATACAGGATAAATAGTTATGATTGAACAGATCGCCGCTCAGCCAGCCTGGTTCTGGCTCTGTTTTGGTGGCCTGCTTCTGATTGCAGAATTGCTGGGAACAGGAGGATATCTGTTGTGGACAGGAAGTGCGGCCGTCGTTGTTGCCCTGATCACATGGATTTTCCCTAATATGGGCTGGGAATTGCAAGGCACTCTGTTTGCTGTATTGACCTTGCTTTCTGTTATTGCATGGCGTAGCTGGCTACGCCATCGCCCACGTCAGGCTAGTGATAAGACGCTCAATCAGAAAAACCACCAGTTAATTGGAATGCGTACCCGTTTAATCACGGATACCGAAAACGGTTTTGGCCGCGTCAAACTGGCCGATGGCAGTTGGCGCGTTCATTGTGACCGAGAACTTCCAGCCAATACCGAAATTGAAGTCATCGCCGTTGACGGAATCACATTAAAGGTGAAACCGGTTCCCCATCAACCGTGATGCTTACAGCAGCCAGATAAATGTTCAATGATGGGACAATCAGCCCCATCATCTCCCGGGCATTCAGCCACCAGTGCCAGTAATTTTTCCTTTATCTTTTGCAATTCCAACATCGTTTTTTCTATTTCCGCCACTTTTTGCAGGGTCGCCATTTTTACATCGGCACTGTGACGGTGAGGATTGCGAAATAATCGCAGCAATTCGCGACACTCCTCCAACGTAAATCCGATCTCTTTTGCCTGACGCAAAAGCATCAGTTCATCAATGTGCCTTTTCTGATAATGACGATAACCATTATCTCCCCGCTTTGGTGCGGTAATGAGATCTTTTTCTTCATAAAATCGAATCGCTTTGCTGGTTAAACCGGTCTTACGGGCAATTTCACTGATATTCATTATTTCCCCTTGACCTTCCCCTTGCAGGAAGGTTTAGCCTTAATGATAAGTATATCACTCTGTATCAGGAGATATTGTTATGTCCACAACCACCATTCTCGCACTTCAAGGCCTAACTTGTATGCATTGTGTTGGCAGGGTTAAAAAAGCGCTGGAAAGAATACCCGGCGTTGAGCTGACGGATGTGAACCTCAATTATGCCAAAGTTATCAGTAATGTTTCACCTGATGAATTGATTGCCGCCATTGTTGCCGAAGATTATCAAGCCACTGTTGCCACCCAGCCCGATGCTGTATTGCGTTTGTCAGGTTTAAGCTGCATGAAATGTGCAAATAAGACACAAAAGGCATTGGAAGCAGTAGAAGGTGTTATCGCCACAGAAGTTGATACCCAAACAGCAAAAATCTATGGTAAAGCAGAGAACAGTGCTTTAATTCATGCAATCGAACAAGCCGGATATCACGCTGAATTAGCAACGGAAGCCGATTGCCCAAAAACTGAGCCGCTGGCAATACATGTTCCACAGACTCCGGAGTCTTTGGCAGCGGCAATATCTTCGACTCCGGTAGAAACAGTTTCTGTTGAGCACAACAACAAAAATGATGCGAGTCATAATGACAGTATTCAGCTCCTGCTGGATGGCATGAGCTGTGCAAGCTGTGTCAGCAAGGTACAAAAAGCCCTGCAATCCGTTGATGGCGTGAAACATGCCAGAGTCAATCTCGCGGAAAGAAGCGCATTGGTCACAGGCCACGCATCACCAAATGCCTTAGTTGAAGCAGTCACCAAGGCTGGTTATGGTGCGGAAATCATTCAGGATGAAACAGAGCGCCGTGAACGCCAGCAACAAGTAGCACAAGCTAATATGCGCCGCTTTCGCTGGCAATCAGCCCTTGCGTTAGTAGTTGGGGTGCCTGTCATGGTGTGGGGAATGATAGGCGACAATATGATACTCACATCAGCAAACCACACCATTTGGCTAACTATTGGTTTGATAACGCTGGGTGTTATGATATTCGCAGGTGGGCATTTTTATCGTAATGCGTGGCAAAGCCTAAAAAATGGCAGTGCAACAATGGATACCCTTGTCGCTCTGGGTACTGGCGTAGCGTGGCTCTATTCAATGAGCGTCAATTTATGGCCAGAAATTTTTCCACCCCAAGCCCGCCATCTTTATTATGAAGCCAGTGCCATGATCATTGGTTTGATCAATCTCGGACATGCCTTGGAACAACGTGCCCGCCAACGCTCTTCCAAGGCTCTTGAGCGATTATTGGATCTGACCCCACCAACAGCGCGAGTGGTTACCACTGAAGGCGAAAAAACAGTGCCACTGGCCGATGTGATGCCCAATATGGTACTGCGCCTGACAACAGGAGATCGTGTTCCGGTTGATGGTGAAATTACTCAAGGCACAGTTTGGTTGGATGAAGCCATGCTGACAGGTGAACCCATTCCTCAACAGAAAACAACTGGCGATACCGTCCATGCCGGCACTGTAGTTCAGGATGGCACAGTATTATTTAAAGCTAATGCGGTTGGCAGCCAAACAACTTTGGCACGCATCATAAAATTAGTTCGTCAGGCACAAAGCAGTAAACCTGAAATCGGCCAATTGGCCGATAAAATATCATCAATATTCGTGCCTATTGTTGTTGCTATTGCCCTGATTGCTGGCATGATTTGGTATTTTGTCGGCCCTGCCCCGCAAATTATGTACGCACTAGTCATCATAACAACAGTTTTGATTATCGCCTGCCCTTGCGCGCTTGGGCTGGCAACCCCTATGTCCATCATCTCAGGGGTAGGACGGGCAGCCGAATTAGGTGTATTGGTGCGTGATGCTGATGCCCTGCAACATGCCAGCCACCTGGATACAATTGTCTTTGACAAAACGGGCACCTTAACTGAAGGTATGCCGCAAGTGACAGAGATCCACACCTTTAATGGTTTCACCGAAGAGCAAGTATTGTTATGGGCTGGTGCATTGGAAAACGGCTCAAATCACCCTCTGGCAAAAGCTATTTTACTGAAGGTTGAGGGACAAAAATTACCCGAAGTGCAAACATTCCACACCCTCGCAGGACTGGGTGTTAAAGGGGGAATTGGAGACGTCACGCTGTTATTGGGGAATCAACGATTACTTGAACAACATCAAATTGAAACAGCAGAATTAAAGCCACTGGTTGCGGCACAGGCAGAAAAAGGCATCACTCCCGTTATTCTGTCAGCTAATGGGAAAATCGCCGCCCTATTTTCCATCCGCGATCCCTTGCGCCAGGATACCGTTTCTGCCCTGCAACGCTTACATCATCAAGGCTATCGTTTGGTTATGTTGACAGGAGACAATCCGACCACGGCGAATGCTATCGCCCAGGAAGCGGGTATTGATCAAGTTATTGCCGGTGTTTTACCTGATGGCAAAGCAGCGGCCATTCAGACAATTCAATCAGAAGGCAGAAAAGTGGCAATGGTCGGTGATGGCATAAATGATGCTCCTGCATTGGCGCAAGCGGATGTCGGCATTGCAATGGGAGGCGGCAGTGATATCGCCATAGAAACCGCAACAATTACCCTTATGCGCCATAGCCTGCATGGGGTTGCTGATGCAGTTGAATTATCCCGCGGTACATTACGCAATATGAAGCAAAACCTATTTGGTGCATTTGTCTACAATACCTTGGGCATTCCAATTGCAGCCGGCATTTTATACCCTTTCACAGGCACTTTATTAAACCCTGTCGTTGCAGGTGCAGCCATGGCATTGTCCTCTATTACTGTTGTCAGTAATGCCAATCGCTTATTACGCTTCAAGCCTAAGTCCTGACCTAACATCCAGGAAATTCTATTTTCCCCATGAAAAGCTAAACGGAATATGTTTAGCTTTTCATCCCGCACTTTTCCCTCTTTCCTGTTGGCTATGAACAGGTTAGCATACCGTCCAATGCCAGCTATTGGAGTATGCAATATGGAAAAATTAATGACATATTTCAGTAACATATTGGGATTTAATTCCCAACGGTATTACCCTTATCCTGCTTTTGACATCAATTTAAATAAAAACAAACAATTACATATTGTTGGCAGCATTCATATGGGTACTAAAAATATGTACCCACTTTCTGAGGTATTGCTGGAACAATTGGAGCAAGCGGATGCACTGATTGTCGAAGCTGATATCACTCAGGTCAATTCCCCTTTCAAGGAAACGTTTCCTGAGCAGCCCGAACTATCACAACGTTTATCTCCCGAACATTTTGCCTGTTTACAACACTATTGCCGAGAAATTCAACATCCTGTCACGTTGCTGGATCCATTACCATCGTGGCAGATTGCATTGATATTACAGGCTGCTCAAGCCCAGTATTTAGGGTTACATTCGCAATATGGTATCGATTGCCAATTACTGAACAGCGCAAAAGCTATCAATAAACCCATTATCGAGTTGGAAGGCACTGATGCACAAGTTAACCTTCTCATCAATTTACCAAATGGGGGGATCTCTCTATTAGAAGATACCATCATCCATTGGCATACCAATGCCCGCGCTTTACAAACTATGATTAGTTGGTGGATGAATTACAAACCTGAGAAACAAAATCAGGTAATACCAATGACATTCTGCGAAGAGATTTATCAAACCCTAATGTCTGAACGCAACCGTCAATGGAGTGAGCAATTACATCGCTTACCGGCAGGAAAATATTTAGTTGCAGTAGGAGCCTTGCACCTTCACGGCGAGAACAACTTACGACAGATGCTGGCAAAACCAAAAATATAGCAACTTCACTTACCTGTTTCATTCTGAAAAACAACCATTACGGATAAGCAGTTATAAATTGATCGTTATAGGAAAAAATATGACTCCCGCTATTGTCTTGCTGGAAAAACAGAAAATTAATTTCAAACTTCACCCTTATGACCACGATGTTAATGAACATAATTTTGGTGATGAAGTGGTGAAAAAACTCGGTTTAGATGCCAATCAAGTTTTTAAGACATTGTTGGTTTCATTAAATGGCGATCCCGAAAATCTTGTTGTCGCTGTTACGCCTGTCTCTGGGCAACTCGATTTGAAAAAAGTGGCTAAAGTTTTCAAAGTCAAGAAAGCAGATATGGCCGATACTCAACTGGCACAAAAGGTAACGGGTTATTTATTGGGTGGCATTAGCCCGCTGGGACAGAAAAAACGTCTACCTACCGTGATTGACAGTCAGGCGCAAACCTTGCCAACCCTATTTATTTCTGGTGGTAAACGTGGTTTAGATATTGAACTGTCCCCCACAGATTTATGCCAATTACTTAACTGTTCATTTGCTGATATTGCTAAAATTTGAAAATTAATTGCAATTCCCGCTTAATTTTTTCGAGCCGGCTCTGTTTTCTTCAAAACAGGGCCTTGTGATAAACCATAATGCCGATATACTTTCTTCACAGCGCAAAAATCACTAATTACCATTTCAATTAACTTGGTTTATTTAAATAGAAGAGGAATAAAATGGCCACCTCATCATTTTTTCGACAAATGGTTATCACTGATCCAAAAGCAATTAAAATGCTTAGAAGGGCTAATAGGAAGCCAAGAAAAAACAATTTTGAGGAAATCGATTTTGAAGCACAGCAAAAGGAGGCAATAGAGATATTAAAACGAAAATTCTCACTCTAAGTAAAATTCTTGCAGCCTTTGGTAATGACAGAACAAAAGAATATTTGCTCTCATTCTCCTGTCCATCTAACCATGACGTAGAATCATTTTTACATTTAAAATCAATTAGATTTGAACAAGCAGACGCAACAAGAACCTATTTAATTGTAGATAAAGAAGGATTTTTACTGGCTTATTTTTCTTTAACATTTAAGGAGATATCAACAAGCAATCTTGCCATTTCAAAGACAAAGATAAAAAAACTTAACGGTATTAGTAAGAACGCAAACTCTCTAAAAGTTTATTTAATTGGCCAAATAGCCAAAAACTTTTTATTACGTGAAAACCCAATAAAACTTAAAGATATTTTATTTCATATCAATATCACCATTGAAAAAGCTCAAGAGTTAATAGGAGGAAGAGTTACTATTTTGGAATGCCAAAACAATTCAAAAATCATCACTTTATATGAAAAAAATGGACTTGAAAAACTACCAACTAAAGGAGAAAACAATTCATTAATTACCATGCTATTTAATAATTAGATTATTATTCAGTCTTAACCGTTCCTATTATAGATTATGCATAACACTCCTTATTGATAATAAAAGGCCATCTGTCTCACAGATGGCTTTTTTATGCAGATAACTAACAACAATTTATTGATTAGTTGTTATTATTTATACGAATCTCACCTTTCGGTTCATAATCAGAGTCTTTTAATGGAGAATGTTTTTCAATATATCCTTTTAATACTTCAGCATCGACAAACCCCGTGTCAACATAACCAGGCAAATTATCAATCCGTGGATAACCATCTCCTCCAATCGCGTTAAAATTCAACGTCGCCATGCGATAAGTTTTATTTGGATCTAATGGATTACCACCAATTTTTACCTCACTGATATTCTTACCGTTCTTCACAAAGCTCACATTATAAAACTGCCCATAGGCGCCAGAATCCTTTTCCATATTTGCAACAGCCGTCAAATAGGTCAAGACTTCGCTACCTTTGAAGTCCACATAAACCACTTGGTTAGCAAATGGATGAACTTTCATAACATCCTTGTAAGTAATATCCCCTGCTTCAATCGAGTCACGAATTCCACCACCGCTCATCACTGCAAAATCAGCGTTTGTTCGTTCCATCTGGGCAGCCAATACAAGATGTGCCATATTTGTTTGCACGAAACGTACCTTACTGCGATCACCTTCTAATTTGTTATCTACTGAACCTATTTTTACATTAAGTATCCGGCTGCCCTTGTCTTCATAAGGTGTCAGCAGCTTAAGCATTTCAGGATTTTGCTTAATTTCATGTGTATAGTAAACACGTTCCGTACTGCCATCTTCTTTTGTCACTTTATTCTTTAGATTAATAGGGATCAATTGATAATGAACCAGCTTGAATTCACCATTACGGAATTGAAAATCAGCCCGGCCTACGTATTTTCCCCATTCATGAGCCTGAACAATCCATGTGCCATTTTGGCGATCGGGAGAACAAGGTGTACCCGGAACATAATCTACTTGTTTATAGTTTTTATTCTCCGCAGACATACATACCGGATCTTGTGAATGGCCACCCACGATCATATTTAAATAACCCGCAGGCAAACTGCGTGCCATTTCAACATCTCCCGGCGCATTCGTGCCATGATGACCATCGTCATAGTGCCCCATATGGGTTGCCGCAATAATCACATCTGGCTTTTCATTCTTTTTCAGCTCTTCAATAACTTTTCTGGCTTCTTCAGCAGGAACGCGGAATTCAACATCCGGAAAATTAGCTGGATTACCTATTTTCGCAGTATCATTAGTTGTCAGGCCAAGCACAGCTATTTTCACGCCTTGTTCATCAAAAATGACATATGGCTTAAACAGGCGCTTGCCTGTACTGGTTTGGTAAATATTGGCAGAGAGAAATGGGAAATTTGCCCATTTTTGTTGTTGGAACAATACATTTAAGGGCTTATCAAATTCGTGGTTCCCTAATGCCATCGCATCATATCCCACCAGATTCATGCCCTTAAAATCTGGCTCAGCATCTTGCATATCTGATTCCGGTACGCCAGTGTTAATGTCACCACCTGACAATAACAATACGCTCCCCCCTTTCTTGGCAACCTCCTGACGAATGGAATCTACCACCGTTTTTTGGGCTGCCAAACCATACTCACCATAATCGTTATGCCAGAAGTGACCATGATGATCGTTAGTATGCAAGATGGTAATGTCATAGGTTTTATCTTGTTCCCAGGCGTTTGCAATTAGCGGTGCCAATGATAGAGAAACAGCAAGGGCACATACTGACGCTTTAAATGATAATTTCATGGGATATCTCCATGTATTCTAAAATTTCTGTTGGTTATATGGCGATGATGGATCATCCCTTTCAAACCGTTGCTTAAAAGATTTCACCTTTTTGAAATTGCGGTCAAATTATATAGATATAAATAATAATTTTGTTAATTATCTAAGATGTATTATGGTATGAAAATTAAACAGCAACTCAACAAACCTAAAAAAATTTACCCCTGCACACTTTGTTGATAATGACATTGATAAGCGAATAAATATGAGTGAAAAAAGTAAAACGGCCTCTTTTCCAACATCACCAACAAAAACACATCAAACAGTTTTTTCAATTCTTGGTGCCATCAGCTTATCCCATATGCTGAATGATATGATTCAATCACTGATTCTGGCTATTTATCCACTGCTGCAATCTGAATTTACTCTCAGTTTTATTCAGGTTGGCATGATAACGCTAACCTATCAAGTAACTGCCTCCCTATTGCAGCCCCTTATCGGTTTGTATACTGATAAACATCCTCAGCCCTATTCACTGCCTATCGGCATGGGATTTACCTTATCTGGTTTGCTTCTATTAGCTTATGCTGAAAGTTTTTCAATTATATTAATAGCCGCCGCACTGGTCGGTACAGGGTCATCCGTTTTTCATCCAGAATCGTCACGAGTCGCACGCATGGCTTCAGGTGGACGTCATGGTCTGGCACAATCTTTATTTCAAGTAGGGGGAAACTTAGGAAGTTCATTAGGTCCACTGTTAGCAGCTATTTTCATTGCGCCTTACGGCAAAGGAAACGTCGGTTGGTTTTCCCTGGCAGCATTGTTAGCTATCGTAATCCTCTTGCAAGTCAGCCAGTGGTATAAGATGCAGCATCGGGTTATAACCCCGCTATCTTCTCATACCAATTCCCTGCCAAAGCTGCCTAGAAAAACTATCATAAACTCTTTTGCCATTCTTTTGTTACTGGTTTTCTCCAAGTACTTTTACCTAACTAGTATCAGTAGCTACTATACTTTTTACCTGATACAGAAATTTGGCTTATCAGTACAAAATGCCCAAATCCACCTATTTATATTTTTATTTGCAGTAGCAGCAGGTACCCTGATTGGAGGGCCCGTTGGGGATAAGATAGGTCGGAAATATGTCATTTGGGGTTCAATTCTTGGTGTTGCACCTTTTACCCTGCTGTTACCTTATGCTTCCTTATTCTGGACAAGCATATTGACGGTTATTATTGGTATAATATTGGCCTCTGCGTTCTCTGCTATTTTAGTTTATGCTCAAGAGCTCATTCCTGGCAAAACAGGCATGATTGCAGGTTTGTTCTTTGGCCTGGCCTTTGGTATGGGTGGTATTGGGGCTGCCGTACTTGGTTATGTCGCAGATAAAACCAGTATAGAATTGGTTTACAAAATTTGTGCTTTTCTACCTCTTCTTGGTATTTTTACTCTGTTCTTACCAAATCTAGAAAAGAACACTTAAAAAAGACAAGGAAAACTCTGGATAATCACCATATTTATTACAACATCTTTCTTTGTAAACTAGCGTAAATAATTGCAATATATACATTAAATTACATTAAAATAGTATTTATATAGATCACTCTCGCTTTTACCACTCAATATATTTTTTTGTAATCTTTAATTATTTATAGAATGTATTATTACCTCACCTAACTACAAAATTTATATACTCACCACCCAGAAGGAGATTTGATGGAGCACTCGACACCTCTTATCACGACCATTGTTGGCGGTTTTGTTCTTGCCTATCTGCTTGGCATGCTTGCGCAGCGCCTGAGAATCTCACCTCTGGTAGGATACCTCGTAGCAGGTGTACTAGCGGGTCCCTTTACTCCTGGTTTTGTTGCCGATACATCTTTAGCTCCAGAACTTTCAGAAATTGGCGTGATCTTACTGATGTTTGGTGTCGGTCTACATTTTTCACTTAAAGATTTGTTAGCCGTCAAATCAATTGCCATTCCTGGTGCTATTGCCCAAATTGCAGTTGCAACCTTATTAGGTACCGGATTATCAATGCTACTCGGTTGGGGGTTGCTCAACGGCGTTGTATTTGGTCTTTGCCTGTCTACCGCCAGCACAGTAGTATTGCTCAGGGCATTAGAAGAACGACAGCTCGTTGATAGTCAGAGAGGACAAATTGCCATTGGTTGGTTAATTGTTGAAGATCTGGCCATGGTACTGACGTTAGTATTACTTCCTGCAGCAGCAGGAATTATGGACAGCCAAAATGCAAATATTGGTCAATTGCTGTTAAAGATATCTCTCACAGTTGGAAAAGTTATTGCCTTTATTCTGTTGATGATTTTCGTCGGACGGCGGGTCATTCCTTGGTTACTGGCGAAAACTGCTGGGACAGGCTCCCGTGAACTATTCACACTGGCTGTACTTGCCATTGCATTAGGTGTTGCTTATGGTGCGGTGACACTATTTGATGCTTCATTTGCCCTCGGTGCCTTCTTCGCTGGTATGGTACTGAATGAATCAGAATTAAGTCATCGGGCAGCGCAAGATACTTTACCGTTAAGGGATGCTTTCGCAGTTCTTTTCTTTGTTTCCGTTGGTATGTTGTTTGACCCTATGGTTTTACTCCAACAGCCTCTGGCGATTTTAGGAACCCTCGCCATTATTATCATTGGAAAGTCATTAGCTGCCATGCTATTGGTCAGAATGTTTGGACACTCACGACGCACAGCCCTAACCATTTCAGCCAGTCTCGCCCAAATTGGTGAATTTGCCTTTATTCTCGCGGGGCTTGGTGTCACGCTGGGATTCTTGGATGGGGAAGCCCGTAACCTTGTACTGGCTGGCGCCATCATTTCAATCATGCTGAATCCTGTTCTATTCAGCTTACTGGATCGCTATTTGGAAAAAACAGAAACCATTGAAGAACAATTACTCGAGGAAACACTGGAAGAAGAAACTCAGATCCCTGTCGATATTTGTGGTCATGCTATTGTAGTGGGTTATGGCCGAGTGGGAGATCAGCTTTGTCAGCGTTTACAAGAAAAACATTTTCCAGTCGTGGTGATTGAAGATACACGAGCCCGATTTGAAGAGTTAGGCGAAATGGGTATCAGTGCCGTAATGGGTAACGCCGTCAATAAAGAGATCATGGCCTTGGCAAGGCTCGATTGTGCTTGTATTTTATTCCTGACAATCCCCAATGGTTATGAAGCGGGTGAGATTGTTGCGAATGCCAGAGAAATCAGACCAGATATCAATATCATTGTTCGAGCACATTATGATGATGAAGTCACTTACATTAAAGAGCGCGGCACTAACCACATTATCATCGGTGAACATGAAATAGCACGGGCAATGGCTGATGCACTACCTGAATATGAAGAGGGTTGTCCAATAGAGCCACCATTATTACATCCACCAGCGACCCCATCATCAACATAACTTATGAGCCAAAGGAATATCCTCATAACATGGGGATATTCCAGTAAATCCAATAAAAACAGTTAAAAAAATATCTCAGGCTGCCAGAATCAACGTTCCCAATAAGATTCTTCCAGACTATCTTCTTTCTCCGGCAACCCTCGAGTCAGACGCGGAGAATGCTGACTCAACACCTGATAACTCACTCTATTAGCGTACTTGCATACCTGTGCCAAAGAAGAATAGGTTAAATAAGAGCGCGCATGTTTGCTGGAATTCGGTACATTCATGCGATGATAGCTGTTGGCAGTAATATCATGCAGTAATGCAGATAACGCTCCATCTCCAGCACCATTGGTATTCATAATTTTTTCAGGCCCCCCCATATAAGGTTCAATATGGGAATAGACCCGCATTGGATTTTGGCAATCCACCTTACGCATCGCCCGACTAAATTCATAGCGATTAAATTCTGCGATAGCACCAGGTAGCAAAGGATGCAATGTTTGGCGCTTGTGTTCTTCCTCAGTGTAACCCGCCATATATAATCCAGCAGGCCCAGCGGTACATAACACCAAATCCACCCAATTTAGTGCCATGTCAGCCGCTAATAAAGGATCGCTGAAACCTGTCAATTCACAAGCTTCATCTTCATTCATTGCAACAACAGAAACATTTTCAGCCAGAAAATCGCGCCACCATTGCGGATCATCTGCAATGACATATTTTGTTCCTAACGTTAATACAACAGGTACGTTATATTTCTTCGCATACTCAATGGCCTTCATCGTCGCTTCCGGCATTGGCTCACCCTGTTTACAACGCACCAAATAAGCGGTAATCACCAAAGCTGATGCTTCCGCAATAATATGTTCAGGAATGCTTTCTGGACGAAGCTGATTCATTAATCCAGGGCTAATAGCAAATGTTCTTTCACCGTTTCCCGTCACTAAGGTAAAACAGCGGCCAATTGGGCCATCAACCCCCTGAAGGTGATTTAAATCCATACGACTGGAGGTATTGCAAAGATAACAATACGCATAACTTCCTATTTGGATGTTATTACACATCGCGCCAAGCAGGACGGATTTATCGTCAGCCAGCACAGAATAGTTGTGCAAAGTATTGCCGATAGTGCCACCCGCAAATTCATGGCTGATAAGATTCTTCTCTGTCAGCTCCTTGTAAAGAGCCTCAGCTACATCATCTTCAATAACTAACGAATGTCCCTGGCTTAGGTTATAACGTTGGATAAAATCCTCATCGACTTTGGCTTCAATATCAACCAATGTCTGGTCAATACCAACAATGTAGGCTCGATTATTTTCGGTATCCATCATCTCTTTGATGGGTTGGAGCAGAGGATCTCTTAAACTGACAGGAAAATAGTGTTTAGATTTGCGTTTACCAGGGAATTTCATAATTAATTGTTGCTGTAGAGCCCAAATATGCAGCATGTTAGCATAATATAGTGTGTCACAATACCGGAGAGAAATAAAAAATATGGCGTCAAAAATGAAGACAGCCAATGCTATTACAACATTGGCTGCCAAAATATCAGCTATCAAAATACATATTATCTATAACGTATTTGAGTTATAAACAATATTAAGCCTCTTGTTTCTGCCGACTACGTACCATGTGGTGCAACAGAACATACATGATGGATAAAATAAAACCAATAAAGCCTGCTCCAATCAAAATCAGCAAACGCTTAGGTGAATCTTTTGAAGTTGGTTCGTAAGGTTCCTGCATATACTTGAATGGCACAAAATCAACTGTATTAACATTCACTTTTTCCAGATTTTTAATATACAACTGGCGGTTACGTAGATCCGCATCAATTTTAGTTGGATCAGTAATTTCTTCAGTAATCTGTAACTTACGTTGCAGTGCATCAGAACCCAGCGCAATCGAATAATCTGGGTCATCTTTGATCATAGCCCCACCATTTGATACTGGCTTTTTAATCCCAGCAGAATCTGCAAGAGAAATCGCATACTTCAATCGCTCAATATCCACGCTGCGCATATTACCGATACGCTCCAAATCGAGATCATAAAGCTTTCGGGAGTACTCCAGTTTCTGATACACCATATCACTCAGTTCTTCTTTCACTTGATCACGAACTACGGAAGAGACGAATTTGATATAGCCATTTAATAAATTGTAAGAATCTTCTGCATTGCCAGCACTGAAGGAAAGTTTGACTTCATCGAAAACTTCATCATCTTTCTCTTTCTTAGGTAAAGATATGGTAATGTCTTTATTAACAATATCCTCGATCAGTTTTCTTTTTTCTTGACCAGAATCAGTATGATTTTTAGCGGACAAAGCCTTAAAGTAATCGGTATTAACCAAATATTCTTCACGCAATACACGTGAATTATAGTTTTCAATAAACCGCTTATACAGTGATCCTTCTGTCACTTTGGGATCTATATTCAGAACATGCAAATCCGTTAACGCATTTTTTAATGGCTGAAACTCTTCTAGATCCGGTTTCACTACAGCGGCTGTACTAGTCCATTTTTGCGGTAAAAATGAAGCAACACCGAAACCAATAATTGCAAAAACGAGAGATACTACAATGATCAAATATTTTGATTGGAAGAGGACAGAGAATAGTTCAAACAAATCAATTTCATCCCCCCGCGCTGGATGATAATAGTTTGTATGCTCTTCGTAAAAATCGGGGTGCTTAATAGGTTTATTACTCATTATCTATAATCCAATCTAAATAATTTTGCTTTTCATTGATATGCAAGCACTTTCTCTCGCTTATCAAATCCATTGGTTAAAAACCATATTCCTTAAAATCATACGACGATCAATGTCTGCCATTCACCATACGTAATAATGTTCCATAATCAGCAATTGCAAGTTACTTCATGACATTGCTTACCAACTGCTCAAGTAAAGAAATGTGGGCGTCATTATCATTAAGTGCAGAGATATATTCAAACTTTTTCCCACCAGCTTCTAAAAAAGTAATTTTATTCTGTTGATTAATCTCTTCCAACGTTTCCAAACAATCTGCCGCAAACCCCGGACACACCACTTGAACATGTTCCACACCTTGGCTCGGTAATGAAGCCATGGTTTTATCGGTATAAGGAGATAACCACGGTAAATAACCAAAACGCGACTGATATGTCATCATAATTTTATCTGTTGGATAATCCAGTGCCTGATGCAACAGTTCAGTCGTCGCCTTACAATCCTGTGGATAAATGTCACCCATCTTTGCCAGACGTTCAGGGATACCGTGATAGGAAATAATTAATCGATCAGGCTGGCCATGCTTTTCAAAGCTCTGTTCAATGGTTTCCTTTAGTGCTGCAATATAGGCAGGATGTGTGGCATAACTACGGACAAAATGCAGGGTAGGAATTGTCCGATATTCTCGCAATATTTTACTGATCCCGTCAAAAACCGCTGCCGAAGTTGTACTGGAATATTGAGGATAAAGTGGCAGTATAATAAGAGCCTCAATTCCCTGTTGTAACAAACTCTCTACGGCCTGAGATAAAGAAGGGGAACCGTAAGTCATTCCCAAAGCAATAGGGATATCCACCAACTTTTCACCCAGCAATTTCTGCTGACGACGACTATAAACTAATAAAGGAGAACCTTCTTCCATCCAAATTTCTTGGTAAAGCTTAGCAATTCGAGAAGAACGGAAAGGAAGAATAAAACCATTCAAGATAGGTTTCCAAATAAATGGAGGAATATCAACTACCCTTCTGTCACTCAGAAACTTTGCCAGATAACATCTTATTGCTGCTGGTGTTGGCGCATCAGGTGTACCAAGATTCACTAATAGGACACCATACTTCTTGCTACTCATTCCTCAGAGCTCCATTAAAACGACTGACAATCTAGTATAAAGCATGAATGATAGTTACATGTAACATTTCATGGAGTAAATTTCTCTAGGGTAGCGTGAACTATAAAAAAAGTCAGGCGGTATGGAGGCCGCCTGTTATAACAACTCAAGAGAACACGAAATCATTCGCCCAGAATATTAGCCAGCTCTGTGCTAACTTCCGCTACTTGACGAGTACCATCAAGTTTGAAGTATTTTGTGTTACCGGCCTGTGCTTCTTGCTGATAGTAAGAAACCAGAGGTGCTGTTTGTGCGTGGTACTCAACCAGACGTTTACGGACAGTATCTTCCTGATCATCTTTACGGATAGTCAGCTCTTCACCTGTAACATCATCTTTATTCTCCACTTTTGGTGGATTGAATTTGACGTGGTAAACACGGCCGGACGGCGCATGCACACGACGACCAATAATACGTTCAACGATGATTTCATCAGGGACATCAAATTCCAGCACATAATCAACCTTGATACCGGCTGCTTTCATGGCATCTGCCTGAGGAATAGTGCGTGGGAACCCATCCAACAAGAAGCCATTATGACAGTCATCTTGTTTGATGCGCTCTTTAACCAAAGCAATGACCAGCTTATCAGTTACCAGCTTGCCATTATCCATCAGCTCTTTTGCTTGCAAACCCAATTCGGTGCCAGCTTTTACTGCAGCACGTAGCATGTCACCTGTAGAAATTTGGGGAACCCCATATTTCTCCATGATAAACTGTGCCTGAGTCCCCTTACCGGCGCCTGGCGCGCCCAGTAGAATAATACGCATTGCGTAAATCCCCTTGCTATTTGCTTTTCATATTTTAAAGAAAACGTACCACCATACCATTTGAATAGGGAATGGCTCAAGAAAACAGGTAAACGTTTCCGCATTAACTAAAAAAATAAACCACGCCTCATTTTTCGTTGAGGCGTGGTTTTTATCATTATCTCAATAAGTTTAAGCTTTTTCAGCTAATA
The DNA here is from genome assembly GCF_001908095.1 of Xenorhabdus thuongxuanensis. Lineage (GTDB taxonomy): Bacteria > Pseudomonadota > Gammaproteobacteria > Enterobacterales > Enterobacteriaceae > Xenorhabdus > Xenorhabdus thuongxuanensis. The sequence goes on along the minus strand of NZ_MKGR01000006.1, from coordinate 51,337 downwards.
ATAATTGATTCATACGACGAATAAACTGGTTTGGATCATCCAATGTGCCACGTTCAGCAAATAGTGCCTGATCCAACAGCAATTCTATCCAATCAGCAAATTGAGCATCATCATCAATATCAGCCGCTTTCTTAACCAGAAGATGTTCCGGATTCAGCTCAAAGTTATAACTTACTTCTGGGGCAGTCTGGCCCGCTGCTGCAAATAGCTTCGCCATTTGAGTGCTCATTGCATTGGCATCAGTGGTTACGATAGCTGGAGTATCTGTCAGACGATGGGTTAGTTTCACATCTTTCACGCGCTCACCCAACAGAGTCTTCACTCGCTCAATGAATGGCTCCAATTTTTTGTCTGCTTCTTCTTGCTCAGACTTGTTTTCATCCGCCAGTTTGTCGAGGGTTTCATCAGCCTTGCTGACAGATTGGAGTGGTTTACCATCGAATTCAGTCAGGTAGCTCATCATCCATTCATCAATACGGTCGGACAGCAACAGAACCTCAATTCCTTTCTTACGGAATAGCTCTAAGTGTGGGCTATTCTTCGCCGCAGCATAACTGTCTGCCGTAATGTAATAAATCTTCTCCTGCCCTTCTGCCATGCGGCCAACGTAATCTTCCAGAGAAACGGTTTGAGCAGAGCTATCATTATGAGTTGTAGCAAAGCGCAGTAACTTAGCAATAGCTTCTTTGTTTGCGCCATCTTCGGCTGGACCTTCTTTCATCACCAGGCCGAACTGCTGCCAGAAAGTTTGATATTTTTCTGCGTCGTCTTTTGCCAGTTTATCCAACATTTGCAATACACGTTTAGTCAGTGCACTGTGCAGGTTACGTGTGATTGAACTATCTTGTAAAATTTCACGAGAAACGTTCAATGGCAGGTCGTTGGAATCGATCAGACCACGGACAAAGCGCAAGTAATTTGGCATGAACTGTTCAGCTTCATCCATGATGAATACACGCTGTACATATAGTTTCAGGCCATGTTTATGTTCGCGGTTCCACATATCCCACGGTGCCTGGGAAGGAATATATAGCAGGCTGGTGTATTCCTGCTTACCTTCAACGCGGTTATGGCTCCAAATCAGAGAGTCAGTAAAGTCATGGGAGATGTGCTTATAAAACTCCTGATACTCTTCATCACTGATTTCAGCTTTATTACGAGTCCACAAGGCCTGGGCCTTATTGATTTTTTCCCATGTAACGGTAACTGAATCGTCTTCTTCGTTTTTAGTTTGAGTTTCGATTTCAACTGGCAAGGCAATATGATCAGAATATTTGCCAATGATGGAACGCAAACGCCAGTCGTTAAGGAATTCGCTTTCCCCATCTCGCAGATGTAGGGTAATTTCTGTACCACGCTCTGCTTTTTCAATATCAGCAACGGTGTAGTCACCTTCTCCCGTTGATTCCCAGAACACACCTTGTTCAGTGGGTGCCCCTGCTGCACGAGTACGTACGGTGACTTTGTCAGCAACAATAAATGCAGAATAGAAACCTACACCGAACTGACCAATCAATTGGCTGTCTTTTGCTTGATCAGAACCAATGGATTCAAGAAATGATTTAGTACCAGATTTTGCAATCGTTCCCAGATTATCAATCACTTCATCACGGGACATGCCGATACCATTATCGCTGATGGTGATAGTTTTCTGTTCTTTATCAAGAGCCAGACGAACTCGCAATTCACCATCATTCTCATACAGCTCAGGAGCCGACAATGCACGGAAGCGCAATTTATCAGCCGCATCAGATGCGTTTGAAATCAGTTCACGGAGAAAAATTTCTTTATTGGAATAGAGAGAGTGGATCATCAACTGCAACAATTGTTTGACTTCAGACTGAAATCCACGGGTTTCCTGACCTTTCATACTCATTTATTACCTCAATCTAAATCCAGTTCAGATATGTAAAATCGGACGATAATCATCAAATGGGGATAAATACGGAAAGTTTCAAGTTAAGGCAACAAGAAGAATGTAAAATTAATTTGATAAGCGGGTAAAACGGCTATGGATGGCGGCATAATCAGCACTACCATCCATTAAAATCTCCCATTAATTGGGAACAAAATCACAAATCCGTGATTTTTTGACGGCCAGCCAGCGAATGAGACAGTGTTGTACCATCCACCATTTCAAGCTCTCCACCCACAGGAACACCGTGAGCAATTCGGCTGGCTATCACACCATATTGAGAGCACATTTCTGCGATATAGTTTGCCGTTGCCTCTCCTTCGACAGTTGGATTAGTTGCCAGAATGATTTCTGACAAGGTTTCAGAAGATAAGCGTTCTTCTAAACGATCTAAACCAATATCCATTGGCCCAATGCCATCCAGGGGCGATAGATGCCCCATCAGGACAAAATAACGTCCCGCAAACTGACCCGTTTGTTCGATAGCATGAATATCTGCGGGGCTTTCCACTACACAGATCTGACCATTCTGCTGGCGACGGGGATTGGCGCAAATCGTGCACTGTTCCTGTTCCGTGAATGTCCGGCAATCCTGACAGTGACCAATTTCAGACATAGCTCGCGTCAGTGCCTGGGCCAATCGCATCCCACCACTGCGATCTCTCTGCAATAGATGAAATGCCATCCGCTGTGCAGATTTTGGGCCTACACTGGGTAAACAGCGCAGGGCTTCCATCAGGGATTCAAGAAGAGGACTGGTTTGCATTAGAATGGCATCTTAAACCCAGGTGGTAATTGCATTCCACTGGAAACACTAGCCATTTTTTCTTTCTGGGTTTCTTCAATACGGCGAGCTGCATCATTGAATGCCGCTGCGATCAGATCTTCCAGCATATCTTTGTCGTCGTCCATCAAACTTGGATCGATTTCAACCCGACGGCAGTTATGTGCACCATTAATAGTGATTTTTACCAGACCCGCACCAGATTCGCCTATAACTTCCAGATTTGCAATTTCTTCTTGCATTTTCTGCATTTTTTCTTGCATCTGTTGGGCCTGTTTCATCAAATTGCCCAAACCACCTTTACCAAACATAATTCTCTCTCTTCGCTATAGCCACAGAATAAAAATACACTATGACAGTTAAACAGGCCGGATACTTTCTTCATCCAATTCTGCATCGAATAGTTGCCGAAGTGTTTGAATCGTTTTATCCGAAATAATGGATTGACGTGCTTGTGCCAATTTTTCTTCATAAATGGCTTGCCGCCACTCCAGAGGCGTTTTTACCGCAGGATTATCATCTTCAATGATAATGAGTTCAATAGGTTTTCCATGCAATTCACTTAATGCTTCGGTCAACGCTTTCTGAGCCGATGCTGAATTAAGATGACGCTGCTTTGAACGTAAATGCAGACAAAGACGATTTTCATCAATCTGTTCTTTAAATGTATTCAGTGCTACCTGCTGAACCAATTTTGGAATGTGCAGTTTATCAATTTCCGCAGCCCATGGATCTCTTTGTTTCGATTCAATGGCCAGCTTTTCTGCCAACTCTGCTGTTTTCTCGTGCTCCAAAGCCGCTTTGATTGCTTTTGGTGTCGTAGTCGGGCTCTGTTTCTCTTCTCCAGTATTCGTTGCTCGCCAGCGATAAGCTTCTTTTTTTACCGGATTAACCGGCTTAGGCTCCCGTGTTTTAGGAATATGAGATTGAGACCGCTGTTCTGCCACCGCCACCAGTCGCTCCAGCGCCGAACTTGCCGGTTTCACCTTCGCAGGCTCTGCCGGCTCAGGCTTTTTTGGTGGTGTATTTCCTTGACGAGTCAACGAATTTCTTGCTTGCAATAGTTTCGCTGTTGGGCTGTTTGCAACGGAAGATTCATTGCCCGTTGATTGTGGTATTTCATGCCTCATGCGTTCATTTGCTTCATTATTTGAAGAAAATTGGCTTGAGGAAAACTGATTTAAAGATAGCTGAGCTGAAGGCGGAGTTACAGGTACTCCCCCAATTGGCGCTACAGGGTTTTCCACAGTAGGTGGTAATGTTTCCTCAACGACCGTTTTTGGATGAAAAGCCAAGGCACGCAATAACGCCATCTCAACTCCCATTCGTCGTTCTGGCGCATAAGGAAGCTCCTTGCGTCCTACGAGTAACGCTTGGTAATAAAGCTGCAAATCAGTCGGGGAAATTGATCTTGCCAGCAAACGCAACCGCCCTTCTGTTGAAGAAGGTTCACTTTCAGGTTGCTGAGGCAATAGCTGAAGCATGGCAATTCGATGCAACAGCGACAGTGTTTCAACCAGCAAATTTTCCCAATCCACACCACGAGTCGCAACTTGTTCCACTAGAGCCATCATTTGTTGACCATCTGCACGTACCAGCGATTCAATCATCGCCAATGGTTGGTCATCGTCCAGCGTTCCTAGCATCTGGCTGACGATATCCGATGTTAGCTTCCCTCCACCAAGGGCAATAGCTTGATCCGTTAAGCTCAAAGCATCACGCATACTACCATCCGCTGCACGGGCTAGAAGCTGACGGGCACGAGTATCGCTTTCTATTTGCTCTGCATTAAGGATATGTTCCAATTGGCTACTAATTTGATCCACATCGAGTGTTTTCAAATGGAATTGCAAACAGCGTGAAAGAATAGTCACTGGCAGTTTCTGTGGATCTGTTGTTGCCAGAAGGAATTTCACATGTTCCGGTGGCTCTTCCAATGTCTTCAACAATGCATTGAAACTATGGCGAGAAAGCATGTGAACTTCATCGATAAGGTAAACTTTGAAACGACCTCTAGCGGGCGCATACTGGACGTTGTCCAGCAACTCGCGGGTATCTTCTACTTTTGTTCGGGAAGCAGCGTCGATCTCAATCAGATCCACAAACCGCCCCTGTTCAATTTCGAGACAATTAGTACACTGACCACACGGAGTCTTGGTTATACCCTTTTCGCAATTCAGTCCTTTTGCCAACAGACGTGCAATAGTGGTTTTTCCCACGCCACGAGTGCCGGAAAAAAGATAAGCGTGATGAAGGCGTTGATGTTCGAGACCATTTGCCAATGCAGTCAGCACATGTTGCTGACCAATCACGTCAGAAAATATTTGTGGGCGCCACTTACGGGCAAGTACCTGATAGCTCATGAATACCGAGGAAATTGAACATGACTGCCTATCATGCTAGCACAGCCTCACCACTAACGGCGAGGCTGATATATCAATATGTATCAATAATGCAAAAAACAGAATAATTAGTGGCCAGGAAATTCAACGATGGTGTAGCTGTCAATGCCTTGTTTTTTCAAACGTTCAACGCCACCTAAATCCGGCAATCCAATAATAAATGCCGCTTCGGAAACTTGCCCCCCCAGACGACGAATCAGGCGAACTGTCGCATCAATGGTGCCTCCTGTTGCAAGCAGATCATCAATAACCAGAACTTTATCCCCATCCTTAATGCTGCTTTTATGGATTTCTAATGTATCTGTACCATATTCCAGATCGTAAGTTTCACTCAGTGTTTCACGCGGTAATTTACCTTTTTTACGAACAGGAACGAAACCAACTCCCAGACACAGTGCAACAGGCGCTCCGAATAAGAAACCACGTGCTTCAGTACCAACAATTTTCGTGATGCCTTTATTCTGATAACGAGCCACCAATAAATCTATCGTAGCTTGGTAGGCTGCTGGATTATCGAGCAATGTGGTAATGTCACGAAAAAGTATTCCCGCCTTTGGATAATCAGGAATTGTTTCGATACTATCTTTAATTAATTGCAGTTGTTGTGCGTTAGCGGTCATAATTGATGCCAGCCAGGTTTAAAAAGAAAACGGTAAAATCTATGCAAACTACCGGAAAAAAGCAACTGCCAAGCAAGTCACTGCTTATATTTTGTTGACTTAAGTCAAGCTCCACTCCTAGCAAGTTCAGTGTTATGGCAACCGAATCTGCGAAGCCAATTAAAGCGCTTTAACAGACAGATTATTAATGATAATGAGATGCTAATGGGCATACAAAATTTATTAAGTGCACTTGAAAAACAAGTCAATATTCTGGAAAAAGAACTCGCTTTACTGCCTGATATCCCTTTTTCCACAGCACGTTTTGATCAAGCATTATTCCACCACCGCAGCAATAAACTTGGTGGATACTTGAAAGAAATCAGACAAAATATGGAACAATTGAAAACCTGTGTAAGCGATTATCGGATTGAACAAGTAAAGTTCCTTGCAGAGCGTTTAGTAACACAAATTGAAGCAATTAAACGTGAGATATCAACCCAAGCTCTACGAAAACAGGAAGATAAATTTAAGCACCGCTCACAAGAACAGGATCTTTATCAACGTTTGGCTGAACATCAAGATTATGAACGTCGTTTAATGGCAATGATTGATGACAGGGAATTACAGTTAAACAAACAAACTACACTTACCAATAAGCACAAACTGCAAAAAGAAATTGCGGCCTTGGCCGGTAGGCTCGCCCGCTGTCGTCAAGCATTAATGCGGATCGAGAAGTCGATAGAAAAGCGAGAGCATTCAAATTAATCACAAAGGAAGAAGCCGCTATGGCTCTAGAACAAGCACCACCTGAAGTACAGCTAGCAGTAGATCTTATTTATTTGCTTGAATGTAACGAAATTTCTCCTGCTATCGCACTGGCAGCACTAGAAATCGTCCAATACGATCTTCAGGGTAAATTGGAAAAACAGGCACAGAAATCTGAGGAATAAGCCTAATTAATACTTAACCCTAATACTTTGTGTTTAAACGAAAAACAGCTTAAACAAACTAGAAAATGGTTTATCACTAGCTGATTAAATGCAATATTGATGTCGTTTTCCCGACATAATTTATCAATACTACAGTTAACTTCGTCTAGCTATGGGTTCCGTGTTCAAGATTGGTTTTCTTCGCTGTTCCGCAAATGGTGGCTGTATTTAAGTGTATCAATGAAACTATCCACCAAATGGGCAGATTGCTCTTGAATATTAAAACTGTCTGGTGAGAATGACCAGTTCTCAAATATCCCTGTCATCAATGCTCTCAACATGATGGCAGAACGCCTGAAGTCAAGATTATAGGGTAGTTCTCCGGATTGAACACAAGCAAACAACATTTTTTCAATCTTCTTGTAATCAGAAATACACATCTCCCGAATATCCTCTACTAGTGGAAACATTTCTCCAACGAATTCACATTTATGGAAAAAAATTTCCATTAATTGACGAATCTGAGAGTCATCAATCATCATTCTTAACATGGAAATTAATAAATATCTCAAAGCAATAAGTGGATTATCAGGATATTTTGATTGATACTCTTTCTCTAGTTCGTCTATTTTATGCTCTGGCATTCTACAAACAACAGAAAGTAGATCTGTTTTATTTTTAAAGTGCCAGTAAATTGCTCCGCGCGTTACACCAGCGGCAGTTGCGATATCGGATAGCGAGGTAGCAGAAACACCACGCTTAGAAAAGATCTTTATCGCAGCATCTATAATTTGCTGACGAGTTTGATTTGCTTGCTGTTTAGTTTTTCGTGCCATTTTAGTGCCATAAACTTTGTTTTTGACCGAGGCTGATTTACATACATTCATGTATGTTTGTACTATAGCACCCATTAACCAACGAAGTAATGATTTCACTTGTTAGATTAGCGAATCAACATTGAAAAATTGAGGTTTACTTATGCGAAAGAACAGGGGGGGTTTGCCTCTGGCCACATTACTGGTAATTTCAAGCAGTTTCATTCTTTCAGGATGCAATGACAATAAAAATACACAGCAAGGGGCTGCAGGCCAGCATGTTCCTGAAGTTGGTATCGTAACACTGAAGGCAGAACCTCTAACGGTCATCACAGAATTACCAGGCCGTACATCGGCTTATCGTGTTGCAGAAGTTCGCCCCCAAGTCGGCGGCATCATACTGAAACGTAACTATAAAGAAGGAAGTGATGTGGTTGCTGGTGAGTCGTTATACCAAATAGACCCTGCCACTTATCAAGCAGAATACAGTAAAGCCAAAGCAAGCTTAGCCAGAGCGCAAGCCAATGAGAATGTTTCCCGCTTAACCGTTGAGCGTTATCAATCCTTGCTAGGCACACAATACGTGAGTAAGCAGGAATTTGATAAAGCAAATTCAGAATATGCTCAGGCAAAAGCAGATGTTCAGTCCTCTCAGGCGGCATTGGAAAATGCCAGAATCAACCTAGCATACACCAAGGTAACCTCCCCTATTTCTGGACGTGCGGGTAAGTCTACCGTCACAGAAGGAGCACTGGTTTCTGCGGGTCAGCCAACAGCCCTGACGATTGTTCAGCAGTTAGATCCCATTTATGTTGATATCACTCAATCAAGTGACGACTATCTGCGACTCAAAAATGAAATTGCAAAAGGAACCGTTCAAAGAGAGAACAAAAAAACCAAAATCCGCCTAATAACTGACACAGGACAAGAATACAGTCAAGAAGGTTACCTTGAGTTTTCTGACGTGACGGTTGACGAAACAACAAGCTCTATCACTATGCGTGCTGTATTTCCAAACCCAAATGAAGAATTACTGCCAGGTATGTTTGTTCGCACCAAGTTAGAAGAAGGTGTGCGCAAAAATGCGATTTTGGTTCCTCAGCAAGCTGTTACCAGAACACCTCGTGGCCAAGCAACCACACTGATTGTAGATAAAGATAACAAAGTAGAATTGCGCAATATCAACGCTACTCAGGCAATTGGTAACAAATGGTTGGTGACAGAAGGTCTGAAAGCTGGAGATAGAGTAATCGTCACAGGGTTGCAGAAAATAGCGCCGGGAATAACGGTCAAGCCAACGGAAACAGATTTGAATGCTAATCCTACGGCTAATCAAACTGAGTCTGCAAAAAAGCCTCAATAAGGAGTCGGTGATTCATGCCTAAGTTTTTTATCGAACGGCCAATTTTTGCATGGGTAATAGCGATTATTACTATGCTATCTGGCTTGTTGGCAATCATGAAATTACCCGTGGAGCAATATCCTGCTATTGCTCCACCTACTATTTCCATTTCAGCAAGTTACCCAGGAGCTGACGCGACAACAGTACAAAATACTGTGACACAGGTTATTGAACAGAATATGAATGGTATCGATAACCTAGTGTATATGTCTTCCGACAGCGATTCTGCGGGAAACATGAATATCATGCTGACCTTTGAAGCAGACACAGATCCAGATATCGCGCAAGTTCAGGTTCAAAATAAACTGCAACTGGCAATGCCACTATTGCCTCAAGAAGTTCAGCAACAAGGTGTTAGAGTTGATAAAACCACCAGTTCGTTTTTGATGGTGGCTGGTTTCATCTCTCAAGATGGTTCCATGACTCAAGATGACATCGCTGACTATATCGGAAGCAGTGTCAAAGATGCACTGAGTCGTGTTGCTGGCGTGGGTGAAACACAGCTCTTTGGCACGCAGTATGCCATGCGTATCTGGCTCAACCCTGACAAACTACTCAACTATAAGATCACCACTCAGGATGTTATTAGTGCAATCAGGGCTCAGAATAATCAGGTTGCTGCCGGACAATTAGGAGGAACACCACCGGTTCCAGGTCAGCGTTTGAATGCTTCGATCATCGCACAAACTCGCTTAAATTCGGCAGAAGAATTTGGCAATATTTTGCTGCGCATGAACCCCGACGGTTCACAAATTCGCTTGCATGATGTCGCTACCATTCAATTAGGTGCTGAAAATTACAGTATTATTGGTCGCTTCAATGGCAAACCAGCATCAGGGATTGGTATCAAACTGGCAACGGGTGCCAATGCCTTGAATACCTCCAAGGCTGTTAAAGAAGCACTGGCTGAAATGCAACCCTTCTTCCCGCATGGGTTGACTGTTGTCTATCCATATGACACTACGCCATTCGTTAAAATTTCTATTTTCGAAGTGGTGAAAACATTGGCAGAAGCCATTTTGTTAGTGTTTATCGTCATGTACCTGTTCCTGCAAAATTTCCGAGCTACCTTTATTCCAACGATTGCGGTTCCGGTTGTACTGCTTGGTACATTTGCCATTCTTGCTTCGTTTGGCTATTCCATCAATACATTGACCATGTTCGCTATGGTACTTGCTATAGGCTTGCTCGTGGATGATGCTATTGTTGTTGTGGAAAACGTCGAACGAATCATGCGAGAAGAGGGGCTATCGCCAAAAGAAGCCACTAAAAAATCAATGGGGCAGATCCAAGGCGCTCTGGTCGGTATCGCACTAGTGCTTTCCGCTGTATTTGTACCAATGGCATTCTTCGGAGGTTCAACAGGAGCAATTTACCGCCAATTCTCAATCACGATCGTTTCAGCAATGATACTGTCTGTGCTGGTAGCATTAATCCTGACTCCGGCACTGTGTGCGACGATGCTCAAACCTGTTGCTAAAGGCGGCCATGGAACTCACACAGGATTCTTTGGTTGGTTTAACCGTCTGTTTGAAAAGAGCACACATCATTATACTGATAGTATTGGCCGGATGTTACGTGGCACAGGCCGTTACTTGGTGATCTATGTTATGTTGATCGCTGGCATGGCCTGGATATTTAAGAATCTGCCATCTTCCTTCTTGCCAGAAGAAGACCAGGGGGTTTTACTGGCATTGGTTCAATTACCACCTGGCTCCACTCAGGAACAGACACAAAAGGTATTGAATGAGATCAATGATTACTTCTATACCAAAGAAAAAGATGTTGTTAAGTCTGTATTTACAGTTAATGGCTTTGGTTTTAGTGGTCAAGGACAAAACACTGGCCTGGCATTTATCAGTTTAAAAGATTGGGAACTACGCAAGGATTCCAAAGATAAGGTTCCGGCCATTGTTGCTCGAGCAAATGCGAATTTTGCTCAAATTAAGGAAGGTCTTGTCTTTGCATTCAATATTCCTTCAATTGTAGAGTTGGGTTCTGCCAGCGGATTTGACTTCCAATTAATTGATAAAGGAAATTTGGGGCATGCAGCACTGACAGAAGCACGTAACCAATTGCTTGGTATGGTTGCAAAACACCCAGATATGCTGACGAATGTCCGCCCTAATGGGCAAGATGACACACAACAATATCGTATTTATATCGATAAGGAAAAAGCAGAAGCCCTGGCTGTATCCACGACAAATATCAACTCAACCCTGAGCACGATGTTTGGCGGTGTTTACATCAATGACTTTATCGACCGCGGGCGAGTCAAAAAAGTCTATATTCAGGCTGATTCTCCTTACCGTATGTTGCCAAGCGATATTAGCAAGTTATATGTTCGTAACTATCATGGAGAAATGGTGCCGTTTTCTGCGTTCATAGATGCATCAAAAGATCCCTGGATTTATGGTTCACCACGTCTGGAACGCTACAACGGTCTTCCTTCTATGGAAATTGTGGGTGAGGCAGCACCTGGTCAAAGTACTGGTGACGCAATGGCACTTATGGAGCAATTGGCATCACAATTACCTTCAGGAATTGGCTATGACTGGACTGGAATGTCTTATCAAGAACGTTTATCAGGTAATCAGGCTCCTGCTCTATATGCGCTGTCATTAATTGTTGTATTCCTTTGTCTGGCAGCATTATATGAAAGCTGGTCTGTGCCGTTCTCGGTCATGCTAGTCGTCCCTCTGGGGGTTATCGGTGCATTGCTGGCAACATCAATACGTGGACTGGGTAATGACGTTTACTTTAAGGTTGGATTATTAACAACCATAGGGCTGTCTGCGAAAAACGCCATCCTTATCGTAGAGTTTGCCAAGGATTTGATAGAAAAAGAAGGCAAGGGATTAATAGAAGCAACTCTTGAAGCAGCCAGAATGCGCTTGCGTCCAATACTCATGACGTCTTTAGCCTTTATGCTTGGTGTTATGCCTCTGGTATTGAGCAATGGCGCAGGTTCAGGTGCACAAAATGCCGTAGGAACGGGAGTATTGGGTGGAATGATTGCAGCTACATCGTTGGCAATTTATTTTGTCCCTGTATTTTTCGTTGTCATTAAGCGACGGTTTACGAAAAAAAATGAGGAACCTGAACACACTTCAACTTCTCACTAAATTCAGCTATGTCAAAAAGGCCACTTATGTGGCCTTTTTAATGGATAAAAACTCCTTCGAACAACAAATTACAAGATGACAATATCTGCGTTAAAATTCATTCATAGTCTAATTAAAATAAATACTTATGAATGACAAGATAAGTTTAAAAGACAACATCTTCCTCTTTTTAATAAACAGAAGATAGATTGGTAATTTTCCTTGTTTTTCTCCCGATTACACCTTCTAATGGTAAAAAGTGTTCCATCTCAATGGTGACATATGTAATAATGACGCTATATTGATTTTGAAAGTCGCAATACAATCGCCTATAATGATTGCTGTGCTATTGCTACTGTATTAGTATAATTTAATATGTTTCACAGTATATGTGGATATGACTATCCTTCGTAGTAGAATGCTAGCGCTTACCAGAAATGGGACTTTGCCAGGATTTAATGTTTTTGTCGTAACTAAACGTAAATGAGCCATTGTTAAAAAATCTAGTTGGCAGATACGTAAAATAGAGCACTAGCATTAGTAAATAATAATCATGTTTTGATAGGCTCTATTCTAAAAGAATGACTATAATAATTAACATGTATAAGACTTAGTTCAAATAAGCGGTGTGTCGTATACGGAGGTGATTATGGATGAATATTCACCAAGAAGACATGATATTGCTGAATTAAAATACTTATGTGAAAATTTAATTCATGAGGCTTTTTCCGTCCTGAATCGAACTGATAATCATTGGATTCACGACCTGACCTCCGAAAAAAGTTTAAAACTAAACGAATTGATTGAACACATTGCAGCTTTTGTCTGGAGCTTTAAAATTAAATACTCAGACAACCACACTCTGAGTACCTTAATTGATGACTATCTGGATGAAACATATAATTTGTTTGGAAGTGATAAGATAAGCTTTCTTGAACTTACAACATGGCAAAAAACAAACGAACACTTAACTAACGTCCTGTTACATGATTTGAACGCTTCTCTAAGCAAAATCTGATAAATATATTTCTAACTATTTTTTATACCAAATAAGATAAGGCGATTATGACTAAAACTGACTATCTGATGCGTTTAAGAAAATGCACTTCTATTGAAACACTGGAACGTGTAATTGAAAAAAATAAATACGAGCTTTCGGAAGATGAACTCGAATTGTTCTATTCTGCAGCTGATCACCGTTTGGCCGAACTTACCATGAATAAACTCTATGATAAAATTCCATCGTCTGTTTGGAAATTTGTCCGCTAAACTATAATGTTCAGATAGAAAGTGACTTGAGCCGGTAGCTATTATCGGCTGACAGTATAATCTTATGATGAACTTGAAATTGGTGAGGGCTCTGCCAGCTACATCCCGGCACACGCATCCCTTGCTATGGCTGCTTCTTTCCAGACCTGACCAAGTTAACAAGTTAGCATTGCGGGAGAACCAACAGAGCCCCCATTGATGTTAGCTTCAAATTTCGAAGCGGTGGACATTATCTTTCAAACTTTATGAAATAGCAAGACAACTTCATTTGAATGCTGTTTTATTACTCATTACGTTGTAAAAATCATCAAAAATGGTGTCAAAAACCAAAATTATGATACTGAAAATTTCCCTATCTACTATTTGATCTTTACTTATTCTATTCTTTAATAATCTTACTTAACAGAATACCTGTAACATTTTTTCAAATTATCATTCACAGTAGTAAACAGATACAACAACAGATATATTTAATAGCACTAATGAATCATTGCTACGTTATATAAAACCCGCATAATTTCACAACATTAACCTAAGTTAAATAACAATCTCTCTACCCTTAGCATTTAAAATAAAAATAACTATACAAATCAAAAGATAAAATCACAAAAAAATACATTCGCATTATTTGATAAACATAGATAAAATTAATAGTGATAATTCACATCTAAAATAAAAACTCAAGGATAATTTCATTTACAACTTAATCCATTTATTTTCAAATAAATAAAAACTTATTATCCATAACCTTTCATTTATACTTTTCAGACGCTCTTAAAAGTAAAGGCATGTTATGAGTCAAGCATTACAAAACTTAATTAACTTGATACACTTAGAAAAAATAGAAGAAGGAATTTACCGAGGACAAAGTGAAGACTTGGGATTTCCTCAAGTTTTCGGCGGGCAAGTAATAGGCCAAGCACTATATGCAGCAAAACAAACCGTCGCGGATGATAGAATGATCCACTCCTTTCATAGCTATTTTCTACGTCCAGGTAATAGCCATAAGCCCATTGTTTATGATGTTGAAATATTGCGTGATGGAAAAAGTTTCAGTGCCCGCCGCATTAGCGCAATACAAAATGGTCATCCTATCTTCTACATGACAGCGTCCTTTCAAGGACATGAAGAAAGTTTTGAACATCAAAATACTATGCCCCTAGTCCCTGCTCCCGAAGAGTTAGAGTCCCAAGAAGAAATTGTAAAAAAAATGGCTAACTCACTCCCGACGAAATTAAAAAAAGTTTTTTCCACCCCGCCTTTGGAGATGAAATTCGTTCCTCTTCAAAATCTGCCCCATCATTCAGCCCAAATTCCTATGCGTTATGTTTGGTTCCGTAGCAACGGAAAAATGCCAGAAGATCCATTCATTCATCATTGTTTGCTAGGCTATGCATCAGATTTCAATTTCCTGCCCACGGCACTACAGCCCCATGGTGTCAAATTTATGGCGGAAAATATGCAAATAGCCACGATTGATCACTCAATGTGGTATCACCGCCCTTTCAATATGGATGACTGGCTACTCTATGCAATCGAAAGTCCATCAGCATCAGGAGCACGTGGTTTTGTCCGTGGGCATATCTATAACCGTGCAGGCGTGCTTATCGCTTCTGCGGTTCAGGAGGGAGTAATCCGTAAGCTATGATGAATTGAATCAGTAACCGTATGCCGTAATCAACTTTTCTGTTACTACGGCATACCTATTTGCAAATAAATAAAAATGCTCAATTATAAGCACTTTCACCATGTGAAGTAATATCAAGTCCTTCTCTTTCTGACTCAAGACTAATACGTAACCCAACCAACTTATCAGCGATCTTAAATGAAATATAAGCCGCTATTGATGACCAAACTATACAGACCAATATACTAATAGCCTGAATACTGAGCTGTCTTAACATTGTCATTCCTTCAGCAAATCCTGTTCCACCTAAAGCGGATGCAGTAAAAACGCCGGTTAATAAACAACCGACAATGCCACATACTCCATGCACCCCAAACACATCACAAACATCATCAACACGTAACCATCTTTTCAGTATGACTACCCCCCATAAGCCAGCAATACCTGCAATCAAACCCATCACCAATGCACCACCAATACCAACTGTTGCAGCAGCAGGCGTAATAACCACTAAACCAGAAATGCACCCAGAACATGCTCCTAAAAGCGAAGGTTTCTGGCGAAATAACCACTCACAGAAAACCCATGACAACACCGCTCCCGCCGTTGCTACCACCGTATTAACCAGAGCCAGCGCCGAAATAGCATTTACTTCACCAGTAGAGCCCACATTAAAGCCAAACCATCCAATGTAAAGGATCGCTGTTCCAATAAAAGTCATTGGTAGGCTATGAGGTTTAAATGCTTCCCGCCCAAAGCCTGAACGCTTCCCAAGTAAGTAAGCACCAACCAATCCTGCCGCTGCCGCATTAATATGAACAACAGTACCGCCAGCAAAATCCAAGGCTCCATCCTGAGCAAGCCAGCCGCCTCCCCATACCATGTGCGCCATAGGGATATAAGATGCTGTCAGCCATAGCACACTAAAGATCAGCAATGCAGAAAAACGAATTCTTTCACATAATGCTCCTACTACCAAAGCAACAGTAATACATGCAAATGCGCCTTGAAAAACAACATGAATTAACTGATAAAAACTACCAGTTAGATCAGTTATGGATATATTTTTCAACATAACCTGACCAAAACCACCCCAAAAAGAGTTGCCTATCTCAAAGGTCATGCTGTATCCATAAATAATCCAAAGCACACAAACCAATGAAAAACTGACAATCACCTGTGACATTAGTGACAAAATATTTTTGCTGCGTAGTAATCCCCCATAAAATAGGGCAATGCCGGGTATTGTCATAAAAAGTACAAGTATCGTATTTATCAACATGAATACAGTATCTGCTTTATTGAAATTACTTTCCGCAGCAATAGCAAACGAAGGAAAACTGGCCGCAATACACGCTATAGATAAAAATTTCTTCTTCATTTTTCACCCTCATTTACAGTGCTGCATTATTCGTTTCACCGGTTCTGATCCGGACTGCATGCTGTAATTCAAAAAGAAAGATTTTTCCATCCCCCATTTTTCCGGTGAAAGCAGTCTGCTGAACAACATGGATAATTTCTTCAACTCGTTCATCATTGGTAGCAATATCAATCTTAACTTTGGGCAAAAAATTAACGTTATATTCAGCGCCTCGATAAAGTTCGGAATGGCCTTTTTGGCGTCCAAATCCCTTTACTTCTGTTATAGTCATACCTTGTATACCTATATCAGCAAGTGCTTCCCGCACTTCCTCCAGCTTAAATGGCTTTATGATAATGGTGATAAGTTTCATATTTCCCCCGTTTTTCGCTACGTTTGTACAAGGGAATATTTGCAAAGGATATGCCAAAAGTTAAAAACGATGAGTAATCAGCTTGTTATCGAAAAACATCTCTAAAGAAGGGATAAAAAAGGAACAGAAAATACATCTGCTCCCTATACGCATCCTAAATATGCACACTAAACGTGCACTGATTCATTCAACGTCTCACCAACTTGCTGGAGTTGGTACATTTGATAATAGCGTCCACGCTTTTCCAGTAGCTGGTGATGCTGACCTTGCTCAGCAATTGCACCACGATGTAGCACTAATATGGAATCAGCCTCAGTAATGGTTGAAAGACGATGAGCAATCACCACTAATGTCGTCTGTTTGCGGATCATTCTCAAAGCCCTCTGTATTGATTGCTCTGTCCCAGAATCAATATTCGCGGTTGCTTCATCCAAAATAAGGATCTGTGGCGTTTGCACTAAAACTCTAGCCATTGCTAAAAGCTGTTTTTGGCCTGCTGAAAGTGTATTTCCTTGTTCTCCTAAAACGGAATTCAAACCATCTGGTAAATTACGAACAAAGTCAGCTAATTGAACCAATTCTAATACTTCCCATATTTTCTCTTCGCTGATATCCCGCCCTAGCGTGATATTGTTGAGAAATGAAGCAGCCAGAACAACAGGGTCTTGCTGCACCATTGCCACCCCATTACGCAGCACTGCGTGAGAAAGCGAAGATATGGAGCGCCTGTCAAGATAGAGCTCACCGTCTTGCCACGGATAGTACCCCATAATCAAATTAGCCAGAGTACTTTTTCCACTCCCTGTATGCCCGACCAAGGCCACAAACCCATGTGGAGGAACATGCAGGTTAATATCTCTTAAGACAAGTTTGTCACCGCGATAAGCAAAGTTTAAGTTTTCAATATCAATACTGCCACTTTCTAACACTCGCAAATCATTGCCATATTGCTGCTGTGGGCTATCCATCAGTTCGAAAACACGTTCTCCTGAAACCACTGCTTGTTGTAATACTGATTGCTGTGAAGTCAACTCAATCAGTGGTTCATTCAATCGCCCAAGATAGTTAATAAAAGCATACAGTACACCAACACCAATAGCCTCAGTACCTTTGATGCCAAACAATAAAAGCAAACCACACAATATTGCGGCAGAGAAGAAACTCAATAATGGCCTTAATAAGATGCCATCTAACCGTAAAGCCTGCATACGAGCCTGATAATGTGCTCGGTTGGCAGCCAACATTTTCTCACCAAAACGAGCTTGCTGACGAAATTGTTGAATCACACTCATTCCATTGATGATTTCATTGAAGCCATCGTTAATATCAGCCAGATAACCGCGAACCCGCCTAACTATTGGAGTACTAAGACGCTGATAGATAACCATCACAAGCAAAACTGCTGGAAATATTAAGATCGCAACACATGCCATACGCCAATTTAAAACAAACATGGCTATCAGCATGGCTCCAATCAGTGCAATACAGTGAAATACCATTGGAATCACATTAACAAACAGATCTTTAATGACCTCAGTATCATTTGTTACGCGAGATATCAGTTGTCCAACTGGTTGAGTATCAAAAGCACTTAATGGCTGACGTAATGCTGAATCCATCACATCAGTACGAAGCTCCTGCACTACTCCCACAGATGCCTGATTAAAAAGTAATGTTTGATAATAGTGTAAAACGGCAACGATAAGCTGCAAAATCAAGAATACCGCTGCAAGTCCACTAATAATATCGAGCGGTAAATTCCCAGTTGCAACCATATTGTCGATAAAATAGCTTACAAGCAGAGGCCCACTAACTTCTGCCAATGCAGCAATCCATAACATCAATACAGCAATTAGCATCGGTTTGCGGTAATTTTTGCCGTAAGAAAGCAGGCGCTTTAATGACGGCCATAACTTACCTATATAAGTTTTAGTCATTTTCTCCACCCAATGCAGCTTCTAGTTGTTGGTAATGGTACATATCGGAATACCAGCCTGATTGAGCAATAAGCTGCTTATGCTGGCCCTGTTGTACAATAGTGCCATGTTGCATAACCAAAATATTATCTGCTTCTGTTAATGCCGACAGCCGGTGCGCGCTGATAATAACAGTGCGCTGTTGCCGCCACTGGCTAAGGTTTTTCATAATCTGGTGTTCCGTGTGCCCATCAACGGCTGACAGGGCATCATCAAGGATTAAAATCTCCGTATCTAACAGAAGAGCCCTGGCAATGGATATACGCTGTTTTTGCCCCCCTGAAAGCATCACACCGCGTTCTCCAACTTCCGTTTGGTAACCTTGAGGCAGCCGCAAAATATCATCATGTACACTTGCTAAACGAGCGACTTCTTCTATTTGCTCTTGGGTTGCATCAGGCCGTCCCAGCGCAATATTACCTGCAACCGTATCCGAAAATAAGAAAGGAGTTTGGTTGACAATAGCCAATCGTGAACGCCACTCTTCCATTCGAAGAGCAGAGATATTTTTTGACTGGAAAAGGATAGCTCCATCGGTTACATCAAACTGCCGCTGCAATAAAGCCAATAAAGTACTCTTCCCTGCCCCCGTTGAGCCACAAAACCCCAACAACTGACCAGGTTCTAGTTGGAAATGGATATTTTCCAAAACAGGTTTATCACTTTGAGGATAAATAAATTTATTGATATTTACCTGTAAACTTCCCCGCTCTGAAGACAAAGACAACACGCCATCTTCGGTTACCAGTGGTTCCTGCAACAAACTGCGGATACGTGCATAAGCGGCACTTCCTCTCTCAACAATGTTGAACATCCATGCTAATGCCAACATAGGCCATATCATCAATCCCAGATACATTACAAAACTGGTCAGTTCACCAAGGGTCATGGAGCCATTCACTACCATCCAACTCCCTCCACCAACAGCCAAGAGATTTGAAACAGTAATAGCAATAAAAATAGTGGGATTAAAACGCGCATCTATACGTGCAACACGCATATTCTTACGCCCTGCATCAATAGCAACTTCTTCAAACTGATTAGATTGCAGCTCCTCCAGTCCAAACGCTTTTATCATACGGATACTAGTCAAACTTTCCTGCGCGTGGTTATTCAAGGCAGAGAATGCGCCTTGCGCAGATTTAAAACGATGATGAAGCTGATTACCATAATGCTGGATCACCAAAGCCATAATGGGCATCGGCACTAGTGATAACAATGTTAATTGCCAACTAATATTCACGCTCATTACAATTAGGACAGAGCACCCCATGACTAAAGCATCAACCAAAGTAAGGACTCCCTCACCTGCGGCAAAAACAACTCTGTTAACATCATTTGTTGCGCGAGCCATGAGATCGCCTGTTCTATGGCGCAAATAAAATTCAGGATTTTGGCTACTCAGACGCCAATAGAAGTCACTACGCAGTTTAACAGCTAGCCGATAAGAAGCCCCAAACAACCATACACGCCAAACATATCGCAAGCCATAGATTGCCAAAGCAATGAACAGCATTAGCCCCAGCCATATCAATAGTTGACGGAAGGTCATTGTTTTTGTGCTAATGCCATCAACGATAAACCCAACCAAGCGGGGAGGAATAAGTTGCAGCACTGCAATCAAAACGAGGAAAATGACAGCTCCTAAATAACGCCGCCACTCACTAATAAAATACCAGCTTAATTGTGAAAATAATCTCACACATCTATTCCCAAGGTAAAAATGAAAGGGTTAGCACCTACCGACCAAAGGGATCTTTATGATGTTACTGAATCTGGTATTGGTAGCGCCGTTGTATATTTGATCTTTTCCATGGCAAAGTTAGAGGTAACGTCAATCAAACCAGAAACCCCATTTACCATGCGTTTGTAGAAACGATCATAGCTTTTCATATCAACAACTTCTATATGCATCAGGTAATCATATTCACCAGCCATTCGATAAAATGTTAAGACTTCTGGCATCTCTTTTACAAAGGAGACAAACTGTTCATACCATTCACTATTGTGTTGCTGAGTTTTAATCATCACTATCACTGTCAAACCCAAGCCGAGTTTTTCCCCATTTAACAAGGCAACCTTGCCAACAATATAACCTTCATCTTCAAGTCGTTTAAGGCGCTTCCAACAAGGTGTCGAAGTCAAATTAACGGCTTCAGCCAGTGCGTTTAAGGATAGACTACAATCTTGTTGGAGCAGTTCTAGTAGCTTACGATCTATTTTATCTAACATATCTAAATCCTATAGAAATATTTCCCAAATATAACGGATTTTTTCAGAAAAATAACAATCTATTTCTCCAAATGTAAGGGTAATCTATATACCACTACGGTATTATTATTTAGGGTCAATTTATGTCGTCTTTATGGGCTACAAATGCCATAAAAGCTATCCAAGCTGATTATCAACGCAGCGCTGATACACATCTCATTCGTCTTAATCCCCCAATATTTCCGGGTATTCATCTCTATCTCAAAGACGAGAGCACTCATCCCACTGGTAGCCTCAAACATCGGCTTGCTCGTTCCCTATTCCTTTATGCTCTTACTAATGGTTGGATCCAAGAAGGAACGCCTATTATTGAAGCTTCATCTGGAAGTACTGCTGTTTCGGAAGCTTATTTTGCCCGCTTACTTGGTTTACCATTTATTGCAGTTATGCCTTCCTGTACTGCTAAACGCAAAATTCAAGAGATCGAATTCTATGGCGGTAAATGCCATTTTGTAGAGCATTCCGCCTTGATTTATCAAGAATCAGAGCGCCTGGCAAAAGAGCTTAATGGCCATTACATGGATCAGTTTACCTATGCCGAGCGAGCGACTGACTGGCGAGGAAACAATAATATTGCAGAAAGTATTTTCCGCCAGATGCAACTAGAACCTTTTCCTGAACCAACTTACATCGTTATGAGTGCAGGAACGGGTGGCACATCTGCGACATTTGGTCGTTATATTCGCTATCAGGGATATAACACTAAACTCATTGTTGTCGATCCAGAGAACTCCGTCTTCTACGATTGCTACCATCAAAACCGCCATGATCTTTGCGGAAGTACTGGCAGCAAAATAGAAGGAATTGGCCGCCCACGCGCAGAGCCTTCTTTTATTCCTACGGTTATCGATGACATGATCCAAGTTCCCGATCCTGCCACAATTGCAACCATTTATTGGCTGGAAAAATTAATTGGCAGAAAAACAGGGGCATCAACAGGAACTAACGTCTGGGGAGCTTTACAACTCGCCAAACAAATGCACGATAACAACCAACAAGGGGCAATTGTGACATTACTCTGTGATAGTGGAGAACGCTACCTTGATACTTATTACAACCCAGAGTGGGTTCACAATAATATTGGTGATATCACACAGTATCTAACACAACTACCCAAGTTAAACGGTTATGAGTAACATATCTCCTTCAATTTACAGAGGTAGGTATCATGAAACGAGCCGTTGTTGTATTCAGTGGTGGACAGGATTCCAGCACTTGTTTAATTCAAGCACTCCACCAATATGATGAAGTCCACTGTGTCACCTTTGATTATGGACAGCGTCATCGTGCTGAAATTGACGTAGCTTGTCGTATAAGCAAAGAATTGGGAGCTACTGCCCACAAAGTACTTGATGTTACTTTATTGAACGAGCTCGCAATCAGTAGCCTGACTAGAGACAATATTCCTGTACCCGATTTCAGTGAAAGTGAAAAAAGCGGCCTCCCAAGTACTTTTGTGCCTGGCCGTAATATATTATTTCTAACTCTGGCGGCAATTTATGCTTATCAGGTTGAAGCTGAAGTCGTTATTACTGGCGTTTGTGAAACAGATTTCTCGGGTTACCCAGATTGCCGTGATGAATTTGTTAAGGCTCTCAATAAAGCAGTAAGCCTTGGTATCGCTCGTGATATTCGTTTCGAAACTCCTCTAATGTGGTTAAACAAGGCAGAAACTTGGGCATTGGCAGATTATTATCAAAAATTGGATTTTGTTCGCAATAGAACCCTTACGTGCTATAACGGGATTCAGGGCGATGGATGTGGTGAATGCGCTGCCTGCCACCTCAGGGCTAAAGGATTAAATCATTATTTAAGCAATACCCAAGCCACAATGCTAGATATGAAATCCAAAACACATCTCAGTTAGTCAAAATTTTTATCTCAGTAATATAATCCGTGAGAGGTTCCACGAGCCTCTCATTCAACATTTTTATCTTAATAGTTATTCGGCATTGTTTTTATATGCTTCCATCCTTTCTCTTAATTCACCTTCTAAAACTAATGCTTTTTGCGTTTTCAAATCAATACAAGCAAATGTAGTTAAAGCATCTGTAATAATTTGATTATCACTCCGGCGTATAATTTCCTGAAAGAATGTACTACTTTTGTTACGTAACTCTCGCATTGAGGATTTCACTTCCAGCTCATCCGTGATCACTGCTGGATGACGATAATTAATATTGATATTCACCACAACAAAACCAATATTTCTACGATTTAACCATTGCAGAGTGTCATCTTCAGTAAGTAGATCCCAGCGAGCAGCTTCCATAAATTCCAAATAACGAGCATTGTTCACATGCTGAAAAAAATCAACATGGTAACCCCTGACTTTGATAATCGTGCTCATTGCTATTTTTTTCCTTATACTCATCCGACCAGATAAAATATAACAATAGCAAAACAATTTAATTACAATAGTGTTCAATCAATTATTCTTGATCGATATCACAGCCCTCTTGATTAAATGACTGCCAATTCACAAGAGGGCCTGAGCACTTAGTAAGTCAATTTATCTCGATTTTTCTCTATAAAAATCGGACCAATACCTTGTACTTCCTGTAATTGTTCTATTGCTGTAAAAGGGCCATATTTTTCACGATACTCAATAATCGCCTGTGCTTTTTTAGTTCCAATACCATTGAGTTCTTTCGCTAACTCTTCAGAATTTGCTGTATTAATATTAACAATACCCTTTCCCTGTATATGCTGGCCTGAAACTTGCTCTCCTCCCTCTTTCACCTTATTATCTTCAACGGTGGTTTTAACAGGTTGTCTCACTATTTTATCAGTAGATTCATCAACAGTAGCTGCATGAGTTAACGGTATGCTGATACATAATGCCATCATAAGTGAATTAAATAATATCCTTAAATATTTCATGTAAATCTCTCCATGTTTTATTGGTGCATGTTTTGTTGGTGAAAGAAAGATTGCCACAACAATATTTTTGGGCAATAAGCAAGGCTTGGATATGCGAAAGGCCACGAAAGTGGCCTTTTTCAATTACTATTTTGCAAAAACAAATGCGAGTAACTTCGCAATTTTATTCAAGTTGACCGAATTTAATATCCGCATCATCACGTAAATTCATTATTAGTGACTCCAGCATGATGTTACCTGTCTGATACTGATAACCCACTATATATTGTTTGAGCAGATCATCTGTAACAGATCCCGGAACAACTTTATCTAATTGGATAAACACAACGTTACCCAATTCATCTTGTGCTAATCCATATACAGGCTTACCCTCTTTAGGGTGAGGTAAAGTGAACGCTACATCGGTAGCCTGATTGGTTTGAGCCAGATGTTTTATCACGGTAGGTTGCTCGAACTGAATTCCCGCGGTTTTCAATGCTTGCTCACCTTTGCCTTCTTTCAGAGCAGCCAGTAGTTTTTCACTTTCAATCTGAAGTTGTTTTTCTGCTTTCTGGCGTTTCACCAATTCAGTAACTTCAGGTTTAGCCTGTTCAAGCGATTGGACTGTCTCAGGCTTAACGTCGTCAACACGCAGAATAAAAGCTCTATCGCCTTCAACCGAAATGACATCAGAGTTAATTCCTGTCGCTCCTTTGTCATCAATCAAATTGCCAGAGAAAATAGCCTGAACAACTTGGTTGAAATTAATGTCAGTCGGAACATGATCGCGATCAAACCAGTCAGTGATCACAGCTTGATAACCCGCCGCTTTTTCTGCTGCTGCCAAAGACTCATTATCATTCGCTGCAGCATCACTCACTTTTCTCTGTAATACATAGAACGCATCAACCGCTTTTTCTTGCTTAACAATTTTTTCTATTTCCGGGCGCACATCCGCCAACAGTTTGACTTCCTGAGGTTTAATATCATCTAAACGGAAAATTGCATATCCATTAGATAATTTGACTACGTCGGAAAGTTGCCCTTTCTGTGTCAAATTCACTGATTTGAGCTCATTAGGCAGAGAGCTTTCTTCCATCCAGCCCAAATCACCACCCTTTTGAGCAGAAAATTTATCAGTCGATTTTTCTGACGCTAATTGACTAAAATCAGCCCCTTTCTTTAACTCATCCAAAATCGATTTAGCGGCATAGTCTGAATCCAGTTGAATAAAGCTATACTTCTTCTGTTCAGGCTTAGTATATTTTACCAGGTTGTTTTTATAATATTTTTCAATATCAGCATCAGATACAGTGACATCTTTCAATTCATTAGCTGCATCCATTTTGATATAACTGACTTTCACTTTTTCCGGCACAGTGAAATGCTTACTATTTGCGTCATAGTATTTTTTCAGCTCTTCATCGGTAATTGTTTGCTTCTCTTCAATTGACTTCAATTCAAGAGTCGCAAAACGCACTGTCCTTTCTTGCAGAAGCAATGCCGCTTCCCGTTTTATTTCTGGTGGTAATGCAATTTCCGCACCTATAACAACTTGCTTTAATTGACGATTAATCAGTTCCTGACGAACCTGTTCCGCAAAACTATCAGGGCTGATGTTTGAATGGGCAAGCCAGCTTAAGTACTCCTGATATTTGTTGTTATCAAATTGGCCGTCAGTCTGGAGAAACGGTAGATTACGTATCTCCTGTACAACCTGATTATCGCTTGCCGATAAACCCAGCTTACGAGCATATTGTTCAATCAAAGTAGCATTGATAAGTCTCTCCAATGATTGGCGACGAAGCTGCTGTAGCATCTGCTCATCGCTTAACAACGTTGAGAATTCATCTCCCAGCTTTTCCTGCTGAACATTTTTTTCTTGTAAAAATGCCTGCTCTAGCTGAGCACGACTAATGGTTTGGCCATTCACTTTGGCAGCATAACTACCACTTTCGCTTGATAAGTAACCGGTTACACCCGTCACCAAGAAAGTCAGGATAATTAGAGCCAACACAATTTTGAGCACAGGACCGTTTGCCGCCGTGCGTAGGTTGTCCATCATAAAGACGTAAAACTCCGCTTTAGTGAAAAAGAAACTGTCATATTACGACAATTCAAACGCTAAGAGAAAAAAAGCGCACCAATCAATTGATGCGCTTATATTCTAGCCTATCAACACGACCCAGTCAGTTGAAGTTTATTGCAATAACAAAAACCAAGGCCTGTTTCCTGCTCATTAGCCATTAACAGCGTCTTTTAAACCCTTTCCAGCTCGGAAAGCAGGTACTTTTGCTGCTGCGATCTTGATTTCCTTGCCTGTCTGGGGGTTGCGTCCTGTACGCGCAGCACGTTCACGTACAGTAAACGTACCGAACCCCACTAAAGCGACATCATCACCGTTTTTCAATGCACCAGATACGGAAGAAATGAATGCATCTACTACACGTCCCGCTACTGCCTTAGAAATATTGGCATCAGCAGCAATTTTGTCGATCAGTTGTGACTTATTCACTCTTATCATCCCCATTTTAGTATTACTATCGTAACGGAAACCGACTTACAACGGATAACACGACAGTTCTACTGTCATATCAATCCTTTTCCAGTATTAGCAAGAAATCATGGAACGGCAAAAAATTTAATCAGATAATTAGACTAGTTTAACTTAATGACACAAAAAAAGGCTGGCAAGCCTGAATTTGCTCACCAACCTGAATTTTATACACAATTCTTGAATTAGCTCACTATTTTTGTACTATTTTAGTGATACTACTTCTGCGCCAAATGTGGGTTCCTGTAAAGCTATAGATAAAACATCTTCTATACGCTTAACGGGATGGATCTCCAAATCTTGGATCACATTCTGTGGGATTTCTTCTAAATCTCGTTTATTGTCATCTGGGATCAAAACCGTTTTAATTCCCCCACGATGTGCTGCCAACAGTTTCTCTTTCAGGCCACCAATAGGCAGAACTAAACCCCGCAGAGTAATTTCCCCTGTCATGGCTACGTCAGCACGAACTGGATTACCCGTCAGACAAGAAACCAACGCTGTACACATTGCAATACCCGCACTTGGGCCATCTTTTGGGGTCGCTCCTTCCGGTACATGAACATGAATATCACGTTTCTCATGGAAATCAGAGCTGATACCTAGCTTATCAGCACGAGCACGAACAACTGTCAATGCCGCCTGGATGGATTCCTGCATCACTTCACCCAATGAACCGGTATAAGTCAATTTACCTTTACCTGGTACACTGGCTGTTTCAATCGTCAGCAAATCACCACCAACTTCTGTCCACGCCAGACCAGTTACCTGACCAACTCGATTTTCTGTATCAGCACGGCCATAATCCACTTTCTGTACACCCAGATAATCTTTCAAGTTATCCGCATTAATTTCGATGTGCTTAAGTTTCTTATCCATCAACAATGCTTTGACCGCCTTACGACACAATTTAGAGATTTCACGCTCCAAACTACGAACGCCAGCCTCACGAGTGTAGTAACGGATAATGCCAATAATTGCACCATCATCGATAGTTAATTCTTCTTTCTTCAGTGCGTTACGCTCGATCTGTTTTGGCAGCAGATGACGTTTGGCAATATTCAGTTTTTCATCTTCGGTATAGCCCGATAGGCGAATGACCTCCATACGATCCAGCAATGGAGCAGGAATATTCATGGAGTTAGATGTTGCCACGAACATGACATCGGAGAGATCGTAATCAACTTCAAGGTAATGATCGTTAAATGCTACGTTTTGTTCAGGATCAAGCACTTCTAACAGTGCTGAAGCTGGGTCACCACGCATGTCGGATGACATTTTGTCGATTTCATCCAACAAAAACAGTGGATTTTTAACCCCTACCTTGGACATTTTCTGGATTAATTTGCCAGGCATGGAGCCAATATAGGTTCGACGATGACCACGGATCTCTGCTTCATCGCGTACGCCACCCAATGCCATACGCACATATTTACGCCCAGTTGCACGTGCGATAGAACGGCCCAATGAGGTTTTGCCCACACCAGGAGGCCCTACCAAACAAAGTATTGGCCCCTTAAGCTTGCTAACGCGGCTCTGTACCGCAAGATATTCAAGAATACGTTCTTTGACTCGCTCCAAACCATAATGATCTGTATCCAGCACTTCCTGAGCTTTTACTAAATCTTTTTTTACCTTGCTACGTGAAACCCAAGGAACTTGCACCATCCAGTCAATGTAACTACGAACAACCGTTGCTTCAGCCGACATCGGAGACATCATTTTTAATTTCTGCAATTCAGCTTCGGCTTTTTCGCGTGCCTCTTTCGGCATTTTCGCGTCTTCGATCTTGCGTTTCAGCGTCTCATATTCATCAGGTGCATCATCCATCTCACCCAATTCTTTCTGAATCGCTTTCATTTGCTCATTCAGGTAGTACTCGCGCTGGCTTTTTTCCATCTGTTTTTTAACGCGATTACGGATACGTTTTTCTACCTGCAACAGATCGATTTCTGATTCCATCATTGCTATTAGATATTCAATGCGCTCAACAACATTAGACATTTCTAAAACTGTCTGCTTGTCGTTGATTTTCAAGGGCATATGTGCAGCGATGGTATCTGCCAGTTTTGCCGCATCTTCAATACTGTGTAACGATGTCAGTACTTCTGGTGGGATCTTTTTATTCAGTTTGACGTAACCTTCAAACTGGTTAATTACTGTTCTTACCAGAACTTCTTGCTCACGTTCATCAACGTCAGGGGATTCAAGGTGTTCAACTTGTGCATAGAAATACTCGCCATTATCCGTCAAGGTGGTAATGCGAGCACGCTGCAAGCCTTCAACCAGAACTTTTACTGTACCATCTGGCAACTTTAACATCTGTAAAACAGAAGCCACTGTGCCTACGGAGAAAAGATCATTGACTCCAGGCTCATCAGTGGATGCTTCTTTTTGCGCGACCAACATGACTTGTTTGTCATGCTCCATTGCTGCTTCCAGGCAATGAATCGACTTCTCACGCCCAACAAACAGAGGGATCACCATATGTGGGTAAACCACTACATCGCGCAAAGGCAATACAGGGATTTCTATGCGTTCGGAACGCTCAGGATTCATAGAGCTCTCTCTTCGTTTAGCTTTCGCCAGTTTTATAGGAATCTCGTGAAACACGGTTTTCACGAGTTTCACTTCAAAGAATATAAAATATATGGGGACAGGAATCTGACATTCAATAGCCTATGACTGTAAAAAACAAAATGAGGGAAAGTCCCTCATTTCATTTGTTTTTTGCAATGCGTATTGTTAATCGGTACTTCCTACCCATTTCTTCACTCACCAGAAACTTGGGCATCCGGCTTGCTATATATCAATAATGGTGCGGAATTATCTTCAACAACAGTTTCATCAACAACAACTTTCTCTACATGTTCCATCGATGGTAGATCGTACATTGTATCCAGTAAAACACCCTCAACAATTGAACGAAGACCACGGGCACCCGTTTTACGCGCCATTGCTTTTTTCGCTATGGCAGTCAATGCTTCTTTTCTGAACTCCAGTTCAACACCCTCAAGGTTAAACAGGGCCTGATACTGTTTGGTCAGTGCATTTTTCGGTTCCTGCAGGATCTGGATCAATGCTTCTTCATTAAGTTCAGTCAGTGTTGCCACTACTGGCAGACGACCAATGAATTCAGGAATTAACCCAAATTTAATTAAATCTTCTGGTTCAACCTGAGACAGCAATTCACCTTCTGTTGCTTTCTCTGATTCCCCCCTAACTGTAGCACTAAAACCAATACCTGAACTGACATTCAAACGCTGGCTGACAACTTTATCCAAGCCGGCAAACGCCCCGCCACAGATAAACAGAATTTTGGAAGTATCAACTTGCAAGAATTCCTGCTGTGGATGCTTACGACCACCTTGAGGAGGAACCGCTGCCATTGTACCTTCAATCAGTTTCAACAGAGCCTGCTGGACCCCTTCTCCCGATACATCGCGAGTAATTGATGGGTTATCAGACTTACGGGAAATTTTATCTATTTCATCAATATACACGATACCACGTTGTGCTTTCTGCACATCGTAGTCACATTTTTGCAGAAGTTTTTGGATAATATTTTCTACATCTTCCCCAACATAACCCGCTTCGGTTAATGTCGTGGCGTCAGCCATAGTAAACGGAACGTCTAAATAGCGAGCTAATGTCTCTGCCAACAACGTTTTACCGCTACCTGTCGGGCCAATCAACAGAATATTACTTTTGCCGAGTTCCACACCGTTAGTGGAGTCACCATTACGCAATCTCTTGTAATGGTTATAAACCGCAACTGCTAACACTTTTTTCGCTGTTTCCTGGCCGATAACATAATCATCCAGATGTTGTCGAATTTCATGAGGGGTAGGCAATGCACTCCGCTCACGATGTGGTACCAGTTCTTTAATTTCTTCGCGAATGATATCGTTACACAAATCGACACATTCATCGCAGATATACACTGACGGGCCGGCTATTAATTTCCGTACTTCATGTTGGCTTTTCCCGCAGAAAGAGCAATACAGCAGCTTTCCTGAACCGTCTTTGCGCTTATCTGTCATCAGTCAACCTCACTTTATGAACTGTTATCCCAGTTTGTCCGGCATAACAGAAAAAACGCTATTACTCCGCCTAGATTGGCGTCAACATCAAACTTAGAGAAAAGGCCAGCATCGGAGTAATAAAGTAATTATTAATAATTAGCTGCGCTGGGTGAATATACTATC
The DNA here is from genome assembly GCF_001908095.1 of Xenorhabdus thuongxuanensis. Classification (GTDB taxonomy): domain Bacteria; phylum Pseudomonadota; class Gammaproteobacteria; order Enterobacterales; family Enterobacteriaceae; genus Xenorhabdus; species Xenorhabdus thuongxuanensis. The sequence goes on along the minus strand of NZ_MKGR01000006.1, from coordinate 20,884 downwards.
AACCAACCCGTATTCTACGGACTCTTCGGCTGACAAGAAACGATCGCGTTCTGTATCTTTAACGATCTTCTCAAGGGGCTGTCCAGTATGTTGCGCCATCAATTCGTTCATGCGCGCTTTAACCTTGAGTATTTCCTGCGCATGGATCTCTATGTCAGTCGCCTGCCCTTGAAAACCACCTAATGGCTGGTGAATCATGACTCTGGAATTTGGCAGACAGAAACGCTTCCCTTTTGCTCCAGCGGTCAGCAGGAATGCTCCCATTGAACAGGCCTGCCCCATACAAATAGTACTCACATCTGGTTTGATAAACTGCATCGTGTCATAAATAGACATGCCTGCCGTAATAACCCCACCGGGTGAGTTGATATACAAATGAATATCTTTTTCTGGGTTTTCTGCTTCCAAGAATAGCATTTGGGCAACGATCAAGTTCGCCATATGATCTTCAACAGGCCCAGTTAAAAAAATAATACGATCCTTTAACAAGCGGGAGAAGATATCAAATGCACGCTCACCACGTGCTGTTTGTTCAACCACCATCGGCACCAAAGACATGTTAGGTGCATATTGATCTTGCTTGCCACTGTATGACATTTCCGTCTCCTAATAGAACTCACGCTGGTGCCATTCATAACTGATTCTACTTGAGATAAGCGATGATGACCATGATCCAAAGTTAACTAACAAGGGGCTTTTTCCCCTCTAAAAAGTAGTAAGCTCTTACATAATAGTAAGAAAGGATATGAGGATAAATCTGTTTTTTTCAAGAACAATAAAAAAACCCGCAAGCATAGCCTGCGGGTTTACTTAGGTTCACTTCATTGAGAGTGAGGTTTCATCATCTCAGGCAATCAATAAATGAAACTTATGCCAATTGATTTTGATTCATAAGTTCATTGAAGCCAGTTTCTTTTTCAGAAACTTTCGCTTTGCTCAGAACAAGTTCAACAGCTTGCTCTTCCAGAGCAATGTTGCGAATGTTGTTCATCATTTCTTTATTTTTGCTGTAGTATTCAACAACTTCTTTCGGATCTTCATAAGCTGCAGCCATCTCTTCGATCAACGCAGTAACGCGATCTTCTTCGACTTTCAGCTCATTGCAGCTGATAACTTCGCCTAACAGCAAGCCAACAACAACGCGGCGTTTAGCCTGCTCTTCGAACAATTCACGTGGCAGTTCCAGAGCTTGTTTTTCGCTGCCGCCAAAACGCTGGGCAGCCTGACGACGCAGTACATCAATTTCACTATCAATAACAGCCACAGGAACTTCAACTTCGTTAGCCTCAACCAGACCGTTCAGAACCTGAGTTTTGATGTTGTTACGAACAGCATTTTTCAGTTCACGTTCCATGTTCTTACGAACTTCGGTACGCAAACCTTCAACCGTACCATCAGCAATACCAAAACGCTTGATGAACTCTTCAGTCAGTTCTGGCAGTTCACGCTGTTCAACTTTTTTCAAGTTGATCTCGAATTTCGCCGCTTTACCTTTCAGATTTTCTGCATGGTAATCTTCTGGGAAAGTCACCTCGATAGTAAATTCTTCACCTGCTTTGTGACCAACGATACCGTCTTCAAAACCTGGGATCATACGGCCCTGGCCCATTGCCAGAACGAAATCAGTTGATTTACCGCCTTCGAATTCTTCACCATCAATGGAACCATTGAAATCAATAGTTACACGATCTTCCGCAGCCGCTGCTTCATCGATTTCTTTCCAATCTGCCTGCTGTTTACGCAGTGTATCCAGCATGTTGTCAACGTCTGCATCTTTTACTTCAACAACAGGTTTTTCAACTGCGATTTCTTCCAAACCTTTCAGTTCAATTTCTGGATAAACTTCAAATTCAACTGCATAAGTGAAATCTTCACCTTCTTTAAACTGTTCAGGTTTGTAGCTTGGTGCACCTGCTGGATTGATTTTCTGCTCAATGATCGCATTAATGAAATTGCGCTGCATCAAATCACCCAGAACATCCTGAAGAACAGAAGCGCCATAACGTTGCTTAACGATCTTCATTGGCACTTTACCCTTACGAAAGCCATCGATACGGACTTTCTTTGCTACATTAACCAGTTCACTGTCAACTGCTTTTTCGATATCGGCAGCAGGAACGGTGATTGACACACGACGCCCAAGGCCTTGAGTGGTTTCAACAGAAACTTGCATCTTGTTACCTCAAAAAAATCATAGTGCTCGGTCAACTTCAGAATGGCTGCAAGGCTTAAAACAAGCTGATTGCAGTACTCTTTAAGAACCGGGGCGGTCGCATTTAAAAACCGAGAATCCCTGTGATCAGAAGCGTCCCGAAACCATTCTAAAAATTTAGACGCAGCATTATAGCGGCGCAGACAGTGTGAGTCGAGAATTGCAGACAAAAGCATGCACTATTCGTTGACTTATGTGATAAACGTTGCTCAATGACTACGTCACAATATTGTTTATGACGATACTGTTTATGCAATATGTATATAAACAAAAATACAGCCCGAAGGCTGTTAGCTAAAATTAAATCTAGATTAATAAAGTAGAGACAAGCAAACTATGAGATTAGCTTGAAAAATCACAAGTTTGATGTCGTTGTACTTCCACCGCGACACGCCGGAGAAGCCAAAACAGTGTCTGCTAGTTCTGCCCACTCCTTTTCCGTATAAGTATGTAGTGCCAAAGCATGTACACCTTCCTCTAATTCTTTAGCCAATACGCTATATACTGAGCGGTGGCGGCTGAGCATTCTTTGTTCAACAAATTCATTGCTTATGATAATAATTTTAAAATGGCTTTCAGAACCCGCTGGCACATTGTGACGATAACTTTCATCGATCACTTCCAGATGAGAAGGCTTAAATGCCGCCTGTAACTTTGTTTCTATTTCTTGACGAACCATCCCATTCTCCTAAATCACCAAAGGTTATTTATTAACCGCATTATTGATTCTAGATTATTTCCCGTGAGTTATAACATCAGGGTAACCAAATATCTCTAACAGAATTTACATCAGGTATTTCCCATGATATTTCAAACCATGTTGCAATCATCAGGGATATGCCACTACCAATGGCGATGCTATGATTACAGCGGTTTAAACTACCCGTATTAATATTGAGTATCCGAATCTTAAATTGAGAAAACCTAAATGCTAAAGAAAATATTTATTCCATTGATTACGCTTTTCTTTTTATCTGGGTTATCTGGCTGTGCAGACTCAGGCAACACATTAGCCATTCAACCCAAAATTACCTTGCCACCAGCCGATCCAACCATGAAAGCGATTACCGTCACTATTAGTGGGGTCGACCATCGTCAATCTCAAGCCTTGGCTCAAATTAATCGTAATGCGCGATTAGTCACCTTGGTTCCTTCCCGTGATTTACGTTTCTTACTGCAAGAAGCACTGGAAAAACAAATGGTAGCTCGCGGCTATATGATTGGTTCTCCCGCCAATGCCAATTTGCAGATCGTTGTCAATCAACTCTATGCCAATGTGAAAGAAGGTAGTCTTCGTCATGAAATTTCAGCCAAAGCTGAAATCTCTATCATTGCTTATGCTCAAAATGGTAGTAAACAAATCAAAAATTATCGTACCAGCTACAATGCTCAGGGACCATTGACAGCAACAAACGCCAAAATTGCTGATGCAGTAAATACTGTCTTATCTGATGTGATCGCAGACATGGCTCAGGATGCATCAATCAGCACCTTTATCAAACAAAACGTCCACTAACAGGACAACGAATAAACTTTCTGCCTAATTCTGGCAACATTAGATAATATGCAGAAAGTTTTGGGAGGCCCATGACTAACCACCGTTATTTAAACCTATCTGCATTACGCAACTATCGAGCCCTTCTATTACTGGGCTTTGCCTCAGGCCTGCCTCTTGCCCTCACGGCTGGAACGTTACAAGCATGGATGACTGTCGAAAACGTCGATATCCGAACTATCGGTTTTTTCACTTTGGTTGGCCAAGCCTATGTTTTTAAGTTTCTCTGGGCACCCGCAATGGATCGATATACTCCCTCCTTTTTAGGACGCCGACGGGGGTGGATGCTCGCTACTCAACTTTTATTGATCGCCAGTATTGCAGCAATGGGGTTCCTGCAACCTTCCCAGCATTTATGGTGGCTTGCGGCATTGGCTGTTACTGTTGCATTCTTCTCAGCTTCCCAAGATATTATCTTTGATGCCTATAAGACCGACTTATTATCACAGGAAGAACGAGGATCAGGTGCCGCCATTTCCGTATTGGGTTATCGGCTAGCTATGCTGGTTTCGGGTGGATTAGCCTTGTTACTCGCCACCTATATTGGCTGGCAAAATATGTATTGGGTTATGGCTGGACTGATGTTAATTGGGGTTTATGCCACACTTACAGCCAAAGAACCCGAAATCAATACAGCACCACCCAAAACACTGCATCAGGCAGTATTCGAACCATTGTTTGATTTTTTCAGCCGCAACAATGCCTGGCTTATCCTGCTATTGATTGTACTGTACAAACTAACAGATGCTTTTGCTCTCTCACTCAGCACACCTTTCCTTATTCGTGGTGTTGGTTTCAGTCCGGCTGAAGTCGGTATGATCAATAAAACCCTCGGACTCGCTGCAACTATTGTCGGCGCATTGTACGGCGGTTATTTGATGCATCGGCTTAGCTTGTTCCGTGCCCTGATGATCTTTGGCATTCTTCAAACTGTTTCAAATTTCGGTTATTGGATACTGGCCATTACCCCTAAAGACATCTACCTGATGGGGACGGCGATTTTTCTGGAAAATATCTGTGGCGGCATGGGAACAGCGGCTTTTGTTGCTCTTTTAATGACCTTATGTAATAAATCATTTTCAGCAACACAGTTCGCGTTGCTTTCTGCATTATCCGCAGTTGGCCGAGTTTATGTTGGCCCAGTAGCAGGATGGTTTGCAGAAGCCTATGGCTGGCCAATGTTCTATCTATTTTCTGTTGTTATTGGATTACCGGGGCTTGTGTTGTTGTTTGTCTGCCGTAAAACACTGGCTTATACCCAGCAAAATGATGACTTTTTGCCTCGGACACTATTTAAGAACGCTTATAAATTTGCCTTTGGGATCATGATATTAGCCGCCCTGATATTCATAGTTTGGTTAATTATCAGTAGCGTACTGTTTATCATCACTCATTTAGTATCTCTGGTGTACACTATATCGCCAGAATATAGATTATATCTGCATGAAGTCGGTGAGTGGATATCTCTACTGTTATCCTGGAGTGTAATCATTGGCACCTTGGGATTTCTTTTAGGTGGAATATTAGATTATTTGGCTTTAAAGAAAAGTAGGCTCGCTTAATTTATTATTCCCATTCAACGCCTTTTTCACACCTGCCTACAGCAGAAGGCTGACAAAGTTCAGCCTTCTGTTACTAGTTTATACTGCTGGCTTATCTGATTTATATAGTGACAAACTTCACAAGAAGAGTAAAAACCTACAATTGGGTGGCTTAAAAAACATTTTTTTCAAAGTGAAATTATTTATATTTGAACTAACAAATATTATTATTTGAATGCATATTATTTCGAACTATTCGAAATATCGTTAACCACCTTAAAACCATATAAAGGGAATTTATGAAAAGACGTATTTTGACACTCACCGCAGTTGCCGCCGCCTTAGTTTCTGCTTCAGCCAGCGCGGAATACCAGTGGGGATTTGGCAATGTCAGCATGAATTACCTAGACTGGAGCAAACATACCACTCATAAAACCGGACAAACCTCACATAAGGATGATTTTGCTTATTTAGAACTGGAAGGTGGGGCAGGGTTTAGCTGGGGCGAACTCTATGGTTTCGCTGACTTAGAGAATCCTTTTAACAGTAAAACAGCCCAACCGGGTGATAACCAACGTTATACTTTCAAGACAACAGGCCGTTTCTATCTGGGTGATACGGGTTTCAACCTTTATGGCCATGTTTATGGAACTTATTCATTACCAGGCAAAGCAAATGGTGGCAACTTCCATGAAGTTAATACACTCTATGGATTAGGCTATAATGCTGATATTGCTGGCCTGTGGTTCAAGCCTTTTGTCGCGCTACATTATGTTGATCAAACGTTCTATTCAGGCAATAACGGTTATGTCGTAGGTTGGGTTGCAGGGTACGATTTCAATCTTTGGGAACAAAAATTCAGTGTTACAAACTGGAATGAAATTGAATTGAACCGCAATGAGCGCTACGGCAACGGTGGGCGTAAAGGCATGAATGGCGCTATTGCATTATGGTGGACTCCACATCCTTCTTTTACAACTGGAGTTCAATACCGTTATGCAGATAACAAACTGGGAGAAGATTTCTTGCAGGATGGTATTGTTTACAGTATAAAATATAACTTCTAATAACTGGTTTAATCGGTGAGCAGCCTGGTGCTGCTCATTGAAACCGATAAATAATAGTTATTCCATCGATAACAAAGCATATTTTAGGATTTTTTCTTTAATTCCCATTAATTTTTTCCCTTATAAAACAGATGGTTATTTGAAATTAATTGTCTATTTTTATTTTTTGTTTAAGATAACCAACCAAAATTAACGTTTTGTTAAATTTAGAATCACATGTGATCCCTCTAACATAAAAAGCCCACAAGCCAACCCGCTTCTATTACAATTGTTTACACTCCGGTAACCTTACCGTAGAATGCCCGCACTGATGAAACGACAATAAAGCTTTTGTTATCTGGGGTCGCTCAATGAGACTTATGAAATACAAAAAAACTATTGGGTTATCGTCATTACTTGCAGCCACCTTAATGCTAAGTGGTTGTGATATGGTATTGATGAATCCCAAAGGGGCGATCGGCGTCGAACAAAAAACGCTGATACTGACAGCGTTTGGTTTGATGCTGATCGTTGTTATACCGGCTATTGTAATGGCAGTCATTTTTGCCTTGCGTTACCGGGAAGCCAATAAATCTGCAACTTACCGTCCAAACTGGGCACACTCAAATAAAATTGAGCTTGTCGTTTGGACTGTGCCTATCCTGATTATCATCACCTTGGCGACGATTACATGGAAAACGACACATGCACTCGATCCATATAAGCCATTAGACAGTGATGTAAAACCGGTGACGATTGAAGTTATTTCCCTTGACTGGAAATGGCTGTTCATCTATCCGGAACAGGGTATCGCAACAGTAAACGAAATTGTATTCCCTAAAGATGTTCCAATTAACTTCAAAATCACTTCAGACTCTGTGATGAACTCTTTCTTCATCCCACAGTTGGGTGGTCAGATTTATGCAATGGCGGGCATGCAGACAAAATTGCACCTGATTGCTAACTCAGAGGGTAAATACGATGGATTCTCAGCAAGTTATAGTGGTCATGGCTTCTCAGGCATGAAATTCACTGCAACAGCGACTGATGATCGTGCAGGTTTTGAAGAATGGGTGCAGAAAGTGAAAGCATCACCGAAAACCCTGGATACCGTACAAGCATTCAATGACTTGGCTAAACCTAGCCAAAACAATCCAGTTGAATACTTCTCAAGCGTGAAACCAAAACTGTTCCAAGAGACTATTGACAAATTCATGGGTGATATGGGCCATGCCGGTATGTTTGGTATGTCTGGTCACGGCAAAACAGAACATGGTAAAGCTGCGGATCATAATATGAATATGAGTCAGCCGGCTCATTCAGGTGTTGAGGAATAAAGGCATGTGGGGAAAATTAACACTGGATGCGGTCCCATTACATGAACCCATTATTGTGGTGACATTACTTGGGATCTTGCTTGGGGGACTGGTAGTTGTTGGTTCCTTGACTTATTTCCGTAAATGGAAATGGCTTTGGAGTGAATGGTTAACCAGCGTTGACCATAAGAAAATTGGTGTCATGTACATCGTCGTTGCCATGGTGATGATGCTCCGTGGTTTCGCTGACGCCATCATGATGCGTGGACAGCAAGCCCTAGCTTCTGCTGGTGAAGCCGGTTTCCTGCCCCCGCACCATTATGATCAGATCTTTACCGCTCACGGCGTTATCATGATCTTCTTTATGGCAATGCCTTTCGTTGTCGGCCTGATGAACATTGTTGTTCCTCTGCAAATCGGTGCTCGCGACGTTGCATTCCCATTCCTGAACTCTTTGAGCTTCTGGTTATTTGTTGTCGGTGTTGCACTGATCAACATCTCTCTGGGAGTGGGTGAGTTTGCACAAACCGGTTGGTTGGCATATCCGCCTCTATCTGGTCTGGAGTATAACCCAGGAGTCGGTGTTGACTACTGGATATGGAGTCTTCAGCTCTCTGGTGTCGGTACATTACTGACGGGTGTTAACTTCTTCGTGACCATCCTGCGCATGCGTGCACCAGGTATGTCTATGATGAAAATGCCAGTTTTCACTTGGGCTTCACTGTGCACCAACATCCTTATTATTGCTGCGTTCCCAATCCTGACAGTAACCGTCGCGTTGCTAACCCTGGATCGTTATCTGGGCACCCATTTCTTTACCAACGATATGGGTGGCAACATGATGATGTACATCAACCTGATCTGGGCTTGGGGCCATCCTGAAGTTTACATTCTGGTTCTACCTGTCTTCGGTATTTTCTCCGAAGTCACTGCAACCTTCTCGAAAAAACGCCTGTTTGGTTATACCTCACTGGTGTGGGCGACAATCGTTATTACCATCCTGTCGTTCATTGTATGGTTACACCACTTCTTTACCATGGGTTCTGGGGCGAACGTCAATGCCTTCTTTGGTATCGCCACGATGATTATCTCCATCCCAACAGGGGTTAAGATCTTCAACTGGCTGTTCACTATGTACCGTGGGCGTATTGAATTCAAAACCCCAATGCTGTGGACTGTTGGCTTCTTGGTTACCTTCTCCATTGGTGGTATGACGGGTGTTCTGCTGGCAGTACCAGGTGCAAACTTCGTTCTGCATAACAGCCTGTTCCTGATTGCTCACTTCCATAACGTTATCATCGGTGGTGTGGTATTCGGCTGTTTCGCTGGTACTACTTACTGGTTCCCGAAAGCATTTGGCTTCACGCTGAATGAAAAATGGGGTGTCCGTGCATTCTGGTTCTGGATCACGGGTTTCTTCATTGCCTTTATGCCGCTGTACGCGCTGGGCTTCATGGGTATGACTCGTCGTCTGAGTCAGGATATCAACCCAGAATTCCACCCTATGCTGGTTGTTGCAGCAGGCGGTGTGGTCCTAATCGCCTTGGGTATTCTGTGTCAGGTTATCCAGTTCTACGTCAGTATCCGTGACCGTAACCAAAACCGTGATCTGACAGGTGATCCATGGGGTGGCCGTACTCTGGAATGGTCAACTTCATCTCCCCCACCATTCTATAACTATGCCGAAGTTCCACACATTCAGACTCGTGATGCATGGTGGGATATGAAAGAAAAAGGCACTGAATATAAGCGTCCGACGAAATATGAAGAAATTCATATGCCTAAAAATACCGGTGCAGGTGTGATCATCAGTGCTTTCTGTCTGACCTTAGGCTTTGCTTTGATCTGGCATATCTGGTGGATGGCTATTGCAAGCTTCGCTGGCATCATCATTAGTTGCATCGTGAAAAGCTTTGACGAAGACGTTGATTATTACGTTCCTGTAGCTGAAGTCGAGAAAGTTGAAAATCAGCGTTATGAAGATCTGAGAAAGGCAGGTGTGAAATAATGTCGACTCAAACCCTTAACAACACAGCCGCCCATGATACTCATGGGCACCACGATACGGGAGCCAACAAGGTATTTGGCTTCTGGGTCTACCTGATGAGTGACTTGATTCTGTTTGCAAGTCTGTTCGCTACCTACGCAGTGTTAGTTAACGGCACTGCGGGTGGCCCATCTGGTAAGGATATTTTTGAACTGCCATTTGTATTGGTAGAAACCTTTTTGCTGCTATTTAGTAGTATCACCTACGGTTTCGCCATGCTGTGCATGAACAAAGGTAAAGTTGCTCAGGTTAATTTGTGGCTATTCATTACCTTCCTGTTTGGCCTTGGCTTCGTTTCAATGGAATTATATGAATTCCATAAACTGATCTCTGAAGGATTTGGTCCTGACCGTAGTGCGTTCCTGTCTGCCTTCTTCGCACTGGTTGCCACTCATGGTCTGCACGTCACCTTAGGCCTGATTTGGATCGTCATCCTGATGATTCAGGTTTCACGCCGTGGCCTGACTGATGTGAACCGTATGCGTCTGAACTGCCTGAGCTTGTTCTGGCACTTCCTTGACGTTGTCTGGATCTGTGTATTTACTGTCGTTTATCTGATGGGGGCTATGTAATGAGTCATCCAAATACTTCTCATTCCGGCGCAAGCCACGGTAGCTTCAAAACCTATCTGATTGGTTTTGTTCTGTCAGTCATACTGACCGTGATCCCATTCTGGATGGTGATGGATGGCACGGCTTCACACAGCACCATTCTGGTGACAGTAGTCGCTATGGCTGTTATTCAGATCTTTGTTCATTTCATCTGCTTCCTGCACATGAATACATCGTCTGAAGAGCGTTGGAACCTCGTTGCCTTAATCTTCACATTAGTGGTCATCGCTATCGTTGTTGTTGGCTCCCTGTGGATTATGTACAACCTGAACATCAATATGATGGTTGATTAAGGGTTGATTTGAATGATTAAGCAATACCTGCAAGTGACCAAACCAGGAATTATTTTCGGAAACCTAATTTCTGCGATTGGTGGTTTTCTACTCGCTTCCAAGGGCGTAATAGATTACCCCTTGTTCTTTGCAACGATGGTCGGGGTATCGCTGGTGGTAGCATCAGGTTGTGTATTCAACAACTATATCGACCGCGATATTGACCGAATTATGGAAAGAACGAAAGAAAGGGTCCTTGTGAAAGGGCTTATCGATCCGAAAATCAGCCTGATTTACGCCTCAGTGTTAGGTATTGCTGGCATAGTGCTGCTCTATGTAGCAGCCAATGTCTTAGCAATGCAGTTAGCTCTCATCGGGTTTATCGTTTATGTTGGGGTTTATAGCCTCTACATGAAAAGAAAATCTGTTTATGGCACGCTGGTTGGTAGCCTGTCAGGCGCAGCACCTCCCGTGATTGGTTACTGTGCAGTAACAGGGCATTTCGATACAGGCGCGTTGATCTTATTACTGATCTTCAGTTTGTGGCAAATGCCCCACTCTTACGCCATTGCTATTTTTCGGTTCAAAGATTATCAAGCGGCCAACATCCCAGTATTACCTGTGATTAAAGGTATTTCCGTCGCGAAAAACCACATCACTTTGTATATTCTAGCCTTTATGGTTGCCACTTTGATGCTGACCATCAGTGGTTATGCAGGTTATAAATACCTTATCGTAGCTGCCGCAGTGAGCATCTGGTGGTTGGGTATGGCATTATCAGGTTATAAAACCTCTGATGACCGTATTTGGGCCCGTAAGTTATTTCTGTTTTCTATCGTCGCTATCATGTCATTAAGCGTCATGATGTCTGTAGATTCAACAGCATCTCCAGAAAACCTGTTGACTTACGTCTGGTAATATTTAGATGGCAGGGTAAAACCTGCCATCTTTTTCCTTTCTTTTATCTCTATTCAATGACAACTTATTCGGTTACAAGCGCTTCTTTTTCGTTTGCTCTCACCTAATTGAAATGTCATACCAGATTTTTTGAGGTATCCATGAACGATAATAAAATGACTCCGCTTGAACTTCGGGCAACATGGGGTTTAGGTTCTGTTTTCTCCCTGCGCATGTTAGGCATGTTCATGGTTCTGCCTGTTCTGACGACCTATGGTTTAGCGTTACGTGATGCGACTGAAGCGCTTATTGGAATTGCCATTGGCATCTACGGCTTAACACAGGCAATATTCCAGATCCCATTTGGGCTTCTTTCAGATAAAATTGGCAGGAAACCTTTAATCATCGGCGGGCTTCTCATTTTTGCATTAGGCAGTGTTATTGCCGCTTTAAGCGACTCTATTTGGGGAATTATTATCGGGCGAGCCTTGCAAGGCACAGGGGCAATATCCGCCGCTATCATGGCATTACTTTCAGACCTGACTCGTGAGCAGAATCGAACAAAAGCAATGGCATTTATTGGCATTAGCTTTGGCATTACATTTGCCTTTGCGATTGTTGCCGGCCCTATTATTACCCACCAAATCGGTTTAAATGGTCTATTTGGGGCAATTGCAATCCTTGCTGGTTGCGCGATCCTGATCACACTGTTTGCCGTACCAAATACACACAAACATTTGCTAAATCGCGAATCAGGTATCGCACGCGGCAGCTTCAAACGTGTACTTTCAGATCCGCAACTGATAAAACTGAATTTTGGTATTCTCTGCCTGCATACCTTATTGATGTCGAGCTTTGTCGCCCTTCCCCTTATTATGGAAAAGGCAGGCTTTCCCCCACAACAACACTGGAAAGTATATTTAATTACTACCCTTATCTCTTTTGTCGCCGTTCTGCCTTTCATTATCTACGCAGAAACAAAACGTCGCATGAAACAGGTATTTTTGCTGTGTATAGGTATGCTATTCATCGCTGAAGCCGTTTTATGGTCTCAGGGATCGCATCTTTGGGGGATCTTTGCAGGCATTCAGATTTTCTTCCTTGCATTTAATATCATGGAAGCTATCTTGCCTTCACTGATTAGCAAAGAAGCACCTGCGGGTTACAAAGGCACTGCCATGGGGGTTTACTCTACCAGCCAATTCCTTGGCGTTGCTTTGGGTGGTTTTCTTGGAGGAATGCTTTACGAATGGCAAGGCGCATCGCTCGTCTTTATGGCTGGCATCGCGCTGACCGCATTCTGGTTTATTGTCAGTCTGACCTTACGGCAACCACCCTATGTCAGTAGTATCAGGCTCATCTTGCCAGAACAGCTAAACAACTCTGAGATATTGGAGAAAAAGATATTGGCGCAAGCCGGCGTAAAAGATGTTGTCATCGCACCAGAAGAATTTAGTGCGTATATCAAAGTTGATACGAAACTAACCAATCGTGATCAGTTAGAACAGCTTGTATTATCCCATAAATAGCTTGGGTATTTATAACAAGTACGGTGTTACCAAACACCGTACTATGATTAATTATTCGCTATTAGGATAATGACAAAAATTAATCGCGGAAATTAGTAAACTGGAATGGCTGCCCCAATTCTGCACCACGAACCAATGCAATAACACTTTGCAAATCGTCGCGTGCCTTACCAGTTACCCGCACTTGCTCACCCTGAATTTGAGCCTGTACTTTCAGCTTACTGTCTTTAATCAGCTTCACAAGCTTTTTCGCTAACGGCGTATCGATACCTTGCAGTAAAGTCGCTTCTACACTATACGTTTTTCCGCTATGAACCATATTTTCAGGAATATTGATTACAGAACCATCAATTCCACGTTTAGCAAACTTTTCACGTAGAATATCGACGAGTTGGTTCACCTGAAAATCAGATTCACTGGCAATTTTGATCGATTCATTCTTTTCGTTTAATTCAAAACTCGCGGGAACGTTACGAAAATCCCAACGGTTACTTAACTCCCGCTGTGCGTTCTCTACTGCATTTCGCACTTCTTGCATATCAACTTCAGAAACAATATCAAATGATGGCATTACCCGTCACCTCCAGATAATCAATAAATCGGCATGATAACCGCTTTCCATTATTGGCAAAAGCTCTATACTCGGGAAGTTCAGCGATCTTTTTGCAACTACCCTATTTTCAGATCAGGAAGAAATATGAAAATAACCGTTCTTGGTTGTGGCGCTATCGGTAAACTATGGCTTGCCGCCCTATCCCAACAAAATCATAGTGTTCAGGGATGGCTAAGGGTTCCACAGCCTATTATTTCCGTCCAGATCGAAAACTTTAATGGCCAAGCTTTTAATCAACAATTTCTTGCCAACGACGAAAAACACCTTACTGAAAGTAAGTTACTCCTCGTTTGTTTAAAAGCGTGGCAAGTTTCTGACGCGGTCAATTACCTTGCTGACAAACTTCCCTCCCATTGTCCAATCCTGTTATTGCATAATGGAATGGGAACCCAAGAAGAATTCAGGTCTCTACCCAACCCCATTTTACTTGGCGTAACTACGCATGGCGCCTATCGAAAAAATGGTATTGTGCACTATAAGTCACAAGGGATGACTCACATTGGCGCCATAACAGCCAATGCCACCAAACTCAGCAATCTGGCCGATATTTTACACAGTGCCCTGCCCGATGTAGCATGGCACAATGAAATACATGCTATCAGTTGGATGAAACTTGCCGTCAACTGTGTCATTAATCCCCTCACCGTCATCTATGACTGCAAAAATGGTGATTTACGGCATCACCAGACACAAATTCAGGCATTGTGTGGCGAAATTTGCCAAGTGATGGAACATGACAGTATCCATACAACCAAACAAACATTGATTGATTACGTCATGAACGTGATTGAGCAAACCTCTGAAAATTACTCATCCATGCTGCAAGATATACGGGCACAGCGACATACAGAAATAGACTACATTACCGGTTTTTTAATGCGTCGAGCCCGTGTTCACGGTTTGTCAATTGCAGAAAATACTGCTGTTTATCATTACATTAAACGCAAGGAGGAAGAATATGAGCGCCTCAGCCCTTATTTGTCTCGCCCACGGTAGTGAAGAAACCGAGGCTGTCACGACGATTGATTTACTCGTTAGGGCAGGAATTAATGTTACCGTAGCCAGTACGGAAACCGATGGTTCCCTCACATTAACCTGCTCACGCGGCGTCAAAATCGTTGCTGATGTCCCCTTGGTTAATGTCGTTGACGAAGATTTTGATGCCATTATCCTGCCGGGAGGCATAAAAGGCGCAGAATGTTTTCGTGACAGCTTACTGGTAGTAGAAAAAATTCGAACCGCACAAAGCCAGGGAAAAATCATTGCGGCAATCTGTGCTTCTCCGGCGATCGTATTGGAATATCATCAACTTTTTCCTGTCGGAAATATGACTGGCTATCCCAGTATGCAGGATAAAATTGCACCAGAAAAATGGATTGATAAACGGGTTTATTTTGACGAAAGGGTTAACTTACTGACCAGCCAAGGGCCTGCCACTGCTTTTGACTTCGCCTTGAAACTGATTGAATTGTTGAAAGGAAAAGAAAAAGCCGCAGAAGTTGCCGCCCAACTCGTTTTACCACCTGGCATTAATAATTACCAAAACATCCAGTAATCATCTCACCCTATAAAAGGGAAGAAGGTACAACATAGGCTGCTTATCGGATCGGTTCCGTAAGCAGCCTTGTGCCTTAAGGACAAATTAAGGTCGATACACCTTCACATTGTCGAAGCCTTGTTCACGCAGATAAAGTGCCTGTAAGCGGCTCATCACACCACGCTCACAATAAAGCAGATATGTTTTTTCTTTCGGTAGATCACCAAACTGGGTGCCTAGTTTATAGAAAGGCAATGACTGAATTTCAATACCCTCTATACTTAACGGACGATTATCCTGTTCATCAGGGGAACGGATATCCAATAACACATCATTAGGAGAAAGTGCAGATACCATTTCCACTTCCACCACTTGCTCACTGGATTGCTCCGCAATTTGGCGGATATCCAGATTCTGAGCTTCACTAACCACGCGTTCTAAGATCTCAAAGTCAAAATTGTTTTCCTCTGCTTCAATTTTGGCTTTCACGGCTTTCACTGTCGGGCTTTTTGATATCACCCCACAAAATTCCGGCATAGTGCGGGCAAAATCTTCGGTGCCAATCTCACGGGCCAGCTTAATAATGTGCTCTTTATCATGGGAAATCAGGGGACGGAGGATCAACGTATCTGAAACATTGTCAATCAACCTTAAATTAGTCAAGGTCTGGCTGGACACCTGCCCCAGAGCCTCACCGGTTACGATCGCCTGTACACCATAGCGCTCTGCAACTTTGGAAGCTGCCCTGACCATCATCCTTTTCAGCACAACTCCCATTTGCCCGTCGTCAACTTTTTCCAGAATTTCAGCCACAACAGGTTCAAAATTGACAGCAACGAAACGGACTTTATGCGAACTACCAAACCTGTTCCACAAATAATGGGCAACCTGCTTTACGCCAATTTCATGGGCTGCGCCACCAAGATTAAAGAAACAGTAGTGCACACGGCAGCCACGACGCATCAGCATATAACTGGAAACACCGGAATCAAATCCACCGGAAATCAATGACAGTACATCTTCCTGCGTACCGATAGGAAACCCGCCAATTCCTTCATGACGGGCTTTAACCAGAATCAGCTTATCCTGATCAATTTCCAGATTCACGGTGACATCAGGCTTGGTCAGTTTCACCTTGGCTGATTCAATATGTTGATTCAATCCGCCACCAACATAGCGTTCAACTTCATTGGATGTAAAACTGTGTTTACCACGGCGCTTTGCGCGAACACAAAATGTTTTACCATGCAATAAATGGCCGTAAGTTTCGTAGGCTTGCTCAAAGATATGATGCAGATCACGAAAATCCCGCTCTTCTACTTGCAGGATATGGTGGATACCTGGAATGCGTGTCAGTGCATCACAAATTTCCGCACCAAGGTTATCATCCTTAACCCGAACTTCGATATTATCCCAATGGCGAACAACAGCAATGCCTTCTCCGAAGGTCTTCAACACATTGCGGATATTGCTGGCAAGAATTTTAATAAAGCGTAACCGGACGGTCTGGCTTTTAATCGTAATTTCTGGGAATAATTTAATGATAAACTTCATAGTAAGATATAGTAGTCATTCAATGTTGAACTATCATCAACAACATCAATGATTGTTCTTAAGTGTTCAGTTGGATAGGGCGCAGAGTATAACACCATCTGGCTTATCACCTGTAAAAAATCGACTGCAAAAACCGACTATAAAAAAATAGTGGTAATACATGATTTATTTTTCTTGGTGTAGTAGGGTACTCTGCAATTCTGTAACGAACTTGCTTTGCTGTAATTCGTTAAATAACCATATGTTAAGTCATTATGCCTAAAGCAAATCAAACATCAGCAACCGAACAAATGCCAGCATTCGAAACCTCTCTTAAAGAGCTGGAGGAAATTGTTATTCGGCTGGAATCCGGGGAACTCCCATTAGAAGATGCGTTGAATGAATTTGAACGTGGTATTCAACTTGCAAGACAAGGACAGAAAACGCTTCAACAAGCGGAGCAACGAGTGCAAATTTTACTGAACCATGATGCACAATCGTCTCTTGATGAATTTTCGTCCGATGCTGAGTAAATTTATGTCTGAACAATATAAGGCTCCTCTTGAAGAGCAATCTTTTGAAAAAAGACTGCGCGCTTGTCAGCAACACATTAATGACAAACTGATGGCAATATTTTCTTCATTGCCCTTTTTAAACAGTCCATTAGGTACAGCAATGCAATATGGTGCAGTACTGGGTGGAAAACGGCTACGTCCATTTTTAGTTTACAGCGTGGGAGAAATGTTTGGCCTCTCTAAAAAGAGTCTGGATGCCGCAGCCATAGCGATAGAATGTATTCATGCCTATTCATTGATCCACGATGATTTACCCGCAATGGATAACGACGATTTACGTCGTGGGCAGCCCACCTGTCATATCAAATTTGGTGAAAGTCAGGCTATTTTAGCTGGTGATGCATTACAATCACTGGCCTTTGAGATTCTGGCAAAACAGGACATGCCCAATGTGACCTTATCCGATCGCCTTGCTATGATCGCTGAACTGGCAAGCGCCAGTGGCTTTGCCGGCATGTGTGGTGGGCAGTCACTGGATTTGGAAGCAGAAGGTAAACAGATCGATCTTGCTTCGCTGGAACAGATCCATCGACATAAAACAGGTGCACTAATACGCTCAGCCGTTCGATTAGCAGCTTATAGTGCAGGACAACGTGGCCGTGAAGTACTGCCTTTGCTGGAACAATATGCCCAAGCCATCGGCCTGGCATTTCAGGTACATGACGATATTCTGGATATCATTGGCAATACTGAAGTTATCGGCAAACGTCAGGGCAACGATCAGCAACTCGGCAAAAATACTTACCCTGCATTATTGGGTTTAGAACAAGCCCAACAAAAAGCCAGAGATCTGTATGAAGAAGCGCTAGCCGCCCTTACAGAGCTGGAAAAACGGTCATATGACACCACAACCTTAAAGGAATTGGCTGGTTTTATTATTGAGAGAAACAGCTAAAAAACCGGTAAAGCGCCTTACGGGGTGAACCCAGAAATTACACACTGATAATAACAGGGTTCTTAATATTCAACTTCTAACGGATATAGCATTTTACACAGGCATAGCATGAGCATTGATATAGCGAAATATCCAACATTGGCATTGGCAGAAACTCCAGAGGAGCTTCGCCTGCTACCCAAAGAAACCTTGCCAAAGTTATGCGATGAACTGCGTCAATTTTTGCTGAACAGTGTCAGCCGCTCCAGTGGTCACTTTGCTTCCGGCCTTGGCGCTATCGAATTAACCGTCGCACTCCACTATGTTTATAAAACCCCTTTTGACAATTTAGTCTGGGATGTTGGTCATCAAGCCTACCCGCACAAAATTTTAACTGGACGTCGTGATCGCATTGATACCATTCGCCAAAAAAATGGCCTTCATCCCTTCCCCTGGCGGGAAGAAAGTGAGTATGACACCTTGTGCGTCGGCCACTCATCCACATCAATTAGTGCTGGCTTAGGTATGGCTATTGCTGCCAAACACGAAGGCAAAGGCCGCAAGACAGTATGCGTTATTGGGGATGGAGCCATTACTGCGGGCATGGCTTTTGAGGCCATGAACCATGCCGGCGATATCGATCCCGACATGCTGGTTATTCTCAATGACAACGAAATGTCTATCTCTGAAAACGTGGGAGCATTGAATAACCATCTGGCACAGATCCTGTCAGGCAAGCTGTATACAACCCTGCGTGAAGGTGGTAAAAAAGTTTTCTCCAACCTGCCTCCTATCAAAGAGCTATTGAAAAAAACGGAAGAGCATTTGAAAGGCATGGTTGTTCCTGGAACGCTGTTCGAAGAGCTTGGGTTCAACTATATCGGGCCTGTTGATGGTCATGACGTACTGGCACTAACCCAGACTTTGAAAAACATGCGTGAACTGAAAGGGCCACAATTCCTGCATATCATGACTAAAAAAGGTCGTGGTTATGCACCAGCGGAAAAAGATCCTATCAGTTGGCATGCCGTCCCCAAATTCGATCCCTCGACGGGTTCTTTGCCCAAAAGTGTAGAGACTCGCCCGACATTTTCCAAGATCTTCGGTGACTGGCTGTGTGAACAAGCCGCCCATGATAAAAAACTGATGGCGATCACCCCAGCCATGCGCGAAGGTTCCGGTATGGTGCGTTTCTCCCGCGAATATCCTGAACAATATTTTGATGTTGCGATTGCCGAGCAACATTCCGTCACCTTTGCCGCTGGTTTGGCTATTGGCGGCTACAAACCTATCGTCGCCATTTACTCCACCTTCCTGCAACGCGCTTATGATCAAGTGATCCACGATGTCGCCATCCAAAACTTGCCTGTCTTGTTTGCCATCGACCGTGGTGGCATTGTTGGTGCTGATGGTCAAACCCATCAAGGCGCTTTTGATCTTTCTTTCCTGCGCTGCATCCCGAATATGGTGATCATGGCACCCAGCGATGAAAACGAATGCCGCCAGATGCTGCATACCGGATATCATTATCAAGCAGGCCCTGCTGCTGTTCGTTATCCTCGCGGTACAGGGACAGGCGCTGAACTCACTCCGCTGGAAACATTGCCAATCGGCAAGGGCGTAATCCGCCGTCAGGGAGAGCGCATTGCGATCCTTAACTTTGGCACATTATTATCCTATGCGTTGCAAGCGGCTGAAACCCTGAATGCAACTGTTGTAGATATGCGTTTTGTCAAACCGCTGGACAAAGAGCTGGTGCTGGAAATGGCAGCCAGCCACGAGCTGCTGGTGACTTTGGAAGAAAATGCCATCATGGGCGGTGCAGGTAGTGGTGTTAACGAACTGCTGATGCAGGAAAAGTTACCTGTTCCCGTATTGAATCTGGGTTTACCCGATGACTTTATTCCACAAGGAACGCAACAAGAGCTTCATGCTGATTTAGGGCTGGATGCGGCAGGCATTCAAAATAGTATCGAGAAATATCTGGCTAACTAACTGATAAGAACGGATGAGGATTTTTCAGTCATTCATCCGTTTTTTCCTTATTGTGCCAGTCATACAATCACCTATCGACTACCAATAAGTTTCCTTGAATGCAAGTCGATAATGACAACCAGATGCATCTACTCCTCACTTCTGAATTTTTTGTGAAAGCGGGTAAGTTTCCCAGATTGCACCGAAAAACAGGACAACATTTTTCGCATTAATCGTCGGATATTCACAAATAATGGTTTCTTCAATCCGTTGCGAATTGAGGGCGCCCATGATGTTGAGACGGGTACGGCTGCCTGCGCTACAAGCCGAAGGTTTTGATGTAGTTTCATTACTTAGGTAAAATGTGTTGCCAATATTAACATTCCAGAACAACAATGATTAGATACAATAAATTGGGACATAATTATGCTAGTCAGGTAGCACTGACGTTTTAAAGTTATTTGGTTGCTAATGTGGTTTGTATTCAAAAACGTCAACATTCCCCCACCGATAGTTTTTTTAATGTATAGAATATATGGATGGCGGCTTCAGCCAAGCTTGAAGCAGTATCCACTATTTTCAATGATTGATTTATGCTGTTTTTTATAAGAGGGCTGATATCTGTACAGGCGATGAGTAACACATGCACTCTTAGAGCCCATTCGGAATCTTTTTTGAACGTAATTGTTTTTCCTGTATTCTGTCCGCCCAAATAAGATAAGTGCCTATATAAGTGACCTGCTGGAATGAGA
>NZ_MKGR01000059.1 GCF_001908095.1 Xenorhabdus thuongxuanensis | reverse complement strand
GTGAAAACTAAGCGTCAGAAAGCCGGATGGGATAATGGTTACATGCTGAAAGTCCTCACGGTGGGTTTTACGTCAGTCTAATTTAGACCCGTTTGCCCTGGGATCGCCGGTATGGCGTTTGGGTAATTCGGTAAAGATATGCCGGAAGTAAAAATACGTGTAGCGGCTCGCGCTTATAATCTGACGGACTCGCATTTATCCGGTTTTTCGGCTTGCATTCCATTTCATCTGGCTCACGATAACTGCAAATGAAATTCATCATATTGGCAGCCTAACCGCCAACATTTTGTCGCGCAACTCTGCCGTGCGAACCGGATCGAACTGATTGTTAAACAGTGCGCTGATTTCAGCAGATTTGGTATCGAATTGTTCCACCATATCTTTCAGGCGATGGCTATGGCGTGTTAGTGTGGTATTGGTTTTTCACCCGTCTGATAACCCGCTTCCATGGCCAGTGTCAGATGCAACTGAACCTGTAATGGAGTACGGAGTTTCATCGCCAGTAAATCAATGGAATCCGTTGTCAGTATATCTTGCGTTTTCCCTTTGCCTATGCTGGTTTTTAGCCGCCACTTAATGTATTCCCGTTGGCTGCAGGTAAAATACCTCCTTAACCCAGGCAAGGGCTGATAATCACGGGCAGTCAGTCGCCACACTGGAAAAATCCAGCGTACAGAACAGAGGCCGTAAATGACGGCGAATATGGTTTGTCTGAGTGTCTATCGCTTTCCAGTGTCGGGTCAGTTTACTGTCGGGTTTGTTGCTCATTTGTAAAGCGGCCCGTTGCAGGCCGGCTCTGGGGATAATTTTCCAGGCTCGCTGACGCACATCACCAAAAGACAGGTTATCGGACATGCTATCATCAACAAACCCATAATTATCCATTTAATCTGGATTGATTGGCTGTAATGTTTCGTGCAAATGAAGCCAGACAGGTGTATCTGCATGAAGGTTAAAGATAGCGGTTGACCAACGAATTGTGGTCTCTTTGTCGGGTTCGGTCTGCTGTTCACGATATAAAATCACTGCCCCATTCTCCCACTCTTGCAAGACAGACAGCGAATCCACGACAATATGTAATCCCGGGCGGCTTGCACGTTTAGCAATAAAAAAATGGCTCAGGGACTCATGATCAAGCATCGTGCCTGTTATCGTGATCATTGAATAATCCTGACTGAAACGGTTAAGGAGCGTCTGCACGTCTCCTTCACCTTTTCCAAGCCAGTTCTCAATAGCAACATGAGATTCTAACACTTCATTAATATAATGGTTCATTAGCTATTCTCTTCTGATGATAAAAGATTCAGTTTTATGTTTCGGTTATTAATACTCAAGCTGAGCAGGAGTGGAATAAGAGCACCGGCTGCTGCTGTATAAAATGTCCACATATAAGCCTGTCGCAGTGCGAGATGGCTAATAAGCAGATTGAGTAGCAGGCTCAACAGTGCCACACCAAAACAGAAGCTGAGCTGACGGTTTATGTTCCACAATGCACTTGCTTCAGGCATGGCTGTGGCTGATACCTCAAGGAAAGCACTACTCTGGGCGGTGCTGCTACACAGACTTCCTCCCATTCCCATCAGTGCAAAAGCCGTTACCAGTTGGTAGTTCTGCCCATCGTGGGTCACCACCGAAAGTAATAAAATGCCTATCGCCTGTAGCAGACAACCGGTCATGATGAGTGGCCGTGGTCCCAAGCGATTAAATGTTTTGCCTGTAACAGTGATTGCTAGAAACGAAGCAAGTGACCAAGGAATCATTAACGCTCCTGTCTCTGCTGCAGACATACCGAGACATGTCTGCAGATAAATAACGCCAACCAAACTTATTCCCATAAACAAGCCAGGTACGAACTGATAAACTAGCATTGAGAAGCGCATTAACGGGTCAGAAAGAAGATGAAAGCTGAAAAGTGGTGCAGAATGCCGACTACTGCGAATAATGAAAAAAGCCAGCAGAATGATACCTGATGAGAAAAGTATCGTGCCTTTTGCAATGTTTCCCACCTCACTCATTTTTGTCATTCCGAGTAAAATGAGAAATAAGCCAGCACATCCGATTACAAGGCCAGAGAAATCGAGAGCTTTATTTTTTTCGGAAGTGACTCCATCTCGTAACCATATGAAAGCCAGTATCAGTGTCAGCAGGGTTAGCGGCAGACTGGCAAAGAATACCCAACGCCAGTTGAGAGTCTGGACCAGCACGCCGCCCAAGGCAGGGGATAGTGCAGGGGCTAGTAGAGCTACCAACATAATTGCAGATGAAAGTTTAGCTCGCTCATGTTTTGCATAAAGCTGCCACGTCAACGCCTGACCGATTGGTATTAACAGTCCACCGCCAATGCCCTGCACAACACGACAGAAAACCAGTTCTTCAAGTGAATGTGCAAATCCAGATGCCGTTGTTCCCAGTGCAAATAAGGCTAACGAAAGTAAAAACACCCGCCGAGCACCTGCACGCTGTGTCAACCACGCACTGAGAGGGATAATAAGCGTAAGCCCACATATGTAGCCATGACTGATCCATGCTAACTCTGCCACGGAAGCATGCATTTCCTTACCTATAGTGGGATAAGCGACATTGGAGATAAACATATTTACTAAGTCGAGAAAAAAGCCAAGAAGGTAGACGACCGCAATTTTACTACGATAATTCATACTCTCTTCCCCGTTAAAAATGAATAATATAATTCCGATAATGAGAAGGATAAAGAGCTGGCGCAGTGATACACTGTCAAAAAATATTTGACAGTATTGGGGAGATTTATGCTCAATTTACAGCGTGTAGCAATGTTTGTAGCCGTAGTAGAGGCAGGAAGTTTCACATCAGCAGCTATCACGCTCAGACAAACGAAGGCAGTAGTTAGTTTTAATATCCGGCAACTGGAGGCGGAACTTGGTGTATCGTTGTTGTTACGCACAACCCGACGTCTAGCACTTACGCAAGCGGGGGAAGCTTTTTACCTGCGCAGTGTTCATCTTTTAAAAGAAACAGAAGATATTGTGAACGATGTGCAATTCAGTCATAGAGGATTTAGTGGTGAGTTACGAATAACCAGTACACCGGAATATAGCACTACAATGATCATCCCCGCTTTAGTGGCATTCGGGCAGGCACACCCTGAGCTGAGTATTCACCATGTTTCGTCTTCTTATCATGCCGATCTTATTTCAGAGCACTTCGACGTTGCTATTCGTCTTGGCAAATTGGCTGATTCCAGTTATCACGCAGCGTTAATAGACAACTTTTCAATAATTCCAGTGGCCGCTCCGAAATGGATTAAAAATAACCCAATAGATTCGCTTAATACATTAGGTAAGGCAGAATGGGTTATTCATACTCGTCTCCAGTCCCCTCTACGCTGGCAAGTAACAGGTCCTGAACAGCAGAAGATCGATTTTTCCGTCACTGGACCCGTCAGGTTCTCAACTGACAGTGCTTCTGCACTGATGAGTTTTATACTGGAAGGCTGTGGTGTCGCGCTGCTACCGGAGTGGCTAGTCCGGTCTGCTCTAGCAAGCGGGGAACTGCAGCATTTGCTGCCCGATTACCATTTCCCTTCGCAGGGTGTGTATGCGGTTTATCCTAATACCCGTCATATCTCCGCTAAAGTACGTGCTCTGATTGATTTTCTTCAGAGACGCTTCGCTTAAGCAAACTTGGATGTGTAATAATCAAGGGGTCAGATTAATATGTTCCCAGCCTAATGGGGACAAATGTGATAACAGTTGATCATTGCGCTTCAGTGCTTCGATGGCCATTTCCATATAAACCGTGTTCCACAACGAGATCGCTGCTGTAAGCAAAGTCAGACCGCTAGCGCGTTAACTCTGATTTTCCTGTTTTCGATCCTTAATTTCATCCAACCGGTGTATAAAGACAGCTCGTGCAAGGGCATTGCGGGCCTCTCCTTTATTTAATTCCGCCTGTACACGCTTGACGCAGGGCAGGATCGCGAAACCAGTCCAGCATAAACAGTGTTCGTTCAATTCGACCAAGCTCCTTTAACGCTTTTGCCATAAGCGTACATTCCAATAAACATTGGCAAGCAGAAGCAGAAAAAAATCGGCTTATAGGGAGAATGTAATGAGCGGTGCGCTGGGCAAAGCTGCACTATTCTTGCGGGTGAAAGTCCCGTCGTAGAAAGGGAGTTAGCCAGACCACTACGTAGCGAG
>NZ_MKGR01000058.1 GCF_001908095.1 Xenorhabdus thuongxuanensis | reverse complement strand
TCATTTGTATTACCACGGGGCGTTATACAGTAAATTACTTTTCTGGTACCTTGATGGGATATTATCTAATTTATGAAATGGCAGGTGTAATTAATTAACACAGAACGCAATAAAAAATATATTTCAAATTAAAACTGTATCTTATGGTTATTATTAATGGGATTGACATAATAAACCCGCAGAAATTGCGGGTTGAAGATTATCCAATTCAGTGAGGCTGGGTGAGGACATAAGAAATATAGAGTAAAAATGTACTTTTTTTCTAAGTCAGTATATGCCTGTGACAAAAGCGACAGGAACATTTTGATGAGTTATTTTTCTGTTGGGGCTATAATAAAACGAATTTTTTCGAAAGTATATAAATCATATAAACCTGCGTCCGTTGTGTACGTTCGCACTCCACTCATAAGTAAATTTCCATCACTGGTTCTGATACCGTTCCAATAATCTGCTATAACATAATGTCTTGGCTCACGGATAAAGATAGCAGAAAACCCTATTTGAGCTGGCCAATAATTAGTAGCTGAAACAAATGCATATTGCCCAATTATCTGATTGTAAGTCAGCCTTCCTCCGCTGGTAGGACTACTGATAAAAGAACCACTGAATGAGCCATTACTATCATTGCTACCAGTTATAGTAAGATGATGTTGACCATCTTCACTTATATAAATACCATTTACTGAACCCATAAGATTACCCTCTTATTATTAATTAATGATATTTTATTAAATATCCCATGTAAAAATAAGGATTCAAAGCATCATAATAAAATGTGCTAATTGTTCAATGATAATAATTAATAGAGGGCGTTATAAAAATGTATTTTCTTTTTAATTATATCATCACCTTATAAAACGTGTACTGGAAGTATAACCCCCTCTAACCCAGGGCGCGAGCATACTTTGATTAATATTTATTCTCAAAATGTAAATTTTGTTCTTTAACCCTATGGTTTACTATAAAAGTTTAAAAAATTGTTTTTATGACTACATTTCACTCGATATAAATACTGTAAAATTTAATTTTTGAAAAATAATCATCTTTAAAAAGCTATTAAAATAGTGTGCTCGCGCCCTGCCTCTAACCCAGGGCAACCGCATGAATGATCAAATAACACTCAGGTTGGAAAATCCTGCTTGTAATATCTGTTCCAGAAATTGAATTTTCATCCATGCTCGCTTACGTTTCATCCTTATACTTAATTTGGTTTTTTCCTGTTTCAACATATTCAAGGCAATCCGCCTTAATATCGCGATATTTTCTGCTGCATTTTCTCGATAAATCTGGCAATCATCTTCATGAAAAGTCGCATCCAGCACCCAATGGAGATGATTTTCAATGCACCAGTGACTGCGTACTGCCTGAGCGAATTTCTCTTCTGTCAGTTCGGCTGAACTGATGTAATAGCGATATTCAAGGCTGGCCGATTTGCCTTTTTCTTGTCGGTATCCTATTGCAACGCCAAGGGTTTTTAATTCCGGCCATTCGGGGAAATCGGCTTTGAGTGCATCGGCACTGATAACATGACTTTCCCGGATTTCGATTCGGCCATGATCCTGTTCTACCCTGAGTTTTTCTCTTGTAGAGGGGGCGATGCATTGTGCTTTCAAGGCATTTTGCACTGCACGATGGAGGCTTTTTTGGTTGTCTTTGACACTGAATAAATAATCCGCATCAGCATTAATGAGTTCCCGGGCTATTTGGGTTTGGCATCCCATCGCATCGATGGAAACCAGAGCGCCTTTTAGATTTAACAGGTTAATCAGCTCAGGGATGGCCGTAATTTCATTGGATTTTTTCTGTGTCCGCACCTGTCCCATGACCAGTTTATTCGCGGTGGCGTAAGCGCTGACCAGATGGAGTGTTGAAAGGCGTTCTTCCGGGGAATAAGAGCCGCGTAATACTTTACCGTCAATGGCCACTAATTCCCCCTGGGTGAGTTCATGTACTGAGTTCATCCAATTGATAAAACAGAGGTTAAATTGTTGTGGGTTGATCCGCGAAATGATCCGGGCAAACGTATCATCAACGGGTACACCTTCTTTGAACATGCCTTGTTGCAGAAACCATTCGTGGTAGCCTTCGGTATATTCCTGAATATCATTCCAGCCTTCTGCCCCCGCAATCATTGCACAAAGCGACGCAAACAGGATATCAAATAAGGGATAAGCGACTTTCGCGCTCTGGCGCGGGTCTTGGATCTCTGAAAAATGCAGGCTAAAGTTTTCGAGGTACATGGTATTGATTTTCAACTTTCAAAAGAGAGTATAAGATCACAGCTCTTTACGCGAAGCAACTTGTTTATTTTGACTAAAAAACATTCGTGATCTTGCCCTGCCCTCTAACCCCTTGATTTCCTTATTCTCTGGCACAGTGACAGAAATAAGAAAAATCAACAAGTTACAATAAATGTTTTATAACACCTTGATTTCATTGAATTCCTTCTCCATGCGGGAAATGAGTAAAATCAATAGGTTAGATAAAGGTGGGATCTCCCGCCTCTAACTCCTGCATGGTGCAGGTATCGTTCCGTTTCAAACCGAGCGATTAAATACCGCTCACAGCCGTCATTTGAAATCGCAGCAGTGCACTTGTTTAACTTTATTCTGGGGAAATTAACTACAGGAATTCCTTTAGTTTAAGGAGTCCCGTTACCGAGGTCATTAACTCAGTGACCTCGAAGAATACCGTAGTCCTCACTTTGGCTTGTCAATCAGCGAAACTTTGCGCTCAGTTCCAATCGGAGAAATATTTCGCTGATGGGTATACGAATATTTTCGGACACCTACGGCAACCCATTGATTCTTCCGAAGTCCTCACTTTGGCTCAACCATTACGGAAATCCCAATAGTTGATTTACGTGCTGGACAAAAGGATTAAACGCATTTATTTTATTACTTTTATTGGTCGACAACCCCGCTTTCCTTCCGTTTCAAACGGAGGCGTGAATATAGGAATTCCTTCAGTTTAAGGAGTCCTGTTGTCGAGGTCACTGAGCTAATGACCTCGAAGAATACCGTAGTCCTCACTTTGGCTGGCAGGTATGCGAAAAATACTCACACCTCAATAACTCATTGTTTATTCCATTCATCCTCACTTTGGGAACTGGAAATATTGAGATGCCCTGGGTGGCCAAAGTGACGTTCTCGGACAAATCAATGAGTTAATTTCCGCCCTTTGGGATTACTCTTCTTCTTCTTTCTGCTGCATGAGCTTATTGAGTTTTTCGTGTATTCATTATCGAAAAAGTGGCTTTTAAATAGCGGACTTTGTAATAGCTTAGGCGATTTTTGCATTCTGCAAAACCTTTATTAAAAGTATATAAAACAACATGTTATTTAAGTGATTTTATATACATAAAATTGATGTTGTAGCTTTAAAATATTCAATATATACAGTAGGTTAAGGTTATAATTTTTTCCTGCTGTTACGCCACATGGGATGGTTCGAAGCCGCAGACTTTATCGTTAAGGGAATGGAAGGCGCGATTGCCGCGAAGACCGTGACTTACGATTTTGAGCGCCTGATGGAGGGTGCTAAGCTACTGAAATGTAGCGAATTCGGTGATGCTATTATTTCTCATATGTAATAGTCACTGATTAAAATAGATAACGGGGGCTTAATGGTTCCCGTTGTTTTATTATAATATGAGTAATGGTTATCAAAAAGTTATCAAAACAAGTTATCAAAACTCAGGTATTTTAGATCACAATTTTTATCCAACCCTTATCTAAATTGCATTCCTTGCAATAGTGGCGCAGTATCGGTAACGTATACGGAGGGCATCCTCTCCATATCGATCTTTACAATCGTTCATCAGTCCACCGCATACATCCCTTGATGGGTCATCCGTTGGGTTGCCATCCTCATAAAAATACTGCGTTCCCGTATAATTGCAGGGGGATTTGCGATACAACCCCCGCATACACCATGTACACAGGTTGTGAATTTGACGAGTCGGGATTTGAATATCTGATTTGTTTTTCCCTGTCAGCTCCGCGATCTCACGGCTTGACATAGTGACAACGACTGACTGATTTGCTAAATTCATATCCAACATATTTGTGGGTCATGCTCCCAATGATTAGATATTGTGATAAACTCCCTGCTTTTTATTCTGGGTGAGAGATGGCTAAAGTGGATGTGGTTTGTCGTTACTGTCATAAAACAGAAGAGGTTAAAGGGCATGGAAAAGGACGTACTGGTCATCCCCGCTATCA
>NZ_MKGR01000057.1 GCF_001908095.1 Xenorhabdus thuongxuanensis | reverse complement strand
AGGCAAAACGCTTTTATAAGATATTACCGAAACGACTGAGTAAATACGGTCTGGCGTTGCACAGTGACAAATCGCAATTAATTCCGGCGGGTCACGTTGTCGGGAGCCGGATGCGGTAGTTCTGCATGTCCGGTTCTGAGGAGGGATCTGCCCGGGTGACTGGGCAGGTCTACTCACCAGCAGTGGTCATTTGTCGGTAATAAGAAAAATCAACGCTGGCTCTGGTATGCCTGGGAGCCGAATAAGAAACGGGTAGTGGCACATGTGTTTGGGGATCGCAGCAGGAAAACATTGAAAAAGCTGCTGGCACTCTTGTCTCCTTTTACTATCCGGTTTTACTGTACAGATGATTATGCCGTTTACGATTGCCTGCCTCAGGAAAAACACCTCACGGGAAAGAAATTTACCCAACGTATCGAGAGAACAAATCTTACGCTTCGTATCCGGATAAAGAGGCTGAATAGAAAAACAATAGGTTATTCCAAATCCGAAGAGATGCATGACAAAGTGGTAGGTACGTTCATTGAACGTGAATACTATATTTGTACTAGCTCAGACTTGACCTGACACTTGCCGGTGTGAGTGTAAACCCTGTCACGATGCCGATTTCATCGACCAGCAGATGTCCTTTAAAGCCGTAGTACGTTTCACTCTTGGCGGCGCAGAAGCCATAATCGGCTTGTCCTTTAAAACGTGCACAACCTTTCGCGCGTTTAAAGAGGCAAACGGGCAGAGGAAATCCATCAATAATATGCACCGGCCGGTCGAACGCACCCAATAATATCACCAGTTCCTCTTGCAGTTGTTGTTTAACAAACCAAAGATTCGAAATCTGTTTAGCAAAATTGGCGCGTGAACCCAGCCTCGGAAACCACTCGCGCCAGTGGCTATTAAAGTATGTCCAAATGCCTTTATCTGTTGAAAATCCTAAAAATTCACCCACGACTTCCATCGTGATGGCTTCGGCATCGCTGAGTTTAGGCGGAAAGCCTCGGCTTCTGAATCGTGTACCTTGCTGTAATTCTGCTAAATTTTCATCTACCCAACAAAATACCCAAATGATAAAATCTTGCTGTGACATAGCCTTTTGTTCCTTTATTTCTTTTGGTTTGGTCACTTAAAGTTATAAAGGACGGGCTATGTCATTTCAACTCTCCTCGAAAGTCGAGCATCGCGTTAATATTAAGCATATTCGTCTGCATTTTGCCTATTCCAAAAACAAAAGCCCAACCAATATAATTAGCAAAAATAACAAATAGCCCGTTTTTCAGAGTATTCTGACGGAACAATGATCCCCGTTCTATGACAAAAAACGGGTCTCACTATTTTCCTTTCGACAACATCTTCTGCATCACCATTTGTCCGAATAGGCCGGCCGACTGTTTCACCTGCCCTACGCCCTGGCTCATCATGCCCGCCATATCGCCCATCCGCACCCCCGCCCAGGCCAGTGCGCCCAGCCAGACCATTGGCAGCACAATAAACAGCGTGCCCATCACCAGCCCCATAATCAAATCATCCGAGGTGTTCTGAAATCCCGCCAGATTCAACACGCTGTGGGTGTCTGAGCCATACAAGGCGTCCAGTAAATAGCTGTCTAACCAACGGGCAGTTTCCCACCAGAAGGTCAGGAAATTCAACGCAAACAGGGCGAAAGTCAGTGTGAGTACCGTCTTAAATTCATAGGCGGCAAACAGCAGGATCAACGGGATCAGGATATACAACGCCATCAGGATCACCGCCTGTATCATCGGCAAAGCCTGACGCACCGCATCAAACGCCGGCATGCTGAGGAATCCCCCCAGCAGGGTTTCCGCAGAAGACCCCACTCGATTTGATTTGTCCCAGACCGTAAAATCGGCATTGCCGCCATACCCCGCATACACATAGCCGTCCTGAGACATTGTCAAGTTAACCGGGCTGACTAAACGGCGGATCACCGCTTCTTGATATTCACGGGTTTCTTTGCCCAGCATTTTGAGGGCTGCCGACAGACGCAACCACAATCCCGGATCAGCCTCGGCCAATACCCTGGCCTTCAGTCCGGTTTCAGGGGTTGACCACCAGGCCTGACAGGTGGGATAACCACCCTGCCCGGTATTGGGCCGGCCAGTGTCCCTGCTTTCATTCCACGGAAATAGTACCCTGGGCATTCGGGATTGCAGCGTGTGGTAATCGCCGGATAAGAAGGTGCGACTGCCCAGCCAATCAATATCATGCAGTGTGGCCGGATCAGAAGTTTGTCCCTGATCCCGTTGTTTCCACTGATACAACGCTAAGGCATAACAGTCATTAGTGAAATCCTGCAATTCCGCCGCCAGTGCCGGGCTATGGATACGGGTGTGCTGTACCTCAAAACGCAGCTGCCTTAAATCCGGTCGGCAGGGAATGGAAGCGACCGCCGCTTGCGTTAATCCCTTTGACAACCGATGCACCACGGCCCACCAGAGGGGCACCGCCGCCGTCTGATTATTCAGGCTGGAGATCACCGGCGCATAACCACTTTTATCCGGCGCTTGCGGTGTCCAGGTACCGCAACTTTTGGCGCGGGACTGATCGTACTGGAGGGTACTGAGGCTGACATTGACCAGCGGCACACAACACACCACCATGACGAAAAAGGCGCCATACAATGTATTTTCGAGACGGGCAAGCGACTGCAACCCGCCATGGCCGTCCTCTTCGTCACCCTCCCGCACTTTCAGCCAGACCGCGATGACCTTTATCACTAAAGGGGTTGTAAACAATCCAGTGGCAATCAGTATTTGCCATAACCCGTTATTGACCACCCAACCCAGCAGGGTCAGAAAATATTCCAGATAGCTGTTGGTGGTCATTGCGTTACCTCAATCGAGCCTGACAGGGCATATTCACCCAGCAGGATAAACAACAGACTGACCACCATCACTCGTATCAACGTTACGCGGTATTCCGGCTGCTGTATTGTTCTTTGCCAGATTTTCCATCCGCCCCAACCTAACGTGACATAAAGGCATCCCCGCCAGACCAGCCAAACCGCTTTTGTCTTCATTATCCACTGATTCAGCGCGGACATTTTTTCGGGATACTCCATGCCTGCCCAACCCATCAGCAGTGTGACGACCATGACTGCGATGAGGACCAGTAATACCCTGAACCCTTTTTTCACTTTCAGAATAGAATGCGATTTGACCGTTTCTACCATGATCTACCTTACCTCCGTTCACTGTTAGGCATTTCCAGCTGATAAAAACGGGCATCGGTGCTGTCCGGCACCTGCTTTTGCGGATGGGTCTGGATACGGTGTGTGTCCCGTTCAATAATGGTCAGGATGGCGTTACGGGACAGTTCCCGTTTCAGCATCATTTCATTTTTCAGCGCATTGATTTCCCTGTCCAGCGCCTCAATCCGCCGTTCCCCTTCGGCCAGCGCTTCCGGCTGGGCGGCCGCATTGGGTTCCGACATGCCGGTAATCAGCATGCGCCGCATCAGCAATGCGGTCTCTGTGGTCTCAGCCATCGCCAGTTCGCCCGCCAGACGCGCGGTCAACGCCGCACTATCCGGGTCTCGTTGCAATGCCTGAATGACACCTTTGGTGACGGCCAGGCTACCGGTTTTCAGTCTGGCCAGATTGGCGGCGGTCGGTTTTTCCGTGCCATTGACCAGCTTCACCAGTTGTTCAATATTGGTTTTGGTGCCCTCTTCCAGCATCGGCGCAAAGCCGGTGCCGGCCAACGTCACGCCCGGCTGCTGCATTTCCCCACCGCTGGTGCATTCTGCGGCATTGGCACAGGTACGGATAGCCCTGTCGCCCAGCACTTTTACCACCGCCTCCGCCGCTTCTCTGGCATTCTGGAATTGGGTACAGGCACCGCCATCACACTGTTGATGGCTGACGGACGCCTGGCTCAGTACCGGCAGGTGATTCATCATATTAAATCCCGCGCTGGCTAAATCACGGGTGGGCCGGATGGCATTTTGTCCCTTGCCCCCCTGCTTCTTCCCGCCAATCCACGGATGCCCGCTGGTGCCTGTGGCTTTGCTGCCGGCATTATTGACTCTTACCGCATCGGCATCCCCGCTGTTCACCTGTGTCTTATATTCCTGTAGGGCAGCCGATTGCGTCCATTTACTGTTTTGCGCAAAATCCATCATCCGTCGGGCCATGTTCTGGCAATTAAACTGGGCCTTGTCGTACGCCACATTGGCCTGCAACACACCGTTGGTCAGCATGTCATACAGCCCCGGGTTGGCACGCTGAATGATCATGGCGGGTAAGCTGGCGACAGCGCCGGTGGCCCCCTGGATAACTTCACTCATCAGGTTTTTAAACCCGGCCGTAATACCGTTTAACTGATTACCGACGGTAATGAAATGGACACCTCCCCAAATCGGCTCCAGTGAGCCATGCTGAATACATCAGCAAAATATGAAGAGGTGTCCCATGGAACAAATTATCGGAATTG
>NZ_MKGR01000056.1 GCF_001908095.1 Xenorhabdus thuongxuanensis | reverse complement strand
TAACTACGGTATCCATAAAAGTAAGAAAGTCAGAGAATGGCTGCTGAATAATCCCACCGTGACGTTGCTGTTTCTTCCGGTCTACTCGCCTTGGTTAAATAAAATAGAACGGTTATGGCAATCACTCCATGAAACGGTGACACGCAATCATTGTTGCCAATTTATGTGGCAGCTTATTCGTAATGTGACAATTTTTTTAAAAAGGACGTCGTTAACGACTTGGAAAGAAATGAGAAATATAAGAGTCTCATCATTATGACAAACTATTTAGCAACGGATTAAAAACAGAATTTAAACGAATCAAATGGGGGGTTTGGGTGAGTAGACCTATCTGGGTGACCGGATAGGTCTACTCACCCAAACCCCCTTGTAGGGGCAGTAATAGCTGTAGTCACCGCTGGTTACGCTGCTCCCTATGCAGCATCTATAGCTGGAAGCAGTGCAGCAGCTCAAGGAGCTATTACAGCAGGTATGGCAGCGGCTGCTAGTAAAGCAGCGGTTTCTCTAGCTGAAAATGAGGGTAATTTATCTAAAACTTTTAAAGACATGGGAAGTAGTAGTACTATAAAATCTATAGTTACTTCAGCGGCTATTGGAGGTGCATTAGCTGGATTTGATTCTGCAATGGGTTGGGGTGAAGGGACTAAAGGAGGTGCAGCTATTAATAGAGGAAGTATGCCTCTATTAAGTAATCAAGATTGGGTAGCTACTGCCCAGAGAGTTGCCGGACAGTCTTTGATTAGCTCTGGAATAAACACTACTATTAATGGTGGAAGTTTTAAAGATAATTTTGTTTCCGCTCTATTATCTAATTCAACTAGTCAACTTCATGCTGAAGGAGCTTTCCAAATAGGTGAATATGCGAATCAGTTAACTGAAGTTGGAAGAGCGCTTAGCCATGCTGCACTATCTGCTATAATTGCAGAAGTTGGGGTCCGCTTGGAAAACGGAAAACATCCTACGCTAAGCCTGTTTTTTGTACAGATTGATATCAACTGATCGTAACGGACGGTATTTTCCAGCTCCTAACTTAAGATTATTACGCCAGATGTAATCTCCACTCAGATTGATATGCTCCCAACCCAGCGGCGACAGGTGCGAAAGCAATTGCTCATTAATCTGAACCCCTTTCCGTTTCAGTGATTCGATGGCTCTTTCTATATACACGGTATTCCATAACGTGATCGCCGCAGTGAGTAATGTCAGTCCACTGGCTCGGTAACTTTGGTTTTCCAGTCCTCTGTCCCTTATTTCACCCAGCCGGTGCATAAAAACAGCCCGAGCAAGTGCATTACGAGCCTCTCCCTTATTTAAACCTGCCTGTACACGGCGACGCAAAGCCGGATCACGAAACCAATCCAGCATAAAAAGCGTTCGCTCGATACGACCAATTTCCCGTAATGCTTTTGCCAGCCCATTCTGTTTGGGATAGCTGGCCAGCTTTTTTAACATCAGTGATGCCGTGACTGTTCCCTGTTTTATAGACGTGGCCAGACGCAGGACTTCATGCCAGTTTTTCTCAATTTCTTTGAGACTCAGACTTGTCGAGGATATGATTGATTGGAGTCCAGAATATTTTGACGCTTTTCCCTGAATGAATAGCCGTTTATCATGCAGATCCCGAATCCGGGGGGCAAAAGCAAATCCCAGCAGATGCATCAGCGCGAAAACATGTTCAGTGAAACCTGCTGTATCGGTGTAATGCTCCGTAATTTCCAGATCGCTTTCGTGATACAGCAGTCCATCAAGCACATGGGTGGAATCCCTTACCCGGCTGATCACTTTGATATAAAACGGACTGTACTGATCTGATATATGGGTATAAATCTGTACTCCGGGTTCCTGACCGTACTTCAAATTCACCTGCCCGGCATAGCGTCCATGGCTTCCAACCCTGAAATTTTGGCCATCGGATGAGGATGTTGTACCGTCTCCCCAGAATGCTGACAGTGGGTACTTCTTCTGGGCATTCACCAGTTCGGCAAGCGCTTCCGCATAGGTTTCATCCCTGATGTACCATGCCTGAACACCTTCCAGTGACGCTTTTGTGGTTCCGGGGCAGGATTCTGCCATTTTCGTCAGTCCCAGATTGATACCATCAGCCAAGATAGTGGTCAGCAACAGTTTTTTGTCTTTGGGTTTGACATGATTATTCTTGAGGTGAGTAAAGTGGCGGGTAAACCCCGTCCAGCTGTCCACTTCATCCAATATCTCAGTAATTTTCGGATGTGGAAGCATACTGTAAACCAACTCTGCAAACGGGGAAACAGCCGAAGGTACACTGTTATCCAGCGGCGTCACTTTCACCCCTTTATCGGAAATATCAACATCAGGCAAATCACCGGCAATCGCCATAGCGTTTACTTCTTCCAGCCGGGATGCCAGAAGTGTCATACGAGTGTTAATGTATTCCTGGTAGTCTGTCGGTACAGCAAGCTGTAACAGTTGATCCTTGAGTGCTTTTTCAAAGCCATCAGGCGGAATGAGATAATCATCAAAATTTCGGTAGCGGTGGGATCCTTTCACCCAGATATCACCGGATCGCAGTGCGCCTTTAAGTTCATTCAGTACGCAGAATTCATAATATCGGCGATCGATACCGGAGGGGGTTATCACCAGTTTTTTCCAGCTCTCAGGGATAAACTTTATCGGTGCTGATGGCGGCACCTTTCGGAGTTTTTTGTGGTATATCTCTCTGACCGTATCCAGCGCATCACTGAGTGGCATAGCAGCAGATGCCGCCCTGAATTCTAAAGCCGATAACATACGGGGCGCATATTTACGCAGGGTACTGTACTTTTCAGTGATCAGATGAAGCGGCTCGAAATTACCTTTTCGGGCCAGAAGTTGTGTCTCTTCCAGACTGGTGATAAATTCCGGCCAGGGAAGAACATCTTCTATCGCAGCCCAGGGATCTTTCCCGTATTCCCGTGCCATTAGCAGTGCCTGACCTACCGTAATATACTGCCTTAGCTTACTCTGAATCAGCTTTCCTGTTTGCTGAAGTCGTTCGGCCTGTTTGCGTTTTGCCTTGCTGAACAGACTGCCCAGAATACGTTCATGTAGCTCAATGATTTCATCGGTGAGAGTCGCTCTGGCTTCTGCGATGATACAGACCAATGTGGCATAACGTCGTGTATCAGAAAATTTAATCAGATCCCGGCTGCTCATCTTCCGGCCTTCCCGCGCTAGCTTCAGCAGTCGGTTCTGATGAACAGAAAGCTCAATTCCCTCGGGCAAGGCCAATCCTGCAATGACGTTAAGACGATCAATGTGTTGTAACACATTTTTACCATTAATTTTCCCCGGAGGTTGTAATAACCATTTGAGGCGGGACAGTGGTTCATCGCCGGATGATAGCAGACTATCCAGCGCTGTTTTATGCTGCGGCGCCAAGGGTGCAGTCAGCGCAGAAAATACCATTCTATCAGCCAGCGTCATGGTTTCGGCAAGCGTACGTTCCACAACATCAATGGAAGGAAAAATAACGTTATTGTTGTGTAACCAAGAGAGCATCTCTTCAGCAAGCAGCCAGCCTTTATCGGTTCGCATGGCATGTGGATAAAGATGGCGGATGCAGGTCTTTTGCAGAGATCGGCTAAAAGGTGACAACCTCAAGTAACGATAAAGCTCAGCCAGATGCTCCCAACGGGTTTCCTCTCTCACCGCATATTCGTGCCATAAATCAGGCTGAAGTTTTAACCAGTCAGTTAATCTGGAAATAACGCCATCGTGAGGAGAGCTGTTTTTATCCGGCGTAAAACCCGGCCCGCGCAAATAACAGAGTAAAACAGCAAAACCCAGACGGTTCGCTGATCCTCTGTGTTTGTTGATAAGTGCCAAATCCTGTTCACTTAAAAAGCACATCCGGGTCAGCAAGATGTCATCATCCGGTACGATCCGTAAGCATTCTTTTTCCTCGCTGGTCAGTATTTGTCGCCGTGGCATAAATATTCTCCTTACATACGGATTCAGCTCACTTACCTATTCAAATTTTATCCCTCAGAGTCATGTGTTCAGTTTAACTATACGTATAACCGTTCGTTCTGAGACACCACACAATCTCGCGGTATCTCGGATGCTCTGCCTGTTTTTAACCCGAAGTTCAATGATTTTCTCATGCAGCTGGTTATCTGCTTGGCGTCCCCGGAATTTACCAGCGGCTTTGGCTTTCAATATTCCCTCTTCCTGACGCCGCCGACGATCCTGATAGTCTTTACGTGCAATGGCTGCCAGCATATCAAGCATCATTCCGTTAATCGCTTTAAGCATGGCCAGAGTGAACTCATCACCCGCATTTTCTGCAAGCGCCATATGGCTCGTCGGCAGATCAAGACTGACAATCACGAGGTGTTTTTCCTGAATAAGTTGTTTAAGTTTCTGCCAGCCCGCTTCATCCAGACGTGAAAGGCGGTCAACCTGCTCAATAAGAATAATGTCACCCGGTGCAGCATCATCAAGCAATCGTAAAAGTTCTGGCCGTTGCAGTGACGCGCCGGATACATTTTCGTGATACCAACTGGCTAACCGAAAGCCTTTCTCTTCAACAAAGGCTTTCATTCTATTTTTTGCACGGAGAGCATCCTGTTCTTTTGTTGATGCACGTAGATAGCCGTGAATGTACATTTTTAACCCAATTATGTGTCATTTTCAGAAGGCGACTGCACCAATTGATAGGGTTTAGAGCCCTGTGTGCATATGACTTCTGATAAAATAATGTCAGAAGTCGGCTGCACTAA
>NZ_MKGR01000055.1 GCF_001908095.1 Xenorhabdus thuongxuanensis | reverse complement strand
TGTGTCATTTTCAGAAGGCGACTGCACCAATTGATAGGGTTTAGAGCCCTGTGTGCATATGACTTCTGATAAAATAATGTCAGAAGTCGGCTGCACTAAACGTAATTATGCTCAGTACTCGTGTGCACCGAAATATGTAATTTGCAGTAATCAACTGCACGAAATATCAAAAAACGGAGTTCTCGCGTTGGAGACGACAGTGTTAACACGCTTCTTGCTTTCGAGCACCCGCCATTTTTTGCTTGTTATTCAGCCATTATTTCAGAAGACGTCCGCATTAAACACGATTATACTCGGTACTTGTATGCACTAATGTGAGGTGTGAGCATGTTAGACACACCACAAATTACCGAACGAGGCGTGATGACCTTACCTGACAGGGTATGGCAAGAGGCCCGGCGCAGAAATGAAATCATTGAACCTCTGGCAGCGCTTAATACGGTCGGCCATCAAGCCGCTGATGCTGCTGCTCAGACATTGGGTTTATCCCGGCGGCAGGTATATGTTCTGATTAGCCAAGCCCGGCAAGGTTCTGGCCTTGTGACAGATCTGGCTCCGGGTCAATCTAACGGCGGTAAAGGCAAAAAACGCCTGCCAGAGTCAGTCGAAAATATTATTCATGATTTACTGAAAAAGCGATTTTTGACGAAGCAAAAGTGCAGTCTGGCTGCACTTTGTCGAGAGATTGCACAGGCCTGTAAAAAGCAAAATTTGCCCGCCCCAACGCGCAATACGGTGGCACTGCGGGTAGCTGACCTTGATCCAGTCAAAACAATACATTACCGAGAAGGCCAAGATGCAGCACGGGATCGACAAGGTGCTGGAGGTTTACCTCCCGCCGTAACGGTACCACTGGAACAGGTACAAATTGACCACACTGTCATTGACTTAATCGTTGTTGATACTTGTGATCGGCAACCGATTGGCCGCCCATACCTTACCCTCGCTATTGATGTATTCACGCGTTGCGTGCTTGGCATGGTGATCACCCTGGAAGCGCCGTCTGTTGTTTCTGTCGGACTTTGTCTCGCCCACATCGTTTGTGATAAGCGCCCCTGGCTGGAAAGGCTGGATATAGAAATGGACTGGCCGATGAGTGGTAAACCCAGGCAACTCTATCTCGACAATGCAGCTGAATTTAAAAGCGAAGCTCTGCGCCGGGGCTGCGAACAGCACGGCATCCGATTGGATTATCGTCCTCCCGGGCAACCGCATTATGGCGGCATCGTAGAACGAATTATCGGTACAACAATGCAAATGGTTCATAATGAATTGCCGGGAACCACCTTCTCCAACCCCAAACAACGTGGGGAATATGCTGCCGATAAGTTAGCCTCTCTGACATTGTCTGAACTGGAGCGCTGGTTTGCTCTGGCGATCGGTGCCTATCACGACTCGATACACCGTGGTATACTTCAACCTCCGGCAGCATGCTGGGCTGAAACCGTGGAGCGAATAGGCGTTCCCGCTGTTGTCACACACACTACTGCCTTTCTCGTTGATTTTCTTCCAGTGTTCCGCCGTATTCTGACACGTACCGGCTTTGTTATTGACCACATTCATTACTACGCCGACGTACTCAAGCCCTGGATTGCCCGACGTGAAAATTTTCCTGCATTTCTGCTCCGGCGTGACCCACGCGATATCAGCCGTATTTGGGTATTGGAACCCGAGGGACAGCATTATCTGGAAATCCCCTACCGTGCCTTATCCCACCCAGCCATTACCCTATGGGAGCAGCGGCAGGCGTTGACAAATCTCCGCCAACTCGGGCGGAAGCAGGTGGATGAATCGATGTTGTTTCGCATGATTAAGCAAATGCGTGAGATTGTCACTACAGCACAAAAAGTGACACGCAAAACCCGCCGTGATACAGAACGACGCCAGCATCTTCAGGTACCACTACCACCCAATAAACCCGTTTTACCCAAAATAGAGATAACGGATCAACAGGCAGAAAATCAGCCTCTGGCCAAGCCATTCGATCAAATAGAGGAGTGGTAGCTGTGGACGAATATCCCATTATCGATTTATCCCATCTGCTGCCAGCAGTACAAGGATTGGCTCAATTACCCGCAACTGAACGTATTCAGCGTATCCGCACTGATCGCTGGATAGGTTATCCACGAGCGCTTGATGCATTGAGACGATTAGAAACTCTGTACACTTGGCCGAATAAGCAACGCATGCCTAATTTGCTACTGGTTGGCCCAACCAACAACGGTAAGTCGATGATCATCGAAAAGTTCCGGCGTGCACACCCAGCCAGTTATGACGACAATCAAGAGTATATTCCAGTACTGGTTGTGCAGATGCCGAGTGAACCCTCGGTGATCCGCTTTTACGTCGCGCTGCTCGCTGCAATGGGTGCACCATTACGGCCGCGTCCCCGACTACCCGAAATGGAACAACTGGCACTGACATTGCTACGTAAGGTCGGCGTTAGATTATTAGTGATAGACGAACTGCACAACGTTTTGGCAGGTAACAGCGTCAATCGGCGAGAATTTCTCAATTTGTTACGTTTTCTTGGTAACGAACTCCGTATTCCGTTGGTAGGTGTTGGGACACACGATGCCTATTTAGCGATCCGTTCAGACGATCAATTGGAAAATCGATTCGAGCCGATGATGTTACCTCTGTGGGAGGTCAACGATGACTGTTGTTCATTACTGGCTAGTTTTGCCGCTGCGTTTCCGTTGAAGCGACAATCACCGATTGCTACACCAAACATGGCACGTTATCTGCTTACCCGATGCGAGGGGACAATCGGTGAACTGGCACGCTTGCTAATGTCGGCTGCTATCGCGGCTGTAGAAATTGGTGAAGAAGCTATCAATCATCGTACACTCAGCATGGCAGATTATAATGGTCCCAGCGAGCGACGACGCCAATTTGAGAGGGAATTGATATGAAACCAGCACCACGCTGGCCATTGCATCCAACTCCAGTAGAAGGTGAATCTTTATCTTCGTGGCTTCATCGGATTGCTACCTGTTACCAGATGAGCGTTCATGAACTACTGGAACACGACCTTGGACACGATCAAGTCGATGATCTAGATATAGCGCCACCACGTTCGTTATTAACAGCGCTCTCACTTCGAAGTGGTGTCGAGTTAGAGCGACTGCACTCTATGAATTTTGCCGGTTGGGTACCGTGGTTGTTGGATAGCCTCGACGATTTAATTCCTTCAGCGTTGGAAACTTACGTATTTCAGTTTTCGGTATTACTGCCTAAACGCAGGCGAAAAACAAGATTACTCACGAACTGGCGTGCTTGGTTATCCGGCCAATTTATCCAGCGCGCTTGCCCATGCTGTCTAAACGACTCGAAACAGCAAACTATGCAACTCATGTGGACGCTACCCCTCATGCTGAGCTGCCCATTTCATGGATGCTGGCTGGAATCTTATCGGGGGATGCCGGGATATTTTCTCCACTGGGAGAATACGGATACCGCACCTCGCAAAGCCAGTAATGCAATTTCGGCGATGGACACGCATACCTGGCAGGCGCTAACGATGGGATATGTGGAACTGCCACGACGGCGCATTCATGCAGGTTTATGGTTTCGATTGCTGCGCACTTTATTGGATGAACTCAATACTCCACTTTCGCAATGTGGGACTGACGCTGAAAATATTCGCTATATTTGGAAACGCTGTGGTTATTTACCACGTGCGGGGCAAAGTCTGTGGCGGCCCTATGAGTTTCTGAATTCCGGACTCCAGTTGCAAATGCTGGAAGCAACGGCTACGGCAATCGAACTGCTCGAATCGAATACTCTGAACCCGCCTGGTGAGCAGGCAGAACTATTTTCACCTGAGCCACAAACCGGTTTCACTAATGACCTGCTAGCGAATAAGAAAAATAAAAAAAACACCAATTGTTGGGAAGATGCCGTTAAGGCTATTAATGAAACGGTTGCTGAAGCACGGCACAATTCAAATACGGCTCGTTCACTATTCACTATAGCTTCCTATGGTCGTCGTGATCCTAAGTCTCTGGACAAATTGCGTACCTTGTTTGCTGAACTGGGTATTCCTCTTGAGTTTGTGTCACATTTTAACCCTGATAAACCCTTTGCATACCTTAGAATAAATGACGGATTAAATGACAACTTTTGACATCCCGCATTTTGTCATTCATTATGTCACTTAATCGACCGTATAAATGACAGGTAATGATATGTTAATTGGTTATATCAGGGTATCAAAAGCCGATGGCTCTCAAGCGACAGACTTACAACGTGATGCGCTGACTGCTGCCGGTATTAATCCCACTTATCTTTATGAAGACCACGCATCCGGCAAACGCGAAGATCGTCCCGGTCTGGAAAACTGCCTGAAAGCATTGCGATCAGGCGATACGCTGGTCGTGTGGAAACTTGACCGACTCGGGCGCGATTTGCGTCACTTAATCAATACAGTACACGACCTGAACGATCGCGGTGTTGGTCTCAAGGTATTGACCGGGCATGGTGCTGCTATCGATACCACAACAGCCGCCGGCAAGCTGGTTTTTGGTATTTTCGCAGCGTTGGCTGAGTTTGAACGTGAACTGATCTCAGAGCGTACTCTGGCTGGATTGGCATCAGCACGAGCACGTGGCAAAAAAGGTGGGCGTCCATTCAAGATGACGGCGGCCAAATTACGCTTGGCGATGGCTGCTATGGGGCAACCGGAAACCAAAGTAAGCGATCTGTGCAAGGAACTGAATATTACCCGGCAGACATTATACCGGCATGTATCACCGAAAGGCCAATTACGCCCAGATGGGGTGAAACTGCTTTCACCCCATAATGTCAACGCTTGAATCTTCAATATCCTACTTCAACAATTAAGTGCAGTCGACTTTTGACATTCTGTGCAGTCGCCTTCTGAAAATGACA
>NZ_MKGR01000054.1 GCF_001908095.1 Xenorhabdus thuongxuanensis | reverse complement strand
GAACGGAATTACGCCAGTATGTTGGCTCTGGCGTTTATCATTGTCTGGTTGCCCATGTGGGCTGAATGAATTATGACCTTAAAACATCAACAGACCCTAATACTCGTCTGGAGAAAAACAAGAACGGCGCGGATATTCTGGATAAACCGGCGTTTGTGA
Source organism: Xenorhabdus thuongxuanensis (assembly GCF_001908095.1). Classification (GTDB taxonomy): domain Bacteria; phylum Pseudomonadota; class Gammaproteobacteria; order Enterobacterales; family Enterobacteriaceae; genus Xenorhabdus; species Xenorhabdus thuongxuanensis. The sequence continues at coordinate 5,513 of NZ_MKGR01000054.1, read as the reverse complement.
AAAACCTCGGTTTAGCGGATGCGGTGAAACGGGCGGAAAATGCCTATCCCAAAACAGGCGGAACAATCACAGGTCACGTTGATATCAACGCGTCGCATGGCGTGCTCCGCCTGAACGCCCCCGAACGCAATTCAGACATTTTTGTCGAGTTTGGTTCAGGGAATAACAGGGACGCGTTCATCGGATTCGGTTCACGGGACACAAAAACGTTCACAATTCACAACGATAAAACGAATGCGAAACTGCAAATTAACGAATACGCCACGTTTAATGAGAACAAATTGCTGGATATGGGCGACATTGCATCCCACACCGGGTCATCACCAAAAACCGTGATGAGCCAGAAATCAGTCACCGAGGCAATCAACCGCCACGCCAGCCTGGGAATAAATCAACAATGGCGGGATGTGACAGACAACAGACGGCCATCTGTTGCGTATAAAAACAATACCGACAGGCCGATATGCATATCAGTGACGTATCAGGAACTCGTTATCCGCGATTGGTACGCGCTAATGGCGTTGAACATTAATGGGCGGGATATTGTGTATTCCGGTACGTCAATGAGCGCCCACGAGGGGACTATTGAATCCCGCGCGTTCGTTACGGGGGTTATTCCCCCCGGCGCGAGCTATTCCCTGTCAATGTACACCAACCATGACATCACCAGCGGGAATTTACGCTGGTATGAACTCAGTTAACGGGGGCAGTATGAAATATTATATTAATAAAAAAACGCAACAAATTTACGCCTACGAGGATTGGGTTGACAATTCTGCAATGGATTCTGGCCTGACCCCGATCGCAGAGGCTGAGGCGCTGGCAATTGCAAACCCGCCGCCAACACCTCAACAATTGCAACAGTGGGCAGAAATGGAAAAACGCGCCTTGATGTCTCGCGCCAGTGGAAAAATTGCCCCCCTACAGTATGCTGTGGATTTACAAATGGAAACAGATAACGAACGGGTAGCGTTGACAGGATGGAAAAAATATATGGTGTTATTGAACCGTGTAGACTGTTCGACAGCGCCCAACATTGACTGGCCTAAAGCACCAGAATAACAATCAGGGGCACAATGCCCCGCTATTCATTTCGGCTGTTCCGGCCATGAGATATCGGGCGCGGTAGAGCAATCCACCCGATTGAGCAGAACGCGGTATTTACGCCAGGCGGTTAATGCGGATTTTTCGGCATCGGTGGCCATATCTAAATCAATCGCGTCCTGATAAATATCAATTTTGGCTCTGGCTGTATCCAACAATTGCTGTTTTTGGTATTCCGCCTGTTGCAGCAATTGCTCAGGTGTTGGCGGGGGTGGCGGGGGGATATCAACCCAGCATGGCATTCCATGACTATCAGCTCCGCGTAACGCCCCTAACTTGGATTGGCTAAATTCTGAAAACACCTCATCTGCCACTTCAACCAGGTCATCAGGCAATGTGCCCGCCGCTTTATAATCTGCGAGCAATGTGATCGGGTAAAAACCGAGTGTTGATGGACTAAAGAAAAATTGATTATCACTCATATTAATATCCTATTGCGATATACGATAATGTCGGTGCACGCGGCGGTATATATTTTGTGTGGATCAATAACCCTGCACTGTATCGATCGGTTAATACTGTCTGCGCAATTGCAACCCATTGATTATCTGACCCACCATCAACGAGCGAACAGGTCACCGCAACACATTGGTTTGTAAACGGAATTGCGAACTGAATGGTTCCTGATACCTGCGACCATCCATCAGATGGGCTACTGGGATGCTGTCCAATTGCCTGTCCCCATTGAATAATCACGCCGCTGGGCAGTTTTTGATATCCTGATTTGGTTTGCCTGGACTCAAAAAACGACATGTCGGGGATCTGGTTACGCCCGTTGCCGATGGTTCTATATACAGCGTCCGATAAACCGAGGTTTTACGGATATCAATTCGTCATTTTTAAAGTGGTGATAAGCTCATTAATTCATGGACTAAATGAGGTATTAATAATGGCGAAAATTGGCTATATCCGTGTATCAACAACAGACCAAAACAGTGATCTGCAACGAAATGCATTAATGGCCGCAAATTGTAACTCGATTTTTGAGGATAGAATTAGTGGCAAAACCGCCAATAATGATGACCTATTTTAATTAGGCGTTTTATTCTGCACTGTGCATTATGGAGGAATTAACCCCACACAAAAGAATGCAGAATATATTGCTAAATTGGCTGCTACGCTACACTGATTGTGTAAAAAATTTTCAATAGATGAAACGCGATTAGCTCTTCATTTATCGCGCGGATAGGTGAAATTTATCGCGCGCGGCATCACGCTGACGAACCCTGTGTAGACATTGAATATCCTGTTGTTCTACCGTTTTTTCCGGCACATACCGCATGCCCGGACGACTGTCAGCTTCCACAATAGCAATCGCATCGTTTTTATCGTTCTTGCTGCCCATTCGAAAAGGCGTGACATATTGAGGACTGATTTGTTTGACTTCATGTCCAAGCTGTTTGAACTGGCGGCTCCAGTAATTGGCGCTGCCACAGGCTTCCATGACAATTCTTGAGGGTGGCTGTTGAGCAATGAAAGCGGTGAGCTTGTCACGAGACACCATTTTGTTCTGAATGAATTTTCCGGAAGAAGACACGATATTTAATTGAAAAACTCGCTTTGCCAGATCAATTCCGATAATTTGTTCCATGGGACACCTCTTCATATTTTGCTGATGTATTCAGCATGGCTCACTGGAGCCGATTTGGGGAGGTGTCCATTTCATTACCCTGTGCGGGTTTTTCCTCGCTGCGCGACCCCCTCAAAAACTTTATGACGAGAAATACGTAGGTTATGGCAAACCGCGATTTTAGTGGAATCGATAAAGGCAATGCCGTGTGATTTTTGTTGGCGTGAAGAAAGGAAAGCGCATAACGGAATAAGGGCTCTTTTCTTCAATGTTATTATTCGATTGTAGCTCACCAGGCTGGGGAAATCTGCTTTGAGGTATTGCTGCACATACTCAGTATAAAACGCTTTAAAATGACGATAATGGCTCATGTGAAATAAAATGAGGAGAGTCATTATTTCGCTGAGAGACAGGGAAGTGGCGCGATGACGCTTGAGCTGATTATTCTCAATGAGCTGTTGTTCCCAAAGGGGAATAAATTTTTGGCAAAAGTCATCGACGCAACAGAAAAGTTCTTCTAAAGTAGTCATAGCCTGAGGATCCCCACGATTTTGTTTTCTCAGCAAAAACTTTGATCGTGCCTCAGGCACTTAGTTCCCTTTTGTCTTTCCTTTCTTAAGCGAAGTTCAGGTTAGCTAAACATATCCAGTGTGCCAAATAGTTCACGGTGGCACAAAATATAGATATTACATTTTCTCGCCAGCTAACTCCATTTGAGCCTGTTCGGGGAAATGCTCCTTGACAGCGACTTAACTGGATAGTTAGGAGTTCTCTGCTTAAAACTGGGTAATGCTCTTGAATATAGCAACATCTGATTATTCTTGATTTAATTCAAACAGATTATTTATCGTGTAAAATTAATCATATTACAAAAATAATTATACCTAATTATTTCATGATACTTTATCTTTATAAAATAGTACCCTTATTCTATTTTATCAGGAGCCATAATAATGGAAGAACAAGCAAGCTATGATTCAATTGGAGAATATTACGAACAGTTTTCCAATACGGTAGCCCAGCGACAGTCTGAACTTCGGGATATACTCAACATGGTCGGTGAGATACAAGGAAAATCAGTTCTGGATCTAGCTTGCGGGTATGGTTATTTTGGGCGGGAATTGCACCACCGCGGGGCTTCAAAAGTGGTTGGCATCGATATCTCTGAAAAAATGATTGAACTCGCTAAAATCAAGTCAAAACTGTATGGTGATGATATTGAGTTCCATGTACAAAATGTATGTGAAATGAAATTAGATGAAAAATTTGATATCGTTATCGCCGCTTTTTTATTCCACTATGCTGAATCCACAGAAGAACTGGAAACGATGTTCCAAGCAGCCGCTGAGCATTTAAAACCTTCTGGCAAATTAATTGCTTATATGGCATCACCTGATTATCGGTTAGAAAGCGGAAACTGTGAGAATTATGGTTTTAAGATTTTGAGCGAAGAGCCGTGGAAAAATGGCTTCCGTCACCAGGCAGAATTTCTGTCAACCCCCCCAAGCCCTTTCACGTTTTATCGTTGGAATCGTGAGAGCTATGAAAAAGCGCTTAAAAAAGCAGGATTCGATCATTTTAGCTGGAAAAAACCAACGGTCTTAGACAGCGATTTAGTACGTTATCCTCAAGGTTTTTGGGATAATTACCTACAAAATTGTGTCCATACCGGACTTGTTTGCCAGTTTTAAGCTCACTCCCCATTCCTTTCGCATTACGATTGAATTTAATTCAACCGAATATAAACATTGACATGAATGGACATTGAAAAAATGCCGGGCCCAGCCCGGCTCTAGCCACAATACTAACATTATAATTTTTTATTTTTATGATATTTATTGGTTATTCATCATTGTTATTGGATCTAATAGCAGTAACTTATCAACAGCAAATGGAGACAGGGTTAGTGAGTGTGTTAATTCCGTAGACAGGACAAGCGCAGCACAGCGCTGGGCAAAATATACACTTTCCTTAAAATCCATACCTGCTAACGCGCAATGAACTAATCCCGCCATCATTGCATCACCGGAACCTGTGTTATTGACAATATCAACAGGAAATGCCGGAGAGTGACCAGATATATAATCTAACTCACTGTAGTAAACACCGTCAGCGCCCATACTTAAAACTACCCGTTGTACTCCTTGTTCATGAAACCATGATGTGACCAACTTAGCCTCTTTTATTGAGTTAATTTTAATACCACTGATTTTTTCTGCTTCCAGCCGATTGGGTCTGATAGTATGAATATATGATAGCCAGTTACGTACTATACCCGCCTTATATGACGAGACAGGATTAACAAATATGGGCACATTACCTGAGTTTTTAAATAACCATTCCAGAGCATCCTCTCTCAAATTGCAATCAATACTCAGTATGCCTGCTCGCTCAATGAGAACTTTAGATTTATTTAGCAACTCAGGCGTGAGTTTTTTCAAAATATCCATATCACTCACGGAGGTATACGGTTCACCATGACTATCAACTATTGAATGATAAATCGAAGTTCTTTCATCATTGAGTTTATGAGAATGGCTAAGATCAACACCTGCTAACCGGGTTTCTCTAAACAATCTTTTTCCGTATGAATCATCACCAAAAACAGAAATTAAATAGCTGTCATTCTTTAACGCGGCAATGTTATGCGCCATATTTCGGGCAACACCACCTAGCGTATATTTTGTTTTCCCTGGGTTGGAATCTTTCTTTAATAATTCAGTCGAAGCGAAGCTGGTAATATTAATACGGTGTTTAAATACCTATATTTATATCATGCCGCATAACGAATTTTAGGATGGTGGAAAAAACGGGCAACATGCGCCTTTCTTCTCTGGAG
>NZ_MKGR01000053.1 GCF_001908095.1 Xenorhabdus thuongxuanensis | reverse complement strand
ATTATGAAACAAGCAAAAACAGCCAAAGTGGCGATTGAATTATTGATGTACGATAGTGCAAAACGATTAGCACAGCCTGATAAACCATCAGGTTGCATGCTAATTACGGCGACGATGAATGGTTCGAAACAAATCGAAGAAGTGTATCACAATGTGCAAGAGAAACGACAAAACTACCAAGCGATTCTGCTGAAGAGAATGCAGCAGGGCATTGAAGATGGTGATATCGCGCCAGATGCACCTATTCACGCAATGGTTGATTTTTATATTACAGTGATTAATGGGTTAACAATACAAGCCTGTGATGGAGCTAACCTCGATAGACTTAATCAAGTGATTTTAAACTCCATTCAAGCTTGGCCTATTTTTAATGGTTCTATCGCACATTAAAGAATCGATTGATAAAGGCCGATCTCTCTCGTACCTGAACTTCGGGTTCATCACGGCGTAACCAACTATCAAATTGACCTTTATTGAGTCGTCGAAACGTTTCAAATCCCTGTATCGTTGACGATGCTCGATTGAATCGCTTAAAACCACAGGTTGCCTTAATAAGCTTTTTAAGTACTCAAGAAAAATTAATTGCAAATTGATCACCATAACCTTCCAATAATGTATTTAGCTCATACTCCATGGTATCTTGAGTCTAGGTGATAAAACGTCGCCAGTGATATTTGGCTTGTTTCCAGACGATTTCAATCAGATTCAGCTCTGGGCTGTCGGCGGGAAGATAAAGTAAAAGCAGGTTGTGCTCTCGTAACCAGCGATGTCTGGTTTTTTCCGCGATCCCATGGTGGATACGCGCATTATCTAGCACTAAAAATGTCAAACGGTTGTCTCCTTGTTTGGCTACCCGCCCTAAAAAATCAATCACATCAGCTCGTGTGATACTACCTGACGCTGTCTGATAAAACAGCGTGTTGGCCGTGTAATTTAACGCCCCCAGAACTGACCATCTGTCATGGTTTTGAGGCTCAGTCTCATGGGGCTTACCCCGTGGACTCCATCCATATGGTTCTGTCGCATTAACGGAACTTCAGGTAAACTCCCCGGTTTTTGCATGAGTCCCAAACGATGCCCCTGATCCGGAACGCTTTCAAACGTCTCCATTATCCCGTCGATATCATAGCCCAATGTGTCCGTTGGTATCTGGCTTACGCCCTGAGTTTGCGTAATTTAGAAGAAATGATGGTTGAACGGGGGAGCACCGTTGATCATTCCACCCTCTCTCGTTGGGTTCATCGTCTGGTGCCGTTGCTGGTGAAACGATATCGGTGGTGCAAGCCTGATGTTGGGCGTCGCTGGCGAATGGATGAAACCTATATAAAAATCAAAGGGCAATGGCGTTACCTCTACCGCGCGGTGGACTCGGACGGGAATACCGTTGATTTTCTGTTGACGGACTGTCGGGATAAGAAAGCGGCCTTGCGTTTTTTCAAAAAAGCCCTCGGTCAGCATGACCAGCCGGAGGTCGTGACAATGGATAAAAGTGGTGCCAACAAAGCGGCAGTGGACGAATTAAACCAGGGAAAATCCAAAGAGGAAGCCATCGTTATCCAGCAAAATAAATATCTCAATAACCTCATTGAGCAGGATCATCGCAATATCAAACGGCGAACCGCTCCCATGTTGGGATTTAAAAATTTCAGGCGAGCTCAGACCTTGTTAGCGGGCATTGAATTGGTCAGCATGTTGCGTAAAGGACAACATTGGCAAGAGCCGGAATGCCCGATGTCACCCGCGGCATTTTTCTATCAACTGATTGCCTAAAAATCACCCCGCCCGATTTCGCTCGTAACCTCTCTGTTAATGCGACAGAACCCAAACCACTTGATAAATTTTTTAGCTTAGTAGGGACGAGGGATTTCGAGATCCCATTGATCCTCTATAGCTTCGGCGGTTCAGCTCCCTCATTCCCATTAATTTATGAGAGCCGCCTTTTACTCGCTTCGCTCATAAGATCCACAAAAAAGTAAAAACACTTTGCGCTTAATTATTGCATTAAAAGCAGTACCTGTTACTATAGTACTCATTACCACTCGGAGGCATTTGTGGCGTTCTATAAAATATCGTCGTTTAAAAAAGCACAAAGAAAATTAACATTTCCGATCAAAAATTATTAAATGCTGCAGAAGAAGTTAAGAATGGGAAGTTTGAAGCTGATCTGGGTGGGGGAGTGATTAAAAAACGAATAGCGGTTAATGGAAAAGGTAAAAGTGGTGGCGTAAGAGTTATCATCTTCTTTAAGGTTAATAACCATTTATTTTTTGCTGATGGCTGGACAAAGAATACCGTTAGCTCTAGAAGAGCAAAAGAAATTGAGGATGATGAATTGGAAGCGTATAAACAGCTTTCCAAACTTTTCCTTAGCTACACTGATCAGAAGATCAATGAGTTAATAGCCTATGGTATCTTGGAGGAAATCATTTGTGAGTAATAAATTAAACAATATGCTTGAATTAGCGAAAGAACTACACGCAGTCGATGCTGCACCAAAAAGCTTGGTTAACGATCTAAAAAAAGCCGTCAATGCACGTAAAATCAACGACCAGATTAAAACTGTTACTATGATGACAGGGGCTGAGATAAAGCAACTTCGTACACAGTACGGAATGTCCCAATCTGTACTGGCAATGGCATTAGGAATGTCAAAAGAAAGCATTTCTAAATGGGAACGAGAAGAAAAAAAACCAAGTGGCCCAGCTCTTAGAATGCTCCGTATTCTTAAACGACGAGGTCCGGAAATTTTGCTGGTTTAATTTTGAGTGGTAATTGGGCTATTTTTGCCCATCCCCCGATAAGGTTCAAAGTTGATGAGGAAAAAAATGGGTACTCAGTTAGCGCTAAGATTTTAATACTCTTTTGCCGTGTTCCCTGAGTTCCCCATCTGGCTCTACATACTTATAGAGAGCCTGTCTGCTAATCCCAAGCTCTTCACATAATTCAGATACGCTACAATCTCTACTCTTCATAGAAGCTTGTGCCAGGCGAACCTGAGATTTTGTGAGTTTAAAAGGACGTCCGCCTTCACGTTCTCTTGCTCTGGCCGCTGCCAGCCCTGCTTTTGGAGACCATAAAAATCTATGGTCCCCCTCGTTTTTGCAACACTCATTTTGATGAATTTTTGGCTTGCTTAAATCTATCCGGCGTCACTGTAGGCAAGGAGCCTGCGCCTCGATGAGTTCCGCGCCTGATGAACCTTAAAACCGTGTCGGCTTGAAAGAGCCATTTTTTATGTTAGGTTTCTCATCAGGCCGGTAGGCCGTTCATGTCATCAATAATCAGTCTTCGCAAAACCAGTGGGGTAACATTTAAATAACCCGAATTCTGTTTAAGCCATCATTGGAAAATCTTCTTCTGAGTAGAAAACTTTCAGTGATGGTTTCTTCCATTTATCTGGGTGACCGGATAGGTCTACTCAACCAAAACCCGATATATGGTTTTATGTTTAAGACGCTAACGCATCTTAACTGGCTAAAGCCATAATGAAATACCCCGCAACAAATTGCGGGGTAAATTAGAGCCACATAAATTACATTGATACATTGATGTTTATTTCTTTCAATCCGCAGGCGTTTGCATATTTTAATATTCTTTCAATACTTGCCTTATCTGCGCCTTGTTCAAGTCTAGATACTGTAGACGGAGTTAATCCCATTTTGTCCGCAATTTCTGCACTTGTTATTCCTGCTTGCTCTTTCCATGATTTCAGTTGTTGTTGTAATTGGAGATGTAAATCAAGGGCTTGTTTTTTTTCATTAAAAGTCTGAATAAATTCAGGATTTCCCTCTTTTTTCTTAGCTTCCAGTTTTTCACGAAATGTCATAACTTTTTTCATGCTAATTCTCCTCTTTGATACAGGCTAATCATATCTCTTTTTCTATTGATAGCTGTCTGTATATCTTTTGGATCTGTCTTTTGAGTTTTTTTGATAAAAAAACTCAAAATGTAAATGGTGTTTTTCTCTTCACCGTAACACCAAGTTCCACGGGCTATATTGTGGCCATCCCCTGCCCTGAGTTCAAAGATTTTATTTTTTTGATCAAGTTGCTTACAATGCGGTTCTCTCAATAAATGTGGTTTTTCTGATAAAAACTCAATCAAAGCATAAAATTTTGCCTGTAATTTGATAGATAAATTATCGAGTTCATTATCAGCCACTTGATGGAAAAAAATTTCAATCATTGTTATCTCCTTATTCTGCAAACAATATTACACCAAAAGGAAACTTGCATCAACATAAAAGTTGCATATTAATGCAATTTTTATTTATTGCAATTTTAAATATGTGAATAGATTATTTTTTATCCCATGTTTAATGGAGTTATTTTTTCGAGGGGCACTACGAAAAATCAGCGCGAAATGCCGTGGAGCGGTTTTCAAGCTAGATAATGATCTAATGTACTCACCTTGTATTGAGTAAAGTGAGTACACCTAACACCGAGAATAAAAACCCGCTTTATATCACTGAGAAGTAGCAAGTCGCTGATATTGTAGATAATAATCAGCCGTATACATGATTCTAGAAACCGTTAAAGTTAAGCTATTACCAACATTAACAATTGCGGGAATGCCTAATAGCGATAATTGGACATAGCACATTCTGGCGGCTACCCAATCAATATCAGTGCATATCGCTAACATATGTTTTGAAGGATCGAACCCATATTCAAGCAACGCCTTAGCACTCGCTATTACCATGCCACCGGATCCAACCGCAGGGTCTGAGACAGAAATATAACCAGATTGCTCAATTTTCGGCTGAGGGTTTCTGATGATCATTTTTGCCATCATTTCAGATACTTCAAAAGGAGTGAAAAATTGTCCCATATTGCTATTACCTAGATTCAAAGACATAAAAATTTTGCCTAAAAAATCACACAGTTCTCTCTGTAATCCAAGTGACACATGACTTAACAAGCAGCAAAATTTTTCAACATCTTTTTTCTCATAACGCCCAATAATCTTAAAATATTCTTTTTCCAGCTCTGGCAGTTTTAATATTCTGTTTTCAAGTGCAATCGCGGCAACATGAATAAAATCTCTGAATACTTCAAATCGGTTGTGATAAGGCGCTATGGAGTTGAATTCTTTTATAAATTCGTTGTAATGATCGGTCACGATAGCTCTTGGCTTTGATACTGTCGGCTTTTTTTGTAGACATGCGGCTGCTTTTGTTTCTGGCTCTACTTGTAACGCAAATTGCTCATCAAAATTTAATTGCGACATAAATAAGCAATCTTCCCTTTGTGTTAATTGACTTCTTTCTGGTGTCTTCCCCCTTTGGGCAGCTTGCCGGGCGCGGGGAGTCTGGCGCCGTGACACTTCAGCGGCACAGGGTTTCAGGGATGGCGTCAAGGAGTACCGCAAGCCGCAGCGTAAAGGAGTGACCAGCGGGAGCGGATGCGAACGGGTGAGGACACGGACTTGATGACAGCACGCCCTGTGCAAGCGTCAGTCACGGCGCCAGATTCACTGCGCTGAGCAGACGCTTAAGGGAAGACACCAGAATAAGGTTTTGTCTGTGAAAAGGCCGGGCTTGCCCGGTATCCTTTTGTGGCCAGATCTCTGGCCACCATAAAAAGAATTACTAAGTGATATCGGGGATATGGGTGAGTAGACCTATCCGGTCACCCAATACTCCTAACATGATAATGCTATCTAGACTGCGTGCTTTCATGAAAGCACGCGATGCTCATTAGCCACCAAAATGGGCTACATTATCAATAATATAATCAGGATCAACTACTTGATCATATCCTTCCTCATCTTCTTCATACTTCAGTTGATCATTCGCGGATTCAACCAACATCCCATTTTTATATATTTCATATCCACAATAACCCATGCCCTCTTCGCAATAATAATGTGTAATTTCGCATTCATGACGTTGAGATAATAGAGAAAATAGCTCTCCCTTCGGTGGTGACCACGGCGTATCAAAATCGGCCATCATCCAACCATCATCACTTTCAACATTCATATCCAAACCATATGGGCACTTTACATGATATTCATCTAAATAATATCCATAGGCTGATTCAATTCCATATAAAAAGTTACCGCTAAACCCATTCAATTCATTGGCTAAATGTGTTGGCTTGACCAACAACATATCAAAAGGTAATCCCTCAACTTTTTGTTCTGATTCTTCCCAAATATTTTCAGAGAAAGAGCATGGCAGATAACTGCGCCAGTTAGTTTCTTGTCTCTTATAGATATAAGTCATAATATTTTGAGCTTCGCTCGATAATGATGCCCAGTTTCGTATTTCTAAGCCGCTCTGTGCATAAAGCTCATTAATTGGGGTCAGTTTGGATATCGAAAATTATTGTACGTTAAGGCTATTTTTTGACCCTTTCGACTTTAGCTGGCCTCAGCCGACGAAACTTACCGGAAGCCGG
>NZ_MKGR01000052.1 GCF_001908095.1 Xenorhabdus thuongxuanensis | reverse complement strand
TTTCCTTATTTAAGTTACGTATATTAGCTTGAACATCTATATCGTAACGGAAAGGTGTTTTTCTTGGTATAACCCTTGAACTCCACCCGCATAGCGGGTGGTTTTATGTTTAAGAAGCTAACGCATCTTAAACTGGCTAAAGCCATAATCACCACAAATACCAACTTAACATCTGTTAAGTTGGTATTTTTCTACGTCTGATACTAAAAAGCCACTTTCTTCTACTTTATAAGCTCTCATTTCACTTATATTATTTTCCTGAGAAAACTATTTCACCAAAAATATAGCTTCTCTAGTGTACATAAAGGTAATTCATTTACTTCATCAGTGAAAAATAAATAAGCAGATGACTCTAAAGTTAAAGCATGTTCACGAGCCACTCTTTTCATATCTTTAACGCTTCAACATAACTCAAATTTGATGCAATAAAATAAATAACGTTCCAACATAGTGCTACACCTTGTACAACATAAATCATTTTCATTCAACTGGTTGAAGGCACTACGTGTAGCAGCATTATGAAATCCTATTTATAAAATTGAGAGCAGTCGTAACCATACACAAATGCCTTTCTTAAAATAAAAACCTGGTGTGGCTTAGCTAATTATTTTACATCGAAATTATTTTATTTCATATAATAATTAATATATTTAGTCAGTTGGAAACTGATACGAGTAATTAATCACACATCATATAATAAGGTCAACATAAAAATAAACAAAAAGAGTATTAAATTGTACACTCTGTATATATCATCATGTTTTTTTTACTTAAAAAAACCGTCCCTCTCTATTCTTATAAATCTTCATATCGAAAAATATTATGGAAAGTGACAAATTAATCATGTAATGTCTAAAGGAAAAATCTAACAACATTATTATTTTCCGAAATGAAAACATCAGGAATAAAAAGAAAATCTAATATTATTAGTAACATTGAGTATATGATGCGAAAAAATGGGGAGAATAAGTCCTCACTGGCTATGCGCTCAGGTGTTACAAGAACAACGCTCTATAAAATTCTTGATGGTCAAATCAACAAAGTCCAACAATCAACTATCACAAGAATTGCCGATTTTTTCGGTGTCAGGTGCGATGTTATAGAGCATTTCGACATAGAAGAACTTGATCGCATAGACAATACTCTCTCCACTGAAGGTAACAGAAATCCCTCTGCTATTCCGCTTATTCCCCAGTCAGACGTGTTAGCCAGTATGGAAGATCGTATTGGTCAGCTTATCATGAGATACCCGGTAATCTGGGCCTTCGAAGAAGGCTCAAACTTGATTGGACTAACAGTAGAAACTGAAATTGATAAAATTTTTTTCCCCGGTGATACATTAATCATTAAGCGCTATGCCGCTCCTGTAAAAAATCAGCCATCGCTAATATATGCACCCGAAAAAGGATTTTATCTCCACGATGTGTCGGATTACGCAAAAAAAACGCCAACCATCAATGAGCAATTAATTGGAATCATCATTGAAGAACGCATTTCGTAAGCAAAGGAGCATTCGGCTATGTCAGATAATCAAAAATATAAGCTGTTGGGTTTTAGTCGCTCTTTCGACGTAATAAGAGCGAATATCATGGTCCTGTCTACTGGGAAAAGCATTAGCATACCGTTAAAGGACTTGGAAAGTAGCCAAGTCTCAGAGGATCTCAACCGAAATGAACTCCGTGAGATCTATCGCCGAATTTATGGCAATGAGGATACAGTAACCACCTATGATCTCACGGATAGACACGAACGTTCCTGGTTCGCCTATCTGGTCATTGCACTTTCCCTATCCATTATCTATATTTTTTGCACCATTACAGGAATAAAACCAATAAGTATTCCCCATATTAATATGGTGATACCAGCAGCAGTCTTTTTTTATCCCTTCACATTCATCCTTGTTGACATGCTTAATGAGTTTTACGGTCTTCGTCTGGCCAGAAAAGCGATCCTTTTCTCGTTTATCACCAATATCCTGTTTGTTCTCGGACTGATGTTCACAGCAATACTGCCAGGTCTGAAAGAATGGGGATTAGCAGATGCCTATACTGAAATTGCCCAGAGTATTACGGCTGTTCTTGTTGCGTCTTCAGTTGCTTATATCGTCTCGGAAAATGTCAATTCGTGGCTGTTATGTAAGATCAAAGAACTAACCAACTCCCGGTATCTTTTTATTCGTATCATAACCAGCACAACGATAGCAGCCGCACTGGACAGTGTTATTTTTTGTACACTGGCATTTTATAATACGCTTGACGCCAACACGATTAAAACCATTATTTTTTCCCAATTTATTATCAAAATAACCTACGCCATTGTCGGTGTTGGGCCTATCTATGCTGCCCGGGCATTATTCAGAAAATATATAAACTCATAGAAGAGAAGCAATCATGGATATTAAAGAATCACTGACCCATCTTGGAACAAAAACCGATTACATACAAAATTATTCTCCAGAATTACTTGAAACCCTTCCGCGATCACTCGCACGCGAAGTTATCAATATCAGTTCTGATGCGTTACCATTTCAGGGTTTTGATCTTTGGACTGCCTGGGAACTTTCCTGGCTGAACAGTAAAGGGAAACCGATAGTAGCAATCGGCGAATTCACCATTCCTGCAACCAGCCCAGGATTGATTGAATCTAAATCATTTAAACTTTATCTCAACAGTTTCAACCAGACTAAGTTTGGAACAACTGAGGATGTGATCCGTGCCATGAAAAAAGATCTATCCCAGACAGCGGGTCAGCCTGTGGAAGTAAAACTTTATCCTCATCTTGAAGGGTACGATCATGAAATCAATCAATTCTCAGGCCAGTCACTGGATGATCTGGATATTGAGATAAACGGGTATGACTTTGATGCTACAATACTGGCAAATGCCGTTTCAACAGAAACGGATATTGTCGCTGAAACCCTGCACTCGAATCTCTTAAAATCAAACTGTCTGGTCACCAACCAACCTGACTGGGGCAGCGTTGTGATTCGGTATGAGGGCGCAAAAATTAATCATGAAAAACTGCTACGCTACCTTATCTCATTCAGAACACATAACGAGTTTCACGAACAATGTGTAGAACGAATTTATAACGATATCATGTATTATTGCCGGCCTGAAAAATTAACTGTATTCGCCCGTTATACAAGGCGGGGCGGGCTGGATATTAACCCTTTCAGAAGTAATTATGAAAGTGCCCCTCTGACGGGACGGCTTATCCGTCAGTAAACGAATATTAAATTGGGTGAGACATTACCGCCTCACCCAGTTTACAAAACGATATGCTTACTTAACCTGAGCTTCGTATACGATCTTCCCCAGTATTGCAAGAGAGCTTTTCAGACAAAAGAACAAGGTAGCTTACGTATATCCGGCCTACTGGTGAAGTGGCATGACTTCTGGCCTTGATGAGGCATTCGCACGCTCCGTCCTTAACGCTTAAACGGCTTTTATCGCCTAAAAGCTCAACAGGTTTTCGGGGCGTCGGTTTGACCTGTTTTTTATCATCTTCGCTTTCTTAACAATGCATGACTTTTGGGAATATCTTCAATTGCTATCACGCCAATCGTATGTAGCTTTGCATTAACCGTTTTCCAGACTAACCCCCTTAGGGAGATAGATTTCTTGCCGGGAAATAATGGCCCAAGCAATCCGTGTCAACTTATTGGCCAGTGCAACTACAGTACGGTTAAACCCTCTTTTTTTTCGCAGTCGATTAATCCAAAGGCTCAGCGTATCTGTTTTATTGGCAGCCCGGCTAACCACGGACCGTGCTCCCTGGATTAGCATGGCTCTGATATAACCATCACCACATTTTGTAATACCCAGCAATATCTGTCGGCCTCCCGTGCTAAATTGCCGGGGAACCAGTCCCAGGGCCGCTGATGCATCGCGTCCCCGTCTAAATTGTTGTCCATCCCCCATCCAAATTTTGAATAACTGACTCACTAGGGGACCAAATCCGGGAATAGTTTGGAGCCGTTGACAAACCGCATTTTTCTTTACCTGTATTCTCAATTCACTGTCATACCAGGTTATCTCTTGTTCTAAGGTCACTAAACGTGCATATTGACGCTGCATCAGTATTTTTAACTTTGGCGTCATAGCAGGATCACCGTCTTCCAACAAGCTCGGTAAAAGATGATGCAGAGCAGAGGCACCTTGTTTCAAAATAATGCCATATTCAGCCAGCAATCCGCGGATATGATTGATCAGCTGCGTCTTTTCTTCTACCACCCGTCGCAGCATTTTCAGAAAAGTTTGCTCATCTTGCTGTTCAAGGCTTTTTACTCTCACCGGACGGATCGTACCATGCTGGCAGGCTTCAGCAATTGCCTGGGCATCATTATAGTCATTCTTTTGCTTACGCCGATAAGCTTTAACGTGTTGAGCAGGGAGAATTAGTACCTGGTGTCCGAGTGCCTGGATTTCCCTTGCCCAATGGTGAGCCGAGCCACAGGCTTCCAACGCGACGATGATCCCGGTATTTGGCGACCATCACCTGGGCCAGTACGTTGCTGACAGTTTACCAAGAAGTGATCCCGACCATATGGTCGGGATCACTTCTTCATACACAATAGCGATAATGTGGCTTATTTCTTATAATAATATGATATCCACAATATTATTCCTAAGGGTATTCCCATTAATCCTAATTTCATTGACAAAAACAGATTTTTATTCAAATAACTTTTTATATCATCCCAATTATTAGAGGAGGCTGGACTCAACCAACTCATAAAAGAAAAAACAATAAAAAGAGCAAGAAAAATAGAAACACATGAGTAACAACATAAAATAACTAGATGAATACACGTTTTTTTCCTATTTTTCACCTGTAACCTCTTTTTTAGAAAGACTATTTACCGTTGATTCAGTAGTTGCACTACCTACAGTATTCCCTATTATATTTGGTATTGGGTTTTGTTTTACTGGTTTCGTAATTGTCCAAACACCTGTCGGTACCCATTCATACTGTTTAGATATAGGGTTTAACACCTTATCCATAGGTACTTTTATTACCGCTGTTCCTGTATAACCTATGCTTGCTCCAGCTTTTGCCATAAGTGCTCCAAGGAAAGGATCATCACCTTTAATTTCTGCCGTATAATAACCACCTACTGCGTTCCAATTAACTGTTGGGGTATATATCCTTTTCCTCCGGTAATTAAACCAACAGCTCCGGCTCCAATCACGTCTGATAATGTTACATTTCCTGAAGTACCATACTGAATTGCTGCGTTCATTCCGCTAGAAACTCCCGCAGCCAATAGTTGTTCTTTTGCTCCAGCTCCATTAATAATGGCCTTGCCACCAAAGATCATCACAGGCCATGAAGTTGGATCTAAGGCGACAGCGGCAACTCTGTTAGAAGTGGTAATATTATCCTTCAAAAACTGTAAATCCTTACCATTCAAATACTGTACTATCTTGATAGCGTCGGGATCTTTTAGTTTCTCTGACAATCGAATTTGTAACGATCCCTCATCAAGCGCCACATTCGTATTTGCTTGAATAATTTCTTCATAAATCACGCAAGTAATACCGCCTCCTTTGCATTTTTCCTCTAATTCGGCACTGTTCTTATTGCTGATGTCCAAATACTTCTGAATGACAGCTCCGCAGTCCCCTCCTTTGGCCTTACACTCGGCCAACTCTTTATCAAAACGGCGGCTTTCGTCTTCGTGCAAATAGTTATTCTCAATAACAACGCATTCCATTGCGAAGTTGACCGCCGGACACCGATTTTCCCAATGCCCTCAGTCAGTTACACCCCGTTTTTTCCAATGTGCGTTCACCGCCGAACCCAAAACCCCCTGACGCGCTTTTCCCCTCCAAAGGCCGGTTTTTCCTGCCGCGTTCGGGTCAGTGTAGCGCCTTTTTCGGCAACGGGCGAACGTCGCCCAACTGGCTTGGGCGGCGGACGCCCGTTCTGCGGGCGCGGGCGGCACAGAGCCCGCAAGCGGCGCCCCTGCGACGCTCTGAGGCACTGTGGCTTCGGTTTGCGTATGACCTTGCATGACCACGCGGTTTTGTTTTGTTCAGGGAAGCCCCCGGGGGCTGCACGGGGCGGCGATGGCGAGCACGGGAATGAGCAAGGAGCCTGCGACTGCAAACCGGGCGCAGCCAGTGCAGCGGGGTTGGGGCGGGGGGAAGTCAATGAGCGGAGGCCGCAGGCCGACCTGCCTTTAGGGGTGTTGGCCCAACGGTTGCAGGGCAGCTAAAGAAGAACTCAGAGTTGCCGATGCCCGGCTCAGTCGGTTAGAGCATAAGGCGCAGCCTTGTGCGCCACTCCCCGCAATACCGACCCGCGGGGGCGCAAGACATAATGCCAATTATACGCATTAAGCCGCTCTTCATTGCTGAGAGGATTACCGGGGGTTGCCGGCGCAGTGCGGATAATTCCCCCGCATTATGTTGAATAGGCGTTAGGCGGCCTGTACCAGCTCAACGGGGACGCCGGGGCTTGCGCCGCCTGACGACTATTTACCCCCGCGTGCGCCAGGGCTGACGGGCAGTCCGGCCACGGTCTGCCCCCACACCGAGCCCGCCCAACTTAACGGGGGCGTGCGGACGGTCAGCGGATATTGAGGTTTCAGGTCGGCGTCGGGCTGTCCGGCAGCGTGTCGGTGTCGGCGTTGTCTTCGGCGTACAGGTCGGCCAGTAAACCCACCTCATCGGCGTCGCTGACTTTTTCGTCGGCCATTTGCTCCGCCGGGTGGGTGCTGGCGTGCACCGCCTGCAAGGCCCGAATAGAGACCTGCGTATACACCTGGGTGGATTCCACGCTGGCATGGCCTAACAATTAAACTGGGCCTTGTCGTACGCCACATTGGCCTGCAACACACCGTTGGTCAGCATGTCATAGAGTCCCGGATTGGCACGCTGAATGATCATGGCGGGTAAGCTGGCAACAGCGCCGGTGGCCCCCTGGATCACTTCACTCATCAGGTTTTTAAACCCGGCCGTAATACCGTTTAACTGATTACCGACGGTAATGAAATGGACACCTCCCCAAATCGGCTCCAGTGAGCCATGCTGAATACATCAGCAAAATATGAAGAGGTGTCCCATGGAACAAATTATCGGAATTG
>NZ_MKGR01000051.1 GCF_001908095.1 Xenorhabdus thuongxuanensis | reverse complement strand
TACCGTTAACCCTCAACGGTAAACGGGATCGCCGTGCCCTGCCGGCGCCGGTATGGGGCAATCGGGACCGTTATATGGCGCCCCGCAATACCTTAGAAACCCAGTTATGTGCCATTTGGCAAGCAGTGTTGGGGCTGGAAAGAATTGGCATTGAAGATAATTTCTTCCGTATCGGTGGCGATTCCATTGTCAGTATCCAGTTAGTCTCCAAACTGCGTCAGGCGGGCTTTTCTCTCCAGGTCAAATCGATATTTGAGGCACCAACGGTAGCTCGGTTAGCCCAACTGCTAACACTGACATCACCCACAGTAAAAGCAAATGCAGAGCAAGGGTTATTAAGCGGGGAGTTTGATTTGTTACCTATCCAGCAAAGCTTCTTTGACCTCAATCTGCCAAATCCGCACCATTGGAATCAGGCATTTATGATTCAACTTCCCGGGAATATAAAACCCGCAGAAATTGAACAGGCTCTAATAACGCTGGCTAAACGACACGATATGCTGCGTGCCTATTTTATATATACTGAAAATGGTTATCGTCAGTGCTATCCGTCGGAAGTGCCATCCTGGTCGCCTGCATTCCGGCACCGTAATATCAGTGAACTTACAGAAACGGAATTACACCAACAACTAACCCAATGGCAAAGTGAATTTGATTACAGTAACGGGCCTCTGTGGCAAGCCGCTTATCTGACCGGATACGCCGAGGGCAGCGCCCGATTATTCTTCGCATTCCACCATCTGATCATTGACGCTGTATCCTGGCGAATTATTGCCGAAGATATGCGTTTGTTATTGCAAGGTATGATCTTACCACCGAAAACCAGCAGCTATCGGCAGTGGGTAGCCGCTGTCCATCATTATGCAAAACAGCATCAAGATGAAGTACCCTATTGGCAGCAAGTAATAGCAGGCAACGACATAAATCCTGAGCTGGATAAGGCCACTCATCACCAATTAGACCTCTCTGCCGAGATGACTGACATCCTGCTGCATGAGGCCAACGCCGGTTACTCCACTGAAATTAACGACTTACTACTGAGTGCCCTGACACTGGCGTTACAGGGTACTTTCTCCCGATCAGTAAACTACATTGTTCTGGAAGGTCATGGACGGGAACCTATTGATAACACGCTAGATATTTCCGAAACCGTCGGCTGGTTTACAACACAATACCCTGTCCGGCTGGAAATGCAGACCAATATTGCAGAAACCATTATTCACACCAAAGAGATGCTTCGCGCTATGCCAAACAAAGGCATTGGTTATGGGGCGTTGCGTCAAACTGGACATTTGTCAGGAAATTTACCGGCCATCAGCTTCAATTATCTCGGTCAGTTAGGAGGAAACTGCCATCAAGACTGGTCACTGACCAGCGATAATTGCGGCGCAGTGATAGCCAGCAGGAATGACAGTCACTTACTGTTGGATATCAATGGCGCAGTTCAGGCTGGAAAACTGCAATTTAGCGTGGACTCCCGCTTGTCACAATCCCTGACAGAGGTATTTATCACAGTATTTGAGCAAGCACTCAATAGCGTCATCACCGAAGGCCAAAAACAGGCCCAATCGGGAGGAATAAAAACTCCCAGCGATTACGGAATTAAAGGCGTTTCAATTGAGCAGCTAAACCAGCTTACTCATCGTTTTGGCTATGTGAATAACGAAAATTCACCTCTCTATCCAGAAAAGAAAACCATTTTGGACGTATAAAAAATGTTGATGCTATTTAAAGAACTCAAGAAAAATCATGTAGCAGTATGGGTCTGTGAGAATAAATTAAAACTGGCATTTACAGGAGAGACTCCTCCTTCCCAGCTTATTGATAAGGTTAAGAAGAAAAGAGAAAACATATTAGTCTTCTTAAATGAAAAGAATATTTTCTCCGAAGAGGATTTCAACAGTTTTACCTTTAGTGGAGTTGAAGCGATATTTCCTGCCACCAGCTTGCAACAGGGTTTTATTTATCATCATCTGACTCAACCACAGGATGATGCCTATCGTATGCAGTTGCTGTTGGATTATTACACCAATATCGACTTTGCCACCTATCAACAAGCCTGGACGCTGGCCTCATTACGTTTCCCTATCCTCAGAACCGCATTTGATTGGGAAGGGGAAATTTTGCAGATTGTCACTACGGGTGCCAGTATTAGCTCGGCGAATTTCAAAAGCAAAGATATCAGTCACTCACCAAAAGAAGAGCGAAACCAGGCAATTGAAGCGATCCAACAACATGACCGTACCCTGCCCTTTGATTTGAGCCAGCCCGGATTAATCCGCGTCACTTTCATCAAGCAGGATAAACAGCAGGTAACCGTGCTGATCACCCAACATCACTGCATTGCCGATGGCTGGAGTAACTCGATTTTATTACAGGCTGTACATGAATATTACAATCAACTCATAAAGGGACAAATACCACAGGTTGTCGTGGAACAGGCTTATCTGGCAACCCAGCAATATCATCTGGATCATAAAGTTGAATCAGAAGCATATTGGGCGCAGCGCAAAACACACTTCCAGGGAGCTAACGATCTTTCTGCGCTGTTAAGTCAGCACATTGACTTAACGCAGATAAAAGCCGTTGAAAAGCCAGCCGAACAGGAGCTTACGGTACAAAGGCACGCTTATGTGCAACTTAAGGATATGTGTCGAATGCAAGGCGTTACCCTGAATGTGGTACTGCAATTTGCCTGGCATAAATTACTGCACAGTTACATCGGGGATGAACAGACCATTGTCGGTACTACCGTATCCGGGCGCGATGTACCGGTGGACGGTATTGAATCCAGTGTCGGCTTGTATATCAATACGTTGCCATTAACAGTGCAATGGATCCAGACTGACAGCGTAGCCGCTATATTGCAAGAGATACAAAAGGATATCGCCGCACTCAACAGCCACAGTGCGATATCACTTGCCAGTTTACAATCCGACGGGAAACGGTTATTCCACAGCCTGTTGGTTTTTGAAAACTACCCTGAGCCTGTCGTGAACGAAAACGAGGAAGGCATTGAAAACACCCTGACATTCCGCCAAGCCTTCGAAAAAGTGGATTATCCGGTATCTCTGAAAGCTTATGAACAGGATAACAGTCTCATAGTCAAATTGAACTATGGTGAAGACTGGCTGACAGATAAACAAGCACTACGCTTGCTTCGTCAGCTTGAGCTTATTTTGTATGCCGTAGCCCGTGATCCACACCAACCGCATACCTCTATCCTGTTTCTCAGTGAAGAAGAGCGTAAAACTCTGCTGCACACCTGGAATCAGACCGATGCCCCTTACCTGCTAGATAAAACCTTGCCGCAACTATTTGAGACACAGGCAGAAAAGACACCGAATAGCGTGGCACTGGTGTTTGAAGGAGAAACCCTGACCTACCGACAATTAAACCAACGAGCAAACCAGTTGGCTGGTGTTATTCGTGAGCGTTGTCAACAACGTAATGCTGTCCCTCTGCGAGCAGATACACCTCTCGTCCTCTATCTTGACCGCAGTCTGGAAATGATTATCAGTATTTTAGCGGTACTGAAAGCCGGCGGCGCTTATGTGCCCATTTCCCCCGAATATCCACCAAAGCGGGTTCAGTTTATTCTGGAAGATACCGGAAGCCCGTGTGTACTCACCCAGCAACGACATCTGACGACATTGACGGAATATACCCAACTACTCGCGAAATCGCCGATATTGATAACGGCAGATGACCAGACAATCACCGCAGGCTACACCGTAGAAAATCTGGCTCCGGTCAATAACCCTGCTGATTTGGCGTATATCATCTATACCTCCGGCACCACGGGGCAACCCAAAGGGGTCATGGTTGAGCATAAGAATGTTGTCCATATGGTTGCAGCACAGGCAGAACTGTTTGATATCACAAAGCGAAAAAAAGCTTTAATGTTTGCTGCGTATGTTTTTGATGCATCTGTTTCTGAACTTTTCCTCAGTTTACTTCATGGCCTGACGGTTTACCTGTGCAGTGAAACAGAGCGTAATGCCCCAGCGGTTGCACAACTGATTCAGCGAGAAGGCATTGAAATCGCCACTTTACCCCCAGTTATATTGAAGTTATTAATTGGCACTGAGTTACCTTCCTTGCAGTTATTGGTGACGGCAGGTGAATCACCGTCCTTAGATTTCCTTGACTATTTCAGCCATCACAGCGATGTACTGAATGCATATGGCCCGACCGAAGTCACCGTTTGTGCGACGGGGAAACATTATCAATGTGGAGATATTGCCACTAATATTGGTAAGGCGATTAATAACGTTCATCTGTATGTTCTTGACAAACAGGGTAACCTGTCCCCTATCGGTGCAGCGGGCGAGTTATATATCGGCGGTGCCGGATTAGCACGAGGTTATTTAAATCAGCCTGAACTGACTGACGAACGTTTTGTGCCGAATCCCTTTGCGGCAGCAGAAGATCAGGCCAAAAGCTATACCCGCCTGTACAAAACCGGTGACTTAGTCCGCTGGCTGCCGAATGGGGAGCTGGAATATCTGGGACGCAATGACTTTCAAGTTAAAATTCGCGGCTACCGCATTGAGCTGGGAGAAATTGAAAGCGCCCTGACTTCGCACCCACAGATAAAACAAGCTGTGGTGATTGACCACGAACATAAAGGAAATAAGGTACTGATCGCGTATTTGGTCACAGATGGCGTACTATCTGATGACATCCTGATTAGATACCTTTCCACCCGCTTGCCGGAATATATGCTGCCCGCCAGCTTTACCCGCATTGAATCCATTCCCTTAACCCTCAACGGCAAGCTAGATCGCCGCTCCCTGCCAGAGCCGAAATGGGAAAACCGCGACAGTTATATTGCACCCCGCAATGCCTTAGAAACTCAATTGTGTGCCATTTGGCGGGAAGTATTGGGGCTAGAGAAAATTGGCATTGAAGATAACTTCTTCCGTATCGGCGGCGATTCCATAATCAGTATCAAACTGGTTTCCAAACTGCGACGTGCTGGATTTTCCCTGCAAGTCAAATCGATTTTTGAGGCACCAACAGTGGCACAGCTAGCGCAATTGCTGACACAAACTTCATCCAATGTATCTGTGGTAGCAGAGCAGGGATTATTAAACGGGGAATTTGGTCTGTTGCCTATCCAGCAGGATTTCTTCAACTGGAATTTATCGAGTCCACACCACTGGAATCAGGCATTTATGATCCGACTGCCAGGCAATATCAGTCACGCTGCTATTGAACAAGCCCTGATCATATTGACTGAGCGACATGATATGTTACGCGCCCATTTTGTTGACACAGAACAGGGTTATCGTCAGTGCTACCCCGCAGAAATACCACCCTGGTTACCCACATTGCTGCATTGTGATTTCAATGAGTTAAATCACCAGCAACTGACACAATGGCAGAGTAGCTTTAATTATTGTACTGGTCCTTTATGGCAAGCCGCTCATCTGACCGGATATACCGATGGCAGCGCCCGCTTATTCTTCGCATTTCACCACCTGATTATTGACGTAGTGTCCTGGCGAATTATTGCTGAAGATATGCGCAGATTGCTGCAAGGCGAAACGCTGCCGGCAAAAACCAGTAGCTATCGGCAATGGATTAATGCGATCCATCGCTATGCAGAGCACCATCAGCAGGAAGTTCTCTATTGGCAGCAAGTGATGGCAGGAAATCAGGTTTACTCTGCTTCGCATGAAATGAGTCAACACATGTTGGGTGTTTCCGCTGAATTGACCGACATTCTGCTGCGTGAAGCCAATGCCGGTTACCATACCGAAATTAACGACTTACTGCTTAGCGCCCTCACATTAGCATTACAGACCGTTTTCTCACATCCAGTTAACCACATTATGCTTGAAGGTCATGGACGAGAACCCATTGATAACACACTGGATGTTTCAGAGACCGTCGGCTGGTTTACAACCACTTATCCTATGCGTCTGGAGATGCAAAACGATATTGCGGAGACGATCATTCATACTAAAGAGATGTTGCGTGCCGTACCGAATAAAGGTATTGGTTACGGGGCATTACGTCAAGCAGGATATTTGTCGGGGAATTTACCGACGATTGGCTTCAACTATCTCGGTCAGTTAGACGCAGAAATTGAACAAAACTGGTCACTGATCGGCGATGATTGCGGAACCGTAGTGGCAGATGATAACCAAAATTATTTGCTACTGAATATTAATGGCTTGATTCAAGCAAGCAAACTGCAATTTAGTATCAGTTCGCACTTGTCACAAACTCAGACACAGGCATTTATCACAGCATTTGAGCAGGCGCTCCATTCTGTTATCACCGCAGGGCAAAAACAGGCTCAATTGGGTGGAATAAAAACTCCCAGTGACTACGGTATTGAAGGGATCTCAATCAAACTTTTGCGTCATCTTCAACAGATGTATCAGATTGAAGCACTGTACCCCGCAACCAGCTTGCAGCAGGGATTTATTTATCATCATCTGGCTCAACCACAGGATGATGCTTATTGCGTGCAACTGCTGTTGGATTATCACACCCAACTCGATCTTGTGGCCTACCAACAGGCCTGGACTCTAACTTCACTACGCTTTCCCATCCTCAGAACAGCGTTTAACTGGGAAGAAGAGGCTTTGCAGATTGTGACTGAAGGGGAAAGTCTTGATTTGTCAAATTTCACTTTCAAGGATATCAGTCAGTTACTACCAGAGGAAAAATCCAGAGCGATTGAAGCGATCCAACAACATGATCGCACGCTACCCTTTGATTTAAGTCAGCCCGGATTAATCCGCTTCACTTGCATCAAGCAGGATGAACAACTGGTAACAGTACTGATCACCCAACACCACAGTATTACTGATGGCTGGAGTAACCCCATTTTATTGCAAAACGTGCATGAATATTACAACGAACTCGCGCAAAACCGAGTTCCCCAAATCGTGGCAGATAAAACTTATCTGGCAACCCAGCAATATTATCTGGAGCACAAAACGGAATTTGAGGCTCATTGGGCGGAGCGCAAAACACAATTTCAGGGAGCCAATGATCTATCAACCCTGTTACATCATCATGTGAACCTGGCGCAGATAAAAACCGTCGAAAAACCGGCTGAACAGGCGCTCACTGTACAGGGAAGCG
>NZ_MKGR01000050.1 GCF_001908095.1 Xenorhabdus thuongxuanensis | reverse complement strand
TTAGCTTGAACGAAGAGAAAGCCGCGTCATTTAGGCGCAGTCGGTAACATGCCCTTATAGGGCTAGAGCAAACCACCCGCTATGCGGGTGGTTCTGATTTTGGATTAATAAGACGATTTTTGAGTCGATATAATAACATTTTCTGCTTATTCATTTTAGTGGCAACTAAACCGCTAAAAATAAATGAACTTCCTGTTGAGCTATAAGAAATGACATCATTAACTTCATAGCTACATTATTAATAAACCATTTCTCCGTGGGGATATAAAGCATAATCGCACTATTGATTCGTTCTTCTGGCATAGCAAATGTTCAGGAATAGGGTTAGCAATCACAACTTCACCTTTCAGCCCTGAGTGCCATTTTACTTTCATGGTATGGACTATTTGTTAACGATCCTTGTAACGGTTCTGGATGCCAAAACCATTGCTGTTATCTCATTTGCTCTTTGTGGTTTTTATGAGCGCAACAATTGCAGGGATGTTTATGAGTTTATCTGGCTAATCCCTATCCATGAATCTGAATAGGAGCTAACATGTTTTAGGTGTTAGATAACTCACAGTAAGTTTTCCGCATTTCAATATACTAAAAGAAATCAGGATAACTTGGTATTTCGGTAAGTAGGAGCGTGCATATGTACAAAACTATTTTAGTACCAGTAGATATTTCAGAAGAAGATCTAACCGACAAGGCCGTTGACTGCGCTCTTAAAATCGCCAGGGAAACAGGGGCCAAATTACATTTTTTACATGTATTACCCATTTCATCAGCGATTATTAATGCTTATGCACTAGGCTATATGGAAATTAAAGATAAGGCGACTATCAAGGCAGAACGAGACTTGAAAAAGCTGGTTGATTCCATTGAATTACCAAATCGTCAGATCTCCTATTCGATTGCATTTGGTTCACCAAGAGACGAAATCACTGCTACAGCGGATGAAATTGGCGCTGATTTGATTGTTATCGGTTCAAGACGACCTAATATCACGACGCATCTGTTGGGTTCCAACTCTGCTGGAGTTGTCAGATATTCAAAAACATCTGTATTAGTAGTACGATAATTATTGTTAGTGATAGTTTGTTGATTTTATTGACTTTAACTGATGAGCAATAGCTAGCGGTTATATCCGATTACAGGGGGGTATGTATGTATAACACGATTTTAGTTCCAATTGATATTGCGGAAGATATATTGACTGATAATGCAATCAAACATGCTGAATATTTGGCAAAAATATCTAATGCAAAGGTTCATCTTTTTCACTCTGTGCCAGATATCTCCCGATTTTCCGTGAATTATAGTTACCACTATGATTTATTGAGTGCTTTTGCCAAAAAAGCAATAGTGAATTCTGAAGAGGAACTGAAAAAAGTCGTAGAACGAATGGATTTACCTAAAGGTAGGGTATCATTCTCTGTTGCCTTTGGCTCTCCACGGGATAAGGTGCTATCTACAGCGCGTGAGATTAATGCAGATTTGATTATTGTCGGTTCTCGTCGGCCTGATATCTCAACTCACTTATTGGGTTCAAATGCGTCGGGCATTGTAGGGTATGCCAATATCTCTGTTTTGGTTGTTAGATAACCAACTGCATCTGGATAAAGTTGATTATTATCGATAAAACCGTGCTTGAACATAGCACGGTTATTTTTTAATGGCATTAATTAACGATACCATATTTCTAATATTGGATTATTTGGGTTACGGTAAAGTGATTATTTATTCAGAGTTATATGGTTTGATAAATTTAATGTTTTTACTTAGATGAGCTAAGAAAATAGGTTAATTGATAGATTAAATCATATTACTATCAATTAATTCAAATAACGTATTGATGCCTTCCTAACCGTTAAAGAGAATTCAAAGAATAATATTTGTCATTTTATGGTGTTGTCAGGCAGGATAGTAGATGGATGTTATGCACAATAAGTAAATAGGTATGATTTTGAATAGTAAAATTGGCCAGTTGGCACGTTATTTTTTGGTCTTTGGGTTAACCCTCTCTTTTCATGCATGGAGTGCGCCGACCAGCTTCGAACAAGCTAAAGTTGAATCAAGAAAAAATGTTTATGACGGACAAACAAAATCAGGCATAGGCACACTATATTGCGGGTGTGATTGGCAGTGGGTTGGCAAAAGCGGTGGGCGTGTTGATTTGGCTTCTTGTGGTTATCACGTCAGATCGCAGCAAACAAGGGCTGCACGTATTGAATGGGAACATATGGTGCCTGCTTGGGTATTTGGGCATCAGCGTCAATGTTGGCAAAATGGTGGACGGAAAAACTGTGTTGAAACCGATCCTGTATTTCGCATGATGGAATCAGACATGCATAATCTGGCTCCATCAATCGGTGAAGTTAATGGTGATCGCAGTAATTTTGGTTACGGAATGCTCGCCAGAAACACACCTAATATGTATGGTTCATGTAGTAGTAAGGTGGATTTTAAATCACATTTGTTTGAACCACGTGATAGAGTAAAAGGCATGGTTGCCAGAGTCTATTTCTACATGCATGACCGTTATAATCTGGTTATGTCACGCCAACAACAACAATTGATGATGGCATGGGATCGCCAGTATCCAGTAGATGTCTGGGAGCGTGAAAGAGATAACCGAATCGCCAAGATTATGGGTCACCATAACCCGTTTGTGACAGGCAGTAAAAAGTGGGAATTAGGACATAAAAATTCAGGCCAAGGTTTAATATCACAGCAAGGATTGATGGCGAAAAAAGGAAGAGAGGTACAGAACAGTGCGCCAAAGCAAAGTAATTTGCATACAGGGAATAGTCAGATATTAACCCAAAGGACGACATCAAAAACGGCGCAAAATGAGATAATTAAGGGGAATAAAAATAGCCAGATTTATCATTTTGCACACTGTGCTGGCTATAAAATTGTGGCAGATAAAAACGCAATTTACTTCCGCTCAGAATCAGAAGCCAAAAAAGCGGGATATCGCTTGGCAGGTAATTGCAAAAAGTAGTTGTTAATGTATTGCTAATAAAAATCAAACAATATTTCAGTAAAATTTAACCTTTGAGCTTGTCATAAATAAAAAACTGTCATTATACTGACATCATGGTCCGTTAGATTACATCAAAGAAAACGGAAATATGCGAGGAATGCTAATGACAGATACTGAAACTGCATTCTCGGTTAGGGGCCGGCGCTTAAGATCATGCCACTGATAAAAAGTGACGATCTTAGCGTCGGTTTTTTTATGGGCCTTTAATGAGCTTAAAAGGGAGCTCCTAGAATTTTTCAGTAGTAAGGAATGCCTTGAGCAGGCCAAAACCGTGAAAATAGCAAAAACAATATATTGCATCACGGTTTTTCTGTATTATTGAATAACCAATATGAATAATTAATATTTTTGGCTCAAGATAGAATATTATACTGGTGATTTTTACAGTTATATTTTCCTGGATGCTTCAAATGATTTTTTATAGCGTATAAAAGTTTTACAACCTACTTATAAATTTAACTTGCCAGAAAAGGTTTTAATCAGTTCTGCTGTTGCTCTGATCAAAACCTTAGTTCAGATACCATCTTAGTAATTAGAAAAGCTAGTTATTATTTGATTTTCATTCCTGCCATTGTCATTAGAGCACGAAATAACGTGGATACAGCGTATAAGGCCAATACGCTGCAAAACCAAATTGCCACCATCCAACCTAAGCGCTTCCAGAGTGAAGAGCGTTGTGATGCTGTTTTAATGGTAGCCTTGTTCATGGGTGATTTTTCCTCGGAAGACATAATAACTCCAAAAGGTATAGGTCAAAATTATCGGGATAATAAACAGAGCACCAACCAGCATAAAACCCAATGATTGAGGGGGGGAGGCAGCTTCTTCATAGCTAATAGAGGGAGGGATAATGTTCGGCCAAATACTGATCCCTAATCCAGTAAAGCCCATGAAAATCAATAACAGCGCTGCCAAAAACGGGGTGTAATGGCCTGAGTTCTGGTTAGATTTCTTCAATAGCTGCCAGCTCGACCACAATACCAATAATGGTACAGGCATGAAGAAAAATAGATTCGGTAAGCTGAACCAACGTTCGGCAATCGTTGAGTGAGCAAGTGGTGTCCAAATACTGATAATGGCAATAATTGCTAGCATCAGCAATGTCAAGGGATGCAGAACACGATACATCTGTTGTTGCAGATGGCCTTCTGTTTTCATCACTAGCCAACCACATCCCAATAAGGCATAAGCGATGACAAGTCCAATCCCACAAAATAGAGGAAAAGGAGCCAACCAATCAAAATGGCTGCCGATATAAACACGATTTTCGACAGGAAAACCTGCAATAACTGCCCCAACGACGATACCTTGCATAAAGGTGGCGAGAATCGAACCAGCCATAAATGCCCTATCCCAGAGGTGTTGGTGCCTTGGTATGGCCTTGAAACGAAATTCAAAAGCAACACCACGAAATATCAGACCTAATAACATAATGGTCAATGGGATTGCCAGCGCATCTAAAACTATCGCATAAGCCAGTGGGAACGCGCCAAATAATCCAGCGCCTCCCAGAACCAACCAAGTTTCATTGCCATCCCAGACAGGAGCAACAGAATTCATCATCAGATCACGATCGGATTGCTCTTTAATCGCTGGATATAAGATGCCGATTCCAAGATCAAAACCATCCATCACGATATACATCATGGTGCTAAATATGATGATCAGGAACCAAATGAGAGGAAGATCAATGCCCATTTACTGACTCCTTATTTGGGACTTGTGGGAGGCCTTTACGGATGAGTTTCATCATATAGGCGTAACCAACACCGAAGACGGCGGCATAGACGACAAAGAAAATAAGTAGGCTGATGCTCATGTGGATTTCACCGTGTGCTGAAACCGCATCTTTGGTGCGCATCAAGCCGTAGACGACCCACGGTTGACGGCCAATTTCTGTAGTGAACCAGCCCGCCAGAATTGCAATAAGGCCGGAAGGTGCCATCAAAAGCATAAAGCGGAGAAAGAGCGGGTTTTCATACAGGCGTTTTTTATGACGCAACCATAGTCCCCAGACGCCAGCAAAAATCATCAAAATTCCCAATCCCACCATGATGCGGAATGACCAAAACACCATAAAAGCATTTGGGCGATCTTCCGGGGCAAATTCTTTCAATGCCGGAACTTGCTTATCTAGACTGTGTGTCAGAATCAGGCTGGCAAGATAGGGGATTTTGACTGCATAACGAGTCTCTTCCGCTTCCTGATTGGGAATACCAAATAGAATCAGTGGGGTGGCTTCACCAGGATGATTTTCCCAATGACCCTCCATAGCAGCGATTTTAGCCGGTTGATGTTTTAACGTATTCAGTCCGTGCATGTCGCCAATCACAGCTTGTAATGGGGCAATAATCAGGATCATCCACATCGCCATTGACAGCATTTTCCGCATGGCGGATGAATTATTGTCTTTCAGCAAATGCCAGGCAGCAGAAGCAGCAATGAAAAATGCTGAGGCCAGGAATGCCGCTGTTCCCATATGCAGCAGGCGATAGGGGAAAGATGGATTGAAAATCACCGCGAACCAATCAACAGGAACAACCTGATTATTTATAATTTCATGGCCTTGTGGTGTTTGCATCCAGCTATTAGAGGCCAATATCCAGAATGTAGAAATAATCGTGCCGAGCGCCACCATACAGGTTGAGAAAAAATGTAGCTTTTCTCCGACCCGATGCCAGCCAAACAGCATGACACCAAGGAATCCAGCCTCAAGGAAGAATGCGGTCAGCACCTCATATACCAACAACGGGCCAGTAATAGTACCCGCAAAATCAGAATAGAAACTCCAGTTGGTGCCGAACTGATAAGCCATC
Source organism: Xenorhabdus thuongxuanensis (assembly GCF_001908095.1). Classification (GTDB taxonomy): domain Bacteria; phylum Pseudomonadota; class Gammaproteobacteria; order Enterobacterales; family Enterobacteriaceae; genus Xenorhabdus; species Xenorhabdus thuongxuanensis. The sequence continues at coordinate 2,492 of NZ_MKGR01000050.1, read as the reverse complement.
ACCAAGCCAGAAACAACTCCCATACCGAAATTAACCGCGAAAATTTTTGACCAGAAGTGATATAACGTTTTGTAGTCCGTATTACGTGTTTTAAGCCATAAGCCTTCCAATACCGCCAGAAAGCTCGCCAAACCTATGGTAATGGCAGGAAAGATAATGTGAAAAGAAACCGTAAAGGCGAATTGTATCCTTGCGAGTTCAAGGGCAGTTAACCCTAACATAGTGACCTCTTATTGAAATCTTTGGGTATATGGGGAAACAAAGTTAGAAGATATAGGCAAGTAGAACACAGGGAACTGAAGTATAATAGTTACAATTTTTTGTATATTGGCTATAACAGTTTGGTAAAAACCAGTATTAGCTCGGTGGAAAAATACATCTGTTGTGCTGCATATTTAATAAACTGTGATTTGAAATAATTTTTCACACGCTCTGGTCGGCGTTGTCATTTCCGCATACAAGAACGTGTTCTAAAAACTGCGTCCAGTGGGGATGAAAAAACGACAAAAATTGTCGACATCGCAGAAAATTTCAACTAAGTTATTTATAGCCTGTTCCTCCCCGGAGCGGTTTTCGGTGTTCACCAAAGTTTTTCTCCCGGAACAGACTTCTCGTCAATTTCTTATCCAGAACTCAGATTAAATATCATCCCATGAAAATTAATTATCAAATAAAAGGTCAATATGAAAAAATATTTTCAAACAAGCCATTATTATATTTAAAAAAATCATAGGAAATTAAATGCATGAAATTTTTTTTGAAACGATCGCAGACGATATTTCTTCTAAGCCTTACATTGTCTGCTTCAGCGGTACAAAGCTATGCCGCATTTAATGAAAACGACTCAGTCAACAATCGTTATTCCGCTTCATATAATTACGGGGGAAAGAAAAATTGTGGGCGTGGACATTCTCCTCCATTGTCGCATATAGAGAAAAATTTTGGGGATTCACAATGCATTAGTTATTCTATTGTTTACCCTCTGGCAGAAAGTTTAATTCCCATTACCAAGATATTGCTAACTGACCCTAAGCCTAAGATTGAAACATGCGAAATTGAACTAAACACAACAAAGACTTGGGTTTTCAGTTCATGGTATAGTACCTTTATTCGTAAGGATGGTTGTCAGATTAAGCTTAAGTTAATTTGTGATGGAAGTGAAAGTGCGTGTTCTCCTTCTGTTGGAGACTATTCCACAAAAAATAAATTTCAAGTAATTATATATGATAATGAAAAAGATCATAAGCAAGAGTCTATTGAGCGTATTCAAAACACAGAAAAAGTTAATGTAACTCACCATTCGACCATCGTAGAATCAACCGATAATATGAAGTTTGAAAATAAAGGCAGAGGCACTGCAAAAATTTCATATATTACTTCTCGTTGTTATTATGATACTGGCCCAAGCTCATTTGAAGTAAAACCAAACTTAGATCGTGCTTTTACCATAAAAACTAGTAATAGTATTAATGTGTCCTGGTGGAATTGTCTTGATCAAGACAAAAAAATCAGTTGGAAAATTGAATATACTACATATGAATAAATACGTTAAAAAAGAGGTTAAATAAGATGAAAACATTTTCTATACTTGCTTTATTTTTGAGTATAATTAGCAATGTAGCGGTTGCTACACCTAAAGATACTACAAATAATACACAACCTAAATTAAATATAGTTGACCCAATAAATACGGCTGTTGCAACAAACTGCAATCTCAATACGGGTTATCTTGTTTCTTTATCTGTAGGATATGAAGGTAATACAAACAAGGTAACTTATAGCATTAAAAATGAAAAAGGTGCTCAGGCTTGGTATTGGGGGGCTGAACAAGTTGATACCCCAGCAGGGAAAGCCATGCTTGCAACGGCAATTTATGCTGCATCTAGTGGACAAAAAGTTTTTATTCAATGTGACACCAATAATCATATTAAATCTTTGTGGGTTGGGCCTGATGCTTACTAACTAATTTAGTTTTCTTAATATTTAACATGCTAATTACTAAAGCGGATTTCATAATTTTAATTTTAAAAGTGTATAAATATTTATTTTTCCATATGAAAGGTTAAAACCGACTTTAGTCGGTTAGCTTTAGCTGCGATACAGTGTTGCACGAGAGGTGCAAGTGAACCAAGCTCATGTTCACATACTGGTGAGTAGTCCCCTGACATTAGCGCTACTGGAGTCAGTATTTTTGGGGCAGAGGTTATTTTTGTGCTACGGTAGGTTTAGGTCAGTAGAAAAGATGATAAAGACTTATTTGGCGCATCGTTCAGCCGATGCGTATCCGGGCTTTCAGTTCGTTAATCACCCACCCACCGACTCAAGTCGGTGGGTGGGTGGGTGATTATGGCTTTAGCCAGTTTAAGATGCGTTAGCTTCTTAAACATAAAACCACCCGCTATGCGGGTGGAGTTCAAGGGTTATACCAAGAAAAACACCTTTCCGTTACGATATAGATGTTCAAGCTAATATACGTAACTTAAATAAGGAAA
>NZ_MKGR01000005.1:145538-184406 GCF_001908095.1 Xenorhabdus thuongxuanensis | reverse complement strand
TGATAGCGGGGATGACCAGTACGTCCTTTTCCATGCCCTTTAACCTCTTCTGTTTTATGACAGTAACGACAAACCACATCCACTTTAGCCATCTCTCACTCCAGAATAAAAAGCAGGGAGTTTATCACAATATCTAATCATTGGGAGCATGACCCAAAAAAACACTCAAGAAACTCCTCAAAAAACTGGCTTCGTTTAATGTTGTCTTCTGGTGTACAGATAATTTCAAAGCTTACAGTTTATTACCCAAAAACCAGCATCTTGTCGGAAAAACCTTCACTCAACGTATTGAGCGGGAGAATTTGACGTTGCGCAGCCGACTTAAGCGACTCAATCGTAAAACGTTGGGTTATTCTAACTCACCGGAAATGCATGATAAAGTCATCGGGACTTTCATTGAACGTGAATACTATGTTTAACACAAATCAACGGATTGAATACGCGACCCAATAAATAGGATCGGTTCATTCTGCCCCGCTTCCTCTTTCAGCGCCTTGTAGTCATCAATAAATTGTTGCTGTTTGTGCGCATCGAATTTATGAGGAACACCCTTGGGTTTTTTGTAGCTGAAACCTTGGCGGTGAAGCCATTTTGTCATTCCGCCCACGCTGAAAGAAACCTGCCAACGTGCCTGGACATAGGCCACAATTTGGGTTGTGGTATGCATCAAATTGGCGGTCAAATAATCAATCAGGTCGGCGGTTTGTTCGGCAGAGAGATGGCTTTCAGAGCCGCCATTTTCTGGGGTGAGCTTTTCCTGCGCGATAAAATCTTTCAGATGACAGCTGACCGTACTTTCATGAATACGCAAGGCCTGTGCAATCATCTGAGCAGTCCAACCTTCTGAGGCCAAAAGCACCGCCTTAATGCGATCACAAACTCGACTGTCGCGAGTCGTATCATGCATCAATTCGAGGGCGTGTTTTTGTTCTGGTGTCAGATGAATTTTCATGGTTGCAAGCATGATCTGGTTTGAATAAGAAATCAAGCATCTTCAATGGCGATTGGTATACATCATATTTTAGATTCTACTTTGTTAGAAATTGATATATAGCAATATCCAAATCGCTATAAATAACAAGAAATAAAAAGTACCTCCATATAAGAAGACACTCTGATCCCAAAACTGAAATTTAATAATGATTTTATTGATAAAAAAAGCAGTGTTAGAAATCTTTCCTAGCACTGCTTTCAAAGAATCTCGTTAATTTATTTATGGCTAACGATAATCTTCAATTGGTGCACAAGAACAGTGTAAATTGCGATCACCGTAAACATCATCAAGACGTTTAACCGTCGGCCAGTATTTATTGGCTTTCGTTTCCACAGTTGGGAAAACAGCTATTTCACGGCTATAGGCATGATCCCAATCAGAAATCAGTTCAGTCTGAACGTGTGGAGCATTGACTAATGGGTTGTCTTCCAACGGCCATTCTCCGCTTGTCACTTTGCTGATCTCTTGCCGAATTGCCAGCATTGCGTCAATAAAGCGGTCAATTTCAACTTTACTCTCTGATTCCGTTGGTTCAACCATCAAGGTTCCCGCAACCGGAAATGACATGGTTGGAGCGTGGAAACCATAGTCTATTAGACGCTTAGCGATATCCATCTCACTAATGCCGAATTCTTCTTTCAGTGGGCGAATATCCAGAATACATTCGTGAGCAACATACCCATCACGTCCGGTATAGAGGATTTCATAAGCGTCTTTCAGGCGGGCGGCAATGTAGTTTGCATTCAGGATCGCAACCTGGCTGGCCTGTTTCAGCCCTTTTGCTCCCATCATGCGAATATACATCCAGCTAATTGGCAGGATAGATGCACTACCAAATGGCGCTGCGGATACTGCACCTAATGTTGTAACTTCATCCATTTCAACCACTGAATGACCTGGCACAAATGGGGCAAGATGTTTTTTCACACCAATCGGCCCCATGCCTGGGCCACCACCACCGTGTGGAATACAGAAGGTTTTATGCAGGTTCAGATGCGAAACATCTGCACCAATAAAGCCCGGAGTTGTAATCCCTACTTGTGCGTTCATGTTCGCACCATCAAGATAAACCTGCCCGCCGTTTTGATGGATAACTTCGCAAACCTCACGGATGGTTTCTTCGTAGACACCGTGCGTTGACGGATAAGTCACCATGATACAGGCAAGATTGTCACTGTGTTTTTCCGCTTTTTCACGCAAATCGACCAGATCGATGTTGCCTTCTCTATCGCACTCCACAACAACAACCGTCATTCCTGCCATATGAGCAGAAGCCGGATTTGTGCCATGCGCAGAGCTTGGAATTAAGCAAATATGGCGATGTTGTTCACCACGGCTGGCGTAATAGCGACGAATTGCCAGCAGACCGGCATACTCCCCTTGGGCGCCAGAGTTAGGTTGCATACAGAATGCGTCATATCCGGTCAGCAATACCAGCCAATGGGAAAGTTGGCTGATCATCTGGTGATAACCCTGCGCTTGTTCTGGCGGGCAGAAAGGATGCATATCGGTAAATTCAGGCCAGGTAATCGGCATGATTTCCGCCGCTGCATTCAGTTTCATGGTACACGAACCCAGCGGGATCATGGCTTGATTCAGCGCCAGATCTTTACGCTCCAGACTGTGCATATAACGCATCATGTCGGTTTCGCTGTGGTAGCGACGGAAATTATCATATGTCAAAATTTCGTCATTACGCAGCATGGAGGCAGGAATAGATTGACTGCCTGTCGCGATTTCACGATCAAGAGCATCAATATCCAGCATTGAGTCAGAACCTGTTATCACTTGATACAGAGTTACCAAATCATCGCGGCTGGTTTTTTCACTCAATGATACACCCACGGCACCAAGAATATCGGTACGCAAGTTAATTTGTGCTTTAGCCGCTCTTGCCAGTACCTGAGCCTTATCTGATACTTCAATCGCCAATGTATCAAACCATGTCTTATGACGCAGTGTGATACCCGCCTTTTGCAAACCCGCAGCCAGAATATCTGTCAGTCGGTAAATACGGTTAGCAATACGCTTTAACCCTTCAGATCCGTGGTAAACAGCGTACATCCCCGCAATATTTGCCAGTAAGACTTGAGAAGTACAGATATTGGAATTCGCTTTTTCACGACGAATGTGCTGCTCGCGTGTTTGCATCGCCATACGTAGTGCCCTGTTACCCGCTGCATCACGGGAAACACCGATAATACGACCCGGCATGGAACGTTTGAATTCATCGCGGCAAGCAAAGAAGGCTGCATGAGGGCCGCCATATCCCATCGGCACACCAAAACGCTGTGCAGAACCAAATACAATATCGGCACCTTGTTTGCCCGGCGCGGTCAATATAACCAGAGCCATGAAATCCGCGGCAACGCCGACAATGATTTTACGCTCTTTCAGTTTTGCAATCAGGTCACTATAATCATGGACTTCACCCGTCGTTCCTACTTGTTGCAGCAAGACACCAAAGACTCCTTCCAGTTCCAGTACCTTTTCTGCTTTATCAACAATGACTTCAAATCCAAATGTTTCGGCACGGGTACGTACTACATCCAACGTTTGTGGATGAATATCATCCGCCACAAAGAAACGTTCAGCCCCTTTCAGCTTGCTGATCCGTTTTGCCATTGCCATAGCTTCTGCGGCTGCTGTTGCTTCATCCAGTAGTGAAGCAGAGGCAAGATCTAAGCCTGTCAGGTCAATTGTTACTTGCTGGAAATTCAATAAAGCTTCTAATCTGCCTTGAGAAACTTCCGGTTGATAAGGGGTATATGCGGTATACCAGCCCGGATTTTCCAGCAAATTACGTAAAATAACGGGGGGAAGAATTGCGGGTGAGTATCCCATACCGATATACGATTGATAGCGCTGGTTCTGGCTCGCTATCGCTTTCAATTCAGCCAGAGCCTGTTGTTCAGTCACGCCTTCACCAACCGCAGGAGGCTCTGATAATGCGATATCACGAGGAACAATTTTATTGGTCAAATCATCAAGAGAATTTGCACCTACTATCGCCAGCATCTCTGTTTGCTGTTCAGCAGAAGAACCAATGTGGCGACGAATGAATTCATCTTGATTTTCAAGTTGGATTAATGTCTGAGTCATTGATGATAATTTCCTGAAACTAGCTATGCCTTCTATCTTTCAAGTTACAGTTTTGGTGCCTATCACTTGAAATCTATTGGCTATAAAAAACGGCACACAAAAAAACGCCCCACTCACAATGTGATATGGGGCGATTCAAAAACATTATTCGTCTTCTTCCAAGAGTGACCGATAGCTTTCGGCATCAAGCAAATTAGCGAGTTCACTCTCATCGGTTATTTTAATGCGGAACAACCAACCTTCGTTATAGGGTTCACTGTTCACTAATTCGGGGGAACTTTCTAGATCAGGGTTAACCGCGATAATCTTACCACTCACTGGTGCATAAATATCAGAAGCCGCTTTGACTGACTCTACAACAGCACAATCATCACCACTATTTACTTCTGTGCCTATTTCAGGCAAATCAACAAATACCATATCTCCCAATAAATTCTGGGCATGTTCGGTAATGCCTACGGTATATTCACCATTTCCTTCCGAGCGAACCCATTCATGTGATTCTGTATATTTTAATTCTACTGGTACATGACTCATCGTTGCCTTCTCCTTGTTTTTTGTTCAATCTACAAGTGATTTGCCCATCCGTACAAAGCCAGGTTTAACAACCTGAACAGGAATTTCACGATTACGGATCTGGACAACCGCCTGTTCACCAATACCTTGCGGTACACGTGCAAGGGCTATACTAAATCCTAAGGTTGGGGAGAATGTTCCGCTGGTAATTACTCCAGAACGCATTTCACCGGAACCATCAGTGAAACTGACAGTTAAACCACCACGCAATACCCCCTTTTCACGCATGACCAGTCCAACTAATTGTTCAGTATTCGTTTCACGTTGTCTTTCCAATGCTTCACGGCCAATGAACTGACGCTCTTCCGGTTTCCAGGCAATTGTCCAGCCCATGTTGGCGGCCAGCGGTAAAATAGTTTCATCCATTTCTTGACCATAAAGGTTCATGCCCGCTTCAAGACGCAATGTGTCACGCGCCCCCAATCCAGCGGGTTTTACCCCTACAGCCAACAACTGCTGCCAGAAATCTGCCGCGTGTTCTTTAGGCAGTGCAATTTCATAACCTGCTTCACCGGTATAACCCGTCGTTGCAATAAATAGATTTCCCGACTGGACGCCAAAGAAAGGTTTAATGCCGGTTATCGCCTGCTTCTGCTCATCGCTTAGCAGTGATTGAACTTTGGCTTGCGCGTTTGGTCCCTGAACAGCAATCAGAGCTAAATCATCACGCACAGTAATCTCAACGTCATATCCCTCAGCATGTTGGTTAATCCATGCCAAATCTTTCTCGCGGGTCGCTGAATTCACAACCATGCGATAAAAATTATCAGTGAAGAAATAAACAATCAGGTCATCAATGACGCCAGCGGAAGCATTTAACATTGCGGTATACAGTGCTTTGCCCTGCTCTGTTAGTTTGGCAATGTCATTGGCCAGAAGATAACGGAGAAAATCACGACAATCTGTACCGTGTAGATCCACAATTGTCATGTGGGAAACGTCGAACATACCGGCATCAGTACGCACTGTATGATGCTCGTCGATTTGTGAACCATAGTGCAGGGGCATCATCCAGCCATGAAAATCTACCATGCGTGCTCCGCATGCCAGATGTTGATCATATAGTGGGGTGTGTTTTGACATTATTTCCCTCTTTACATTCTTGACATGAAAACATTCGTGACCTGAAAAAACAGACGGCGCATTAACCGGCAGGTGTTGGATCATGAAGCAAAGAAACGGTTAATCACGCAAACGATACCTTGGGATCAGAAGTTACCACTGAAACAGGAAATGAACCATAAAATAAATTAGCTGCATTGCAGCGACAATCCCCAAAAACCTTTATTGTCATGCAGAATTTTTGTCTGATTTATTACACAAAAATACTCAAAATTTTTAACAAATGACAAAAAACAATATTTTTAGATTGAAAAAAGGCTAAAGTATGAAGTAAATCGACTTAACACACTTTAGCCTAATATGAGAAAAACTAATTCTAATTCACGGGCTGAATTAGATTTTTTCAACCGAAGAGGTTTGAGAGATCAGCCAATCAGGAAGGTCATTGAGCCCCATTGCATAACGAAGCAATTGCGGCTTCATTGCCGGTGAGTGCTCAACCAAGGTTAACCCAATACCGCGCAATAATTTTTTAGCTGGGTTATTGCCATCAAATAGCTGACGAAAACCCTGCATACCTGCAAGCATGACCGCCGCACTGTGTTTACGACGACGCTCATAACGCCCTAAATAGAGATACTGGCCGATGTCTTTTCCTTGCTGGTTTAAGCGGCTCAATTCACCTATTAGTTCTGCCACATCCATAAATCCGAGATTAACACCCTGACCAGCCAGTGGGTGGATAGTGTGTGCTGCATCGCCCAAGAGTGCCAATCGATGAGCGGCAAAATTGCGGGCATAACGCCCCGTCAATGGAATGGTTTGTCGATCACTGATCAGTTCACATTGACCAAGACGCATATCAAATGTCGCGCTTAGTTGCCGATTGAACAACGCGGGTTCCATAGATTTGCGCTGTTGCGCAGATTCAGCCGGTAGTGACCACACAATTGAACATAAGTGAGGATCAGGCAGGGGCAGGAAAGCCAGTATCCCATCACCGTGGAAAACCTGACGCGCAACACCTTCATGAGACTTTTCAGTACGAATTGTCGCTACTAATGCATGATGTTCATAATCCCAGAAAGTCAGAGGAATATCTGCATGTTGACGCAGCCAAGAGTGGGCACCGTCTGCACCAACAACTAAGCGTGAAGTCAACATTCTTCCATCAGATAAAGTGATGAAAGCTTCGTTTTCTCCCCAGGCAACATTCTTGAGAGAAGATGGAGTAAAGATCATCACATCTGGCAAATTTTCCGCGCGTTGCCAGAGTGCTTGCCGGATCACACAGTTTTCGATGATATGGCCCAGGTGTGTCAGGCCATTTTCCACCGCATTAAACTGAATACGCCCGAAACTGTCCTGATCCCAAACTTCCATTCCCTGATAAGGGCTCGCTCGCATTGCAAGAATATCTTGCCAGACACCAAGATGGGTGAGTAATCGTTCACTAGCTGCATTGATGGCCGAAACACGCAACGCATATTCATCATTGGCATCAAATGGTTTTGTCGGTGGGTGCTCTTCTACAATCGCGATGCGCAAACCACTACCTTGCAAACCACAGGCCAGCGCAAGGCCAACCATTCCGCCCCCTGCGATCACCACATCAAATGATTGCATTCTTTCTTTCCTCTTAATCTGCCAATGGTGACTGTGCAACCCAACCTAATGTCTGACGGGCAAAGAGATCCCGCATTGGGGATAACCTTTCCATTGTCATCAAGCCAAGATTACGCCCAATTTTTAACGGTAAGTAGTCATTGGCAAATAACCTGACCAATCCATCCGTGATCCCAATGGTGGTTTCACGATCGGCCTGACGCTGTTGCTGATACTGTGCCAGGACTTTATAGGAGCCAATATCCTGCCCAGAAGTGGCCGCTGCTGAAATGATTTGTGCCAAAGTCATCACATCGCGCATCCCTAAATTAAAGCCCTGCCCAGCAATCGGATGCAAGGTTTGGGAAGCATTACCTACCAGTGCTAAACGGTGGCTAATTTGCCTGCTGGCTGTCGATAATGCTAAGGGATAACTATGTCGTTGACCGGTTTCCAGCATTTTCCCCAAACGCCAACCAAATGCTTTTTGTAGCTGTTGGAGAAATTCATGCTGGCTCCAGTTATTGATTTCTGACTGTTTTTCCAGTGGGTGACACCATACCAGTGAACTACGCCCTTCAGACATAGGTAACAGCGCTAATGGGCCATGTTTGGTAAAACGCTCGAATGCCCTTCCTTGAGGATGTTCAGAAGTCAGCACATTGGCAATAATGGCTGTCTGCCCATAAGATCGCTGTTGGAACGGTATATTGCACGCCTGAGCTATCGCAGAGTGGCTACCATCCGCCGCGACCAACAGTTCTCCTGTCAGTTTTTCGCCATTATTCAGCGAAACCACCACAGAACTTTCTAAACGTTCAACGGAACTCACTTTAGCCGGACAGTAAAGTTTAATATTTGAAGATTGTTTTAATAAATCAAAAAGATGAATTCCAGCATCATGCAATTCAATTACATTACCCAATGCCGAAATATCATAGTCACTGGCGCGGATATTGACGAAACCGCTATTACCGCGGTCGCTGACATGAACGTGAGTTATTGGGGTAACACAATGTTGCAATGCAGGCCAAATACCAATCTGATGCAAGCGCTGACATGTACCATAAGCCAAGGCAATAGCCCTCGCATCAAAACCAGGATGTTCCTTGGTAGGTTCTGCTGCTTCAATCAAGGAGACTTGTAATTGCCCCCGACTCAGCGAGGCAATAGCCAGAGCTAATGTCGCTCCCGTCATTCCTCCGCCCACAATAATCACGTTCATTATAACTTCCTGATTACTTTAACCTTAATTGTGCTTTGCCTGTGCCATCAGAGCTTCTATTTCATCTGGATCTTTCACGACAAGCTCAGTCAGGTTTTCATTTCCTGTTTCCGTTATCACAATATCATCTTCAATACGGATACCGATACCACGGTATTCCGGCGGGACATCTGCATCTGGTGCAATGTAAATCCCTGGCTCTACAGTTAGCACCATACCAGGTTCCAGAATTCGATCGCGATCAACGCCGTAATCACCTACATCATGCACATCCAGCCCCAACCAATGACTCAAACCATGCATGAAAAATTGACGATAAGCATTGGTTTCGATCAATTGTTCGACTTCACCATGCATAATTCCCAATCTTACCAATCCCTTCACCATGACACGTACAACCTGTCCCGTGACCTCGCTTATGCTGATACCTGGTCTGTACAGTTCCAAAGAAAGGTTGATAGCTTCCAGCACAATGTCATAAATTTCACGTTGAGAACGCGTAAACTTGCCATTTACCGGGAATGTCCGTGTGATATCGCCGGCGTATCCTTTATATTCACACCCCGCATCGATTAACACTAAATCGCTATCTTTCATGCGACGTTCATTTTCGGTGTAATGCAGGATACATGCGTTTTCTCCCGCGCCAATAATGGTGTTATAAGCAGGATAACGCGCACCCTGACGGGTAAATTCGTAGTGAATTTCGGCTTCAAGCTGGTATTCAAACATGCCAGGGCGACAAACCTGCATCGCCCTGATATGCGCCTGAGCACTGATTTCCCCAGCTTTACGCATGATTTCTAATTCAGCTTCTGATTTAAACAGACGCATTTCATGCAGCCACGGGCGCCAATCTGCCATGACCGTTGGCGCCTTGAAGTTACGGCGGCTGTTTTTGCGCAATTTATCCAAGGCACCAAAAACGATGTTATCAGCGTACTCAAATTCTCCTTGGGCGTGATAAACCACTTCCAAGCCATTCAACAACAAATAGAGTTGTTCATTGAGATCATCGAATGGCAGGGCACGATCCACTCCCAACTTTTCCAATGCAGCTTCTTGTCCAAGACGACGACCAAACCAAATTTCCGCAGTCAAATCGCGAACACGATTAAACAACACACTGTGATTGTGGGTTTCGTCGCTTTTGATCAGTATCAGAACCGCTTCCGGTTCACTGAACCCTGTCAGATACAGCAAATCACTGTGCTGACGGTAGGGATATTCACTATCTGAATTACGTGTCGCAAGCGGAGCCGAAAAAATAATAGCCGCACTGGCTGGTACCATTTTTGACAATAATGCCTGACGACGGGATAAATATTCTTGTTTAGTCATACCCTCTCCTGCAATTCCATATTATTAGTAGGTATACCCCTTATTTCCCAGGTTGCTGCCTGATGGTCGTGCCCACTCTCCCAGTGACATAAGCCATGCTCCTGAGAATTAATTTCCTTGCCATTACACTGCAACCTGAAATTTATTGGGTGAAGACTGCCAATCAGTGCAATGTTGGTTTTTCATTTTTTGCACTGCCTGCGGTTTTAGGTGTTGCTAATGCGATATAGCAGAGTTGAACCGCAACACGGACATATTCCAGCACTTCTTCAAGGGCTTGAGAGAGTTCTTCCTGATCTTCGTCTTCATCATAGCCCAACATGCCGATGTTACGTAAGTCGGTGATAATTTCTTGAATTTCTGGCTTTTCTATCAATTTAGGATTGGCTACTCCCAATCCGAGCAGAAAGTGGTTCACCCATCCCGCCAACGCATCTGCGCATTCAAAAATCCCCGCATCTTCATCAGGCAGCAACAGATGGAACGCGAAATTACTGTCATCCAGCAATTCAAATGTCGTTTCGTATAATTCCCTAAGCGGTAGAGCCAAAACCTGAGAAAATGCCAGACCATCATTCGCAAGATCATGCACCAATGTTTGCCAACTACTATCGTGATTACCACCATGATTTCCATTACATAGTAACCCACTGATTAAGCCATGCATTTCTGCTGCTGTCAGGGCAACGGACTGTTGATGCAAAATTTCATCAAATGATTGATAATTAGGTAATGAGTTTTGTATAGACATGTATATTGATCATCGTTGGCGATATAAGTTTATGCTATGCTACCATCAAGGGGAGTCGCTATACCAGACAGCACACACCGATATAAGGAAGGAGGCTTTTGGTATTGTACGGTAATGATTGGTGTCGGCCTTGTTTTATACCATAATTTACTCTATGCCCAATAGATTTCAAATTACAGCTCTGCCAGCAAAGCTACAATTTGAGAGATAAGGGATATATATCAACATCAAGGTATCGGCACAATAATAAATCAGGAAGGTGTCATGTCTGCACAACCAGTAGATATTCAGATTTTTGGGCGGTCATTACGTGTCAATTGTCCAACAGAGCAGATTGAAGCATTGCAAGCTGCTGCTGTGGAACTTGATCAGCGTTTGCATAACCTTAAAGAACGCACCAGAGTCACTAACACTGAGCAACTGGTTTTTATTGTGGCACTGAATGTCTGTCACGAGTTGGCACAGGAGAAGATGAAAACCCGTGATTATGCTTACAATATGGAACAAAAAATAAAAATGCTCCAGCAATCCATTGAAAAGGCACTGTTAGAGCAAGGTAAAGTTACTTGATAATCCTACCCTTCAACTCAATCTTGTTGATAAATCAGGCAGTAATCACTATAGATTAATATAAGCAGTTGCTTTCTTCGTTCAGTTCCATACAATAGGCTTCATAGCGTTGCTTAGAGCCTATTTAAGTGATTTAAGCGGCAAAAAAATTTTCTCTGAGGTGTTCGTGAGCAGGGAAGTCCCCTGAGCCGATATTTCATCTCTATAGAATGTGGTGCTACGTTTCTTGTGAGCATGCTTGGCCAGACCAAGAAGCCTAATAGCAACGACGCTGCGTTCACCTTGAACCAAGGGTTCAAGGGTTACCACCTGTAACGGCATCTTGGAGAACCTCCCATTTTTTATCTGTTTTGTATCCTTTTCTGCGTTAATTAACAGGCAGGTATCATGCAATCAGATTCTTCTCTTTCTCTGCGCCAATCCATTAGAAAAAAAATTCGGCAATTACGCCAAAATCTATCCCCTGAACAACAATCGCAATTTGCCCAGCAAGCAGTTAAACAGGCTATAGCTCACCCTAAGATCCAGCAAGCTGATAAAATTGCCCTCTACCTCTCCTTTGATGGGGAATTAGATACACGTCCGCTAATTCAACAATTTTGGCGGCAAAACAAACAGGTCTACTTGCCAATATTGCATCCTTTTAGCCGGAATCACCTGCTGTTTCTCCGTTATTGTGCCGACACGCCTCTTATTCGTAACCGCTTTAATATCGAAGAGCCTCAATTGGATGTCAGGCGGGTTTTACCTATCTCCGAACTTGATGTCATGTTTATTCCTCTGGTCGCTTTCGATTGTACAGGGCAACGCCTGGGGATGGGCGGCGGTTTCTACGATAGAATTCTCGCGAAATGGCAACAACAGAATTTTTATCCGATTGGATTAGCTCATAATTTGCAGTTAGTCGAGAAACTACCTAGTGAGAGTTGGGATATTCCTCTGCCAAAGATCATTACACCAGAAAAAGTATGGCAATGGATATGAATTAATATTCTACTCAGTGAGTTAACAGGGACTATTGTGCCTTCAATAGCCCCTTATTTTTAATGCGTTTCGTCTTAATCAATAATGACCTTTTAACCAACCATTATATCTTAGTAAAGCAAGCGAGAACGGATCGTGCCTGGCAAAGATCTCAGTTTCTGCAAGACTAGTTCAGCTTGGTCTGAACTCTGCGTCGTGATATCAATCACAACATAACCAATGTTACTATCAGTCCGCAAATATTGGGCATCAATATTGATTTCTTGCTCAGTGAACACTTGGTTAATGCTGGTCAAGATACCTGGGCGATTTTCATGGATATGCAGTAAGCGGTTAGTATCTTTGGCATGCACAGGGAGCGATACTTCAGGGAAATTGACCGCTGATAATGTAGAACCATTGTCAGAATATTTGACCAGTTTACCTGAAACTTCGTAACCGATATTTTGCTGGGCTTCTTGCGTCGATCCCCCAATATGGGGCGTCAGCAGTACGTTATCAAACTGGCTTAATGGTGAAATGAAAGGATCATTGTTTGTTGCGGGTTCATGAGGAAAGACGTCAATCGCGGCGCCAGAGAGATGCCTTGTTTCCAATGCCATGCTGAGTGCATCAATATCGACTACAGTACCACGTGATGCATTGATCAAAATCGAGCCTGGTTTCATCAATTCCAGTTCTGCTGCGCCAATCATATTTTTGGTTGAAGCTGTTTCAGGAACATGCAGGCTCACAACATCGCTCATATTCAACAATTCAGACAAATGATGAACTTGCTGTGCATTACCTAATGGTAATTTATTTTCAATATCATAAAAATAAACATTCAAACCAATATTTTCAGCCAAAATGCCAAGCTGTGTACCAATATGCCCGTAACCGATAATACCTAATTTTTTTCCACGTGCTTCGTAGCAACCTTTTGCCTGCTTATCCCATATCCCATTGTGGGCTTTTGCATTCGCCTCAGGAATACGGCGCAATAGCAACAGAAGCTCACCTAATACCATTTCAGCTACCGAGCGAGTATTAGAAAAGGGGGCATTAAATACCGGAATACCACGCTTTGCTGCGGCTTTCAGGTCAACCTGGTTAGTACCAATACAAAAACACCCAACTGCAACCAGCTTTTCCGCTGCGGCGAAAATCTCTTCTGTCAATTGGGTACGGGAACGAATCCCGACAAACCGAGCATCACGAATCGCTTCTTTTAATTCTTCAGGTTCTAATGCCCCTTTGTGATATTCAATATTGCTGTACCCTGCCGCTTTCAGGCTATCTACTGCGCTTTGGTGAACGCCTTCCAACAGCAGAAATTTAATTTTGTCCTTTCCTAAAGATACCTTAACCATTTACCCGCCCTAGTTGTACTTACTTTCATAATGCATATCGATTCCACCAAAATAACAAAAAAAACAGTAACGGCAATACAATCGATTGCTTATATTACAGAATAAGCAATAGTAAATAAGTTGTTATGCAAAGTAAAATAATTCGTTATTAGATAAAGACAGGATTTTGAAGTTTTTTTAGACAAAATCGTGATATATATCACTAAATTTTCTATTTTGAATAAATATAAAAATATTTTGAGGGCAGGCTATTCTGCCCCCAATAAATGATTATTCAGTGAGCGTCTTAACGCCATCAGCAGTACCTACCAGTACCACATTCGCCCCTCGATTAGCAAAGAGCCCTACTGTTACCACACCAGCGACTCCATTGATCTTATTTTCTAACTCAATGGGATCAACAATAGAGAAATTGTGAACATCCAGAATATGGTTGCCATTGTCTGTTACTACGTTTTCACGATAAACCGGTATTCCTCCCAATTTCACCAGCTCACGAGCCACATAAGCCCGTGCCATTGGGATGACTTCAACTGGCAGAGGGAATTTGCCTAACACATCGACTTGCTTAGACGAATCAATAATACAAATAAATTTCTTCGCAACCGCCGCGATGATTTTTTCTCTGGTTAACGCTGCGCCGCCGCCTTTGATCATCTGCATTTGGCCATTAATTTCATCAGCACCATCAACATAAATATCCAAAGTGTCAACCTCATTACAGTCAAACACAGGAATACCGAGACTTTTCAATTTCTCAGTCGATGCATCTGAACTCGACACTGCACCTACAATTTTATCTTTGATAGTGCCTAACGCATCAATAAAATGTGCTGCTGTAGAACCTGTACCAACACCAACAATTGTGTCTGGTTTAACGTATTCCAATGCTGCCCAACCTACTGCTTTTTTCAGTTCGTCCTGAGTCATATTGATCACAGCCTATAATCAGTTACAAGGAAAAATCTGATAGCTAGTATAAACAATATTGGCTCACCTCATGAAAAAATATGGCATAGTGCTAATTAGGCACATAATGGTTTTAATATTGAGCTGTAACACAAAAAGAGCAAACACGGAGAACCTTATTTTCAATGAAACGTCCTGATTACCGATCATTGCAAGCACTAGATGCAGTGATTAAAGAACGTGGTTTCGAGCGAGCAGCGCAAAAACTTTGTATTACCCAATCAGCAGTATCCCAGAGAATCAAGCAATTAGAAAATATGTTTGGTCAACCACTATTGGTACGCACTGTTCCTCCCCACCCTACAGAACAAGGACAAAAGTTGCTTGCGCTATTACATCAGGTAGAACTGCTGGAAGCGCAATGGCTTGGTGATGAAAATAGTAATGAAATGCCGTTATTGCTTTCCCTGGCTGCTAATGCGGACAGTCTGGCGACATGGCTTTTACCGGCTCTCCACCCTGTTTTGTCTGATTTGCCTATTAGGCTAAATATTCAAGTGGAAGATGAAACCCGAACTCAAGAGCGTTTGCGGCGTGGTGAAGTTGTCGGAGCGATTAGTATTCAGCCCCAACCTCTGCCAAGCTGTTTGGTTGATAAATTGGGTGCCCTGGATTACCTGTTTGTAGCCTCTCCAGCGTTTGCAAACCGTTTTTTCCCGAATGGCGTCACACGCTCGGCATTACTGAAAGCACCTGCGGTTGCATTCGACCATTTAGATGATATGCATCAAGCATTTTTACAACAAAATTTCGATTTATCGCCGGGAAGTGTACCCTGCCATATCGTGAATTCTTCGGAAGCCTTCGTTCAATTAGCAAAACAAGGTTCAACTTGTTGTATGATCCCACACTTGCAAATTGACAAGGAGCTAAAAGCCGGTGAGTTAATTGATCTAACACCAGGGCTATGCCAACGCCGTATGCTTTATTGGCATCGGTTTGCTCCTGAAAGTGGAACGATGAGAAAAGTCACTGACGCCCTGTTAAAACGAGGGCGCCAGATGTTACGTCAGGAAGATGAAACTCATTAACGCTGTAATTCAAAAACGGCATCAACGTGATCAGAAAACTCAATACTCTGTGGTTCGTAAGTTTCACTGGCTGAGTCAGAAACTGGTGCTGCCAACAGATCTGCCTGATATTTCAGGCGGCTCATTGGGACAGGCACAGCTTCAGGCGCACGGTAATTAATGCTATATACAGGGCCTAATTTACTGTTGAATCCTTTTGCCAATTCTGTTGCCTGTTGAATGGCATTCTCAATAGCCTTTTGTCTGACTTCATCACGATAACGTTGCGGATTACTTACACCAAACTGAACAGAATTAATTTCATTCAGCCCTGCTTTCAGGGCGCCATCCAATAAGGCATTCAGTTGCTCCAGCTTGTGAACTTTCACTTCAACCGAACGCGATGCTCTATAACCCGTAATACTTGATTTTCCACTCTTTTGTTCATATTGATATTCTGGCTGAGTGCGTAAATTGGCAGCATCAATATCTTGCTTTTCGATGCCACTGTTTTTCAGAAAATCAAAATATTTTGCAACACGTTTATCTACTTTTTTCTTTGCTTCTGCTGCACTCTTTTGAGTTTCACTCACATGGATTACCAAGGTAGCCATATCTGGCGTCGCTTTAACTATCGCGTTACCAGAGGTGGAAATATGGGGAATAGATAGTGAGTCAGCGGCGGAAGCAGTCATGCAAGACAGGCTTCCTAAAGCCATCATCGCAGCTAATACCAGTGATTTACGTTTCACAAGACCTCCTAAAATGACATGAGTAAGGTACTCTCAAAAACATTAGCACACTATCTATAGAGAAGTAATCTATAGAACATCTATTCTATGGAGAGATATTATAATCAATAAAATCTATATCCTTGATTAATTAAGTTCCAAGCGATATACCACATCACACAGCCAACGAAGATATTGATGATCCGCTGTGCTCTGGGTCGATTAAGCACAGGTGCAAACCACGCAGACAAGAATGACAATGTAAAAAACCAACTGATCGATGCCATTACCGCTCCGGTGGTAAACCACGGCCGAAGCTCGGCTGACAATTGACCTCCTATGCTTCCCAAGACAACAATGGTATCCAAATAGACATGAGGATTTAGCCATGTCACAGCAAATAACGTTACTATGACTCGCCAACGGTTTTGGACAGTTTTTTCAGTACAGAAATGTTCGACTTCTGCCGATAATACTGTTCGAAAAGCTCCCCATCCATACCATAATAAAAACGCAACGCCTCCCCATGTCACGGCTTGCAATAAAAGCACCGATTGTCCCAGTAAGGCACTGCCACCAAATATCCCCGTTATGATGAGCAGAGAATCACTGGTGGAGCATAATGCTGCACTCATTAAATGAAACTGCTTCCTGCTTCCTTGCTGCATGATAAATACATTTTGTGGCCCAAGCGGAAGGATCATCGCAGCACTAAGAAAAAAGCCCTGAATAAATGTTGAAAACATGCAAAGATTCCTAATAATTATTCAATTAGTTACGATATCAATGCATCTTAAACAAGATGGTGCATTAGTAAAAATGAATGATTCTAATGCATCATTAGGAAAGGTGATGTGAGAAATTCTCACACCACGATATCTTAATTATTCGTCTGCCTTCTTCTGTAAGGCACTATTTTGCTGATGTAAATAAACATCCATTTGCGGGAAAGGAATGCCGATATTGTGTTTATCCAAAGTACGCTTAAAGTTTTCCATCAAATCCCAATAGACATTCCAGGCGTCACCATTGGTGGTCCACACACGCACAATAAAGTTCAATGATGAAGGAGCCATTTCATGCAGACGGATAGTGATTCCTTTTTCATGTTGAATGCGTTTATCTGCTTGAATCACATCGCCCAACACTCTTTTCACTTCATCAATATCCGCATCATATGCAACCCCTACCATAATTTGGGTACGGCGGTCAGGTTCACGGCTGGTATTGATAATATTGTCCGCAATAATTTTACCATTGGGGATCACAATGATACGGCCATCTGCCGTGCGCAATGTTGTTGAGAAAATCTGTACTTGCATGACAGTTCCTTCCACAGCGCCAATGCTGACATATTCGCCAGTGCGAAGTGGACGGAAAATCACCAATAAAACACCAGCAGCAAAATTAGACAGTGAGCCTTGTAATGCCAGGCCTACCGCCAAACCTGCGGCACCAATGACGGCAATCACAGATGCGGTCTGAATGCCCAACTTCCCAAGAACAGCAATAATCGTAAATGCTATGATAGCGTAACGAATAATCGCGGATAGAAAATCAGAAATGGTGGTATCAATGCCACGCAGTGACATAACACGCTTGGTTGCTTTATTAGCCAACTTGGCAATAAATAAGCCAACGATAAGAATCAAAATGGCAGATACAATGTTTACCACATACTGAATCAATAGATCCTGATTGTTGGTAAACCAGCTTGCCGCTTTATCAATCTCATGTGACAGATTGATTTTTTCCATACAAAGTCCACCGTTATTGTTGGAACCTATCTCCATTCGATGCCATTCCTCACAATGAACGCCACCAGTAGGATGTAGGCTCCTGTTCAAAAATAGTTTTCTGTTCAAAAAAATAGAAAGCCACTATCACAACACAAAAATGTAATGGAATATAAATTATGGCAGAAAGCCTTCATTGCTTGAACACTAATCCTTACGTTTTCCTTTTTTGCAAAATAAATTCTCTGTAATCAGCCAACATATCGATAAAATCTTCTGTCCCACAAAAAGCCAAACTCTCGTTATCGTAGTAACTCATTCCTTCTTCTATAACCTCTGTATCAAATTGCAGTTGATTAGCCCTGATCATGATCTCATCTTCACTCATCAATAGCGTATATTCATGACCAGCCAACTGCCATTGGCGTTCACTACCTTTAATCTCTTGCAAGGCCACAATGATTTTATCCAATACGCACAGATCGCCTTTCACTTCTTCATTCAACCAATGACCGATGGCTTCATGATCCATTGAAAAGGATGTTGTTATCTGACCGGTAACATCCTGCATAAATTCATATTCCATCACATACCCCCTGACTATTTTTACAGATGCCAAATAATTTCATTTGAATTTTAAACATTTCCGCTATTTCCACCTCTGAGGCAACCCACAAACTGATACAGAAATTACTACGAAATTGTTATAAGACGGTAGTAACAAAAACAAAAAAAGGGGAAGCATTCGCCTCCCCATTCGTTGCAATATACTTTTTTATACTGCGGTTTGGAAGATTACATCATCCGCTTTTTCTGTGTATTGATTTAATTGATCAAAATTGAGATAGCGATAAGTATCTGCTGCGGTTTCATCGACTTGATCCATAAACTGCAAATACTCTTCTGGCATTGGCAAGCGTCCTAACAATGAAGCGACAGCCGCCAACTCCGCCGAAGCAAGGTAAACATTGGCACCGGAACCAAGGCGGTTAGGGAAGTTACGAGTAGAAGTGGATACTACTGTTGCACCATCCGCCACACGCGCCTGATTCCCCATACACAATGAACAACCAGGGATCTCAATGCGTGCTCCGCTCTTGCCGAAAATGCTGTAATACCCTTCTTCCGTTAATTGGGCCGCATCCATCTTAGTCGGAGGAGCAACCCACAAGCGAGTCGGCAGCTGGCCTTTATGCTGATCCAGCAATTTACCCGCCGCACGGAAATGTCCAATATTAGTCATGCAAGAGCCAATGAAAACTTCGTCAATTTTACTGTTAGCTACTTCAGATAACAGACGTGCATCATCAGGATCATTAGGTGCACATAAAATAGGCTCTTTAATGTCTGCCAGATCAATCTCAATAACGGCTGCGTATTCAGCATCTGCATCCGCTTCCAACAATTGAGGATCTTTCAGCCAGTTTTCCATGCCAATAATACGGCGTTCCAATGTCCGGCAATCACCATAACCTTCTGCAATCATCCATTTCAGCAAGACAATGTTCGACTGCAAGTATTCAATAATTGGCTCTTTATCCAGCTTAATGGTACATCCTGCCGCAGAACGTTCCGCAGAGGCATCAGCCAACTCGAATGCCTGTTCAACTTTAAGTTCTGGCAAACCTTCAATCTCAAGGATACGGCCAGAGAAGATGTTTTTCTTACCTTTCTTCTCAACGGTCAGCAAACCTTGCTGAATCGCATAATAAGGAATGGCATGAACCAGATCACGCAAGGTTATTCCGGGTTGCATTTTTCCTTTAAAACGAACCAGTACGGATTCTGGCATATCCAACGGCATTACGCCTGTTGCCGCAGCAAATGCCACCAGACCTGAACCAGCCGGGAAAGAAATACCAATTGGGAAACGGGTATGGGAATCTCCACCTGTACCCACAGTATCTGGCAATAACATGCGGTTCAACCATGAGTGGATAATGCCATCCCCCGGACGCAGAGATACCCCACCACGGTTCATAATGAAATCAGGCAGAGTATGGTGTGTCGTCACATCAACAGGTTTTGGATAGGCAGCGGTATGACAAAATGATTGCATAACCAGATCCGCAGAAAAGCCCAGACATGCCAAATCTTTCAACTCATCCCGCGTCATTGGCCCTGTGGTATCCTGAGAACCCACAGAAGTCATCTTAGGCTCACAATATTCCCCTGGACGGATACCGCTCTTACCACACGCACGACCAACCATTTTTTGCGCCAATGAGAAGCCACGATCGCTTTTCGCCACCGCTTTTGCCTGACGGAACACATCACTCAGTGGCAAACCCAGTGACTCACGCGCTTTGCCAGTCAAACCACGGCCGATAATCAATGGAATACGGCCACCAGCACGTACTTCATCGATCAGTACATCGGTTTTCAATGCAAAAGTAGCCAATAACTCATTTGTTTCGTGATAGCGGATTTCACCTTTATAGGGATAGATATCAATTACATCCCCCATATTCAGCTTGGAAACATCCACCTCAATTGGCAACGCACCTGCATCTTCCATGGTATTGAAGAAAATTGGAGCTATTTTTCCACCCAGCACCACACCAGCACCCCGTTTATTGGGTACAAACGGAATATCTTCTCCCATAAACCACAATACGGAGTTAGTTGCCGATTTACGGGAAGAGCCAGTCCCGACAACATCTCCAACGTAGGCCAACGGATAACCTTTCTTGCTCAGAGCCTCAATTTGCTTAATTGGGCCTACAACACCGGCTTGATCAGGCTCAATACCTTCACGGGCATTCTTGAGCATTGCCAATGCATGTAGGGGAATATCAGGGCGTGACCACGCATCAGGGGCAGGAGAAAGATCATCAGTGTTGGTTTCCCCCGTAACCTTAAAGACGGTAACGGTGATTTTTTCCGCTAATTCAGGGCGCCCAAGGAACCATTCTGCATCAGCCCACGATTGCATAATCTGTTTGGCATGGACATTACCCGCTTTTGCTTTTTCTTCTACATCATAGAAACTGTCGAACATCAGCAAAGTATGAGAAAGTGCCTTCGCTGCAATTGGAGCCAACTTTTCATCATCCAGGGCATCAATTAAAGCGTGGATATTATACCCACCCTGCATGGTTCCCAATAATTCGATGGCTTTTTCCTGGGTCACTAAAGGAGAGGTAGTTTCTCCCTTAGCAACGGCAGCAAGGAAACTTGCTTTAACATAAGCAGCTTCATCTACACCAGGAGGAACACGATTGGTCAGTAGATCTATCAGAAAAGCTTCTTCACCTATAGGTGGGTTCTTCAGTAATTCGACCAGCGCTGCTGCTTGAGCTGCGTCTAACGGCTTAGGGACGATGCCTTGAGCTGCACGCTCGGCTACGTGCTTGCGGTATTCTTCTAGCACGACTTTCTCCTCGCTCTCATTGTCATTTTATATACCCGGCTGTCTGCACCCGCTAATGATCATTGAAAATGATCATCTGAAAACAATCATCAAGGGTGCCAGGTCAGAGGATTTTGCTCGCATAACATTATAATTATGCTCAGCTTCGGGTGTTTAGCATACCAAAATTTGAATAGCATGTTAATTCATTCACATAAAATCAACATTGAACCATAATAAAATTCTGGATAAATGAGCTTAGAGAGGGTATTAAAGTTTTAAATGCTATCTGTTGTTATTTTAGCCTGAAAATTCCTTAATTTCTCTCTGTAAACATCTGCAAATAAAAACGGCTTCCCTATTTGAAAGCCGTTTGAAATTTTTTCTTCTTAACCCACTGCGAAATCTAAAGAATTACTTCTTTTTCTTTGCCTTAGGGTTTGGCAAATCAGTGATGCTGCCTTCGTAAATTTCCGCAGCCATACCAATTGATTCGTACAGTGTTGGGTGAGCGTGGATAGTCAGAGCGATATCTTCTGCATCACAACCCATTTCGATAGCCAGACCGATTTCACCCAGCAGCTCACCGCCGTTAGTACCAACAACAGCACCACCAATAACGCGGTTAGTTTCTTTATCGAAGATCAGCTTGGTCATACCATCTGAACAGTCAGATGCAATTGCACGACCAGATGCTGCCCATGGGAAAGTCGCAGTTTCGTAGCTGATGCCTTTTTCTTTCGCTTCTTTCTCGGTCAGACCAACCCAAGCAACTTCTGGCTCAGTGTAAGCGATAGATGGAATCACTTTTGGATCGAAGTAATGTTTCTTACCAGAAATAACTTCAGCAGCAACGTGACCTTCATGGACACCTTTGTGCGCCAGCATTGGCTGACCAACAATATCACCGATAGCAAAGATGTGAGGCACGTTAGTACGCATTTGTTTATCCACGTGGATAAAGCCACGATCATCAACTTCAACGCCTGCTTTACCAGCATCAATCAATTTACCGTTTGGAACACGGCCGATAGCAACCAGAACCGCATCATAACGCTGTGGTTCTGCCGGAGCTTTCTTACCTTCCATTGTTACGTAGATGCCATCTTCTTTAGCTTCTACCGCGGTCACTTTAGTTTCCAGCATCAAGTTGAACTTCTTACTGATGCGCTTAGTGAACACTTTAACAATGTCTTTATCCGCCGCAGGAATAACCTGATCGAACATTTCTACCACGTCGATCTGAGAACCCAGAGCATGGTAAACAGTACCCATTTCCAGACCAATAATACCACCGCCCATAACCAACAGGCGCCCTGGAACAGTTTTCAGCTCCAGTGCATCGGTAGAATCCCATACACGAGGATCATCATGTGGAATGAATGGTAACTGAATTGGGCGTGAACCCGCTGCGATAATGGCATTCTCAAAATTAATCGTTGTTGCGCCGTTCTCGCCTTCTACTACCAGAGTGTTAGCACCTGTAAATTTACCAACACCGTTAACAACGTTAACTTTACGGCCCTTAGCCATACCGCCCAGACCACCTGTCAACTGAGAAATAACTTTTTCTTTCCAGAGACGGATCTTATCGATATCAGTTTGTGGTTCACCAAACACGATACCATGTTGTGACAGTGCTTTTGCTTCTTCAATCACTTTGGCAACATGAAGCAGAGCCTTGGATGGGATACAACCAACATTAAGGCAAACACCACCCAAAGTAGAGTAACGTTCAACCAAAACAGTGTCCAAACCTAAGTCAGCACAACGGAAAGCAGCAGAATACCCTGCCGGGCCTGCACCAAGCACCACTACCTGGGCTTTAATTTCAGTACTCATCATGACCTCTTAATTGTTTGTCCGGCGAGTCAGACGAAAAAAAACCATATTCCACCGGGACGTACACACCGCGAGCAGTTTACAGAATTGTAAATAACCTGAAAAGCGCGTTAACGTGACAGAAATCCCAACCTGCCAGATGCAAGGTGAAAATATCTGTCACGGTAGTAATCATTAGGCCGGTTATTTACCGGCCTTTGCATTACATGACTAAACGGCGGATGTCGCTCATCAATTGATTAATATAAGTGATGAAACGTGCGCCATCTGCTCCGTCGATCACACGATGGTCGAAAGACAGAGACATAGGCAGAATCAGACGTGGAACAAATTCCTTGCCATTCCAAACTGGTTTCATGGAAGAACGAGACAGACCCATGATTGCCACTTCTGGCGCATTCACAATTGGTGCAAAGCCGGTAGTACCGATACCACCCAAGCTGGAAATAGTGAAGCAGCCACCCTGCATGTCGGAAGCGGTCAGCTTACCAGCACGTGCTTTCTTAGAAACTTCAGCCAATTCTCTGGACAGTTCCATGATGCCTTTCTTATTGACATCCTTGAATACAGGAACAACCAAGCCGTTAGGTGTATCAACCGCGATACCGATGTTAACGTATTTTTTCAAGATCAACTTCTGGCCATCTTCAGAAATGGAGCTGTTAAAGCGAGGCATTGCTTCCAGTGCTTTCGCAGCGGCTTTCATGACGAACACCAGCGGAGTGATTTTCACGCCAAGCTGTTTCTTCTCAGCTTCTTTGTTCTGCTGTTTACGGAACTCTTCAACTTCAGTGATATCTGCTTCATCGAACAGGTTAACATGAGGGATCATGACCCAGTTACGGCTGAGGTTAGCACCAGAAATTTTCTGGATACGGCTCATTTCAACTTCTTCGATTTCACCAAACTTGCTGAAATCAACTTTTGGCCAAGGCAGCATACCTGGCAGACCACCGCCCGCAGCCGCAGGTGCTGCTTCCGCACGTTTAATCGCATCTTTCACATAAGCCTGAACGTCTTCGCGCAGGATGCGACCTTTACGGCCAGTACCTTTTACTTTAGCCAAATTTACGCCAAATTCACGAGCCAGACGACGAATTACTGGAGTAGCATGAACATAAGCGTCATTTTCAGCAAATTCATTTTTGCCTTCTGCTGGCTTGCTTACTGCTGGCGCTGGTGCTGCTTTCGCAGGTTCAGCCACAGAAGCCGGAACCGCCGCTGGTGCTGCTACAGAGGCTGAACCCGCAACTTCAAATACCATAATAAGAGAACCGGTTTTAACTTTATCGCCAGCCGCAATTTTGATCTCTTTCACAGTACCTGCAAATGGTGCAGGAACTTCCATCGAAGCCTTGTCACCTTCAACAGTGATCAGTGACTGCTCTTCAGCAATAGTATCACCTACTTTTACCATGATTTCGGTCACTTCAACTTCGTCACCACCAATATCTGGTACGTTGACTTCTTTGACCGCAGAAGCCGCAGGCGCTGCTGCTGGAGCCGCTGCCGGTGCTGCCGCTGGAGCGACTCCAGAACCGGCCACTTCAAATACCATGATCAGAGAACCGGTTTTAACTTTATCGCCAGCCGCAATTTTGATCTCTTTCACAGTACCTGCAAATGGCGCAGGAACTTCCATTGACGCCTTGTCACCTTCAACAGTAATCAGTGACTGCTCTTCAGTAACAGTATCACCCACTTTTACCATGATTTCGGTCACTTCAACTTCGTCACCACCGATATCTGGCACATTCACTTCTTTGCTTTCTACTGCTGCTGATGCCGCTGCTGGCGCTGCTTGCTGCGCAGGTGCAAATTCTGCTGCACCGTTTAAGGATTCAAAAACCATAATCAGTTTGCCAGTTTCAACTTTATCGCCAACCGCAACTTTGATTTCTTTGACTATACCCGCCTGTGGAGAAGGAACTTCCATAGAAGCTTTGTCACCTTCAACCGTGATCAGTGACTGTTCTGCTTCTACTGTGTCACCAACTTTCACCAGAATCTCGGTAACTTCAACTTCATCTGCACCAATATCAGGTACGTTAATTTCGATAGACATTAATCTTTACCTCTTATGCCAGACGTGGGTTAACTTTTTCTGGGTTGATGTTGTATTTCTTGATAGCTTCTTCAACAACTTTCACATCAACTTCGCCACGTTTAGCCAGTTCACCCAGAGCTGCAACAACCACATAAGAAGCATCAACTTCAAAGTGATGACGCAGGTTTTCACGGCTGTCAGAACGACCGAAACCGTCGGTACCCAATACACGATAGTCGCTTGCAGGAACGAAGTTACGTACTTGCTCTGCAAACAGTTTCATATAGTCAGTAGAAGCAACTGCTGGAGCTTCATTCATGATCTGGGCAATATAAGGAACGCGAGGTTTTTCTGATGGGTGCAACATGTTCCAACGCTCACAATCCTGACCATCACGAGCCAGTTCAGTGAAGGAAGTTACGCTATACACATCGGAACCGATGCCGTATTCAGCAGACAGGATCTTCGCTGCTTCACGAACATGACGCAGGATAGAGCCAGAGCCCAGCAACTGAACTTGACCTTTCGCACCTTCCAGGCTTTCCAGCTTGTAGATACCTTTACGAATGCCTTCTTCAGCACCTTCAGGCATGGCTGGCATGTGGTAGTTTTCGTTCAGTGTGGTGATGTAGTAGTAGATGTTCTCTTGTTTCTCACCATACATACGCTCCAAACCATCCTGCATGATAACAGCAACTTCAAAAGCGAATGCTGGATCGTAAGAGATACAGTTAGGAATAGTCAGAGACTGAATATGGCTGTGACCATCTTCATGCTGCAAACCTTCACCGTTCAGAGTTGTACGACCAGAAGTACCACCAACCAAGAAGCCACGAGCTTGCTGATCACCCGCTGCCCAGCACAGATCACCAATACGCTGGAATCCGAACATGGAGTAGTAGATGTAGAATGGGATCATTGGCAAGTTGTTGGTGCTGTAAGAAGTTGCAGCAGCCAGCCAAGATGAAGCAGCACCCAGTTCGTTGATACCTTCTTGCAGGATCTGGCCTTTTGCATCTTCTTTATAGTATGCAACTTGCTCACGGTCTTGCGGAGTATACTGCTGACCATTAGGGCTGTAGATACCGATTTGACGGAACAAACCTTCCATACCGAAGGTACGAGCTTCGTCAGCAATAATTGGAACCAGGCGATCTTTGATTGACTTGTTCTTCAGCATAACGTTCAGTGCACGAACGAAAGCAATAGTGGTAGAAATTTCTTTGGATTGTTCTTCCAGCAGAGAGCTGAATTCTTCCAGCGCTGGAATTTCCAGTTTTTCGTCGAAATTAACGCGACGGCTTGGTACATAACCACCCAATGCGTTACGACGCTCATGCAGATATTTAGATTCTTCAGAGTCTTTGTCGAAAGTTACATATGGCAAGTTATCGATCTGCTCATCAGATACAGGCACACTGAAACGATCGCGGAATTGACGAACGCCTTCCATGTTCATTTTTTTAACCTGGTGAGCGATGTTCTTACCTTCAGCGGTATCACCCATACCGTAACCTTTGATGGTCTGAGCCAAGATTACAGTTGGTTTGCCAGTGGTATCCTGTGCTTTTTTCAGTGCAGCGTAAACTTTCTTCGGATCGTGACCACCACGGTTCAAAGCCCAAATTTCGTCATCAGTCATATCCTTGACTAATGCAGCAGTTTCTGGGTAACGACCGAAGAAGTGTTCACGAACATAAGCGCCATCTTTGGACTTGAATGTCTGATAGTCGCCGTCCAGCGTTTCGTTCATCAATTGAACCAGTTTACCGCTGGTGTCTTTACGCAGCAGTTCGTCCCAACGCTCACCCCACAGGACTTTCAGTACCTGCCAGCCCGCACCGTCGAAGATACCTTCCAGTTCGTTAACAATTTTGCCGTTACCGGTTACTGGACCATCCAGACGCTGCAAGTTACAGTTGATGATGAATACTAGGTTATCCAGTTTTTCACGAGTTGCGATAGTGATCGCACCTTTAGATTCTGGCTCATCCATTTCACCGTCGCCTAAGAAAGCATAAACGGTTTGTTTAGAGGTATCTTTCAGACCACGATTTTCCAGATATTTCAGGAATTTAGCCTGATAAATAGCGGAGATTGGCCCCAAACCCATTGAAACAGTTGGGAACTGCCAGAAGTCAGGCATCAGTTTTGGATGCGGGTAAGAAGACAGGCCATTACCACCGATTTCTTGACGGAAGTTGTTCATCTGCTCTTCAGTCAGACGACCTTCAAGGAATGCACGTGCGTAAACGCCTGGAGAAATGTGGCCCTGGAAGTATACCAAGTCACCACCATCATTTTCGTTACGAGCGCGGAAGAAATGGTTAAAACAAACTTCATAAACAGTAGCGGAAGACTGGAATGAAGCCATGTGGCCACCCAGTTCCAAATCTTTTTTAGATGCACGCAGAACGGTCATCACCGCATTCCAGCGAATAGCGGAACGGATACGACGCTCTAAATCCAGGTTGCCAGGGTAAGCAGGCTCATCCTCAACAGGAATAGTGTTGATGTAATTGCGGCTTGCAGCACCTGCAGCAACGCTAACGCCACCTTTACGAGCTTCGTTCAAAACCTGATCAATCAGGAACTGAGCACGCTCAACACCTTCTTCACGGATGACCGATTCGATCGCCTGTAACCAATCGCGAGTTTCGATCGGATCCACGTCATTTTTCAAAATATCTGACATGGTGTATTCCTTATCTGTTATCTATTTTCTAATGGTTATTGGAGCCTATCTTCTGGTCATACCTTTTGACGAAACTGCCTGTTATGACCGGAAGATAGGCCCTGCTATATATTGCCGCTAAAACTCTCGGTAAAGAGTCGACAAACTGTACAAACGCAGCAGTCAGGATCTGTACAGTTAAGTTAGAACCTACCCATTCGGGAATTTGATTTGTCTATGACGCCCCAAGGGACAGGCTCTTATTCCTGATGTTGCTGGAGCCGTCTCAATGAACGCTCACGACGAGTACGTTCACGAGTCAAATCCAATAAAACTTCTTCAATAAAGGCCAAATGGCGATGAGAAGCCTCACGGGCTTTTTCTGGTTCCCGCGCCATGATAGAGCGAAAAATTTCAGCCCTATGGTCACTCACCGCTGCCAACATTTCTTTACGGGTATAAATGACTTCAAAATTGCGCCTGATATTTTGTTCTAACATTGGGATCATACAGCGCAATAAATGCAGCAATACCACATTATGGGCAGCTTCCGTGACAACAAGTTGGTATTGCAAGACAGCATCAGATTCCGCATTCACATCACCACTTTGTTGTGCTTTTTGAATGGCAAGATGGCTTTGCTCAATGCGTTTGAAATCCTCATCAGTTCCTCTAAGTGCTGCATAATAAGCAGCAATCCCCTCTAACGCATGACGTGCCTCAAGGAGATCGAACTGGGATTCTTGATTATCTGCAATAAGTTGGGCAAGTGGGTCACTGAAACTTTGCCACAGATTGTTCTGCACAAAAGTTCCGCCCCCTTGACGACGGAAAAGAAAGCCTTTGGCTTCCAATTTTTGAATGGCTTCGCGCAATGAAGGACGTGATACTTCAAACTGCTTTGCCAGCTCACGTTCAGGCAGCAGTTTTTCTCCCGGGCGTAGCGAGCCTTCGAGAATGAGCTGTTCAAGACGTTGCTCAATCACATCTGATAACTTTGGTTGGCGAATCTTGCTATAGGCCATATCTGCTGTAAGCCATTCAATAAGTAAATGTTGCTTCGGACTATGCCTTGCTCAACTAAGTCTCACTGACTAAATCTTAGTCATTAAACCCTGGTTAACAGGTCAAAGTCAATTGGTAATACCAATTTAGAATACAGGGTCTTAAAGTAACAAAGTATTCACTAGCTGTCTATAAAGACCTTGGGTTAAATCATAAAAATCTGCAAATTTTAACAAAATATTTTAAATTTTATTAGAAAATTATAACCGAAAAGGATTTTAAGATAGGAGAAATTAGGGAAATTTAACGTTTTTAAACGCATAGACGAGCAAAGTGAAACGTTACAGCAAGATAATAAATCGTAAATCATGCAAAAAATATGAATTAAAATTCAAAATAAAAATCATTACAGATAATCCATAAGTCAATCAAAATAGACAAAATCAAATAACGACGCCCGATGCCACGGGTAAGCTCAAGCCACTACCTCTAAAAATTCCCCCAGCGTTATCCTTATTATCATAGCAATTTGTTATCTCAGAAAAATAAAGGGCGCACCTAGCCCTCTATCTCTCTTGTTTATCAAACTAATGCCCCGTAAATCGTCAACAGTGCGACAATAATCACAATAGCAAAAGTTGCTTTTTTCGCTAACGTTACAGCAGCAACAGGCGTTTCTATCGGGTTAAGATGGGGCTCTTTACTTAATGCAAATTGTGCTAATTGACTGACTACTTTGTATTGTGATGACCGAAAATCAGTCAGTGATGCAATCCAAGCGGGTAAGGCTTTCTCTCCATGTCCTAACAACGCATAGGCAATACCTGCCAAACGTGCAGGGAGCCAATCCAGCCAATGCAGTATCCCATCAACGCCAGATTGTGCTCTCTGCACTGCCGTTGCGTGCTGGGCTAACCAACTTTGATAAGCCCTGAGGCAACCATATCCCATCAAAACCGCAGGACCGAATTTACCCAGTACAGCCAACCAAAAAATAGGGGCAAGATAATAACGGAAATTTATCCAAATCAATGAATTCTGTATCTCACGTAATCGTTCTTCTTTTGTGGTGTCGGGTAGTGTTCCCTGAATCATCGTCAGACGAGCAAGATACTTTTTCTGCTGCCCAAAATCATTCTGGCGCACAGCCTGGAGATATCCACGGTAATCATGCCGTAACCTGCCTGCGCCAATACATAACAGACTGATTATGATACCCAGCACCACCGCGAGAATACCAAAAGCAACAGAGCTAGAAATATCAATAAGCTTCCATGTCAATAAAGCGACCAAAAAGGTCATTCCTAAGCTACCCCATAGTGAATGTGATTTGAGTCTGACAAAAACTGGGGCTAAATAACGTTCCAGTTGCCAGTGATCCCTCATCTTAAAAACACGTTCCCATGCTAGTATTAACAATAGAATAAAGAGAGTCATCCAACTCACTCCTTCAATAGTTGACGGTAATGTTCCCAATAAAAATAAGGCCCAGGATCAGTTTTCCTTCCCGGTGCGATATCGCTGTGTCCTGTTATATTGTCACAAATATCAGGATATTGACTAATAAGCAGCTCAGTAACTTTCACCAATTTGATGTACTGAATTTCAGTAAATTCCTCATCATCTGTGCCTTCCAGTTCAATACCTATCGAAAAATCATTACATTTATCACGGTCACAGTAGCAGGAAACGCCAGCATGCCAAGCTCTTTTATTGAAAGGAACATATTGTACAACCTCACCATCACGCCGGATTAAACAGTGAGCAGAAACACGTAAATGCTTAATCTCATCAAAAAAAGGATCGGCTTTAGGATCTAATGTCCCCATAAATAATTGATCAATATAAGGACCGCCAAACTTGCCGGGAGGTAAGCTGATGTTATGGATAACCAGTAATGATGGTATTTCTCCTTCTGGCCGCAGATCACAATGTGGGGAAATAACCTTTCTCGCACTATCAATCCACCCTTCATGCAGTTTCATTCTTTTACCTCCCCCTTAATATTTAATATCACCTTGCCAACATCATCCTTCCAATATGGCCAATACCAATCAGCTTCATTAAGCGTAATGCTATGACTTAAAGTGTAACAGGTTAGCATGTTAGCACCTTCAATCGGCCAATATATCGGGTGTCTTCTTAGTTACGGGCAGGCTCGAAAAATTTGTGCAATAGAATGTAACATAAAGTTATTTTTTCGAGCCGACTTCATAAATTTCATTAACGATATTTTATTTTTCTCTTTTTTCTCCATGATTATAGGTACCGATATCCAATAGATTGCAATTCAAAATATGAAGGGTATATCTGCTATTGAATATGGCAATCAGTTCAGATGCATATACAAGGAGAAAAGATGAAACAACAGGGATTTACATTAATTGAAGTGATGGTTGTTATGGCTATCGTGTCTATTCTCGGCGCAATTGCCATTCCCAGTTATCAGGGATATATCCAAAAAGCAGCATTAACCGATATGCTACAAGCTATTATGCCTTATAAATCTGGTGTAGAACTGTGTCGCTTTGAAGCTGAAAATTATAAAGATTGCCACTCTGGTCACCCCTCCATTCCATCAGGCCACAATAGCCGCTATGTCAGCACCATCTCAGTAAAAGATGGAGAGATAACGGTGGTGGGCCAGCAAAACCTTAACGGACTCCATACTACGTTAAAACCTATTCAAGATACAAAGACTGGTTTCACTCAATGGAACGCGATTTGTGAATCTGAAAATGAATCGTTAAAACTAAAATGTCAGGAAACTTTGAAATTTTAAACACCTCCTGTCATTCCTAGTAGAATTTAAGTTTCAAATAATCAAGTCACGCCAATATTAAAGGAATAAAGATAATGGTAAATAAGGATCACCTCCTAATGGAAAAAGAAATAAAAGAACTGTGTCAACGACACCAGGCCATTCTTATAAAAAAAGATTTCCATGCGATCACAATTGCCTGTAATAAATCACCTAATGAGGATTTCATTTCCGCACTGAAATTT
The DNA here is from genome assembly GCF_001908095.1 of Xenorhabdus thuongxuanensis. Classification (GTDB taxonomy): domain Bacteria; phylum Pseudomonadota; class Gammaproteobacteria; order Enterobacterales; family Enterobacteriaceae; genus Xenorhabdus; species Xenorhabdus thuongxuanensis. The sequence goes on along the minus strand of NZ_MKGR01000005.1, from coordinate 152,472 downwards.
ATTTCAGGTTTAATCGTTAATGTAGATATTTGGCCACAAGCAAAAATAGAATCAATGTTGACAGAAGAAAATTCATTAATGTCAGCAAAAAATTACTGTTCAGAAAGTGATAAAGAAGAACCGTACCGTATAGATCGTCTCGATAGCCGCCATGCTCATTATAATGATGCAATACAAACCAACAATCTCCATGATGAGGGAATAGACACACCCATTATTCAATTAATTAATCAAACAATATTAACTTCAATACAAAAAAGAGCTTCAGATATTCACTTTGAACCATCTCAACGTGGCTACCAAATACGTATTCGAGTTGATGGTACATTACATACCATGCTGGCACCTCCTCCTCAAATGAATACGGGTATTCCTGCCCGCTTAAAAATTATGGCAAAGCTCAATATTGCTGAAAAACGCCAGCCTCAAGATGGGCAATTTGACTGGAGTGACAACAAAAACAGTTATGCGATTCGTATATCAACACTCCCCACACTACATGGGGAAAAAATAGTCCTGCGTATTTTAAATACCATACATCAACTATCTCTGGAACAGTTAGGACTGCCTGAACCACAATTACAACTTTTAAAACAAAAACTCCATTTACCACAAGGGATGATTTTAGTCACTGGCCCGACTGGCAGCGGAAAGACGGTTACGTTATATAGCTGTCTGCAATATTTAAACCAAACTAAAAAGAATATCTGTAGTGTCGAAGATCCTGTCGAAATTCCTTTAAATGGCATCAACCAAACGCCTGTTAATAACAAGATTGGTCTCGATTTTGCCAAAGTCCTCAGAGCATTATTGCGGCAAGATCCCGATATCATTATGGTTGGCGAAATCCGTGACAACGAAACCGCTGAAATATCAATGAAAGCAGCTCAAACAGGCCACTTGGTTTTATCAACCCTGCATACCAATTCCACTATTGATACGATATCTCGCCTGCATAATTTGGGAATTTCTGGTTATACCACAGCCTCATGTGTGAAATTGATTATTGCACAGCGGCTGGTTCGTAAGCTCTGCCCCCATTGCCGACAACAGGACAGTATTCCCACAGTGATTCCTAATATTATGGGTTCAACATCTATAAAAAAATGGAATGCGGTTGGTTGTGATCACTGCTTCTCTGGTTATTATGGCAGAACCGCCATCTATGAATTTCTCGAAATCAAACCTGAACTCCAGCAAACCCTGTCTGAATGTTCTAATGCCAGCCTCTCACATTTACTTGCCTCACAACAAGATGTAACGCTTTTTTCAGCAGGGATAACATTAGTGGAAAAAGGAATAACTACTCTTGAAGAGATTTATCAGATTACAGGCCATGAGACAATATGAAAATAGAGTATATTTACCAATGGCAGGCAATTAACAAGAATGGAAAAGCCATCACAGGGGAAAGTATTGGCTACAGTAAAAAAAGTGTATTCCAATACCTCAGTCATCTCGATCTTCAACCCTATGCTATTAGATGTAAAAAAATTATTTATTACAGCAAAAAAGAAATTGCCTATCGCCTGCATTTTATTCACCAGTTAAGTACGTTACTGACTTCAGGCATTCCTTTACTCAAGGGACTAATTATTTTACTGCAAGAGTGTAAATATGCTATCTGGCGATGTGTATTAGCGGATATGATTCAGAAAATTCGTCAGGGGGAATCATTCTCTACAACACTGGAACACTATCCGAAGTTATTTTCTCCCTTGTTTTGTCAACTTATCGCAGTAGGAGAACAAACCGGCCAGCTTGAAAACTGCTGCCAATTAATCATCAATCGCTTAGAACAGCAAAATAGGTTGAGGAAGAAAATTCAAAAGGCTTATCACTATCCCTTAATAGTCGCTTTTGTAAGCCTTTTGGTTATTATTCTGATGTTGATTTTTGTTCTGCCAGAATTTCGACAAGTCTATTCTTCGTTAAATGCCACCCTGCCCTTGTTAACACAATGGGTTCTATCAGGTTCTGATTTATTGCTCCATCATGGCATATTACTACTGTTAATAATATTTATATTGTTAACCAGTTATCTATGGCTACGCCACCGTTTTCCTATTTTTAAAGCAAAAGAAAAAATGCTTTTCCTGAGACTCCCTATTTTTAAGCAACTCACTATTTATCAACAGACTAATCAAATATTTCATATCCTGTTCATAACACAAAAAGCTGGATTAACACTAATGGCAGGGCTTGAATGTGCCCTCAGTGCAACCCACCATCCTGTTTTTATTGCAGGAGTGAAAAATCTGCACAGGCAAATTCAACAAGGCATTCCAATGAGTGACGCATTAAAACAAACAGCATATTTCCCTGCGTTATGCCAACAATTTGTCATGATAGGTGAAGAATCAGGAGAATTAGAATTATTTTTATTCAATCTTGCAGAATGGTATCAAGAGAAATCAATCAACCTTGCTGATAGTTTGGTTCAATCATTAGAACCTTTGTTGATGTTAATAATGGCCTTGATTGTCGGTTTATTATTACTGGCCATGTACCTGCCTATTTTTCAATTAGGCACAATATTAACTTAACAAAGTATTTACATGTTTTGTTATCTTTTCTCAAGGCCGCAAAAACAAGAATTGTAGGTGTTTGTTTATAGCCCATCAGCTTTCCTTGAGTTACAATTTGATTATGCTATCAGAGATATTTAAAGGGATAGAATGACTTATATTGTTGCACTTACAGGTGGAATTGGTAGCGGTAAAACGACTATCTCTAATGTATTTTCATCCCTTGGTGTCCCGCTGGTTGATGCAGATATTATCGCCAGGGAAGTTGTAGCTCCTGGCACCCCTGCACTACAAGCAATCGCAGAGCACTTTGGGGCCGACATATTATTGCCCGATGGCAACCTTAATCGTGCCATGTTGCGCCAAAAAGTTTTTGCTGTCCCAGAAGAGAAACAGTGGCTCAATGCACTTTTACATCCACTGATCCAAGTAGAAACACAACGGCAATTAAACCAAGTGACCGCCCCCTATGCCATCTGGGTCGTTCCTTTGCTCATTGAAAACAATTTAATGCATTTGGCAGATCGTGTTTTAGTTGTTGATGTTCCAATTGAAGTACAGATCACCAGAACCATGGCCCGTGATGGAGTAAGCTGTGAGCAAGTAGAAAATATTCTGGCTGCACAAGCCAGCCGTCAGGACAGACTGGAAAAGGCAGATGATGTCATCGTTAACCACAGCAATGAACAGGATATTCCCTCTCGTGTGGCCGAACTACATCAACAGTATTTAAAACAAGCAAAATCAGTCAGACAGGAAAACCGTAATGAGTGATGCAACCTCCACTATTATTTTTGAACATCCACTCAATGAAAAAATGCGTTCATGGTTGAGGATTGAGTCTTCACTGCAACAGTTGGAAAAACAACGTCATCTGGATTCTCAGGCGAGTAGCCTCTCGTTTTTCCGTACAATTGCCGAATTAATTGAGATCCTGGAACGCGGAGAGGTTCGTTCTGAGCTATTAAAAGAGCTGGAGCGCCAGCAGGTGAAATTAAAACAGTGGCTCGGCTCTCCAAATGCCGATACGGCTATGATCCATAGTTTGACAGAGCAACTTAAAGAACGCAGCATTGCCTTGAATCAAGCTCCACGGCTTAGCCAATATATCAAAGAAGACCGTATTATCAGCATGGTACGTCAACGTCTCAGCATCCCTGGAGGATGCTGTAGTTTTGACTTGCCAACATTGCATCTGTGGCTTCATTTACCACAATCTGTCAGAGATAAATCCGTCACAGCCTGGCTGGACAGCCTTCGTCCATTACAAAAAGCCTTGGAAAGCATTCTGGAACTCATACGCTACTCCGCCGCTTTTACCCCTAAAATCAGCCACAACGGGTTTTATCAGGGGAATGCCGATGAAGCCGATTTGTTGAGATTAAAATTGGACGTAGTGCCAGATACATTGGTTTACCCACAAGTCTCCGGCTACAAAACACGTTTCGCCATCCGTTTTTTACCAATGGATAGTGAGCATGGTGTTGTACCCGCCCATTTGTCATTTGAATTGGCCTACTGTTAACATTAGGCTCAATAAATTTAAAATTGCAGAACGACAGTAAGGGAATAAATTCCCAATAACATGACTCATTCTGTATTTATATAACTCTACATTTATAAATACATCACTGAAACAATGAGTTCAGCCAACAAAACTGCGATGTGAAAATGGAGGGTATGACCTTCAAATCAAGCGGGAGAAAGTATTATGTCTGAAGTATTAACTGTCGAATGTCCAACATGTGGCAACACGGTAGTGTGGGGAGAAATTAGCCCATACCGCCCATTCTGTAGTAAACGTTGCCAATTAATCGACTTAGGTGAATGGGCCAGCGAAGAAAAACGAATAGCAAGCCAAAGCGACAGTTCAGAAAATGATAACTGGAGCGAACAGCCTGAATAGTATAAATAATATCACGTAACGCATGTTATAGCGGCACCTGTTTTATTTAGCGCCGCTTATATTGAATGATTTAACTACCCTAATTTATTAAAAATCCTTTAGCAGGAACCATTTTGGGTTAGAAAGCCAACAATACTACGGTTTGCTGGAGGAAATTCATCAGCAATTAATTCTGATTGTAAAACCCAACGGGAAGGCTGCCCTTCTTTACCAAACGGCTCATCCTCCCATTCATCAACCAGGAAAAAATCAAGAGTGATGCTTCTATCAGGAAAATCATGTTTGATGGTGTCAATTAATTCACAATGCGTTACTGTGATCCCAACTTCTTCCTTTAATTCTCTAATCAATGCTTGTTCAGGTGTTTCTCCCTGTTCAAGTTTTCCTCCCGGGAACTCCCAAAAGCCACCCATATGTGAATCAGCTCTACGCTGAGTAATAAAAATTTCATCATTGCTATTTTTAATGATACCTGCTGCAATATGCAGATGTTTTTTTTCCATAATCATTTTTCTTACAGTTTATTATTCAACTTAAGTAACTATCTCTTGCAGATTACATTAGAATTAGTTTAAGCCGCAAATTTGTATTTCATTCCAAATATAATCGTTTTTTATTACCAATTATCTCTCTGGAAAAAACATATCATGTAAAAACAAGCTGTAAACAGTGTCAGAAATTAATCGACAGATAGGATTGAAACAACTATTTTAAAAATTAAGGAAGCACGGTTTATGCTAAATGATGTGCAATCATTGATCGAAGCAAGGCAAATCGGCTATCAATTTTCTGGTGAAGTAGCTCCCCTGTTTTCTGGTATCAACATATTCTTAAATGCAGGACAACATGCATTAGTTGGACGCAATGGTATTGGTAAATCCTGGCTGGCTTCAATATTGGCGCAGCAGATCCCTCCTACAGAAGGCAATGTAAAACATTTTTGTGATGTAGGCTGTTTGTCACAAGGCTTAACACCTTTTTCCGGTAATGCCGCTGATATGTTGGGATTAACCAAAATCATGAGAGCCAATGAACGTGTTCTGGCGGGTGTTGGTGACGAAACAGATTTTGATGTTATGGAGGGTAACTGGGACTGGCAATTTCAAACTGGGTCTTTACTGGCAGAAGGTGAGCTAAACCCAAGCATATTAAATCAACCTTTTAATTCCTTGAGCGGCGGAGAACAAACACGGGTCAGGTTGTTGGCACTGAAACGTCAAGGCGCAGGTTTTATTATTCTGGATGAACCAAGCAATCACCTTGACCGACAAGGCCGCCTGTGGCTAGCTCAATGGCTAAATACTTTTGATGGAGGCATTTTACTGGTTACCCATGATATCCAACTATTACAGCATGTATCCGTTGTTTACGAACTCAGCGGATTAGGATTATCCCGCAGTATCGGTGGATGGGAAACCTGGTTGGAAAGTAAAGAACAACTACGGCTAGGCATTCAACGTGAAGTGGATCAAACCAGGAAAAATTTAAAAAAAGCCTTACGTGATAAGCAAAAAGATCATGAGCTGGCTAGCAAAAGGCAAATTCAGGGTAAGCAACGGCGGGAAAATGCCAATCAAACTAAGCTCATTCTTGATCGTGAACGAGATCGTTCAGAAGCCACACTATCACGACAAGCAAAACAACATGAAGAGCGAATACAAAGAAGTGCTTCACTGGCTACCGATGCCAGAACAAAATTGGAAATTATTGATCCCCTGTCAATTGCAATTGCCACACCACAAACAGCCACAGCCCCTTTACTTCACCTACAGGATATCGTTTTACCTTTTGGTTCAGTTTCCCCTATCAACTTAACCATCAATAATAGTGACCGCCTTGCTATTATTGGTAAAAATGGCAGTGGGAAATCTACTTTACTAAAAATAATGGCCGGTTCTCTCACTCCCCAACAAGGCACGTGTCAGATAACGTCTTCATACCGACTTATGGATCAGCATTTTTCGTTCCTTGATAAAAACCAATCTGCACTGCATAACTTTCAATTACAGTCACCAGGCTGGACAGAAGATCGTTACCGTACTCGGTTGGCACAATTACGTATTCGCGGTGAGGAAGCCTTGAAACCTGTCGGTTATCTAAGTGGAGGAGAACAACTTAAAGTCGCCCTAGCTTGCCTGTTTTGTGGGCCATATGCTCCTGCCCTGTTGTTATTGGATGAACCAGATAACCATCTGGATATTGAATCACGTGAACTGCTACAAAAAGCGCTACATGATTATACGGGTGCTATGGTACTTATTTCCCACGACGATAAATTCATTGAAAATATAGGCAATATGCAGGAGCTAGTATTATGACAAAACCCTCAAATCTATATCTTAAGCAAATTTTATTGAAAGATATTCTTGCAGGATGAGATCTAAGGGTTTTTATTAAATTAACGCGATGCTCGACTTTAACATCCTATAACGTTGGCTTGTTGAAGCCAGTCGCGTTGATTTTTACCTTGTTTAAAATTGGCAAAAATACCCAACGTGTG
>NZ_MKGR01000005.1:20231-145438 GCF_001908095.1 Xenorhabdus thuongxuanensis | reverse complement strand
AGCCTTTTGTTCCTTTATTTCTCTATTTTTGACGACTTAAAGTTATAAAGGAGCGGCTATGTCATTTCAACTCACCATAAAAGTCGAGCATCGCGTTAAATTAACCCGTGCCAATGGTAACTGGATTATCCACTTCCACTGGCACGACTTTTTTGCTTATAAGCGGCCGTGGCAATGCTTATATTTTTTACCAGAGCCACATGGGCAAGGATCATTGCGTCCAACTTTACGCTCCCCCGTTGCCACTTGAGCTTCGGCTTTTGACATCAACGCGCCCTGTTCAACTTCATGACTTAAATGTTGTTGTCTTGCCAAACGTTCAGCTTCCTCACGACGCTGCTGTTCAAGCGCCTCAACTTCTTCCGGCATTCTAACCTGAACTTTGCTCAAGGTACTGATCACTTCATATTTCAGTGATTCCAGCATATTGGCAAACATGGCAAAAGATTCGCGTTTGTACTCTTGTTTTGGATCTTTCTGAGCGTAACCGCGTAAGTGAATGCCTTGGCGGAGGTAATCCATCGCTGCCAGATGCTCTTTCCACAATGTATCCAGGGTTTGCAACATGATGCCTTTTTCAAAATTACGCATCATTTCTGCACCGACAATTTCTTCTTTTTGCTTATAAACTTCTACCGCCTTCTCAAGAATACGTTCACGCAATGTTTCTTCGTGCAATTCAGGCTCTTTGTCCAACCACTCTTTGACTGGCAGATTCAAATCAAAATCGTTGCTTAAACGTTCTTGCAATCCTTCAACATCCCACATTTCTTCCAGTGATTGCGGTGGAATGTAAGTATCAATTGTTGCCTTGAAGACATCTTCGCGGATGCTGGTGATGGTTTCGCTAACATCACTCACATCAAGCAAGTCGTTACGCTGAGCATAAATTGCCCTGCGCTGATCGTTCGCAACATCATCATATTCCAACAACTGCTTACGGATATCAAAGTTACGGCTCTCAACTTTACGCTGAGCATTCGCAATCGCTTTAGTCACCCATGGGTGTTCAATTGCTTCCCCTGGCTGCATGCCAAGTTTACGCATCATGCCGGTCACACGATCGGAAGCAAAAATGCGCATTAAGGAGTCTTCCATTGAGAGGTAGAAACGTGAAGAGCCCGCATCACCCTGACGTCCCGCACGACCACGTAATTGGTTATCAATACGGCGTGATTCATGACGTTCTGTACCGACAATATGTAAGCCACCTGCGGCCAATACCGCATCATGGCGCTCTTGCCATTCTGCCTTGATTTTCTCGATTTGTGCTTCAGTTGGCGCTTCCAATTTAGCGATTTCCGCCTGCCAACTTCCTCCCAACATGATATCTGTACCACGTCCCGCCATGTTGGTTGCAATCGTCACTGTACCAGCCTGGCCAGCCTGCGCAATGATGTCAGCTTCCAATGCGTGGAATTTTGCGTTCAAAACGTTATGTGCAATGCCCGCTTTCGTTAATGCGCTAGACACCAATTCCGATTTCTCAATCGAGATTGTCCCCACCAAAACAGGCTGACCATTGTTTGTCCGCGCTCTGATGTCTTCAATGATCGCCTCAATTTTTTCCGCTTCTGTCATATAGACCAGATCCGATAGATCCTGACGAACCATTGGGCGATTAGTTGGAATAACGATGGTATCCAGTTTATAAATAGAGCGGAATTCAAAGGCTTCCGTATCGGCGGTTCCTGTCATCCCTGCCAATTTTTCGTATATACGGAAATAGTTCTGGAATGTGATTGAAGCCAGCGTCTGGTTTTCATTCTGAATCTCGACACCTTCTTTCGCTTCCACAGCCTGGTGCAAGCCATCAGACCAACGACGTCCTTGCATAGTACGACCGGTATGTTCATCAACGATGATAACCTCGCCTTCTTTAACGATATAATCAACATCGCGGGTAAACAGGGCATGAGCGCGCAGAGCGGCTGTCACATGATGCATCAACATGATATTAGTCGGTGAATACAAGGATTCGCCTTCATCCATCAATTTGGCATCCACCAATAACTCTTCAATTAATATCAGGCCACGCTCTGTCAGGTTGACTTGACGTGTTTTTTCATCAACAGAGAAATGTCCTTCCCCTTGGAAGGTATCTGAATCCTCTTTTTCCTGACGAACTAGTTTCGGGATCAGTTTATCTACTTTGATATAAAGCTCAGAACTGTCTTCCGCAGGTCCTGAAATAATCAGTGGGGTACGAGCTTCGTCGATCAGAATCGAGTCAACTTCGTCCACCAACGCATAGTGTAATTTGCGTTGAACTCGCTCTTCTGGACTAAATGCCATATTGTCACGCAAATAGTCAAAGCCAAACTCATTGTTAGTACCGTAAGTGATATCCGCAGCATAAGCTTCACGTTTTGCCGGTGCTGGCATACCCGGTAAGTTAATGCCGACACTCAAACCAAGAAACTCAAACAGTGGGCGGTTATTTTCAGCATCGCGCTGTGCCAGATAATCGTTCACGGTTACAATGTGAACGCCTTTGCCTCTTAGGGCATTAAGATAAGCTGGCAATGTTGCGGTCAATGTCTTACCTTCACCAGTACGCATCTCTGCTATGCAGCGTTCATTCAAGACCATCCCGCCCAACAATTGCACATCAAAGTGACGCATACCAAATACACGTTTGCTGGCTTCACGCACCGTAGCAAACGCTTCTGGCAGAATTTTATCCAGTAATTCTCCCTCTTTTAAACGGGAACGAAATTGTTCTGTTTTCGCTTTCAGTTCTTCATCAGAGAGTTTTTCAAAGTCCGGCTCCATACGGTTGATCTCATCAACCACTTTGCGCAAACGGCGCAAGGTACGGTCATTACGGCTACCAAAAATCTTTGTCAGTAATTTAATCAGCATAATTAGTACATCTCAGATAGGGCTATTGTTGTAGCCATCAATCATTTATTAAAAATTGTCTTATTACACTCAGATTGAAATAAAACAACAGCATTAAAGCAAAAATAGATGATTGGGCGTTGGCCCTGCCCTAATTCCCTGTACTTTAGCGATCCAGAGAGCTGGAGTATGGGTATCAGGAAGCACAACATCTGCCAGCACAACATCTGAGATAATTTCTTCAAATAGCGCTGGTGCTTGTGTCAACATGGCATGCAACGTATCTAGCATAAGTCGTTGCATGGATGGAGAAGAAATCCGGGTACTTTCCTTTGCGTCTTCGTACTTGACGGGCTCAGCAACCGAAAAAGCAAAAGAAAGTTGGCGGATCACATTACGGACGGCATGTTGCTGCCAGTAATTTAAATAATTAGCGGGTTGACGCTGAACACTTTTTAATTGGAGCAAATGTAGCTTAAATAAGTGTTCAAAAGAGGAAAGTGCTTGATGGCGGCTTCCTTGGGCAGACGAAGCATTTGTATGATGCAGGCCTTCTGCCACGCCTGCAAAAACAGTAGGAACACCAATTCCTGTCGCAACCATGCCAAGTAAAAGGTGAGACCAAAAATAACGCCTACCAAATTGTCGCCAAAGATTTAAAATACTCATTAATCCTTCATTAATAAATACTGGAACTGCCCCTATTATGCGAGATAGCCACCCACAATCATTGGATAAGCTGTTTGAAGACGCGGCAACTGCCGGAAAAAGCCCACTTCAAATCATTCAACAACATGCCATCGCATTATTGAAACTTAACCGAGCCGTTCTCAGTTTACTTCCGGCACAATTACACCCGTGGTGCAGGGTTGCCAATTATCGCAAACAAATTCTGGTACTGGAAGCAGGAAATGCCAGTTGGATGACTCGGCTGCGTTATGAAATTCCTGTCTTACTATCTACATTGAGGAGCGAAATTCTACCATCTTTATCCTCAATCGACATCAGGATTAACCCATCATTAATGGTTAAGTGTGATAATAATGAACAAGGATTCTCAAAATTATCAACGAAAGTATTCAGTAATGATAATCAGGAATTACCAAAGCGCCAGCTCACTCATGAAAGTGCAAAAACATTAATGATATTGGCCGAAAACAGCCCTGAAAAGTTAAAAAGGAAATTGGAGCGGTTGGCTGCGCTGGCCGGAGAGGGTACCAGTACAGCCAAAAGGAAGCGCTAGCGCTGAATAAAAAACATCAGCGAAAGAAGCGTGACAGATAGCATAACCCATTGGTGCATCATAGGAATGTTCTCAACATTCTTTATCAATACACATGTCAGCTATTATGCCAACACCAGTGATGGAGCGCGGAAAGCCAATGGCATTTCTGCTTCGTCTTCAAATGTGACAAACTCCCAAGCGCTTTCCTGTGCTAAAACAGTTTGCAGTAACTTGTTGTTTAATGCATGACCTGATTTAAACGCAGTAAAAGCACCGATGATATTATACCCACACATAAATAGATCGCCGATGGCATCCAACATTTTATGGCGGACAAATTCATCTTCAAAACGCAAACCATCTTCATTGAGCACGCGGTAGTCATCGACGACAATCGCACAATCAAAGCTGCCACCGAGGCATAAGCCTTTAGATTGCAAATACTCAATATCGCGCATAAATCCGAAAGTACGCGCACGACTAATCTGGCGAACAAACGAATCCGCAGAGAACTCCAGGCTATAACGTTGTGTACCCGCATCAATCGCCGGATGATTAAAGTCGATAGTAAAATCCAGACTGAAACCATGATATGGCGCTAATTCAGCCCATTTATCCCCGTCTTCCACACGAACGCGTTCTTTCATTCGCACGAATTTCTTCGCTACATTCAGCTCTTCAATACCCGCATCCAATAACAGGAAAATAAACGGGCTAGCGCTGCCATCCATAATAGGGATCTCTGGAGCATCGACTTCAATAACAATATTGTCGATCCCTAAACCTGCCAGCGCTGCATTCAAATGCTCAACTGTTGAAATGCGCACATTATGCTCATTCACCAGACAAGTACAGAGCATAGTATCACGCACAGATTTGGCATCTGCCGGAAAATCAACCGGAGGATTCAAGTCAGTACGACGATAGATGACCCCGGTATTAGCCGGCGCTGGACGCATTGTCAGCGTGACTTTTTTACCGGTGTGCAAACCGACGCCGGTCGCTTGAACAATACGTTTTAGTGTCCTTTGTTTGATCATCGTTTATATCTCGCAATGTTACTTATCCCGCCAATCACTATAGTATATGACTGGCAGGATAGTTTAACACAAAAAGCGGAGAAACCAATTTTTTAGCAATTAATCAGCCTGCTTACGCAAAAATGCAGGAATGTCCAGATAATCAGGCTCTTTGCTCGTATGTGCATTTTGGTCATTGACGACTTTTGCTACCGTTTTGTTCTCATCGGACAATGAAGAGATCCCACCAGATATTTGCTGGTAACGGCGCTCCATCGTGTTTGTCTGAGGAGCCTTGTTATTGGTCACCAGAGTGATTTCTGGACGTTTGTCCATGCCAATTCCTGTTGCCACAACTGTTACACGCAGCTCATCATTCATATCTGGATCCAATGACGTACCGATAACCACCGTTGCATTATCAGAAGCAAATGCACGTATTGTGTTACCCACTGTTTCAAATTCATCCAAACGCAGGTCGAAGCCCGCTGTAATGTTAACCAGAACGCCACGTGCACCAGAAAGATCAATATCTTCCAACAATGGGCTGGAGATAGCCATCTCTGCGGCTTCTTCCGCACGATCTTCACCTTGTGCAATACCTGATCCCATCATGGCGTAACCCATTTCCGACATCACAGTACGAACGTCAGCGAAGTCAACATTCATCAGACCTGGGCGAGTAATCAGTTCAGCAATACCCTGAACCGCGCCTTTCAGAACATCATTGGCTGCACCGAATGCATCCAACAGGGAAATGCCTCGACCCAGGACTTTCAATAGCTTGTCATTTGGAATAGTGATCAGTGAGTCCACATGCTTGGACAGTTCAGTGATCCCTTGTTCCGCGAAGGCCATACGTTTTTTGCCTTCAAAATTAAATGGCTTAGTCACAACTGCAACGGTCAAAATACCAAGTTCTTTAGCAATTTCAGCCACAACAGGTGCGGCTCCCGTTCCCGTACCACCCCCCATACCAGCGGCAATAAACACCATATCTGCACCTTCCAGTGCAGTGCGCAGTGATTCGCGGTCTTCTTCCGCAGCAGTACGACCAACCTCAGGGTTCGCACCAGCGCCTAATCCTTTCGTAATGCCGTTGCCAATCTGGATAGTTTGACCAACAGCCGTCTTACGCAGTGCCTGAGCGTCCGTGTTAACCGCAAAGAAGTCAACTCCTTCAATACGCTCACGCACCATGTGCTCCACAGCATTACCGCCGCCGCCGCCGACGCCGATGACTTTAATCACCGCGTCGTTGGTTAATTCCAGTGGTTCAAACATAATTTCTCTCCGTTTTGTGCCTTTATATCGAGGCCGGCGACATTGTCATGGCCTCTGTATAAAAAATCAAAATTCTTTTTTCAGCCAGGTGCTGACTTTCTTAAACCAGCCACTTACTGACGTTCTTTTATCGGCATCAGAATCTCCGCCAAGGTGGGATTCTTTGCCATAATGCAGAAGCCCAACCGCTGTTGAATAGCAAGGCTCCTGCACATAATCTGTCAATCCAGTGATGTTCAGGGGGTGGCCAATGCGAACTTGGGTATGAAATACCCGCTGAGCACACTCGGCCAGACCGTCAATCTGGGCTCCTCCTCCTGTCAGGACAATCCCTGCCGCCAGGTGGTGTTTTACTCCCTGCTGCCGCAATTGCTCCTGCAATCGCAAAATTTCATCGTTCACTAAATTCAGCAGTTCGGTATAACGGGGTTCGATCACTTCAGCCAATGTTTGACGCTGCAAGCTACGAGGAGGGCGTCCTCCCACACTTGGGACTTCTACACTCTCATCCTTGCTCACTATCGAACCCAATGCGCAACCATGACGAACCTTGATGGTTTCAGCATCACTTGGAGGAGTACCAAACGCATAAGCGATATCACTGGTCACTACATTGCCTGCATAAGGAATTACCTTGGTATGACGCAATGCACCGCCACTATATACAGCGATATCCATCGTCCCGCCGCCGATATCAACGACACAGACCCCCAATTCACGTTCATCTTCTGTTAACACAGCATAACTTGCTGCCAGTCCTGCAAAAATAAGTTGATCAACTTTCAACCCACAACGTTCTACAGCTTTTACGATGTTTTTCGCCATATCGTTATGGCAGGTAATCAAGTGGACTTTCGCCTGCATACGCACGCCAGAGAGTCCAACCGGATTTTTGATCCCTTCCTGATAGTCAATCGCGTATTCCTGTGGGATCACATGCAAAATACGGTGTTCATCACGAACACGAACTGACTTAGCGGTATGGACAACACTGTCCACATCATCCTGTGTGACTTCTTCTTCCGAAACCGGCACCATGCCAATTTCGTTCTGGCAACTGATATGTTTGCCGGAAAGTGCCAGATAGACTGAAGATATCTGGCAATCCGCCATGAGTTCAGCCTGATCAATAGCACGCTGTACACACTTGACGACCGATTCAAGATCGTTGACACCGCCTTTGTCCATGCCGCGGGATGGGCAACTTCCTACTCCGATAATATTAACCATACCATCGGGCAGAATTTCACCAACCAAGGCAGATACCTTTGCTGTACCAATTTCAAGGCCAACTACCAATTTTCTGTCCGTTGATTTGATCATCGTTATTCTGCCTGTTTCTGTATTATTACCAGTCACTGTTTGTTTTCTTGCCCGTTCATTGAAACCGGCGTATCAGTTAATAAAGGAGCCCAACCTACCGCAGCACCACTGTCATAACGTAAGTCAACATAAGCCACACGTTTTTCAGTGTTTCTCAACAACACAGGATAAAGTTCAACAAAACGTTTCATTCGTTCTATTTTATCTCGATTTCCTAGCTCTAAACGGATATCGTTATCCAATATCAGTTGCCAGGAATTACGTGCTGTCATGATCACTGCTTTCAATTTCATCTGGTGTTTTTCAAGAAAAGCTGCCATTGTGTGGTATTCACTCAATGCGTCCTTTTCTTTGCCTTCCGGTCCATACAACATCGGATACTGCCCATTTGCACTGCGTTCTATAGGTAAACTAAATACCCTGCCTTCAGCATCCAACAGTTGGGTATCATTCCAGCGCGCATAAGGCACGTATTCTACCAGATGTATTTTAAGTTCATCAGGCCATTGTTTCCGAACAGTGACCTGCCGGATCCACGGCAGTTGTTCAATCTTTTCCTGAATGACGTTGACATCCTGAGTCATAAATGTTCCCGGAGATCCCAGGGACAAAATAGTCTGCCTTACATCATCATTCGTGGTGTAATGGCGCTCACCAGTCAGTACCAGCTTTGAGAGCGGTAATCTGCTAGGATCTTTCATCCAGTCTAGTGCCATCCAGCCCCCCCATATGATGGTACCAACTACCATCAAGAAGAAGGTAATCCCTGCCAGATAGTAACCATTACTGGGACGAGATCTCTGCGCTTCACCCTCCCGCTCCCGGCTATTCCGGGCTGCCTGCGACATATTAATCAGCCAACTCCAAAATTCTCGCTACGAGTTGGGAAAAACTTAATCCAGCCTGACGCGCAGCAGTTGGCACAAGGCTATGGCTGGTCATGCCAGGGGAAGTATTCGCTTCCAACAAGTAGAAATTACCATTCCCATCATCCATGATATCAACTCGCCCCCAACCATGACATCCCAGTGCCTTGTACGCCTTTGAGGCGATATCTAATAACTCTTGCTCTTTTTCGGCACTCAAGCCGCTTGGACAAAAATATTGCGTTTGGTTGGAAATATATTTCGCATCGTAATCATAAAATGTGTTTGAAGCCTGAATACGGATAGAAGGAAGAGCCTCGTCCCCCAAAAATCCGACGGTATATTCAGGGCCAAACAGCCATTTTTCAACCAATACATCAGTATCGTATTTAAATGCCAGCTTCAGGGCGTTACGCAATTCGGCATATTCATTCACCTTAGTCATCCCTACGCTGGAGCCTTCCAGATTCGGTTTAACCATTAATGGCAGACCTAATTCTTGAACATACTCTTTGAGTTGAAAATCATTAAGTTGTTCAAATTTTAGAGAATTAATTACGACATAAGGTGAAATAGGCAGTTTTGCTCCCTGCCAGAGTTGTTTTGTGCGCATTTTGTCCATTGACAAGGCAGATGCCATCACTCCGCTGCCGGTATAAGGAATTTGCAAAAACTCCAGCAAACCTTGCAACGTACCATCCTCACCACCGCGACCATGCAGTGCGATGAAGACTTTATTGAATCCTTCCTCTTTGAGTTTAGTCACATCAAAGTCTTTTGTATCAACTGAATAAGCATTAATGCCCGCTTCCTTCAGCCCTGCCACAACCGCATGTCCTGATTGCAATGAAACTTCGCGTTCAGCGGAAGTTCCGCCCAACAGAACAGCAATTTTATCAACCATGATGTCCTCCCTCATAAAAAGATGGTTGCAATTTTGTCTCGGCCAAATTGCGCGCTATTTTACCGATATTACCGGCACCCTGTACCAAAACTAAGTCATTGTTTTCTATCACCTGCGACAGAATGATTGAAACTTGTTCAGGTTCTGATACAAAAATCGGGTCCAATTTGCCACGACTGCGGATAGTACGGCATAAAGAACGGCTATCCGCGCCTGGGATCGGTGTTTCACCTGCGGCATACACATCCAACATTAATAAAACATCTACCTGACTCAGGACATTGGCAAAATCATCATATAAATCACGAGTTCTTGTATAACGGTGTGGCTGGAATACCATGACAATGCGTTTATCCCCCCAACCCGCTCGTGCAGCTTTAATCGTGGCATCAACTTCTGTTGGGTGATGACCATAATCATCGACCAACATCACGCTACCTTCTTTGCCATTGATATGTTTAAGAGGAAAATTTCCCAGAAAATCAAAGCGGCGTCCGGTTCCCTGAAACTCAGCCAGAGAAGCCAGAATAGCGGTATCATCAATGCTTTCTTCTGTTGCCACTGCAACCGCGGCAGTTGCATTCAGCGCATTGTGGCGGCCAGGGGCATTTAACACTACATGTAAATCCGGCAAATCCAATCGGCTGATAGTGAAAAATCCCTGAGCCCCTTTCTGCTCATAATGGGTAATACGGACGTCTGCTTCCTCACTGAAACCATAGGTTGTGATATAACGCCCAATTCGGGGAATCAGTTCTTTCACGACCGGATCGTCAATACACATAACCGCACGCCCATAAAATGGCAGGTTATGCAGAAAGTTAACGAACGTTTGCTTTAAGTTTTCAAAATCTCCTTGATAGGTATCCATATGGTCGGCTTCAATATTGGTAACAACCGCCATCATGGGCTGCAAGTGCAAGAATGAAGCATCACTTTCATCTGCTTCTGCAATCAGATAGCGGCTACTACCTAAGCGAGCATGTGTGCCAGCCGCTTTTACTAACCCACCATTCACAAATGTAGGATCAAGACCCGCCTGTGCATAAATGCCAGCAATCATTGCCGTCGTGGTGGTTTTTCCATGTGTTCCCGCAATAGCGATACCGTGGCGATAACGCATAAGCTCTGCCAGCATTTCCGCACGACGGATCACTGGAATTCTCGCTTCGCGTGCAGCCACAATTTCGGGGTTTTCTGCCGAAATAGCCGTGGATGCTACGACTACGCTAGCGTCCCGCACATTTTCTGGGCGATGATTGAAATAAATAGTTGCACCCAGTGCAATTAATTGCTGTGTAACAGGATTGGGAGCCAGATCAGAACCACTTATCTGATAACCTTCATTAGCCAACACCTCGGCGATACCACCCATGCCAGCACCACCGATGCCAACAAAGTGGATATGCCTGACTTTTCTCATTTCAGGCACTGAAGCTCTTAATTTCGCCAACTGTTGTGTATTCACGTTTTAATCTTCACTCGTTATGTTTACATCACCGTTCTATCTGGAACGGCCTGAATGATTCTCTACAGCATCAATCAATGCTGCTGCTACACGCTCGGTTGCATTAATGATGGCTACTGAGCGTGCTTTTTCTGCCATTTCTAACAATTGTGGGCGTTGCCACTGGGTCAATAACCCTACGACCGCATCAACCGTAAATTCGGGCTGTTCGAGTATTTTTGCGGCTCCCGCTTTTTCCAGAGGCAAGGCATTCCAATATTGCTGTCGATCTTTATGCTGGAAAGGAACAAAAATCGCCGGTAAGCCTGCGGCAGAGATTTCACTGACCGTAAGTGCACCGGAACGGCATACGACAATATCAGCCCACGCATAAGCCTGCGTCATATCATCAATAAATTCAGATACTTTGAATTCAGTTTTAACTGAATCTTCATATTGTTTCTGCGTCTCTTCCTTGGCGCCCTTGCCTGCCTGATGCCATAAAGTGATTTTATCGCCCAAGCGAGCGGCAACTTCTGGCATAGTTTGGTTCAGGATCCTGGCGCCTTGACTGCCGCCAACGACCAACACTCGAACAGGTCCTTCACGCCCAGCCAAACGCCGAATTGGTTCTGGCAACGCCAATACATCCTCCCTTACGGGGTTACCAACAACCGGCGCGCTGGGGAATGCTCCTGGAAATGCCTGTAAAACTGTTTTAGCAATTTTGGCTAACCAACGATTAGTGAGCCCCGCAATACCATTTTGCTCATGCAATACTACCGGAATGCCACACAACCATGCCGCGATTCCACCTGGCCCAGAGACATATCCTCCCATTCCCAGAACAACATCGGGCTGATAACGGCGCATAATGGCTTTTGCCTGTCGAATAGCCTTAAAAATTCTAATTGGGGCAGCAAGTAGTGCTTTAATTCCCTTGCCCCGCAAGCCTGAAATCTGAATAAATTCGATATCAATGCCATGTTTCGGAACTAAATCAGCTTCCATACGATCCGCGGTTCCCAACCAGCGAATATCCCACCCCTGCTCTTTTAAATGGTGGGCAACGGCCAGTCCAGGGAACACATGCCCCCCCGTACCACCAGCCATCACCATCAAACGCCGGTTTTTGCCACTCATTTAGGGCTCCTTACAAACGCCTGTGCTTTTGCCAGACGTACTTCATAATCAATTCGCAACAACAAGACGATGGCCGTTGACATCACTATCAAACTAGAGCCACCGTAACTGACTAAAGGTAGTGTTAATCCCTTCGTTGGCAACATACCTGCCGCCGCACCAACGTTAATGAACGCCTGAAAGCTGAACCATATGCCGATTGCACAAGCTAAAAAACCAGAAAATCGTTGATTAAGCTGCAATGCCCGACGACCGATCATCATGGCGCGGAAAGCGACGAAGAATACCATTGCCAGCACTAAAACCACACCGAAATAACCCAATTCTTCGGCCAGAATGGAGAAAATAAAGTCAGTATGGGCTTCAGGCAGGTATTCAAGTTTCTGGACTGAATTTCCCAGTCCTTGTCCAAAGAAATCGCCACGACCAAATGCCATTAACGATTGGGTTAACTGATAACCACTGCCAAAAGGATCTTCCCACGGATCCAGGAAAGAGGTCACCCTGCGTATACGATAAGGTTCAGCAACAATCAGGACGCACACGGCAAATATTCCGCAGCCAATAATGGCAAGGAACTGCCACAATTTCGCGCCTGCCAGAAACAGCAGAGCCAATGTCGTCACAAATAACACAACCACTGTCCCCAAATCGGGCTGTGCCAACAACAAAATCGCCAATGCAACCATGACACCCATCGGTTTGAAAAATCCCCAGAAGTTGTTTCTTACTTCCTCAACTTTTCTAACCAAGTAGCTGGAGAGATAACAAAAGAGTGATAGTTTCGACAATTCTGCCGGTTGAATGCGTAATGGGCCAATCGCTACCCAACGTGATGCCCCATTAACTGAACTCCCCACAAACAGCACCACAATCAGCATCATGATTGTGACTAATAACATGACATTACTGTAACGCAGCCAGAAGTTCATCGGAATGCGCAGCGTAATCAGGGACAGGAAAAAACACAGTGACAAATAAATGGCATCACGTCGTGCAAAGATAAAGGGATCCTGGGCAAGGCGTTGACCAACAGGCATTGATGCCGACGTTACCATGACAAAGCCAATTACAGCTAACCCTAATACCATCCAGACCAGGGTACGATCATACATAACGGTATCTGTGGCATCTCCCTCCACATTTCCCGCCAACCAAGTTTTAAATTTACCAAGGCCTGGAATGGTCATCAGCCTAACTCCTCTGCCAAACGAGCAAATTCATGACCACGATGTTCAAAGCTGTTGAACTGATCGAAGCTGGCACACGCTGGTGACAGTAATACCATATCGCCAGAAACCAGCTTAGGTGCAATTTCTCTCATCGCCTGTTCCATTGTTTCCGTCAGTGTTGCAATTTCTGGGCGCAATTGAGCAAACTGTCCCCCGTCACGACCAAAACAGTAAAGACGAACATGTTTCCCCGATATATAGGGTTTCAGT
The DNA here is from genome assembly GCF_001908095.1 of Xenorhabdus thuongxuanensis. Classification (GTDB taxonomy): domain Bacteria; phylum Pseudomonadota; class Gammaproteobacteria; order Enterobacterales; family Enterobacteriaceae; genus Xenorhabdus; species Xenorhabdus thuongxuanensis. The sequence continues at coordinate 131,941 of NZ_MKGR01000005.1, read as the reverse complement.
GGGGTAAAATCCGCCGCTTTTCCATCTCCCCCCAATAAAAGATAGAGTGTCCCTTTCAGCTTCAATCCACTCAGTGCCGCTTGGGTGCTGCCAACATTGGTTGCCTTAGAATCATTCACCCAACGAACACCATTTCTCATGTGAATCACCTGAAAACGGTGTTCCAGCCCGGAATAAGTACGTAGAGTCTGAAGGCTGGCAACACGAGGAATACCTACAGCATCTGCCAGTGCTAACGCTGCCAATCCATTGGTATAATTATGTTGCCCGACCAACTGCATTTCACGTGTTGCCAACACAGGATGTTGATTAACCATCAGTTGTTGGTGTTCACTATCAAGCTGATAATCACCACTATCCACACCAAAGCTGATACAACGGCTGTCTTTGCCTGTTTCTGGTAGTGTCAGAGCATCCTGTTCATTTACCACACAAATTTTCGCTTGATTGTAAATACGCAACTTTGCTGCACGATACTGTGCCAACCCTTTGGGATAACGAACCATGTGGTCTTCGGTCACATTCAGTACCGTCGCTGCCGCTGCTTTCAAGCTGTAAGTTGTTTCAAGTTGGAAACTGGACAGCTCCAGTACATAAAGCTGACAAGGCTGTTTCAGCAATTCCAGTGCTGGGATACCAATGTTGCCCCCCACACCAACCTGCCACCCCGCTTCTTTCACCATTTCGCCAAGTAGAGTGGTCACGGTGCTTTTACCATTTGAACCCGTAATGGCAACGATTGGCGCAGTAACTTCGCGGCAAAACAACTCAATATCGCCGATAATCTCAACACCAGCATCAGCCGCCGCTTGCAATTCAGGCGTTGCCAGCGCAATACCTGGGCTGACAACGATTAAATCAGCATCCATCAACCATTGTTTGTTCAGGCAGCCGGTGTGACATTCGACACTATCAGGCAACTGATTGCTGCCCGGTGGCACTATACGGGTATCTATCACACGCGGGAGCACCCCACGTGTAATAAAAAAGTCAACGCAGGACAGACCTGTCAACCCTAAGCCAACGATGACAACTTTTTTACCCTTGTATTCTGTCATGAGACGCTCAGCCATGATTAACGTACCTTCAGCGTTGCCAGACCAATCAACACTAACATTAAGGAAATAATCCAAAAGCGCACAATAACGCGTGGCTCTGGCCAACCTTTCAATTCATAGTGATGGTGAATCGGTGCCATACGGAAAATACGCTGTCCACGCAGTTTGAATGAGCCAACCTGCAAGATGACAGACAACGTTTCCACCACAAAAACGCCCCCCATAATGATCAGCAGGAACTCTTGACGCAGCAATACAGCAATGGTTCCTAATGCCCCGCCCAGAGCCAATGAACCAACATCTCCCATAAACACTTGCGCCGGATAAGTGTTAAACCACAAGAAACCCAGCCCTGCACCGACAATCGCAGTACAGACAATCACCAATTCACCCGCGTGGCTCAAATAAGGGATATGCAGGTAGTTAGCAAAATTCACGTTACCCGTTGCCCATGCTACCAAGGCAAAACCTGCTGCAACGAGTACTGTTGGCATAATGGCAAGGCCATCCAATCCATCAGTCAGGTTCACCGCGTTACTGGTTCCTACAATCACAAAATAAGTCAGCAGAATGTAAAGCAAACCCAGTTGCGGCATAACCTCTTTGAAGAATGGCACAACTAATTGAGTTGCAGATGTATCTTTGCCGATGCTGTACATGACAAACGCGACACCCAAAGCGATAACGGACTGCCAGAAATATTTCCAACGAGCAATTAGTCCCTTGGTGTCTTTACGCACCACTTTACGATAATCATCAACAAATCCCACAACGCCATAACCGACTAAAACAAGCAAAACACACCAGACATATGAATTATCCAAACGAGCCCACAGTAATACAGAGATCGTAATGGAGAACAAAATCAACAATCCCCCCATTGTCGGTGTCCCACGCTTACTAAAATGGGATTCAGGACCGTTATCGCGTACAACTTGACCTATTTGCAGTTTTTGCAGATAAGCGATCAATCTTGGCCCCATCCATAGCGCGATGAATAATGCAGTAAGCAAGCCGACAATGGCTCTGAACGTCAAATATGAGAAGACGTTAAAACCGGTGTGATACTTAACCAAATATTCGGCTAGCCAAACTAACATTGGAAGTTCTCCTTCAGCACGTTCACTACCTCTTCCATTGCGGCGCTACGTGAACCTTTAATTAATATGGAAATCATTTCGTGTTGTTCCAATAAAGGAAGCAGCGCTGCAACTAATTCAGTCTTGTTTGAGAAATGCTGCCCCCGACCACTCGTATCACTAATATGGGCACTGAAAGCCCCAACGCTGAGTACCTTATCTATGTTTGTAGATGCCACGGCTTCGCCTACCTCACGATGGCACTCAATCGCATGCTTCCCCAACTCTCCCATATCACCAACAACCATGACTCGATAACCGGACATCTGCGCTAGCACATTCGCTGCAGCTATCATAGAGCCCGGATTCGCGTTATAGGTGTCGTCTAATATCATTTTTCCCTCGGTCAGAGGAATAGGAAATAAACGTCCTGCAACCGCCTGCAATCCCGATAGTCCGGTACGAATATCATCCAGCGATGCACCAACAGAAATAGCCAGCGCACTGGCTGCCAATGCATTGGCAACATTGTGTTTTCCTGGCAATGGCAATGTCAGTTCAACGCTCCCTATTGGGCTATGGAGACAAAAATGCGTGGCCAACGGTTGTTCTAAAATATCTGTTGGGTAAAAATCCGCCTCCGTTGTTGATGAAGCGGAAAAGCGCCATACTGTTTGCTGAGCGCTAATGCTGTGCTGCCAATTTTCCCAATCATTGCTATCCAGATTGATTATTGCGGTTCCGGTCGGAGCAAGGCCCGCAAAAATTTCACCTTTTGCCTTTGCAACCCCAGCCAAAGAGCCAAATCCTTCCAAATGGGCAGAAAAGAGGTTATTGACCAATGTACTTACAGGACGCGTCATTTCTGTAGTATAAGAAATTTCACCGATATGGTTCGCTCCCAGTTCAATTACAGCAAACTGGTGTTTATCAGTAAGCCTGAACAAAGTTAATGGCACTCCAACGTCATTGTTAAAGTTACCCGCGGTATAAAGGGTATTGCCACACTGACGCAAGATTGCCGCTGTCATCTCTTTTACGGATGTTTTACCTGATGAGCCCGTTAAAGCCACTATGCGTGCTTTACTTTGTTGACGAACCCAACCCGCCAGTTTTCCCATCGCCAAACGAGTGTCTTTAACCACAACCTGAGGGCAATCAATATCCAGATAACGGCTAACCAATAAAGCACCAGCGCCCTGCTGTGCTACATCATCAGCGAAATCATGTGCATCGAATTTTTCCCCTTTTAAGGCAATAAACAACCCGCCACGCACGATCTTACGACTATCAGTTTCCACCGCATTAATTTGCAAAGTTTCAGCTTGCTGTTCGGTCACACGATATAACAAGCCACCCGTCAACTGTGCTAATTGTTGTAGTGTCAGAGGGATCATGCAATTACCCCCAGCAAACGCGCAACGGTCAGACGATCTGAGTAATCCAGACGACGATTGCCAACCAGTTGGTAATCTTCATGGCCTTTGCCTGCCACCAGAACAACATCTTCTTCGCTTGCCTGCATAATGACACTGGTGACTGCCTCAACCCGCCCATGAATCGCTGTCGCCTGTCCTGGATCGATGAATCCTTGCAGGATATCAGCCACAATTGACTGAGGCTCTTCACTGCGAGGATTATCATCAGTGACAATCACACGATCAGCGCCCTGCTCTGCGATACTCCCCATTAATGGACGTTTGCCTTTGTCGCGATCACCACCACAACCAAATACACACCAAAGTTGCCCTTTACAGTGCAGACGAGCCGCAGATAATGCTTTTTCCAAGGCATCAGGCGTGTGAGCATAATCAACCACAACCGTTGGACGACCAGCAGCAGAAAAAACTTCCATACGTCCACAAACAGGCTTCAGACAAGAAGCCGTCGATAGCAGTTTCTTCAGGGGATAGTCCAGGGACAACAAAGTTGCAAGCGCCAATAGTAAGTTATTCACATTGAACGCGCCCATAAGAGGGCTATTGAACGTTCCATCCCCCCAACTGGAATTAAATGTGATGGAAGCACCTTTATCGTGATAATGCACTTCACTGGCCGATAGCCAACGCCCCTGCCAATTTTCTGGCAAGTTATTTTCCATCGAGACAGCAACTGCATCCGGCAAACGAGACAACCACTTCTGCCCAACAGCATCATCAACATTAATGATTTTCTGCTTTACACCATGGTCACTGAACAGTCGCCATTTGGCACCTTCGTAATTTTCCATATCACCATGATAATCAAGGTGATCACGGCTTAAATTAGTAAAAATAGCAGCCTGAAATGGCAATGCTGCCACTCTTCCCTGAACCAGACCATGCGAAGAAACTTCCATCGCAACAAAAGTGGCATTTTGGTTAGCAAGTTGCTGTAAATCAAGCTGGATATCAACCGCAGAACCAGTCGTGTTTTCGCTGGGTACTATCATGCCCAGCAAACCATTTCCTACTGTTCCCATCACGGCACTGGTTTCGCCAAGCCCCTGGCTCCATTGCGCCAACAATTGTGTTGTTGTTGTTTTCCCGTTGGTGCCAGTCACTCCAACCAATTTCAGTTTATTGCCGGGATGTTGGTAAAATTCGCCGGCTAGCTTTGATAATTTGTTATTCAAATTATCCAGATAGATAATAGGCACACCGTGCATTTTCTGCACAGTGCCGTTATCCGCTTTTTCCTTCGCTTCTGCAATCACCGCAGCGACACCTTGAGCGATGGATTGAGGAATATACTTTCGACCGTCTGTTTGATGCCCTTTAACCGCAACAAACAAATCTCCGGCAGCCGCCTTACGGCTATCCAATGTCATTTCACGCAGCGGAAGCTCAGGTGTATCAACACCCCAAGGAGCCAGTAAATCGCGCAAATTACGATCTGCCACTTTTATCCTCTTTATTGATTAATCACAAATTCGTTTTTATCGCCTACAGGCAATGCATCTGGTTCAACATTCATGGTACGTAAAACACCACTCATGATTGTGCCGAAGATAGGTGCTGCAACTGCACCACCATAATATTTGCCTGCTTGTGGATCATTAATGATCACAACCAGTGAAAACCGTGGATTACTCGCCGGTGCAATTCCAGCGGTATAAGAAATATGCTTATTATTGAGATATCTGCCATCCGGCCCGACTTTTCTTGCCGTACCCGTTTTAACGGCAATGCGATAACCTTTTATCGCTGCCCGTACACCGCCTCCCCCTGGTAATGCCACACTCTCCATCATGTGCACCACGGTCCGCATAACAGTTTCAGGAAATACTCGGGTGCCCGGTACGGGAGGATCGACTTTGGTAATTGACAATGGGCGATAAATACCCAGGCTGCCTATCGTTGCATAGACTCGCGCTAACTGTAACGGCGTTACCATCAGTCCGTAGCCGAAAGAAAAGGTGGCCCTATCAAGATCTGACCACCGTTGTTTATTAGTTGGAAATAAGCCACTACTTTCTCCGACCAGCCCCAAATTGGTCGGTTTTCCCATCCCAAAGCGTGAATAAACATTTACCACCTCTGAGGCAGGCATCGCTAACGCCAGCTTGGAAACTCCAACGTTACTCGACTTCTGTAATATCCCGGTGATAGTTAACTCAGGGCGTGGTGCAACATCTTTAATTTCATGCCCCCGCGATCCATACGTTAATCGATATGGTCTGGTATCTAACACCGTATTTTCTTTGACAATGCCACTATTCAGTGCACTCATCACCACCAGCGGTTTCACCGTGGAGCCTGGCTCGAAGATATCGGTGATGGCGCGGTTACGCATCGCATCTTTCGGCGTTCCAGCCAAATTATTTGGGTTATAAGATGGGCTGTTTGCCATCGCCAAGACTTCGCCTGTATTGACATCCACCAGTACTGCTGTACCTGATTCGGCTTTGTTCAGTGCAACCGCTTTCGTCAATTCGCGATACACCAAAGTCTGAAGACGCTCATCTATGCTGAGCGTCAGATCGTGGGCAGCTCTGCTATCCGTAGATGAAATATCCTCAATAACACGCCCCGTACGATCTTTACGAACAGTTCGGCTTCCCGGCATGCCGGTCAACCAGTTATCAAAGCTCTTTTCAACGCCCTCAATGCCTTTACCATCAATATTGGTCACTCCAATAATATGTGCTGTCACCTGCCCTGCCGGATAATAACGGCGGGATTCCTGACGCAAATAGATACCAGGTAACCTCAATTTCTCGACATAATCGCCGATAGACGTATTCACTTGACGAGCAAGATAAACAAAACGTCCCTTGGGATATTCGCTAATTTTGCTGGTTAATTGTTCAAAAGGAATAGAAAGGGCATCAGCCAAAGCTTGCCAACGAGTGTCATTTGTGATGCCGCCTTTTTCAAACACTTCCTTGGGATCTGCCCAGACTGCATCAACAGGCACACTCACTGCCAATGGGCGCCCATTGCGATCATTAATCATGCCACGGGCAGTCGGAACAGATTGGATACGCAGGGAACGCGAATCACCTTCTTTTACCAAACGATCAGGACTGATGATCTGCAAATAGGCAACACGAATCAAAAGCCCGATTAAAGCAACACCAATGCCTCCACATAACAAGGCAAAACGCCAGCTTACAAAACTTGCTTTATCTTCTTGCTTTTTCAACTTTAAAGAGCGTGCAGCTTTCATCGCCCACCTTTTGGTTGTCAACTGGACTTATTGAGTGATCACAATATTCTCTTTACTTGGATCAACGTGTTGCATCTGCAATTTTTCAGTCGCAATCCGTTCAACCCGACTGTGATCACCCAGTGCGTTCTCTTCAAGGAGCAGATTACGCCACTCAATATCCTGAGCATCAAGCTGGATCACTTGACGCTCTTTTTCCGCAGTCAATAAGCGGGTCTGATGTGTGACCGTCACAACGCTGATAGCTGAAACTACAACGGCTACCAGCAAAATCAGTGGGAGTTTGGCATTACGAATTAAATCGTTACCAATCACTCCAACTAACCCATGACGTTCACCAGCCATCATTCACCCACCTTTTCAGCAAACCGCAAAACCGAGCTCCGCGCTCTTGGGTTTGTGGCTACTTCACCCTCTGAGGGTTTCATTTTGCCAATGGATTTCAGACTTCTTCCTCCCAACGTTTTTAACTGCGCTTCCGTGAGAGGCAAACCGACTGGAACCTGTGGCCCCTGACTGTGTTGTCGGATAAAGCGTTTCACTATGCGATCTTCCAACGAGTGGAAACTGATGACAGATAATCGCCCTTGTGGTGCCAGAACGCGCAGTGCGCCATCTAATGCACGTTCTATCTCCTCCAGTTCACTGTTAATGTAAATTCTGATAGCCTGAAAGCTGCGTGTTGCCGGATGCTTATGTTTTTCTTTAATCGGGCTGGCCTGAGCAATTAACTCTGCCAGCTCTCGGGTACGCGTAATAGGTTGTTCCTGATTGCGTGCCACAATGGCCTTCGCGATACGCTTGGCAAAACGTTCTTCACCAAATGTTTTTAACACCCATGCGATGTCATCTGCTTCAGCTTTTAACAACCACTCTGCGGCAGACTGCCCACGTGTGGTATCCATACGCATATCCAATGGCCCATCACGCATAAATGAAAAACCACGTTCAGGATCATCCAGTTGTGGGGAAGAAACCCCTAAATCCAGTAATACGCCATTAATTTTTCCAACCAAACCAGCATCTTCTACATAAGTTGCCAACTCAGAAAATGGCCCATGAGTAATAGAAAAACGCTTGTCCGTAATGGCCTTTGACGCTTCAATGGCTTGTGGGTCACGATCGATCGCCATCAAACGTCCATTAAGTCCCAATTTCGACAAAATCAGGCGAGAATGTCCCCCTCGCCCAAATGTTCCATCGATATAAATTCCATCTTCTTGAATATTCAGTCCATTGACAGCTTCATCCAGCAGTACACTGGTATGCTTAAAATGACTATTTGCCATGTTATAGTGATAAATCCTGTAGCCTTGCTGATAGAGGTTCTTGTGTGGATTGCTCAACCGCAATATCATTCTGTACCTGTTGATACCAAACTTGTTCATCCCACAATTCAAATTTATTAAATTGCCCAACCAGCATGACCTCTTTTGTTAGCCCTGCGTGCTGACGCAGTGTGCTGGCTAATAAAAGACGTCCTGCACTGTCCATTTGACATTCACTGGCGTGTCCCAATAACAAACGTTGAACACGACGTTCGGCTGGATTCATGCTGGATAAGCGAGATAATTTTTTTTCGATGATTTCCCATTCGGGTAATGTATAAAGCAACAAGCACGGCTGATGAAGATCAATAGTACAAACCATTTGGCCTGTTGATGCTTCATTCAGCATTTCTCTATATCGGGCTGGTACAGTAAGCCGCCCTTTGCTATCGAGATTAACCAGCGTTGCTCCACGAAACATACTCAGGTTACCCCTTGATGGCCCAAATCTCCACATTATCCCACAAATCACCACAATTAAGAGTTTACGGATGGTATGAAAACCTTGTCAAGCCAGAGCCCGTGCGCTTTAGCTAGATTTACAGAAAGATTCGGAAGAGAAAAAGAAGGATTTTTTAGTTTTGGCTATAATAATAATAGATAACACTATGATAATTTTCAATAATTTAATAAATCTGTAGAGAGCCTTATTTAGTGTGGAATTTAGTACAATTAATTACCACTTAAATTAATTTATGTAACCCATATCTCATTATTGCTCGATTGTTAATCAACATAAACTTATTAATAATAACTATATATTTAAGTTACAACAGTATAAAAAATAATAACATATTGAAATTTTGCATTTATCTAAAAACATAAAACGATTATATATCAATAAAGTAAAAAAATAACTCTCAAACAACAAATAACTTACATAAACAATAACTCTTTATCACAAAATTATTCATCTTGTGAATTTAAATAACACATTATCGATTTTCACGGTTATAAAAAGCCATTTAGAAGAATTTTAGTAAGAATAATCTCAAAATTACCTTAATGCGCGTATTTTGATGATATTAGGCAGGCAAATAGCACCCTCATCTTTAATGAGGGTACTCAATCAGGCTTTTCGACTTAACTTACCGCGACGACATAGATGACGACGCATTCGGGTTATTCCGGGGGTTGGACGCTGCTTTTCATCCAAACTGGCTAATACCAGTTCAAGGGCACGTTCAGCAACATCACGATGGCGTTGTGCCACCGATAATACCGGACATTCAAGGAAATCAAGCAACTCATGATCACCAAATGTAGCAATAACCAATTGACTTGGTAACCGGCCACTGCGCTTGAGAAGCGTATCCATGACGCCCTGAAGTAACGCAAATGAAGTCGTATACAAAGCCTGAGGAACGAGGTTTGCTTCCAACCACGATGCAAATACTTCTGCCGCAGCTTCACGTTCATAGCTATTGGCATAAAGATAGTTTACTTCCCGTGGATCATGTTCCCACGCTTCACGGAAGCCTTGTTCACGCAAAAAACTGACCGATAATTCAGGTAATGCTCCCAAATAAAGGACAGATTCAGCCGGGAATTGACGCAATTCCTGTGCCAGCATCTTCGCATCTTCGAGATCATCCCCAACCACACTGATAAAATGTTCGCTGTCCAGGGCACGGTCAAGTGCGATGATTGGCAATGAGCGATTTGCCCAACGCTGGTAGAAAGGATGCTCAGGCGGCAAAGCGGTAGAAACAATGATCGCGTCAACCTGACGTTGCAAAAGATGTTCAACACAGCGCATTTCATTATCAGGCTGATCTTCAGAACATGCGATCAACAACTGGTAGCCACGTTGCCGTGCCTGACGTTCAAGATAATTGGCAATACGTGTGTAGCTCGTATTTTCCAGGTCGGGTATGACTAAACCAATTGAACGGGTTCTTCCCGCCCGAAGGCCAGCGGCGACAGCATTAGGATGATAATTATGTTCCTTGACCACTGCCATCACTTTTTCTACCGTTTTATCGCTGACCCGATACTGCTTGGCTTTACCATTGATGACATAACTGGCCGTAGTACGTGAAACACCTGCTAAGCGGGCGATCTCATCCAGTTTCACATTAACCCCTCAGTAAGATTATGAAAAAGCCCTACTTTACAGTAGGGCTCAATGAATATCTGTATTTTAACCCGCAGATTACGATTTTTCATCGCATAATTTTATCTCCGCGAGAGACACCAACTATGCCCGAGCGCGCTACTTCGACGATCTCAGCCACTTCTCTGACTGAATCAAGAAAAGCGTCCAGTTTTTCACTCGTTCCGACTAATTGGACGGTATAGAGTGTTGAAGTCACATCAACGATCTGCCCGCGAAAAATATCTGTGCTGCGTTTAATCTCTTCCCGTGCGTATCCACTGGCTTGTAATTTAGCCAGCATGATTTCCCGCTCAACATGAGGCCCTGCTGTTAATTCATTGACCCGCAATACATCCACCAATTTATGCAATTGCTTTTCAATTTGTTCCAATACCTTGGCATCACCTTTGGTTTGGATAGTCATACGTGACAATGTAGGATCTTCAGTAGGAGCAACAGTCAAGCTTTCGATGTTATAACCCCGTTGGGAAAACAAGCCAACCACGCGGGATAATGCTCCCGATTCATTTTCAAGTAATACAGACAAAATCCGGCGCATGATCAGGTCCTCTCTGTTTTGCTTAACCACATTTCATCCATTGCTCCGCCTCGGATCTGCATTGGATAAACATGTTCTGTTTCGTCAACGGTAACATCCACAAAAACCAAACGTTGATTTTCAGTGACTTCATGCAGTGCTTGGGTCAATTTAGCCTCCAACTCATCATAAGTTTGGATGGAGACGCCAATATGCCCATAAGACTCTGCCAATTTGACGAAATCAGGCAGGGATTCCATGTAGGATTGAGAATGACGACCCGCGTATATCATATCCTGCCATTGTTTCACCATACCCAAGAAACGGTTATTCAGATTCAGCACCAGAACAGGCAGACCATATTGCAAGGCAGTAGACAATTCTTGAATATTCATCTGAATACTGCCATCCCCTGTTACACACACTACCGTGGCTTCAGGCTTCGCCAGCTTCACGCCGAGCGCAGCAGGCAAGCCAAACCCCATCGTTCCTAAACCACCAGAATTGATCCAACGTCTTGGTTTATCAAATGGGTAATACAAAGCAGCAAACATCTGATGCTGGCCAACATCTGACGCAATATAGGCTTCCCCTTTGGTTAGACGATAAAGGGTTTCAATGACCGCCTGTGGCTTGATCTTCGCTGTCGTGTGATCATAATCAAGACACTTGCGGCTGCGCCATTGTTCAATCGAAAGCCACCAATCTTTCAGGGCATCAGGATCTTGGGTATCTTCTTCTATGGAATCCAATAATTCCAGCATCTGACCAAGTACCTGTTTAGCATCACCAACAATAGGGATATCTGCTGTTACCGTTTTTGAAATTGAGGTTGGATCGATATCAATATGTAATACAGTTGCTTCCGGGCAATATTTTTCCAAATTATTGGTTGTTCGATCGTCAAAACGCACACCCACTGCAAAAATAACATCAGAGTTGTGCATTGCTTTATTCGCTTCAAAAGTCCCGTGCATCCCCAGCATTCCTAAGCTTTGGCGATGTGTTGCAGGAAATGCACCTAATCCCATCAACGAACTGACGACCGGAATGTGAAAATGTTCAGCCAACTTCAACAATTCAGTCGTACATGCTGAATTTATGGCACCACCCCCGACATAAATCACGGGTTTTTTTGCCCTCATCAGCGTCTTCAATACACGTTTAATTTGCCCCTTGTGTCCCTGAACAGTAGGGTTATAAGAACGCATGTTAACTTTTTCAGGATACACATACGGGAATTTCAATGTAGGGTTGACAGTATCTTTGGGAAAATCGATAACAACAGGCCCGGGTCGACCACTTGCAGCCAGGTAAAAAGCTTTTTTAATTGTATTTGGGATATCTTCTGCTTTTTTCACCAGAAAACTATGCTTCACGATGGGACGGGAAATTCCCACCATATCGCACTCTTGAAAAGCATCATTACCTATCAGGGAACTGGCAACCTGACCAGATAACACGACCATAGGAATTGAATCCATATATGCCGTTGCAATGCCTGTGACGGCATTCGTTGCCCCTGGCCCTGAAGTGACTAAAACAACCCCAACTTTTCCCGTACTACGCGCATATCCATCCGCCATATGAACAGCACCCTGTTCATGGCGCACTAAAATATGTTCGATTCCCCCAAGCGTATGCAGGGCATCATAAATATCCAGTACCGCCCCGCCCGGATAACCGAACACATGTTCAACGCCTTGATCGATTAGCGATCTGACAACCATTTCGGCTCCTGACAACATCTCCATCGAGTTTGCCTCCAGGCTCTGTTTGCAAGTTAATTGTCTGAATTTCATAAGGTAACGAAAAAGTTACCTTATTTATCCCATTCTATTTTTATTTATAGAGAGTGAATTACGTTCAACGTTATTTTGATAACGTACTATTTTGATAACGTACTATTTCGATAACGCTACATTAACTAACATAACGTTAGATACAAGTGTTAGCAAACATCAATTTACATATTGAAAACATCCGTTGAAGAAGAGCCGAACTTTTATCTATTTTCAATCCCGATACATAGATTCAATTTCGCGCTGATAACGCTGAGAAATAACCTTACGACGTAATTTTAATGTCGGTGTTAATTCTCCTTTTTCCATTGAAAAGGCTTCTGGCAAAAGAATAAATCGTTTGACCTGATGGAATTTGACAACATTTTTCTGCATTTCCTTTAAGCGCCGTTCAAACAGAGCTATAACCTGATGATTACACAACAGTTCAAGGCGATCGCGATAATGGAGATTGATAGATTTCGCGTATTCTTCCAGCGCTTCATAACTGGGAACAATCAGAGCAGAAACGAATTGGCGGGAATCAGCAATGACTGCAATATGTTCAATAAAACGATCCTGCCCTAACATCCCTTCAATCATTTGTGGCGCAATATATTTACCTGTTGACGTTTTCATCAAGTCTTTCAAGCGCTCGGTAATAAACAGATTATCATTATCGTCTAACCTTCCGGCATCGCCTGTCCGCAACCAACCATCCTCCGTAAAAGCATGGACAGTTTCCTCTGGGCGATTGAAGTAACCTTTCATTACAATAGGACCACGCATCTGGATCTCCCCTTCCGCACTAATGCGAACATCAATCCCAGGCAATGGCGTACCAATTGAGCCTAACAGATAATTTTTTTCTTCCCAGCAAGATACCGTGGCACAAGTTTCTGTCATACCATATCCATATTTGATATTCAGGCCAATGGATAGAAAAAAACGGGTGATAGTATCATCAAGGCGTGCTCCCGCCACCGGCAAGAAACGCACTCGTCCTCCCAAAAGCCCACGGAGCTTGTTCAACACCAATTTGTCAGCCAATCGATAACTACAGCGTGTGAATGGGCATCCTTTTTTATTCTTCTGCTGACGCACCCAACGCTCTTCTCCCCGCTTCAATGCCCAATTAAAAATCATCCTACGCCAAAAAGGCGCGCGAGAAACTTTTTCTAAGATCGCACTATGCACTTTTTCATAAAAACGGGGGACAGAACACATCACTGTCGGATGCACATCAGACATAGCTTCACGCACAAGATTAGTCTCTGTTAAATAGACGTTCAGGGCACCAGTGTGCATGACATAATAACTCCACGCCCGCTCAAAAATATGGGATAGCGGCAGAAAGCAGAGTGAGACATCCTGGTTGGTCAATGTTAACCTCTGGTCATGCAGATAAAGCTGTGCCGCCATATTCCGATAATCCAGCATCACCCCTTTTGGCTCTCCTGTTGTACCAGAGGTGTAGATTAGCGTGAAAAGGTCATTTAAATCCTGACTCGCAATACGGCTATTAAGTTCTGCCTGATATTGCGAATAGTCATTGTTAATCAAGGCGGATAAATACAATGCTTGCGGACATTCTTTCAAGTCTACAGATTCATCCATGACAATAAGATGAGCAAGTTTAGGACACAGTTCGATTAGTGTTACTGCAATATCGTACTGTTCCTGCCCACCAACAAATAACACCTGTATTCCTGCATCATTAAGAATAAATGCAGCCTGCTCACAAGTATTGGTCGCATACAATGGCACGGTCACAGCCCGAAGCTGAAGGATAGCTAAGTCAGCCAATGACCATGCCATACAATTCTGCGCAAAAATACCCACTTTCCCCTGCACTTCTACTTTCAATGACAGTAATGCTTTTGCCACCGATCTCGTTGTACATTCAACCTGTCGCCAATTCATTTCCAGTTGTTCTGATGGAGACCACTGCCGAAAAGCAATTTTTTCTGGATATTCATTGAATTGCTGCTGCAATCGGTTAACCAAGTGATAGGAGTGCAGAGGATCTGTTATCACAATATATTCCTGTATAAGTATTTCATTCAGCATTTTTAGTAAGTGTATTACCTACTTTCAGCTTACAGATGTTAGCTATTTTCGCGCAGTCTACTCATTCCTGGTAAAAGGGGGAAGTCCATTTTTGATATCTTCTCCCTCGTTCTACTTTCATGTGATCTATTTTTGTTCACCAAGATGGCTTAACAGTGATTTCATCCACTGATGGCCTTTATCCCGATCTGTTGCACCATGCCATATCAAATAGCAAGGACGAAAAATCGGACCATTAGGCAAAGATACTGAACAGATATTTAACTGTTCGGAATAGTGTTCAACCATCCATTTTGGTACTATGGCAACTAAATAAGTCTGAGAGACAATATTAAGAACGCTATTTAAATCCGTTCCTTGATAAGAAACAGAACGCAATAATTCGTTATTTTCATAGTGAGGTTTACTAAATGAATCTATGTTATCCAATGCAACTATGGCATGTCTTTCTTCCTGCAATTGTTGCTGAGTAATTCCCTTACTAATTCTAGGATGATGTTTAGAAACGGCCAGAACTAATTCATCATTAAACAGAGAATAATTATGGAAATTAGGACATTCTAATTGGTTATAACTGATGACAAATTCTATTTCCTGATATTTTAATTGCTCCTCAATATCATCATTAATTTGTGTTTTAATGACAATTTCGATATTAGAAGCCTGTTTTTTTATCTGCCCAACAATTTGAGCAGCTAAACGAATATCAAGGGGACTACAAATAGAGAGATTAAATACCCTTGTACTCTTGCTGGGATCAAATCCCACTCCAGGCAGTTCATTATGAACAATTTGCAGTGCCTGCTTAAGCGGTCCAAAAAGCTGTTTTGCCCGCGCCGTTGGCTGAATACCTCGGCCATAACGAACAAACAATTCATCACCGAACATCGTCTTCAAACGTGCAACTGCATTACTGACAGCCGGTTGTGACATTCCCAATGCCTGAGCGGCGCGTGTAATATTCTGCATTTGCATTACAGTATTAAAAACAGTCAGCAAATTAAGATCCACACCACGCAATTGAATATCGCATGATTCTTTTTTTTCTGTCGCTATTGAGTCGTATTCCGTCATTATTTCACTCCATTAAACATAGCAGTTCTCTCATTAAATATGGATATTTACTGTATCTAAATGCAACAGCTCAATATCACAAACAGCCTTAGCCATTCATAAGATTAATTACCCAAATTTTTTAGAAAATAAACTGAGATTCATTTTTGTACAAAAACCAAAATATGCATAACCAATATATTTTTATCTACGTAATCGTAATATTTTTATAGGAATGAATATTAATTTCTTATATATTAATGGCTATAACTAAAATTACACTAATGACTGTATCGCAAACAATTAGCCAATAATGAAACTCCAATCTATCAAAATACAATTTATTAATATTCTATATGGTTATGATTTCTTAACCTAAAACACTGTGGTTAACATCCATCTATCCTTGTTCCTTAGAAAGGTAGTTGACTGTATAAAATAACAGGCATCCCATTTATTATCCATCAGGGCAGGATTTTACTCCATATATTGATACAAAAAATAGATAAAAACATCGCTAAAAATGTAAAAAATAGTCACTAAGCTCAACAATTGTTCAATAAAAAACCAAAAATGTGCACAATCCACACTAAATTCGTACTTATACTGCTTGACATTATTTTTTAGATAAAGTATCTATAAAATACATTGACAATTAAAACTAAATTAACAAATTTACAAAGGTTAACTCACATGATTCATTCTGTTCTTCTACTAAGCCTACTAATTATCGCCTTTAATGCGCGCGGTATGCTGGTAGATGGAAAATAGGGATAAGTTAACCTCCATCAGACATAAAAACCCGCGCCATGCGCGGGTTTTTTTTACCTGCCGGCGCTCAAAAATAAAATTCAGTTACCAAACTAAGATATCCAATCTAATCAAATCAAATGGTTAGTCTATTTAACAGGAGCACAACATGAGCCAGCAAGTTATTATCTTCGATACTACGTTACGTGATGGAGAACAGGCATTACAAGCTAGCCTGAGTGTGAAAGAGAAACTGCAAATCGCTTATGCACTGGAAAGGCTAGGAGTTGATGTTATTGAAGCCGGTTTTCCAGTCTCTTCTCCGGGAGATTTTGAATCAGTTCAAACTATCGCCCGTGAAATCAAGAATAGTCGTATCTGTGCCTTATCCCGCTGTGTTGACAAAGATATTGATGTCGCTGCTGAAGCCTTGAAAGTCGCTGAAGCCTTCCGCCTGCATATGGTACTGGCTACCTCAAATCTGCACGTCGAACATAAATTAAAAAGGACCTTTGATGATGTTGTAGAAATGGCGGTTCGCTCCATCAAACGGGCACGCAACTACACCGACGATGTTGAGTTTTCCTGTGAAGATGCAGGCCGTACAGATATCGATAATTTGTGCAAAATTGTCGAGCAAGCCATCAAAGCAGGCGCAACTACCGTCAATATTCCAGACACGGTTGGTTACACAACACCTTACCAATTTGGCGGTATTATACGTACATTATTTAATCGCGTACCCAATATTGATAAAGCGATTATTTCAGTCCACTGCCACGACGACTTAGGCATGTCCGTCGCTAATTCCATTACAGCCATTCAGGAAGGTGCTCGTCAAATAGAAGGTACTATCAATGGATTAGGAGAACGTGCAGGTAACTGTTCACTGGAAGAAGTGATCATGACTATCAAAACGCGCCAGCAAATGTTAGGCGTGCATACCAATATCAACCATCAAGAAATTTACCGTACCAGTCAGTTAGTTAGCCAAATTAGCAGTACCCCAATCCCCGCTCATAAAGCCGTTGTTGGCAGTAATGCGTTTTCCCACTCATCCGGCATTCATCAGGATGGTGTGCTGAAAAATCGTGAAACTTACGAGATCATGACGCCAGAATCCATCGGCCTGAAAGATACCCAGTTGAACCTGACATCACGTTCTGGACGTGCCGCAGTAAAACATCGTATGACAGAAATGGGCTATCAAGAGAGTGACTACGATCTGGATGCGCTGTATCAGGCATTTTTGAAATTGGCAGACAAAAAAGGACAGGTGTTTGATTACGATTTGGAAGCCTTAGTGTTTATCAACCAACAGCAGCAAGAGCATGAACACTTCCGCCTGGACTATTTCAGTATTCAGTCAGGCTCCAATGTAGTACCTACTGCAACCGTTCGTCTGGCCTGCGGAGATGAAATCAAATCTGAAGCCTCAACTGGCAATGGTACTGTTGATGCCATCTATCAGGCTATCAACCGCATTACCGGTTATCCTCTGGAATTAATTTCCTATCAATTATCTGGTAAAGGGCATGGTAAAAATGCTCTCGGTCAAGTTGATATTATCGTGGAGTGTTTTGGCCGCCGTTTCCACGGAGTGGGTTTGGAAACTGACATTATTGGCTCCTCTGCCAAGGCAATGATCCATGTTCTGAATAATATCTGGCAGGCAGAGCAAGTAGAAAAAGAGAAGCGACGCATCTCCCAAAACAGCAGTATTCGAAACGATCAACGGAACAACAAAAAGGAAACGGTATAATCATGACTTCAAGCCAATCTATTTCAAATGACACGATTCCAGGCAAACAAAAAACTCAGCATTGCCACATTGCTGTTTTGCCTGGTGATGGCATTGGCCCCGAAGTTATGAAGCAAGCCTACAAAGTGTTGGATGCCATCCGTCATCGTTTTAATATCCGTATCACAACCAGCGAATATGATGTGGGAGGGATTGCTATTGAGCGTCATGGTACGCCTTTGCCTCAAGAAACGATTACCGGCTGCGAAAAGGCTGACGCGATCCTATTTGGCTCCGTAGGTGGCCCGCAATGGGAGCATCTGCCGCCCGCCGAACAGCCAGAACGAGGGGCATTATTGCCATTGCGAAAGTATTTTAAATTATTCAGTAACTTACGTCCTGCTCGCTTATATTCAGGCTTAGAATCTTTTTGTCCCCTTCGCCATGATATTGCCGCCAGAGGCTTTGATATTTTGTGCGTCCGTGAGCTGACAGGCGGAATTTATTTTGGACAACCTAAAGGGCGCGAAGGTGAAGGAAAATATGAGCGTGCTTTTGATACTGAAGTTTATCATCGTTTCGAGATAGAACGGATAGCGCGTATTGCTTTTGAATCTGCGCGCAAGCGCCGCCATAAGGTCACTTCGATTGATAAAGCGAATGTTTTGCAAAGCTCCGTGTTATGGCGTGAAGTCGTTAGCAAAATCGCCAAAGATTATCCTGACGTTGTAATCGAACATATGTATATCGATAACGCCACCATGCAGCTGATCAAAAATCCCGCTCAATTTGACGTTCTACTATGCTCCAATATTTTTGGTGATATTTTATCCGATGAGTGCGCTATGATCACGGGTTCAATGGGAATGTTGCCTTCCGCTAGCCTGAATGAAAAAGGTTTTGGCTTATATGAACCTGCTGGTGGTTCTGCCCCTGACATTGCAGGTAAAAATATCGCTAACCCAATAGCCCAAATATTATCCACAGCATTGTTGCTGCGTTATAGCCTTGGATACCTTGATGCCGCAGGTGCTATTGAACGGGCGATCAACCATGCTTTGGAACAAGGTTATCGTACTGCAGATCTCGCGGGTAATGACACTGCGGTCAGCACCGATGAAATGGGCGATATCATTACACGCTATATCACCGAAGAAGTTTAGGGAAACCTAACTAAAGAGAAACATAGCTATTGAAAATAGGCCAGTAACATAGCTTACTGGCTGGTAAAGAATGCCATTACTCAAAAAAATTGGGAATCAGTTAAGAGTGGTGCGAATTACAGGGTAAATACAGTATGAGAAGAGTAAAAATGGATACTTTTGGATGGGTCGATTTTAAATCCGCGTGGTTTACGCCTCCAGAGGGTTAATTCACAGGAAAAGCTAAAGTTATAAACATTTATTGTCTGGCCAAACCATTTTATTCACTTTTTCTGTGGATATGTATGTGAAAAAGAGCGGGGTAAAGCGGGTATACTTTTATTACATATTTTTACACTCTCTATAAGATAAAATAAATATTTATTATTTTTCATCACATTAGTGCATTTTATACCCCTTATAACTTTGCATATCACTGGTAAAAATTTTTGATCTTTCTCGCATTGAGCAAATATTAATCATTGATGAATTTATCCACAGGATATGCCTTTTAGTTAAACAAAAATCGTCTATTTTTGTAGAAAACATCATTCATTAAGGCTGTAAATCAAACCAGTGATCTCACTTTTTATCATTTATCCCATAAATCTGTGGATAACATGGTGTAAGATCCTGTTTATTATCCTTGGAAATAGGTGAACAATCATAACAAGCCTATTTTTAATACAGAAAATACCAATGAAAAGATCTTTTATATCATGCTATTATCAAAGAGCTCAGGCTAACAATAAATTGATAATGATTTCCCTAAATCCATACGAACATTTTTTAACCAATAAAAAATATATTCTATAACATGTACCTTACACCTCCGACACCACCTGAGAACGAACAACAACTATTCAATCGTGCCCATTCTCTGGCTGGCTTATCTATGGGTGAACTTGCTGCACTGGCCAAACTCTCTATTCCTCCCAATTTAAAACGCGATAAAGGTTGGGTCGGTATGTTGCTTGAATACTATTTAGGTGCCAGTGCGGGTAGTAAACCTGAACAAGATTTTGAACATATCGGTATCGAGTTGAAAACTATCCCTGTGGATAGCAACGGTTATCCATTAGAAACAACCTTTGTCTGTGTTGCTCCTTTAACAGGTAATAGCGGCATTACTTGGAAAAACTGCCACGTCAGGCGTAAATTATCCCGCGTCCTATGGATACCCGTCGAGGGGGAAAGAAGTATTCCACTATCTGAACGCCGTGTAGGCTCTCCATTGCTTTGGAGCCCGAATGAAATTGAAGAAGAGCTGCTGCGACGTGATTGGGAAGAACTCATGGATCTTATTGTATTAGGAAAAATCGAAAGCATTACTGCCCGTCATGGTGAAGTGCTGCAATTGCGCCCCAAGGCCGCCAATAGCCGAGCATTGACAGAAGCGATAGGAGAATATGGCCAGCCAATTATGACGTTACCGAGAGGTTTTTATTTGAAAAAAAACTTCACGGCGCCGCTATTAGCTCGCCATTTCTTTTTGTAATTCTTAAATATGTACCTACCCTGGCATCAGTGGTATCTATCAGATCCAGATCAGTGGAAAAATTATGTAGCATAATGTTAAGCTTTTTCATGTGTACTTATCATTAGTAAATAAAATAATAGCTATGTATGAAACCACAATTTTACAAAATATATTAAGAAATAATTTACAATGGCTTTATTTCCCCAGCAGTTAATCCTCCTTATTTATTAATTTATTTTTCACTTTTTTCAGTGCCATTTGTCTTTTCAATGGGGACAGATAATCGATAAAAACAATGCCATGCAAATGGTCAATTTCATGCTGCATAACAATTGACAGAAAATCTTCGCTTTCTATCATAATCGGCTTACCAAACCGATCAAATGCTTCTACCTTCACTTTTTCAAAACGTTCAACATCTGCATAATATCCCGGTATCGACAGGCAGCCCTCTTGATTCACCACACGACGCTCTTTTTCAACGATTTTCGGGTTAACCAAAACCATGGGCTGATCACGATTTGGAGAAATATCAATGACCGCAATCGCTTCTTTCCGACCAACCTGCGCAGCCGCCAAACCAATACCTGCGCTGTACATTGTCTCCAGCATGTCATCAATTAGCGTTTGAATTTCATCAAAATCAGTGACATCAACACATTTTTGTCTCAATCTTTCATCTGGGATTGTGAGGATATCTAGAATTGCCATAGCGTATGCCCCTTGTTGTTACTTTTGCCATTGTTGCTACTTTTACTATATACATTTTTATCTTCCAAATTGCTACCTTATTAACTGCACCTTGAAATCTATTGAATATGTTCCTATTACGGGATGGAAAAATAAACTAAAAAATAATTTTAATAAAAATGCCAAACGAAAAATATCGCTTGGCATCAATCTTTGGTTATCTTAATTTTTTGATTAAATTAGCTTTCTTATTTTATTTTCTTGTTACAAACTCACTTTTTCAAATGCCTGAGACAAATCCGCTATCAAATCATCTGCATTTTCAATACCGACAGAAATACGGATCAGTTGTGGAGTAATTCCAGCGGCCAGGCGATTTTCCAGCGGAATAGAAGCATGGGTCATAGTAAATGGCTGGCCAATCAAGCTCTCTACCCCCCCTAAACTTTCCGCCAATGTAAACAGTTGCAGCTCCTTAATGACCTGGCGCGTATAATCTTCATCTCCTTTCAGTACAATGGAAATCATGCCACCAAAACCTCGCATCTGACGTTTTGCCAATTCATGCTGAGGATGAGAAGCAAGGCCAGGATAATACACTTTCTCAACTTGTGGCTGCTGCTCAAGCCAATGTGCAATCCTCCCTGCGCTGTCAATATGGCGCTCCATACGTAATGCCAATGTCCTAATACCACGCAGGACGAGGAAACTACTGAACGGATCAAGAATGCCGCCAATAGAATTTTGCAAGAAGGCAACTTGCTCGGCCAACTCTGCGTTATTTCCCACCACCGCAAGGCCCGCAACAACATCAGAATGACCATTCAGATACTTAGTTGCAGAATGCACAACAATATCAAAACCCAAATCAAGCGGACGCTGAATATAAGGGGAAGCAAAAGTGTTATCTGCCACGCTGATAATATTATGCCACTTGGCAATTCGCGCAATCGCCGCTAAATCAGCCAATTTCAATAGTGGGTTAGTCGGAGTTTCCACCCAAATCATTTTAGTGTCAGGCTGAATTGCTGATTCTAATGCCGCAGTATCCCCTGCTTCAATATAAGTGACTTTCAAACCCGCCGTCCGGCGACGCACTTTTTCCAGCAGCCGGTAAGTCCCACCATAGAGATCATCTACCGCAATGATGTGGCTATCTTTATCAAGTAGCTCCAGAATGGTCGAACTGGCTGCCAGACCAGAGCCAAAAGCATAACCACGTGTTCCATTCTCTAATTCAGCAATCGCACGCTCTAAAGCATCACGAGTCGGATTCCCACTACGGGAATACTCATATCCAGTATGCTGGCCAGGTGCAACTTGAGCATAAGTTGATGTGGCATAGATTGCGGGCATCACTGCACCAGTGTGATCAGGTACATAGCCTGCATGAACGCTTTGTGTATCAAATTTAATCCTATTAAACTTAGTCTTATCAAACTTAGCCATTAATTTATTCCTGAAAGAGATTAATTGAGTTGTTGACGCCATGCGTTCAGTACATCGGTACGAGTAACAAGACCCAGAAAATGATTGTCATCATCAACAATCAGGGCTACATGACCAGCATCAAAGGTAGCAATTAACTGCGCCAATGACGCTTTTTTATTGAGCGTATGAACCTGATTGGTCATCGCTTCAGTAACAGGCAACGAGAAATTACGTGAACTAGCCTGAATGGCATGCATGAGATCCCATTCATCAATAAGCCCGACAACTTGATCGTTTTCGATCACAGGTAACTGTGAAATGTCATACAGGCGCATGCGGCTATAAGCAATCTGCAAGGTATCTTGTGGGGAAACTGAAACCGTCGCACCATCCTGATAACGATAAGTAATATAATCGCTCAAATTATTTTCTTGTGGTTGTGAACGGAGTCCTTGTTCCAATAACCAGTAATCATTAAACATTTTCGACAGATATTTATTACCACTGTCACAAGCTAACGTCACTACGCGTTTCGGCGTTGTCTGTGCACGACAATAACGTAGCGCCGCCGCTAACAATGTTCCTGAAGAAGAACCCGCCAAGATCCCTTCTGTCAGTAGTAAATTACGAGCGCAAGCAAACGCTTCTGCATCAGTAATACGATAAGCATGGTGAACCTGAGAAAAATCCCCAAGAGGTGGGACAAAATCTTCCCCAATACCTTCCACAAACCAACTACCCGCTTCGTCATAGTGACCATGTTCAACATAATCGGCAAGAATAGAACCTTTAGGATCTGCGAGGACAAATTCCGTATGAGAGGAAACTTCTTTAAAATACTGGCTCAAGCCACCAAGAGTTCCGCCAGAACCGACACCCACTACCACAGCATCGACATGCTGCTCCATCTGCTGCCAAATCTCCGGCCCCGTGGTAGCAAAATGCGCGGCTGAGTTCGCAGGATTATTGAATTGATCAATATAATAAGCTCCACTGATTTCTTTCGACAAGCGCAGGGCATAGTCTTGATAATATTCTGGATGCCCTTTTCCGACATCAGAGCGTGTCAGGCGAACATCGGTTCCCAGCGCTCGCAAGTGATAAATTTTTTCCCTGCTCATCTTATCAGGTACAACCAAAATTAGTTTATAGCCCTTCATGGCGGCAACCAACGCCAACCCAATCCCTGTGTTACCTGCCGTGGCTTCAATGATGGTGCCCCCTGGCTTTAACAATCCCTGCTTTTCTGCCTGCTCAATCATTGAAAGTGCAACACGATCCTTAATTGACCCGCCAGGATTCTGATTCTCTAACTTAATGAATAGCTGGCATGGGCCTGTATCCAGATGAGTCAATTCCAGTAGTGGTGTATTCCCTATAAGTTCAAGAACCGAATGTGGTGCTGCCATATTTGCCCCTTGATAATCGGTAAAATTTGCAAATAAAACTTTTATATTGAGAAAGAATAACGCTGCATAGCAATCAATTTGAAAGAACAAAAGAAAACTACATATAACAAAAGGGAATTAATTAATTCGATATTGATAAATTAAAACATGCTCCCAACTCATTTATTTATCATTTAATAATAAATAAATGTTAATAACAGGGACTTTATGGAAATAAGCTCCTCACAATAATAACTTTATTCCAATCTAAACAAAACATCACTCAATCTGTATATTCCTTAATCCAGAAAATCCGGTAAAATGGCATACAATTAAATTACATCAAATAAACATCTCAATAACTCATCTCCTCAACAATAAAGAACAAACAAAAGAGGCACCTATGTATACATACAGAGAGGCAGCCAATTTTGCGGCATTCGTGTTATATGCAGCGAAAATGAATAAACAATACTACAATAATCCAACTCCCCCAGCCGATCCGCGCATTGAAGAAGACGGATGGAAAGTTATAGCGTATATCTCAGCAAATGATCTGTCTTTCTCAGTAACGCCCAGAAAAAGCGAATTGCCCGATCATGTCTGTTATGGCTATGTAGCAAAAAAAGTGGCCGAAAAAAAACATTCTCCAGAGAAACATATTATTGCCATACGTGGAACCGATCCCACAATTTTGCTAGAAGATGTCCATGGTGTACTGATTGATTTTACATCACCGTGGACCCGTTTCCCCAAGATAGAAGTCAGCCAGGGTTTTTTTAGTGTCTATGACTCAATGAAGCTAATTACCATTGAGCCTGAATCTCACCGTGATTACAGCAATCTCAAATTAGCTGAAGCGATTACCCAATTTATAGGGGTAAATAATCAATTCACTATAGTCGGTCACAGCCTTGGCGCAGCAATTGCATCCTATCTGATGTATGAAATTGGCCGTATAACTCCCGATCACTCAGCCTGTTTATTTGCCTGCCCAAGACCAGGAAACGGAGAATTCTCCAAACACGTTACCCAAAACTTTAGCAATTTTGTGGTGTTCAACTATATCGATGATGTCATACCTCATCTGCCCCCTAAAATTCTGGGATATGCCTCATTGGACTATATCAACGAGTTTAAATCTCAAACCAATGTAGATATTTCAGATGGGCCGTTATGTAGCCACTATTTAATCGACTACATTGCCAGATTAGATTTAGATGTGTTCAAAAGAGTCACAAAATACGGTGATGTTGATTCTTGTATTAATTTATAGTTAGGAACTCACAATCGACAAACAGGAGTATAAAGATGAAATGGCGTGGTTACACATACAGTGCAATATTAATGGCAAGCAGCCTGTTTTCCCCTGCATTATGGGCAAAAGGGGAAGCGCATTTGTTATTCCACATGGGATTGGGAGCCAATGGTAAATTCTTTGTAGGCGGCACACTGCAAAACAAAGGAAACCAACCTGTGGCGGGAGGCTATCTGGCTGTTTTACCTCTTAATGCTAAATGTGAGCCAGGTACACTGACAGTGTACTCATTTGAACCATTAGCATCGGGGGAAAAGAAAGAATTTCGCATCCCAATAAATACCCCGCTAAGCAGTTATCGTTTAATTGGTTTTGGTGCCTATGACGATATGGGCTTTTCTCTTCCCGCCATAGATGAAACAGCAAAAATCATTCAAGAACGCGAACCCAGTGAGCGCAAAGCATGTCAAGCAGCCCGAACACCAACATCTGCCAATCAACCTGCAACCCAAAGGTTGTAATATTAGGATGGTTTATTTTTGATAAACCATCCTTTTTATAACCCATTATTTCTTATAACAAAAAATTATTGTGTAATTTTTCTATCCGTATTAATCCGCAATAATGCAAACCCATCCCAACCTTTTTCCCCTACAGTCTGTAAAGCCGTTACAGTCAGTTCAGGGTAGTTGGACATTTTATCCAGTGCTTGGCGCACACCTTCAACAGTCTCACTCCGCTGCTCATGTACAATTGCGCCTTCACGGATCATATTATCCATAATGATAATAGTTCCCTGACGTCCCAACTTGACAGCCCAATCCAGATACAATGGACTGTTTTGTTTGTCGGCATCAATAAAAACCAAATCAAAGGGAGCTTCAGAACTTAGCGTTTGCAAGGTTTCACTGGCCTCTCCCACAATGATTTTGACGCGCCATCTTTTGCTCATTCCAGTTGGCTTGCACCTTTTGTGGCCTGACAAAGATAGATATCCGCTTTTAAACCTGTTTTAGATTTGTATTGTTGCTCAATCGCCTTTTCGACACTTTTCACCAAATCAGGAAGAACCAACGCCACCACACAACCACCAAAACCACCCCCTGTCATACGAACACCGCCGTGATCGCCAATTACATCTTTAACAATCGCCACCAGCACATCTATTTCACGGACAATAATTTCAAAATCATCACGCATGGAAATATGAGATGCAGCCATAAGCTGACCAAGGAGAAATAAATCACCAATACTCAAAGCATCAGCCGCCAATTTAGTACGCAAATTTTCACTGATCACATGGCGAGCCCGTTTGACAAGCAACGTATCGAGTAACGCTTGTTTAGCATTGAAATCCTCAAGAGTGATATCACGCAATGTTTTCACTCCCAGCAAACAGGCGGCCTCTTCACATTGCTGCCTGCGTAGGTTGTATTCGCTATCCACCAACCCACGCTGTTTATTAGAATTGATTACCATCACAACTACTTTATCAGGCATACGTACCGATTGTGTTGCCAACGTGAGGCAATCGATCAGCAAGGCATGATCCTCTTCCCCGCAAGCAGAAATTAACTGATCCATGATGCCAGAATTACAACCAACAAATTGGTTTTCTGCTTGCTGCCCGCCCAATGCAATCATTTTGGGACTAATATCGAGTTGATAAATCGACTTAATGGTTTGCCCAACCACGACTTCCAATGACGCAGATGAACTCAAACCCGCACCTTGTGGAATATTGCCACTAATAGCAAGATCCATACCACCAAATGCATAACCACTCTCCACCAAAGAGTTCACCACACCACGGATGTAATTCGTCCACATTTTTTCTGGCTGAAAGAGAATTGGTTGGCAGAGATCAAATTCATCACACTGATTATGATAATCAACAGCTATCACCCTGACACGCATATCCCCACGCTTAGCGGCGGCAACTACTGTCTGGAAATTAATCGCACAAGGCAAGACAAAACCACGGTTGTAATCCGTATGCTCACCAATAAGATTCACCCGCCCTGGCGCCTGAAAAAAATGCGTTGGAGAATAATTAAAGCATGCCTCAAAAGATTTAGTGACGTTTTGGATTAAAGTTTTCATCTCTTTTTCCTCCAGAAACGTTTCTTCGCGAAAATCAGCGTACCTTAAAATGAATGTCGCTGACATCCCGTAACCGCTGGGCGGCCTGTTCTGGCGTTAAATCACGCTGAGCTTCCGCCAACATCTCATAACCCACCATAAACTTACGGATGCTGGGTGAACGTAATAACGGCGGGTAAAACAGTGCATGTAATTGCCAATGATCAATATTGTGTTTGTATGATGTGGGGCTGGCATCGCATTGATGCTCGAAGAAAGGAGCAAAATGCCAGCCCATTGAATAGGGAAAAGCACATTGAAACAGATTATCATAACGACTGGTCAATTTTTTAATCGCTACTGCCAGATCATCACGTTGTGCTTCCGTCAGTTCATTCATGCGACGGATATGATTTTTCGGCAATAGCATCGTTTCAAACGGCCATACAGCCCAATAAGGTACAACCGCAAGCCAATATTCAGTTTCCACTACCGTACGAGCACCATCTTTGCGCTCTGCTTCAATATAATCTACCAATAAGTTAGTTCCTTGCTGACAATAATATTGCTGCAATAGTGCATCTTTACGTGCTAGCTCATCTGGAAGGAAATCACTGGCCCAAATCTGCTCATGAGGATGGGGCTGAGAACACCCCATCATTTCTCCTTTATTCTCAAAAATCTGAATCCAAATATAACGCTGGCTCAATTCGTCAATCTGCGCATTCCATGTATCAATAACACGACGGATTTGACTCAACGACAGTTCCGGCAATGTTTTGCTGTGATCAGGAGAAAAACAGAGAACCCGACAAACGCCACTCACTGGCTCAATTTTAAATAATGGGTTATTGGTAGGATTAATATCAAAGTGTTCCGGTAGCAAGGCAGAATAATCATTCTGGAATATATAAACGTCCTGATAATCTGGATTGATATTACCTGACGCACGGGTATTATTCGGGCATAAAAAACAGTGTTCATCGTAATTTGGCAAGGCAACATGAAGTGGTTTTTCATCAATTCCACTCCACGGTCGTTCAGTTCGGTGTGATGAAACAATAATCCATTTACCCGTTAAAGGATTATATCGCCTATGTGGACAATCAACAGAATTGAATCGCATCTTTGACATATTGGATATCCCCTTGCTTTCACCATACAAACCTTACGGAAAACCAAACATTTTTTGCTGTTTCTTACTTCTCTTTGTAGCCATTGGGGTTTTGAGACTGCCAACGCCAGACATCAGCAGTCATTTCCACGATAGTGCGGTTCGCTTCCCAGCCTAATTCTCGCTCGGCTTTCGCCGGGCTTGACCAACATTCTGCAATATCTCCCGACCGACGTGGGCAAATTTCATAAGGAACTGGTTTGCCGCAAGCATGGCTAAAAGCTTCCACCATTTCCAGCACGCTGGTACCTCTTCCGGTACCCAAATTGTAGATATGCAGTCCCGCTTTCTTACCAACAGCATTTAGAGCAGCAATATGTCCGTCAGACAAATCCATAACATGGATATAATCGCGCACTCCAGTACCGTCGGCTGTTGGATAATCATTTCCATACACAGATAGTTTTTCCCGACGGCCTACCGCAACCTGGGCAATATAAGGCATCAAGTTGTTGGGAATTCCCTGAGGATCTTCTCCCATTGTGCCAGAAGGATGAGCACCAACTGGATTGAAGTAGCGCAACAGCACCACAGACCAATCATTTTCTGCATGATGGAGATCAGACAGGCAGCGTTCAACCATATACTTACTGGTGCCATAAGGGTTAGTTGTATTACCTACCGCAGATTGCTCAGTAATAGGCACAACATCCGGATCACCATATACCGTCGCAGATGAGCTAAAGATAATGCTTTTTACACCTGCTTTACGCATACTACGCACCAGCACCAGCGTTCCATTGACATTATTGTCATAATATTCGATAGGTTTGGCGACTGACTCCCCAACCGCTTTCAAGCCTGCAAAATGAATGACTGCCTGAATTTGATGACGAAAGAAAATAGCATCAAGGAATGATTCATCACGAATATCCCCTTCATAAAACAGTGGCTGTACGCCAGTCAATGCCTCAATACGAACCAGAACTTCACGATTGGCATTGCACAGGTTATCGATGATGATCGGCACCATTCCAGCTTCAATCATTTGAACACAAGTATGGCTACCGATATATCCCATCCCACCTGTCACTAATATTTCCACAATAACCTCTTTTCAAAAATGATAATAATGACGAGTATAAAAAGAGTTATCACGTTAGTGAACTAAAATTAAGATATGGCAAAATCAGGCCATAAACATTTTTAATTGATCCGCTATCTAATAATCGCAGCCAATAATAAAAAACTATGATGAAAAAAATGACTTTTACTTCTATCCTTACCTCTGCTCAAACCGCTACCATAAATGATCCTTTTTTTACAGATATACAAACAGGTACGTTGTCAGAACATCCTGATCTTCAAGTCATAAAAACTTATTTTGATCCGTCTTACTATCGGGATGCACTATTTAACGAATGCGGCATTACTTACCCAAGCCAATTACAAAATGCAGTTAATAAACGACGTGCGGAATATCTGGCTGCCCGTTATTGCACTCAACAAGTTTTAAATCGTTTGGGTTACCCTGATTTTCAGGTAACCAATGCCCAAGATCGCTCCCCAATCTGGCCTGACAATATTTGTGGTTCGATTTCTCATTCGGCCAACTGTGCCATTGCTTTTGCGGGTTCTGGCAATAAATACCGAATGATAGGCATAGATATCGAACAAGAGATTAAACCAGATACCATCAAAAGTGTTTCATCTAGCATCATCAATGACAATGAAGTGAAATTACTGACAGGATGTACATTACCTTTTGCACAGTTATTCACTCTTGCGTTCTCTATCAAGGAAAGTTTGTTTAAGGCACTTTATCCCCACGTAAAACGCTTCTTTGATTTCCATGCGGCTGAAATTACGTCAATTGATTGCAGAGATTACGCTATAAGCATAAAACTACTGCAAACATTATCTGATGAGTATCGAGCTGGTTCGCAATTCCACGGAAATTTTGCCTTAATGCCGCAGCAGCAAGTATTGACGTACATTGTGCAGTGATATGCTTTGTTTGAAAAAAAGGGCACCCTAAATTTTTTCAAACATTGTAAATATCGCAAATTGCGATATCATAAGGAAGTGATATGCGAGTTATCACAGCAAAAATCATCATTGAAAAGATGTTTGCACCCATACCGAATATGATAAATGGTGGCGTAAGCAGACTAAATCAAAACGATCAAAAAGGTGAAGCATGAGAAAAACATCACTCGTTACTTATAAAAGGATTGATGGACTCATCGAAATTTTACCCCAAATGATGCAGTCAATATCTGAGCAAATCAGCCCGCTGACGCTTTTGTTCTCAGTGTGTATTGAACCTGTAGAAAACGATGAAGATCTGAATGCCCGCATGGCACTGATTGATGAGTTATACTCATATGCTGAAGATACCGAACATGCCGCAGCAAAGTTCGCTGATTTTATTACCGATCGTGTCTATGAGTACGAAGCTAAAAATCGCCAAGTCCCCAATGTTACTCCACGTGAAGCACTGAGTTACTTGATGAAAGAAAGAAGCATAAGGCAGCTTGATCTTCGTGGCATTGCAAACCAAAGTGTTATATCAGAGATACTGCATGGAAAACGTTCTATGAACATTCGGCAAGTAAAAGGCTTTGCCAAATTCTTTAACGTTCCTGTTGAAACCTTTATGGGTTCAGACTAATAAAAAACTACACTGAAACCATCCTGAATAAAGCGGTGGTTTTTCTATAGACACACTCAAATTAACTTTAAGAGTCAAGGCTCACCTTGATGAGCCTTTAAAAACAACTTACAAGATTAATGCATTAAAGATCTTTCTTTGATGCCTGCAAATACAGCAACTCTAGTCCAATTGTTGCGGCCGCCAATGCCGTAATTTCAGATTGGTCATAAGCCGGTGCCACTTCCACCACATCCATTCCAACGATATTCAACGGTTGTAAGGCGCGCACTATTTTCAAGGCGCGATCTGACGTCAATCCACCAATCACCGGCGTTCCTGTACCTGGTGCAAATGCCGGATCAAGGCAATCAATATCGAACGTCAGATAAATCGGCAAGTCACCAACTACAGTTTTAATCTGTTCAACAATATCATCAACACCGCGATCATTAACCTGACCAGCATCTAATACAGTAAAATCATTATTTGTATCGTGTTCAGTGCGAATACCTATTTGTACTGAATGGTGAGGATCTATCAGCCCTTCATTTGGCGCATGGTAAAACATCGTACCATGATCAAATTTACTGCCATTTGGATAAGTATCTGTATGGGCATCAAAGTGGATCAGCGCCATTTTACCAAAGTGTTTTGCATGGGCACGTAACAGTGGCAAAGTAACAAAGTGATCACCACCAAAAGACAGCATACGCTTACCCGATGCCAGCACCTTTTCAGCATGTGCCTGCAACTTATCACTCATATCCTGGGCATCACCGAAATTAAAGACCAGATCCCCGCAATCCACCACATTCAAGTGCTTACGTAAGCTAAAGTTCCACGGCCAACGGCAGCTTTCCCACGCCAGATTAGTCGATACCTGACGGATAGCGGCTGGCCCATGACGACTACCCGCACGTCCCGATG
This sequence comes from Xenorhabdus thuongxuanensis, assembly GCF_001908095.1. GTDB lineage: Bacteria > Pseudomonadota > Gammaproteobacteria > Enterobacterales > Enterobacteriaceae > Xenorhabdus > Xenorhabdus thuongxuanensis. The sequence goes on along the minus strand of NZ_MKGR01000005.1, from coordinate 99,627 downwards.
TTGCCATATCAAAAGGAACACCGGTAATTACCCATTCCGCATCACTGGAATAGGGTTGAAAATTCAATGGAAAACGCAGGAATCCGAAGGCATTTGAAACCAAAGAGTTATCAATTTGGTTTCCTAAGGAGCTAACACTCATGATATATCCTCAAAAGTCCTATGCTGGCTCATTACCCGTCTCCAATATTGGCAGTAACAAGTAACACAGAGGCTTATTTACACTATTATATAAAACACATGACCAAGAATGACTATTAATGCAGTTCAATGACTAATCAGGATTACTCATCTTCCAAATAGGTGTAGCCATACAGACCACTTTCAAACTCTTGCAAGAATTGTTCCTGCAAATTTTCATCCAGATCGGTCGCTTTCACTTGATCACGGAAACGGGTCAATAATACCTGCGGCTCCAGTTTGACATATTGAAGCATATTGGCGACCGAATCACCCTCCTCGCTCTGTTTATAAGTCACTACACCATTTTCTGAGACATAAACATCAATGGCAGCCGTATCACCAAACAAGTTATGCATATTACCCAAAATTTCCTGATAGGCTCCGACCATAAAGAAACCAATCAATGGTGGGTTTTCTGGATTATAAGCTGGCATTGGCATCGTTGTTGCCACACCATCACCATCAACATAATGATCAATCGTACCGTCAGAATCGCAGGTGATATCCAACAAAACGGCACGACGATCCAGCGGCTTATCCAGACCTTCAATCGGCAAAACAGGGAAAAGTTGATCAATCCCCCACGCATCTGGCATTGACTGGAACAGCGAGAAATTCACATAGAATTTATCGGCCATACGTTCCTGTAATTCATCAATAATCGGACGATGGGCACGGTTGCTTGGGTCAAGATCTTGCTGAATATGGCGACAAATATTTAAATACAGTTCTTCCGCCCATGCTCGTTCTGACAGATCCAACATACCATGAGCATATTGGGTATGGACGTCATGCAGATCAAACTGGCTGTCATGCAACCATTCACGCAGGGAACGACGGCTACTGTCAGATTGCATCTCCTGCCAGGTTTCCCACAAACTAGTCAGTGGACGCGTTGCCCCTTCTGTTGGTGGCGTTGTTTGAGTAAATTCATTGCGCTCTACTCCAATCACATTGGAGACCAAAACGGTATGATGGGCGGTCAATGCACGGCCAGATTCCGTAATCACTGTAGGATGAGGCAAACCGTGTTCTTCACACGCATCACCAATGCCCCAAATAACATTATTCGCGTATTCATTTAAACCGTAGTTAACTGAGCATTCTGACTGAGAGCGTGTCCCTTCATAATCGACACCTAAACCCCCACCAACATCAAAGCACTGGATCTTGACACCCAGTTTGGACAACTCGACATAAAAACGGGCAGATTCACGCACCCCCGTCGCCACATCACGGATATTCGCCAATTGGGAACCCAAGTGGAAATGCAGCAATTGCAAACTATCCAACCGCCCTGCTGAACGCAACCTTTCAACCAATTGCAATACCTGCGCGGCAGCCAATCCAAACTTAGATTTTTCACCGCCACTGGCCTGCCATTTACCAGAACCTTGGGATGCCAAACGAGCTCGAACCCCCAAACGTGGGATAACATTCAATCGCTTAGCTTCTTCCAGTACCATCTCAATTTCAGACATCTTCTCGATAACCAGATACACCTTGTGTCCCAGCTTTTCACCGATCAATGCCAGACGGACGTATTCGCGATCTTTATAGCCATTACAAACAATCACAGTACCCGTCATGCCTGCATGGGCCAGCACTGCCATTAATTCCGCTTTGGAACCTGCCTCCAATCCAATCGGTTCATCAGCATTTGCCAATGTCTCAATGACGCGGCGATGCTGATTGACCTTAATCGGGTAAACAAGGAAGTAATCTCCTTTATACCCATAAGATTCACGTGCACGTTTAAATGCAGCATTAATCGAACGCAAGCGATGTTGCAAAATTTGGGGAAAACAAAACAATGCCGGCAAACGCAATTGTTCTTTTTCTTCCTGAACTTTCTTCACCAGAGCGGCGAGTTCAATTTGAGCTCCCGGTAATTCAGGGTTTGGACAAACACTGACATTACCCAGATCATTGACATAGTAATAGCCGCCGCCCCAGTATGCGATGTTATAGGTCTGTCGCATTTTGCGAGCGATATTATCATTCATGGCAGTCTCCTTCATGGAGTCGAGGTTTGCCTTCACCTGTAAAGTCAATAACCCAAGACACTATTTTATCGTGCGTATCTTGCGCATTAAAAAATGTCAGGGAACAGCATGCTCTTAGATTATAGGGACGTTTAGAGAGTACTAAACAACATATTTACTGCGTGACTATATAATGATGCCAACCCAATTTATCTGCGGCTTAGCTGCGGGTAACATCGAAATAACTGCATATTTAAAAGGAAGGGACAATATATGGATACATCAATGGCATAATGTGGCTGTTGGCCGTTAACACCCAGCAGATAATGGTTCATAACCCCATTCACCCCCACATGGCTTACCTACCGCAAGCCGTTTCTCAGTTGAGAAGCAGGAATGCGTACATCTCCTGCAAACGCCTGTAGCTCCAAGTGCAAAAATGACTTGTGTTACGCGCGCAGTTTATACCTGTAATCTAGCAAAATTGCAAAACGAAATTTATCTAAACGGGGGCTGAACAACCTCCATACTTTTTAGATATGGAAACTAAAATGTCACACACTGAAAGCGTAATTAGAATTAAAAAAACTGGTAACCTTAGCAAGAGTAACTTAGAATAGCCGTCTAGACGGTAATACATCCCATCCGCCCTTAAACCAAGATTATATTTAAGGTAATAAAATATAATGACTACACATCTTTTTACTTCTGAATCTGTTTCAGAAGGGCATCCAGACAAAATTGCTGATCAGATTTCCGATGCCGTCCTTGATGCAATTTTAAAACAGGATCCTAAAGCTCGCGTAGCCTGCGAAACTTACGTTAAAACAGGCATGGTCATGGTTGGTGGTGAAATCACTACCAGCGCTTGGGTTGATATAGAAGAAATTACTCGCAGTACAGTACGTGAAATCGGCTATACCAGCTCAGATATGGGGTTTGATGCCAACTCATGTGCAGTTATCAGTGCCATTGGTAAACAATCCCCTGATATTAACCAAGGTGTTGACCGTTCAGATCCTCTGGAGCAAGGCGCAGGAGATCAGGGTCTGATGTTTGGTTATGCGACCAACGAAACTGATGTTCTCATGCCAGCACCAATCACTTATGCACACCGTTTGGTTGAGCGTCAGGCTGAAGTTCGTAAAAATGGCACCCTGCCGTGGTTGCGCCCTGATGCAAAAAGTCAGGTCACTTTCCAGTATGAGAACGGCAATATTGTTGGTATTGATACTGTTGTCCTTTCAACCCAGCACAGCGAAGATATCGATCAAAAAGCACTGCATGAAGCCGTGATGGATGAGATCATCAAACCGGTATTGCCTACCGAATGGCTTACTCCGATGACCAAATATTTCATCAACCCAACAGGTCGCTTTGTGATCGGTGGACCAATGGGTGACTGTGGTCTGACTGGCCGTAAAATCATCGTTGATACCTATGGTGGTATGGCCCGTCACGGTGGTGGAGCATTTTCTGGTAAAGATCCATCCAAAGTTGACCGTTCGGCAGCCTATGCTGCGCGTTACGTTGCCAAAAACATCGTTGCGGCAGGCTTGGCTGATCGTTGTGAAATCCAAGTCTCTTACGCCATCGGTGTTGCAGAGCCAACCTCTATCATGGTGGAAACGTTCGGTACAGAAAAAGTCCCAACTTCCACACTGATTCAACTAGTCCGTGAATTTTTTGATCTGCGTCCTTACGGCCTGATTAAAATGCTGAATCTGTTACAACCTATTTATCGCGATACCGCGGCTTACGGTCATTTCGGTCGTGAACAATTCCCATGGGAAGCCACAGATAAAGCTGAAATTCTGCGTTCTGCGGCAGGATTGAAATAAATTTTTTTCTAGTCTACGAAGCCCGCAAATACTGCGGGTTTTTTTATGATCAAAAGCACCTTTATTATGGAAATGGAATATATACTCATTTTTTGTTTATGTTTGCCGCTTTAATTTTCTCTGCTTCTTCAATGATTTGATCGGCTGTTTTCCCATGAAGAGATTGAAAAAATTTCTGTTCCAACTTTTGTATATCTGCATGTTTGATATTTCCATTCTTGTTATCCTTAAACAGATCATCAAAGTCGATATTATTGCTCATGACAATATTTAATGAGTCATCAAATTGTAATCTTTTATCTTCTGGTAAAGTATCTCTGATCTTCTCAATGGATGTTTTTACAGCGATTTCATTTGTTCCATCAATTTTGAGTTGATTATCACATCCCGCCAATGCAAATCCCAATAAACAAATAATTAACAATTTTTTCATGATCAACTCCGCCTATTACTGATAAAGTAATAATAGCAAGGATAGGAACATATAAGTCATTTTAAGGAAAATTTTTATTATTAAATAAGAAATGTTTATAACTTGATTATTGATTTCTTCACGTTATTAATGTGTATGTGGTTTCTAATAATCAACGTATTATCGAATGCATTTTCCCCTTGTTGTCAAAATCCCCACCAAATTGTTAAAATCATGTAACACGAAAATAACTTCACCAGACGGTTATACCAGCAACTGAAAAGATCGAAGGTAGTTTTGCCTTAATGGATTGTCATTAAAGTAAAAATTTATAAGTAACTATTTTTATCTCAGTAAAAATGTAAAAAGGGTTGATTACCATGAATAATAACCATTATCATCTACTTTGCATCGGAAAAATAACAGAAACCCTACTGCGCCCACTTTGTTAAGAAATATATTTGAAACCCATAAGATTAAAAATATAAATGAAACGAAAATTAATGATAAGTAATTTAGCCATATCTATACATTGATATCTCTTATATAACTTCAAATAATGAGGAAAAGTAATGTTTAATATACATTATCCCATAAAATGTTTTCTGTCCGCGTTATTCATATTACTCCCCATATATGCTCAAGCAGAAAAAATGACCGTTAAAGATATTATGGGGCGTGAAGTAATAATCAACGTACCTGTTAAACGCGCTATGTTAGCAGATAGCCGAATGGTTATTGCCCTGAATATTCTGCATCCCTCTGAACCATTGAAAGGTATTGCTGCGTGGGATAATGCATTGGAGAAAAAATCGCCTGACCTCGCGACAGCCTATGAAAAGAAATTCCCTCAACTAAGGAAAATTCCGGTTTTCCCTAATCCCTATACCAGTGATTTCAATGTCGAAAAAGCCATGATGTATAAGCCTGATCTGGTTATTTTCGATATTGGGTTGAAATCCAAATTGGATAGTAGCAATACGATTCACTTGTTGGAAAAAATAGGTGTTCCTGTCATTTTCATCGACTTCCGCCAACATCCTCTATCCAATACGGTTCCCAGCATGAAATTATTAGGAAAGGTTTTCAAACAGGAAGAAAATGCCAATAAATTCATTCAGTTTTATGAAAATCGCCTGTCCATAATTAATAAACGTATTGCGGCATTATCTGCTAAGCAAATTCCCAGCGTCTTTATTGAGCGTCATGCAGGTATGTTAGGTTCTGAAGATTGTTGCAATACCTTTGCCACCAATAGCTTCGGAGAGTTTGTTACTGCCGCAGGTGGTGAGAATATGGGAAGCAAATGGTTTTCTGGTATGGGAGGCAAAATTAATGAAGAACAATTATTGGCTACCAATCCCGATTATTACCTGATGACAGTAGCAGATTGGGATACAATTCATTCAAACAGTCAATCTGTTCCTTTAGGTTATACCGGAGAGCTGGCAACATCGCAGAAACGTTTTCAAAAGCTGCTCGCGCGCGCCAAGCTAAAGATTTTAAAATCGTATCGTGACAAACATGTTATGGCGATTTATCATCAATACTATGACACTCCATTCAATATTATTGCTGTAGAAGCCATTGCAAAATGGTTACATCCCGATCTTTTCAAAGATATTGATCCTCACGCAGACAATATTTATGTTCACCAAACCTTTACCGCATTAGATGGTAGTGGTGTTTTCTGGGTAACCGCAAAATAATTCCTCTTTTGAATCAAACGCACTCGTCTTCGAGTGGGGGATTTCTGACTATAAAATTATAAAAAATACAGTTTTATACTGGTTTCTTATATAATGTTTTTTTATTTTTTAACAAACAATGATTAGATTTATGATCTTGCTACTTGTCCACAACAAAAATTCAGAGTAATTTTAACATTAATCTTATCGTCCCAGTAATACCTTCCATAATAATGAGAATCCATCTCATTATTATGGAAGGTATTACTACTTTCTAACCAAAAGGAAACGTTAAATTAATTAATAAAAAAATAGATCACCAATATCAACATTATGTATAAAAAGCAGGAATCCTATGTCTACAGCTCTAAAGAAGAAACCTTTATACCAAATACTCTATGTTCAAGTCATATTTGCCATTTTGCTGGGTATCGCCCTTGGTCATTTTTATCCTGATATTGGAACATCATTAAAACCATTAGGTGATGCATTCATTAAAATTGTGAAAATGATTATTGCACCGGTTATCTTTTTGACGGTAGTCACAGGGATAGCTGGAATGAATAATATAAAAAAGGTTGGAAATGTTGCAACAAAATCGATGTTATATTTTTTAACATTTTCAACACTTGCATTAGTTATTGGGTTAATTATCGCCAATATTGTCCGCCCCGGCGATGGCTTAAATATCTCTCCTGATTCGTTAGACAGCAGCAAGGTTATTGGTTATGTGGAGAAAGCCCATGAATCATCCATTGTTGACTTTCTGATGAATATCATCCCTGAAACCGTTGTCAGCCCACTTGTAAATGGTAATATTCTCCAAGTCCTGTTTATTTCAGTTATTTTTGGTATCGCTTTAGCCGCTACAGGGAAAAGAGGCAAACCTGTCTTAGAATTTTTACAACACCTCTCAGAACCTATCTTTAAAATGGTAGGAATTTTAATGAAATTAGCACCAATTGGTGCATTTGGAGCAATAGCCTTTACCATAGGTAAATATGGTATTTCATCGATCGGGAATTTAATGATGCTAATTGTAACTTTTTACATTACATCATTGCTTTTTGTTCTTATTATACTGGGAACAGTTGCTAAATATAATGGGTTCTCTATCATTCAATTAATAAAATATATTAAGGATGAGCTATTGTTAGTTTTAGGAACCTCATCCTCAGAGGCAGCATTACCTGGCCTAATGAAGAAAATGGAAAATCTAGGTTGTGAGAAATCGGTTGTTGGTTTGGTTATTCCAACAGGTTATTCATTTAACCTTGATGGTACTAATATTTACATGACGATGGCTACGTTGTTTATTGCTCAAGCAACCAACATTGAACTAAGTCTATATGAACAAATTTCTGTATTATTAGTTGCTATGATAAGCTCAAAAGGTGCAGCAGGTGTGACAGGGGCAGGTTTTATTACGCTAGCTGCGACCTTATCTGTTGTTCCCAGCGTCCCCGTAGCAGGCATGGCTCTTATTTTGGGCATTGACAGATTTATGTCTGAATGCCGTGCATTAACAAATTTAGTTGGCAATGCTTGTGCAAGCATTGTTGTTGCCCGCTGGGAAAATGCTTTAGATAAAGAAAGGATGTGTCAAATATTAAATGGTGATATACAAAATTCAGTAGAAAAAACATCAAATAAATAAGCTATATCACCTACAGTAAATAATAAAATTTCATATCCCCCTGCTATAAATGGGGGATATATCCTCATCCAAAACACAAAAAAATAAAAAAGTTAGCTGAAATATTAAATTTAAATGTAAAATAATAACATATAACATACCGTTATTAATTTCCGGACAGAAATCTCACTAGAAAAAGAAATAATATGCAACAAAGCATTTTTCCACATCGTTCTGTTAACCACTAATATTTATATTTATTGATAGAGATCCTTTATATTTCAATTCAATTTTGATAAAAATTAAGAATTAGTCTAATAATAACTTAGGAATATATGTCCTAACATACCAAAAACCAAAGTACCCGGAGAATATAATGAAGAAATTACATAATATCGAAAAAGAATTTTTACCTTGTAAATCTTATAAGATGCTGATTAATGGCGAGTGGGTTGATAGCGTTTCAAAAAATACAATGCAAAGCTACAACCCTGCAACAGGTGAATTGCTGACAGAATATGCTGCTGGAAATGCCGAAGATGTTGAACTTGCCGTCAAAGCTGCTCAAAAAGCTCTGCCAGCATGGAGTAAAACATCTACGGCTGAGAGACAATCTTTATTACTAAAAATTGCCGACTTACTGGAAGCCGAAGCTGAACGCTTTATTGTCCTTGAAACATTGGATGGTGGTAAAACTCAGGCTCTATGTCGTCATTTCGATATTCCTTTTTCTGTTGATCATTTCCGCTATTTTGCCGGTGTTATCCGCGCTCACTCTGATACTACTGATGTCATTGATAGTGACACACTGAGCTTAGTCATCAGAGAACCAATTGGTGTAATCGGACAGATTATTCCCTGGAATTTCCCGCTATTGATGGCTGCCTGGAAACTCGCTCCCGCCCTTGCTGCCGGTAATACTATTGTTATCAATCCTGCCAGCCTGACCCCAATCACTCTGCTTGAGCTGGGACGTATCATGAATCAAGTTTTACCAGCCGGCGTTGTCAATATTGTTACAGGGCGTGGTTCAGTTGTAGGCCAAGCTATCCTCGACCATGACGGCATTGACAAAGTAGCCTTTACCGGCTCAACAGAAGTCGGTTACAACGTTGCCGCAGCGGCAGCAAAAAGGCTCATTCCGGCAACGTTGGAATTAGGGGGTAAATCGGCTAACATCGTTTTCCCTGATGCCAATATGAAAAAGGCGATCAAATATGCAGCCAATGCAATTTTGCTGAACCAAGGGCAAGCCTGTGAATCCGGTGCCCGCTTGTTCCTGCATAAAGATATTCATGATGAATTCCTGAACTCGCTGAAAACCGTGTTTGAATCCATCAAAGTCGGCGACCCTATACTGGCAGAAACAGAAATGGGCTGCCAGGTCAGTGAAGAACAGATGAACACTATTTTAGGTTACATCGACCTGGCAAAACAGGAAGGTGCAACCATTTTGACTGGCGGAAAACGCATAACCGGAGCAGGATATGATGATGGATTCTTTATCCAGCCGACAATCCTGACCAATGTCACCAATAAGATGCGGGTGGCACAGGAAGAAATTTTCGGGCCTGTGCTATGCGTTATTCCATTCAGCAACGAAGAAGAAGTCATCGAAATGGCTAATGATTCCGAATATGGCCTGGCAGGTGCTGTATGGACGCAGGATATTAACCGTGCCCTGCGCATCGCTAAGGCAATAAAAACAGGCCGTATGTGGATTAATACCTATCACGAATTGCCGGCTCATGCTCCTTTCGGTGGCTATAAGAAATCGGGGCTTGGGCGTGAAACCCACAAGATGATGTTAGATGCTTATACTGAGGTGAAAAACATCTATATCAGTACTAAAGAAGACTAACACAATCGCCACCTGCAAGGGTGGCGATTTTGAGCATGGCTTATTCAAACATTAAAAGCCAAAAGGAATTACAGCCAGAAGAACCAGGCAATCACAGAAATAATGGCAATACATACCAAATTCAGCACTATGCCTACCCTGACCATTTCAATTTGTTTGATATAACCAGTGCCATAAACAATCGCATTAGGTGGCGTTGCTACAGGTAGCATAAATGCACAGGATGCCCCTATACCAATTATCAGGGTTAAAACCACAACCGGCATTCCCAGCGCTTCTGCAACCGTAGCAAAAATAGGTACAAGAAGCGCTGCGCTCGCAGTATTACTTGTAAATTCTGTCAGGAAGATAATAAAGGTAGCAATCGCAACGATGATCACAAACCAAGAGCTGGTACCGAAAGTCGCCGCCATGCCATTTGCCATAACTTCACTGGCACCGGAATCTTTTAAGACAGCACTCAATGTCAGGCCACCACCGAACAACATCAACACGCCCCATTCGGTGTTATTCTGAATCTGTGACCATGTTGATACACCAGTGATACCAATCAGGATAGCTGCGCTCACTGCAATAATCGTATCCAGATCTTTGACACCACCCAGTGCATCACTAATAAATGAACTGAAAATCCAGCACACTACGGTTAACAGGAAAATGCCCATGGCAATAACACGTTTGCCATTCCATTCCAGGTACTCCAATTCCAGATCAAATTTGTGATTCAGATTTGGACGCAACATGAGGTACATCACTCCCACCATGACTGGCATGAGAATAATGACCATTGGCACACCGTATTTCATCCATGTAAAGAAATCCATACCCAATTGTGCAGCAGCGATGGCATTTGGTGGGCTACCTACCAACGTTCCCAGGCCACCAATACTGGCGCTATATGCAACACCAAGCAGCACAAAAACAAAGGTATTCCGCTCAGTACGTACATCCAGATTGGCCAGAATACCAAGAACTAGTGGTAACATCATGGCAGCAGTTGCCGTGTTACTTATCCACATAGAAAGCAAGGCAGTAATACCAAATATCAGCAATACCGCCACAGATAAACGTCCACGAGCAATCATCAGCAAGCGGTTAGCTATCAATCGATCCAAGCCTTGGATATGTAGCGCCGTTGCCAGTGCAAATCCACCGAAGAACAAAAAGATTATTGGGTTTGCAAAAGATTTCAGTGCATCACCGGTATTCATCAATCCCATGCCAACCGCCAGAATAGGAATACACAGCGCAGTAACGGTGACATGAATGGCTTCCGTTAACCATAACACGCCAACAAATACCATTAATGCTAAGCCTGCATTTGCTTTTTCCCCATAGGGCAAAAACTTAAGCAATGTCACAAGCAAAATGACGTCCAGCGCGAGAATAATTAAGCCTCTTTTATTTGAGGGTGTAGACCCAATCGCCGGAGTTAAAGATTCAGAAGCATCCATGAAGACTCCATAAAACAATGAAACATAACTTTGTAATGTAAAAAGAATAATTGATGAATCATTGCCACAAATGTTAAGGAATTACATTACATGTGAAATAATAAGGAGTATCAGCAAGGAATAAAATACGGGTTTTATAATTTTGGGATCTGTTACGCTGGATTTGTCTGTCCACTGAATTATTGTTCAAAAAAAGAACTGAATTTCTGTTGTCATATCACACTTTTATCCCACAATAAGATAATTAATCAATATGAAAAATAAAATTTTCTTTCAATAAAAAAGCGAAAGAGAATACTCTCTTTCGCTGAAACATAAAAAATATTTACTTTTCTGAGGGAAAAACAGACAACTATGCCTGGCCTTTCACTTCTTTCAGGCCGTTGAAAGGAGCACGATTACCCAGTGCTTCTTCGATACGGATCAACTGGTTGTATTTAGCAACACGGTCAGAACGGCTCATAGAACCCGTTTTGATTTGACCTGCAGCAGTACCAACAGCCAGATCAGCAATAGTTGCATCTTCAGTTTCACCAGAACGGTGAGAAATGACCGCTGTGTAACCTGCATCTTTTGCCATCTTGATTGCAGCCAGAGTTTCAGTCAACGAACCGATCTGGTTGAACTTGATCAGGATGGAGTTTGCGATACCTTTTTCGATACCTTCTTTCAGGATCTTGGTGTTAGTTACAAACAGATCGTCACCAACCAATTGGATTTTGTCACCCAACACTTTAGTCTGGTAAGCAAAACCTTCCCAATCAGATTCGTTCAGGCCATCTTCGATGGAAACGATTGGGTATTCTTTGGTCAGTCCTTCCAGATAGTGAGTGAATTCCTGAGAGGTGAAAGTCTTACCTTCGCCTTTCAGTTCATAGTTGCCAGTTTCTTCGTTATAGAATTCAGAAGCTGCGCAATCCATCGCCAGAGTAATGTCTTTACCCAGTACGTAACCCGCTTTCTCAACCGCTTCTTTGATTGCTGCCAAAGCTGCTGCGTTAGACTCCAGGTTTGGCGCATAGCCACCTTCATCACCTACCGCAGTGTTCATACCTTTGGCTTTCAGTACCTTCGCCAGATTGTGGAATACTTCGGAACCCATGCGTACAGCTTCTTTCAATGTACTTGCGCCAACTGGCTGGATCATGAATTCTTGAATATCTACGTTGTTGTCTGCATGTTCACCACCGTTGATGATGTTCATCATTGGCAGAGGCATGGAGAATTTACCTGGAGTACCGTTCAACTCAGCGATGTGCGCGTATAGAGGCATACCTTTCGCTGCGGCGGCGGCTTTGGCGTTCGCGAGAGAAACAGCCAAAATTGCATTAGCACCGAAGTTAGACTTGTTTTCAGTACCATCCAGCTCGATCATGATCTTGTCGATGTTGGCCTGATCTTTCGCATCCTGACCGACCAGAGCTTGTGCAATCGGGCCGTTAACCGCAGAAACTGCTTTCAATACACCTTTACCCATAAAACGAGACTTATCGCCATCACGCAGTTCCAGCGCTTCACGAGAACCAGTTGATGCACCTGATGGCGCAGCAGCCAAGCCGACAAAGCCCCCTTCCAGGTGTACTTCTGCTTCTACCGTTGGGTTACCACGGGAGTCGATGATTTCACGGCCAAGCACTTTAACGATTTTGGACATTAGGTTTTCCTCAGTACAAGTTAAATTCAGGACAACAGATTGAAACTAAAAGCCATTCTCTTAAAAGTAATTGGTTTAATATCAATCCATTGCCCCATATCTTATTTCAACTGGCCTCTCTGATATTTGCCAGCAGCTTCGACGAAGCCAGCAAATAGCGGATGACCATCGCGAGGCGTTGAAGTGAATTCTGGGTGGAACTGACACGCCACGAACCACGGATGCGCTGGGTTCTCGATGATTTCCACCAATTTGTTGTCGACTGAACGGCCAGCAATACGCAAACCTGCATCTTCAATGCGTTGCAACAGCAAATTATTCACTTCATAACGATGGCGATGACGCTCAATGATGTCATTCTGGCCATAAAGTTTATGTACCAGACTGTTTTCAGTCAGGTGGCACAATTGGCCACCAACGCGCATCGTCCCGCCGAGATCGCTCTCTTCGCTACGTACTTCTACGTTGCCGTTCTCATCACGCCATTCGGTGATCAGAGCAACAACTGGCAACTTACATTCAGGATCGAATTCAGTGGAGTTAGCCTCAGCCATTCCCGCTACATTGCGAGAGAATTCAATCAAAGCCACCTGCATACCCAAACAAATTCCCAAATATGGGATCTTGTTTTCACGGGCATAACGTGCGGTCATGATCTTGCCTTCGATACCGCGGCCACCGAAGCCACCTGGTACCAGAATCGCATCCAGACCTTTCAATACGTCAACACCACGCGTTTCAACATCCTGCGAATCGATTAGCTTGATGTTGACCGTCAGGCGATTTTTCAACCCGCCATGTTTCAGTGCTTCAATCACTGATTTGTACGCATCTGGCAGTTCAACGTATTTACCCACCATCCCAATGGTAACTTCACCCGATGGGTTGGCTTCTTCATAAATGACCTGTTCCCATTCAGACAGATCCGCTTCTGGGCATTCGATGCTGAATCGTTTACAAATATAATCATCTAAGCCCTGAGATTTCAAGAGGGCTGGAATTTTATAAATGGAATCAACATCTTTTAAAGAGATAACCGCTTTCTCTGGTACGTTACAGAAAAGCGCAATTTTTGCACGCTCATTGGCAGGAACGATGCGATCTGAACGGCAGATCAATACGTCTGGCTGAATACCAATAGACAGTAATTCTTTCACGGAATGCTGGGTCGGCTTAGTTTTCACTTCGCCCGCTGCGGCCATATAAGGCACCAGAGTCAGGTGCATGAACAGCGTGTTTTCACGGCCTACTTCCACCGCCATCTGACGAATCGCTTCAAGGAATGGCAGGGATTCGATATCACCGACAGTACCACCGATTTCCACCAACACAACATCATGGCCTTCTGCACCACGGATGATGCGGTCTTTGATTTCATTGGTAATGTGAGGAATAACCTGAATAGTTGCACCCAAATAATCGCCACGACGTTCTTTACGCAGCACTTCAGAATAGACACGACCCGTCGTGAAGTTATTGCGGCGTGTCATTTTGGTTCGGATGAAACGTTCGTAATGACCTAAATCAAGATCAGTTTCAGCGCCATCTTCGGTAACGAAAACTTCCCCGTGTTGGGTTGGGCTCATTGTGCCTGGATCGACGTTGATATACGGGTCCAGTTTCATAATGGTGACATTGAGTCCACGGGCTTCGAGTATAGCCGCCAAGGAGGCTGCGGCAATGCCTTTACCCAGAGAGGATACGACCCCGCCGGTCACAAAAATATAATTAGTTTTCATGCTGAACCTGAAAGTTTAGGTTTAAAAGGATGATGAATATAACAGGACGGGAAAGCAGTATACCCTAACCTTAATTTCGCTACAAACCATCTAAATGGGGTAAGGAGCCACATAAACAGTAACACGGCGAAACAAACACCCTTCTTTCTCTTTAAATTCATTAGGTTATTGGTTTGAAATTTTTTCACCCGACTCAGATTATTCAGCCGTTTAAGCGACATCCTTTTCGCTATTTCCATGCCACCTGGTTTGTGATTGCTATACCTTCTGACTTTTCACTCGCTGCCACATCGCTTCCATTTCATCTAATGTAGCCGTTTCCAGTGACAAGCCTTTGTCGAAGATCAGTTTTTCGACATTACGGAAACGATTCTCGAATTTCTGGCAGGCTTTTTGTAGTGCTATCTCCGGCTTATGCCCCAAGTGACGGGATAAATTAACCACCGAAAACAGTAAATCCCCCAACTCTTCTTCCAATCTGTCTTTATCAACCACCGCCTGTTTCGCTTCGTCCATGACTTCATCAATTTCTTCATAGACTTTGCCCAGCACAGGGCCAATAGTATCCCAATCAAAACCGACCGAAGCGCAGCGTTTCTGGATTTTATAAGCCTTCATCAGGGCTGGTAAACTGGCAGGAATATCATCCAGTACCGAATGCTGATCTTTCTCAGCCCTTTCTGCGGCCTTACGTTGTTCCCAACTGCCTATTGCCTCTTCACTGCTGATACCCACTTGTTGATTGAAGATATGAGGATGACGGCGCTCCAATTTGTCACATACCGCCCCACAGATATCGCCAAAATCAAACTGTTGCTGCTCCTGAGCCATCTGGGCATAAAATACAATATGAAATAACAGATCCCCTAGCTCTTCTTTTAAGGCGTTGACATCATTGCGCTCAATCGCATCAAGCACTTCATAGGTCTCTTCCAATGTATAAGGGGCAATCGTAGCGGAGGTTTGTACTTTGTCCCAAGGACAGCCATTCTGGGGATGGCGCAACTGCGCCATAATCCCCTTTAGTCGTTCAATAGAGTTCGGTTTCATCTTAATCCATGCATTAATCAATTACCGTGCAAACGTCTGGCTTCAATCACATCAGACAACTGATTGAGTTTCGCCAATACCCGCCCAAGCACTTGCAAATTATAAATCTCAATGTTCATATCAATAGTTGCAAGCTGTTGCTTAACATCACTGCGGCTGCTGACGCCCAAGACATTAATTTTCTCATTGGCGAGGATGGTCGTGATGTCACGCAATAATCCACTGCGGTCATTGGCAACAACGCGTACCACAAGTGAATAGCCGCTAGAATAACTCTCCCCCCACACTGCATCGACTATCCGTTCCGGTGAACTGGCTTCGAGTTCCGCCAACTGATCACAATCAGCACGGTGGATGGAGATCCCGCGCCCGCGTGTGATAAATCCAATAATCTCATCACCCGGGATAGGCTGGCAGCAACGGGCAATGTGGTGCATTAAGTTACCTACCCCTTCCACGACAATACGGCCATTATCTTTGCTGGTATTACGTGGTGTATAGGTTTTGTTCTCCAGGTTGCGAAGCGCCTCGCGATCTTCTTCTTCTGCCGTAATTTTATTGAATTTGCTTTGCAGGAAATTCACTAACTGGTGGATGCGGATATCACCAACACCAATGCCCGCTAATACTTCCTCCAACGAGTGGACGTTATAACGGGCTATCAGTTCCTTCTCTGCTTCCTTGACCGTGAGTCCCAAATGTGCCAACTCATTGTCCAGCATCTGGCGGCCGGCAATGATGTTTTTATCACGATCTTGCTTACGGAACCAATTGTGGATTTTTGCGCGTCCACGGCTGGTCGTCACATAGCCAAGGTTAGGGTTCAACCAGTCACGGCTTGGATTTGGTTGTTTCTGGGTAATGATTTCAATCTGATCGCCCATCTGAAGCTGATAGCTGAATGGTACGATGCGTCCGCCAATTTTTGCCCCAATGCAACGATGGCCGACATCACTGTGAATGTGATAGGCAAAATCCAACGGCGTAGAGCCAATTGGCAAATCAATGACATCCCCTTTTGGCGTAAAGACATAAACGCGATCATCAAATACCTGACTACGCACTTCATCCAGCATTTCGCCGGTATCCGCCATTTCCTCTTGCCATGCAATCAATTTTCGCAGCCATGCTATACGGCTTTCATAACTGCCGGATTTACCACCACCAAGTGCAGTGCCTTCTTTGTATTTCCAATGCGCTGCTACGCCAAGTTCCGCATCATCATGCATCTGGCGGGTACGTATCTGGATCTCAAGCGTTTTGCCATTAGGCCCCAAAACGACGGTATGGATAGACTGATAACCATTCGGTTTCGGGTTGGCAACGTAATCGTCGAATTCATCCGGCAAATGACGATGGTGAGTATGCACTATCCCCAGCGCTGCGTAGCAATCCTGCAAACGCTCGACAACAATCCGCACAGCACGCACGTCAAACAATTCATCAAAGGAGAGGGATTTTTTCTGCATTTTGCGCCAAATGCTATAAATATGCTTCGGACGCCCATATATTTCAGCACGAACCCCTTCTTTCAGCATATACTTACGCAAAGTGGTCACAAATTTCTCGATATACTGCTCACGATCAATTCGGCGCTCATGCAATAACCTGGCAATTTTCTTATATTCATCGGGATGTAAGTAACGGAAACAGAAATCTTCCAGCTCCCATTTTAGCTGTCCAATTCCCAGCCGATTGGCAAGAGGAGCATAGATATTGGAACACTCTTTGGCAGCCAGCACCCGCTCATCTTCACTGGCATCTTTCACTTCCCGCAAATGGGCAATGCGTTCTGCCAGTTTAATAATCACACAACGAAAATCTTCCACCATCGCCAGCAACATCCGGCGAACATTGTCGACCTGTACCGAACAAGTCGCATCGGTATGAGTGGCTTTCAGTTGGCGAATGGCATCCATTTCCAATACACCATGCACCAGATTCGTGATGGCCTTACCAAATGTTTCTGTCACTGTTTCGCTATCGAGTAGCTTGGCATTAAGGATGGGAAAAAGTAGCGCAGCACGCATACTGTCATTATCCATGCTCAATGTAGACAGGATCTCCACCATTTCCACACCGCGCCATAGCAACAATTCCGCATTGGGGTGACCCTGAACTTTTTCGTGACAATATCGCCAGGTTTCGACCAACTTTTCATTGGATTGTGGGTTAGTAATGTTTAAACTCGCGATCCACTTATCGACCGCAAATTCACCTGCCGGTGTGAGATGCGCACTTCTTACCGCAACCATAATTTCTCCCTACTCGATCTCCATTGGCTCACTGCTAAACAGCGCCATGGACTCTAGATGGCCTGTGTGCGGAAACATATCCAGCATCCGCACACTGACAAGATGATAACCTGCCTCCAACAAGACCTTGCTGTCCCGCGCGAGTGTTGTGGGGTTACAGGAAACGTAAACCACTTTTTCGGGGGCCAATTTTACAATATGTGCCATAACACCCGCCGCACCAGCGCGAGCGGGATCCAGCAACACTTTATTGAACCCTTGTGCTGCCCAAGGCTGCTGGTGAATATCCGATTCCAGATTTTCATGAAAAAAATCGACGTTATTAAGTTTATTGAGCCGAGCGTTATATTGCCCACTTGCTACCAGCTCAGCAACCCCTTCTACACCCACGGTTGCCTGTACTTGAGTGGCGATCGGCAGGGTAAAGTTTCCCATGCCACAAAACAGATCTAATACTCTATCTGTTGGTTGTAAATCCAGCCACTCCAATGCCTGTGCGACCATTTTTTGGTTAACGACGTCATTTACCTGAATAAAATCTTGTGGACTGAACACCAATTTCAACCCATTCACCTGATACCACGGTGCTGTTTGCCCTTCCATCAACGGTTCAAGGGATTTTTCATCACCAAGCAGATAAATCGCTACATTGTACTGTACCGAAAAAACGCACAGTATTTCCTTATCTTCCTGCTTAAGTGGAGCAAGATGGCGCAACACGACTAATGGTCCACTATCAGCCAATACCAATTCCACGTGCCCTAATCGTTTTACCGCATGCAAGCTATTCAGGCATTGGTACAGCGGGTGTAATAATTGTTCCAATTCAGGACGCATCACTGGACAGTGTTTAATATTCACCAAATCGTTAGATTGGCTCTGGCGAAACCCCATCAATAATGTACGTTGCTTGGCGTGATATTGCAGACCGAGCCTGACCCTGCGCCGATAACCATATTCTGGGCTGCGAATAATGGGATGTGCACTGATGCTAATGCCTGTTTCTCGCTGGATCAGGTGTTCCAGTACACTGGCCTTAGTTTTAACTTGCAGCTCAGCGGCAACGTGCTGCTGTTGGCACCCGCCACACACTTTAAAATGTGGGCAGTGAGGTGCTACGCGATGCGGGCTATCTGATAGCCTTTTCACAACTTTTGCTTTAGCAAACTGGCGTTTTTCTTCTGTCAGTTGGATCTGTGCCTGCTCATCCGGCAATAATCCTGGAATAAAGACAGTTTTTCCCTGATGACGAGCAATGCCTTGCCCTTGTGCATCAAGGTTATCTGCGGTAACGGAAATAATGCCTCGGTTTACGGAGCGACGATTTGGGGAGTAAAATTGCACCATGATTCTGACTGACTTTGAAAAATTGAGTTGTGATTTTCCCACAATGGACGCCTATGACCAAATATAGCCTACGCACCCGTATGATGAGCCTGATATTGGTTCCTGTTTTACTGGTCGGAACGCTTGTGAGTATATCATTTATCTCATACCGCTATTACGAGTTGAAGAGCCTGATAGTCCGTAGTGGGATCAGCATTATTGAACCATTATCTATCGCCAGCGAGATTGGCATTAATCTGGAGAATCGCCAGCGAGTCAACTCATTGATAAACAGCCTGCATCGCCGAAACTCTGAAATTGTCAGGGCAATTGCGATCTTCGATGAACATAATAAATTATTCGAGATTTCAAATAACAAGTATAATGTCAATTGCCTGAAACTTGCTTCCAACGAATCCATACCTACAACGCTATCCAAAACAGAATATGGCAACAATATCATTCTGAAGATGCCCATTATCTCAGAAACCGCCTCTCCTAATCCTTGGCACAATTCCACCAGCGATACGCTGCCCATTACCCAACCGATTGGCTACATTGCGATTGATTTGGACTTACGCGCTGCCCAGCTCCAGCAATATAAAGAGATTGCCACCTCCATTATCCTATTGATTTTGTGCCTTGGGGGAACGGCACTGTTTGCCCATGTTCTGGTACGCAAAGTCACTCAACCCCTGAATTGCATGGTTAAAGCCGTTGATCGCATCCGGCAGGGACAACTGAACAGCCGCGTGACAGGTGCCATGCCTGGGGAATTGGCTGCTCTCCAGAATGGTATCAACACCGTGGCAGAATCGCTCTCGAAATACAAAAATGAGATGCAGCTTCATATTGATCAAGCCACTTCCGACCTGCAAATTACGATGGAGCAGTTAGAAATCCAGAACGTTGAACTGACTATCGCCAAAAAACGCGCGCAAGAAGCAGTCAGGATCAAAACAGAATTTCTGGCCAATATGTCCCATGAATTACGCACCCCGCTTAATGGAGTCATTGGCTTTACCCGTCAAGTGTTGAAAACCCCCATTACACCACAACAGATGGAGTATCTGTATGTCATTGACAGATCGGCCAATAACCTGCTGAAAATCATTAATGACATTCTGGACTTCTCACGGCTGGAATCCAATAAACTGGTATTGGATCAAGTGCCTTTTCTATTAAGAGATACCGTCAATGAAGTTATTGAACTGCTAACGCCTGCTGCCAACGCGAAAAATCTTCCCCTGCATCACCATATTGATGATAAGTTACCCAATCTGATGATTGGTGATCCCATTCGCTTACAGCAAATACTGACTAACCTGATTGGTAATGCCATTAAATTCACAGATAAAGGCAGCGTGATGCTGGATATCAAATTACGCCAGCAGCAACACCATCTTATACAGATCGATTTTACTGTGACTGATACAGGTATTGGTATTAAACCAGAATACCGCCCAATTCTGTTCCAGGCCTTCAATCAAGCAGATGCCAGCATTACCCGCCATTACGGGGGAACCGGACTAGGATTAAGCATCACTAAGCGACTGGTCAGTGAAATGAAAGGAGAAATTGACTTTACTAGTGAAGTCGCTAAAGGAACGGTATTTTATTTTGATATCTGGCTGGAAAAAGATGAATATTCATTCGGATCATTGCCAGAGCATCTGTCAATCTGTTCAGCATCATCGCATTTACCCATGACGGTTATGGCAGTGGACGATAATCCTGCTAACCTGAAACTGATCGGCACACTGTTGAATGAACTCGTTGAAAACACCTTTCTGTGCAGTAATGGCATAGAAGCGCTGGAAATAGCAAAACAACATTCGCTGGATCTGATTTTGATGGATATTCAGATGGCGGATATGGATGGTATCCAAACGTCTGAGCAAATCCAACAAATACCCCAACATAAAGAGACACCAATTGTGGCTGTTACTGCCTTTGCCTGCCACGAGGCAAAGAATGCCCCATTTATTGACTGTCTTTCCAAGCCCCTGGATGAAAACTGCCTGAAAACATTACTGAACCAATATTGCCGGCAGAAAAAACCACAAGCCATTAACTGGGAGATGGCATTGCAGAAGACCGCAGGCAAAGCATCATTGGCGCGGGAGATGCTAGAAATGCTGATAAAATCACTGCCTGACATGAAAAGTATGATTAAACAAGCCCTGACTGCCGATGGTGAAGCAATCCGCAAACATTTTCAGCATCATGTCCACCAATTACACGGCAGTTGTTGCTACAACGGTGTTCCTAAACTGAAAGCAATTTGCGAATTGGTTGAAAAACTACTGCAACAAGGGGTTGCCCTGGCCGATCTGGAGCCTGAATTATTGGAATTCATGGACGAAATCAATCACGTAATGGCAGCCGCTCCCGATATACTTGAGGCTACCATGCTACTTGAATCCGTTACTTTGTGACCATAAATTTACGATATTCTTCGTAAGCATAATTATCCGTCATGCCACTGATATAGTCCTGAATAAGACGTGCTCGATAATAAAACTCAATCACCTCTTTTTCGGCTTCATCAGTGGCAACAATACCTTCCACGGCCTCACCATAAGCTAAACGATGTTTGGTCGAAAGTTTGTGCAGCAAGCGCGTTTCAATAAAATATTGTTTGTGGAAATTATTTTGGTTCAGTTCCATAAAATCCTGACGAGGTAACTCCAGCAAAGGGCTATATACATCCAGCAATCCGGTAATAATTCGGTATCCCTGTAACTCCAATTCTTCCACTTCAGGATGATTGAAAACCCGTTTACGGGTGACATTCTTTAAGGTTTTCAACAAACGATGTTCTTCCCCATTTCCTTCCAACAGGGCGTGATTAAATGTACCTGCATAGATTTCAGGCAGGTGTTCAATAAACAATTTGGCGGTATAAGGCACCAATTTACCGGTAATAAACACCCGTAAATACATGAAAAATTGTTCGTGGATATTACGACGGACTTCGTTATTGGTGGTTTTCTTGTAGGCTTGTATCACCGTAGATTCGAATAAATCACCTTTTCCGTATCCTCCGTTTTCTTCCCACTCTTTTTTCAGATATTCCACCAGTTGTTCGACGTTAAAAATGCCCTTTTCAACCGCATCATCCAAATCTGCAATGCAATATGAAATATCATCTGCGGCTTCCATAATGTATGTCAGCGGAAAGCGACAGAAATCTTCCATTTGCAGTTCTTTTTTCAATTCACGGATAAAGCTCTCTTCTGACCAGTAGTAACCTATTTTCTTCATCAGGTAACTGAATTCAGCAGGCGTCTCTTCCAGACGATAGGCCGGACAGGTATATTTCAATATGCAACCAATCTGGGCATAAGTGAGATTCAAACGCAGCAGATTATGTGCCAGACGGATAGCCTGGGCATTACCTTCAAACTGACATAAATCTCTACGCAATTGTCGGCGAAATAGATCTTTCTTATCTTCTCCCGTCAGGCGCAATGCCGCAACCTTACAGGCATCCTGCCTATTCTCCGTTTTCAGCGTATGGAGCGAATAGTCAGGATCTAATCGGCGGGAGAACCAATCTTTAATCGCTGCCTCGCCAAAATGGCCAAATGGGGGATTACCAATATCATGCATCAGACAAGCCATCTCAACCAGGCTTTCAAAAGCAAGTAAGCGATCACTCAGCCCATATTTTTCCAATAAGTTCTGCTTTGCCAGCTCCGCGATAATTGTTTTTGATATATAACGCCCTATTTGCTGTACTTCGAGCGAATGCGTCAGCCGACTGCGTACTGCCGCATTACGTTCCAGTGGAAATACCTGTGTTTTCTGTTGCAACCGCCGAATAGCGGCTGAGTTGATGATCCGCCCCCGATCGCTTTCAAATTGGCGAATCACTTGCTCTTCATCATCGGGATGAATGGAAGATTTACTGAACTTACGTTGGTAATTCAACTTCTGCTTGAAATCAATCTTAGACATTAATCCCCCATACTAAATGAAACGATTATTTAGAATTGGAATCTGCGGTAAATAGCTATTCAATGATACACTTGCCGATTAAATTAGCCTTTTAATATAGGCATCAATCCATTAATAACAAGCGAGTATGACACAATGAAAATAGGTGTAATAGGTGCAATGGAACAAGAAGTGACTTTATTGCGTGACCAGATTGAAGGTCTGCAAACATTGTCACGAGGTGGATGCGAAATTTATACCGGCAAACTGAATGGCGTTGATATCGCCTTGTTGAAATCTGGTATTGGTAAAGTTTCCTCCGCACTTGGAACCACCTTGTTGATTGAGCATTGCCAGCCAGATATCGTGATTAACACGGGTTCAGCAGGTGGCCTTGATCCTCAACTGAAAGTGGGGGATATCGTGGTTTCCGAAGAAGTTCGCTACCATGACGCCGATCTTACTGCTTTCGGCTATGAGCCGGGACAAATGGCGCAATGTCCAGCCTCATTTATTGCTGACGATAAATTGATCGCCTTGGCCGAAAAATGTATCCAATCCCTCAACCTGAATGCCGTTCGTGGTCTGGTTTGCAGCGGCGATGCCTTTATCAATGGTTCAGAGCCATTAGCACGCATTCGAGCCACCTTCCCGAAAGTTGCTGCGGTTGAAATGGAAGCCGCGGCCATTGGTCATGTTTGCCATCAATATAACATCCCCTTTGTTGTCGTTCGTGCGATTTCTGATGTTGCCGATCAAGAATCCCATATCAGTTTTGATGAATTTTTAGTTGTCGCGGCGCGTGAATCAACACGGATGGTCAATGCCATGCTGACCGAACTGAGTAAACAGTAGTCCATCATGTAAAGTGGAGCATTGATAATGCAATCATTGTTGAAAACTATCTTTTGCCGTTCAATTTGTCTGGCATTCTTATTCCTTTTGTATAGCTTTTGGTGTGGTTTCAGTGCTCCACTTTATGCGGCCGCTTCCCGTGTTATTAGCCTTGCACCATCAACGACAGAGCTGGCATATGCTGCGGGGCTGGGCGACCAGCTTATCGCTGTTAGCGCTTACTCCAATTATCCCGAAGCAGCTAAAAAGTTAGAACAAGTTGCTGATTGGCAAGGCATCAATGTTGAACGGATTATCGCTCTGAAACCTGACCTGATTTTGGCATGGCGTGGCGGTAATCCCCAACGTCCTCTGGAACAACTCGCTGCTTTCGGCATCCCCATTTTTTATTCGGATGTGAAAAATGTAGAAGATGTTGCGTCAGAACTGGAACGACTGGCTGCCTATAGTCCACATCCCGATATGGCTAAGAAATCAGCCACAGATATTCGTGATAAGTTCAATCAATTAAAACAAAAATACGCCAACCAGAACCCTAAACCCGTGTTCTTGCAGTTTGGTATGCACCCGATTTTTACTTCCTCTAGCCATACCATCCAAAGTGAAATTGTCTCGGTATGTGGCGGTAAAAATATTTTCGCTGATAGCCCCGTCCCATGGCCACAGGTCAACCGTGAGCAAGTATTTACCCGCAAACCAGAAGTGATCATCATAGGCGGAACGGAAGAACAAAAACAGCAGGTTACAGATTTTTGGCGACCACAAATTAATGTCACTATTATCGCGCTGAACGATGACTGGTTTAGCCGTGCAGGACCGAGGATTATTTTAGCGGCAGAACAACTTTGTAATCAGTTGAACCATCCCAACTAAAATAATCTATCTTTTCATCTCAGTGCGTTTTTTCAGCATGTCATGAGCATTGGCCTCGGATGCGGTGACAAATAAGCAGATAATTACAGCATCTCTCGTACACTCATCCCTAATTTCTTGATTTAAACTATTTGCAAATTTGGAATATAATTTCATTAAAAATAATTATGATATTTCATTTATTAAATTGCAATATTATCTTATTTAAATATTTTATTTTTTAAATAGCACGATACATTTATAAAAATGGAAACAAATAAAATCAGAAAAACAAACTCATACTTACCTACATCAATAATAAAGAAATGAAATTATTTTCAATAATAATAAAAAGCAATAAATGTAATGCATTTCACTTAAATTTCCTTCTAACTATGGAACTCAAATATGAATAACATTATTTATTGACATATTGATAATAAACATTTATCTTTCGGCCTACTTTCTAATATGAATTATTCTAATATACTTATTGTTGCTATGACAGGAAGATGGGGTTATGAAATGCTAAATCATAGGATTCCTTTGAAGAGCATATATTCTGTATTTTATGTAATAATTATTTTAGTATCTGAGATGGGATTAGGTTGCTTTCTCTATAATACTTCTCTCTTGCCTGATATACCTGATGACGACATGTTAAATTTTAAGCAGTCACCCTATATTATCAGTACAAATTTCATCAATTATATTTTAGGAAGTTTATTATTTTTATTCTCAGCATTTTATTGCCATAAAACCCTTAAAGAATTACTATTATCATTTTCTATTATAACATTTTTTCTGTTATTTACTGTATTAAGTATTTATAATAAATCCCGTATGGTAGCCAACAGGTTTCTTTCTGGCATTGGCAATGCAGTGATGATAACTTGCAGTTCAAAAAATATATTGCAGTATACTGAACACTGTATTATTACGTCAATTTATTTTGGTGCATGGTTTGGAATGTTGTCAGGTGATAATCCTGGAGATATCTAATTTATTATGGATAATTTATGGAATTATAGCTATTTTAACACTTATTCATTTAAATATCATTTACACCAAAAAAAATCACTTACTATCTTAAACTTTATAAGATTTGGCACTGCTTTTATACAAAATAAAAATTAGTAATATCCCTAGCTAAAAAACTTTATTACGTCAGTAATTATATGCATTTCTATTCATTTATATATTTTAGAAAAAACAGGAATAATTATTTTATATAACATAATTATATTCCACAATGAGGAAAATCATGTCTAATAAAAAAATTGCAATTATTGGATTAGGCCCCAGAGGGCTAAGTATTTTAGAACGTATTATAGCACTTCATCCAATATACCAGCAATATGAAAACATTGAAGTTTTGTTAATTGAACCGAATAATATAGGTGTTGGTTCTCATGATATAGAACAACCTGAACATTTATTGGTTAATACCGTTGCTTGTCAAATAACCATGTTTGGGGACCATACGATAAAAACATCTGGTCCAATTATTACTGGCCCTAATTTTTATGATTGGACTCAAGAACAAGGGTATCGTAATGTAGATGGTAGTTATTTAAAATCAAAAAATCTAGGGGTTCCTATAGAACCTAATGAATACTTACCTCGTTATTTACTAGGACGATATCTTTCCTGGACATATGATTATCTCTCAGCACATTGCAATAAGAATATAAAATTAACTCATATAAAAAACAAAGCGATTAATTTGATTTTAAAAGAAAATAAGAAAATTGAAATTCATTTTGAAGACAAGTTCATTTCTGATCTGATAGTTGATTTTGTTTTCTTAACGACAGGACATGGGAAAAATTTACCCTCGATAAAAGATTATCAGATTAAACAATTTGTCAGTTCAAACAAAATTAAAAACACCAAACTAGAATATAGAAACAATCCTTATCCAATAATCAATTTAACAGATATTCCATCTGATTCCAGAGTATTGATACAAGGTATTGGTTTAACAGCATATGATATAATTTCTCATTTGACGCAAGGAAGAGGAGGAAAATTCCATAAAGAAAATGGAAAACTAATTTATACACCTAGCGGTAATGAACCATCAATTTTTATTCATTCAAGATATGTTCTGCCTTTTAGTGGACGAGGGGTTAACCAAAAAGGCATAAGTGGGCAATATAAGCCATCTTTTTTTACGGATAAAGAAATAAAAAAAATAGTTTTAAATAACTTAAAAAATGGATCTATAAAAATAGATTTTGAAAATCAACTTTTACCTTTATTACTTAAAGAGATGTGCTATGTTTATCGAAGCACTTTAGAAGGACACTGGTTAGATATTAATTCTTATAAAATTAGTATTGAAGACGAAAAATACATTAAACATTTGCTTTATCCACATCAAGGAAAAAGATTCTTATCATTGGAAGATTATACACATTGGTTTTTAGATTATTTAAGTGAAGATATTACAGAAGCAGAAAAAGGGAACGTAAAAGGAGCAACTAAAGCAGCAACAGATATTATCAGAGATATAAGAGATATTTTGCGTGATGCTGTAGACTTTTGCGGACTAACTCCTGATTCACATAAACTTTTTATTGAGCATTACTGCCCAATAATGAATAGAATCGCTGTTGGTCCACCCAAAGAGAGAAATCAACAACTAAAATCTCTTATGGATCTTGGAATTATAAAATTAGCCGGTGGGCCTTCATCTCATCTAATATTAAACGATCAAGACGCTTGTTTTGAGATTTATACCAAATTTGAAAAAGAAGTTAGTATTGTAAAAACTGATATATTAATTAAAGCCAGACTAGACACTTTTTCACCATGCACTGATAATTCGGCTTTAATATTCAATTTGAATAATCAAAGAATGATAAGACCATTTATGAATGGTAACTATCATTGCGGAGGTATTGATATTGATCGTAATATGCATCCGATTGCACAAAATGGTATCAGTATAGATAATATATGGGCTCTGGGTAATATTATTGAAGGTCCTAATTTCTATACTTATGTATTACCAAGGCCTTTTGTTAACTCACGAGCAATCAGAGATGCAGGGCACATTGTAATTGATATGTATAATCAAATAAAAGAATCAATCAATTATGAAAATGGAGAATCCATGAGTGTTTTATACTAATATCTATAATAAACAAAACAGATATTGACTTAATTTGATAATATAAAATAGTTTTTATGGTAATTTTATAATTATCATGAATATATAATGCAATTATTATATACAGTTAATGTAATAACAAAGGATATTATTATCCCATACGTTAATATTAAAATAACTAATGAAGGTGTTACCGCTAATCAAAAGAAAAAACTAATGGAAGGAGCAACTCAATTATTAGTAGATATCCTCAACAAAAATCCCAAAACCACTATTGTTGTCATTGATGACAATTGGGGAATAGGAGGAGTACCTGTAACAGAATGAAGAAAGAGATAATGTAATTAGTTTCAAATATTAATTATCAATTTTTATATTAATAACCTCTGTAACTGATCGTAATAGATACTGTTGTGAGTTTATTAGCTCTCATCTGAATATTGAGTTCATGATCCAGAATGGCTAATAGTTGAGAGCTAACCACAACAGTATAAAACTAGTAAAGATAAAAACATAAAGTTATTTACCCCCAATTATTAACAATATAATATTTCAGTTAAGTAATATTATTCTTTATAATACACAATTCCCCATTGTCACATCAAGATAACTAATTTATCCCATATAATATTTGATAGCATTGGCTTTGGTATAATAGTCTAAAGTAATAGTTTTTTCGTAGAAGCAATGATACTAAATCATCATATTGGTCACTAAATATCTCCTGACAATCAAAGAAAAAGAACAATTATCAGATACTGTAATTATTCCCCATTAAATAAACATTGATAAAATATGTTCACGCCCTGCATATTACTACAGGGCTATTATTTATTACTCTAATTTAACATTAGATATTTATTCATTTGATAATTTTTTGCTTTTTATAAAAAAACAATAGTGTATATAACAATTAATATGATACCAACAGAATTTAAAATATTCCATCCTCCTGGATAACTCATCACGATCCCTACAGATAATGATGAAATCATATTAGACAGATAAACTACCAATGAGTTTATCCCCTGTAATTTATGTTTGAATTTACTGTTTACAAACTCATTAAGCAGGAATGTCCCACCATTAAACATAAATGCCCATCCTAACCCAACAAAAAATAATGAAAATAGAAAACCATGAAATCCATCTATAAAAATAGCTATAATCATCCCAATTATAAAAAACAAAGCTCCAAGTAAGATTATATTTGTTGTTTTTAATTTATTGACAAGAAATGGGAGTATTAACGCTGGAGCATACATAGCAAAGAAATGCCACTGTAAAACTAATGCACTATCTTCCACTTCAAATTTAGCATGCAACATAGCTAAAGGAGTAGAGTTCATTAATAATGTCATCAATGAAAATCCTATAGCACAGCTACTTGTTGCTAAAAAAAACAACCTTGATTTTAATAAATCAGCAAGGTTGTCATTTTTATAATCGGTGTTACATTGTGTGTTAATTATTTCTTTTTTAAACCCCATAGGAAAATAAACAAATGATTGAAGAATAATTACAACAACACATACTATAGCTATTAATAAGAATGTCCCCAAAAAATGATAATCAGGAAATATATATTCACCTTTCATAGCTAAAAAAGGACCTAATACTCCCCCAAAAACTCCACCACCAATAATAATTGATATGGCTCTTTTTTTATTCAATTCGTCATCAAATATTTCAGCCGAAGCAAATCTGTAATATTGGTTAAATACAGTTGAGCACCCTAATATGAGTGCTCCAAATATAAACATAAGGAATGACTGGTAAATAATAGATATACCTGCCAATCCACTGCCTATTATTCCTATAATATTACCAATAATAAAAGCTATTTTTCTTCCATATATTTCCATTAGCATGGAAGCATAATAAACCATCAAAGCAGCACCACAAACTGTTGCAGTTATTGGTAATGTAGATAAGTAATCAATAGGGGCTAATGTCTTGCCAACTAATGTCGATGTTAATGTTAGCAGGGAAATAATTGAACCATTAAGCCCCTGACATATAAAAAGAAGAGTTAAATTTATATATTTTTTATTCATTTTTACCACTTTCACATTTTAATCAAAGGTATAGATAGAATATTTGAAAATGCATGACTTATATTGTCATTAGAATATAAAAGAGGTTGATTTTCACTATTTAACCAATGAAATAATCCTTTCCAATCTGTTGGTAGGAAATATTTTTTTATTTTGTCATTTTTATATAATTCCAATACTGTTGAAAACAGTATAACACCATCAACAACTGACATACAAACATGTTGAGAGAGTTTATTTCCTCCTATTTTTCCTAAAGTATAAATGGCAGGTATATCATTTCTATCATTTTTTACATGAACTGTTAGCCTTATACAATCACTATAAAATTCATTTTTTAATATTTTTTCAACACCGTTAATTAAATGGATTGATAAGTATTTTATTGTGGACTGCATTGTTATTTCTCTAAAATAATCTATTGTATTATCAAATGAACGATATATATAAGTTTTGAGTTTCTCTATTATTATAAATATCTTTATAATTTGTTTCTCCATAAATAGAATCATAATGAACAGATGTTAAAATAGACCAATACGTGTAATTAATTTGATTACCTAAATCACTAGTCTGCTTTATTTTCTCTAATGTACTATTCAGATCATTGCAACAAAACATAGGGTCAAATTTTTTTGACAAAGAGTTATAAATATTAATATACATTGACTCCCTTTTATCAATGTAGTTACTTTCTTTATTTTCTAATACCCACTCTTCATAGTCACATATTTTTACAATATCTGAAATATTTAAAGCCTTTACCCATTAATTAAGTGACATTTGATAATTATCAACTATACTTTTTGGTGTTCCACATGCTCTATTGTACTTATTACCATCAGCTAAAACTAAAAATTCACATTTAAAATTAGAAATGTTACTTATCATTTTAGCTATTTTTGCAAATCTTAATAATGTATTTATCTCGCCTAAGTCTGGGAAATATCCTTTATTCTTTATTGGTGAAATAGGTTTTCTGGATAAAATTGGCATCACCAGACATATCTTATCTTTATATTCAATCGATTTTTTAATTAAATTAACAGTATGTTTTGGAGTAACATAATCACCATTATTCTTAAAGAAATAGCTATCAAACAAAGCTTCAGCTGCGTACTCATAAACGGTTAGCTTATTAACCTCATAATTAGATTTTTTATCTCTTATTCTTCTTAGCAAAGCTGTTTGTCGCTTTGATATACTAGTATTAAACTTATGCTTTAATTCTGGAATTATCCAATTACAAAAATAATCACGATCAATATATTCAAAATCTTTTCCATACACCTCTTCTATACTTAGTCGATGCCTGATCTTTTTCGTCATCTCAATAAGTCGATGAGAACTGGATATTTGTGTCTTTCTTTGCTCTTTATTTAATCTCATTTTATTTCCATTCTTTAATAAAAAAACAAAAATTCAAATTAATTTAATTTAATTTAATTTAAATATTTCCCATAAGATAAAAACCAAAACCACATTATTTTATTAAAAACAAAATTAACCATATTTTTTAAAATCATGACCACCATTTTTAAATGTTAACTTATAACATTTAATAAAGATACTATAATGCCATTCCTATAGTATAACAAAATTTATTATAATCGCTGATAAAAATGTAAACATAATACTATGATAAATATAAGATTATTTTTTAATTGTATGAAACCAAACTACTCTCCACCTTTGATAATCAGTTTCAACCACACAGCATGCATATTCTATTTACATTCCTGTTCATCGGAGAAAACTCAGGGTGACTGAATACACTGGATGCATTTTTCATTATGTCTGGATTGGTGATCAACATTATTAAAAAGTTTCGCCAGCCATAATTGATTTCGTCGGAAATATGAAGGTATCTTGCAAAATGGCCTCTTAAACAAGAGGCCATTGATTACAACAGTGAGTTTTCCAATCAGATACTGAAAGAAGAACCACAGCCACAAGTGGTTTTTGCATTCGGATTGGAAACAACAAAACGGGAACCTTCCAGTCCTTCTGTATAATCCACACATGCGCCTATCAAATATTGCAAACTCATTGGGTCAATAACCAATTCAACCCCTTGTTTCTGAATGGTCATATCACCTTCGTTAATTTGGTCATCGAAAGTGAATCCATACTGGAAACCGCTACAACCACCACCGGTAATGTAAACCCGCAGGCGCAGGTTCGGGTTATCTTCATCAGCAACCAGTACTTTGACTTTATTGGCTGCGGCATCAGTAAACTGCAAAGGCAATGCAGCATCATCGCTCATACTTTTACTCCAGTCCGGTTTTCCGGTAAAAATTCTCGGAAAGTTATTTTATGCTTTCTGATCAGTTAGCCGAGATTATCCAATACCTGACTGATTCGTTCAAGTTTTGCCACATGAATGCAATGACTCGAAAGATGAAGAGCATATGATGATTTGGCTTCCCTATCGGGGTAATTTAGAATGGAATTCCCATATCCCGCTATTTTTCAGGAGCTTTTATTAATGAGCCAGTCCGAAATACTTTACTCTCAGGCAAAACATGTGATCCCTGGTGGAGTCAATTCACCTGTACGTGCTTTTAACGGTGTTGGTGGGACCCCCGTCTTTATTCAACGTGCTAATGGTGCTTACCTTTATGATGTTGATGGCAATGCCTATATCGATTATGTCGGTTCATGGGGGCCAATGGTTCTTGGACATAACCACCCGACTATCCGCAACGCCGTCATTGAGGCCGCTGAACGTGGTTTGAGTTTTGGCGCACCAACCGCTGCCGAAGTGGAAATGGCAAAACTGGTCACTGAACTGGTGCCTTCCATGGATATGGTTCGTATGGTGAACTCAGGTACAGAAGCCACTATGAGCGCCATTCGTCTGGCTCGTGGTTATACTCACCGTGACAAAATCATCAAATTCGAAGGTTGCTACCACGGCCATGCCGATTGTTTGCTGGTAAAAGCCGGCTCGGGTGCCCTGACGATTGGTCAGCCAAATTCTCCGGGCGTTCCCGCTGATTTCGCTAAACACACCCTGACTTGTGTTTACAATGACCTGAATTCTGTCCGTGAAGCCTTCGAAAAATATCCAGAAGAAATCGCTTGTATTATCGTCGAACCCGTCGCAGGTAATATGAACTGCATTCCACCGTTACCAGAATTCCTACCGGGTCTGCGTAAGTTGTGTGATGAATTTGGTGCCCTGCTCATTATTGACGAAGTGATGACAGGTTTTCGTGTCGCACTAGGTGGTGCACAAGAATATTACGATGTTAAGCCAGATTTGACATCTCTTGGCAAAATCATCGGCGGCGGTATGCCTGTAGGTGCTTTTGGTGGCCGTCTGGAAATCATGGAAAAACTGGCTCCAACTGGCCCTGTTTATCAGGCCGGAACCCTTTCGGGCAACCCCATCGCGATGGCGGCTGGCCTTGCTTGCTTGAAAGAAGTGGCTCAGGTTGGTGTTCATCAGCGCTTGAGCGAACTGACCGACAAACTGGCGGCTGGTTTAAAAAATGCGGCATCAGCAGCCGACATCCCGCTGGTAGTAAACCACGTTGGCGGCATGTTCGGTATCTTCTTTACCGATGCGGAAAGCGTTACCTGTTATCAGGATGTCATGAAGTGTGATGTAGAACGTTTCAAGCGGTTCTTCCACTTGATGCTGGATGAAGGTATCTATCTGGCTCCTTCTGCGTTTGAAGCGGGTTTTATGTCCATCGCTCATTCAGAGGAAGATATCCAACGTACTGTTGATGTGGCAGCACGTTGTTTTGCAAAACTGAAATAAAATATTCAACTTCCCGAAATCCCAGACGTCACTGTTTTCCATTTCAGTGGCGTCTGGATAAATATTCATACCAAAGTTCGTATCGCCTGAATAGCTGACATCACCGCCAACACGCCAAGTAATATCAACATTAACCAGCGAAAATGGTGTTGGCTGATACGCGATCTTAGGCGTGTACCAATAAAGAGAGAAAGCAAAGATAATGCTGTTAATATGAGTATCGGCCATAAATAATCTGAAGAAAACAATTCGAACGCTTCCTGGCGTAACACCGCTAATTGACTGATCTTGCCAACTAAAAAGCACAGATTAGCTGCCCGTGCAATTTCATGGCGATCACTGCTCATTGCTAATAAACACATAATCAGGATAGGTGACATCGCATTGGTTGCCCCACCAATAATCCCAGCAGCTAAACCAAACAGCGACAAAATAACTGGATTGTCTGGCAAACGGAAATGACGGCTACGAGTACTGCTGACAATATAAAATGCAATGACACCACTTAATAATAATTGCAAGTAGGCCGGATTAATTAAAAATAAAAGTTTCGCTCCGATAACACTGCCAATTAATGAAAAAAGTGCCAATAAGCCATATTTATGGAATATCTTACCAATCTTTCCACCTGAAATAACGCTTAAGATATTCACCAATAATGTCGGCCATAAGGCTAATACAACCGCCTCTTTTAATGGCATAAATAGACTTAATGCTGTCGTACTGGCTATCGGAAAACCGATCCCGCTGATACCATGCAATAATGCAGCGGTAATAAAGAGTAAGGATAAAATAAGGATATTCAAGGTGTTATGCCCCTGATTCAATATAGTTCATTGGGTTTACCCCATTGTTTCATTTTAATTCTTTTCATTGCAATCAGATCTGATCATCAAGAGTTAAATAATAAGGTTTCATCAATCAAATATCGATATCCATACCACCTAAATAAATAAACAACAACGCAGAAACTTGCAAGCCTTACTTTGTAAGACTACAATTCACTCTTACAGAGTGGGAGTCAAGCCAATGGAATATCTTGAATTTATAGAAACATCTGTATTTACAAGGGAATGCAAGAAACTACTTACAGACGATGAATACAAAGAGTTTCAGTCTTATTTACTGACAGATCCTGAAGCTGGCGCAGTCATCGTAGGTACTGGAGGTTGTCGGAAAATTCGGTGGGCAAAACAGGATACTGGCAAAAGTTCCGGTGTTCGAGCAATTTACTATTATTACAGCACAGCAGGAAAACTTTATTTGCTTTTGTTGTATTCCAAAAGCGAAAAAGACAGTCTAACTAATGCGGAGAAAGCCCAACTTAAAGCGGTTGTTGCTGGCTTCAAGGAGTAATTATTATGCGTAAAGAACTTTTTGACGATTTACTTGCCTCCGCAAAAGAGGCAGTAGCTATTCATAAAGGGCAGTTAGAACCAACGAAAATCACTAAGTTAGCTATTCCTGATGTAAAGGCTATACGTATACATACAGGTCTTAAACAAGACGAATTTGCAAGACTTATGGGAGTATCCCCCTCCCTTGTACAAGCCTGGGAACAACATCGAAGAACTCCCGCAGGTAGCAGTTTAAAACTTTTGCGTATGATTGAACTAAAACCAGATTTGGTTGAAACATTGCGTTTAACCTAGTTCCCCAAAGATAGTTCATTTAATTAAGCTCCCTACTCATTTTCGAGTCGGGAGCTATATTTTATTATTTATCAAAAAATTATCACTGACCAAACATCTCACGTAGCCAGCCAGGCGCTTCTTCTTCATTCTCCTCTATCGGTTGTTGTACCGATTGCTGACACAGCCTCTGTGGGTCATCAGTCCAAACTGGCAATACTCTGATACCGCCTCCCTCACAGTTGAAACTGCCATCTTCATTAACTGACATATCCGCAATACCTTCTGGTGGACGGTTATTCAGTTCCAGTGGCGTTTCATGTTCCAGATAACGACGGTAAATCGTCAGTGCACCCGTTGCTCCGGTTAAGTTGGTTGGGCCATTGTTATCACGTCCAGTCCAAACAATCGTGACTTCTTTGCCATCAATACCTGTAAACCAACTGTCACGCAGATCATTGGTTGTTCCGGTTTTCCCCGCCAGATTGTATTTACCATATTTTCCAATCAAAGAACGTCCTGTACCTCGTGCTATGACTTGCTGCATACCATATAGCGTCAGATAGGCGGCCTGTGGCGGCACAACTCGCTCTGCCTGTGGATAGCTCTGGTAAAGCACCGTGCCATCTTCAGCAGTGATGGAGCGCAACGCAGAGAGTTTCGCCCGATTGCCGCCGCTGGCAATCGTCTGGAATTCTTGTGCCATTTCCATTGGCGTTAGGTTAATCGCGCCCAACAACATAGAAGGGTTCTGTTGGATCTCTTTCGCGGGAATACCCAGTGCAATCAGGGTGCTGGCAATACGATCTAACCCAACATCCAGCCCCAAATTCACTGTCGGGACATTCATCGAACGTGCTAACGCGTCGATCAACATGACACGCCCACTGAAAATACGGCTAAAATTCTTCGGTTCCCAGGGCTTTCCACCCGCCTGAGGGATAGAGATAGGTTCATCTGCCAGCCAGGTATTCAGACGATATTTATCCGGCTGGCTCAATGCCGTCAGATAAGTGGCGGGTTTGGCAAGCGAGCCAATTAAACGACGGGCATTCAAGGCTCGGTTAAATCCGGCATATTGTGGCTGGGAGCCGCCAACCATAGCACGAACCTCACCGCTGAAACGATCAACAACGACCATCGCCCCTTCCAAGTCATCAATCTTGCGTACTTTTCGCAGGGCAGCAATGCCCTCTTCAACCGATTTTTCCGCCGCATCCTGCGAAACAGGATCGAGGGTCGTAAAGATCTTCACCCCTGACAAATCATTGACTTTATCACCCATCTTTTCCTGCAATTCCTGACGCACCAATTGCATAAAGGCTGGCTGTGGCGTAATCACCCCGCTTTTCGGTTTTACGCCTAACGGACGGGCACTGAGTAGATCATACAGTTCCTGATTGATAATTTTTTGGTTTTGGAGGATTTTCAAAACGATATTGCGCCGCTCCAACGCGGACTTAGGATTGCGCCATGGGTTATACCACGAAGCTCCCTTGACCATTCCCACCAGCAACGCCTGCTGATCCAAACTCAGTTCATCAACCGGACGCCCAAAATAGTACAAACTCGCCAATGGGAAACCATGGATCTGCTCATCACCACTTTGTCCTAAAAAAACTTCGTTCAAGTACAATTCCAGAATGCGATCCTTGCTATAACGTGCGTCCATCAGCAACGCCATGTACGCCTCATTCGCTTTACGGCTCAAGGTACGTTCGTTGGAAAGGAACAAGTTTTTCACTAATTGCTGCGTCAGGGTGCTGCCCCCCTGAACTGTACGTCCCGCCGTCAAGTTAGCTAAAACCGCACGGGCAATGGAGAACGGCCTGACGCCATCATGTTCATAAAAGTGCCGATCTTCTGTTTCCAGCAAAGTCTGAACCAACAAATCAGGAAAACCGGAACGCGGGACAAACAGACGCTGTTCACCATTCGGCGATTGCATCATAGTGATCAATTTCGGATCAAGGCGGAAAAAACCAAACTGGCGTTGGTTTTCCATGTTTTCAATGCTGGCTAGGTGGTTATTATCAAAGGTCAGTCGTGCCTGAATTTGCTCTTCTTTACCATCAGGAAAATCAAACGGGCGGCGTAGCATCTCTATGCTATTCCCCCTGACTACAAATTCACCTGCTCTGGTGATTTTTGTCACTTTTCGATATTGCATACCTTCCAGCAGGTGGATCATTTCGTTCTTGCTGTAATTCATGCCAGGTTCAAGATTGACCATCCGTCCGTACACGGCTGCCGGTAAATCCCAGACTTTTCCGTCAATACGCTCGCGAATTTTGTTATCCAGATAGAAACCATAAATGACAATGAGTACCGCTAACACAATAAAGATCTTTAGCAGCAACCACAAAAACCAATGCCCGCCTCTTTTAGGTGGGCGGGACTTAGGACTACGGGCGTTCTTCCCTTTTTTAGTCATGACTTCATCCTCATCATCATCATTAAAATCATCATTTTTATCATAGTTATCCCGCCGATCGCGTTGGTTAGATGTTTGCCCACGACGAAGTTCAGATTTTTTACCCTTGCGTCCGATTGGCTGACGATCATCATCAGACATACCGAATTCTCCAAATGTTTATTAATTAACTGAAACAATTACATCTGTTTTTTCACACGCCTGGTCGGTGCCGTGTTGGCAGGATCATCAGGCCATAAATGTTTGGGGTAACGCCCTTTCATCTCTTTTTGCACCTCACGATAAGTTCCCTGCCAAAACGCAGCGAGGTCTTGCGTGATCTGTAATGAACGATGGGCAGGAGATAACAACTCAATGACAACCGGAACCCGTCCTTTCGCCAATACTGGATTTTGCTGCTCTCCGTACATTTCCTGCATTCTCACTGCCAGTACAGGAGGTTTATCATGGAAATACTGGATAGCGATCCTGCTCCCAGTTGGCACAGTGTAATTAGTAGGCAATTCATTATCCAGTATTTGCCGTTGTTGCCAATCAAGCAACCCTATCAAACAGGGGGACAATTCAATCTGGCGCAAGCCTTTCAAGTCATCAACATCATCCAAAGCAGGAAGCAACCACTGTTCAAGGGAGTTCAACAACGCTTCGTCATCAACCGCAGGCCACTCCACCTCCGGTAACCATTCTGTCGCCCTTTGCAGACGAATACGCAACTGCAACGCTTCCTGTGACCAATTCAATGCCGATAATCCTTCCTGCCTGACCCAATTCAGCAAGGCTTCCTGTAATTCCGATGACGAAGGCTTTGCCAATGGCTGTGCTTTGACAATTAATCGCCCACATTGCAAACGCTTCCACGCCCGTAACGAACCTTTACTATCATCCCACTCTACAGTTGTATGTTCAGTAAACAGAAGAGGGTGCTGTTTTATGGTCTGTTCAATGTCCAATGGACAAGCAAGTAAAACTCGCGCCTCAGGCTGGCTACTTCCTTGCTGTAACGAGGGAGCCACCAACCAGGTTTCTCCCGAAAGTGGCTCTTCACGTTCCAGTGCTACCCCCAAGCCATTGGCTAACTGAAAACGCCCAAGATTATCGCGGTTTTTGGCAATCCGATCTGGGAAACCCTGTACCAATAGTTCAGGTACAAGATCCAATCTGAGGTTCTTAGCATGGCTTGCAACGCGCTGTGTCTCATTTTTATCCGCCAGTTGATTTGCAAAATTCCTGACGAGCTGATTAGCTCGCTGCTGCCAATGACGCTGATTCTCCGTCATCCAATAGAGAAGATCAGGCTGTCCACGACGCGGGGGTTCTTCCAGAATGGCAACTAATTTCGCTGCTGTTATTAATGCTGCACTTCCTTCTCCTCCTTTACCTTCGCTCTCCTTGGCTGAACACAATATGGCAGCCAACCGCGGTTCACTGCCGAATTCCGCCATTTGCCAACCACGGGAAGTCAGTTGCAGGTGAT
Source organism: Xenorhabdus thuongxuanensis (assembly GCF_001908095.1). Lineage (GTDB taxonomy): Bacteria > Pseudomonadota > Gammaproteobacteria > Enterobacterales > Enterobacteriaceae > Xenorhabdus > Xenorhabdus thuongxuanensis. Next base: position 60,405 of record NZ_MKGR01000005.1, on the reverse strand, counting down.
CGTCCAACGCCCCCAGACGCAGCAACAGAGATTCTGCAACAGCCAATGCGGGTTGTGGTGGATTGTCCAGCCAATGAAGGTGGGTGCTGTCACGGCATCCCCACTGCAATAAAGAGAGCAGTAATCCACTTAGATCTGAATGTAAGATCTCTGGCTCGCTGTGCTCTCTGGCTCTTTCTGCCTGATCCTGACTAAATAAGTGCCAACAAACACCTGCCTCTACTCGTCCAGCCCGCCCTGCTCGCTGAACCATAGATGCCTGGCTGATGCGTTGGGTAATCAAACGCGTCAGGCCACTCTTCGGTTCAAATCGGCCAGATCGTTCCAGTCCGCTGTCTACTACTAATCGGATACCTTCAATCGTCAAACTGGTTTCGGCAATATTGGTAGCGAGTACGACCTTACGCATCCCCACTGGCGCTGGCGTGATTGCCTTGCGTTGTTCTGACAACGACAATGCACCATACAATGGACACAACAGCGTATCGTCATTGATCTTGCCTTCCAATTGCGACAACACCCGTTGAATTTCACCGATACCAGGCAGAAACAGCAACAACGATCCCGTCTCCTGCTGCAATAACCGCAATACCGCCGATGCAACTGATTGTTCAAAAGGTTGATGAGAAGGAAGTGGATGATATGACCTCATTACCGGATAACTACGCCCTTCTGACACAATCACAGGTGCATCAGGTAATAAAGAAGAAAGACGCTGGTTATCCAATGTTGCCGACATCACCAAGATACGCAAATCATCACGCAACCCTTCCTGTACATCCAACAACAATGCCAATGCAAGATCAGCCTGTAAGCTACGTTCATGAAATTCATCAAGAATTACCAGAGAAACACCGCTCAATTCAGGATCTTGTTGCAGCATACGCGTCAGAATCCCTTCGGTCACAACTTCAAGCCGTGTTGCAGCACTGACTTTGGTTTCTGAACGCATCCGGTAGCCTATGGTCATACCAACAGGTTCATTGAGTTGTTCAGCAAGACGTTCAGCCACACTACGTGCAGCAATACGCCGCGGTTCCAGCATAATGACGCGCCCCGACAACTGCGCTTGCTGTAAAATCTCCAATGGCAATCCGGTCGATTTTCCAGCTCCCGTTGGTGCATGTAATAACACCTGCTTCGACGTTTGCAACGCAGCAATAACGGACCCCACTACGTCATAAATGGGTAATAAGTCACAAATGGGCAATGACAAAGGATCACCATAATGAATTAACTTTCAATGGATACCATTGTAGCATTAGCGCCTTTGATTTCATTCGCCCACTGGTTATGAAGGAAAGTTTATGGAATTTTCACCTCCCCTGAAGCCTGCTACCTTAATCCGCCGCTATAAACGCTTTCTTGCGGATGTCCTCACGCCAGAAGGAGAAACACTCACCATACACTGTGCCAATACGGGTGCCATGACAGGATGTGCCACGCCAGGGGATACTGTGTGGTACTCCACATCCGATAATCCCAAACGCAAGTATCCTAATAGCTGGGAATTAACGCAAACTCAAGATGGTCACTGGATTTGTGTCAATACCCTTAGAGCCAATGACCTGGCCTATCAAGCTATTGAAAAAAATACCATTTCAGAATTATCTGGATATGAGCACATGAGTCGTGAAATTAGCTATGGAAAAGAGAAAAGTCGTATAGATTTATTATTACAATCAAAACAAAAGGTTAACTGTTATATTGAAGTCAAATCAGTCACATTGTTACAGGAAAATTATGGATATTTTCCCGACGCTGTCACAATTCGAGGGCAAAAACATTTACGTGAGCTATCATTGATAGCACAACAAGGCCAGCGGGCTGTTTTGTTATTTGCTGTCTTACATTCTGGGATTAGTCAGGTTGCAGCAGCAAAACATATCGACCATGATTATGCTTTTCTTTTGGAACAAGCATGTCAATCAGGGGTCGAAGTAATCTGTTATAAGGCCAGCATGACAGAAAACGGGATGGTTCTAAGTGACAAATTATCTTTCTTATCAATGGGATAATTTGTAAACAAATCATACTGACGAGAGGAGTTTTGCAACATATTTAGGCAGTAAACATGCCTGCCTTCACACCATTGCAAAACTAATGGCAGGAACAATTGCCAACCTCGCAGTCATCTGCTATTTATAGCGGCCTATTTTTTTCCCCCTCTTGTTGGGGGGTCGTTTGATAGTGCGTGTGTAAGGAGAAGCATTATGCAAGAAGGGCAAAAACGTAAAACCTCGTCCTTGAGCATTCTCGCCATCGCTGGGGTAGAACCTTACCAAGAAAAGCCAGGCGAAGAATACATGAACGATGCCCAGTTAAAGCATTTCAAGCTGATTCTGGAAGCATGGCGCAATCAACTCAGGGATGAAGTAGACCGTACTGTATCTCATATGCAAGATGAGGCAGCAAACTTCCCTGATCCAGTTGACCGTGCGGCGCAAGAAGAAGAGTTCAGTCTTGAATTACGTAATCGGGATCGTGAGCGTAAGTTGATCAAAAAGATCGAAAAAACGCTGAAAAAGGTCGAAGAAGAGGACTTTGGCTATTGTGAGGCCTGTGGAATTGAAATCGGCATCCGCCGTTTAGAGGCTCGCCCAACAGCCGATTTATGTATTGACTGCAAAACGTTGGCCGAAATTCGTGAAAAACAAATGGCTGGCTAACCAATAGGGTTAAGTACGGCGCTAAACGCGCCGTATGCCCCTTTTTGAATCAACTATGACTCAATCTGGACACTCCTCGTTATATATTGGGCGCTTTGCTCCATCTCCTTCTGGCGATCTCCATTTTGGTTCTCTGGTAACTGCACTAGGCAGTTATCTGCAAGCCCGTGCCTGCCACGGAAAATGGCTGATGCGTATTGATGATATTGATCCCCCACGGGAAGTTCCCGGAGCCGCCAACCGGATATTGCAATCCCTTGAACATTACGGACTTTATTGGGATGGCGAAGTACTCTATCAATCTCGGCGTCATGATGCTTACCGTGCTGTCCTCGATCAATTAAAACAGCAAGGAGATAGCTATTACTGCACCTGCACCCGTCAACGTATCCAACAATTAGGCGGCTTTTATGATGGCCACTGCCAACATTTACATCTATCAGCTCACAACGCTGCAATTCGTCTAAAACAGCACCATCCGATTTACGGTTTTTACGATAAATTGCAAGGCCATATCACTGTTCCTACGAAAATGGCCGAGGAAGATTTCATTATTTATCGCAAAGATGGTTTATTTGCCTATAATCTTGTCGTTGTTATTGATGATAACTATCAAGGTGTCACTGAAATTGTCAGAGGAGCTGATTTAATTGAACCCACAGTTCGCCAGCTATCTCTGTATCAGCATTTGAATTCTGCAACACCAAATTATGTGCATTTACCTCTCGTGCTAAATAAAGAGGGAAATAAACTTTCTAAGCAAAATCATGCCCTGCCGATCCCATTGAGCGATCCAAGGCCATTGCTTATTGATGCGTTATCATTTTTAAATCAACCCACTATCGCAGGCTGGCAGGATCTCACGACAGATCAACTGCTACAGCAGGCTATCGTCGGTTGGAATATCAACGCGGTTCCGCCAAAAAAACCTAGCTAATAGACTAAGTTAAATAAAGTCTTTCTATTGGTACTGTAAGCATTCTCAAAAAATGTCCAGTAAGTTATGATTGGCGGCTGTTTTTTGTTTTAATTGATCAGTCACTACCGAGGTGTACCATTTTTAACCGAGTAGCAACTTTCTGCCGTAATCTGCTAATCCGCGATCACAGAGCAAAGCACGACACACCGGCAGTCAGTGAAAGGCCAGTCACCGTATCTGACCATTCTGCTCAAACAGAGAGCAGTTCTTTGCGTAAACGTCGCAGAGGGAATCATTCATCTTCATCACATGCCGAAAACGACAAAATGAAGAAAAAATTCGCAAAGGCAATGCCTTCGGACTCTCCGCTCACGGTGATCCCACGCGAACAACACCCAATTTCACGCAAGGACATCAGTGATAATGCCCTGAAGGTTCTGTATCGCCTAAATAAATCAGGTTTTGAAGCTTATCTGGTCGGTGGCGGAGTTCGTGATCTACTGTTGCACAAAAAACCCAAAGATTTTGATATAGCAACCAATGCTACACCTGAACAAGTTCGTCAACTGTTCCGTAATTGTCGCCTTGTCGGACGTCGTTTTCGCCTTGCCCATATCATGTTTGGCCCTGATGTGATTGAAGTTGCCACCTTCCGCGGGCCACATGATCAAATTGAAAACAATGACCGCAACCAGTCACATAAAGCCCAAAGCGGCATGTTACTGCGGGATAATATTTTCGGTTCAGTAGAAGAAGATGCGGTTCGTCGCGATTTCACGATTAATAGCCTCTATTATGGCATTGAAGATTTCGCACTGCGGGATTACGCTGGTGGCATGGCAGATCTGAACGCAGGTATCATACGCCTGATTGGTGATCCAGAAACTCGCTATCGGGAAGATCCCGTGCGTATGCTGCGTGCTGTCCGTTTTGCCAGCAAATTGGATATGACTATCGAGCCAGCTACCGCTGAGCCTATCTCACGCCTTGCATTTCTGTTGAAAGATATTCCGGCGGCACGTCTGTTCGAAGAATCTCTGAAACTGTTACAGACAGGACAGGGTTACAAGACTTATAAACTGCTGCGCGAATATCAGTTGTTCCAGCCATTGTTTCCGCTTATTCAACCTGGTTTCACCCAACGCGGTGATTCGTTAATGGAAAAGCTGTTGGCACAAGTGCTGAAAAATACCGATTTTCGCTTACAAAGTGACAAGAGAGTTAACCCCGCTTTCTTATTTGCGGCCATGTTATGGTATCCATTGATTGAACATGCGGAAAAATTGACACAAGAAGGCGGATTACAGTATTACGACGCCTTTGCGTTAGCAATGAATGATATTCTTGATGAACAGTGCCGCTCCATTGCGATCCCGAAACGCCATACCACAACCATGCGCGATATCTGGTTGCTTCAACTTCGCTTGCCGCGCCGTCAAGGAAGACGAGCAAATAAATTGATGGAACATCCGAAGTTCCGTGCTGCATATGACTTACTAGAATTACGCGCCAGCATTGAACCACGCCATGAACTGAAAGAATTGGTGCAGTGGTGGACTGCATTCCAACAATCAACTTCATCACAACAGCGCGAAATGATATCAGGACTGGGCAGCGAACCCATTCGCCGCAGGACACGCCCCCACCGTGGTGGGCGCGTTCGCCAGAATAGGAATAATGGTTAATATGACTCGAGTCTATATCGCCATTGGCAGCAATCTGGCTGATCCTTTGCAGCAAGTCAATAACGCACTTGCTGCCTTGAGCAAGATCCCTGATACCACTTTTGTGGTACGCTCATCTTTTTACCGAACTAAACCAATGGGACCACAGGATCAACCAGATTACCTCAATCTTGCCGTCGCATTGGAAACCCAATTACCTCCAGAAGCATTGCTTGATCACACCCAAGCAATCGAACTGGAACAAGGACGCGTTCGTAAGGGCGAACGCTGGGGCCCCAGAACACTCGATTTGGATATCATGCTGTTTGGTAATCACATCATCAACACTGAACGCTTGACTGTTCCCCACTACGGGTTAAAACAGCGTGAATTTATGCTCTATCCACTTGCAGAAATCGCACCAGATCTTGTGTTTCCCGATGGAGAAACCCTGGCAGAGCAATTAAAAAAAGTTCCAGAAAACGGCCTGACACTTTGGTTGTAGCTTGTAGTAGAAAGTAGAGAGGCAACTTGAAAATAGAGGGTATAACTATTCAGGAGAGAATGATGAAACCAACAACTTTGGCTGATTTAAGTCAGTTAAAAAAAGAAAAGCGCAAATTTGCAACTATCACAGCTTACGATGCCAGTTTCGCCCACCTTTTCGCTGAACAAGGCATTAGTGTCATGCTCATTGGTGATTCACTCGGCATGACCATACAGGGGTTCGACTCTACCCTGCCGGTTACCATTGAAGACATCTCCTACCACACCCGAAGTGTTCGCGCTGGTGCCCCTCGTGCTTTTCTCATCGCAGATATGCCTTTCATGAGCTACGCAACCCCCGAACAGAGTTTTGACAATGCGGCTGAACTCATGCGTTCTGGTGCCAATATGGTCAAAATTGAAGGTGGAGACTGGCTATGTGATACCGTCAAAATGCTGACCGAGCGTGCCGTCCCCGTTTGCGGTCATTTAGGTCTGACACCACAATCAGTCAATGTACTCGGTGGCTATAAAGTTCAGGGGCGTGATGAATCCTCAGCCCAAAAGTTACTTGACGATGCTATTGCTTTGGAAAAAGCAGGTATGCAACTCCTGGTGTTAGAATGTGTTCCGACTACACTGGCACAACGTATCACTGAAGCGCTGGACATTCCGGTTATCGGCATCGGAGCAGGCAATATGACTGACGGTCAAATTCTGGTTATGCATGATGCCTTGGGCATCACCGCAAGACCACCTAAATTTGCCAAAGACTTCCTCAAAGAAACTGGCAATATAAGGGATGCCATCCGCCTATACATTGAACAAGTAGAAAGCGGTGCCTATCCCGACCAGACACACTCATTCAACTGATTATTCTCCAGCATGACGGCTAATTAAAGGAGTACAGCAATGCTGATTATAGAAACGATCCCAATTTTACGCCGAGAAATCCGTCGCTGGCGCCAAGCGGGCAAGCGTATTGCTTTCGTTCCCACGATGGGAAACCTGCATGATGGTCACATGGCGTTAGTTGATACTGCCAAAGCACAGGCTGACGTCGTTATCGTCAGCATTTTCGTCAATCCGATGCAATTTGACCGAGAAGACGATCTGGTCAATTATCCTCGAACTTTACAGGAAGATTGCGAAAAACTGAGCCGTCGCAACGTCGAATTGGTATTCGCCCCTAATGTTAACGAGATGTACCCACACGGTTTAAACGGCAATCAAACTTTTACCGAAGTACCAGAACTCTCTCATATCCTTGAAGGCGCCAGCCGACCAGGACATTTCCGTGGCGTTACTACTGTTGTCAGCAAATTGTTTAACCTGATCCAGCCCGATCTGGTCTATTTCGGCGAAAAAGATTTCCAGCAATTACAGATTATCCGCAAGATGATTGCCGATATGGCTTACGATATTACATTGGTTTCCGTGCCGATCGTCCGTGATAAAAATGGATTGGCGTTGAGCTCACGTAATAGTCTTCTATCCGCTGAAGAGAAAAAAACTGCGCCTTTGCTGAACAAAATTATGCAATCTATGGCAGAAAGGCTGAAAAATGGCGAACGGGATACTGAACGACTCATTGAACAGGCATCTGCACATTTGCGTGAAGAAGGTTTTATGCCGGATGAGTTATTTATCCGTGATGCAGAAAACCTGATGCCATTAACAGCACAAAGTAAAAAAGCCGTGATCCTGATGGCTGCATGGTTAGGAAAAACACGACTGATTGATAATCAGCAGGTTGATTTGGCTGACTGATTTTAATTGTGGGATGTGTGTGTATCCACCACTCCGCCGCAATCAACGGCGGAGTATTATATTTTGGCCATTAAGTTCTTAGCCCTCGCCCTGATTCAATGAGATACCAGGCCAATGCATAGAATCCAGCAATAAAGATCCCCAACATGCCTAATGTCATCGCCAGAGAAACATCCATAATACCGAGAAAACCATAACGGAAACCACTGACCATATAGACGATCGGGTTCAGTTTTGACACTATTTGCCAAAAAGTAGGTAACAGGGTAAGGGAGTAAAATACGCCTCCTAAATAGGTCAACGGTGTCAGAACAAATGTTGGAATAATACTAATATCATCGAATGTTTTCGCAAAAATGGCATTCAACAGCCCCGCCAATGAAAATAAGATCGACGTTGCCAGCAAAGTGATTGCCACCATTCCCCATGAATGTATCTGTAACGGTACGAACAATAAGGAAACCAATGTCACCAGAATGCCAACGCATACCCCACGAGCTACCCCGCCCCCAACAAATCCAGCAATGATGACATGGGTTGGAACCGGAGCAACCAGCAATTCTTCAATGCTATGCTGGAACTTAGCGCCAAAGAAAGATGAAGAAACGTTAGCGTAAGAGTTGGTGATCACGGACATCATTATCAGCCCTGGCACAATAAACTGCATATAACCAACGCCACCCATTTCGCCAATGCGGGAACCAACCAGATTGCCGAAGATAACGAAATAAAGAGACATAGTGATCACAGGCGGCAGTAATGTCTGCACCCAAATACGACCAAAACGGGTGACCTCTTTAATCCAAATGGTTTTCAGAGCCACCCAATATAGTTGGATCATTATCTATCTCCTTGATTATTATTGGTTAGTCCGACAAACAGTTCTTCCAGACGATTCGCTTTGTTACGCATGCTGCTAATTTGTATGCCCTGTGTACTTAGCTGGGTGAAAACATCATTTAATCCCTGCCCACGTTTTATATCCACCTCCAGAGTTACTGCATCAATCAAACGGTAGTCGTAGCCTTCAACAATAGGCTTTACCCCTTTCGGTGATAAATCGAGCAAGAATGTTTCACATTCAAGTTGGCTAAGCAGATTTTTCATGCTTGTGTTTTCCACCAGCTCGCCATGTTGGATAATGCCGATGTTTCGGCACAGCATCTCAGCCTCTTCAAGGTAGTGAGTCGTCAGAATGATGGTGGTTCCCTGCGCATTCAATTCTTTCAAAAATTCCCACATAGATCGGCGCAGTTCAATATCCACTCCCGCCGTAGGTTCATCAAGAATCAACAATTTTGGCTGGTGCATTAAGGCTCGGGCAATCATTAAACGCCGTTTCATACCACCAGATAAACGAATTGCCCGCTCGTTGCGCTTTCCCCATAGATCTAATTGAATAAGGTAGGTTTCCGCCCTCTCCAGTGCCACATTGCGCGGGACACCATAATATCCCGCCTGGTTTAATACAATCTGAATCACCGTCTCGAATGGGTTGAAATTAAATTCCTGTGGAACAAGACCAAGCTGCCGTTTAGCATTGACGAGAGCCGTATCAATATCGTAGCCAAAGACCCTGACCTTACCCCCACTTTTATTAACCAAGGAACTAATAATACCTATCGTGGTAGATTTCCCAGCACCATTTGGCCCCAAAAGCGCGTAGAAATCACCTGCTTCTACACGCAAATCAATTCCCCGCAGCGCTTTCACTCCACTTTCATAGACTTTCGTGAGCTGCGTCAATTCTAATGCGTAAGCCATAAGTAAAAAATACCTTTATTATTTGCTATTCCTGACTGCTGCAAGATATAAATTATGCCATTATTTTTCCCCTATTTCTTAGTAATGGTAGGGGGGAAATAAAAAACATTCTTCAATTAAATATTAAATTCTCAATTAATGTTGTATATGATTCTATCTCAAAAATGTTACCAGGCTATTTGTTATGATGAGAAAAATTGAAGAACTGTTTGCCAGGAACAAGCAGTGGTCAAAATCCGTAAATGAAGAAAACCCACTTTTTTTTAAAGAATTATCAAAAGCGCAAAAACCTCATTTTCTATGGATAGGCTGCTCTGATAGCCGAGTACCTGCCGAAAAACTGATTGATGCAGCTCCAGGCGATCTTTTTGTTCATCGAAACGTCGCTAACCTTGTGATCCATACCGATTTAAACTGTTTATCTGTTGTACAATATGCGGTTGATGTTTTACAGGTTGAACACATCATTATCTGTGGTCACTACGGTTGTGGTGGTATTGAAGCTGCCATGGATGGCACTGAATTGGGCTTAATCAATAACTGGCTGCTCCATATCCGTGATTTGTGGTACAAACACAGTTCCATGCTTGGTGAGTTACCTCCTAATGATAGGCTGAATCGCTTGTGTGAATTGAATGTCATTGAACAGGTTTACAACCTCGGCCATTCAACCATTATGCAATCTGCATGGAAACGTGGACAGAAAGTGATGATTCATGGTTGGGTATATGGTTTAAAGGATGGTGAATTACATGATCTGGATATTACAGCTGACAGTCGTGAAAAATTGGAACTCAATTACCGTCAGGCTATTTCCAAGTTATCCCAGACAAAATAGCAGATCGAAGGACAACCTATTAATTATAAAAACAAATGGCAGCAAAAAAGCTGCCATTTGTTTATGCCGTATTGATTATTTCTGTTTGTCGCAAAAATTAATCTTCTAACAGAGTGACATGCCCAATATAAGGCAGATGGCGATAATGCTGTGCATAATCAATGCCGTAACCGACTACAAATTTATCTTCAATTGAATAACCAATCCATTCAACTGGCACATCGACTTCACGACGCGATGGTTTATTCAACAAAGTACAAATTGCCAGTGAATTAGGTTCACGCAATGCGAGAATCTCACGGATTTTGTTCAGTGTATTGCCTGAGTCAATAATATCTTCGACGATCAACACATCTTTACCACGAATGTCTTCATCCAGATCCTTGAGAATTTTCACATCACGGGTAGAACTCATCTCATTGCCATAGCTGGATGCAGTCATAAAATCCACTTCATGAGGAACCTGAATTTCACGACATAAATCTGCCATAAAGATAAACGATCCTCTCAACAGGCCAACTAACACTAATTCACGATCGCTATTACGATAGTGCGCAGTAATTTGTTGTCCCAGCTCAGCAATACGTTGCTTAACCTCCTGTTCGGAGATCATCACTTCTACAATATGTTTCTTCATTAATATAACCATTTGTTTCTAATAACAAATTCATGTCAGGTTATGTGATAACTCTTTAAAACTGATACACCGATTGATACACAGTTCGCCGCACAAATACGCACACTTGACATCCTCCTCGCCCTTCAGGGCGAGGATTCCTACGGTGTTCAGACGAAAGTCTGACTCACTTCGGTGGGTTCCTGCTTCAACGGACGGCCTGATTGCACCGTTCCTCTACAGGCTTAAAATCCCGCATGTTCTGCGGTACTGATTGCCGTCATTACGTCGCCGGAGCAAAACGCTGGTAGCAAATTAAGTTTAACACATATTAGCGGGAAAACCGTGCCTTATATCGGCACACACGATCAGTACAACTTTGCCCAGCGCACCGCCCATTCCCTCGAAAAGCTCACTTACTGTTATCCACCTATCACCAAGGCCAGGATTTCGCAGTCAACCATTCTTCGAAACGTACACGAGATTCCATCTGAACTTGAGATGAACGGTTACAGTTTTCAAGCGCGAATACCTGAAAGTTTCGCAGGCTAGTAATACGCATACAGGTCGGTCCCGCAGTAGCCCTACTTTTCCAATACCAGTTGATCGGAATGTACGATCTGGACGCACCACATGATCGATCCAACTTTTTAGCACCGAAGGTACGGCAAAGTTGTGCAACGGGAGGGACAGTAAGACCACATCGGCAGCATCAAGCTCGTTGATCAGTACTTCTGACAGCGCCAGTGCCAGATGATGAGCCTTGTCTCGTTGTGACGCAGCCGTTAAGCTTGCGTTCACAAATGTGGCGCTAACGTGTGGTACAGCAGTTTCGACCAAGTCTCGGAGCGCATCAGGTTTTCCTGCACTCGATAGCCAGCCAATGCTACTGGCGTACTTCCATCAAACAAGCCGGCCAGATGATAGCCATCTGCTGACTGACGTTGCCAACGGTCCCAAAATTCAGACTCCGACGTGAGGTGTGGACGGAGCTGCTGCATCAATTGGAAGCAACAACGAACATCTTTTTCATTACTGACAGAGCGGAGTACTAAGTTCTGTTTACTCATAGGCGCACGCTCTCGGTCATTTTAACCTTCGGAATGGGTGGAGAAAACTGCAAAGCACCTGCGATACGATTCCAAGCATTGATTGCACCCACAGAGGTAGTCAGGAATGCGATTTCTGATTCGGTGAACGCGGCTCGAACCTCATCATATAAAACATCTGTAACGTGCTGTTGTGCCATTAAGGTCAGTGCCTCAGCCCAACCTAGTGCGGCACGCTCACGAGCAGAAAACACACCCGCGTCTCGCCATGTTGCTACCAAGTCGATTTTAGCCTGTTCTAGGCCGAGTTTGCGTGCCAGATTCAAATGGAATTGGAGGCAGAATGCGCATCCATTTAACTGGGAGACTCGCAATTTTAGTAGTTCGGTGAGTTGTTTTTCCAGCCCTGAGTCGTCAACTGCCTTGCCCAGCATTCCTAGTGCGGCGATAACATTTGGCGCCACTTGTTCAAAAGAGGGCCAATCGCTTCGTCGATCAAATAAAGATTCCATAAAGCACTCCAAATTGCTAATATAAGAATACGAACAATAATATATGAACTCTAACATTATGCGCAAGTTAAAAATACACAACTCGTCGATTCCAGAAATAGGTGAAGGTAAGCGAGGAGAGGCTGGCCATATCGGTTATCTGCTGCGGCAGGCTCATGCAGCCCATAGGATAAGGATGGAACGCGCACTGCAGGACATTGGTTTGACCCTGCCTCAATTTTCAGTGCTGACCATGCTTGCCGAATATCCCAAGGCTTCGGGGGCTGAACTGGCCCGCTTATCACTATTGACACCGCAAACGATGAGCGTCATTGTCGGAAATTTAGAGCGTGCCGGAATGGTGTTGCGGCGGCCACACAAAATGCATGGCCGAATTCAAATTATCGAGATCACCGATGCAGGTCGAGAACTGCTTGTTCGCTGCAAATCAGCGGTCCAACCAACTGAAACTGTACTGCTGGCAGGTGTAAGCGATGCCGATGAAATAGCAGTTCGCCGATGGCTGGTTCAAGTTGCAAAACAATTGGGCACAATGTAAATCCAGCAGCGGGGCATACTTAGTTGGTCGAGTAGTCCGAGGAGATCTCACCCACAGGCCACTCGACCAGGTATTGAGTGTCATTTTCAATATCGTTATTTATATGACAGATGGCTGGAAAAGTTATGAAAAAGCATTGACAGGGAAACGGCATGTGGTCAGTAAGCGTTATACCCAACGTATAGAGAGGCATAATCTGAACCTTCGTCAGCATTTGGCAAGACTGACTCGAAAAACATTATCTTTTTCAAAATCCATAGCAATGCATGACAGAGTTATAGGATATTATCTGAACATTCATCACTATCAATAAATTGTAGTCATAACCCGTACAACCCAATTTTCTCACCAGTGGAAAAAACGGTAATTTTATAAAAATTAAGTAAATAAAGCTTAGCTACCAATGATATTAATATGTTAATTTAAGTAAAATGGTAGAAAATCAGTATAATAGAAATTATGCAAAAAATTGCCTTATTCGCGTACATTCTTGTTCTGTTTAGTTTTACTCAACCAGCAAAAGCGCTGTCTGAGAATGAAGCTGAAGATCTCGCCGATCTGACAGCCGTTTATATCTATCTAAAACATGACTGCGGCTATAGCCAAATCCCAGATTTTCAAATTAAGCGTACAATTATCTATTTTGCCCAACGTAACAAGTGGGATCTCAGTAACTACGATAGCCAGTTAATGCAAAAACTAAATCAATTAGGTTACAACGATTTAAAGGGAATCAACTTACCCCATGAGGTTAAATGCCGCTCTCTTGCAAAGAACTCCCTCAGTCTGCTTTCGTATATAAAATAGGCTCTTTTGATATTCCCAAGGTTAATTTCACATTGAAATTAAGTGACAATTATGTGAATCATTGGCTACTATGTGTACCCAATACCGATGAATATCACAATGGAGGAATAGCGGAACATGCCACAAAAAGAAATTTGGTATGAAACATTACATCCCAATTTCGGTCAGTATTTCTCTGTTGAAAACGTGCTTTATCACGATAAAACAGAGCATCAAGATTTAATTATTTTTGAAAATACAGAACTAGGCCGCATCATGGCACTTGATGGTGTAGTTCAAACCACAGAGCGCGATGAGTTTATCTATCATGAAATGATGGCTCATGTACCACTATTTGCCCACGGCCAGGCCAAAAAAGTGTTGATCATTGGCGGTGGTGATGGCGGGATGTTGCGCGAAGTTTGCCGTCATCACTATCTCGACAGTATTACAATGGTAGAAATTGATGCTGGTGTAGTCGAATTCTGCCGCCAATATTTGCCAAACCATAACGCAGGGGCTTATAGCGATCCCCGTTTCAAGCTGGTAATTGACGACGGTGTTAAGTTTGTCAAAACTACATCTGAAAAATTTGATGTTATCATTTCTGATTGTACTGATCCTGATGGACCAGGTGAAAGCCTGTTTACTTCTGAATTTTATGCAGGCTGCGCTGGTTGCTTAAACGAAGGTGGCATTTTTGTTGCCCAAAATGGTGTCTGTTTCCTTCAACAGGATGAAGCCGTCAATAGCCATAAAAAATTGAGCCACTATTTTACTGACAGCAGTTTTTATCAGGCAGCCATTCCAACCTATTATGGCGGGATCATGATGTTTGCATGGGCAACCCAAAATTCTGCCTTGCGTCAGGTGCCTCTGACAACACTGCAACAACGCTTTGAAGATGCGGCCATAACTTGCCGTTACTACACACCTGCCGTACATGCAGGAAGTTTTGCACTGCCGCAATACTTACTGAATGCCCTATCTGATAACCAATAATCCCCCATTAACCGGGAGGTGAACTAAATTGCGCAAACTGAAATTGCACGGCTTTAATAATCTAACAAAAAGCTTGAGTTTCTGTATCTATGACATCTGTTATGCAAAAACGAAAGCCGATCGCGACAGTTATATCGCGTACATTGATGAACAGTATAATGCAACCCGCCTAACTGAAATACTCAGCGAAACCTGTTCAATCATTGGTGCAAACATTCTTAATATTGCTCGCCAAGACTATGACCCTAAAGGAGCGAGCGTTACCATTTTGATTAGTGAAGAACCCATTGCAGCCAAACTGGTGGATAATACGGAAAATCTAGGCCCACTCCCTGACTCTGTCGTCGCCCATTTGGACAAGAGTCACATCTGTGTGCATACCTATCCAGAAAGCCATCCAGATGATGGCATATGTACCTTCAGGGCAGACATTGAAGTATCAACCTGCGGTGTTATTTCTCCCCTTAATGCTCTGAATTACCTGATTTATAAATTGGAATCTGACATTGTAACAATGGATTATCGCGTTCGTGGTTTTACCCGAGATATTAATGGCATAAAATACTACATTGACCATGAAATTAGCTCCATCCAGAATTATGTGACAGAAGAAATTCAATCTCAGTACCATATGATTGATGTGAATATTTTTCAGGAAAATCTCTTCCATACCAAAATGATGCTGAAAGAATTCGATCTGAATGAATATTTGTTCAATACCACAGCAGAAGAACTAAGTGAAACGGAAAAGAGAGAAATCACCCGTTTACTTAAAAAAGAGATACAGGAGATCTATTACGGTCGAAATTTACCCGATCTATAGATAATTGTATTCGACCTGATCTATTTGACTGGCAGAATATCAATCTGCCAGTCATTCATTTTTTATCACGTATAACATTCTTTATTTTAACGGCACACCTAATTCAGTACTTGTGATAATTTTGGCGCCATAAATTGTTTTTAAATAATCAAGAGCTGCTTCATGATCAACCCCAGGAAAAACACAAACTGCATCAGACAATACGGTAATATCATAACCCCGAGTAAATGCGCTATAGGCGGTATGCCGGACACAGCAATTTGTATGTTGGCCTGTCAACACAACTTCTGTAACATCATATTGTCTGAAAAGATCTTCCAAAACGGTGCCATCAAAGGCACTATAAAAACGTTTTGGAGAAACAATTTCACGTTCTGAACCAATGGGAGTCAGTGCATCGACAACTTTAGCTCCCCACGTTCCTTCCATAGCATGTTTTCCCCAAATACCTATTTCTCTATCATCTGCACGATGGGCATCATTAGCATATATCACTAACCAGTTCTGCCGATTTCTGACATAATTAATCGTTCGCTGGATCACTGGAATAATTTCCATTGCCTTCTTTTCATTGGCAAGAATACCTGTTACGAAGTCATTCAGCATGTCAATTATGATAAGTGCTTTCATCTGTAAGACCTTCTTTGTGTATTATGCATAGTTTTTCTGAAAAAATAGTAATGAAAAAACAATAAAGCATATCTGATGATGCAAAAATATCGCTTCCCATCCATATAGAAAAAATATTCAAGATTTTTTATAGGGGAATCTAGCATAATTGCCCCTATACCTATAAAGGGATTATGGTAAAAGTTTTTTCATATCATTTACCATAAAATAACATATGAAATATAATAATGAAAACACATAAAATTACAGTGTAATTTCTTTATTAAATCCACCAGTTTAATTTAATAAAGAAAAAAACACTGTTTAATATCAATAAATATATTGATTTTGTTATTGATAATTAACAAAAATAGAATTCATCATTACGATATGGGGGTATGAAAAAGGCAATAAAAAATAATAATAACCATATGAAATAAATATAGTTTATATTAAATTAAAATAAATTTTGTTATCTCACTAACAAATTTAGTTTATTTATTTGCATGAATTTTATTTTATGAACATTATTATATCTAAATTATTTATAATAAAGCCCCTTACAACATACAATAAAAATGACGATAAAAATTGCTCTCATTGATGATCATGTTGTTGTCCGTTCAGGTTTTGCCCAATTATTGACACTTGAAGATGATATTATAATCGTTGGTCAATACAGCAGTGCCGATGAAGCATGGCCGGATTTACTAAGAAAAACGATTGATATCGTCATCATGGATATCTCCATGCCTAACGAAAGTGGCCTACAGCTTCTAACCCGGCTTCGTCCCACCAGCCCAAATTTTCGTACGATCATGTTAAGTATTTATGACACTGCTGCGCTTGTGCAAAGTGCGCTAGATTCAGGTGCGCGAGGTTATTTGACGAAATGCTGTGGGCCAGAGGAATTAGTACAAGCCGTCCGGTCAGTCCATCAAGGAAATATTTATCTTTGTGCTCATACACTGAAAGCATTTCGCCAAAAACCTCAAGAAATTGTAGCGCTGCAAGCCCTAACACCGAGAGAAAGAGAAATTTTTACCCTATTAGTCAATGGGGATAGTGTAAAAGTGATCGCTGAACAGCTTGAACTTAGCCACAATACAGTTCATGTCCATCGAGCTAGGATTTTAGATAAATTACAATGTAATACTACTATTGATCTAGTCCATTATGCTCTTAAGAATCAGATCATTACGAGTTAATCAATGAATGAAAAATTGCTATTCATTTTACAATCACTATTCCTTGGTCTATTTTACTCACTGATTTGGATTTCATTATGGGTAATTAGTTTTTATTTTCACAATAATGGACTACAGGCAACACTATTTTTACCTCAAGGGATACGTTTAGTATTTATGGCTTTGCTAGGACGACGTTATCTTCCAATCCTTCTGATTAGTGAAATCTGTATATTATTGTGGCTAAGAAGCGAGCAGCTCATTATATATCCAATCATTCTTTTTTCACCATTAATTAGTGTGATCACAGCATTAGGCATTCAAAAGATATGGTGGAATTATTCTCTTTATTGGCAACAGCTTTCTATCTTGTTGGCTGGAGTTATCATTAATAGCCTTTTACAAATCTTGTTTTTGAGCTTTTCGTTACCTAATAAAATTAGCTTTATTTTTCTCTCTTCATTAACTGGTGGAGTTTTACTCTCCCCATTCATCTATCTGATTTATGTTTATTTATATGAGAAATATTGGAAGAATCAGCATACCAAGACTGATATATCTGATCCACAATTAAGAACATCTTTGCTGATGTGGTGTTTCCTGTTTAGTCTACTGGGAATAAGTGGCCAATACCTTCTATCCTCGAAAATAGAGTGGTTACTGTCAATTTTAGTTTTTATTCCTAATGTATTTATGGCCTATCGTTATGGTTGGCAAGGCGGTGTTCTCTCCGCATTGTTAGGAAGTTTACTCGTCACTTCAGCCCGTCAATCCAATGGCTCATTCAGTGAATTACAGGAATTGGAGATTTTTTTAACCACTCAGGCTTTATTAGGAATAGGGCTTGGTATTGCCATCAGTCGCCAGCAACAATTGGCAGGTAACCTAACCTATCAAAAACAGTTGGCAAATAATTTAAACCGTTATCGTGAACGGTTAGAAAAAGAGTTAACAACCCGTCATATTTTGATGCAAAAACTAGTACACACAGAAGAAGATATTCGTAAAAATATTGCCAGAGAACTTCATGATGCCATTGGACAAAATATAACTGCCATTCAAATTCAATCCATGCTAATAAAACGTACTTCAAAGTTATCATTAGCTCATAAATCTGCTGAACAAATTAACCACCTCTCCCAACAAGTACACCAAACAACTCGTCAACTGCTGCGTGAACTGCGCCCACCTGCACTTGACGAAATGTCTCTTGATCAATCAATTCATCACTTAATAAATGAGTTTGCTTTTGAAGAACAAAACATTTGCTGCCATTTTGATTACCAGCTACCACACACTCTCAATGATAACACTATCACTCTGACACTTTATAGGTTAATTCAAGAGTTACTGAACAATATCAGTAAGCATGCTAACGCTAACCAAATAAATATTACCTTAAAGCAAAAAAGAAATTTAATCGTACTTCAGGTCAGCGATAACGGTATTGGTATCATCGATGATAAAAAAAATACGGGATTTGGGCTCAAAGGGATTGAAGAACGTGTTCGGGCTCTTGGAGGCAATTGGAGGCTCAATACTCAACAAGGAACCCATGTCATTATATATTTACCAATAAATGCAGACAACGATACCGAATAACCAAGTACCCTCTTCGAGCGACTGAAGCAACAGCAGCTACTTATATCTTTTTATGGAGACACTTATGCAAAGCATCAACCATGAGCAAATATCACAACATTATCGTTATTGGCGAATCCATTTGCTCATGTCAATGGTTATAGGTTATGCCGCATTCTACCTAACTCGCAAGAGTTTGAATGTGGTTATGCCAACCATGCAGCTGGAATTGGCTCTTAATAAAAATGATATTGGATGGATAACAAGTTTATTTTACCTTGCTTATGGTGGTTCAAAATTTTTTTCCGGTATTTTTCATGACTACACTGGTTATCGCTGGTTCATGGGTGTAGGGCTATTAATGACAGGAGTACTGAACATTATTTTTACTTTCTGCTCATCACTACCCTCCTTACTGTTCGTTTGGACGTTGAATGGTTTTTTTCAAGGATGGGGATGGCCAACCTGTGCTCGACTTCTCACTTACTGGTATTCTCGTAATGAACGAGGTTTCTGGTGGGGCTGCTGGAATATATCTATCAATATAAGTGGCATTTTTCTGCCATTATTGTCCGCTCTTTTAGCATCACACTATGGCTGGCGCGCTACATTATCCGTTTCCGGACTCATTAGTATCGTGCTTGGAATTTGGTTATGCCGGAGAATACGAGGCATTCCACAGGAACATGATTTACCTAGCGTAGGACATTGGCGACAAGATACTATGGAGCTACGGCAAGAACGATTGTCTTCACTCATGCCCATGATGAAAATCCTACAGGAAACTATTTTATTCAACCGTACCATCTGGCTCCTTGGTCTTTCTTATATTCTCGTCTATTTCATTAGAATCGCAATTAATGACTGGGGTAACTTATGGTTATTAGAAAAACATGGAGTTAATTTACTGAATGCCAATGCTATCCTATCGTTATTTGAATTGGGAGGATTATTAGGTGCTCTTTGTTCTGGATGGGGATCTGATTTATTATTTCGCAGCCAACGTGCACCAGTAATTCTACTATTTTCTCTCGGGCTCTTCTTTTCCATGGCTGCTCTTTGGTTAATCCCCATAAATAACTATGTGCTATTATCTATCTGTATTTTCAGTATTGGCTTCTTTGTGTTTGGGCCACAGATGTTAATAGGCCTTTCAGCAACAGAGCATTGCCACAAAAAAGCAGCAGGTACAGTAACCGGATATTTAGGATTGTACGCCTATTTTGGTTCTGCAATCGCTGGTTGGCCATTAAGCCAGATCATTGACTGTTATGATTGGACAGGTATGTTTGCCTTGCTGACTCTTGCAGCCGCTGTAATGGGGTTATTATTGATGCCAATTTTAATGGCTGACGTCAGTAAAGTGTATAAGAAACACAGATAACAGAATTACCTCCATGTAGTGTTCAAGTAAATTGATCACTACACTAGTAAAATAAGACTATATTATTAATTCAAACGAAATAACTCTCAGAATTCTAAAAACACATTTATAAAACAGATCATAACAAAACAATTAACACATCACAATTACCAATAAAACTTAAAATATCACATAATTTATTTTTTATAAAATAGATAAAAACCTTAATTAAACAAACAACAAAAAATAAAATTTAGAATAAAACCTTAATTATTCGAGCAATAAAAAATGTTACTCACATTACAAATTCACAAATCAAAGTTGAATAATTAATTTTCATTCTTCATTATCCATTTGCAAATATTTCATGACATTTTAACCTTAAATAAAGCAACAATAAGTGTTTGCTTTATTGATTTGAGTATAAATAAGTAAAATACAAAATTATGGACAGTAAGGAAATTATAATGAAATTAAAATCTTTCTCTTCCCTTATCGTTATGGGATTAACTCTTACGGCTATTACTAACAATGTTCAAGCAGCAGGACGGCTCATTGTTTATTGCAGTGGCACCAATGCTCTTTGTGAAACAGAAACACGTACCTTCAGCGAAAAATACAATGTTAAAACCACATTTATCCGCAATGGAACAGGCAGTACATTAGCCAAAATAGAAGCGGAAAAACGTAATCCACAAGCAGATGTATGGTATGGCGGCACACTTGATCCCCATTCTCAAGCGGGAGAAATGGATCTCCTGCATCCCTATAGATCCTCCAACTTAGATCAAACCATGCCTCAATTCCGTGATCCGGCAAAACGCAAAGGTAATTACTCTTCTGCGGTCTATATGGGAATTCTGGGTTTTGGTGTGAATACAGACCGTTTGAAAGAGAAAAAACTACCTATACCGAAGTGCTGGAAAGATCTGACAAAACCAGAATATAAAGGTGAGATCCAAATTGCAGATCCACAAAGTTCAGGTACATCCTATACAGCATTGGCAACGTTTATCCAACTGTGGGGAGAAAACGAAGCTTTCGATTACCTGAAAAAATTAAACAGTAATATTTCCCAATACACCAAATCTGGTATTGCCCCTGCGCGCAATACCGCACGTGGTGAAACAGCTATCGGAATTGGCTTCTTACATGATTACTCGCTGGAAGTTGAAAATGGCGCCCCCATGAAATTAATGGCTCCCTGCGAAGGTACTGGGTATGAAATTGGCGGTGTTAGCATCATCAAAAACGCCCGCAATATAGATAACGCCAAATTATTTGTCGATTGGGTGCTGTCCAAAGAAGCTCAAGAGCTGAGTTGGAAGAAAGGCCAATCTTACCAAATCCTTATCAACACTACAGCAGAAGCATCTCCTATGACATTAAAATCTGATGAATTAAACCTCATCAATTATGACATGGAGAAATATGGCTCCAATGAAGTGCGTAAGGAACTGATCAACAAATGGCTCACTGAAGTCAAAATGGGGCAATAAATTCTCTAAGCATCAATAAAGTCCATTCAAGCAGTGGGTCATCAAATCAATATGTGCTCACTACCTAATAATACAATTTACATACTCGCGTTATACAATTTATTGGGGGAAATATGTCTCATACCCTTACCTTGCCCTTGCAGAAAAAGCAAGGTCGGGATTCTGTTTTCTGGTGGATTATTCTGGCATGGCTGTCATTTGCCCTGCTGCCATCATGGAGTCTGGATTACGGCCTTTTTGATTCAACACAGGAAGAAGTTCTGGCTGCTTACGGCTGGTATAGCATCAATATCAGCATATTGTGGTTTCTGCTGCCATCTGTATTACTATTGCGTTTTCGATCTTCCAACCGTATTACCCGTCAATACCACTATTTTGATGCAGGATACGCCTTGCTATGCGTACTGTTCATTATCACCAGTGCAGCACTGACTGGTCGCGGGCTTGGTTATTCTACAGTTATCTTATTCATCTCATTAGGTGCAATTATTACCCTCGCACTTACCCGTCTGGAATGGTTAGGGGGTGACAGTTTCGTCATTGGCTCGCTAGTCGCGATCATTGCGTTGATTGGTGTATTTATTCTATTCCCCAGCATCGCTATTTTTATCCCCATGTTTAGGGATGAGTCCGGTCATTTCGCGCCATTCGCATTTATATCAATACTCGGACAATCCCATATCCTGAAAATCATTACCAATTCAATATTACTTTCCATGGCCGTTGGTTTGGGATGTACATTTTTTGGGTTAGTTTTAGCAATTTACACCACCAGAATCGCCAAACGTTCAGCCATCATTGGCCGAGTATTTTCTATTCTGCCAATTGTAACACCACCGTTCGTTGTCGGCTTGGGTGTCACACTAATGATGGGACGTTCCGGTTATATCACGGAATTTCTATCTACCTGGTTTGGTTTGACCGACACAAACTGGTTATATGGTTTTACCGGGATCTGGATCGCCCAGGTACTGGCCTTTACGCCAATGGCATTTATGATCCTGGATGGTGCCATCAAGACAATTCATCCTTCTCTGGAAGAAGCTGCTTACACTCTGCGAGCTAATCGCTATCAAACTTTTTTCCATGTTTTTATCCCGTTGCTAAAACCCGCTCTTGCCAATGCCTTTTTGATTGTGATCGTACAATCCCTGGCTGATTTTAGTAATCCACTGGTTTTAGGGGGAAACTTTGACGTTCTGGCTACCCAGATTTATTTCTATATCACAGGCTCACAACTCGATTATCAAGCTGCCAGTACATTAGGAGCATCGTTGCTGGTCTTCTCACTCTTGGTTTTCTGTGTTCAATATCTCTGGATTGGCAAACGCTCTTATGTCACCGTTTCCGGTAAATCTTACCGTGGTGATGTACAACCTTTGCCTGTTTCTCTGGTATGGGGTGTTTGCACTTTGTTGTTTATTTGGGTGGTCTTCAACGTCCTGCTGTATGGCAGCATTTTCTATGGCAGTTTCACTGTCAATTGGGGAGTGGATTACTCCTTGACGTTGGATAATTTCATCAAACTGTTTGGCCAGGGAATGAGTGATGGTGCATGGCCTTCACTATTAGATACATTGCTGTATGCTGGTATTGCTGCCCCCATTACCGCCATTTTTGGGCTATTGATTGCCTATATCGTGGTACGTCAACAATTCCGTGGCAAGAAAGTCATTGAGTTCACTACCATGCTCTGTTTTGCTGTTCCTGGCACAGTGGCAGGGATATCTTATCTCCTGGCTTTCAATAACGCACCATTCTATATCACGGGTACAGCTTTCATTATCATCATTTCCATGACGATGCGAAATGTACCTGTTGGCATTCGAGCAGGTATTGCAGGACTTGGGCAAATTGATAAATCGCTGGATGAAGCTTCTCTCAGCCTGCGAGCAGGTTCAATGAGAACAATTTTGCATATTCTGCTACCACTCTTACGCCCTGCTATCTTATCTGCATTGGTTTACAGCTTTGTTCGCGCTATAACGACAGTCAGTGCTATTGTATTTTTGGTGACACCAGACACTCGTGTAGCAACGGCTTATATCCTGAACCGCGTTGAAGATGGCGAATACGGTTTGGCTATCGCGTATGGCTCCATTCTAATTGTGGTCATGCTAGCGGTAATTTTCTTATTTGACTATTTGGTTGGCGAAGCACGTGTTTCCCGCTCAAAAGCCCAAAATACCCAGTAATCACGGAGTGACGATATGACACAACAACATTTTGTCGAATTAAAAAATGTGACCAAACGATTCGGGAATAACACCGTGATCGACTCGCTGAATTTAGCCATTCCACAAGGGCACATGGTTACTTTGCTGGGACCATCTGGATGTGGTAAAACGACAGTACTAAGGCTGGTTGCAGGGCTGGAAAAACCAACAGAAGGCAATATTTTCATTGATGGTGAAGATGTTACCGCTCGTTCTATTCAGCAACGGGATATTTGTATGGTATTTCAGTCTTATGCCCTTTTTCCGCATATGTCATTGGGGGAAAACATCAGTTATGGTCTGAAAATGCTGGGACGGCCAAGAGCTGAGATCCGCCAGCGTGTCAAGGAAGCATTAGAATTGGTTGATTTGGGTGGTTTTGAAGATCGCTATGTTGACCAAATATCCGGTGGGCAACAACAACGTGTTGCTTTGGCACGTGCACTTATCCTCAAACCCAAGGTACTGTTATTCGATGAGCCATTGAGTAACCTTGATGCCAATTTGCGCCGCAATATGCGGGAGAAAATCCGCGAGTTACAGCAACAATTTAATATCACTTCACTCTATGTAACCCATGACCAAAGTGAAGCCTTTGCCGTTTCTGATACGGTTTTAGTAATGAATAAGGGCAAGATCATGCAAATGGGTTCACCACAAACTTTGTATCGTCAACCTGCCTCAAAATTTATGGCAAATTTTATGGGAGACGCCAATATTTTTCCTGCCACATTAGGGGCGGATTATATGGAAATTTTCCAATATCGCCTGCCTCGTCCAACCAATTTCACCACAACACAGACATCAACCACCGTTGGCGTTCGCCCTGAGGCTATTACCTTGAGCCTGCAAGGCAGTGAAAGCCAGCGTTGTAAAATCAATCATGTCGCATATATGGGGGCACAATATGAAGTCACTGTTGAATGGCGTGGACAAACGCTACTACTACAAGTCAACGCCACTCAACTGCAACCAAAAGTTGGTGAGGATTATTATCTGGAAATTCATCCGATTGGAATGTTTGTTTTGGCCGAGGAGACACAAGATTAGAGTTAACAACCCAACTGTAAGATAACCCAATTTATCGTGTTTGTTAGACTCTTTTAGAAACAAATTCTACAACACCAGACTCCTGCGGCGATTACCGCAGGAGATTTTTATCCAATCGAATCCTTCAACAAACCAAAGACATAAATCACCTGTTCTGCCTATCAACTCATCAATAAACCCTGTAAAATCATCTACGCTTTCTGGGTATCTCACACCGAAAAAGACCATTCATCTCATTTCTAATAAATAGGTTTTACTAATGCAACAGTCTGATGTTGTTGATCGCTCTCTTTTTTCGTTAAGTTGGCCGATTTTCATTGATATCTTTCTGCATATGGCGACGTTATTAATCAATACATACATGGTCAGCCATATTTCTTCTTCTTATCTTGCTGCAATGGGGGTAGGTAATCATGTTTTTGATCTCTTTATTACAATTTTTAACTTCATCAGCGTAGGTTGCAGTGTTGTCATCGCACAATATCTGGGATCAGGAAAACGCGATAAGGCTAGTCAGGCGATTCATATTTCCATTGCCTTTAATTTTGTACTGGGTTTCAGTTGTGCTCTGATCACGGTGTTCTTCGGTTATAAAATCCTGCATATCATGAACCTGCCTGAAAATCTGATGGAGGATGGATTCGCTTATCTGCATGTGCTTGGTATCTGTCTGATACCTGAAGCGATTTCGATTATTCTGGCGGCCTGTATGCGGGTTTATGGAAAGTCGAAATCGGCCATGTATGTCACGCTGATTGCCAACTTGCTTACCATTGTTGGTAATATGATCGTGCTGTATGGGTTCTTTGGGCTGCCTCAATATGGACTTGAGGGAGTAGCGTGGTCTACGGTATTTGGTCGTACTGTCGCTATTATTTTGCTTTGCGGATTACTGTTTTGTGGTTTAAAGATCAAGTTCGAGCCTAAATTACTCGTGAACTGGTCTAAAAATATGTTGGGCAAAATCCTGCATATCGGCTTACCAGCCGCTGGTGAAAATTTGGTGTGGATCCTGCAATATATGACTGCACAGGCATTTATTGGCCTGATGGGCGAAACGTCTCTGGCTGCGCAAACACTGTACTTCCAGCTATCTCTGTTCATTATGTTGTTTGGTATCTCTATCAGCATTGGCAATGAGATTATGGTTGGCCACCTTGTTGGAGCAAAGCGTTTTGAAGATGCCTATCTTCGGGGGCTGAAGAGCCTGAGAATTGGTGTGATTGTCACAGTAGGCATCGTCTTGGCGTTCTGGATTTTCAGGGAACCGCTTCTCTATGTCATGACGGAAGATCAGAAAATTGTTGAGCTTCTTCTCCCATTGTTCCTGCTCTCGGTCTTTTTGGAACCAGGGCGCACTTTCAACATTGTGATGGTCAATGCCCTGCGCGCTTCTGGTGATGCTCGTTTTCCACTCTATACCGCGTTAATTTGTATGTGGGGAATATCTATTCCCGTCGGATATTTTCTGGGAATTACCATGGGTATGGGGCTTTTGGGGATCTGGATAGGATTCTTCTGTGACGAGTGGATCCGTGGATTAGTGAATGCCTGGCGTTGGAAGTCTAAAAAATGGCAAACCAAGCGATTAGATGTCTAATTAAAAAATAACCGTAAAAATAAGTGTAAAAAATGCCGCAACTTTGCTTACGGCATTTTAATTTCAATCAAAACCAACATACCGATCAAACCACCGCCGAAATAATTGTCTTTATTTCATCAAACTAATTAGGCTGCTTAATTTCAGGTAAAACATAAATCACAATTTTTTATTTATTTGTAATCTTAAAATTTTAATGAAATATAATTTGATTTTATCAATGACACTGTTCCATTAGTTTTTATTACCCAAAAAACTATAGCAAAAACAGGATTAATTAGGTATTGATTGCCCATCAGAAAACAGGATTAAGCTATGTATAATCCCCTTTCACTAGTAAAAAATTCTAGATTAATCCCCTAAACTACCGCATAATATTAACGATAAAAAGGAGTTAATCCTGACAGGGTGTTTTCAACACTTTTCTTTTTTGCACAATTTCCCTTTGCAATTTCTTCTTCATGGAGAAGTTGTTCTCCTTGAAATCATTGACTATCAGCACACGATAATTCACTTACTAAAAGATATGAAAACAGCAACAAAAAACAATGATGTCACACCACAGTTATCTCCATCAGCCAAACGCGCTAACATGACAGAAGAGGAATGGAAAAAAGCCATAAAATTCAACCATACCGATACCGGCTGGGTCATTATGAGTATTGGCATGGCAATCGGGGCTGGAATTGTTTTCTTACCTGTTCAGGTTGGATTGATGGGATTGTGGGTTTTCCTGTTCTCTTCCATTATTGGCTATCCTGCCATGTATCTCTTTCAGCGGCTCTTTATCAATACCCTTGCAGAATCACCAGAATGCAAAGATTATCCTAGTATTATCAGTGGTTATCTTGGTAAAAATTGGGGCATTCTGTTAGGCATACTCTACTTCATTATGTTAGTGATCTGGATGTTTGTTTATTCCACCGCTATAACCAATGACAGTGCTTCTTACCTGCAAACATTTGGGGTTACCGATGAATTGATGTCGAAAAATCCATTGTATGGGTTGGTATTAATCTGTGTATTAGTTGCTATCTCTTCCCGCGGTGAAAAATTACTATTCAAAATATCCAGCCTGATGGTTATAACCAAGTTGTTTGTTATCGCAGCATTAGGATTTTCCATGATCGGTATGTGGCATCTTTACAATATCGGGGCGTTACCTCCCTTAGGTCTGTTGATTAAGCAAGCCATTATCACTTTACCTTTTACGCTCACATCTATCCTGTTTATCCAAACACTTAGCCCAATGGTGATTTCTTATCGCAACCGAGAGAAAAACCATGAAGTTGCCCGTCATAAGGCATTGCGAGCCATGAACATTGCCTTTAGTATCCTGTTTTGTACGGTATTTTTCTATGCCATCTCTTTTACGCTTGCAATGGGACATGACGAAGCGCTCAAAGCCTATAAACAGAATATTTCAGCACTCGCAATTGCTGCTCAGTTCTTTCCTGGTGGCTGGGTTATTACCGTCAGTATTATGCTCAATGTCTTTGCTGTGATGACTGCCTTTTTTGGTGTTTACTTGGGGTTTCGCGAAGCCAGCCAAGGAATTGCTATTAATGTTCTTAGTCGTCTGATGCCTGCCGAAAAGATCAATGAAAAATGGGTTCAAAGAGGTATCATAGTTTTTGCCATCTTATTGGCATGGAGCGCGATCCTTCTCAATGTCCCAGTATTGAGCTTTACTTCTCTTTGTAGTCCAATATTTGGCATTGTCGGCTGCCTCATTCCGGCTTATTTGGTCTACAAAATCCCTGGCTTGTACCATTACAAAGGGATATCGCTCATTTTGATCATCTTTACTGGGATCTTGCTATGTGTTTCTCCTTTCCTGGCCTTCTCCTGACGTGGGTATGATTAAAAAATCAATGTCTAAGAACATCAATTACGATCAGCTTTATTATTAAGATTTACTCAATGCGCTATAAATCCTCGTCTCCCTGTTCGGGGATATAAGGCGCATTTTTACAACTCATCAATTCCCCACAAAATACACAGAATTTATTAAATAATCCTTTTAATGATGAAATTATATTTAATCAATCATAAAAAATATCTATTTAATTAAACTTTACAAATTGAATGAAAAACAACCACACATCTAAGCCAAAACAAGAAAATGATAAACAATATAAATTATAACAAAAGTTACTAAATTGGCTAAAACTCTTCTTTTAACCTAATGTTATTCTAACCATTATCTCTCATTTACCACTATAAAATATTATTTTATCCAAAAAAAACACTATTATTCAGAATAAAAATCTAACAATAAACCAAAAATAAAAATTTTCCGAAAAAAATACCAAATAAAATTTAATTTTCAACAAATAATAAGGCATTATATAAACAACTTAGATAAATCATTTACTTTTTCCACTAAATGCAGTAAAAATACCAACTCAATACAACCAAAATGGAGTTTAAAAGAATAAAAAACTAAAAAACAAACCAGGCTAAATGATTAGTTGTAAAGTTCAATAGAGTTGTTTTTATGTATGGAATTCTATTTATGATTGCCTCATTCTGTGTATCAGAATCACATAGCACGTATTTATACGATTTCAATTAGCATTTTCATTAAAAATAAGACAAAAATAAGCAGCAAATTTTTTTATTTGCTGTACTCCAATTAATTCAATCTGGTATTTGGCTAATCATATTAAAAAAACACTAATGTTTTGTTGTATTCGATTGGCTTAAATACCTTGCTATTCACAATTCATCTCTCTGATTTCATAGGAATGATAATTTCATGAAGCAACGTAAGTTTTTAACCCGATACGAAATAGACGCAATTTTGGCAGCAACAAAACAAGGACGCCACGCAGAGCGGGATTACTGTATGCTGTTAATGTGTTTTATTCACGGTTTTAGGGTAAGTGAACTATGTAATCTACGTCTATCTGATCTCGATTTAAATTCAGCAATCATTCACATCAGACGGTTAAAAGGTGGGCTTTCAACCACACATCCTTTAATTCCAGAGGAAATAGAAGCGTTAAATAAATGGCTAGATATTCGTCAAAAATGGCGAGAAGCCGATTCTCCGTGGGTATTTCTCTCTCAAAAATCTGGCCCAATTTCACGACAACAAGTTTATGGATTATTAAAACGCTATGGGAAGCAGGCATCTGTCAGTGTTTCTCCACATCCGCATATGTTAAGACACGCTTGTGGTTATGCTTTAGCCGATCTCGGTCGCGATACCCGCTTGATTCAAGACTATCTTGGACATCGTAATATTTCACATACCGTAATTTATACTGCCAGTAATGTGAAACGTTTTTCCAGAATTTGGGAGTCTCACTCTAAATAACTATGTTATTTTTCTGCTGTTTTCACTAACATAATTTGTTATTGCAACAATCTCCACTAATTAATTTGTGGAGATTGCCGGCAGATAAAATATACAATGCCATGAGCACCTAAGATAACTTACTATTTTTTATGCATGATAAACTTAATTTATGAATGGATCTTATTTTTATTGTTTTGCATTTGTTAATATATTAAGTTGTTTTTTAAAACACTTAAATCTAACGGGTAAATATATAAATTAAATTTCTATTTAAACTTGAGCAGCGAATTTATATGAACAATTTCACTGCTCAATAAGAAATAAAAATAAACAATTAAAACTCCACAAAAAGTGATTACTCAAACAATTATTATTCAAACAATTTCACAAATTTTTCACGAATTTTCTGTTCTGGCAGATCTGTACCAATAAAAACCATTACACTTCCACGTACTTCACCATCGCGCCATTCTCTATCCCAATCCGCACTATACAGACGCTGAACTCCTTGAAACAATAACCGGCGTGGTTCTTCTTTGATAGCCAGAATTCCTTTGTAACGCAGAAGATTATCCGCGAAACTCAGTAATAGCTCCTCCATCAGGCTAGAAACTGCTGGCAATTCAACTGGGTACGCTAAGTTAATGACAACCGATTGAACCAAGTTTTGTTGTTTGGGTACAAATCGGAAAACGGGCGTCGAAACCGTCAGTTTGTCATTTAACATAAAACCTTCGATATCAAACAGTAAGCCTAAATCTGCTTCACCTTGAATAACCTTATGAATGGGTGCTCTGATATTGATTCGCTGCAAACGTTCAACTAAAGCATCATGAACGGGAGCAACATCAGTCTTCGTTAAAAGAACCCTGTCCGCATATCCCACCTGTGCCTGTGCAATGGAAAAACGATCTAACTGTTGTTCCGCATGAACCGAATCCACCAGCGTAATGATACCATCGAGTACAAAACGCTGGCACAAAACTTCATGAGAAAAGAAAGTCTGCGTGATCGGGCCTGGATCAGCCATGCCTGTACACTCGATAATCAAGCGGTCAAAGTTGATCTGCCCTTTATCCAGACTATCCAGCAAATCTAATAATGCATCTTCCAGTTCATTTGAACGACTACAGCAGATACATCCGTTACTTAATGTCTTAATCTGAGTTGCGCGATCACCAATCAATTTGTCATCAATGGGCACTTCACCAAATTCATTTTCAATGACGGCTATTTTATGACCATGATTAACATTGAGAATATGACGTAACAGCGTCGTTTTACCTGATCCCAAAAAACCGGTCAGGATCGTGACTGATATTGGTTGCATTTTCGTTTCCCGATGCTTCTTAACTGCTAAAAAATTTCCAATGAGTTAGTCGCTTTTGCACTAACAGCAACGCATTCCACCTTTTCCATCGCCACCATAGCGAGCATTCTGACGTTCTCGAAAAAATTCTTCATAAGACATATAAGGCTTATCAGGGTGGTTTTCCTTCATATGCTGTACATATGTGTCATAGTCGGGAACGCCCACCAACATTCTGGCAGCCTGCCCCAAATACTTGCCTGCTTGACCAAGATTACCAAACATAAATTGTTCTCCAAGGCTTGTTTTATCAGGAATAGCTTCCCAATAAAAAATACCCCACATAATACAAAGCCAATTAGTGGGGTATACCTGTTACCAATACGGAATGCTTTTGATCGGTATCAGTTTTAGTATCGCATCAGTGCGTAGAAGAGATTTTTACCCCACCTTCAGGAACCGGAACATAAGGTGTTTCATTATCGGTACGCTCTGGATTTTTGCTTGCTTTTACCGCAGCTTTGATACCATAAATGATGATGCTGTACACCACAATCAGGAACAGAATGCTTAAGCCCGCATTGGTGTAGTTGTTCACAACAATGTGATTCATGTTACTGATTTGTCCAGCCGTCAATTCTGCACCACCTTCGGCAATCCGCTGCTTGTATTCTTTCGCCATGAAGAAGAAACCTTCAAGCCGTGGGTTATCACTGAATAATTTCAGTCCCAGCGCCCATGTGGTACAAATCAACAACCAAACCGCAGGAATAACGGTTACCCAGATATATCGGGTGCGTTTCATCTTGATCAGGACAACTGTACCCAATACCAACGCAACGGCAGCCAACATCTGGTTGGAGATACCAAATAGCGGCCACAAGCTCTTAACGCCACCCAATGGGTCAACCACGCCTTGATACAGCAAATAACCCCATAGGCCGACACAGCCAGCTGTACCAATGATACCCGCAATCAGAGAGTCCGTTTTTTTCAGGAATGGAACAAAGTTACCCAAAAGATCCTGCAACATGAAACGGCCAGAGCGTGTACCTGCATCCAACGCTGTTAAGATGAATAAAGCTTCAAACAGAATACCAAAGTGATACCAGAAGCCCATGTCTGCCGCCGGGATGATCTGATGGAATACATGGGCAATACCCACTGCCAAGGTTGGCGCGCCCCCGGCACGGTTCAGGACCGATGGCTCACCAATGTCTTTTGCCGTTTGCAGAATTTGATCTGGTGAAATAACAAAGCCCCAAGAACTTACGGTCGCTGCCGCATGGCTCGTTACTTCTTTCAAAGAAGCCATAATCATTGGTGCTTCGGCAGTACCCAAATTATGCAGATCCGGCATGGTAATGCCCAACGCTGCCGGAGGGGTATTCATAGCAAAATATAGTCCCGGCTCAATGATGGATGCAGCAATCAATGCCATGATAGCCACAAACGATTCCATCAACATCGCACCATAACCAATGAAACGCGCATCTTTTTCATTTGCTAACAACTTAGGTGTTGTTCCCGAAGAGATCAAAGCATGGAAACCAGACACCGCACCACAAGCAATAGTAATGAACAAGAATGGAAACAGCGTTCCTTTCCAGACTGGCCCTGTACCATCAATATATTGTGTGACGGCTGGCATTTTCAGTTCAGGGTTCAGGATGATAATCCCAATTGCAAGACCAACAATAACTCCAATTTTCAGGAAAGTTGCCAGATAGTCACGCGGTGCCAAAATAAGCCAAACTGGCAATAATGCAGAGATAAATGCATATCCGATCAGCGCATAAGTGATAGTGGTATCTTTAAAAGTCAACGCGGGTCCCCAGTAGGGATCTGCGGCGACAACACCACCAAACCAAATGGCGGCAATCAGCAGGAGAATACCGATCACAGAGACTTCACCCACACACCCCGGACGGATATATCGCATATAGATCCCCATGAAAAGCGCTATTGGTACTGTTGAGCAAACAGTAAATACGCCCCATGGACTTTCCGCCAATGCTTTCACGACAATTAAGGCCAGTACTGCAAGAATGATGATCATGATTAAGAAGCAACCAAACAGGGCTATTGTGCCTGGCACACGCCCCATTTCTTCCTTGACGATCTCACCCAGTGATGCCCCATTGCGACGGGAGGAGATAAACAGCACCATAAAGTCCTGCACCGCTCCGGCAAGCACTACCCCTGCCAACAACCACAATGTTCCTGGCAGATAACCGACCTGTGCCGCCAATACTGGCCCTACTAACGGACCTGCCCCTGCAATGGCGGCAAAATGGTGACCAAACAGGACATTTTTGTTGGTGGGAACATAGTTCAAACCATCATTATTGACAACAGCCGGAGTTGCTCGCGTAGCATCCAGCTTCATCACCTTCGTGGCGATATACAGGCTGTAATATCGATAAGCAACCAAGTAAACGGCTACAGAAGCGACAATGATCCACAAAGCGCTAACGTGTTCTCCCCTACGTAGCGCAACAACTCCAAGACAGCATGCACCAATTATCCCCAATATTACCCAAGGTATATGTTTTAACAATTTATCATTGTTCATAAAACTTCCTTTTCCACAGTAAGACGAACAGCAAGTCATTATTTAATTTTTACTTCCTTTTCCATAAACCGACCTTCTACAGTCGGCAGGAAGCGATACCCATAAAAGGGATATACTCCTCGTCACACTGCACTATGATATAAAATCCCCCCTAATAAGAGTTAGAGGATCTTGCTCAGCGGTTAAATATCAACATTAAGCGGTCAAAATCCTCCAATCAGTGGCTTATACGTATAAAACATGAGCTAAGTTTTGTGAGGTAACTCACTTAATTATTAACTTTCAAGACAAAAGTATATTCATCAATCAAAGTTAATAGCGTCATCCTTCAAATGGTCAAAATCTTTATATTCGTTACTGAATGAAATCACTGTATGTTGGTTCGGACACTCTTGGTTGGAAAACCATGCACATTTAGAGACCAATCGAGGTTCTTCAATTCCCAACCATGTGGATAACATAGACAGTAGATTCAAACCGCTGCGGTGAGCATCTATGATATTTTTGCTTACTGTGTTCTTGTCGGCATTTTTAATGACATAGTCATAACCGGTAATAATAAAGGGAACTTGATAATTCTGCTTATTACTATCGTTATGGGTCAGATTCTCACTATCTGTATTCTTATTCACAAGTGACAAACCATGATCCGCAAAGTAAAGCATTGTCCAACGCAATTGATTTTTATTGGCAATATTTTCAATGTTAGCGAGCAGGCTATCCGTATTACGGATACTCTGGAGATAACATGAAATATTTTTGGAATGAAAATAGATGCCGTATTTATCGTTCGTTCTGACACAAGGTTGTGGATGCGAACCCATCAAGTGAATAATAATCAGTTTCTTTTTCCGCTCATTCTTCACTAATGCCTTGCGAATATAAGGAAATAGATTTTCATCCGGCATATAACTACGGTCATCTGAATTACCTTCTTTTAGAAAAGTATAATGATTGGCCTGCTGTCCAATCAGTGCTACAGGAGAATCAAACCCTCCCTTCATTCCCTGATTGGACAGCCAGTAAGTTTCAAATCCCGATTTTTTAGCCAGTGAAACAATACTGTTGTTCAGTTGAATTTCATTTGCTTCACGAACCGCCAGAGAGTTAGTCAACGATAATTGTGTCGATGGTGCCGCAGAAATATAGTTGGTTAACACGGTGGTATTCGTTTTATCCAACCAAGGAGTGTTTTTATCCGGGAACCCATAGGTACTCATAAAATCTTTTCGGACGCTCTCACCAATCACCATGATATAGGTGTCGTATTTCTCTTCTTTCACCACTGGCTGCCAGTCATCCCGATATTTAATAATCTTGGCAAATCGGTGATTTTCTGACATGACTTGCTTATAGCTCTGATAAGCATCATTGAAAAAGCGAACTTCCGGTAAACTGGTATTCAAAAGGTTCGAACTATCTTCAAAACCCGATTTTATATACCCTTTGGCTGGGGACCAAAAAGCCGAAATAAAAAACAGGGTAAACAACCCATTTTTACTTTTACCTGATAAAGTGACATTTAGCTTAAATGAAAATATCATCAGAACAAAAATAGCTATAGCCGTTAAATAGGTGAAAACAGAAAGGCCACTAATATATTCTGCTGTTTCATTTCTATTTGTATAGATTAATGATCCTACTGCATTGATGTCCGGATAACCGTAATTGAGGCCAATTGGGGTATAGAGCATTCCCACCAAGGAAAAAAAAGCAATCAAAAAGATATATATTCGTCTACTGATAGCAGCCAAAAATAAAAAGAGTGCAAAGGCACTGAAGACATATATTAGTTTTAATTGATACCCCAAACATTTATGTATCAGAAAAATAAGAAAAAAGAGAACAATAAAACAAGAGAAATTCTTGTTTTTATAAAGCCAAGACATAATCATCCTGTAATTTCACATAGCCGTAGTTAAATTTCTACAAACCCAACGTGGCGCTATTTTAGCCAAATAAAACCCAACACTGCACAATACAGTATTGGGAAAACTATCACATCATAAATTATAATTTATTGAGTGATCGACAAGTAACGTGCAAAAACTTCGCGTTCTTCATCCCGCAGCGTCAACACCTTAAAACCATCACAGGTTACCAAGATCGTATGCTCAAACTGAGCCGATAACCGACGATCTTTGGTTGTTACTGTCCAACCATCTTTATGCAGTTTGATATCCTTTTTGCCTTGATTGATCATAGGCTCAATAGTGAAAGTCATTCCCTCTTCCAAGATAATACCTTCTCCCGCCTTGCCGTAATGCAGAACTTGTGGTTCCTCATGCATATTGCAGCCAATGCCGTGCCCGCAATATTCACGTACTACCGTGTAATTATTTGCTTCGGCATGTTGCTGTATCGTATGACCAATATCTCCCAAAGTGATGCCAGGTCTGACGATCTTAATTGCCTTATATAAGCACTCTTGAGTCACATTAACCAAACGTTTAGCATGGGACGGTACATCCCCGACACAGAATGTGATGCTGCTATCGCCGTAATATCCCTCTTTTTTGACGGTGACATTTATCCCATATTTTTCTAACTATCCGAATCGCCAATAGCCTCCCTTCTTCGTTCCAACACGGAGTAATAGAATTCCAGTGCTTTCTACCATCTGTTCTCCTATTATTTGATAGCATGGCTCAACCCATACAATGATGTTCAGGAGATTAAATCGAGCAGCTTCGCAATCCTGCTGAATTGTGAAAAAATCTGATACATTCCTGCGAGTAATCCTGCTAACCTACCGTTTAAATCTTCTAATCGCATCCACAGATGAATCACACAGATTATCAGTGATAAGATAGCGTTTTCGCCCAGGATGAGGTCTATTCGCGTTCCATCCTTAGCTGATTATATTTAGGTTTTGTCATTTAGATGGGTTGACTGAGCGTCGATGGCCCAACTGAGTCAACAGGAATAATAGAATTGAATCAAGTCAATATGAAAGAATCTCCAGCAAAGGATATAGATAGCCATACTCCCATGATGCAGCAGTATCTGCGTCTGAAAGCGCAGCACCCCGATATTATGCTGCTGTATAGAATGGGGGATTTTTACGAGTTGTTCTATGATGATGCCAAAAAGGCGGCGAAGTTACTGGATATCTCCCTAACCAAGCGCGGACAATCGGCTGGTCAGCCTATTCCGATGGCGGGGGTTCCTTATCACGCAATCGAAAACTATCTGGCAAAACTGGTACAACTCGGTGAATCTGCGGCGATCTGCGAACAAGTTGGTGATCCTGCAACCAGTAAAGGCCCTGTTGAACGCAAAGTTGTGCGCATTGTCACCCCTGGCACCGTAACTGATGAAGCTTTGTTACAAGAACGTCAGGACAATCTGCTAGCCGCTATCTGGCATGATAATCAGGGATTTGGTTACGCGACGCTGGATATCACTTCTGGCCGTTTCCGCGTTTCTGAAATGTCCGATCAAGATAGTATTGCCGCAGAATTGCAACGCACCCGTCCTGCGGAATTGCTTTATCCTGAAACCTTTGAGCATATGGCGCTGATTGAACGTTGTCATGGTCTGCGCCGACGCCCAATGTGGGAATTTGAGCTGGATACAGCAAGACAACAACTTAATTTGCAATTTGGCACCCGTGACCTGATTGGCTTCGGTGTGGAAAAAGCGACGCTCGCCCTGCGTGCCGCGGGCTGTTTATTACAATATGTCAAAGATACCCAACGCACCACTTTACCCCATATTCGCAGCATGACGATGGAACGCCAGCAGGAAACGGTTATTATGGATGCTGCTACCCGCCGTAATCTGGAGCTGACACAAAATCTGTCCGGTAGTACTGAAAATACGTTGGCGTCGGTACTTGATCAATGTGTGACACCGATGGGCAGCCGAATGCTGAAACGCTGGCTGCATGCACCAACCCGCAACAAAGATGTGCTGGAAAATCGCCATCAAGCCATTTCCGCATTACAGGAAATCGGTTATGAATTAAGGCCATTTTTACGTCAGATCGGTGACTTAGAGCGTGTACTTGCCCGTCTTGCTCTCCGCTCCGCCCGTCCCCGTGATCTGGCCAGAATGCGTCATGCTTTCCAGCAATTGCCTGATATTCATCAGATCCTGACATCCTCAGATGCCCCTT
Organism: Xenorhabdus thuongxuanensis; assembly: GCF_001908095.1. Classification (GTDB taxonomy): domain Bacteria; phylum Pseudomonadota; class Gammaproteobacteria; order Enterobacterales; family Enterobacteriaceae; genus Xenorhabdus; species Xenorhabdus thuongxuanensis. The sequence continues at coordinate 22,553 of NZ_MKGR01000005.1, read as the reverse complement.
ATATCCAAGCGCTACAGCAGCGTGTGGGACATTTTGATGAATTGCAGACTCTGCTAGAGAATGCGATTGTCGAAACGCCTCCTGTTTTGGTGCGTGACGGTGGCGTCATTGCCACGGGCTATAATGCTGAATTGGATGAATGGCGAGCATTAGCCGATGGTGCCAGTGATTATCTGGATAAACTGGAAATCCGCGAACGCGAGAAACTTGGCATTGATACCCTGAAAGTGGGCTTTAATGCAGTGCATGGTTACTATATTCAGGTCAGCCGTGGACAGAGCCATTTAGTCCCTATCCATTACGTTCGTCGTCAAACACTAAAAAATGCAGAACGCTATATCATTCCTGAACTAAAGGAATATGAAGACAAGGTGCTGACTTCCAAAGGCAAAGCACTTGCCATCGAAAAAGGCCTGTACGAAGAGTTGTTCGATCTATTGCTGCCCCATCTGGCCGATTTGCAAACCTCTGCCGAAGCACTGTCAGAGCTGGATGTACTGGCAAACCTTGCTGAACGCGCTGAAACCCTAAATTACACCCGCCCGATACTAACAGATAAAGTGGGTATTCAGATCACTGGCGGCCGGCATCCGGTTGTCGAGCAAGTATTAAGCGAACCGTTTATTTCTAACCCATTGATGCTCTCGTCACAGCGCCGTTTGGTGATTATTACAGGGCCGAATATGGGGGGTAAAAGTACCTATATGCGTCAGACAGCTTTGATTACGTTGATGGCTTATATTGGAAGCTTTGTTCCTGCCGAAAAAGCAATTATCGGCCCTGTAGATCGTATCTTTACCCGTGTCGGGGCATCCGATGACTTGGCATCAGGACGCTCTACCTTTATGGTGGAAATGACCGAAACTGCCAATATTTTACATAATGCGACTGAACATAGTCTGGTTTTGATGGATGAGATCGGCCGTGGTACATCAACCTATGATGGTTTATCCCTGGCGTGGGCTTGTGCTGAAAATTTAGCTAATCGCATCAAAGCAATGACACTGTTTGCGACTCACTATTTTGAACTGACAACTCTGCCTGAGAAACTTGAAGGGGTCGTCAATATTCATCTTGATGCTGTCGAGCATGGCGATACCATTGCTTTCATGCACAGTGTGCAAGAAGGAGCAGCAAGCAAGAGTTATGGACTGGCTGTTGCCTCGCTGGCAGGTGTTCCGCGTGATGTAATTAAACGAGCTCGCCAAAAATTGAAAGAGCTGGAATCACTCTCCAATAATGCGACAGCAGGCTATGTTGATACACCACAGTTAACTCTACTAACAGAAGAGACATCTCCGGCAGTTGAAGCATTGGAAAACCTTAATCCAGATACCTTGACACCACGTCAGGCATTGGAATGGATTTATCGTCTGAAAGATATGGTTTAACAATGAATGGAACAGCAATGAAGTTTGATACCAATCTGTTAGCACCTATTTATCAATTTTTACAGTGCGAAACGCCCAACCAATGGGTAGAAAAGGCTCGGCAGCCTGAAAATCTGCCAATTTTGTTGCGCGATCATCTGCTATGTGAATTGAAAGCGGCACAAAGTGCTATGTTCTTAATTCGTAAATATGCCGTTGATCCTGAGAGTACTGATGCTCTGTTGGCTTGGTTTCAGCCCTATGAGGACTTTGCCTATAAAAAAATTGGCGATATCCATTCATTGAAAGGAAAAAATCAGGCCACCAAGCAAATTACCGCCCGGGCAAAATCACTTTATAGTCAAGATCTCATCGATAAAATGGTGTTATTAATTAAGGAAGAGTTACATCATTTTTATCAAGTATTAGAGATCATGGATGCCAGAGGGATAAGTTATGACAGTATCAGTGCTAGCCGCTATGCTAAATCCTTATTCCAGCATATTACCCACCATGAACCTTATACGTTGGTCGATAAATTGATTATTGGTGCTTATATTGAAGCACGCTCATGCGAACGTTTCGCAAAACTAGCTCCTCATCTGGATGAAGATTTGGGTAAGTTTTATATTTCTCTGCTGCGTTCAGAAGCTCGTCATTATCAAGATTATTTGACACTCGCTCAATCAATATCTAAAGAAGATATTACAGAAAGGGTGAATTATTTCGGTCAGATTGAAGCAGAACTTATTCAAACTCCCGATCATGATTTTAAATTTCATAGTGGTGTTCCAATTCTCTAAAATTGATAAATGGCGCACCAAATGGCAATGAAAATATAAATGAATGAGTAAATCAGAACCACCCGCATAGCGGGTGGTTTGCTCTAGCCCTATAAGGGCATGTTACCGACTGCGCCTAAATGACGCGGCTTTCTCTTCGTTCAAGCTAA
>NZ_MKGR01000005.1:0-20131 GCF_001908095.1 Xenorhabdus thuongxuanensis | reverse complement strand
TTTCCTTATTTAAGTTACGTATATTAGCTTGAACATCTATATCGTAACGGAAAGGTGTTTTTCTTGGTATAACCCTTGAACTCCACCCGCATAGCGGGTGGTTTTATGTTTAAGAAGCTAACGCATCTTAAACTGGCTAAAGCCATAATAAAAGGTGGGCTTATTTATAAGCCCACCTTAGGGTTACCATCTATATACCTTGATCTTCTTTATACCTTTATCTTTTCAACTGTCACTTCGGGAATTACTTCTACTCTTGCCATCACCAAGTTGTCTAATTATCTTTGTTTCTGGAAATTCGTTCATTTTCCACTACGCCACAATTTGAAATTTCTTAGGTATACGTTCTCAGATATAAAGAATTAGGTACGGAATAATGATTCTATATTCAAACCTTGGGTATGCAATATATCTCTAAGACGGCGCAATCCCTCAACTTGAATTTGACGAACTCTCTCTCTTGTTAAACCAATTTCTCGCCCAACATCTTCCAATGTTTCAGCTTCGTATCCAAGCAAACCGAAACGACGAGCCAAAACTTCGCGCTGTTTTGCATTCAGTTCAAACAACCATTTCACGATACTCTGTTTCATATCATCATCTTGAATAGTTGTTTCTGGCCCTGAATCGTTTTCATCAGATAAAATATCCAATAATGCCTTATCTGAATCACCACTAATTGGTGTATCGACAGAAGTAATGCGTTCGTTCAGCCGCATCATACGACTTACGTCTTCAACAGGTTTATCCAGTTTTTCCGCAATTTCTTCAATACTCGGTTCATGGTCCAATTTATGTGCCAGTTCTCTTGCAGTACGTAAATAGACATTCAATTCTTTGACTATATGAATAGGCAAGCGAATTGTGCGAGTTTGATTCATAATGGCTCGTTCAATTGTTTGACGGATCCACCATGTCGCATAAGTGGAAAAACGAAAACCTCTTTCAGGGTCAAATTTTTCCACTGCACGAATAAGCCCAAGGTTACCTTCTTCAATCAGATCTAGCAGTGCTAATCCACGATTGCTATATCGGCGGGATATTTTCACAACCAATCGCAAGTTACTTTCAATCATGCGTTGGCGTGCAGCAACATCCCCTCGCAGTGCTCGTCTGGCGAAAAGAACCTCTTCCTCTGCTGTCAGCAGAGGTGAGAAACCAATCTCTCCAAGATAAAGCTGGGTTGCATCAAGTACCCGTTGGTTTACTCCTTGCAACAAATCCAAATCTTCATCAAGACCAGTTATATCATCCTCATCTTTCAGCAACGCTTCATCAAAGTCATCAGCTTCCATGCTATTTTCGTCTAAATTCGCATCATCATACAACTCATTAACTTTAAGCGTACCTTGGCTCATCAGCTACTCCTACCCATGATAATGCGGGCAGGAATTTCAGATCCCTGCCCCGGTTTATCGCTGCGGAAGATAACGCAGCGGGTTTACGGATTTTCCCTTATAGCGAATTTCAAAATGTAATCTTACTGAACTTGTTCCAGTGCTACCCATAGTGGCAATTTTTTGCCCCGCTTGAACATCCTGTTGCTCACGAACCAATAAGGTATCGTTGTGCGCATAAGCACTTAGGTAGTCATCGTTATGTTTTATTATTATTAGATTTCCATAGCCACGTAATGCATTTCCGGCATAAACCACTTTCCCACTGGATGTAGCAAATACGGGTTGGCCACGATTCCCCGTAATATCGATGCCTTTATTTCCTCCTTGAGAATCAGTGAAGCCTTCAAGAATTTTTCCTTCTGCCGGCCATCTCCAACTATTAATCGTATCTATACCATTAATAGCGTTATTTACCCCTGTATCCGTTGCTATAGATACTTTTGAGGAAAAATCATTGCCATTAGAAATGGTTTCTTTTGGCAACATTTTTTCTGACCTTGGTCTATCAATATTTGCAGGATACGCATTAATTTTTTGAAAATCAACCTGACCAATTTTAGATTTAGTACTATTTGATGCTATTAATACACCATTTTTGGAGGTTGGATTACCTATTCTCAGGACTTGACCAACATTTAAGCTATAAGGCTCTGAAATATTATTTCTGAGAGACAGATCACGGAAATCGTTGCCTGTAATCCAGGCTATATAAAACAAAGTATCACCATGTTTAACCGTATAAGTACTCCCGTTGTAGCTTCCTTTGGGAATATTTTCGTAATTACGGTTATAAATAATTCTTCCTTGAGATGAACTGCTATTAGCAGAATTATTCACTAGATGACGGTCTTTAATAGCATGATTATCTGATACGCGATTTGTATCGATATTCACTATTGGGGCCGGACGATTTGGTGTATTGCTACAACCTACCAGTACGGCTCCCATAACGGTACTGGCAATTATCCATTTTATTTTTTTCATTGAGTTTTCTAGATTCATACTTTATTCCCCCATAAAGGCAAATATAAGTGCAAATAATGATGATTTATAAAAATTTAGGATTACAAAATATTTAAAGCGAAACATTTTGCTTAATTTCAGAAAAAATAACAGCCAATTTAAAACTATCCCCTCAAATAAATTAGCTGATTATGCTAGTTCGCCTTGAATTAGGGGGACAAAACGGACAGGTTCGATAACGTCGCCATGAAAATCATTCCCATAACGATGTACCACTTTTAGTAACTGAGTACGCTCGCCGACAGGTAAAACCATCACGCCTCCATCGGCAAGTTGCTGGAGTAATGCCTGAGGAATTTCTGGTGGTGCGGCTGTGACAATGATGGCATCAAAAGGCCCTTTTGATGGCCATCCATCCCAACCATCACTGTGGCGGGTTGAGATATTGTGTAGATCGAGTTGCTTCAATCTGCGCTTAGCCTGCCACTGCAAACCTTTAATCCGCTCTACGGAGAAAACGCGTCTGGCTAAGTGAGCAAGTATTGCTGTTTGATAACCTGAGCCGGTTCCAATTTCCAATACATTGGATTCAGGGGTTAAATTCAGCAACTCTGTCATGCGAGCGACAATATAAGGTTGGGATATAGTTTGCCCATGACCAATAGGCAATGCGGTATTTTCATATGCCTTATGTGCGAGAGCTTCATCCACAAAACATTCTCTAGGTACTTTGCCAATAACCTCCAACAGGTGCTCGTCGTGAATTCCTTGCTGACGCAGTTGCGCCAACAAATTTTTCATTGATCGGTTTAACATTCCCCAATATCCCCGACTTTTGCCAACCAATCACTTATCAGCTCCTGAACTTTATAAGCAGTTAAGTCCACTTGCAAAGGGGTAATGGAGACAAATCCTTCTTCTATCGCAGCAAAATCTGTCTCAGGCCCAAAATCACTCTTTTCTCCCGGAGGGCCTATCCAATAGAGCATATTGCCTTTGGGATCTTCCATGGCATAAACTTGCTCAGCAGCACTACGGCGACCGCATCGCGTCACCCGAAATCCCTTGATTTGTTCAATGGGAATATCAGGTACATTAACATTCAAAATATTGCCCGCCCTCAATGGGGATTTTTGCAACAGAGCTAATAAACGCACTGTCACTTCTGCCGCCGTTTCGTAATGTTGGTCACCATTGAGTGATACCGCCAGTGCGGGTAAGCCTAAGTGACGTCCTTCCATGGCAGCCGCGACCGTGCCAGAGTAGATCACATCATCACCAAGGTTAGGGCCACAGTTGATGCCAGAAACGACAATGTCAGGACGAGGGCGTACCAAATTATTCACGCCCAAATAGACACAATCCGTCGGTGTACCTTCCTGAACAGAAATATCACCATTGTTCAGAGTGTTGATGCGCAAAGGGCGATCCAACGTTAAGGCATTCGACGCACCACTACGGTTACGGTCAGGTGCAACGACCTGAACATGATAGTATTTCCGCAATGTAGCCGCTAAGGTTTGAATACCTGGTGCGGTGACACCATCATCGTTACTCAGCAATATCCGCAGCATTGATATATCTCATTGATTTTAATAAAAAATAAAACAGGTTAATATGGTAATTTACCCTGTGTGTGTTTGATCTTAGCATGACGTTGACAGTTTTGTAGAGTGCTTTGCATTCAGGCCATATCAAGGGAAGAGCCAAGATCCTGATTGATCAGTTCTCTAACAACGCTGGTTGCAAAGCTACCAGATGGCAAAGAGAAATGCAGAATGGCAGTTTGGTCGTCCTGCCATTCCCAACGCAAGTCAAGCGGTTTCACCAATATTGCCCGACGGGCGCTTTCCACACGCTCACGTTTGACTAATGCCCAAAGAGCTTCGTAATCCAATAAGCATTGTTGTTCGAAACCCAGAGCCTGATCCTGCGTTCCTAATGCTTTGTCGCCCGGTAAAGGAGCCGTTATCTGTAACTCTCCATCCATTACTCGCTGCTGTAATACCGACAATTCAGGTTCATCAGCCACAAACCAGCTACCGCGCCCTGTTAATTGTAATGCATCGCCATTTTTTACTTTCTGGTGCTCACCCTGAGCGATACGCCTGCTGGCAACAGTATTAAACATCGCGCTGCGACAGGCAGAAAGGTAAAAACTGCGGCGGTTGCGTTCCTTGACATGGATCTCATTAGCTGCCCAGCGTTGAGCCTGAACTAAATTTTGCCCATCTCGCCCGAAACGCTGTTCACCAAAGTAATTTGGAACGCCAGTTTGTGCTATCTGCTGCAAGCGTTTTTCCACAGATTGTCGGTCAGAAATTTCTCTTAATACCAGAGTGAAATCATTGCCTTTCAATACGCCAATCCGTAGCTTGCGTTTCTGGCGGGAAGTTGCCAGCACCTCACAACCTTCAAGTTGAAATGCCGTGAAATCTGGATCTTGTTTCCCCGGTATATGTAAACAGAACCACTGTTCCGTCACTGCGTTACGATCTTTCAATCCCGCATAACTGACAGAACGAGCGGGTATTTTGGCAAAACGAGCAAGATGATCCGCGACAAATTGGGTGTTACATCCTGTTTTACGGATATGTACCATTAAGTGTTCGCCTTCTCCATCAGGAGAAAACCCCAAGTCTTCGCGAACAATAAAATCTTCTGGCGTGGCTTTAACAATGCCAGTCGCTTCCGGTCGGCCATAAAGCCAATGTAATTCACTCAAAGTCATGCTTATTCCTTTACCAACAAAGCAACCGCTTCGCAGGCAATACCTTCTTTACGGCCAACAAACCCCAGTTTTTCCGTTGTTGTTGCTTTAACGTTAACATCATCCATATGGCATTCAAGATCTTCCGCCAGATTAACCCGCATCTGGGGAATATGCGGCAACATTTTCGGTGCCTGTGCAATGATGGTGATATCCAAGTTCCCTATCCGATAGCCCTTCGCACGGATACGGCGGTAGGCTTCTTTCAATAATTCACGACTATCTGCACCTTTGAAAGCAGGATCGGTATCGGGAAATAATTTACCAATATCGCCCAATGCTGCTGCCCCTAATAGGGCATCTGTAGCAGCGTGCAAAGCAACATCACCATCTGAATGGGCAATTAAGCCTTGTTCATAAGGAATGCGGACACCGCCAATGACTAATGGCCCTTCTCCACCAAATTTATGCACATCAAAACCGTGTCCAATTCTCATACGATAGATTCCTTAGCTTTTTGGGATAGGTAAAATTCCGCCAGTGCCAAATCTTCAGGCTGGGTCACTTTGATATTGTCTGCTCGTCCATTAATTAGCACAGGACGATAACCACAATGCTCAAGCGCCGAAGATTCATCGGTGATACAGGCTTGATCTGCAAGTGCTTTGATCAAACAATCACGCAATAACTGCAAAGGGAATAATTGTGGAGTCAAAGCATGCCAAAGTCCGTTACGGTCAACGGTATGGGCAATCAATGTGTGGTTAATTGTGGATGATCCTGACAATGATAGCGATACCATGCGTTTCATAGTATCCCTCACAGGTGATGCTAACAATCCACCACATATGTCAGGAGATACTGCGTTGTGATCAATAATTCGTAGCAAGCTATCGAGATCATTTCTATGAAGACAAGGACGGGCGGCATCATGCACTAAGACCCAAATTGCCCTGTCTGTAGGCAAACTAGCCAGATGCTCTAACCCAGCCAGAACCGAATCAGCTCGCTCTTCACCGCCAATCACTGTCGTAATTCTTGGATCAGAAGCGATGGGCAATTGTGCAAATTGTGTATCAGCAGGATTCAACGCAATAATAACGCGTTGTATACGAGGATGCTCAAACAGTGCTGCTAAGGTATGTTCAAGAATTGTTTTTCCGGCAACGTTCAGATACTGTTTTGGGCAATCTGATTTCATCCTGCTACCAATACCCGCAGCAGGGATCATGGCGATGATCTCAGCAACATTTTGATCTTCGACAATATCATGATTTTTAACACAAGCATTGTCAGCAAAAGGAACATCAGCAGGGGAATGAAGTTGTGACTTATTCATTTCGATTATTATTTACTGTTTTGATTTAAAGATTATTGCGCATTATGTTTTGAGGTATCTGGCACCATACGATAAAAAGATTCTCCTGGTTTAATCATGCCCAATTCATTACGAGCGCGTTCTTCAATCGCTTCCTGACCCCCTTTAAGATCCTTAATTTCAGCAAATAGCTGGTCATTACGTGCTTTCAGTTTAAGGTTATCAGCCCCTTGTTTATCAACTTCAGCCTTAACCCGCGCATAATCGTGAATGCCATTTTTGCCGAACCACAGCGAATACTGTAACCATCCCAGCAGAATCAATAATAGTAGCGTTAGTTTGCCCATCTCCCCCCCTGAAAACCCGCTAATCATCCCACAACTGAAAGCATGACGCCACCGACTCTCACAAAACCATTCGCAAAACCATTTTAAGGCCACTTGCAAAACAGGATTGCACGATATAACAGAAATACATTGCATTAACTGAGTGTAGAAACACATTATTTCACTAACAATAATAATGTGTTTCATGACAGTTTGTTGGGTTTGATCGTTAAGTTGGCAGGATTTCGTAGTTTTTCAGGGCAAAAAGCAGTTTTTCAACCGAAGATTCTACAGATTGTGAACCATCCAAATAGATTTCTGGCTGTTCGGGAGCTTCATAGTCAGCATCAATTCCGGTGAAATTGTGTAATTCTCCCGCTCGTGCCTTTTTATATAGTCCTTTGGGATCACGTAATTCACATATCTCCAGTGGCGTATCAACATACACTTCAATAAATCGCCCCTCTTCTATTAAGTTGCGTATTTTTTGCCGTTCTGCCCTATGAGGGGAAATAAAGGCTGTCAGGACAACCAGACCCGCATCAACCATCAATTTTGCGACTTCACCGACTCGTCGGATATTTTCCTGCCGATCTATTTCAGAAAAGCCTAAATCACTGCATAGGCCATGACGCACATTATCGCCATCCAGTAAGTATGTTTTGATACCCCGAACAAACAATGCCTGTTCCAATGCGCCTGCAAGAGTGGATTTTCCTGAACCTGATAGTCCTGTGAACCAAATCACCAATGCAGGATGCCCATTTACGCTTTCCCGCTGCACCCTATCCAAAACATGTGAATGCCAGACGATATTCTCCTGAGCCACTTATTTTCCTCCCAATAGATCACGTACTCCCCAGTGTGGGAAGTGGCGACGAACTAATTGGTTAAGTTCCAGTTCAAATTCACTGTACTCCTTAGGCTCCTCGTAAACACCTGCCTGAATTTCACGCACTAATCCAGCGCCTACAGTAACATTGGTCAGACGATCAATCAGGATAATTCCACCGGTATCTGCATGTTGCGCGTAGCTGTCGAGCAATAAAGGTTCATCAAATGAAAACTCCACCCGACCAATTGCATTAAGAGGTAATTCAACCGCAACTTTCTGTGTCAGGTTGTTAATATCCACCTGATATTGAACATTATCGACTTTGCCACGGCTTTTTTTGCCTGCTACTTTGATATCCAAACTTTGCCCTTGAATTAGTGGCTGTTCTGACATCCAGACGACATCAACCAAAGCATGGCGGGTCGCGCTCATTTGATCTTCAACAGCAATCAGTAAATCACCACGGCTAATATCTATTTCATCTTTTAGTACGATGGTAATAGCCTCTCCAGGCACGGCAAATGTGAGATCACCATTAAAAGTGACAATTCTTTCCACTGTAGAAACCACACCTGATGGCATAACTTTTATTTGCTGACCTTGCCATAAAACGCCCGATGACAATGTGCCGCTATATCCACGAAAATCAAGATCTGGACGGTTGACATACTGTACTGGGAAACGCAAGGGCTGTTCCGTCGCTTTTATTTTTACGTCTACGGATTCCAGAATATCCAGTAGCGTTTCTCCCATATACCACGCTATTTTTTCACTGCGGGTGACAATGTTATCCCCTTCCAACGCCGAAATTGGGACGAAATAGATGTTTAGGTCAGTAGGTAATTGTGCCGCAAAATTCAAATAATCTTGCTTAATCTGCTCAAATATATCTTGTTGATATTCAATCAAATCCATTTTATTGACTGCCACCACCAAGTGACGAATACCCAGCAAGGTACTGATAAAACTATGACGGCGAGTTTGTTCCTGAACACCTTTGCGTGCATCGATCAATAAAATAGAAAGTTCACTGGTTGAGGCGCCTGTCGCCATATTGCGGGTGTATTGTTCATGCCCTGGAGTGTCCGCAATGATGAATTTACGCTTTTCTGTGGAGAAATAGCGATATGCGACGTCAATGGTGATGCCCTGTTCCCGTTCAGCCGCCAATCCATCAACTAATAAAGCCAGATCGAGTTTTTCTCCCTGAGTTCCTATTCGCTTGCTGTCGCTTTGTAAGGTTGCAAGTTGATCCTCATAAATTTGGCGGGTGTCATGCAATAAGCGGCCAATTAATGTACTTTTGCCATCATCCACGCTGCCGCAGGTTAAAAAGCGCAGTAATCCTTTCTCCTGCTGCTCCCGAAGATAGGCTTCAACTCCGCCTTGTTGCTTGATCTGACTAGCAATGGTTTCATTATATGCAAGTGCTGGCATATCTGGACTCCTTAAAAATAACCCTGGCGCTTTTTCAGCTCCATAGAACCTGACTGATCACTATCAATCAGCCGCCCTTGCCGTTCGCTAGTGGTTGATATCAACATCTCTTCGATGATTTCCGGCAACGTTTCTGCTTCTGATTCCACAGCCCCTGTCAATGGCCAGCAGCCAAGTGTCCTAAAGCGCACTTTACGCTGGCTAATGACTTCCCCTGCTTTCAGATCGATTCTATCATCGTCAACCATAATTAATGTCCCCTCACGCTGAACAACCGGACGGGATTTAGCAAAATAAAGGGGGACGATATCGATCTGCTCCAAGTAGATGTATTGCCAGATATCCAACTCTGTCCAGTTAGATAATGGGAAGACACGGATACTTTCCCCTTTGTTAATCTGGCCGTTATAGTTGCGCCAAAGTTCGGGGCGCTGGTTTTTGGGATCCCAGCGATGGGAACGGTCACGGAATGAGTAAATTCGTTCTTTAGCGCGCGATTTTTCTTCATCACGCCGCGCACCGCCAAATGCTGCATCAAAGCCATATTTATCCAAGGCCTGCTTCAATCCTTCTGTTTTCATGATATCGGTATGTTTAGCACTGCCATGAATAAAAGGATTAATTCCCAACTCCTCTCCTTGTGGATTGCGGTAAACCAATAACTCAAAACCATATTTTTCCGCTGTACGATCACGGAAGTCGTACATGTCCTGAAATTTCCAGCCTGTATCTACATGCAATAAAGGGAAAGGCAGTTTTCCCGGATAAAATGCTTTACGTGCAAGATGCAGCATCACAGAGGAATCTTTGCCAATCGAATAGAGCATGACGGGGTTGGCAAATTCAGCAGCCACTTCCCGAATAATATGGATACTTTCAGCTTCAAGTTGCTGTAAGTGTGTCAGTCTTTTTTCGTCCATTGGGCACTCCTTATACTAAATCAATCACGGCAGGGCGATTTATTTGACCAGAAGCATTTCCATGTTCAAACCATCCTATCTGATGGTGGAGTTGAGCCACCTCTCCTATTACCAGCAAGGCGGGTGATGGTACTTTTTGTGCCAATCGCTCCAATTCGGACAAGGTTCCGGTCAATACTTGTTGTTCTGGGCGAGTGCCACAACCAATCACAGCGACGGGGGTACTACTATCCCGACCATGCGAAATCAGCTTTTGGCTGATCAAGGCTGCTTTCATGATCCCCATATAAATGGCTAATGTTTGATTACACCGCGCTAGTGCAGGCCAATCCAATTCATCACCATTTTCACGGCAATGTCCGGTAATAAAGGTGACACTTTGCGCGTGTTCTCTGTGGGTCAATGGGATACCTGCGTAAGCAGAAGCACCTACCGCTGCCGTAATGCCAGGCACGACTTGAAAAGGGATCCCTGCTGCTACCGCAACTTGTAATTCCTCTCCACCACGGCCAAAAATAAAGGGATCGCCACCTTTTAAGCGAACCACTTTTTTCCCCTGATTCGCTAATTTGATGATAAGTCGGTTGGTTTCTTCCTGTGCCACGGAGTGATTACCCGCTCTTTTTCCAACACAGATTTTGTCTGCATCACGGCGAACTAATTCCAGAACTTCTGCACTCACTAAGTGGTCATAAAGAATGACGTCAGCCTGCTGGATCACTTGCAAACCTTTTAAGGTTAATAATCCCGGATCACCTGGCCCAGCACCTACCAGCGCGAGTTCTCCTTGGGAATGAGAATTACCTTGTGCCAACTGCTGTTCAAGTTGCTCTTCTGCTTGTTGTAATTGTCCATTGGCGATCAGTGTGGCAAAACGCCCATTAAACGCCTTTTCCCAAAAATGGCGCCGTTGACGTATGGAAGTAAGACGTTGTTTCACGCGTTCGCGCCAGCGCCCCGCAATATTTGCCATTGTACCAAGGCTAAATGGGAGCAAAGATTCCAACTTTTCTCGCAATAATCTGGTTAATACCGGAGATTTTCCAGCCGATGAAATAGCCACAATAACTGGGGAGCGATCAATAATTGATGGGAAAATTGCCGAACAGAGTGGTTGGTTATCCACAACATTAGTCAGGATAGCGCGCTTATTGGCTTCGACAAAAATATGTTGATTTAGGTTGTGATCGTCTGTGGCAGCGATCACTAAAAATACGCCATCAAGGTATTCTGTTTTAAATGTTCCCTGTAACCACTCAATTTCTCCTTTTTGATGACGTTGTTGCAGTTCTACGTGTAGCTCAGGAGCAACAACCGTTAACGCTGCACCAGTACGAAGTAATAGGTCTGCTTTGCGAGAGGCGATTTCTCCGCCTCCAACCAGCAGTACAGATCGGGCTTTAAGTTCAATAAATAAAGGTAAATAATCCACAATACCATCCCACGTTAGAGCCTATTCATGTTCTACCCTATGGATTTCAAGTCACAAAGGATATAGCTCTTAATTATTATGATGACCAGAAGATGAATATATGAGGCTGTGATCAGGTTATGAAATGACAAAAAGTAATTATTTGTTCCTGAATCGCATAAGATAATTTTTTCGTATGTTATAAGGCCGATTAAGCAAGATATTCAGAATAAAAAAAACAGCGCTTCTTTTTGCGAGATGCGCTGTCTAATAGAAATTGTTGTGATCTGTAATATTAATTTAACCTTCGTGCAAACCACACTCACGTTTCAGGCCAAAAAAACGAGTTTGTTCTTCACTCATACCTGGTTCCCATTTTTGGGTGGTATGAGTATCCCCGACAGAAAGGTAACCTTGCTCCCATAATGGATGGTATTCAAGACCATGCTTTATCAGGTATTGATGTACCTGCCGATTGTCCCAATCAATAATGGGCAGGATTTTGAACACTCCTCGTTGAATTGCCAGCACAGGTAAATTGGTACGACTTTCTGATTGCTGGCGGCGCAAACCTGCAAACCAACTTTGCGCTTGCAGCGTTTTTAATGCGCGGTTCATAGGCTCAACTTTGTTGATTTGGTTATAACGTTCTATCCCCTCTATTCCCTGTTCCCATAATTTACCATAACGAGCTTCCTGCCAAACCGGTGAGTGCTCCGCACGAAAAATCTTCAAGTTCAGATTGAGTTTTTCAGTCAGTTTATCGATAAATTGATAAGTTTCGGGAAATAAGTATCCCGTATCGGTGAGAACCACGGGAATATCAGGGTACTCCCGCGTCACAAGATGCAAGCAAACTGCTGCCTGAATACCAAAACTAGAGGAAAGCACAAATTCGCCAGATAGATGTTCCAATGCCCATCTCACACGTTCACTGGCATCCAACACCTCCAGTTGTTGATTGATTTCTGCCAATGATGTGATTTGTTGCTCTGGAGACAGTACCACCAGCTCCGATAAATTCAGTCGGTTCATACTGCCTCCTGCCAATCATAAAAATCGACGGCTGAATTCAATACTGGTTTGATGATATCAGCACGGATCAGAAAATCACCAAAACATTCATCGATATGACGTTCCAAAGCCCAACGACCAATTAATTCATCTAGTATCTCAAGGATCTCTGCTGATGTGATATTTTCCCTGTACATGCGGGGAATTCGATCACCTATGCGATTTCCCCCAAGATGCAGGTTATAACGATCAAGCGCTTTACCCACCAGCCCAATTTCTGCCAACATCGCCCTGCCACATCCATTGGGGCAGCCTGTAACACGCAGTATGATCTCTTTATCACCAACGCCATGCTTTTCCATTAACGCATCAACGTGATCGACAAAAGTCGGCAAGAAACGTTCTGCTTCAGCCATCGCTAACGGGCAAGTAGGAAATGAAACACAAGCCATAGAGTGGTGACGCAGAGTTGTCACGCTATCGTCAATTAAACCATGAGCACGGGCAATTTCTTCTATCTGCGATTTTTCACTCTCAGGTATCCCTGCCACAATCAGGTTTTGGTTGGCAGTCAGACGAAAATCTCCTTTATGAATTTTCGCAATTTCTGCAATCCCAGTTTTTAATGGCTTGTTGGGATAATCCAATACACGGCCATTTTCAATAAATAAGGTCAGATGCCATTGATCATCAATGCCTTTTAACCAACCAATTTGATCACCCCGACCAGTGAATTGATACGGGCGAATTGTCGCAAATTTCACGCCCGCACGTTTTTCAACTTCTTGTTTGAAGGTTTCAATGCCCACACGTTCAAGAGTATATTTAGTTTTCGCATTTTTACGGTCAGTTCGGTTACCCCAATCACGTTGGGTGGTCACTATCGCCTCTGCAATTGCCAGTGTGTGCTCCAGTGCAATAAAACCAAATTCACTCGCCAGCCGTGGAAAGGTTTTTTTGTCGCCGTGGGTCATGGCTAATCCCCCGCCCACCAATACGTTAAAGCCAATTAATTGATCATTTTCCGCAATGGCGACAAAGTTCATATCGTTGGCATGCAGATCCACATCATTTTGTGGCGGGATCACCACCGATGTTTTGAATTTACGTGGCAGATAAGTAGTACCAAGAATCGGTTCTTCATCGGTTGTTGCAATTTTTTCTTTATCCAACCAGATCTCAGCATACGCATTGGTACGAGGCAGCAGATGTTCCGATATCTTTTTTGCCCACTCGTAAGCCTGTTGGTGTAACGCAGATTGCACCGGATTAGATGTACACAACACGTTACGATTGACGTCGTTGGCGGTAGCCAGTGAATCCAATCCCATCTGTGCCAATAATTGGTGTGCCGGTTTGAGATTATTTTTTAAGATCCCATGAAACTGGAATGTCTGGCGGTTGGTCAATCTAATGCTGCCATACAGCGTATTTTCTGTCGCAAACCGATCAATACCCAGCCACTGCTGTGGGGTAATAATTCCCCCCGGCAGGCGACAACGCAACATCATGGCATGGCGTGGTTCAAGTTTTTGTTCTGCGCGCTCTGCCCGAATATCACGGTCATCTTGCTGATACATACCATGAAAGCGGATAAGGAGGAAATTATCCCCCTCAAATCCACCTGTCAGCCCATTTTTTAAATCTTCGCTAATCGTTCCTCTCAGATAATTGCTGTCTAACTTCATGCGTTCACTGTCTGCCAGTTTACCTTCGACGATCAAAGGATCTGGTTTTTCTTTGCTCACATTGCTCATGTTAGTAAATATCTCTCTGATAACGGCGCTCAAGGCGCAATTCACTCAAGAATTCATCAGCCTGTTCAGCATCCATGCCACTATGTTGTGAAATGATGCCCAATAGGGCCTGTTCTACATCTTTTGCCATGCGATTCGCATCGCCACAAACATACAGATGGGCGCCATCCTGAATCCAGCGCCAGACTTCTTCTCCCTGTTCACGCAATTTGTCTTGTACATAGACTTTATGCTGCTGATCCCTTGACCATGCCAGATCAATACGGGTCAATAAGCCTTCTTTCACGTAGCGCTGGAATTCAACCTGATAAAGAAAATCTTCAACAAAATGTGGGTTACCAAAAAACAGCCAGTTTTTACCTTCAGCTCCCTGACTGTCACGATGCTGCAAAAATGCCCTAAACGGAGCAACCCCCGTTCCCGGCCCAATCATGATGATTGGTGTATTAGGATCGGCGGGTAAACGGAAATTGTCGTTCTGTTCGATGAACACACGGATGTTGTCATCTTCCTGCAAACGATCCGCCAAATAACCTGACGCACCGCCAGTACGAGCCCGCCCTTCAATGTCATAACGAACTACTCCCACAGTAATATGGACTTCATTTTCCACTTCAGATTGTGAAGAGGAGATGGAATAAAGACGTGGTGTCAGTGGGCGCAATAAATCAATAAATTGCTGGGCTTCAGGATGTGAAGCAACAGCTCTGACCATATCTACAATGGGTGTTGTCTGGGCGTATTGCTGTAATGCTTGTTTGTTAGCGACTAGCGATAACAGTTTTTCATCTTTCGCCAACGCTGCATATTTCTCAACAATCATTCCGGTATTTTGGGTCAACTCTACATAGCTAATCAGCGCCTCACGCAATGGGAGTGATTTTCCATGCACATTGACCTGTTCTGAACCTTCCAACCAAAGCAAGGCTATTAATTCATCCACTAAAGCCGGATCGTTTTCAAACCAAACTCCAAGGACATCCCCTGGCTGATAACACAGCCCTGAATCCCCTATATCAATTTCAATATGGCGAACATCTTTGTCAGAACCATGTCCTGTTATTTTCTGATTAGTCAACAGAGAGGCCGTTAGAGGACTTTCTCTGGTATACGTTTGGGTTTCCTTGACATGCGCTGGAATAATCGATGCAATAGCAGATGAAGTGATAGCATTTGCTTGTATTGACAAACGCTGCTTCAAAATATCCGTAATTTGCTGACACCATTGAGCAGCTTGTTCTTGGTATTCCACATCAGCATCAACACGCTCCAATAGACGCTGAGCACCAAGCTCATGCAGACGACTGTCAAAATCTTTCCCTGCCTGACAAAAGTTTTCATACGACGTATCCCCAAGTCCAAATACGGCATATACCGTCTCTTTCATTGATGGTGCTTTTTTGGAATAGAGATACTTATGGAGTGCTACAGCTTCTTCTGCGGGCTCACCTTCACCTTGTGTTGAAACAACAACAATCAATACACTTTCCTGAGAAATTTTCTTAAATTTATAGTCACCTGCATTAATTAAGTTTACATTGATATTTTCAGCTAATAGTGAATCTCTTAGCTGTTCTGCCAGACGACGAGCATTGCCTGTTTGTGATGCGGAAAGCAAAGTCACTGTTTCCTGCACAGAAACGGTCGTTGTCTCTACCCCAGTTTGTGGCTGATGATTTACCATTCCCCAAAAATAGCCAGACAACCAAGCTAATTGATGTGGAGAAAAATCGCTAATTGCAGATTGCAAGCGTGATAATTGTTCTGGAGAAACAGGTAGTAATGCGATTGAAGGTGGTTTTGCGGTCATTGTCCCATTGCCTTTTGCTATAGCCAATATCCATGTTGTAAAAGATGTAGCAATCAATCCAATCATTAACATGAATTGATTAAGGTTATCCCAAAATGGGAGCGGTATTTAAAGAAAGGATCGCAATATCTCATAACCAAAATGCCTAACTTTATTTACAGATTTAATATATCAATAAAGCCGTTAAGCGTTGTGCTTTTTACTTCCAGAAAAATCACGTTAAGCTCGCAAAGTTCAGGTAGAATAGCCGACCTTTTGAAATCAGGGGAAAGCACAATGAGTACAACCATCTTTAAAGATTTTCAATTCGAAGCAGCGCATCGCCTTCCACACGTACCGGAAGGGCACAAATGTGGGCGTTTGCATGGGCATTCATTTATGGTACGTCTGGAAATCACCGGAGAAGTCGATCCGCTTAGTGGCTGGCTCATGGATTTTGCCGATGTCAAAGCGGCTTTTAAACCTGTCTGGGAACGGCTCGATCACCACTATCTCAATGAGATTCCTGGACTTGAAAACCCAACCAGTGAAGTGTTGGCCAAGTGGATCTGGGAGAAGTTAAAACCGACATTACCTCAACTCAGTGCTGTCATGGTTAAAGAGACTTGTAGCGCAGGTTGTATCTATCGGGGAGAATAAGGATTCAGCACCAGAGCCTGGTGCTGAATGAGATTTAGGCGATATTCAAGTACTTATGAGTTTGCATCGAAAAACGCCAATTACGGGCAATACACGTTTCGATGCATAAGCGGGTAGCATCTTCTTTCTGGCTGATCGGCTGTAAGGCAATAACTGGAGTAGGATTTCCATCAAGCATAGTCAATAATTCATCTAATGCTTCAATATCGCGCTGCCGCCCGACAGGATGCTTAATTTCATCAGCGCGTTTAATAGCCTCAGGCAAAACTTGATAGCCTCCACGCATTTTCACTTTCGGAGAAACTGTCACCCACGTTCTATCAGAGCACTGAATCACATGTGTACCACTCGTCTCAATCTGACATTGATAGCCTTCACTTTCCAATGTTTCAGTCAAAGGACGCAAATCATATAAACACGGCTCTCCCCCGGTAATAACAATATGCTTCGCACTATAACCTTGACGAGTGAATATACTCAGCAATTGTTTTGCATTGGCAACGCCCCACAGATCACTGTCTTGCGATTTCAGTAAGATATTTTCCATTGGCTGCTGTTTATCAGCCTCTTTTTCCCACGTATGTTTGGTATCGCACCAACTGCACCCTACCGGACATCCTTGTAATCGAATGAAAACCGAAGGCACACCGGTAAACACTCCTTCTCCCTGTAAAGTTTGGAAGATTTCATTTATTGGGTAAATCATAAAAAAACTCTGGCTTTAATAAACTGCCCGTTATTATTACAGATATCTATCCCGCGAACATCCATCTTTATGGTATCGTATTGGGTTGCTTTTGCTGGCATCTCACGCCAGACAGAGCGTCGTATGCCTAAATACTCTCAGGCTGAAAGGATAGATGGGAATAACGAATGCAAAATAATGAAAATCAGCTTAAACAGGGTCTAAGCGTACGGCACATCCGCTTTATGGCTTTAGGCTCTGCAATAGGCACGGGGCTGTTTTATGGCTCAGCAGCAGCAATACAGCAAGCTGGCCCCGCTGTATTGCTGGCCTATTTACTCGGCGGCGCTGCCGTATTTATCGTGATGAGAGCACTAGGCGAAATGGCCGTTCACCATCCTGTTTCTGGTTCTTTTTCGCAATATGCCAGCCATTATCTGGGGCCTTTGGCCGGTTTTTTAACTGGCTGGATCTATATTCTTGAAATGCTGTTTGTTTGCTTGGCTGATATTACCGCATTCGGCACATATATGAAGCTCTGGTTCCCACATGTTGATCAATGGATTTGGGTTTTAGGAATTGTATGTTTTATTGGTGCCTTGAATCTGTGTCACGTAAAAATCTTTGGTGAAATGGAGTTTTGGCTTTCAATCATTAAAGTCACCGCCATTATTGCCATGATTATTGGCGGCCTTGCCATTATGTTTTACGGGTTCGGACAAGCAACTGAACATGCAACCGGCCTGTCCAATTTATGGGAGCATGGTGGCTTTATGCCAAATGGTATCAGTGGGGTGATAGCCTCATTCGCCATTGTTATGTTCGCTTTTGGGGGCATAGAAGTCATTGGTATTACTGCCAGTGAAGCGAAAAATCCAGAAAAAACGATCCCTCAGGCAATTAATGCTGTCCCGTTTCGTATCTTGATCTTCTATGTTTTGACTCTGTGTATCCTGATGAGCATCTATCCATGGAATCAAATTGGTCAAGATGGAAGCCCATTCGTACAGATTTTTTCCAATTTGGGCATTAATTCGGCTGCAAATATTCTGAATATGGTCGTGATTACCGCTGCTATTTCCGCTATCAATAGTGATATTTTTGGTGCGGGCAGGATGATGTATGGTATGGCACAAGAAGGACAAGCTCCCGAATCATTCAAAAAATTAACTCGTAATGGTGTGCCATGGATGACAGTTCTTGTCATGACTGCGGTTCTGTTACTTGGCGTGGTTCTTAATTATTTGATCCCTGAAGAAATCTTCATTCTTATCGCTTCTGTTGCCACATTTGCAACCGTCTGGGTATGGTTGATGATTTTAATCTCGCAAATTGCCATGCGTCGCCAAATGAGTGCAGAAGAAGTCAAGACACTAAAATTTCCAATTCCGATGTGGCCCATCGCCCCGATAATCACGCTTGTTTTCATGGTCAGTGTCATCATATTGCTGGGTTATTTTGAGCAAACAAGAGACGCATTATATGTTGGTCTAGGTTGGGTATTTATTCTAACTCTGGCCTATTTCTTCGGTGTGAAGAATAAACTATCCGCAAAACGCTCTTCTAACCAGTGAACTATTCAAGTATGTTTTAAAAAGCGTCGGTAATCTCCGACGCTTTTTTATTTTTTCTCTACAAGATCAATTAATTGCTTTATCCATCAATTATCCTCACACAGAGAAATCGTCATAAAGAGAAGTCCACCATCAATGGGTTGTGATCAGAAGCACCGGTCATTACAACTGCTGCACGGGAAACTTTTAATTCACGATAAAAAACAAAATCCAGCGGTTTGCCAAAAACAATCGTTCTATGATCGTCATTAAAATATACTTCTTTCAAGTGCATACGGTGTGCGAAACGTTCTAATATTTTTAATCTCTGTCGACTCCACGCATTAAAATCTCCAGCAAAAATGACGGGGCCATTATGTAAATTTATATGAATACCGATGTTATTTAATTGCCGACTATAAACATCAACACCAAGGCTAAAGTTGATGGCATGCACGTTTATCACCATCAACTGGCGTTTATCTGGCAATGGATAAATCGTAATTAATGACGATTTAGATAGCCTGAATATCGGTTCTTTTTCACGCAGCGGGCAACAATAAATCGGTGAAGACGATGCCAATGTCATCACACCTGATGGGTGTTGAGGAATAGCAAATGCAGGAACCTGATCTGCAACTAAGCCACTGTTTGTAATGAACTTTAGTAAGGCTGGGGTGGTTTGTGCTTCTTGTAGCAAGACAAGGTCACTCTTCTCAATCAAAGAAGCCAAAACATGTTGCCATGATGGACGCTGTTGTTTGTAGATATTCCAGATAGCGACAGAAAGCTCACAACTATGGTCAAAAAGCGGTTCTCCGCGTGGTAACGACGCATCCTCAAGTAATTGCTTACAAGTAGGGAAAACCCGTTCTACAGGCTGTCCAGCAACATATCTCATGGCAAAATTTTTTTGAGCGTAATCTTTTCTCGCCCAGCTTTTTCTTAAGTAACTATTCCTGATCAAGTTTCCCCCAGCTTACCTCAATACCTTTTACCTCCACTAATATGACATCTTAGTAATTGATTTCAATCTCTAGTGCCTAAAAAACCAACACAGTTGTGTAACTATATAATAACAACACAACATATTGGTAAAACAATTATTCATTAGAATTAGTAGATTTATTTAATATTAAAAAAATAAACATTAATATATTTGATAAGTATCAAAAAAGTATCATATTTAAGAAGTAAATTTCTCTTGGTCAAGAGACATATAAGGATATAAGCAATAAGCTGTATAGATTAGGCAATCAGAACCACCCGCATAGCGGGTGGTTTGCTCTAGCCCTATAAGGGCATGTTACCGACTGCGCCTAAATGACGCGGCTTTCTCTTCGTTCAAGCTAA
>NZ_MKGR01000049.1 GCF_001908095.1 Xenorhabdus thuongxuanensis | reverse complement strand
TTTCCTTATTTAAGTTACGTATATTAGCTTGAACATCTATATCGTAACGGAAAGGTGTTTTTCTTGGTATAACCCTTGAACTCCACCCGCATAGCGGGTGGTTTTATGTTTAAGAAGCTAACGCATCTTAAACTGGCTAAAGCCATAATACTAATCACTCCACCTTTGAACAGGTGGAGTGAAATTAAATTGAACACTATTACAAAATAGTGACGTTTAAAAAAGTGATTGTCGATAAGCTGTCATGACATATCTTTAATTTTTTTAAGAATGGGTATTTATCGTGAGTACTGGCTGTAAGACGAACAGAATAACGCGGGAGAGACAGATTAAGAGCACAATAAGATACAGATGTGATTATTTCATTTTGTGGTTGGGAGTGCTGTATATAAGGGCCGGCATTTGGTCCTGTTTGAACCCCTCGGTACAATGTATTAGGTATATAACCCCCTCTTTCAACATAATCTCCTGCACCCTGATCATACACATACTCCTGCATTCCATAAACTTGTTCGATACTAATACCGCCAAGTGCCACATATTCTGCCTGGTGCCCAAAAGTATTAATCAGATTCTGATAACGGCTATCATCTGTCTGCTGATAAAGGTACTCTAATGATAAAAGCACACTATAAAAATTGGGGGTTGGCCGTATATCATAAATGTAGAATGGCTCGTGAGCCTCATTGAAATCGGCGCCCCACTCAAAAGCAAACTCTCGATCGGTAGACGTTGACACAAATGCTGAATTGCCACCAATACTCCCTTCCAGATCGACCCCCTGAACATGCTGCACAATATCATCATTCGTTCCGAGGGGAAGAAATCCTCCATCTATGATGATTCTTTCTAGAGGGCGAAAATCCATTCGGTAAACTCTATCAATTGGTGGCTGAGCATAAGATTGCGCTATGTATAAAAATAAAGCGCATAATAAATAAAAGAGTTTTAAAATTCTCATTAAATGTTCCTCACTTGAAATTTTATCAATTTTCAGAGAAACCAGAAAAATGACTCACGATTATGGGAACCAGGTTTGTACTGAATTGAATTTCGGGCCTCTATAGTGACCAGTACCCCATCTGTCACATTCATGTCCCTTTTCATCATCCAAAAGTTGCACCATCTGCCCATTGGCCTGGGCTGCCAAGATAGCTGCATAAGCGAATCGTCCACTATCATGGCCGATATTTAACATATTGTAAGCCCAATAAAATTTGGTATCACTATTATGCCAACTCCGCCCTTTTTTTGATAACCAAACTCCCCATTCATACCATCTATCGGCATTTGACCATATCCCAACCACATAACCATACCCACATTCCATCATGCCGCCGGTTCTGAGAACCAGTGGTTTATGAACAATATTATCAGGTTTTAAAGAATGTGTTGCCTTTGTTATTTTCATATCGTTTGCGCAAGCCGAACAACCCAGAGCTATCATTATCGGTATGAGTAATATATATTTTTTCATAATCTTATTTCTCCAAAAGAAAGATAACAATCTGCAAGGCAAAGCCTTACCATCTGAATCCAGTATGAAATCATTTCCTTTGTTATTTAAATACTACACGCAGAGGCGTCAATATTAGGGCAAGATCACAGATCGCGAATGTTTTTTGATCAAAAAAAAGTGCTGTAATGACAGCACCAAAATAGTGACACCCAAAAATCGCAGTTAAGCTTTTTTATCTAACGGAAAAGGGACAGGATGTTTCGTGTTGTAGTTAAAGGTATACATTGCCGTTATGACCATCATGACAACGAGTGTCCATACCACTTCTTTTGCTCCGGTTCCAAAAACTGCCCAGATACAATAGATAAAGGCAATAAACGTAATAATGATATATCGTGTTTTCTCTTGCCCAAGATGACCATGACCAATTAACAGCAAAGCTGCACAGGTATACAGGTAAGGTATCAAGGTAAAAATAACAGAGACGGAAGAGACCAAGCCAAATTCTTTCGCTGCATTTGGAGAAATACTACTGAGTTGGAAAAGCGTCATTAAGATACCTAAGATCAACAAACCCGCAACAGGAGTTCCTGCTTTGTTTACTTTGGCAAAGATTGAAGGAAACAACCCATCATCTGCGGCAGCTTTGGCTGTTTGCCCTGCAAGCAATGTCCAACCACCCAATGAGCCCAAACAGCCTGCCGCAGCACAAAAGGCAACGACTGCTCCGGCGGTATCTCCCAATGCCAATCGGGCAGCATCACCAAAAGGTGAAGATGAGATTTTCAACGCCGCGTTGGGGATCATACCCATAATCACACTGCTGGACAGAACATAACAGACGGCCGCAATAAGAACACCGCCGATAGTCGCGATTGGTACGTTACGCTTAGGATTTTTAACCACACCAGCCGCGACAGAAGCACTTTCAACGCCAATAAAAGACCATAATGTTACGTTTAAAATACTCTGAATCGCGCCAAAGGTATTCAACCCACTGACGTTCCACGCATCCATATATGTCTTACTGTTGAACCAGAACCAACCCAATACGGCGGTTGCTACAATCGGAATTAATGCTAAGGTTGTCGCTACCGCTTGTACTCTGGTAATAACATGTGGCCCGATAATGTTCAAAATGACAAATATCCACAGTATGACTGTACAAGTGATGGTTAAAATAATGGGATCTTTCAGGACGGGGAAAAAATAGCTTAGATAACCAACCCCAATCACAACCATGGCGATATTACCAATCCAACACGCCAGCCAATATAAAATATTAGTCTGATAGCCTAAAAAAGGGCCAAAGGCTCGTCGCGCATAGGCATAAGACCCCCCCGGGCTGTCATCCAGTGAAGAAATTTTCGCATAGACGATTGATAACCCCACAGCACCAATGATAGTCACCAGCCATCCAAGGATCGCAATACCTCCTGTTGCAGCCAGGCTGGCAGGCAGAAGAAAAACGCCCGACCCCATGATGTTACCTGCAACCATCAGAGTAACGGGGATCAATCCGACTTTTTTTGCCTCTGAAACATTTGCCTCTGAAACAATAGCCATAATTTATCTTCCCATTTTCACTTTTTTATACACATGACGTGATAAATGCCGTTGATAATTTCTGTGCCTTCCGTTTCATGCTCAAAACCAGGAAATTCGTGATCCCATTTTTGTAATGCGTGTAAATATCCAATTTGGGGACTGGTTTTATCACCAAAGTTCTCGCCTGAAAGCAGCATGGGGATACCGGGCGGATATGGGATGATAGAGTTCGCAGCAATGCGATGAGGTAAATCGTCCAGTGCCACCATTTCCACATTATTGGTCACAATGGCCTGATAAGCGGCTCGCGGAGTCATTTCCATTTTGGGTAAACCCGCATATGCCTGATTCAGTTTTTCACCCGGATTATTCTGCCATAAATAATCGAACATTTTATCGCCTAATTCTTTCAATCCTAAATGCTCATACACGTCTGGGTGTTGCTCTACCAAATCTGGCAAAACTTTATTCAAGGGCGTATTAGCATCATAATGGTGTTTGAAAGACAGCAAGGTGTTAAGCAATGTTCCCCATTTTCCTTTGGTGATCCCCATTGAAAATAGGAACATAATTTGGAAGTCCGTGGTGCGGGTCGGTACGATACCGTGCTGGCTTAACCATGCGGTGACTAATGCTGCCGGCACGCCCTGTTTTTTCAACTTACCATTATCCCCCATGCCCGGAGCCAATATGCTGACTTTAATCGGATCAAGCATACTCCAGTTATCAGGTAAATCTTCAAATCCGTGCCAATTGTCTCCCGGACGCATTACCCAGCAACTTTGTTCTTTCGTCAGTAGTTCCTTGGGTGCATCCTCAAAAGCCATTTTCTTACCAGTCGCAGGATCCGTCACTTTTTCCTGATTCCAGGGTTTAAAGAACCAATCCCCTTTCTTACTGAAATCTCGATTCAAACGCGCTAATGCCTGACGAAAATCAACAGCTTCTTCAATAACTTCCTGAGTCAATGAGTAACCGCTATTGCCATCCATCATTGAAACCGCGATATCATTTGAAGCGCAAATCGCATACAGAGGAGAAGTTGTTGCATGCATCATGTAGGCTTGGTTAAACCTTGAAAATTCCACAGGGTTGCGTCCGTCCCGTACGTGGATAAAAGAGGCTTGAGAGAGTGCATTCAACAATTTGTGAGATGAATGGGTAGCAAAGACTGTCGGCCCAGAGTGGTTTTTCGGGTTTCCACTCATGGCAAAATGATCATGATAAATTGGGTTAAACCGTGCATAACCATACCATGCTTCATCAAAATGTATTCTATCGACACTTTTATCTAATAATTCCTGTACATGCTTAGCGTTATAACAGACACCATCATAGGTACAGTTTGTCACTACACTATAAACAGGTTTCTGATTAGCCATGTCTTGGATCAGTGGATTTTGCTTCAGTTTTTTCTGTAATGTTTTAGCCTGCATTTCTTGTGGATAAATGGGCCCAATGATGCCATAGCGGTTACGGCTCGGTAGCATATAAACAGGTTTGGCGCCTGTCAGTATCAGCCCTTGTTCAATGGATTTATGGCAATTTCGGTCAATGATGACCACGTCATCTTCGGTCATACAAGCCTGCATAATCGTGCGGTTAGAGCCCGATGTTCCAACCACGACAGAATAAGAATGGTCTGCACCAAATACTCTGGCGGCGTTTCTTTCACTTTCACCAAATGCACCGGAATGATCTAATAGCGAACCCAATGAAGCTCGCTCAATTCCCATATCGGTACGGAAGAGATTTTCCCCATAATAGTCATGATAAAAGCGGCCAACTGGTGTTTTATTAAATCCGACTCCCCCTTGATGCCCAGGCGCCGCCCAGGAATATTCATAGGTTCGGCTATATTTCATCAATGCTGACATTAAAGGAGGCAATAATTGTTGACGATAACGCTGCATGGCTGCAATGGCACGACCAGCAATAAAATCCGCAGAATCTTCCAATATCCAGGCAAATTCAGTTAACTGTTCAAGTAATTCATGATTTAGCAAAAATACCGCTTTTTCCCGATCACTTAACAAAAAGACCGGAACATTTTCCTGTCGTTCAAATAATTTATTGAGTAGTTTCTGTATTTGAAGATATAAATCATTATCGATGAGTGCGCAGCTTATCATTAAACAATCAAACGGTTCATTGGCTGAAATTATTGTATAGCTATCATCAAAAGACTCAGCAATAACCACATCTACGTCTTTCTCAATTAATTTATCAGCCAACCTATGCACAGCATTTTCCACATAGTGACTATGATATCGTGTACCCACCTCGTTTTCTGCTATCAATACTTTCATGACATTATTCCTTACTCTATCTCTAATTGAACTAACAGGATAAATTCAGAGTTACTTGGCAATGATCATCAAATAGTTGACACGAACAGGAAAATTTAACGATGCCAAATAAGTCATGGTAAAAAATTATCAATAATATAATCTTATTAATTAACTATTTGTAAAAATATAGTTTTCTTATTAAAAATCACATTGATTAATATAGTGTCTATTTGAATTTGTGCAATTTAAGTAAATAGGCAGAAATGAATTTATCTACACATAACCAGCGCTATACATATTGAAATAACAGGGAAAATTTCTAATAACCCCTGTTTTAATATCTTATTAAAATTATTTTTTGATTATATTTTCTTTATCCCATCTGTTTTTTGTATATCCAAAATTTTGGCATTTACAGGCTTAGTAAGAACCAGTGCACAATAGCGTAACCATATGGATTTTCTTTACCCGCGTTACTATGGAAGGGTACGGGACGTCATTAAGTAAGTGTTGAAAACTCTACTTCTGTGATGCCTATCATTAAATTATGGGAATAATGATGAAAGAACATCCTGATTTATGGGCCGATTTATTAAACGGCCTAAGAAATGCTTGGCCACAAATTTCTGGCTCTATTTTGGCCGTCATGATTTGTTACGGCCGGCTCATTTATGACGGTGTGGAGCGGAAAAATCGCTGGGTCGAGCCGCTACTATGTGGAGCGTTGTCGTGGGGATTTTCCAGCGGACTGGAACTATTTGGTATTCCAAACAGTATTTCACCTGCACTCGGCGGTGCCATTGGTTTTATTGGTGTAGAGAAAATACGAGAGTTTGCCGTTCGTGCCATCAATAAACGTTTAGGAGATAACAATGACAAGAGGGATTCGTAACCATAACCCTGGCAATATCCGTCATGGAGACAAATGGCAGGGTTTACGTGATATCCAGACAGACAAATCATTTTGTCAATTTGGGGCGCCGGAATATGGTATACGGGCGATGCTAAAAATTCTGCGTAATTATGAACGCAAATACGGGGACAATACTATTCGTCAGTTTATTTCCCGCTGGGCGCCACCGAATGAAAATAATACCGAAGGTTATATCGCTTATGTATGTAAATCAGTTGGCGTAACCAGCAACGACGTGGTGGATGTAGAAAATGTCGCCACAATGAGCCGATTGGTTAAAGCTATCATTCAAATGGAAAACGGCCAACAGCCTTATTCCGAAGAGGTCATTAAGCGAGCATTTGAATTGTTATAAGTTCTAATCACCGCCAATAGGCGGTGATTTTCAACAGTGTCGTATCCCGCCAGATGCTAAATAGTTAAAATATAACTTGCTTAATATTCGTGATCATGCGTTAATAACTGAGTCGGTTTGAAAGACAGACCTCATACAAAGCAGTTTATTAAAGCAATTCTCATCCTCAGGCGTTATCCCAGATATCCCCTTCTTTTTGAGTTTCTCCATTAAGCGCTAAGTAGTTTCTGTAAAACAAGCCATATTCGCCTAAAAAGGCTCAATCAAAGGAAATATCACATGTCTAATAAAATGACTGGTTTAGTAAAATGGTTTAATGCGGATAAAGGTTTTGGTTTTATCTCCCCTACCGATGGAAGCAAAGACGTGTTTGTACACTTCTCCGCTATTCAGAGTAACGATTACCGCACTCTGTTCGAAGGCCAGAAAGTTGAGTTCTCCATCGAGAATGGTGCCAAAGGCCCAGCAGCAGTAAACGTTGTGCCTACAGCGTAAAATCTTCCCTGAATTCCTTCCTCTGCGATAACGAAGACGGCCTCTGGCTTGAGTGGACAGAGTGACGGAATGTCAGAATATTTTCAGTTGCCGGTATGGATAAAACCGGGCCGGTTTCTGAAACACCCCTCTTTAGCTTCATTATCAATAGAAGCGTTCTATCCGTTGAAAGCTTAACTTCCTGAATTTCTAAAATCTTCTGCTCCCACAGTGTTCCCATGCTAGTTAATTCTTTTTCTAGCGAGGGGATATTTATGCCAGATGCCTTCAATACATCGCAAAAAAAATTATGTAAGAACAAAACATTATATAGGGGTTTTGAAGAACTGAATTATTAAGAGCCAATATATGATAACCCCATAGAGCGCCATAAATGTTCTGTTAAACTTCCCAAAAACTCTCCAAATAGCACCCCATCAGAATTTTTAAAAACTCCCATCAAAAATAAACAGTCCAAATCCCTTTTATATCGGAAATTTTAAAAATAAAGTATCTGCTCATAAAGAGTTAGTTCTTCAATATCTCCAGTGTGCAGTAATGCCACATAAATCAAATTTAATTCATTATTAATCCGGTTAACTAGTTTCACGAGCAGGAGTTAAGCAATGTCTACGTCACGCAATAGTACTAACAACGAAAATCAACTTTCATTAGAGAATTCTTCCGCATCTCCCTCTTACAAATTCCCACTCAGTTCTCCCCAGCAAGTCGTCTGGCTCGACCAGCTCTTCCGTCCTCATAGTACCTGCTATAACTTAGGTTCAGTGATTCTGGCTGAAGGAAAGTTGGATGAAGCGCTGTTAGTACGCGCTGTTGAAGCCGTTGTTTATCGCCATGATGCATTGCGTTTACGACTTGTTAAAACTCAGGAATTACCGCTGCAAGCACTCACCGACACTTTGCCTGTATCCGTGCCAATCCACGATTTCTCAGATCATGACAACGCAGAAGAACAGGCTGAAAAATATATCCGTACTGCCTTCACGCATCCATTTGATTTGTACAATGAACTATGGCGTTTTGAACTGATACGGGTGAGTGATAAGCATTGGTACTGGCATTTCTGCTGTCACCATCTCATCGGAGATGGGATTACTTTAGGGCTTATTCCCGAAGAGATAGCCAAAACGTATACTCGGTTAAGCAGGGAAGAAGAATTTACTGAAACGGCGCCCTCTTATCTCGACTTTATTCATGAAGATAATGCCTATTTAAACTCACAGCGCTATCGACAAGACCAGCAATTCTGGTCAGAGCGTTATAAAAACTTACCGCCTGCCTTAATTCAGCCATCAAATTTAGAGAAAACAACAGATAGCGAACATGCCGAACCGCTAATCTGGCCACTGGATAAAACGCTTTTCCAGCGAATCGAAGACACTGTCGCTGCACATGGATTGTCTGTCCTGCATTTTATGTATGCCGCGCTGGCTTGCTATAGCAGAATCAACATAACCTGACATATTCAATATGCTCTGTAAACAACTCATCAACTGAACATCTTTTTTGCCTCCTGATCGCTTTTGCTCCGCCCC
>NZ_MKGR01000048.1 GCF_001908095.1 Xenorhabdus thuongxuanensis | reverse complement strand
TCTGGCAAGCATGAGTAACCCCGTTCCTCGCGTACGGATGTCCCGATGTATGTGGTTCAAAGCAAGTTGTTGTAATGTAATACGTTCTGGTTCAGACAGTGTGATATTCGATTTCATAAGAACAGGCAATAAGTCATCTGATTACCGATTATAACACCAATGCAGATAGTTTATCTGATCAACTTATTATAAGGTCTTAAGAAAAACCCCTGTTTTTCTGTAAAAATCAGGATTATTTCATAACCCTTTGCTTATATTATGAATTTTATTCATTTTTTATAATGATGCAATAAAAAATAATATGAAAATATTTAACTTATAGGTTAAATAATGAAAGGATTAAAAAGCTGAGAGTTGTTTAAAAGATAAATAAAATATAGGTAGGTATTATTATTTTCATTGCCGATATATGGCTTATCAAAGATATTTAATTTTAAAATTAAACCTATCTAAGTAAAAACGTTCAATTAAGAAATATAACAGCAAACGATAATTACCATACATTAAACCTTCTCATTTTGTACGGGCATAGGTTTTCACTCAATCGGTTGAACGGAAACGCAGTGGAGAAGAAAGTGTACGTCTTGTTGAGCATATTTTAAGTAATTTTGATATCCCGAAAGGTTAGATAAAGGATAAGTCTATTGCAAACACAATGTATGATTATACTAAATGGTCAGTTGTAGCAGATTTAACCAATTTAAAATATTACATCAAAACTTATACTGATCCGGTATTACGTTGCATTTCCTTTAATGATTTTGATCTCGATGCTAGTGTACCCGTCTCTCATCCGATGGTGTCAAGTAAAATACCAAATTTGATACCTGAATAATGAAACTTTAATATAAATTATTTCAAACTCCACTTTTAGTAAAAAAGTGGAGTTTGATGAACCAAATATAAATCGTTGCTTTTTATTGTGAGTTATGATAGAAATATACTATTCACTTACTAATATGAGGGTTCGTAGTATATCATGCGATGGTTATACTGTTGTCGTGTGATGAAAGAATAAAACACCATGAATAGCGCCAAAAGCGTCAACATTCAACATAGTAATAAAATTCAACGTTGTACTCATGTTTTTTTCCTCTCAACTATCTTATCCAGTGAGCACTATTGGTGCGGTGCCCTTTAGGGCCTTCTCCTGCTAACCGGTTCTTCACCGGCAATTTTCATTTGCCAAAATATTTTGCTAAAAATTCAGTTTGATTCTGATATTACGCAATTGCATTTGCAGCCGACTTTGTTGGCATTTATAGCTTGATATCTTGGCATGCTTATCAGTATGTTCAGGAGAGAAAAAATGATTTATTGGGTGTTTCTTGTATTGGCGATTATGACAGAAGTAATTGGTACTCTGTCAATGAAACAAGCCAGCGTTTCTGGTGATTTTACAGGCATGATTGTGATGTACACCATGATCACAGCTTCTTATATTTTACTGGCAGTTGCTGTGAAAAAAGTGGCATTGGGCGTGGCTTATGCTCTGTGGGAAGGTATTGGGATCCTGTTTATTACCACTTTTAGTGTGATATGGTTCAACGAATCACTGTCATTAATGAAAATTAGTGGATTAGCATTGTTGATAGCCGGAATTGCTTTGATCAAAATGGGAGAGAAAAAGAGTCAAGGCCAAGCTTCAAACAATACAACAAAAAACCATGCAGTTAAGAATAATCCATCAAGAACATTAAACACTGTTTCGAACAAGCAAATTAGGGAGGCATGATATGCTAACTCAATTTGAATGGTGGCATGGTGCGTTTCTGGTTCTGGCCGTTGTTTTGGAAATTGTGGCAAATATTTTATTGAAACTATCTAATGGCTTTCAGCGTCTTTGGATTGGTATTTTATCTCTGGTTGCTGTTTTGGGCGCATTTAGCGCGTTGGCCCAGGCAGTGAAAGGGATAGAACTTTCCGTTGCTTATGCCTTATGGGGTGCATTCGGCATTATTGCTACAGTGGCGGCCGGCTGGATAATGTTTAATCAACGACTGAATTTTAAGGGATGGAGTGGTATTTTGCTGCTATTAATTGGTATAATTATTATTAAGATGGCTTAATTTTTTTACTCTCCATTCCTTAAATTTCATTTTGTAAATTCATTTCTAAACATGGCATTGAATGAGTTATTGTTCATTCAATGCCATGTTTGTTTAATAAGTGCAGATTATAAAGCGGCAATAATTTTGATTTCTACTTTATACTTAGGATCCATCAACGCCGCTTGAACAGTACAGCGGACTGGAGCACTTCCGGCAACAACCCATGCATCCCAGGCAGCGTTCATGCCTGCAAAATCGGCCTTGTCCGCCAGAAAAATCGTAGCGTCCAAGATCTTGTTTTTATCTGAACCAAGACGGTGTAACAGGGTATCAATGGCTGCCAGAGTATCGGCGGTTTGCTCTGTAATATCACCATCCAGTTGTTCTGGCACGCTGGTATAATAGATAGTGTCATTGTGAACGACTGCTTCTGACCAACGGATATCTGGATCAATGCGTTTAATAGTCATTAAATCTCCTGTTAATTTATCCAGTTTTTTGCTGAATTGAGTAGTTATTACAACTTAGTATTGGCATAATTCTGCCACATTTTTTATTGAAAGAGACTGTTTGTGTCAGACGATTTTGCGAAAAATGGCATACTAGCCAAAGCCATACCTGGTTTCAAGCCACGCGATGCTCAGCGGGAAATGTCTTCAGCTATTACAGTTGCGATTAAAAAACAGCAACAATTGGTCGTAGAAGCAGGAACGGGAACCGGTAAAACATTTGCTTATCTTGTACCTGCTTTGCGTTCCGGTAAAAAAGTGATTATTTCTACGGGTTCTAAGGCATTGCAGGATCAGCTCTACAATCGAGATCTACCCACTATCGTTGATGCGTTAGGTTTTACAGGCAATCTGGCGCTATTGAAAGGGCGCTCAAATTATTTATGCCTTGAACGCCTTGAGCAACAGTCGATCGGCAATTCCCAGATGGAAGCTGAAATCTTGGCGGAAGTCATTAAATTGAAGCATTGGTCAGATCATACAAAAGATGGCGATATCAGCACTTGTCATCAGGTGGCGGAAGATAGCACTGTTTGGCCATTGATAACGAGTACTAATGACAATTGCCTTGGCAGTGATTGCCCATGCTATCAGGAATGTTTCGTTCTGAAAGCCCGTCGAAAAGCGTTGGAAGCTGATGTGGTGATTGTTAACCACCACCTATTTATGGCTGATATGGTGGTTAAGGATACTGGGTTTGGGGAATTAATCCCGCAGTCTGATGTGGTGATTTTCGATGAGGCTCACCAGATCCCTGATATTGCCAGCCAATATTTTGGTCAGCAGTTAAGTAGCCGTCAATTGATGGATTTATCGCGGGATATCATCCTGGCTTATCGCACTGAAGTGCGGGATCAGGCACAATTGCAAAAAAGTGCAGATCGTCTCAGCCAAAGTACACAAGATTTTCGTTTGTCATTAGGTGAAAACAGTTATCGAGGCAATCTTCGTGAATTTTTGCAACATCAGCAAGTTCAGCGCGCATTAGTGCGGTTGGATGATGCCCTTGAGCTTTGTTATGACGTGATGAAGCTCTCTTTGGGGCGTTCAGCCATGTTGGATGCGGCTTTTGAGCGGGCAACAGTTTACCGCAATCGCCTTAAGCGTCTGATTGATGTCAGTATACCTAATTACAGCTATTGGTTCGAAAGTTATGGGCGGCATTTTTTGCTGGCGCTAACACCGTTATCTGTCGCCGACAAATTCAGTGAGATGATCCGTGAACAACAGGGGAGTTGGATTTTTACATCGGCAACATTGTCGGTCAATGAACAGTTAAATCATTTCACTGAACGTTTAGGGCTGAAACAAGCCCAAACATTACTTCTGCCGAGTCCATTTGATTATCAACGCCAAATGTTATTGTGTGTTCCGCGTCATTTGCCATCACCTAACCAAAATGGTGGTGCAAAATGGCTGGCTCGTATGTTGAAGCCTTTGATTGAAAGCAATAAAGGACGTTGTTTTTTCCTCTGTACTTCTCACCAAATGATGCGCAGTTTGGCAGAAGAGTTTCGTGCCAGTATGACATTGCCAGTATTGGTGCAGGGTGAAACGAGCAAGACACAACTGCTGGCACAATTTATCTCTGCGGGTAATGCATTGCTGGTAGCGACTGGCAGTTTTTGGGAAGGGGTGGATGTCCGAGGTGATGCATTATCCTGTGTTATTATTGATAAATTACCATTTACTGCGCCCGATGATCCCTTGCTTAAGGCACGTATCGAGGATTGCCAACTCAAAGGCGGGGATGCTTTTCACGAAGTCCAGCTTCCCGATGCTGTGATTGATTTGAAGCAGGGCGTTGGGCGCCTGATCCGTGATATTGACGACTATGGCGTTGTGGTTATCTGTGATAATCGATTAGTGTTGCGTCCATACGGTGAGGTTTTTCTAAATAGCCTGCCTCCCGCTCCCCGTACTCGTGATTTATCAAAAGCAATTGCGTTTCTGAAATCACGCCCACCGCAGTCTGGGTAATAAAATGTCGGGGCGATGATGTTGGGGCTATGGTAGTATAGCCCCTTGTTTTGAATCCTATATCTTGCCGGAGTTAAGGCATGTCCACGCGAATTTTAGCTATTGATACTGCAACTGAAGCCTGTTCTGTTGCACTTTGGAATGAAGGTGTTGTTGAAGCACAGTTTGAAATTTCTCCACGAGAGCATACTCAACGTATTTTACCGATGGTTCAAGCGGTTTTATCAAAGGGTGGCGTGAGCCTGCAACAATTAGATGTGTTAGCGTTTGGCCGTGGGCCGGGTAGTTTTACTGGTGTACGGATTGGTGTTGGCATCGCTCAAGGGCTGGCATTGGGTGCTGAATTACCGATGGTTGGCGTTTCTTCCCTGAAAACAATGGCGCAAGGGGCTTTTCGCCTAAAAGGAGCAACAAACGTTTTGGTTGCTATTGATGCGCGGATGGGGGAAGTTTATTGGGGACAATACACTCGTAATTCACAAGGTGAATGGCAGGGCAATGAAACGGAAGCGGTTTTGAAACCTGAACAAGTGCAAGAGGTTATGAGCTCTTTGTCAGGCGAATGGGCAATTGCTGGAACAGGATGGGAGGCTTATCCTCAATTATTGGAGAGCCAGTTAACACTGACAGCAAGTGACATTACTTTACCCCATGCAGAAGATATGCTGCCACTGGCAATCCAGATGTGGGAAGCTGGGGAAGTGACAGCGGTTGAATATGCTGAACCCGTTTATTTACGTAATGAAGTGACATGGAAAAAATTGCCGGGTCGTTAAGGCGCTTCTGTCTGGTCAATAAAATTCATGCAACTTGTGGCAGAAAGTGGTGTCCATGAATATAAAGGAATAGAGTATGGCTAACCAGATTAATGGTTAGCCTAATAAGATTTTTCTGCGTTGGAGGTGTTATGCTTAATGGAACACACTATCGAAGCATACTGCAAGCGATGGCACTATTGGGAACCTTGGTACTTGCGGGTTGTGTGTCAGTTCCTGATGTTATTAAAGGAACGACTAAAACACCGGTGGAAAATCTGCTTTCTGTCAAGAACATGCCTGAGTTATATGTTGGCCATGAAGGTAGATTTGGTGGCAAAGTACTTAGTGTCTTGAATGAAAAAAACCAGACTCGATTAGAAATATCCGCCATGCCACTAGCAAGCAATGCAGCCCCACGTTTGGATGCACCATCTTTGGGTCGAGTTTATGCTTACGTGAATTCTTTCTTAGAACCCAGTGATTTTAAAGATCATTATGTAACTGTTGTAGGTTTGATTACTGGTCTTGAAAAAGGAAACGTAGGCAATAGCCCGTATAATTATGTTGTGATGAATGCTGCGGGAGTGAAACGTTGGTATGAATCTCAGAGAATGATTTTGCCTTCTGCTGTAGGAATTGATCCGTGGAGCTATTATGGCAACCCTTATGATCCATTTTGGCGCGGTTATTCGCCATTTCAACCTGTATCAGTTGAAACAATTTTAACTGAATAAACTTTTTGCCAATTTAAGAGGGGTATCCAGAGTTATCCCGTTTTGCAAAAGAGACAATTTCCCACCGTTTTGTGATATAAGCTTCTAATAATTATCCTTTAATTTAAATAATTCACTTATAACTATTTGGAATAATGATAAGACTTTAAGTCAGAAATTAGTAAACCAGTGTATAATTAGTGAATTATAAATTAAAGTGCCAATAGTTCATCTAATTATTTGATAAGTAATAAAAAATATATGGGCAGCAAAAGCTGCCTTATTTTTTTGCAGTAATTAATAGTACTAAATTAGTGATGTGTATCGCCAACCTGAACATTGTTGCTTTGCAAACTGGTACGCTGAGTTAATAATTTGTTAAATACACAAGTCGGTTTTTTTATGGTCAGTGGTTACATCGCAATTAGATTTCAGGAGTATTCAACTTGGAAAAAGTTTGGCTAAAACATTATCCGGCAGATGTTCCGGCAGAAATCGATCCCGACCGTTATTCGTCGCTGATTGAGATGTTTGAAAATGCTGTAGTGCGTTATGCCGATCAGGTCGCATTTATCAATATGGGCGAGGTAATGACTTTCCGTAAATTGGAAGAGCGTAGCCGTGCCTTTGCTGCCTA
This sequence comes from Xenorhabdus thuongxuanensis, assembly GCF_001908095.1. Lineage (GTDB taxonomy): Bacteria > Pseudomonadota > Gammaproteobacteria > Enterobacterales > Enterobacteriaceae > Xenorhabdus > Xenorhabdus thuongxuanensis. The sequence continues at coordinate 3,287 of NZ_MKGR01000048.1, read as the reverse complement.
CTTGCAGAATGGCCTAGGGTTGAAACAAGGGGATCGTGTGGCATTGATGATGCCCAATTTACTGCAATACCCCGTTGCACTATTTGGTATTCTGCGTGCAGGTATGGTTGTTGTAAATGTGAACCCGCTCTATACCCCGCGTGAATTGGAACACCAGCTTAATGATAGTGGCACATCTGCCATTGTTATTGTTTCTAACTTTGCGCATACCCTAGAAAAAATTGTCTTTAATACGCAAGTCAAAAACGTTATTTTGACGCGTATGGGTGACCAACTTTCACGTCCCAAAGGAACCCTTGTTGATTTTGTCGTTAAATACGTTAAGCGGCTCGTACCTAAATATCACTTACCGGATGCCATTTCGTTTCGTAGTGCGATTCATAAAGGCTACCGGATGCAGTATGTCAAACCGGATGTGAAAAATGAGGATTTGGCTTTTCTGCAATATACGGGAGGTACCACAGGGGTTGCGAAAGGTGCAATGCTAACTCATCGTAATATATTGGCAAACCTCGAACAGACTAGAGCTTGTTATTCTCCATTATTGAAGCCTGGGCAAGAATTAGTGGTAACTGCGTTGCCGTTGTACCATATCTTTGCTTTGACGATAAATTGCCTGTTCTTTATTGAATTGGGTGGGCAGAATTTGTTGATTACTAACCCTCGCGATGTAAACGGCACGGTCAAGGAACTATCGCGTTATCGCTTTACTGCATTATCAGGTGTTAACACGCTATTCAATGCCTGGCTGAATAATCCGGAATTCCAGAAGCTGAATTTCTCCTCATTACGTTTATCTGTTGGCGGCGGCATGGCTGTACAACGAGTGGTGGCTGAAAAGTGGCAAAACCTGACAGGTCGTCATCTACTGGAAGGTTATGGATTGACGGAATGTTCTCCTCTGGTTTCAGCTAACCCACATAACTTAACTTATTACAGTGATAGCATTGGCTTCCCCATTGCTTCAACAGAAATTAAGCTAGTAGGGAATGATGGTAATGAAGTTTCACAGGGTGAAGTGGGTGAAATGTGGGTGCGTGGGCCACAGGTAATGAAAGGTTACTGGAATCGCCTTGATGCGACGGATGAGGTGTTGAAAGATGGCTGGTTGGCAACTGGGGATATTGCCAGCGTAGATGAAAAAGGTTTTTTCCGCATTGTGGATCGGAAAAAAGACATGATTCTGGTTTCCGGATTTAATGTCTATCCAAATGAAATAGAAGATATCATTTCTTCCCACCCTAAAGTGTTAGAGTCCGCAGCAGTGGGCGTTCCAAGTGAAAATTCAGGAGAAATTGTCAAAGTATTTGTGGTACGCAAAGATCCCAGTTTGACTGAGGATGAACTTAAAACGCATTGTCGTCGTTACCTGACAGGATATAAGGTACCGAAGATCGTTGAATTCCGCGATGAGTTGCCAAAATCCAATGTAGGTAAAATTCTTCGTAGAGAACTTCGTAATGAAGAGTTGGCAAAAGTAGGTAATACTGCTACAAATTGAGTATGGTAATTGCTACCCCATTGCACATCAACAACGCCGGTTTTTACCGGCGTTGTTGTGCACGTCTTATGAATGGCCAAGAGAATGATGTTTTGAATTATCAGTTGATTACTAACAATTGTTCATGCGTAATCATGTGTATATGTAAATATTCATCGAATATTATTTAATTTTTTGATTTTAAATAGAAATAAAGCCAAATACTGATTTAATGATTCGTTTGTATTCACAAATATCTATCTGGTTACATCATAAATATGTACATTTTGGTGTACATAAAATACATTAAAAGCTGTGTTATTTTTTGAGGAAAATAATATGGCAATCACTGATTCGTGGCTTCGCTCTACCAATGGTAAACCCCAAGAAAAAATCACTACCAAATCAGATAGGGATAGTCTATCTGTTCGTGTTACCCCCAAAGGTAAAATCATATTTCAATTTAGGTATCGATGGGATGGAAAGGGGGATCGAATAGATATAGGAACCTATCCAGCGACGAGCTTAAAAGATGCTCGTGACGCTGTAACTTTCTACCGTGGAGAGTTAGAACAACACCGTAATCCCAAAATAGTTAAACGTGTTAGAAAGGAAGCTGCTTTGAATGCTGTGACTGTGGAGGAACTAATACGGGACTGGTGGCAAGCGACAATGCAAGGTTCGAAGGTTGCTGCCGGGCAAATATTGCGTGGTTTTGAGATTTATGTTTTTCCAAAAATTGGTGGAATGCCACATGATGAGACGACGCTTCATGTTTGGCTATCCTTGATAGAAGAGGTGTCTAAGCATTCCCCCACAACAGGCGCTCGGATATTGTCGTACTCCAAGAAAGCACATAAGTGGGCTGTTCGACGTGGAATGACTAACAACACTCCGATAGCTAATGTCATGTCAAGTGATTTGGGAAGTCAGGGTGCAAATTTGGGTTCTGATGAGGATGATAATGATATAGGTGGGAGAACCTTAAGCGAAGATGAATTGGCAATTCTTTTTCATATTATTGAATCTTCTAATTACAATTTACGTAATGCTTTAATGGTAAAGTTGTCTCTTTTGTTCGGGTGCCGTATTGGTGAGTTATTAAAGGCTAAAGTGGTTGATTTTGACTATGAGAAAAATGTCTGGATTGTGCCTCCTGCTAATCATAAAACAGGAAGGAAAACCAAAAAGCCTATTATTAGACCGATCATTCCAGCAGCGAAAGAATTAATTGAGCAAGCAAAAAAAATTAATGGTGGAAGTCAGTATTTGTTTGCTATATCTGGAGGTAGGCCATTTTCGAAATCGTCACATTGCGTGATAATTGATCGGCTAAGTGAAAAGATGTCTAAATATTTTGATGACTCCTATACCTCATGGTCAATCCACGACTTACGCCGAACCATGCGCACTGAGATTTCTGAATTAACCCCGCCTCATGTAGCTGAAATCATGATTGGTCATAAACTACCGGGCGTATGGCAGGTGTACGATAAGCACACCTACCTAAACGAGCAGAGAGAAGCCTATGAGCGCTGGTGGAATAAGTTGACTAAAATTGTTTCCCGCGTTCCCAATCTTCAACATCCTGCTTAGAGAAATGTAATTCTCTGCCTTTGAATCTGGGTTTTGGGAAGCCATCTTTTTTTTGTTTCCCATTGCCGCACCATGTCCGAATGGTATTACAGCCTATTCAGTATTTTTTCTGCGCAGCAACACGACGAGAAATGCCAGATTGACGAACTGAAGGCTGGTATTCAAATATCTCTCACAGTTCTTCCACAATCGTCGGCATTTTTCCAGCCAA
>NZ_MKGR01000047.1 GCF_001908095.1 Xenorhabdus thuongxuanensis | reverse complement strand
CACCCCATAATGTCAACGCTTGAATCTTCAATATCCTACTTCAACAATTAAGTGCAGTCGACTTTTGACATTCTGTGCAGTCGCCTTCTGAAAATGACAATTTGGCGGCAAAACGGTCTTTTCGGCTGGTGAGTTTCAGCCGCCAGTGCCCTTTTCGCGTTTTCCCCCAATAGCAGGTAAACCCCAGAAAATTAAACGTGGGCAGGCGTTTTCCTGACTGATTGGCTCTCATTGCCGCTATGTGACCCGCAGGAATTAATTGCGATTTGTCACTGTGTAATTCCAGTCCATATTTATTCAGTCTTTTCGGTAGCACCTGATAGAAACGTTTGGCTTCGCTGGGATACTGGAAGGTGAATACCATGTCATCGGCATACCTCACCATCTCTGCCCGCCCGTGAATATGTGAACGGCTGATTTCACCAAACCATTCATCTATTACATGATGCAGGTAGATGTTGGCGAGCACGGGTGACAGGATTGAACCTTGCGGACATCCGCGCACATTGCCGGATGTTTCTTTACCCACTATGACGGGCGCCGTGATTAAGACCTCGATCAATCTGAGGAAACGGCGATCTGATATTTTCTTCCGCAGTAAATTCATCAGCTCATCATGAGGTATCATGTTGAAATACTTTCGGATATCAATTTCCACTACCGCACCATTCCAATTACTGTAGGTTTGTTGTTGTAGTGCCCTTAATGCCGCATGACAATTTAGTCCCGGCCGAAAACCGTAGGTGCAGGGCATAAACAGCGGTTCATAAATCCGGTTAAGGATGTCACTGACCGCAAGCTGGACAAGTTTGTCCTCTGTGCACGAAATAGCCAGTGGTCGCTTACTGCCGTCCTCCTTCGGAATTTCGGTGATCCGGGCGGCTTTCGGATGATATGTTCCCCTGCGTATCCGCTGGATGAGGTTTTGAATATTCTCCTCAAGGTGTTCACCGTAAGCCGCTTTTGTCATGCGATCAATACCCACAGCTTTACTCCCGTCCAGCCGCCGGAATTGCCCTTTCAGCATGTCACTGTTCAACAGATGTCCCAAATTATTGAACACTAATTGTTTGTTACCTGCTGATTTCTCGCCTATACGCTCAAGTTTAGTTAACCATGATAATCCGTCGTTGCTGTGTACGGACATTGTTGCCCTCTTACGTTCGATCTGTCTGCCAGCCCTTCGCTCCACGGTCATTACCCGCTTCAACGCTACTATGGCTGACTCCGACTTCCTGATATTCATTTCTCAGGCCTTGTGTTTGGCACTTGTGCCCGAAATACTCATTCCATTGAGAAATGTCAGGATCTCCTGGGTTCCGCACTGTTCTCTACAAACTCGCCGACGCCTGCGGCTCCGGTGTGTGCGGCTGAATGGATGATTGCCAGTGTGACCATTCAGATGCTGCTGCCTGCTAGCTGAACGAAACTATCGGCACACACGATTAAATGTATTTCGGAGCTATCACGTTCACCTTTTGGTTTCGGCTCGAGTGTTTCGCTGTCTACGCTTCGTCTCCTTTGTTACCGCCGGAAACGCAAGACTCGCTACGTAGTGGTCTGGCTAACTCCCTTTCTACGACGGGACTTTCACCCGCAAGAATAGTGCAGCTTTGCCCAGCGCACCGCTCATTACATTCTCCATTTTCCTTTGGCGAGAAAGATGCCTACTATAGCCTTTCTCAGAAATTGCATTCATTAGTTCAATAAGAATGAAACCGTGGAGAATTATTCCACGGTAATCACCATCAGATATTCATGGGAGGGGGTGGGACGGGAACCATAGGAGGGACTGGCGGCCAACTTACCAGAGAAATAAAAAAGTTAGAGAATTGAATTGGACCACTATAATCATTAAAGGCAACATTATAGACTGTTCCATAAGTTGGACTTTCCGGATTAGGTGTTATTATGTTTTCAGCCCATGTATTATCAAGACGGGGGCTTTGTAGGCAATCCACTGTACATATTAGATTTCCAGGTGCTCCATCATAAGCAAATGAACCAGCAACTCCATAGTCAGGAGACTGATAATTCCAAGTGGTGAAAGGCCTTCCAGTAGAACTGTCTTTTAACTGTACGAAATAATAATATGGAGATACTCTTTGAAAGAAAAACGACACACGTGCACCATTCTCTATAGCCGGAAATAAAAGTGTCTGCATTGCCATAGTTAAAATTCTCCCATAGTATGATTTATATTACCAACAAGATTGTTAATTGTCACCTGTATAATACAACGCCCAAATTTTTGGCCTTTTAGATTTATTTTAAACTCTCCATATTCGTTTGTAATCATTGAATATCTAGTATCAGGATTTGAACCAATTTCAGGAACGTCAATGATATTAACTGGTTGAATTAATTTATACTGAAAATCAGTATTTTTAATTAATTCATTCTTTTGTTTATCGTAAACTTGAATTGTTAGGATTTCATATTCATAACCGACTGGTTCATATCCAGTTATCACTAGAGCAGCTTCAAGAGATGTCTGCGGAGTCTGCGGAGAGGCTGAGTAATTAATTGAGACAGGAGTACTACCAGATTTAGTCTCCATATATAATAAATCAGTAACAATGTAGAAAACATTATAACTTCCGAGAGGAATTTCAGAAAAAGGAATAGTTATTTGGTATGTTAAATCATCGATATTTTCGTCTGTAATGAAAAATGGTATTGAGAATATACCTGAAGTCAGATAAACAATTATTTTATATCCAACCCGAAATTTTTCATGTCTATTGATTATAACTACTAGTTTTTTTTGATCTAGTTCTGATTCATCAATAATATTATTACGGCTTTGTGGTAAACTCGGAGGGATGAGCACTTCATCCATTATTATATTATTCACTGACATATTAGAATTTCCCATATAAAGAATAATATTTCTTAACAGTCATCTATTCTGGTTAAAGTGCAACAGTACCAAAGCTTCTGGTATAAAGTTTCGATTTTTGGGCCGGAGCAAGGCGGCTATAGACAATTGTGATTAGCCCTACATCGTAATCATCTGCAACAGCATACCCAATTAACTTGTCAGCAGTTAGCTGAAACTTAAAATAGCCATTGGATATTTCATTCTTATTAACAATATGATTTGGAAGAACCGTAATCGGCAGCGGACGATTTTTCTCCGGTAGAGTATCAATGCAACGTGAAATATAGGCGGTAATTGTTATCTTATCACCGGCGGCTATAGTATGGTCGTAATCGTTAGGGTCAGATGGCAATCTGATTTCAAGGCCTTTTTTCTGACCGATGCTATAGAGATTAATTGGATCATATAGACTAATAAATTGCCCGTCTTGATCGTATACCTCGGGTTCAACTAGAGTTCTGTTTTCATCATTAGAACTCGGGCCATTAATACCACCGTTATCATAATTTATGAAATGAAGGTTGGATCTTGCTGGAAAGCCTGTTTCGGGAAGAGCAATATAACTTATATGATTATCCCCCGAGTACAAGTCGCTATAAGGAGCTTCAAATTTATAAAATTCATCGTTATTATTTGTTATCTGCGCGATGAAAAGTTCTTGCTTAAAGAGATTCGTTTTGTCATCTGTCACAAAACCAATAATAAAATCACCTCTTTTGGCACCTTTGTAGGCTGGTATCATGAACGTAAAATTATCTGTATGCGCTGGCCTAGTTAAAGTAGAAGAATACATAGATTCTTCAATCTTTGGTGGTAAAAGATTGTCGGACTCTTGAGTTAGCTCTGTCGTAACAAATATGACTTGTTGTTGAACACCTTCTTCATCATTTAATACTACATCAAGTTCAACAAATTTATGTACATCTTGAGTTGCATAAATTTTTAGATTCACGGCCTCGGTTGAGGTTTTCTTAATCAGATAATAATAATAACTATTCTCTTTGTCTATATGGTAAGGTAATATTTCCTCATGGCTACTCTCTATATATATTCGCAGGGGCGCTGTTACTCTAAGCGGAATTTCATAGTTTGAAATTGGGCCACTTTTTCTTACTGTTGGATTGATAGATGCCGAAATAAATGGATTGTTACTAGTAGGTCCAATGCCCTTTAATCCAATCGGATTTGGGTCGTACAAATAAACCGATGCGCCTCTCAGTATACATGTCTCTAGTATAAAGTCTGGATTATCATCAATGTCATAAGTAGCTGTTAATTTGGGATGATCTTCTGTATTAATAGTGAAGTCGATGTTACAAGTTTTAGTGTTTTTGTCAGCCATAAATATTAAAGTTTGGGAAAAAACTCCCTGAGAAACTAGACCGGGCATTATACTTAATAATGTCGCTCCCGTTGATTTAGTCACTTTAGCTGTTGTAATACCCGGAATCATACCTGTTTCACCAACTATCTTTACATTGACACTAAATGGTTGGCCTTTGATAACCTTTGTATTATTGTCAGGAGTTATTGTAAGTGTTGTCATTACATCACCTCTTAAAAGAGTTAGATTAATTTCAGATGAAATATATACCGTATAAATATAATCAACATTTTAAATTGGAAATTAATGTCTATTTTAGAAAAGGTTTTTTTAGCTTTGTAATTACACATTACACTTAATTAAATTAATAATCAACATTTAAACAGAGGAAATGATGATAATAAAAAAATAGGTGATTTATTAAAAAATAACTTTATTGTTGTAAATGTTTTTTCCTAAAATTTTTTTAGGCTAAAGTTATTTTTTTAAATATAAAATTCACCATAAAAATATAAGTTATGTATTAAATGGTTAACCTCAGCTTTGTTTAAAAATAGCGATCTCATTATCCCGTAGATTCAAGCTCGGTTTTTTAGGCTGGAATGTATAAGAAATAAGACCGGCAGCAACCTCCAATAAAAGGTCATGTATTCAATCCGCTGATGCTCGTGTGTAATCGCTATTTTTTCGGGAAAATTAAATGGCAACCATTGAAATCAAGTGTCGATTTTGTCAACAGACTGAATTTGTCAAAAAACACTGTAAAGGCGATGCGAGCCATCAACGTTACCGTGTTGTTTATCCTGCAAACGAACCTTTCAATTTGAATACGCCTATAAAGCATGCCAGACAGGCATAAAAGAACAACTTGTTGATCTCGCCATAAATAATGCCGGTATCCGTGATACCGCACGGGTATTACATATCAGCATTAATGTTGTCGTTCACGCTTTAAAAAACTCAACCCACGGGCTGTCACTACAATATTCCAGTGGTGGAAAAAACCGACTCGCTGGCATAACGAAACGGGGTGATGGTTATATCCGTAAGTTGTTGGTTCAGGGCGCCAGAGCCGTGATTTACCATATAAACCGAAGACATGATAACTATGGTGAGTGGATAAAAAACTAATACAGCGCCGTCCGGTAAATATTGTGGCTATCGCGCTGGAAAATAAGATTGCCAGAATATCATGAATGATATTAACGGGTGAAGAAAAGTTCAGAGTGACACCATAATCACAAAGGAATGAAATTTATTTTAGCTGTATTGATCTTGCTAATTGCGCAGGAAAAGTGAGATGGAAGATCGGTCAAACCGACACCTGCAAAATCTGATATATCCGACGACCAAGAATGAATAAAGGTCTGAAGGCCGATAAGGAGCAGGTGTGCATATATCCATCATGGCTCAGCAGAAAATAACCTGCAAACACAGAAGCCGAATGTACGAACGCAGTTATGACCGTCATTCAACGAACTTATCTTGCACATAAGCGGGAGTTCATGTACGGATACACGTAAGCTACCTTGTTCTTTTGTCTGAAAAGCTCTCTTGCAATACTGGGGAAGACCATATATTAAGCTCAGGTTAATCACCATGTCATCCTTAGCCCAATTTTTGCACTCACCTTATAACTGTCTGCAAAATTATTGAGGCTGGTGTTGACCGAAGTCTGACCATAAATGAAAGAATTTCCATCATTCCAATTATAGGAACCACCGACACCTGTCTCAGCCCAAGTTCGGTCATTTCCTCCGTGGAAGGCAACATTTTCAACATCAACAGCGTCATTACGCCCCAAAATTTCCTGACGGATATTGAAAAGGCCGTAAATATTAGTGGCTTTTTCATTCTTGCCCTGATCATCTCCCCACTTTTGGCTGTAGTCTATCGTCGCACCCATACGCAATTTCATATTTCTGCTTTGATCAAAACGGACTTTGGTTCCAAACGTGTCATGGAAATCATTCATATCGATGGAAGAATAAGCCAACTGCGCCTGCGGAGTCAGTGACCATTTTGGGGTCAAGTCAAACCGTCGCCCAGTTTCCAGACCCAATGCATATCCCAGTGCGGATTTACTATTACCCAGATGCTGACCCGCGGTCTGTGAATCCAGATCATTGTTAAAGTAGGTAAGCTGAGTTAAGCCATCCAAATAAAACCCATTATTGCCGTACCACGTACTTGTCGCACCTATCGTGTAACCATTCCCACGAATTTTACCTTCACCATGTTCAGAGCCTACATTTGCATTAATCTTCGAATATTGCAGGTAACCACCACCAACTACTGAACCGTGGTCATTTTCATAAAAGCGTCCGTCTATGCCAACTTGAGCACGCGCCATGTTATAAGTGATATTCCCAGCACCAGATGTGGTAACACGTGGCGATAACTTGCCATAAGCGGCTGTCATGCGCCCCCATGCGCCATTGGACAACGGGTTTTTGTTATCGTTTGTGCTACCCTCGTCAGTAGTGGTTCTGAAACCCTTCACACCACGCAGTCTATCCTCACGCCCGTCGACCCGTTCATGCAAAGACTCAGGCATATTCAGAGTCTGTAAAACCCGGCCATAAGCCTCGTAAACGCTAACACCAGCATGATAGAGCCGCGCCGGAGGTATAGGATCTGAATTGGGTTTTGGCTCGGGTTTTGGATTGGTCAGCGATGAACGCAGATACCAGTTTCCATCCGAATTATCAATGCCATTCTTATGAAGACGGTAAGCATAGGCGCCGGCCACAACGGCGGGCTCTCCCTTATAACTATAGTCACCAACCAAACTGAAAGTTCCGTCCGACGTGCCTTTCACATCAACAACCTTGATGCCTTCATTCGTCGGCGCACCCGCTCCACCGACATTTTTGATAACGAGATGAGTTGTGCCGGATGTGCTGCCGTTCACCACAAGTCTGTCAGTTTTTGAATTATCGCCTTCCAACACGGTCGATAAATTCACCGTACCGTTATTGCCGCTGTAGTTACCCGCAATCGCCAGTGTACGCCCCACGTCTTTGTCATCTCCACCAACCAAGACTGTGCCACTATTATTCAGAGCGGAAACCGTCGCATTAAACCCACCTATATCAAGCGTACCATACTGTCCGATTGTATATGACGAAGCGGCACTGAAAGCCCCTTCTGCTCCTTGGTGAAGTGTTCCCTTGTGTACTTCTGTTATACCTGTATAGTGGTTAGCGCCTGTCAGAACGGTAGTACCGCTACCAGCCTGCCCCAATTGTCCTTGCCCTTTCAGGGCACCGGAAAATGTCACTTGATCGGCACGGTTGAAAACCAGTTTCGTTCCGGCCTCACTCTCAACTAATCCGGCAAGGGTTCCACTGTTATGCCCGTCACCGATCTGTAAGGTGCCATGACGAATTACCGTGCCGCCCGAATGCGTATTTGTGCCGGTAAGTGCCAGCGTGCCTTTACCGTTTTGAGCCAGCCTTCCCTCGCCGGTGATATTGCCGCCGAACGCCACCGCATCGGGACGGTCAAAGGCCAGCGTCCCTTTGCTGCCCGTGGCCACATCGCCGGTGATACTCCCTTTAGTGCCGCCGTCACCGACCTGGAGAACACCCCGCGTTACTTTCGTACCGCCCGTGTAATCATTCTTACCGTTCAGAACCAACGTACCGTCATCCGTTGTCTCAAGTGTAGCCGAACCAGTCAGGCTTGACTCAATCGTGGCAACCCTACCGGCTGTTGACATATTACCCGTCCCAACGCGAATTTTAGCACTGCCTGTTTTATCATTTTCTAAGGTCAGAGAATTGCCGGTGATTTTATAACCATCAGCGCTAAACTGCATGCCATTTACAGTGACATTGCCCCCACTATTATCTACCTGCACCGTTCCTGCGGTTCCTGAGAAAATGGCAAACTGGTCAGTACTTTTCCAACTGGCATTGGAAGTTCCTGTTTTTGACGTCCAGTTATCATTTCCACCGACCTGCCAAATACCATCACCCCCATCAATGGCATTATTGTTGTGTTTACTGGTGTCACTACCATCCCAGTAATTCAGGAGCATACCGCCAGTATTGATGAGATGAACTTCATGGTTTCTATTTGTACCGAGAGAGAGTGAGTCCGGTTTTCCGCCAGTGAGCGTCATTCCGTTATCGGTTAAGGAGCCGCCATAATGGAATATATCGTATTCACCTGCTGCTAACCCACCAAGATCCGTGACATTAAGCGTTCCTGCCAATGTCAGATCACCACGGACATTAAATAATGCAGACGCGGATGCATCCTCTGCCCCAAGCGAAATATCCACATTGGCGCCGCTACTGAGAATAAGATCTTTGCTAAATGTCAGAGTATCGCCTTGTTTGCCTGTAAGGTGACCGCCGCTTTCGATTGTTGTCGTGCCGCCAATGATGCCTGTGCCATTAACACTCCCCCCATTTTTAACATTGAAGGTCGAGGTTGTTGTGCCTAGCTGGCCATCAATGACAAGAGTTCCCTTTTCAACACGCGTTGATCCTGTAAAAGCCGAGGAATCCGAACTTAGCCTCGTTACACCAGCACCCATCTTCTCGAGATGACCATTTCCAGAAATAACACCATCAAAGTTGCTTGTTCCATTCAGATTGAGCGCCAAAGTGCCTTTGTTTACAATATCGCTCTTGGCAAGATTTCCAGTCATACCACCATTACCGAGTTGTAACGTTGCACCATTGCCAATGGTAGTCTGACCCGAGTAGGTACTGTCACTGGTTACGATCGCCTTGCCACCTGTGATCTCCAGAGCGCCTGTCCCACTAATCTCACCATCCAATGTAGCTACACTGTCCTTTGCACCATGAATAATCACTGTCCCTTGATTGTTAATCCCCGCAAGAGAAAGTTGACCAATTTTAGCTCCATCACCGAATCTCAGTGATCCTGATTTCACAGTGATTGGCTTGCCGGTTTTGATATTACCGGTCAACGTCAGGGCATTAGCACCCATTTGAGAAATAGAGCCGTTTCCATCAATATCAATGGCAAAGTCAGTAATAGGATTGGTATGAGAAAAAGCCAGTATTCCGTTCCGCCCGAGCGTAACTTTGGATGTCTTATCAATGCTTCCTGTTGTTCCACTATCGCCTAGTTGCAACGTCCCAGATTCAACGCTTGTTTCACCACTAAAGGTATTTGCTGCTGTCAAAATGGTTGTGCCAATACCGGTTTTGTGAATATTGCCTATTCCGCTGATAATATGGTTATATGTTTCTTTTCCAGCTTGGTTGAAATGAAGCATTCCATCATTTGTTATATCACCAGAAATACGTCCTCCATCACCTAGATAAAATTCGCTTCCCTTTAATAAGGTGATTTTATCCACTTTCATATGATGAGTATAATTTCTCAATTTAGTTCCATTGCCATCAATAGTTACAACGGAATCTTTTGTTCCAGTCACATCGCCATCCAGAATAGCTTTGGGACCGGAAAGATAAAGTTTGTCTTTGCCAAGAGCCACATTACCCGTAATTGTGCCTAAATTGTGGATACCGTTAGTAATCGTGCCTGAATTGTGAATACCGTTGGTAATCGAACCAGAATTGTAAATACCATCGGAAATGGTGCCCATATTATTTATAAGTTGATCAGATAAACTATCTGCATTGGTGTTATAATCGGTAATCAGATGACTTATTGCCTGTTCTTATGAAATCGAATATCACACTGTCTGAACCAGAACGTATTACATTACAACAACTTGCTTTGAACCACATACATCGGGACATCCGTACGCGAGGAACGGGGTTACTCATGCTTGCCAGA
>NZ_MKGR01000046.1 GCF_001908095.1 Xenorhabdus thuongxuanensis | reverse complement strand
GCTGACAGAAGCGGCCACTATCACACAAACAGTCATCCCCCTTGCTGATCGCAGCCAGCCCTTGCCTTTGTCCTTTGCCCAACAGCGATTATGGTTCCTCGGTCAGCTCGATCCGGCGGCGAGTCAGGCCTATCATCTCCCTGCGGTGCTGCGCTTGGCTGGTTCACTCAATCGCCATGCCCTGACGATGGCGCTTGATCGTCTGGTGGCTCGACATGAAAGTCTGCGGACACGTTTTGTGCTGGTTGAAGGCCAACCCAGCCAGCAGATCGATCCTGCCAATATCGGTTTTGCCCTGTCCTGTCAAGACTTGCGTCAGCTCGATCCTGCTCTGCATATCGACCGTGTAACTGAACTCGCTACTCTTGAGGCCCAAACCCCTTTCGATTTTGCTCAGGGACCGCTTATCCGCGGTCAACTGTTGCAACTGGCCGATAAGGAACACGTGCTGCTGCTCACGCAACATCATATTATTACCGACGGCTGGTCTATTAGTGTGCTGGTACGCGAACTGGGGATTTTCTACCGTGCGGCACTTGATGGCAATGAAGATCCTTTACCACCACTGCCCATTCAGTATGCTGATTATGCGGTCTGGCAATATGAGCAGTTAAAAGAAACAACCCTCGCTGCACAACGTGATTTCTGGTGTGCTCAGCTTGAAGGTGCGCCGGCCTTACTGACGCTGCCCACGGATCGGCCACGCCCAGCAATACAGACCTATGTCGGTGACCAAATCTCTTTCCAGCTTGATGCCACGTTATTGACATCACTAAAAGAACTTGGACAGCGTCATAACAGCACCTTGTTTATGACCCTATTGAGTGCCTGGAGTATCGTGCTGGCCCGACTCAGTAGTCAGGATGATATCGTTATTGGTACTCCAGTCGCTAACCGCCCGAATCATGAGCTTGAAGGGTTGATGGGTTTCTTCGTCAATACGCTGGCCTTGCGCGTTAAATTCAATGATGAACTCAATGTGGCTGATCTGCTTGCACAAGTTCGGGAACGGGCACTTGCCGCCTATGACCATCAGGATCTGCCTTTCGAGCAGGTAGTGGAAACATTACAACCTGAACGTAGCCTAAGCCACAGTCCGCTCTTTCAGGTGATGCTGGCCTTAAATAACACGCCAGCCCAAACACTCATCTTACCTGAACTAAAGCTCACACCATTTGAGCAGACAAATCACAACACTCATTTTGATTTGACATTATCACTGGCAGAAACTGAAAAAGGTTTAGCCGGTGCCTTGTCCTATGCCGCCGCGCTGTTTGATGCTGCAACGGTTGAACGTATGGTCAGTTATTTAACCAATATATTAATAGCAATGGCGGAGAATGAAACACAGCGCATTGCTGACCTGCCAATGTTGCCAGAATCGGAAAAGCAACAGCTATTAATAAACTTCAACGCCACTCAAACAGATTTTCCACAAGATGCCCTGATCCACCAACTGTTTGAAACCCATGCGGAACAGCATCCTGATACTATTGCTGTCGTCTGTGAAGGTCAGACACTGAGCTATAGTGAACTTAACCGCCGAGCCAATCGCCTGGCTCATCACCTGATTACATTGGGCGTGCGCCCGGATGATCGGGTAGCGATTTGTGCTGAACGCAGTTTAGATATGATCGTGGGCTTACTTGGTATCCTTAAGGCCGGCGGGGCTTACGTACCTATCGATCCAAACTATCCGACTGAACGGCTGGTCTATATGCTGGAGGATGCAAGGCCCGTGGCCTTGCTAACTCAAACAGCACAAGCTAACCGACTGGACAACCCCATACCCAAGGTATTGCTTGATGCACAAGATCCATGTTTGGCAACACAGCCGGCTCACAATCCGCAGGCACATACACTGGAACTAACGTCACGCCATCTGGCCTATGTGATCTACACTTCTGGCTCAACAGGGCAGCCAAAAGGTGTGATGGTCGAGCACCGTAGTATCACTCGGCTGGTTATTAATAATACTTACGCAGATATCGGTGCGAACGACTGTGTCGCGCATTGCGCCAATATCGCTTTTGACGCCTCGACCTGGGAAATTTGGTCTGCCCTGCTCAATGGTGGACGTCTGTACATCGTTCCACAATCTGTACTACTCGATCCGGCACGTTTCTGCGCTACCCTAATTAAGGGGCACGTCACCGCCCTCTGGTTGACGGTGGGCTTATTCAATGAATATCTTGATAGCCTCAAGCCCCTGTTTGGGCAATTGCGCTACCTGCTTATTGGCGGCGATGTTCTCGATCCAAGGAGGATACAACAGGTACAATTGGCTAAGTCCCAACCCGCACATTTGATTAATGGATATGGCCCAACGGAAACTACTACGTTTGCTGCAACCTACGAAATGATTTCTCTTATTGATGCGACTCGTTCTATTCCTATCGGTCGCCCGATTGCCAATACCCAAATTTATATTTTGGATGCATATAGTCAGCCCGTTCCCATCGGTGTTGCTGGTGAAATCCATATCGCAGGCGCTGGCGTAGCCCGCGGTTATTTGAATCGCCCTGAACTGACGGCCGAATGTTTCCTCACCAATCCGTTCTCTTCGGAGTCAGACGCCCGCATGTACAAAACCGGCGACCTCGGCCGCTGGCTGCCCGATGGCAATATTGAATACCTCGGCCGCACTGATTTTCAGGTCAAGCTGCGTGGCTTCCGCATTGAACCAGGGGAAATCGAAGCCAGACTCACCCAGTGTGACGGCGTACGTGAAGCGGTGGTGATGTCTCGCGAAGATGAATCGGGTCAGAAACGGCTGGTGGCCTACCTGTTACCGTTGGAAGGGGTTGCATTGGTGCCCGTAGAACTGCGTCAGCAACTGGCCCAGCACCTTGCCGATTATATGCTGCCCAGTGCTTTTGTCACGTTAGCGACTTTCCCGTTAACCCCTAACGGCAAACTTGACCGTCGGGAGTTACCTACCCCCGATCCGTCCGCTTTCGTGACACGGGGCTATAAATCTCCCATCGGTAAAACAGAAAACGCTCTGGCCCAGATCTGGCAGGATTTGTTAGGGCTGGAAAAGATCAGTCGTCATGATCATTTCTTTGAGCTTGGCGGGCACTCGCTGCTCGCTGTACAGTTGTTGAATCGTATGCGTGAACAAAATATGCAGGTTTCATTGACTACCTTGTTCGCCCATCCAACCTTATGTGATCTAGCCTTAGCTATTAAGGAGCACTTCGTCATGCCTGTATCTCCATTTGACGCAAATCCTGTACCACTAAGCCCAGCAGGTTCCTTGCTACCGTTATTCTTGGTGCATGAAACTTCCGGCGATCCTCTGGTTTATTCTCCCTTGGCTGCCTTACTACCACCTGACCTTCCCGTCTATGCCTTGCAGGCACTTGGCGTCCATACACTGGCGCACCCTCCGGTGTCGATTGAAGCACTTGCCGCCTGCCATATTCAGGCCATTCGCCGCATCCAGCCACAAGGGCCTTACCGTCTGATGGGCTGGTCGATTGGGGGGTTGATTGCCTACGAAATAGCCCAACAATTAACAAGTGACGGTGAGACAGTCGAGTTTCTCGGTATGATCGATTCCTATTATCATGCCCATAAAGATGGTAGTGATCCCTCAACAATTATCGACCAATCTGTAAACAAAGAAACAAAGCGAATAGAATTAATCATTAATGCACTGCGTACTCAAAAGAGTATTGACGATGAGAAAGCGTTGGCAGAACTGCACAACCTCAGTAACCTGGAACAGGTACTTGATCACTGCATCGAACGCCAATGGCTGTCGGCAGGTATCACGCGCGAAGATATTCTCCTGCGTTTTTATACCGCCGAGATGATTACACAGCGTGGTCAGGCGTACATCGCGCAAAAATCCGCCTTACCTGTCCATCTCTATACTGCGAAGGAATCAGTCAACAACGATAGTTGGCACGGCTGGCATGACATTGTCGGTCACGATTCGATGCTACACCCTATCGGCGGGACGCATTTCTCCATCATGCAACCTCCCCTGCTAAACCAAGTCGTAGATTCAATCACTGAAAACTTACCGGATGTGCCTGCCTTCGATCCACTGGTTATTATTCAGCAGGGTGCTCCATCCGTATCGCCGCTATTTTGCCTGCCTGGTGCCGGCGCCAGCCCGTCCAGTTTGCTTGAACTGGCCCTATCGCTCCCACAGCAACTTCCGGTATATGCTTTACAAGCACGTGGGTTCACGACTGAGCATAATTTCCCTTACAGTAGTGTCGAAGGGGCGGCTCGTGCCTATATCCAGAAAATCCGGCAAGTCCAACCTCATGGCCCTTATCACCTGCTAGGCCACTCTTTTGGCGGCTGGATTGCCTTTGAAATAGCCTTGCAATTGCAAGCTGAAGGAGAACAGGTATCCGATCTTATTCTTATCGATACCGATGAACCTGACCAGCAAGAAAATGTTCTCAAGTCGGTCAACCGTATTGAGACAATCATGGAATTGATTGATATCTATAATATGATATTAAATCAGCCGCTTCCTCTCGCCAGACTAGATTTGGCTAACCTGGCTGCGGATGAACAAATTCAGCATCTGCACAAAGCCCTGGTTAAGGCAGGCCTTTTCCCGGCAAAAACGCCAATATCATTGTTGCAAGGGATTGTTCGCGTTATGCAGGCTAATCTGAACACCAGTTATATACCTCTCACTAATTATAAGGGGATTTTACATCTGATTAACGCAGAGGAAGGCAATAAGGATGAAAGGAGAACTCGCGAAACCCAATGGCGTCTTCACGCGGCTGAACTCAATACGATAGTTGTGCCCGGCAATCATATGACCATGCTATCCACACCATATGTCGGGCAATGGGTAACCAACCTATGGCAGAATTTGCGTGTTCCTTATTGATAAATAAAGCTACTGAACCCTATGTGAGAGAAAAATATGACCGATATTATTAGTGACCCTAAAGAGGCAAACTATGCTGTATTTTCCTGACAGCCTGAATCACGACGAAGCGGATAAAAAAGCGCTTAACACTCACTGTATGGATGAGCAAGAATGGCAAGCACTGCTTGACCAGTTTATTTCCTGTACCGGTGAGGAAGATCTGGCCGGACTGGAAACGGAAATTACTAGTGACCCTGTCACTTATTGTCTCCGCGAGTTAAACAAACCCATACGCGAACTGACGGAACTTGAAAGTCAATTCTCTTCCGTGATTATCCCAGAATCTCCGGTTGATGCTGGGGCATATGCCCAGCATCTGAGCGAAAATATCCTCAATCAGGTTGTGCCTGTATCATCACCTACCTTTGTTGGTCACATGACATCGGCTCTTCCCAGACATTTGCCTGCACTTGGCAAGATAGTGACAGCCCTGAACCAGAACCTGGTCAAACTGGAAACATCGCATATTTTAACTGCGCTGGAACGCCAGGTTCTGGGTATGATGCACAAGTTGGTATATCACGGTGATGAAACTTTCTATAAACAATGGCTTCACAGCAGTGATCACGCTCTGGCGACTTTCTGTTCTGGGGGAACTGTGGCTAATTTAACCGCCATGTGGGCGTGCCGAAACCAGCTTATGCCCGCCGACGGGGATTTTGCCGGTCTTGCACGTGAGGGATTAGCCAGAGGGCTGATTCATTATGGCTATAGTGGCTTAGCCATTCTGGTATCGGAACTGGGGCACTATTCGCTGAAAAAAACGGTGGATATCCTTGGGTTAGGACAAGATGCCTTGATAGAAGTTGATGCTGACAGAGATGGACGGATCTGCATTGATGCCCTCCTCACACAACTACAGAAACTACGCCAACGCAATATCAAACCCATGGCTATTGTCGGGATAGCTGGCACCACAGAAACCGGTTCCATTGATCCGCTGAACCTTCTGGCGGATATCGCTGAGCAGGAACAGTGTCATTTCCATGTTGATGCCGCCTGGGGCGGAGCGAGTTTGCTGTCCGAACGTTACCGACACTTATTTACGGGTATCGAACGTGCTGATACCGTGACAATCGATGCTCATAAGCAAATGTATGTCCCAATGGGGGCAGGGATGGTGTTATTCCGTCAACCTACCCTGACCAGCGCCATTGCCCAGCATGCTAATTATATTGTGCGCAAAGGATCGAAGGATCTGGGTCGTCATACTTTGGAAGGTTCACGCAGTGCAATGTCGCTGATGTTACACAGTAACTTCCATCTGCTTGGCCGCCAAAGATTGGCTGGCCTGATAGATGCAAGCATTGAGAAAGCGCAACAATTTGCCGATCTCATCCGCCAGCAAGAAGATTTCGAGTTAATCAGTGAGCCACAGCTTTGTCTGTTGACCTATCGCTATGTGCCACCAAAGGTGTTACCGGCATTACGGGAAGGTTCAGAACAGGTGAAACAACAACTACATGAATTAATTAATGCACTGAACCAGAATATCCAAGCTATGCAGTGGACTGCGGGAAAATCTTTTGTCTCACATACCCGTCTCAAACCCGCGCAATGG
The DNA here is from genome assembly GCF_001908095.1 of Xenorhabdus thuongxuanensis. Lineage (GTDB taxonomy): Bacteria > Pseudomonadota > Gammaproteobacteria > Enterobacterales > Enterobacteriaceae > Xenorhabdus > Xenorhabdus thuongxuanensis. Next base: position 3,620 of record NZ_MKGR01000046.1, on the reverse strand, counting down.
GCTCGACAACCAACAACAGTTTTACGTGTCGTGCTGGCAAATCCTCTGACTACATTAGCAATACTCGAAAATATGCTTGAGGAGCAGCGTCAGTTAGCACAACAAAACCCGCTCTGGCAAACGCTACACAATTTAATCAATTGAACGTATGGTCTGATATCACAATATTCGTTTGGTTGATTTATATACCCAATAGATTTCAAATGGCAGTTTGAAATCTATTAGATTCTTTTTTATGAATAACTTTCTGACTCTATTCAAAAATTCCCTGCCGCGATCTTTATATCAATATTTTTTATATAAATAATCAAAAAACATACAAACCACCCCCCTTATAACAAATTTTCAAAAAACAAAGCATTCGTTTATGAAAGAGTTAGTTATCCAATCATATTCTAGCGTGCAGCAATGTTACATAACTCAAATTTAATTTATTAGCCTGATTAACTAGTCGCACAAGCAGGAGTTAAACAATGCCTATGTCACGCAATAGTAGCAATAATATTAAATTCCCACTCAGTTCTCCCCAGCAAGTCATTTGGCTCGATCAGCATTTCCGTCCTCATAGTACTTGCTATAACTTAGGTTCAGTTATTCTTGTTGAGGGAAAGTTAGATGAAGCGCTGTTAGCACGCGCTGTTGAGGCCGTTGTTTATCGCCATGATGCATTGCGTTTACGACTCGTTAAAACTCAGGAAGTACCACTGCAAGAACTCACCGATACCTTGCCTGCATCTGTGACAATCCACGATTTCTCAGGTTATGCTGACGCAGAAGAACAAGCTAAACAATATATCCGTACTGCCTTCCTACGGCCGTTTGATTTGCACAGTGAACTATGGCGTTTTGAACTATTACGGGTAAGTGATAATCGTTGGTACTGGCAGCTTTGCTGTCATCATCTTATTGGCGATATAACGACTTTAAGACTTATTCTCGAAGAGATAGCCAACACGTATACTCGGTTAAGCAGAGGAAAAGAATTTACAAAAGCAGCTCCCTCTTATCTCGATTTTATTAATGAGGATCACGCCTATTTAAACTCACAGCGCTATCGACAAGACCAACAATTTTGGTCAGAGCGCTATAAAAACTTACCTTCTGCCTTAATTCAGCCATCAAATTTAGAGAAAACAGCCGATGACGAACACTCAGAACCTCTCATTTGGCAACTGGATAAAACACTATTTCAGCGAATCGAAGACATTGTCGCTGCACATGGATTGTCCGTCCTGCATTTTATGTATGCTGCGCTGGCTTGCTATTTCTCACGTACTGCTTATTCACTAACAAACCGTACCGAAGATGAAGAGATTGTCATTGGTATTCCCATAGATAACCGTAAAAACAGCAAACAAAGACACACGGTGGGGATGTTTTCATCGGTGATTCCAGTCGGTATAACCGTTTCACCCCATGATACTTTCCTTGATGTGATGGACAAAACTGCCGCAGAATTACGTCGTTGCTACAAACATCGGCGTTTTCCAATCTCGGAAATCAACCGGTTCACACAAATCCAGCAAAAGACTGGACGAGCTCAGTTATTCGATATTACGCTGTCATTTGGGCAGATAGATGTGAATGCCGATATTCCAAACGCCACACTTAAATACTCAAAAATACAACGTGGTGCATCGTCCCCTCTTACTATCGCTGTCCATCAATATGTATTCGCTAACAGTGAGGATGCCCAGGAATCTGTCACACTTGAATTTAATTTTTCTCCCAATTACCTGAGTCGTACTGAAGTAATAGCCCTCCAATCTCGTCTCATGGTATTAATAGAAGCTGCCCTGACATCTCCAGAAACCCAGATCCGAAACTTACCTATGTTGCCACAAACAGAGCAGCAACAATTGCTGGTGGATTTCAATGCCACACAGATGGATTTCCCGCAAGAGGCACTGATCCATCAATTGATCGAAGCACAAACTGCAAAAACACCCAATGCAACAGCAGTGGTGTGTGGAGAGCTGTCTCTCAGTTATGAAGAATTGAACCAGCATGCTAATCGTCTGGCTCATCACTTGATTGCACTGGGTGTGCAGCCGGATGATCGGGTCGCCCTCTGTGTCGAACGCAGTCTGGAGATGATGATCGGATTTCTGGCTATCCTCAAAGCCGGCGGGGCTTATGTGCCACTGGATCCCGCTTATCCGGCCGAACGGCTGGTCTATATGCTGGAAGATGCGGCCCCCGTGGCTTTACTGACCCAAGCGGAACTAACCAAATCAGAGTGGCTCGCTCAGTTTAACACCTTGCCCACCCTCTTACTGGATAACCCCGAACCAAATCTGGTAACCCAACCGACTGACAACCCAAACCCTGAAACCCTGGGGTTAGCGTCACACCATCTGGCCTATGTTATTTATACTTCCGGTTCAACGGGGCAACCAAAAGGAGTGATGATCGAACATCAAAGCCTGTGCAACTTGATCGCCACCCAACAACCTACCCTGGCACTCACTACCGATAGTCGTGTCTTACAGTTCGCCTCAAACAGCTTCGATGCCAGTATTTGGGAATGTTGTATGGCCTTAATGGCCGGCGCCCGACTCTATCTGGCCCAACGGGCCAATCTGTTGCCGGGCGCCATCCTGTCTCGCTACTTAGCAGACCAGGCCATCAGCCATGTTATCTTGTCACCGACCGCATTGGCCGCCATGGATGCCCTGCCCGATACCCTGCAAACCTTGTTGGTGGGAGGCGAAGCGTGTCCGCCGACCTTAGTCAAACGCTGGTCACCAGGACGGCAGATGCTCAATGCCTATGGGCCGACGGAAATCACGGTCTGTGCCACACTCTATTCATGTGCCTCTTCCGATGACAGTTCAGCAGATAATCCGCCCCCGATTGGCCGCCCGATTGCCAATACCCGGGTTTATATCCTGGATGCACACGGCCAGCCCGTTCCTCGCGGGGTGGCGGGGGAAATTTATATCGGCGGTGTGGGGGTCGCCCGTGGTTACCTCAATCGCCCGGAACTGACGGCCGAACGTTTCCTGACCGACCCCTTTGCTTCGGAACCCAATGCCCGCATGTACAGAACCGGCGACCTCGGCCGCTGGCGGCCCGATGGCACGATTGACTACCTCGGCCGCAATGATTTTCAGGTCAAACTGCGGGGTTTCCGTATCGAATTGGGGGAAATCGAGGCCAGGCTGACCCAATGTGACGGTGTACGCGAAGCGGTGGTGATCGCTCGTGAAGATGAACCGGGTCAGAAACGACTGGTCGCCTATCTGCAACCAGAAGAGGGGAGCGTGTTGGTGCCCGCGGAACTGCGCCAACAACTGGCGCAGCATTTAACCGAGTATATGTTACCCAGTGCTTTTGTTACCCTGGATGCTTTTCCGCTGACCCCCAATGGCAAACTCGACCGTCAGGCCCTGCCGGCTCCGAATTTATCGGCCGTGGTCGTTCGAGATTATGCCGCCCCCGTGGGCGAAATAGAAATCGCCCTGGCCCACATTTGGCAAACGTTGTTAGGTTTAGAACAAGTGGGTCGTCACGATCACTTCTTTGAATTGGGGGGGCATTCCCTGCTGGCTACCCAACTGGCTGCACGAGTCCGCCAACTATTAGCGCGAGAGTTGCCGTTACAGCAACTCTTCAAG
>NZ_MKGR01000045.1 GCF_001908095.1 Xenorhabdus thuongxuanensis | reverse complement strand
TGATAATCTGGCGATGGATTTCAGGGGGATGATTTCATCGCAGATATGACAACGAGCCGATTTGCGGGTTATACCGATCGTGTCTTTCAGGCAGCGTTCAGAACCGTCACCAAAATCACCCAAAAATAAATCAAATGACAGAACGGCATCCGTGTAATTCATTATTTATCCCCCAAGCGTTTATTAATGGCACGAACAGCAAGCTCACGTAGCTTCTCAACACCAATAAACCCAATGGCACCCCCGATAGCCGGTGCAAAACTGGCAGGAATGCCGAACATTTCTAATCCGCTGGAGACGCTCCATGACAGCGCACCACATAGCAGTGCCTCAACCCAGCGGTTCTTTCGTTCCACGCCGTCATAAATCAGGCGCCCGTAACAAATCAATGCAGCTAAAACAGAGCCAGATATCTGCGGCCACGAGTTTTTCAGGCCGTTGAGTATGTCAACCCATAAATCAGGATGTTCTTTCATTGTCAGTCCCATAATTGAATAATGTCCTGATTGGGCGGCGGAGTGACATCCGGCAGCTCAACCCATTGCCCGGCAGCCAGTTGTGTTGTGATGCAGATATCCGGGTTCGCCTCCAAGACCTGCTCAACCACGCCCTGCGTGCGGCCATAGTGACGCCAGCACAACAGATCCACCGTATCCCCCTGAAACGCCCTGACCTGCATCAGACCAACTCCGCTATCATGCGAGGCTGAGCTAAAATATCCCTGATGGCGTTTTGCCCGTCACGGCGCAGGTCATCAATTTGTGTAGCGAGTGCGTCAGCATGTCGTTCGCCATCGCGTGTGGTGTCAATGTCGCGATAGTTTTCAATCAATGCCGCTTTAGTGAAGCTGTACACCGCATGACGATAGCGGAACACATGCGCCGTAGTGCCATTGATGGTCGGCGACAGCGCCGCCTCCAGTGACATCACACCGTGACTTTCCTGCTCATGCTGCCACGCCATCAGTTGCTGATTGACAGCCAACACGGCTTCCGTGGTCATGTGCATCAGCCGCTCTGTCGTCACCGCCCCATTCAGGCGCATTGAATTGCGCAAATCAGCCAGCACAATATCCGGCCAGAATGCACCAGAGATCACTTTTGCGCCGCCATCATTGATATCCACCGGGTTGTCAATGGGGCGGGGTTGTTTTGTTGCCACTAAGCTCATGATCCACCTGTTGAAAAGTCGGCGGTGAACGGTAAAACGGACAGGGCTTAAAAGCCGTTCGGTTCACCGTGCCGCCGGGCACGCGGGGTGCATTCTGTTAGCGGGAAGATGTCTTCTTCTCCGCTGTTGTCTTGGTTTTAGGCGGTTTCTTGCCTGTCGTTGCGGGCTTCGGTGCAGACGGCGGTATTACCGTACCCTCCGACTTTTTCAACTCCCGCATCAGGGTTTCAATCTCTTTCTTGACCCCGATATTGGCAAACAACAAGAGTGCCTCCTGCATCAGTGACAACGCCCGTTCCTGGGCTGCCCGTTGGGGCTGGATACGCAGGGTATAGGCCAGCGTTTTAAACAATTTCGCCCTGACCTGATTTGGCATATCCAGCGGGGTAACCAACTCAGTGAGCTGCTCCAGTATGTCCAACGGTATCGGATCTAAGGTCGTGTCACCGGTAGCAAAAATCGTGAGTGCCTGATCGCAAATTTCATCCACCAATAATGGCCCAATGGTGCGCTGATAACGGTCAGGTAAGGGCAGGTTATGCCGAATGACATACGCCGCCAGTGTCAATGCACGGCCATAGTTGCCAATGTCTATCTGCCAAATCATGATATGGGTCAGCACCTCATCAGCCTGACCGGTATCCGCTGCCAGTACACCGTCAATCCAGCCGTCATAGGCTGCCATCACAGTGCGTTTATACTCAGCTTTGCGCGCTTTCCCTTGCAGGCCAGACAGCCGCGCCTGATCGATGCGCAGTCGGTGCAGTACCTGCTCGTAAGCCGTCAGTGTTGCCGATGACATATGTTCATCGCCCCTGCGTGCCGCCATGGTGCGCTGCCAGTGTTCTTGTGCCGGTGTCAGCATCATTCCCCCTTGACCCGATGCCGGATAAGCCGGCACCGGAAATTGTGGTTAGTCGGTGCTGCCTTCGGCACCCGCAAACGAGATACCTTCAATCAGGCAACTCAGGCCGTAATCTTCAATGACATAACCGTCATTACTCTGGGCATAGGTGGCAATACGGTTGTATTCCGGCTCATTTTTGATGTAGCGGTTATACTTGCCTTTCTGCCAGTAAAGCGACAGGTTTTTAAAGGTGGTGATCAGGATTGCCCCGTCAGGGAAAAACGGCGCACGAAAGACCGGCAAACCGCCCAGCGTGCTGAGTTTCATCAGCTCATTGCCCGCCAACAGCTCCATATTAGGGTTATGCTGGCTGTGCTGGTTCAGGATGCGAAAGTTCTTCTGTGTGGTCAGGCGTGAACCGGTGATAGCAATCAGTCCCGGTGCACTCTGGTGCCACGGATCTAACAGGGATGTCACGGCATCATAAACCACCGAATCATAGTTGCCGTACTGGCCTTTCTTGATGATTTTCCCGTCTTCATCCCGACGGGTGAGGGTAATATCTTTCATTACACGCTGCGGAGCCTTGTTGCGCAGGTGCTGCAACCAACCGATATTGACATCCTGTAACAGCGGGTTTTTCTCCCGATCGGATTTCACGGCAACGGATGTACCATTAAATCCAATCATCAGGCGGTCATTGGCCTCTTGCTGGACAATCTGCTGGCTCACCAGTTGTTGAAACTCCGGGTGACCAGCCCACGCATCCAGTTGCGTATAGCCAATGTAGGTGTCGAAGTTGGTCTGTTCACAGCGATAACGGCTGCCTGCTAATTCATGGACGCTGATCGGTTCCCTGCGATCCGTGGTGGAGGTATTGCGGCTGGCAATGGTACGGTGGATACCCACACCGATTTTCTCACCTTCCTGCTCAGTTACACCGATTGAATTGACCTCTTTCAAAAAGGGGCTGGATTCCATCTTGGCTTTTTCCAGTTTCTGCTGGACAGCCGGCGCAACCGTCAACTGAATGTGATCGCCCTCGCGTTTCACGCCGTTCAACTTGCCTTGCTGATCAAGGTAGGACAGATAGTGCTGACGTCCTTCATTACTGAGTGACATAGATAAAATTCCTGTAAGCAATCAATTAATAATCGGCCAACACCTGCGTTGAACCGCTCGCCCCCGGTCGCTGCACCGAAGAATCATCCTGCTGGCTGAGCTGGCTTTTCAGCGTACTGAGTTCAGTTTCCAGCGCGGTAATTTTTTCCGACTGGCTGGCACACTGGCTTTCCAGTTGTGACAGTTTGTGCAGTTGGTTGAGTGCGTCACCGCATTTTTCCGCCGTTAACTGCACCATCTCACGCAACGTGTTCAATTCGGCGCTGTTATGCTCACGATGCATCCCCAGCGCCTTTTTCACGGATAAAACAAACTTTTCCCCGATGGACTTATCGGCGGCATTGTGTTGTTCGGTGCTTTCCGTCAGTTCAACCATGGTCTCCAGTGAGGCAGACAAATAGCGGTCATCACTGACAGGCAGCCCGCGCGCCTGCACACTCAGCTTGATTAATTCTGTTCCCACTGCCGCAGGGTTATCCGTCAGGGCAATGCCGGTCAGGTAGGCGCTTTGGGTCTGTGGAAAACGTGAATAAAATTCAATACTGGAAAAAACCTTCTGCCCGCTCTGGTTCAGCTTAATGAGCGCCGCATCTTTTTCTTCATCCAGTTCAACCGTCGCCTCCAGCGCCAGCTTGCCCTGCAACGGGCCATCTTTGATCTCGTAGGCACGTGCTGACTGCACCATCGCAAACTGGCGAAACGTGCTATCAGGGTACGGGCTTTTGATGTGTTCCAGATTTAAACGGGCGGCATACAGACGAGGGTTATAGCTATCTGCCATCTGCTGGATTTGTTCGCGAGAGACGGCAAACCCGTTCAGCGTCATTCCCTCGGTACAAACCGTTAATTTAATGGTTTTTGGCATGGTTGCTTTCTCCAACAAGCCATTTCAGTGGTGTTCGGTTGATGGTGTTATGTTCGCAGCCGATGGCGTATCACTCAACGCCTTCGCCGTGTCGCGGTACGGTGACAAATGGCAATCATGGCAGTACGCGCGCGGGTTGTGGGAAAGTAAAGGCATGACGACGACAGCACACGATCCCCGACAAGAAGCCAAAAGTTTGTATTGGCAGGCTTACAGCGTTGCGCAGATAGCAAAACGGCTGGGCGTCAGTGTGAATACCCTGTATTCCTGGCGGCGGCGGGATAAATGGGATGATGCCAACCCGATTGAACGGGTCAGCGACGAGCTGCCCGTAAAAATCTTGCGCATTCAGGCGAAAGACACCCTGACCCCGCACGATTTTAAGACGCTGGATTTTCTCTATCGCCAGTTGAAACACTTTGATCGCCATGAAGTAAAAAAAGAGAGCACGAAAAAGGCGAAGACACCGAAAAACCACTTCACTGAGGAACAAGTGGCGGAATTGCACGCGCAAGTTTATGAATCCCTGTTTGAGTACCAGAAACGCTGGTACAAGCAGAAAGAGCGCCGCAACCGCATGATATTAAAATCGCGCCAGATTGGGGCAACCTGGTACTTTGCCCGTGAAGCGCTGATCACCGCACTGGAAACCGGCCATAACCAAATTTTTCTGTCAGCCAGCCGCGCGCAGGCGTTCCAGTTCAAAAAATTCATTCAGATGGTTGCCCGTCAGGTCGGCGTTGAACTCAAGGGCGGTGATGAGATTATTTTGTCCAACGGAGCCACACTCTATTTTCTCGGCACGTCAGCGGCGACCGCACAATCGTATACCGGTGATCTCTATTTTGATGAGTTCTTCTGGGTCAGTAATTTTATGAACCTGCGTAGAGTAGCGGCAGGCATGGCGACCCAAATTGGACTGCGGCGCACTTATTTCTCTACCCCTTCCAGCGAAGAGCACGAAGCCTATCCGTTCTGGACAGGGGACTTTTTCAACAAAAGCCGCCCCCACAAGAAGCAAGTCACTTTTGATCTCAGCCATAAAACATTACAACCGGGCGTTTTGTGCGGCGATAACATCTGGCGGCAAATTGTCACCATTCATGATGCCATTGCATTGGGTCTGGATAGGGTTGATTTGGATGAAATCGAGGGCGAAAACAGCCCGGAAGATTTCAATAACCTGTACCGCTGCATCTTCGTGAAAGCCGGTGAACGGGCGTTCGATTATAACGCGCTGATCCAATGTGGCGTTGACGGTTATAACGAAGATGTCTGGCCGGACTGGAAGCCATATGCACCACGACCCTTGGGTCACAAAGGCGTTTATATCGGTGCCGATCCCACGGGCACAGGCGGCAATGGTGACGGGCTGGGGCTGGTTGTCATGTCACCGCCGACAGTCAGTGGCGGTAAGTGGCGGGTGATTGAAGCCTTACGGTTCCGGGGCATGGCCTTTGAAAAGCAGGCGGAGGAAATCCGCAAGCTGACTGAACGCTATCATATACTGGGCATCACCCTGGACGGCACCGGCGGTACGGGTGAAGCGGTGCATGAACTGGTCTGTAAATTCTTTCCAGCGGCGACCTTACTGAAATATTCCGCACCACTAAAGCGGATGCTGGTCATGAAGGCGCAGATGCTAATCCGCTCCGGCCGGCTCGAGTATGATGCGGGGATGCAGCAGGTTGCCACCTCATTTATGTCTATCAAAAAAATCATTACGCAGGGCGGTATTGTCACCTATGACGCTGACCGGACGCGCGGCATCGATCACGGTGATATTGCCTGGTCGATTATGAATGTCCTGTATGGAGAGCCGATAGCGGGCGACTCCGGCGGACATCAGTCTTCTGTTACGGAGTTTTAAACATGCAAACCAATTATCCGGCTGACAGTCAGCCTGAGACGAACACCGCCAACGACCCCAGGGCTAATCTGCCTGATGGGGTTGCCCAATGTGCCGCGTTTACCTTTGATACCCCCACGCCGATAACGTCCGGTGCCGACTTGCTGGATTGCATGGAGTGCGCCAAAAATGGCCGCTGGTATGAAACCCCGATTGATTTTTATGGGCTGGCGCGAGCGTTCTCATCAGCGGTCTATCATCAGTCACCGTTGTATTTTAAACGCAATGTGATCATGGGCTGCTTTCTCCCGCATCCGTTATTATCCCGGCAGGATATGGCGGCTTATGTACTGGATTATCTGGTGTTCGGTAATGCCTATCTGGAAAAGCGTACCCACCGATTAGGCGGGTTGTTAACGCTCCGGCATTCGCCTGCCAAGTACACGCGCCGGGGTGAAAACGCCGGCCAATACTGGTTTGTGGAAAGCTGGAACAACGAGTTTGAATTCCGGCCAGACAGCCTCTTTCACCTGATAAATCCGGATATCCATCAGGAAATCTACGGCCTGCCAGAATATCTGGCCGGGTTGTTATCTGCTAACCTGAACCGTTCCGCGACGATGTTTCGCATGAACTACTACGAAAACGGCAGCCATGCTGGCGTGATTGTCTACCTGACCGATCCCTTGGCTGACCCGCAAGGGGTTGATAAGCTGAAAGAATCCCTGCAAAAATCCCGGCGCGATGGGGCATTTAAGAACCTGTTTGTGTATGCCGCCAACGGTAAGAAAGACGGCTTGCAAATCCTGCCATTCAGTCAGATCAGTGCCAAAGATGAGTTTACCAATGTTAAGGAGGCGACCCGCGATGATTTACTGGCAATGCATCGTGTCCCACCACAACTGATGGGATTCTCACCCTCGAACGGCGGCAACTTTGGTGATGTGGAAAAAGCGGCTAAGGTATTTGCTATCAATGAACTCAGCCCCATCATGGAGAGCCTGAAATCCATCAACGATTGGGCGGGGGAAGAAATAGTACGCTTTGCCCCTTATGCCTTGCTGGATGCACTGACGGGTCAGTCATAACGCCGCTGTCATTAACACAGCGTGTAGCTATCGCGCTGTGTGCGTCCCCCCGCTCCCTCCCGCCCCAGCATCGCACTGATGCGCCCTAATGCCCCATTTTCAACAGATACAATCTCAAATGAAATTAATTCATTTCAACCCCCACCGCGCGCGCTTGCTCCCCCGCCTCGCCCGCACACAAAAGGGGCGTGTTTTTGTGCAGTTGTGCATCGGCGGGGAGACTTTACCGGAACTGGTCTTGCGTGGGGTTGGCGTGTCAAAAAAAATTGTGCAATGTTGTGTATTTTTGCGTGATGAAAAAAAGCTTATCGATTTGACGACTAGCGACCTGTGAGAGATGTTTTTACCATGACTCACGATTCAGTGAAGTGGAAGGTATGTAAGGGAGTTAACATGAAAAAAGCATTTGATGAATTTGACGGTTTCTGAGCTGAAGCTGAGCACTCAGGGGCGGGTATAACCCGCCTTTTTGTTTACTCAACTAATCGGGCAAACAACCCTCGGCACTACAAACAGTATTTAGCTATTCTGGAAATCTTCAGCACGGTCAACCAATACCGATAAAAAGGACGTTCTGGCAAGCTTATGCGCGTTTGGCGTCATGATGCTGATAAGCTGGTATTTTTCCGGCTCACACCAATGGCGCGTATAAACCAGATAACTATTACTCTTACGCGCCGCAACAGGCATCTTCGCCGGCCACGGTTCTTCATCCGGTAACTTAATGTGTATTTTGAACACGAAAGAAGCACAAAGGGAGGCATGATCTTCCCAGCGCCCCTCATCACCAAAAATAGCCGGTCTCAATCCGCCGTTTTTCCAGTCTTTCAAAAGATTGGCGTATCGTCTGGCAACCGCAGGTAATTCAATGTCTTTATGAATAGAAACAGTAACCACAATATCACCATCAATGAAAAGAAGGTTTATCGAGACCCAGTGCCTGATGTTCAGCACGGATCAACGCCTGAACCTCTTCTTTATTAAACTGGCTTGCGACCTCAAGCACTTTCGGTGATTCGTGCGTGTTTTTGGTAAACGTCAGAATTTCTTCAATGGTATAACGTAAATCCGCCGCTGCCCGACCAAATTGCATAATCTCTTTTCGAAGTGCCTGATCGGTCGTTTGACTCAATGCCTCTTTTGAGGCTTTCACCAAAGCTGTGCAAAACGTGATATGTTTTGTGAAGTAATGCTGGTTTTCTCTGGCAAACTTAGACAGACTCTTATCATCAATGGGAATGCGTTTTTCTTCCCATTCAGCCCGCAAATTCCGCAAATGCCCTCGCATACGATTAGCCAAATCAGCAATGTATTGCTGGGCTTCATCAATCGGCATATACACCATAGACTGATTAACATCCTGCAACATTAACGTATTCTGCGTGGGTGAGGTTGCTATGTAACTCCCCACATTATCAGCAGGCACGGGCGCTAGCGATAACGCCATAGTGGCCGCGATGGAAGAAATATTATTTTTGCCAGATTTCATATTGTAAACACTCTCAACAGTGTGAGTTAATCTCTCTGATTGAAGCATATCAAGGCGCATTATGTCTAGAAATTGCGCACTTGTTTATGCTTTTATTATGGTGTGACATGTCACACATCATCATTTGACGTCATGCCAGCCTAACGTAGCCCAGCAAGCTGAATCACCCGAAAAGCAGCATTCTGTTATCCTCCCTGATTACCAACGCGCATGAGGTAAACGGCACAAAAACAGCTCTTCAAATGCTTGCGGTGACCACATGTTACGGATCCGTTCCTCATCTAAGCGACTTTCAACATCATCAAACAACGTGACCGTATCGAAAAAAGCCGGCTCACCCTTCACACGATTTAGGGTAAAGAATGCTTTATAAGCCGCCGCGCCGTTATCCCCCGAGTCTCTGGAGGAATAAAACGTTCTTCGCCACTTTTGATGGTTTGATAACCCCAACGCCAGACGTATCAACTGAATAGGATCATCGGAATAAGCCCATTCCGATACATACACATCACCGTACAGGCTGACAGGACAACTATTTTCATGCAGAACGCGGATTTCAGCGCCATTACTGAGCCTTACCCCATGAATATCTTCGGCATTTTCGGTTAAATATGCTTGTTGACTTGGGAAATACTGCGCAAGGTAGTGAACAAAAAATGGCAAAAATTCCTTATTGGACAGAAAAAATTTATTTCGCCCCGTCCGACAGGAATCGCTTAACGCTTCCAGCACAAAATAATGATCAGCGCCTATCTGTCTGCATTTATGCAAAAAGCGGTTCCGGTGATATTGATTGGCCTTCCAGCGTTGCTGCCAGACGAATAAATCTAAAACAAATTTACGGTTAATGTTATTAACAATTTCAGGGGTTAAATTTAAGGTGATCATAAGGCAATCCTCGCTGCCAGATTTTCCGCAATTTCCTCAATTCGCTGGCTGAGTTGCTGCAACGTTCTAATATCATTACTATCCACTTCCATTCTGATCACATCGCGGACTAATTGATGCAGATTGGTGTAATACCTGAATGGCGTTAAAGACTCGTACCCCGCATTTCTTCCTGTCTGCGATACCGTTTTTTTATTCAGCGTGTATGATCGGCTATCCGAGGTAATCACGTATTTGCCTAAATTGATTCTCATTTTTGTCCCTCCTGAACCACATCAAAACTCTCCACATGCGCATAAAGTGGAATAATCTTGCACTGATAATGTCCCGTATCGTTATAATGCTCAGCTAGCCGTTCAGACTGCATTCTATTGTCTCTGTAGGCCATGACTTCATTGTGTTTTTCATCAAAAATCATATAGGACACGTGCCGCATACTTCCGCTATTGGTGATTTTGTCCAGTTGCACTTTCACATTGGGAAAAACCTGATTGAATGCCTCTCTTTTCTCTGTTATTTCAGTTATATACTGCTCGTAATATGGCTTAAACGCGTGCATTACGACATAAAACAACGTGCCGGTATTTTCATACTCACCGTACAACTTACCGCCCCGCACAAAGCAACGGAATTCATATGGCCCAACCCTTTCTAGCATGAATTTCTCATCAACCTGACTGAGATAATTAATCATTGCATGTAGTGATATGCCGTTGTAACTCATCATTATTTTTCCTCATTTCACCAATCTTCTTAATCCGCTGCCGCAGTGCCTCGCGGCGCGCCTCTTGCTGCCGTTCCGATCCCAGCGGAATAAAACTGCCATTCGTCCATAACTGAAATGGTTGTTT
>NZ_MKGR01000044.1:5772-10991 GCF_001908095.1 Xenorhabdus thuongxuanensis | reverse complement strand
CGTTAGGTACTGCCCGGGTGAACACCTGCATTTTCATTCCATCAGGGCCATAAAAAATCATATCGGAACCATGCCCGATTGTTGTTAAACCGAGGTTTTATGAAATTATGCAATGGGTTGATTCGTGCATTAAAAACGGGTAACTGACTGCTGAATGCATTGAAATCAAACAGATTACCAGTTCAATAAACATGCAAAATATGAGTTTGGAGGGATATAGGAATTGATGAACGAAAAGCAACCATCTATTGATGTTAAAACAATCTAAATATGCCGCGTGTTTTGATAAAATCACCGTAATATAATTTTGCGCAATTTAAATGAAACATTTTTTCAATTCACGCGGCGCGCTACATTAAATATTCACAAAGAGTAAAAACAAGATATTATAATTATTAAATTAGTTAATTAATCTAACTATTTATAAATAGTGTAATATATATAATAAATGTTAGCTTTCAATAAGTTAACCATGTGAAATTAAATTAAAAAAAACTTATTATTAAAACGCAATTACATACAGAACATTATGCATACAGTCCCTACACTGGAGATTTACTTCATGCGTTTTAATAAAACTACACTGGCAGTTTTTCTTGGTTTGAGTTTGTTCCAAAGTGTTGCCCAAGCAGCACCTGCGCTCTCTTTAGATAACACTCATGCAGAAAACATCGCCGCAACCAATAACGCTTGGGTTGAAATCAATACCACGACTTTCGAAAATAATATTCACACCCTGCAAAAAAAACTGAATAAAGGCACCAAAATGTGTGCGGTTTTGAAAGGTGATGCTTACGGTCATGGTATCGACCTGCTGATGCCATCCATCATCAAAACTGATGTGCCTTGTGTAGGTGTTACCAGTAATGAAGAAGCCCGCATCGTGCGTGAAAGCGGCTTTAAAGGACAATTGATACGTGTCCGTACGGCTGACATCACTGAAATCGAAAGCACACTGGGCTATGACATGGAAGAGGTAATCGGCGATCTGGAACATGCCCAAGCCATCAATGCGCTGGCAAAAAAACACGGTAAAGAAATTCGTGTCCACCTGATGCTGAACACAGGTCTTATGAGCCGCAATGGATTGGAAATGAAGACTGAGCAGGGCAAACAAGATGCTCTGAAAATTACTCAGTTGCCTGACCTGAAACTGGTCGGCATGATGAGTCATCATGCATTCACTAATATGGATGCCATCCGTGACAGCATTAAGAACTTCAAAGAACAAACTTCTTGGTTGATCAAAACGGCAAATCTGAACAGAGACGAAATCACTCTGCACGCATCAAGCTCTTTTGCCTCACTTAGCATTCCTGAAGCCCAATTTGACATGGCTCGCGTTGGCAGTGCGCTGTACGGTATCCTGACCACCAGTCACCCAGAATTCAAGCCATTGATTCAAATGAAAACTCGTGTTGCTTCTGTTAAAACATATCCTAAAGGTAATGGTGTCGGTTATGACAACACCTACATTCTGAAACGTGATTCCAAGCTCGCTAACTTGCCAGTGGGTTTCTCTGATGGCTTTAGCTCTGCCCTGTCAAACAAAGCTTATGTCCTGATCAACGGTCACCGTGCACCTGTCGTCGGTAGCGTTTCCATGAACACCGTCATGGTCGATGTTACTGACTTACCAGAAGTAAAAAGTGGCGATGAAGTGGTCATTTTCGGTAAACAAGGTAACGACGAAATCACCCAGTCTGATATTCAGAAATGGGGGGGAATGCATGTTGTTGAACTTTCTTCCATTTGGGGTAAAACCAATCCACGGATCGTAACCACCGGCTTATAATTTGCGGTTCAAAATGATAGCAGACTGTTCTTTTCCTCTATTGTGGATAAACCTTATTTCATTAGCAAGGTAAAACAGTTCGTGATCATGATCTCTTTATTTTCGCGGCAGAACAGCCTAATATCATTTCAATTACTTTGAAAATAACACCCCCCTCCTTGCGATGTGGGGTGTTATTTTGTATTGAGCTTAATTTGGAGTGTGGTATGAAAAAACCTAAAATCATTATCAATGAATTAGATGCTGAACGTTTAGATTCTCTATTGGAACAACCTGCTTTTGCTAATACCAGTATCGCAGATGCCTTGAATGAAGAGCTGGATAGGGCAGAAATAGTGGCTCCGGTAGATATCCCAGCCGATGTTGTCACCATGAACAGTGAAATTCGCTTTATTGATCAGGGCAGTAATGAAGAGCGTGTTCGTACACTGGTCTACCCTGCTTCCCTGCAAGACAGCACCAAACATCTGTCCGTCATGGCACCTTTAGGTGCTGCTCTTCTGGGGTTGCGGGTGAATGATGAAATAACATGGAAGTTGCCAAACGGTGAAACAACCCAAATAAAGGTATTAGAAATACTTTATCAGCCAGAAGCCGCAGGCGAATATCACCGCTAATTTCCAGCCAGCTCAGTCACACCGAACTGGCTGCTGTTAATTGAGTATCCCTATTGACCGGCGATACTCATTTCCGGCAAAAACACCGAACCACACTGAATATTACTACGTGTTTCGATATCATTACCGATTGTCACCATATTTGCCCACATATCTTTCAAATTGCCTGCAATAGTGATCTCACTGACAGGATATTGGATCTCGCCATTCTCAACCCAAAAACCAGATGCGCCGCGAGAATAATCGCCTGTCACCGCACTAACGCCTTGTCCCATCAGCTCAGTGACGATCAGGCCAGTACCCATTTCACGCAACAAGCCAGCAAAGTCCAAACCTTGTCCTGCAATACGCCAGTTATGAATTCCACCTGCATGGCCCGTGTTCACCATTCCCAATTTACGGGCAGAATAGGAAGTCAGCAACCAAGTCTGCAAAACACCATCTTTAACAATATCACGTGTTGTTGTACGCACACCTTCACTGTCAAATGGTGTTGAAGCTAACCCACGTAGCAAATGCGGCTGTTCTTCAATCGTCAGCCATGAAGGCAAGATCTGTTTGCCCAGGCTATCCAACAAGAACGAAGATTTACGATAAATGCTGCTACCGCTGATAGCGCCAACTAAATGACCGAACAACCCCGTTGCCGCCTCCGCAGAAAAAATAACCGGCGCTTTCATGGTTGATAATTTACGCGCCCCCAGACGAGAAAGCGTCCGGCGAGCACACTCCTGCCCTACCCATTCAGGCGATTTCAACTCGTCTAAATGGCGGCTCACAGTATAGGCATAATCGCGTTCCATGTTGCCATCTTGCTCGGCAATCACACAGCTTGACATAGAATGACGGCTGGAGCAGTAGCTTTGCAGCATCCCATGACTATTACCAAATACCCGAATACCATAATGGCTGTTGAAACTTCCCCCTTCAGTATTGGTAATACGCTCATCTGCCTGCAATGACGCTTGTTCAGCGCGGGCTGCCAACTCAATGGCCTTATCTGCATCCAGATCAGCGGGATGGAAAAGATCCAACTCAGGAGCTTCAAATGCTAATAACTCTTTATCGGCTGGGCCGGCATAGGGATCAGGCGAAGTATAACGCGCAATATCAATAGCGGCCTGCACAGTACGAGCAATCGCCTCAGGGCTGAGATCTGTTGAAGAAGCGCTGCCTTTGCGCTGCTGGTGATAAACTGTGATCCCCAATGCACCATCGCTATTAAACTCAACATTTTCGACTTCACTAAAACGGGTGCTGACGCTAATCCCCGTGGTTTTATTGACCGCGACTTCCGCAGCATCACAACCGGCTTTTGCTAACTCCAGCGCATGGGCAACCGCATCTTCCAGTAGATTACGCTGCTCCGCGATTTGTTGATTGGTAACTATCATTAATTAACCATAATCCAATGAATTAAAAAGAGAATTCGTCAGAAAAAATGCCCACCTCCGGCTTATGGCACAAATGCCGAGTGGTAATCAGGCAATTTTCCCAGTTACAATACACAATATTAGGATGTTAACACCCACCGGACGATAGGTCATGCTCCAAAACGTACCTTATCCGGCCTTTTTAGAAGGAAAACAATTATGGCAAAGCAGCCTGAAGATTGGCTCGACAATTATCCTGCTGAAGAGGAAGAAGAAGAGATAATCTGGGTCAGTAAAAGTGAAATCAAGCGGGATGCTGAAATCCTGAAAAAGTTGGGAGCGGAACTGGTTGAACTCAGTAAAAGCCAACTAGAGCGAATTCCACTGGATGAAAATTTGCTGGCAGCCATTGAATTGGCACAGAAAATCAAACGAGAAGGACGTCGCCGTCAATTACAGTTAATTGGTAAATTGTTGCGTGCCCGCGATCCTGAGCCAATCACTACTGCATTAGACAAACTGAAAAACCGCCACAACCAGCAAGTCGTTATTTTGCATAAACTAGAAGAATTGCGTGACAAATTGCTTGAGGATGATGATGCCTTTGAAGAAGTCATCTCACTGTATCCACATACTGATCGTCAGCAGCTTCGCACATTGGTTCGTAATGCTAAAAAGGAGAAGGCAGCCAACAAGCCACCTAAGTCCTATCGTCACATTTTCCAATATTTGAAAGAGCTCTCTGAATCAGCTTAACCCACCTTCACCGCCATTTCGTTAAGAATTGGCGGTATATTTCCTTCCATCCCCTTATCTTCGTGACATTAACTGAATTAAGTTAATAAGTTTAATAAATTATCTCTATTCTTATTTCCCTACATTACTAATAATTTAACCAAAGGATATTTCAAATGCCGTTAGTTGTTATTCCTGATGATTATCAACATGCTACAAAACAGATTCAGGCTTTACATCAAAACAGTGACTTTGAAGTAGTTTGTCTCGGTGCCCTCGACCGCGATCCCAAAGCAGAAGAACTATTATCCAAAGCAGATGCCCTAATACTGATCCGTGAAAGAACTTTGATTGATGAGAAATTTTTGTCTAAAACACCCAATCTAAAACTCATCAGTCAGACAGGAAAGGTGGCTTACAATATCGATCTGGAATTGTGTAAACAACGGGGCATTACAAACGAAATAACGTACTTTGCAGCCCACATATTGGTTATGTTACTAAAAGTTATTATGACATTTATTTCGAAAGTGCATTTAAAAACATTGAGCGATATTTTTCTGGCGATAAGAGCCATGTGATTAATACATGTGATTAAGAAATCAGAACCACCCGCATAGCGGGTGGTTTGCTCTAGCCCTATAAGGGCATGTTACCGACTGCGCCTAAATGACGCGGCTTTCTCTTCGTTCAAGCTAA
>NZ_MKGR01000044.1:0-5672 GCF_001908095.1 Xenorhabdus thuongxuanensis | reverse complement strand
CTCCAGAGAAGAAAGGCGCATGTTGCCCGTTTTTTCCACCATCCTAAAATTCGTTATGCGGCATGATATAAATATAGGTATTTAAACACCGTATTAATATTACCAGCTTCGCTTCGACTGAATTATTAAAGAAAGATTCCAACCCAGGGAAAACAAAATATACGCTAGGTGGTGTTGCCCGAAATATGGCGCATAACATTGCCGCGTTAAAGAATGACAGCTATTTAATTTCTGTTTTTGGTGATGATTCATACGGAAAAAGATTGTTTAGAGAAACCCGGTTAGCAGGTGTTGATCTTAGCCATTCTCATAAACTCAATGATGAAAGAACTTCGATTTATCATTCAATAGTTGATAGTCATGGTGAACCGTATACCTCCGTGAGTGATATGGATATTTTGAAAAAACTCACGCCTGAGTTGCTAAATAAAT
The DNA here is from genome assembly GCF_001908095.1 of Xenorhabdus thuongxuanensis. GTDB lineage: Bacteria > Pseudomonadota > Gammaproteobacteria > Enterobacterales > Enterobacteriaceae > Xenorhabdus > Xenorhabdus thuongxuanensis. Next base: position 5,240 of record NZ_MKGR01000044.1, on the reverse strand, counting down.
CTAAAGTTCTCATTGAGCGAGCAGGCATACTGAGTATTGATTGCAATTTGAGAGAGGATGCTCTGGAATGGTTATTTAAAAACTCAGGTAATGTGCCCATATTTGTTAATCCTGTCTCGTCATATAAGGCGGGTATAGTACGTAACTGGCTATCATATATTCATACTATCAGACCCAATCGGCTGGAAGCAGAAAAAATCAGTGGTATTAAAATTAACTCAATAAAAGAGGCTAAGTTGGTCACATCATGGTTTCATGAACAAGGAGTACAACGGGTAGTTTTAAGTATGGGCGCTGACGGTGTTTACTACAGTGAGTTAGATTATATATCTGGTCACTCTCCGGCATTTCCTGTTGATATTGTCAATAACACAGGTTCCGGTGATGCAATGATGGCGGGATTAGTTCATTGCGCGTTAGCAGGTATGGATTTTAAGGAAAGTGTATATTTTGCCCAGCGCTGTGCTGCGCTTGTCCTGTCTACGGAATTAACACACTCACTAACCCTGTCTCCATTTGCTGTTGATAAGTTACTGCTATTAGATCCAATAACAATGATGAATAACCAATAAATATCATAAAAATAAAAAATTATAATGTTAGTATTGTGGCTAGAGCCGGGCTGGGCCCGGCATTTTTTCAATGTCCATTCATGTCAATGTTTATATTCGGTTGAATTAAATTCAATCGTAATGCGAAAGGAATGGGGAGTGAGCTTAAAACTGGCAAACAAGTCCGGTATGGACACAATTTTGTAGGTAATTATCCCAAAAACCTTGAGGATAACGTACTAAATCGCTGTCTAAGACCGTTGGTTTTTTCCAGCTAAAATGATCGAATCCTGCTTTTTTAAGCGCTTTTTCATAGCTCTCACGATTCCAACGATAAAACGTGAAAGGGCTTGGGGGGGTTGACAGAAATTCTGCCTGGTGACGGAAGCCATTTTTCCACGGCTCTTCGCTCAAAATCTTAAAACCATAATTCTCACAGTTTCCGCTTTCTAACCGATAATCAGGTGATGCCATATAAGCAATTAATTTGCCAGAAGGTTTTAAATGCTCAGCGGCTGCTTGGAACATCGTTTCCAGTTCTTCTGTGGATTCAGCATAGTGGAATAAAAAAGCGGCGATAACGATATCAAATTTTTCATCTAATTTCATTTCACATACATTTTGTACATGGAACTCAATATCATCACCATACAGTTTTGACTTGATTTTAGCGAGTTCAATCATTTTTTCAGAGATATCGATGCCAACCACTTTTGAAGCCCCGCGGTGGTGCAATTCCCGCCCAAAATAACCATACCCGCAAGCTAGATCCAGAACTGATTTTCCTTGTATCTCACCGACCATGTTGAGTATATCCCGAAGTTCAGACTGTCGCTGGGCTACCGTATTGGAAAACTGTTCGTAATATTCTCCAATTGAATCATAGCTTGCTTGTTCTTCCATTATTATGGCTCCTGATAAAATAGAATAAGGGTACTATTTTATAAAGATAAAGTATCATGAAATAATTAGGTATAATTATTTTTGTAATATGATTAATTTTACACGATAAATAATCTGTTTGAATTAAATCAAGAATAATCAGATGTTGCTATATTCAAGAGCATTACCCAGTTTTAAGCAGAGAACTCCTAACTATCCAGTTAAGTCGCTGTCAAGGAGCATTTCCCCGAACAGGCTCAAATGGAGTTAGCTGGCGAGAAAATGTAATATCTATATTTTGTGCCACCGTGAACTATTTGGCACACTGGATATGTTTAGCTAACCTGAACTTCGCTTAAGAAAGGAAAGACAAAAGGGAACTAAGTGCCTGAGGCACGATCAAAGTTTTTGCTGAGAAAACAAAATCGTGGGGATCCTCAGGCTATGACTACTTTAGAAGAACTTTTCTGTTGCGTCGATGACTTTTGCCAAAAATTTATTCCCCTTTGGGAACAACAGCTCATTGAGAATAATCAGCTCAAGCGTCATCGCGCCACTTCCCTGTCTCTCAGCGAAATAATGACTCTCCTCATTTTATTTCACATGAGCCATTATCGTCATTTTAAAGCGTTTTATACTGAGTATGTGCAGCAATACCTCAAAGCAGATTTCCCCAGCCTGGTGAGCTACAATCGAATAATAACATTGAAGAAAAGAGCCCTTATTCCGTTATGCGCTTTCCTTTCTTCACGCCAACAAAAATCACACGGCATTGCCTTTATCGATTCCACTAAAATCGCGGTTTGCCATAACCTACGTATTTCTCGTCATAAAGTTTTTGAGGGGGTCGCGCAGCGAGGAAAAACCCGCACAGGGTAATGAAATGGACACCTCCCCAAATCGGCTCCAGTGAGCCATGCTGAATACATCAGCAAAATATGAAGAGGTGTCCCATGGAACAAATTATCGGAATTGATCTGGCAAAGCGAGTTTTTCAATTAAATATCGTGTCTTCTTCCGGAAAATTCATTCAGAACAAAATGGTGTCTCGTGACAAGCTCACCGCTTTCATTGCTCAACAGCCACCCTCAAGAATTGTCATGGAAGCCTGTGGCAGCGCCAATTACTGGAGCCGCCAGTTCAAACAGCTTGGACATGAAGTCAAACAAATCAGTCCTCAATATGTCACGCCTTTTCGAATGGGCAGCAAGAACGATAAAAACGATGCGATTGCTATTGTGGAAGCTGACAGTCGTCCGGGCATGCGGTATGTGCCGGAAAAAACGGTAGAACAACAGGATATTCAATGTCTACACAGGGTTCGTCAGCGTGATGCCGCGCGCGATAAATTTCACCTATCCGCGCGATAAATGAAGAGCTAATCGCGTTTCATCTATTGAAAATTTTTTACACAATCAGTGTAGCGTAGCAGCCAATTTAGCAATATATTCTGCATTCTTTTGTGTGGGGTTAATTCCTCCATAATGCACAGTGCAGAATAAAACGCCTAATTAAAATAGGTCATCATTATTGGCGGTTTTGCCACTAATTCTATCCTCAAAAATCGAGTTACAATTTGCGGCCATTAATGCATTTCGTTGCAGATCACTGTTTTGGTCTGTTGTTGATACACGGATATAGCCAATTTTCGCCATTATTAATACCTCATTTAGTCCATGAATTAATGAGCTTATCACCACTTTAAAAATGACGAATTGATATCCGTAAAACCTCGGTTTATCGGACGCTGTATATAGAACCATCGGCAACGGGCGTAACCAGATCCCCGACATGTCGTTTTTTGAGTCCAGGCAAACCAAATCAGGATATCAAAAACTGCCCAGCGGCGTGATTATTCAATGGGGACAGGCAATTGGACAGCATCCCAGTAGCCCATCTGATGGATGGTCGCAGGTATCAGGAACCATTCAGTTCGCAATTCCGTTTACAAACCAATGTGTTGCGGTGACCTGTTCGCTCGTTGATGGTGGGTCAGATAATCAATGGGTTGCAATTGCGCAGACAGTATTAACCGATCGATACAGTGCAGGGTTATTGATCCACACAAAATATATACCGCCGCGTGCACCGACATTATCGTATATCGCAATAGGATATTAATATGAGTGATAATCAATTTTTCTTTAGTCCATCAACACTCGGTTTTTACCCGATCACATTGCTCGCAGATTATAAAGCGGCGGGCACATTGCCTGATGACCTGGTTGAAGTGGCAGATGAGGTGTTTTCAGAATTTAGCCAATCCAAGTTAGGGGCGTTACGCGGAGCTGATAGTCATGGAATGCCATGCTGGGTTGATATCCCCCCGCCACCCCCGCCAACACCTGAGCAATTGCTGCAACAGGCGGAATACCAAAAACAGCAATTGTTGGATACAGCCAGAGCCAAAATTGATATTTATCAGGACGCGATTGATTTAGATATGGCCACCGATGCCGAAAAATCCGCATTAACCGCCTGGCGTAAATACCGCGTTCTGCTCAATCGGGTGGATTGCTCTACCGCGCCCGATATCTCATGGCCGGAACAGCCGAAATGAATAGCGGGGCATTGTGCCCCTGATTGTTATTCTGGTGCTTTAGGCCAGTCAATGTTGGGCGCTGTCGAACAGTCTACACGGTTCAATAACACCATATATTTTTTCCATCCTGTCAACGCTACCCGTTCGTTATCTGTTTCCATTTGTAAATCCACAGCATACTGTAGGGGGGCAATTTTTCCACTGGCGCGAGACATCAAGGCGCGTTTTTCCATTTCTGCCCACTGTTGCAATTGTTGAGGTGTTGGCGGCGGGTTTGCAATTGCCAGCGCCTCAGCCTCTGCGATCGGGGTCAGGCCAGAATCCATTGCAGAATTGTCAACCCAATCCTCGTAGGCGTAAATTTGTTGCGTTTTTTTATTAATATAATATTTCATACTGCCCCCGTTAACTGAGTTCATACCAGCGTAAATTCCCGCTGGTGATGTCATGGTTGGTGTACATTGACAGGGAATAGCTCGCGCCGGGGGGAATAACCCCCGTAACGAACGCGCGGGATTCAATAGTCCCCTCGTGGGCGCTCATTGACGTACCGGAATACACAATATCCCGCCCATTAATGTTCAACGCCATTAGCGCGTACCAATCGCGGATAACGAGTTCCTGATACGTCACTGATATGCATATCGGCCTGTCGGTATTGTTTTTATACGCAACAGATGGCCGTCTGTTGTCTGTCACATCCCGCCATTGTTGATTTATTCCCAGGCTGGCGTGGCGGTTGATTGCCTCGGTGACTGATTTCTGGCTCATCACGGTTTTTGGTGATGACCCGGTGTGGGATGCAATGTCGCCCATATCCAGCAATTTGTTCTCATTAAACGTGGCGTATTCGTTAATTTGCAGTTTCGCATTCGTTTTATCGTTGTGAATTGTGAACGTTTTTGTGTCCCGTGAACCGAATCCGATGAACGCGTCCCTGTTATTCCCTGAACCAAACTCGACAAAAATGTCTGAATTGCGTTCGGGGGCGTTCAGGCGGAGCACGCCATGCGACGCGTTGATATCAACGTGACCTGTGATTGTTCCGCCTGTTTTGGGATAGGCATTTTCCGCCCGTTTCACCGCATCCGCTAAACCGAGGTTTTTCACAAACGCCGGTTTATCCAGAATATCCGCGCCGTTCTTGTTTTTCTCCAGACGAGTATTAGGGTCTGTTGATGTTTTAAGGTCATAATTCATTCAGCCCACATGGGCAACCAGACAATGATAAACGCCAGAGCCAACATACTGGCGTAATTCCGTTC
>NZ_MKGR01000043.1:8001-12246 GCF_001908095.1 Xenorhabdus thuongxuanensis | reverse complement strand
GCTGGGTGACTGCGATTGAGTCAGTTGCCCCCACTGGGTGGTGATTTCGGCCAGTTTTTGTGCCGGCAGATCTTGGTTTTGATCTTCTGGCCTGGCCTGACCGGGAAAACTCAGCGACAGACTTAACCCGCTAATAATCAGCCATTTTGTTCTATTGTGCCAAGTGGATTGTTTTTTTTGCACCACGGATTGTGACCCTTTTCATTCATATTGAAAGGGGTAACATGCAGAAAAAGGGCGTTAAATACTGCGGTTAATTCTTTTTCTCATGGTGAAAATTACCTGGATCAGCGATGAATAGGAACCCCGTTAAATGTATGCGTACAGCACTGACACTGGACAGGAATATCATTTACTGACAGATTTGGATTCACCTTCCTTAAAAAACCGGATCCATCGACGAACAACCCGTTGTAATAACTGGATTCACCACAGCGGATATACTCTCTTTGTTCATGCTCATGTAACGCCACTAGCCAAAATAAAGGTTCTGGACTGTCCAGTCGCTGAATGGCTTCACTGTGGACCGCATCCCATTTTTCACCGACTTTGCTCAATAAAAACATAAAAAGTGGCGTGTAATCTAAGCCGCGTCGTTGCTTGCTTTTCATGGGCAAGAAGTGTGACATATCCTCCCTGATTAACCCGAGCTTCGTATATGATCTGCCCCATTTCTCTCTCAATCCTCCTTCAAAGGGAGAATTTAGTTAATAGCTGCAAATACATTTACACCTGTAAGATTAGCTGTGAAATTCCACAATCTTAAGGCTTCTACCGGATCAACGGCATATTCACAAACACCAACAAAGGGTTCTTCATAATCTGATGCGAGTCCTGTAATGTTACAATCTTCACAATAAAGTCCACCTAGTCCGTTCAAGACAGGACTTGTTGCTGCCCATACCTCAGTTGCAGCCCCTTGCGCAGGAGATTTAAAAGTTGGATCAATCGGATTCCCCTCCTTATCCATCCATCCCTCATTCGCCATTTCTTCATAAGACAGATATCGCTGGAGTGGGGTGAAGATTTTACCCGGATGCAAAGAAAATGCCCTGATATTTCTGTTTTTTCCATATGTGTCCAATTGCAATGCAAAAAGTACATTAGCAGTTTTAGACTGTGCATATGCCACCCACTTGTCATAACCACTAGTGAACTGGATATCGTCCCATCTGATTGGAGAATTATGATGCCCAGCAGATGAAACGCATACAACTCTCCCTCCAGATCGGATATTGTTCCATATAAGATTCACCAGTACATAATGGCCAATATGATTTGTAGCAAACTGCGATTCCCATCCTGGACCAACCCGTTTTTCTGGAGAAGCCATGATGCCAGCATTACAAATCACATAATCAAAGATATATCTATTCGCATTGACATAAGCCGCCAATGTCCTGACAGAATTTATATCCGAAAGATCAAGTGGAAGAATGGTAATATTGGTTAACTCACTTAAAGCATTAGATGCTCTCTTCATATCCCTTACTCCCACTACCACATGAGCACCTGCTTCTGATAGCGCTTTAGTAGCCTCATATCCCAATCCAGAATGTCCACCTGTGATAAAAGCGGTCTTACCTTTAATATCAATACCTTTAAGTACATCCGAGGCTGTTGATGACGCGCTAAATCCTGAATTGATCGGTTTTTGGACTCGCATAAATCCCCCAATAACTATTTTAGGATAACTCGGCTCTCATATGTGGAGTATAGAACTCCTCCAGTGCAGCAATTTCATCATTACTAAGAGATACATTCATACAACAAGTATTGTCTATAAGTTGCTCTACTGATGTCACACCAACAATTGGTGAAGCGATTGATGGTTTAGATAACAACCAAGCTAAAGCTACATGTGCAGGCTTACATGCTTTACTTGCTGCGAGGTCATTTAGAACAGAAATTATTTTTTCATCACTCTGCTTTGCGGATTCATATAGCCATGACAATACCTTGTCAGATTGTGTACGAGTAGTACCAGTCTTCTTTGCAAGTTTACCTCTAGCCAATGGACTCCATGGTGTAACCCCAATCCCTTCGGAAACACAATAAGGAATCATTTCTCTTTCCTCTTCACGATTGATGAGATTGTAATGATTTTGCATACTAATGAACTGAGTCCATCCGTTCATTCTGGCGACGAATTGTGCTTTAATGAATTGCCAAGTTCTCATTGACGAAGCTCCGATATACCGAACCTTGCCTGACTGAATCAAGTCATTCAGAGCAAGCATTGTTTCTTCGATCGGCGTGTTATCATCCCATCGATGAATTATATAAAGGTCAATATAATCGGTCTGAAGTCTTTTTAGGCTAGCATTAACCTGCGTAAATATTTCTTTACGTGACAACCCTCCTGATAAAGGAGAATCAGTCATTTTCTCATAAACTTTTGTGGCTATGACCACATCATCACGTTTAGCATACTTTTTCAAACAAGCCCCCACGATTTCTTCACTTGAACCAAGTGAATAAACATTCGCTGTATCAAAAAAATTTATGCCTAAATCTAACGACTTAGTGATAATCTTCTCACTTTGGGTATAGTCCAGAGTCCATGTGTGTGCCCCTTTAGTTGAATCTCCGAAGGACATACATCCCAGAGCAAGCCTAGACACAATTAGTCCTGATTTTCCTAAGTGACAATATTGCAAATGCCCCTCCTTAATTATTCAGTTCGGTGAGTCTGGACCACGAAGTTTCTTGTTCATCAAATGGTATATCGAGACTTGCCAAGTACATCGCTGTCATCCAGCAATGTCCTGCGAGATGGGTAGCATCAGCGATCTCACCTTGTGAATAAAATTCATTTAAACTGCGAAATGATGATGCTGAAGCTTTGCCTTCAAGAATGCACTCTGTAATATATTTCACCATAGCTTTTCTGCGTGCATCCATCGCCTCATAGTTTCCATTCTCAATGTCGCTAATTTCCTGCTCTGTCAGACCAGCCTTAATTGCAAGTGGATAATGAATAATCCGTTCGAACTCGCTGTTAACCAATTTAGCTACACGCATGACAATAATTTCACGCTCATAGTCATTCAGATACCCTTTCGTCAAAGCACCTCCTAAGGCTAAATGAGGTTCGGCAGAACATTTGGTTAAAAGCAAACCTCGAGTCAAGTTTGAAGGGAACTTCTCATATACACTCAGTTGTTCTTGTGTCATATCCTGAACTTCAGTTAGTTTGACTAACATATTACTCATTACTTTCCCCTTATATAGGCTGTTGACTAATCTTTTTGTTGAGGATATTGAAAGCTTCATTTGATGAAATATTATCAATATCCACTAAATCAATGATAAATCCGTCTGGTCTTACAATGATGCAGGCAGAATGAGTTGGTAAAAGATCCTTGATAAGTCCCAAAACTTTTCCACTTAAATTAACAAGAACTGCACCAGTAATAATTTTCGTGGCCGACTCAAAATATTTTTCCCACTCTGAATAGATGTAATGATCACCTGGCCAGAAGAAAATTGTATGTTTAATGAGGCTTAAATGTGGCGAAAGCGTACTTTTATTCCATTCAAGAGGAATTCGTCTTCCTGACTCAAGTTTCATTATCCCTTCAGATAACTGCCCATGAGGAATATCAATCTGAGCGATTCTGGGTGATAAAAATCTATCTACGATGCCAGTTCTGGATGCAAATCTGAAGGCAAAATCACGAGCAAATATCGCTGGGAATTTCTTATACAAACTCACATTTGCTAGAAATGTAGATAATTTTGATGTCCGATTAATCCCATTCATTCGTTCAGTGGAATAACTATCCAAGAGAGATGAATCATACTCATTACGTATAACACCAGCCAATTTCCAGCCCAGATTCACTGCATCCTGAAACCCACTGTTCATCCCCTGAGCCCCAGAGGGACTCATCACATGAGCCGCATCACCAACAAGAAAAATATTCTGAACTCTGTAAGAAGAAGCAGACCTTACATGTGCATTGAAAATACCGCAGAAATTCATATTCCCTAAAATTTTATTGCCGGGAACTCTGTCATTAAGCAATTTATTAAAGAATTCTCGATTGATTTCACCTTTGTAATTAGCAGGAACACTAGCACCTATACGAAATAATCCATCACCAATTGGGGCTAAAACCATATTACCTGTGCGATGGAGGTCAGGGCGCGAGCATACTTTGATTGATATCTATCCAAAGAACACTTGTGCACGATAATCATCGCTCCAGCCGGCTTTTTTGAGTTTATTTCGTTGGCTGG
>NZ_MKGR01000043.1:4459-7901 GCF_001908095.1 Xenorhabdus thuongxuanensis | reverse complement strand
AGAATGGCCGTCATTTTGCCAGCTATCTGGGACTCGTGCCCAAAGAACATAGCAGTGGCGGAAAAGTCAGACAGCTCGGTATCAGTAAGCGGGGCGATGGCCAATAACCGTCAGCGCGTTGACCTTTTAATGTCTGATAAACATGGGGTTGCCCGGCACGGGTGATAATATCCGCCACCCGCTGCGCCACCACGGCAGACGCTTTGTCATCATCGGTCTGATTGACGAAACCTGAGCGCGGATAAATAGTGCCCCACAGATTGGCGGCCATTTGTCTACCCAGCTCCCGCTGGCCGGGAATAAGCGCTTCCGGGTAGAACGATTCCGGCAAACCGGTGCGCCACGCAACGGTATCTAATGTGCTGAGAAAATAAGGCACCAACGGGGTGGCCGCACTGCGGCAGGAATAGCCGGGAATTTGCCCGCCAATCAGACGGGTAGCGGGATGCCCGATGGCATCGGCATATTTAAAACGCAGGCTGGTCCGCCGCTGGCCTGAAATCTGGCTATTGTGGTGGCCACCGCCCGCAGTCAGGTGGGATAACGCCCCGGTGACAGCATTTTCCAGTCCGCCGGATAAGACTGAATCAGTTGCTGTTCCTGCTGATGCCATTGGGGTGATTGCAGTATCGCTTGTGCTTGAATAGCGGCTTGCTGCGGATCGGCAGAAAGGTGAGCGAAGATTTGTCTCTGATGTTGTTCAGCCGCATCCAGCCAAACGACAGGTGTCTCCGGGGAAAAATTAACGGGAGGATGTTGGCTGTCGGTATAGATAACTATTTTCGCATTGACCGATAATGAGGCCAGCACGCCCCCCCAAAGCAATAAAGCCGACTTCCACATAGCACATTTCCCGTTTTATCAAACACCGGGATAGCCTGAAGAAATGTATTGTAAAAATCAGCCATTAATTATTTTTCCGAAAAATGAAAAAAGGGACTGAAGAGCAAAGCAAAACCGCCCTGTTATTCATTAACGACTGCATGCAAATCCGGTCATCGGCCAGCCATTTCGCATCCACCGGTCTGTTTCTGCCCAAAACGCCCATTTTGCCTGATGCTCTGCTGAACCTGAGCTGGCCGCCAGATAATCCGTTGATGTCACGTAAAATTCCCGCGCCCAGCCATCATAAAGATAAAAGTTCCCCCATTCCTCATAGAGCCGTTCCAGGGCATATTTGGTGGCAACCCGGCTGCCGAGTGATTGGCAAAGCTGTTTCGCATGAGAATAAAAGTCTTTTGTCAGGCCGGAACGCTCAAACCAGGTGTGAACCGTCAAGGTCAGTGCGACCTGTTGCCCGGTCTCATCAGTGCCGGTGAGCCTGACTCCGTCAGGATTTTGTTGCACCGTCACCCCATCCCCCGATACCGTCACCGAGGGTGAATCACTCTGCCAGTTCACCCGACCTGTATTGCCGGCCGTGATAAGGCGAAATTTTGCGCCACGCCAGAGTACGGAAGGCCCCCGGAGACCAAACGATTTCTGGTTGGCATTGCCACCCTGGCGGTCAACGGCAACGGTATCAACCAGGCGTAACGGCAGGATAAATTCCACAGAAGAAGCGACTTGCTGCGCACCCACTTCAGCAGTGACCGAAGCCTGTCCAGCATGACGACTGACAAGGGTTGCCGTTGCATTTCCCTGACGGTCTGTCCTGTCTTCTGCAAAAATCATCTCGCCAAGGTTGCCAGACCAATCAACCGCTTTATCCGCAAGCCCCTGCCCATGAATATCGGTAACGGTGACAGTAAAAGTCACCCGATCTTCGCCATCCGCCGCAGCACGGGTTTTATTGACCCGAATGGTGGATAACAGCACTTCATCAAAGGTGACAATAGGGGCAGCCACTTTATGATCGCCGACCTGGATCTGAACCTGGTGCTCCCCTGCAAACGTACTACTCAGCTGAACCTGCGCTTGTCCCTGAGGGTCGGTTTGTGTCCATTCTGAGGACAGCACACCGTGATCTGCTTGCCAACTCACCGACTGATCTGCCACAGGTGATCCCAATGAATCTTGCACTATAGCCGTTAACACCACCGTATCCTGCCCATCACCTTTAGCCCTGACTTTGTCCACCGTGATCGCGGGTCTTAGCCGGCGTTCAAACGTCACCGGAGCAGCATCAAGGGTTTTCCCCGCCACCTCGGCTTTCACCGTTGCCCGCCCTGCGGTGTGGCTGATTAACCGGGCTGTCGCTTCTCCCTGACTGTTTGTCTGTTCCTGCCTGTCCAGAAGTTGCCCGTTATCCGCAGACCACTGCACTTTACTGTGGGCAACGGGGTGATCTGCTGCATCGCGCACGTTCACCGTATAAAGGAAGCTGTCCTGACCATCGGCCATCACGGTTTGTTTGTCCGTCTGAAGCGTGTGCGTTAGCGAGGCAATAAAGCGGATCGGAGAAGCCATCACCGTTTCACTGCCAACCGCCACGGCTACTTCTGCATTTCCTGATACTTTGCTGGTTAAATAGGCGGTGGCCTGCCCTTTCGCATCAGTCATCAATGAAAATGAGGAGAACTGGCCGAGCGGGGTCTGCCAGCCAACAGCCTGATTGGGCACAGGTTGACCATCGGCGTTTTTAACCGTGACCGTCAAGGTTGCCCTCGATTGCCCATCCGCCTGAACGCTGTGCTTATCAATGGTGATTTCGGGTATCAGCACCGCATCAAACTGGACTGAAGGTGCAACAGCAACCTCTTCATCCACGGAAACACGTACTGTGTGCCGCCCCTGCTGACGACTGTGCAGCACGACCGATGTCTGCCCCTGCGCATCTGTGTCCTGCCGGGTTTGGGATAATTCGCCTTTATCACTTGACCAGATAACAGCCTGATGAGCGACAGGAGCGCCTTCCTGATCGGTGACCATTACGGTATAGATCACCCTGTCATGACCATCGGCTTTGGCCTGCGTTTTATTCGCTGTCACCTGCCATCGCTTTTCGGTCGGCAGGCTTACCACCAGGATTTCTGCCCGGTTAGAGCGGTTACCCCGGCTGTCGATAGCTATTCCCGAAAGCCGGACGGATTTTCCCGTGGTTTTCGGCAACCGTAATGTCACTTTTTCCGGCCGTTGATCAAGTACTTTCCCGCCTGCCTGCTGTAATTCAGCCGTGTCCAGCGCTAAACGTACCAACGGATATTTGGTGTGGATAACGGGAAAAAAGGTCACTTCCTTGCCTTCATAGCCTTTAACCAAAGTCGGAAAGGCCAGCGTCAGCAGCGTTTGCTTCTGATAATCCAGTACCATATCACTGCGCCGGTTCACAAAATCAAATTGGCTGGATCTCAGGCTGCGCAGGGGAGCGACCGCGTTCGGGTCAAGCTGATGGCTGAACGGGACACCCAACCGATAATTGAGGTTCAGGGTAAAACGGTTCTCACTGACCCCTTGCTTACCCTGCCGAAAATCGGCACCCAGTGTGACTAAGGGGACTGGC
>NZ_MKGR01000043.1:0-4359 GCF_001908095.1 Xenorhabdus thuongxuanensis | reverse complement strand
GCCAGTCCCCTTAGTCACACTGGGTGCCGATTTTCGGCAGGGTAAGCAAGGGGTCAGTGAGAACCGTTTTACCCTGAACCTCAATTATCGGTTGGGTGTTCCGTTCGGCCATCAGCTTGACCCGAACGCGGTCGCTCCCCTGCGCAGCCTGAGATCCAGTCAGTTTGATTTTGTGAACCGGCGCAGTGATATAGTACTGGATTATCAGAAGCAAACGTTGCTGACACTGGCTTTCCCTGCATCAATCAACGGATATGAAGGCAAGGAAGTGACCTTTGTACCGATTATCCAATCCCAATATCCCCTGGCACGTTTAGCGCTGGATACCAGTGAATTACAGCAGGCAGGCGGAAAAATACTTGATCAGCAACCAGGTAAAGTGACATTACGGTTGCCGAAAACCACGGAAAAGCCCGTCCGGCTTTCGGGAATAGCTATCGACAGCCGGGGTAACCGCTCCAACCGGGCAGAAATTATGATGGTGAGTCTGCCGACCGAAAAACAATTACAGGTGACAGCGAATAAAACGCAGGTCAAAGCCGATGGTCATGACAGTGTGCTCTATACCGTCCTTGTCATCGATCAGGAAGGCGCTCCTGTTTCCAATCAGGCGGTTATCTGGTCAAGTGATAAAGGCGAATTATCCCAAACCCGGCAGGATACGGATGCGCAGGGGCAGGCATCGGTCGTGCTGCGCAGCCGTCAGCAGGGGCTGCACACAGTACGTGTTTCCGTGGATGGAGAGGTTGCTGTTGCACCTTCAGTCCAGTTTGATGCGGTGCTGATACCCGAAATCACCATTGATAAGCACAGCGTTAAGGCGGATGGGAAATCAAGAGCGATCTTGACGGTCACGGTTAAAAACGCCGGTGGTCAACCGGTGCCCAATCAGGCTGTTGGCTGGCAGACCAGCCTGGGTCAGTTCTCCTTATTTTCATTAAGGACTGATGTGAAGGGGCAGGCTACGGCTTATTTAACCAGCAAAGTATCAGGAAATGCAGAAGTTGAAGTGGCGGTTGGCAGTGAAACAGTGGTGGCTTCACCGATTACTTTTATCGCTTCGTTAACGCACTCACTTCAGGCGGACAAACAAACCGCGATGGCCGATGGCCAGGACAGCATTCTTTATACAGTGAACGTGCGCGATGCAGCAGATCACCCCGTTGCCAACAGCAAAGTACAATGGTCAGTGGGTAGCGGGCAACTGCTGGACAGGCAAGAGCAAACAAACAGTCAGGGAGAAGCGACAGCCCGGTTAATCAGCCGCATCGCAGGGCGGGCAACGGTGAAAGCCGAGGTGGCGGGGAAAACCCTTGATGCTGCTCCGGTGACGTTTGAACGCCGGCTGAAACCCGCGATCACGGTGGACAAAGTCAGGGCTAAAGGTGATGGGCAGGATACGATTGTGTTAACGGCTATAGTGCGAGATTCATTGGGATCACCTGTGGCAAATCAGCCGGTGAGTTGGCAAGCAGATCACGGTGTGTTGTCTTCAGAATGGACACAAACCGACCCTCAGGGACAAGCGCAGGTTCAGCTGAGGAGTACGTTTGCAGGGCTCCATCAGGTGCAAATCCAGGTTGAAGATCATAAAGTGGCCGCCCCCATGGTGGCGTTTGATGAAGTGCTGTTATCCACCATTCGGGTCAATAAAACCCGTGCTGCGGCGGATGGCGAAGATCGGGTGACTTTTACTGTCACCGTCACGGATATTCATGGGCAGGGAGTTCCGGATAAAGCGGTTGACTGGTCTGGCAACCTTGGCGAGATGATTTTTGCAGAAGACAGGACAGACCGTCAGGGAAATGCAACAGCAACCCTTGTCAGTCGTCATGTTGGACAGGCTTCGGTCACTGCTGACGTTGGTGAGCAGTCAGTCGCCTCTTCTGTGGAATTTATTCTGCCGTTACGCCTGGTTGATACCGTTGCCATTGACCGTCAGGGCGGCAATGTCAACCAGAAATCGTTTGGTCTTCGGGGGCCTTCCGTACTCTGGCGTGGCGCAAAATTTCGCCTTATCACGGCCGGCAATACAGGTCGGGTAAGCTGGCAGAGTGATTCACCCTCGGTGACAGTATCGGGGGATGGGGTGACGGTGCAACAAAATCCTGACGGAGTCAGGCTCACCGGCACTGATGAGACCGGGCAACAGGTCGCACTGACCTTGACGGTTCACACCTGGTTTGAGCGCTCCGGCCTGACAAAAGATTTTTATTCTCATGCGAAACAACTTTGCCAATCACTCGGCAGCCGGATTGCCTCCAAATATGCCCTCGAACGGCTCTATGAGGAATGGGGGAACTTTTATCTTTATGATGGCTGGGCGCGGGAATTTTACGTGACATCAACGGATTATCTGGCGGCCAGCTCAGGTTCAGCAGAGCATCAGGCGAAATGGGCGTTTTGGGCAGAAACAGACCGGTGGATGCGAAATGGCTGGCCGATGACAGGATTTGCGTGCAGTCGTTAATGAATAACAGGGCGGTTTTGCTTTGCTCTTCAGTCCCTTTTTTCATTTTTCGGAAAACTAATTAATGGCTGATTTTTACAATATATTTCTTCAGGCTATCCCGGTGTTTAATAAAACGGGAAGTGGACTATGTGGAAGTCGGCTTTATTGCTTTGGGGGGGCGTGCTGGCCTCATTATCGGCTAATACGAAAGTGGTTATCTATACCGACAGTCAGCATCCTCCCGTCAATCTTTCCCCGGAGACACAAATTGTCTGGCTGGATGTGGCTGAACAACATCAGAGACAAATCTTCGCTCACCTTTCTGCCGATCCGCAGCAAGCCGCTATTCAGGCACAAACTATTCTGCAATCACCCCAATGGCATCAGCAGGAACAGCAACTGATTCAGTCTTATCGTGCTGTTGTTAAAGCCTGGCAATCAGGCGTGCGTAAATACCCTGCGGTGGTATTTGATGACCGGGATGTGGTGTATGGTACGGCGGATGAGACAAAAGCAAGTGCCCTCAGGGAGCAGCGCCAGCCATGAAGACACCCCGCCTTGCTTTTCCTGTTGTTATCACGCTGATAGCGGCGTTGACTCCCTTTGCGCAGGCCTCCCTCAACACAGCCCAGATTGTGGCCGGCAGTCTCTCGCCATCCTGTATCCAGTGGCGGGTCAGCGGTATTTGTTACTGGCTGTTTTGTTCCTGGCATGGCTGTACGGTAAAAACGTCGGTTAAAGTCACTCACTACCTCCCCGAAGCGGTGGTGTCCACCTATCACGCCCCCGGTGGCAATCCGTGGGCAGACATGGCGCAAGTCAGCCGGTTATCCGGCGGACTGGAAAATGCTGTCACCGGTGTGTTATCCCACCTGGCTGCCGGCGGTGGCCACCATAATAGCCAGATTCCAGGCCAGCGCCGGACCAGCCTGCGTTTCAAATACGCTGATGCTATCGGGCATCCTGCGACCCGTCTGATTGGCGGGCACATCCCCGGCTATTCCTGCCGCAGTGCGGCCACCCCGTTGGTGCCTTATTTTCTCAGCACATTAGATACCGTTGCGTGGCGCACCGGTTTGCCGGAATCGTTTTACCCGGAAGCGCTTATTCCCGGCCAGCGGGAGCTGGGCAGCCAAATGGCCGCCAATCTGTGGGGCACTATTTATCCGCGCTCAGGTTTCGTCAATCAGACCGATGATGACAAAGCGTCTGCCGTGGTGGCGCAGCGGGTGGCGGATATTATCACCCGTGCCGGGCAACCCCATGTTTATCAGACCTTAAAAGGTCAACGCGCTGACGGTTATTGGCCACCCGAACCAGTGACAGAAAATACCGGCACCCAAAATCACCAATGGCAGCGATTATCACCCCGGTTAAGTCAATCTTGCGCAGTGTTTCCTGACGGCGAACATGCGGCTGCGGTCAATGGCAATCAGGCGTATGCCCTGTGGCAGCCCTACAGCTGTTGCCAGCGCCGGGGGCAGCGTTTTCTTGGCAGTACCGATATCTGAAATAAGGGAGGAATGATGACGAAAATAAACGGGTTATTGCTGGTATTGAGTGGGCTGGCAACCGCTTCTGTGCAGGGTAATACACCGGTTGTATCCCTCTCATTACCACAGGTAAATAACAGTGTGCTGGGTTATGGTGCCGATGTCTCCGGTGCGGTCTCTGATACGCTGTTTTATACCTTAGGGGGCGGCTCAGTGATTTCACAGCCGGCCACCCGCCGTTCCCTGACCACGCTGGGCGGGTTGGAGCTGGGCTGGAGTTCCGATTTGATGTGCGGCAATTTTGACTTAAAAACTATATATGGACACCGACTCAATGCAAGTGGGCAACCTATTTTTCTTTTTTGACAACAGTAGTCGCAAACATATATTCGGCTTCAAAGAGCCCTGATGAAA
>NZ_MKGR01000042.1 GCF_001908095.1 Xenorhabdus thuongxuanensis | reverse complement strand
GTCGGTTATATTGCTGTATCTCAGGTGAGAGTTGTCGAGTATCTTTCTTCATGTCGGTATGATACATGATCTATTTGTGTTTATACACCGTGTTAATATTGATGATTGTTAATATTGATGATTATATGCGTATTATTAGCATATATGGCTTTATCTCATGTCAGGTACAGCAATGTAACTGATGCTATTTCTGTTCTTCAAAATATATCCGCAGTTGTTTTTGCTATAGGTGGCGTCTGGATAGGGTATTTATACCCTAATGCCATCGCTGGATTAATGAAGAGTGAAAAGGTAGATTTTTTTGCCAGTGAAAATGATGCTAAAAGAGTTGAAGGGATGGTTTTTATCATCATTGTATCTGCTCTTGTCTTAGTAGGCATCACCCTGTTCTACCTAATGGTTATCTTATTAAAAGGCAGTGAATTTTATAGGGAAAATTACCTTTCAATCAAATTATTAGGTCTGTCATTTGTTTTATATCTGATATTCACTCAAATATTATGTATCTTCTTAGTGATACTTAAAAACATATCATTCATTAACAGGCTACATAAGTTTCTTAACGAAAAAGAATTGGATAGTAAACTCTGATCAATAAGGCTGAAAATTATTATTCAGCCTTTCTCATATTTGCCACCGCAATCACTCCCAGAACCTCAGTCTCTCCTATTGCGGCTGGCAACCTATTATGGCGTTTACAGATAAGTGAAGAGGAGCGACGTTATGGTCATTATTTGTTAGTTCGGCGCAGCCGGGATAGCAGGCAGGAACGGGCTTACTATGTGGTGTATGCCCTGAGAGAACAGGCGGATCTTAATACGCTGGTTCAGGTTGCGGGTTGTCGCTGGGAAATCGAAAGTGGCTTTGAGGAAACCAAAGGGGAATGTGGGCTGGATCATTACGAAGTGCGGCGATGGCAGAGCTGGCACCGACATATTACCTTGTCGTTGCTGACCCATGCAGTCCTGGCGGTTCTGCGGGTACAGGAGAAAAAAAACACCGGTAGGCCAGGTTCCACTCAGTGTAGCGGAACTCCGTAAGCTGCTGTCAAAGCTGATGGAAAAAGCGGGAAAGACAATAGAACAGATTTTACATTGGTCAGACTGGCGACGACGGCATCAATACCGAGCGCAACAATGTCACTACCGCCGCCGGGGAGATCATCGGCTTACAGAGCAATTACGGCTGTAGTACTAGAGTCTATTCAGAATATTTTTAAACCAGAATGGTTTCTCATGTAAACTGTTGGCATGAGAAAAGTCTATGCTAGCGACATTAGTCGAGAAGTGTTCATGGAAATTGAACCCCTGTTGCTGAGCAACAGGAAACGCACACGCCCCAGAGAAGTGGATGTTTACGAGATATTTTGTGCATTGTTATATCTCCTCAAAAGTGGGTGTCAGTGGGATATCAGCCTATCGTGATTCAGGGGGTATCTGGACAATCTGTCGTGGTATCACTCGGATAGATGGCGTTTCCGTTCGTCGGGGTATGACGTTGACCGCTCAACAGTGTGACGAATTAAACCAGATTGAATCACAACGTGCTATTGACTGGGTAAAACGCCATGTCAAAGTTCCGCTGACTGACCCCCAGATAGCCGGCATTGCCAGTTTCTGCCCGTATAACATTGGTTCCGGTAAATGTGTCTCTTCGACGTTCTACCGGAAGTTAAATGCGGGAGACAAACACGGGGCTTGTGCTGAAATCCAGCGCTGGATATTTGACGGTGGCAAAGATTGCAGGCAGACCAAAGGCCAGACAAACGGCTGTTACGGTCAGGTAGAGCGGCGTGCTCAGGAATCTGAGTTAACATGTTGGGGACTGGATGAATGAATTTGTTATCGTTAATCAGTCTGGTAGCTGCGGGAACTATGGCTATATGCGGTATAGACGGTTGGGGATGGTTCTTGTTGGCAGCGGTATTGTTATCATGAAACTCACACTCACTCATTATACGATCATTGTTCTGATTATCACGACAGCGGTATCTACATTCGAGGCGTTTTATTACCTGTCCGCATACTCGGAGCAGAAAGCAACGAATAATCGCCAGACAACCGAAATCCAGCAACTGACTGACACAATCAGCTACCAGAACACGCACATTAACATGCTGCATGAGCTGGATACCAAACGCACTCAGGAACTCGCCAATGCCAAGACTAAACTTGATGAGCTTAGCGATACTCTGCGCGCTGACATTAAGCGCGTGTACGTCAAAGCCGAGTGTCCCGTGTCTGAAACCGCTGCCTCCTCCGGCGTGGATGGTTCAAGACCCGCCAGACTGGCGAAAGACGCTGAACAGGATTATGTACGTCTCCTCGGAGAACTCGAAACCCTTGAAGCCCAGCTCCTCGGACTGAGGGATTGGGCGAAGACTGAATGCAGAGGAAATAATGGAAAACCAACACCGTAAAATTACGGGTTACCGTGAATTAACCCAAGATGAAATTGATTGCATGAACAAGATTAAGGCACTTGGAGAGGAACTAGACCAGCTTTATGATCACCTTGTAAAACCCAATATTGATGTTGATATGCGTTGGTTGCTCGAAGGCCGTACTGACCTACAAAAAGGGATTATGTGCTGGGTTCGTGCCGTGGCTCAACCAACCACATTCTGATTGCCACCTCAGAGCAAATGATACTGAGGTGGCAGGAGTAGGTTAGGACGTGGTGTGGGTGACTGATAAGAGGACGGCAGAAAGACTACCGTCCTACGATTTTATTACACACAGGCTATTTTGTTTAACCATCCTGGGTGTGCTGCTTCGCACTGAGCAATACAGGCTTCACGCATTTTAGGGATTACCCAAATCGAGCAGACCATAGCGTAAGTCTGCATTGAAGCGGAAAGAGTCACGCCTGCCAACAGGCAAAGAAGAAGATATTTTTTCATTTTATTATTCTCCCCATTTCGTTTGAATTAACATTACTGCAACAACACACAACCCCATAAACCTATTTTCACCCAATAACAAGCGAATAATGCTTAACAATTGGCTACCAACTGAAACTAAATGAAATATTTCTGTGCCCATTCCCCTGAGTGGCTACAGAAATAACCCATGCTGCCACCCGTTCTCATCGCGTACCCAACGCATACGGGATGGTGGCATTTTTATTTTCACCGCGCACCGAAAGCGCCAATCTAAACATCGAACCCCTATTTAGGAGTGAGCCTTTGAGGAGTCAGCTTGCTGATGCTCTTCGATGGGTTGATTTCCTATTTCGGCAAAGGTTCATTACCTAAGTAAGGATAAGCATCGTGAGTACAGCATTAACTTTCAAAGAAAAAGAAGTGATCCCTTTTGACAATGGCGATGGGAAGATTTGGTTTACTGCTTCATCACTCGCATCCTTATTGGAATATGCGGATGATAAGTCGGTCAACAAGATTTACAGTCGAAATAAAGACGAATTTACAGAAGAGATGTCTCGGGTGGTCAAAACGACCACCTCGGGAAAATCAAAGGGTTACGATAATTGGGAGACAGAAACTCGCATTTTCTCTCTTCGTGGTGCTCACCTTGTGGGGATGCTGTCGAAAACCAAAGTCGCCAAAGATCTTCGTAAATGGTTACTTGATCTGGCAGAGAAAGAGCACCAACCACAGAACTTGGCTATGATGGATATGGAAAGCCTCAAGGAGCTGACCATTGGTGAAATGCAGAATCGTCTGGTGGCTGCCAATAAATGGTCATTCGACAACTTTGGGCGCAAAGGCAGTGACTTAATGAACTTACGCAAGCGTCACCTTAAGAAGATACGTAAGGCTGAAAAAGCCATCCTTGAATTATCACAGCTTGCTTTGCCCGGACTTGATGAGTTCCCCGATGAGGGAGAACTTGCATGAACCACGAACAGTTTATCGAGAAGAGCGTACAGGCCGAGTTAACCAAGCTCGGCTTTTCTTCATCTATAGCAGGGATGGCAAGTGACCGGGCAAAAGAACATTACCGCCGTTCAGCGTCAGCGAGCAGGAAAGGCAAGTTGTTTGATGACTGTCTGGACATTGCCAAGGCGTGGGCGAGTATCTGATTAATGCCAGACTCAATAGAGAGAAATTCGAACAGCTACCAATCAAAAACATAGCTAAGTGTGACCCCATACAATATTTGTCAGGCTTTGATGTGTTGGTTAACATGGCAACCAACAACAAAATGAATGCAATTGAGTTGAGATGGTGAAATAAAACCCCATCATGAACTAACCCTAAAAGCTAAACAGCCCCTTACAGGACTGTCTTTGTTGGTTTTATCAAGACATCTGCGGGAATGCCGAACATGCCGTGTAAGTTACGGATCATGGGTAATGTCAGGTTACGCTTACGGTTCAGGACTTCATAAACGCGGTTCGATTTGCCGATAGCTGGTTCCAAGTCTTTAACCGTCAGGCCGGATTGCTCCATTCTGAATTTGATAGCCTCAATGGGGTCTGGCGGGTCGATTGGATAATGTTCGGATTCGTAGGCTTCAATCAGCAGCACCATGACCTCCATAAAATCAAATTCAGGTGTGCCAATTTCTGGCTGATTATCAAACAGCGGGGCGATGGCTTTTAATGCTTCTTGATAGTCTTGTTCGGTTCTAATAGGTTTAATGTTCATGGTTTACTCCGGCTCTACAGTGTTGGCATCTACAGCATCATATTGTTTATGTGTGCCGATAAATTTAATGTACACCCAGCCTGCGGGATAAAAGATAGAAACTATCAGGCGGTAATCGTTTCCTTTAATGTTAAATACCACACGATTGTTTTTCAGTATGCTCGCATTACGATATTGAGCCTTAATATCGGCTGGCGTCTTCCATAAGGCTTTTTTGGCCTCGTCGAACCAAGCCCTTAGCGGTTGTTCTGCGTCGGGATACTTTTCCCAAAACGCTTTCAGTGATGCAACGGATATTATTTTCATAATCCAATCATAGTCCCATTTTGGGACTTTTGCAAGTGACAGTACGATTTTCGGGTCAGTTCATCACGGGGCTTTTTTGTTGTAGTTAGGCGGTAATGCATCAATCAAAAGACCGACAGCTTTTTCAATGATTTCCGATTGCTGACTGATTTTCATGAATCTATCGGTTTCTGAAAGTTTTATTGAACTGCGTAGTTCAGCTTCTTCTTTTTTTAGTCTATTAATTTCTTCGTTCTTTTCATCTACGGAATTGGCTTTTCTCATAAGTTCCGCGACATGATCATATATATCGCCTTTGCCTTTATTGGTTGAGGCAATAAGTAACTCTATTTGCTGATACCTTTCTAACCTGAAAAGGATTTCTTGCTGCAAGCTCCTTGCTGAGGACTGCGCTTTATCTTCTAAGTTGCTCCTCATTTCAGGTGGCATCCTTAGCGGGTATGGTGCTATGCGTGACATGATGTTGACTCCTTATGATTCACATCTAAGAGTGTAAATACCAAACACTAACTTGACAAGAGAATCCATAGGATCCATACTTAGCTGTAGATGGTTAATTTAAAGGAGAAAAAAGGAATCATTATGATTCATAAGCAAAGAATACCACCATATCCCTTAAGAATGCCGCTAGAGGTTAGGGAATGGTATGAAGAAGAATCCAACAAAAGCGGGCGCTCTCTAAATGCAGAGATCGTGAAAATCTTGAAGGACAGAATGAATAGAGCTAGAGGGCAGCGGAAAAATGCAGCGTAGAAATAGCGAAGCCTTAGCTGCGCGAACAACTAAGGCTCCTGAGTGCTATTTACCGTGAGATAAACAACTTAGCCATTGTAACGAATGACAAATTAATTTTCCAGAGTACTTGCAGGCGCTCTGAAAGCACAAAACCAGTAGTTAACGGCTACTGGTTTCAATCAAACTAACTCTACGGAGAGTTTTAATGACTAATAATAATGTAGCAGCTTCTAGCGCAGTTGTCACCAAGATGTCAAGCCGTGAGATTGCGGAACTGACAGGCAAGCGTCATGCCGATGTTATCCGGGATATATGGGCAATGTTGGGGCAGTTATATACCCTCAATAAAGATGACTCAGATTTGCGTCATTATAAAAATCAACAAGTTAAGTTAGTCGAAGGAGTGACTGCGGTTATCGACAACCGCGGTTATGTTTCTGAGTTCTTACTAGACCGTCGCCATACTGAAATCCTGATTACGGGTTATGACGTTGTTCGTCGTGCAGCAGTGATTGACCGTTGGTTTGCGCTTGAATCTGGTTCAGCGCAACCTCAATTATCAGAAATGGAAATGATCGCCGCTATTGCAACAAATGCAGCTCGTAACGAAAAGCGCCTTGTTGTGATGGAGCAAAAAATGGAACAGATAGAGCAAGGAGCCATTCCGGTTGGTTATCAGGGGTACAGCTATCTACAAGCAAACTATGGACTTAGTAATGCTAAGAGCAAGCAATTAGTTATCGGATGGAGTGTGCCACACAAGAAGGTTCCTCATGTTGCACCGGGCGGACAAGTTACGCAAATGTCAGTTGTACGTGAAGACGCATTCGAAAAAGCTTTGCACCAGATGATGAAAGAAGCAGAACAGCGTGGCTCACAGTGGTATCACCCTAAGATGGGTAGGTTTTCGATTACTGGCTGGAAAGAAGTAGCTTAAGGATTGAACACAATGACGTGATCAAATACTGATCTATTCAACAGAATCAGCCAATCTAACAGTGATTGCTAGGGTTAACAATACGTATTTACGCGTATTGCGTGTGTAAATGGTTGAATATTCGAAGCGCTTCGCAAATCACAGGTGAATGCCTTTACATAACGTTACAATTACGCGATAAATATTGTCGCTCTCAAACGGCGAAGCCCCCAACTACGGCTAATAGTCAGGGGCTTCTTATAAAACGTCTACTACCTGTGAGGGATATAGACATGTCTATTATAGCAATTAAAAGCGCCAGTAAAACCATTAACGTTCCATTTTATGGCGCAGATCTCTATGTCGTTAATTATAACGGTGAGCCGTATGTGCCGATGAAACCAATTGTTGAAGGTATGGGTATAGCGTGGGAAGCGCAATTCTCCAAATTAAAACAAAGAGTTAAATCAACCATTACGGAAATCGTAATAGTTGCCGCAGACGGTAAAGAACGTAATATGATTTGTCTTGCCCTTCGCAAACTTGCTGGCTGGTTAGCCACTATCAGCCCCAATAAAGTTAAAGCATCGATCAGGGATAAAGTCATTCGATATCAGGAAGAGTGCGACGACGTGCTTTATGAATACTGGACTACGGGTGAGGTTAAGGCGAAAACCACAACCCAAGACCGCACACCTCTCCGCGGCCTAGTCAATACTCTGATGGGTAAATATGGAGTCAGTAATAAAAAGTTGTTCCAGATGATTCACCATGAGTTCGGGGTGGGTCATATAAATGAACTAACCAATGATCAGCTTCCATCTGCGATAGAGTATCTGGCAATTAAAGCGATTGAAGGTGAGTTTTTGGGGAAAGAAACCTTACCCGCGCCAGAGGTTAAGCAGCAGATACCTGATGACGATTTACAAAATCTTTGTTGGTTATGGCAACATTCCCTCAATATGGCTCGCTATATGATTGACGTGGAACCCATGCTCAAAGTAGCTGAACATAAACTAGCGGGTGAATATTATTCATACCCTCGCAATGCCATAAAATGTGCTAATAGCGTAAGGCGAATACTGGAAAAAGCAACGGAACATATTCAAATTAAACCTGTTCAAAAGGATAATTGGAAGGTGCTACACAAACTGAGAATTCCAAACTGCCCATTCTAACCCCAAGCCACGGATGGCGTGAATTTCCACAAAACTCATTGCATTATAGATTAAATAGCATACAATGCAATACAAATGTAATTACATATGGTGATACTATGAGCACAATTCAGATTAGAGTGGATGAAGCGCTTAAAAAAAGCGCTTATCAGGCATTTGAAAAAATGAACCTTTCTCCTTCCGATGCAATGCGGCTCTTCTTACGCTATGTAGCAGAAAATGAGAAACTGCCGTTCACAGAAGTATCCGTGATGGTCTCGGAGCAAGACGAAGATGAGGATATTTTTGATATCGTGCGGGAGCGCTTAAAAAATCCCGCTAAACGTATCCGGGTAAATCTTGATGAAATTTAACATTGAGTTTGACGAGCGTGCTTTAAAGGAATGGCATAAGCTGGATAATACCATCCGTGAGCAGTTTAAAAAGAAACTACGGAAGCTACAGGATAACCCTTATATCGAGTCAGCCAGATTACATGGTGATTTAGCTGGCTGTTTTAAAATAAAACTTCGCTCTTCTGGATTTCGCCTTGTCTATCAGGTGATAGATGAAGAGATTGTGATCTGGGTGATAGCGGTAGGCAAAAGAGAAGACTCGAAAGCCTATAAGATAGCCAGCGAACGCATTGCACGATAAGCCATAAATTCATAACTGACCCGCCCGCGCGGGTTTTCATTTTAACGCCGCTTAACTGCGGTTTTTTCTTTTATAGGTACTCATATGACAGTTGATGTGTTTCAGTGGCGAACTCAAATACAGGATTCGCCCAGTGGTGAATTTAAGCACCGAATTAAATCGATTGAGTTTGGCGATGGTTAGCGCATGAAAATTAATGCAGACCTCCAACGTTTGGAGGCAGGAAATAAAATTTTGTTGTTTGCTGTTGATGGTTCGGTCTTTGGTGGGCCAGAACTGTACTTCCACAATTACCCTGTAACCCATACAGAGAGTGATTTGGAAGACCCGACACAGGAAAAAATAGACGTCTTCTACATCGACAGCAAAACGAATGAAGACAATGAAAGCGTCCAGTTTGCTTTATCTTCCCCGGCTGATTTGCAGGGTATTCAGATCCCGACTCGTCAAATTCACAGCCTGTGTACATGGTGTAGGGGGGGAATGAATCTGAAAGCTTGGGGCATATATGGGGCAAAAAATTACCGCAAACTAACTCAATATTGCACATAGTAATAGAGTAGTGCTTGCGGTAATTGTCTGATTTACTCGAACTTGCTCGAATTTACACAGAACCTATAAATTATCATTTCAAATTATGAATATGCAAGTTTAATGGCTTATTTTTTGACAAACATAAATTAATTAATAGCAATTCTTGCTTGGGGCATATGGGGCATTGGAGCTGCCTTTCTATATTATCAGTAGGTAGCTTAATTGAGTTCTCTTATTTTCATTCATGCCCCATCGATATCCCTCATTGCCCACTTTACAAGTGTTATCGGTAAATTATCTTTTTTTCAGTTATTTATATAGTTTATTTGAAATTCACTTTTTAATTAAAAATAATATGTGATGATAATATCTCCAGTTAATTTCCTTAAGGAATCGCCACTATCATCTTATGGTTAAGTTTTTGTTAAAAATTATATATAAGATATATTGATTGTTTGCAAATTATAAATACAATAAAATGCCTAATTAAATTAACCAAAAGACGATAGTGACGAATTGACACCACCTGAAATGAAAAAATAAATGACACCGTTAATCAGAGCTATTTTTAAATGGAATCACTGGTGCCTTTCGTGATATCTATTTTGATTCCGTCGTAGTCAACTCCATTTCATAGTTACTGATCGGGAACTGTCCGTATGTATCATGTAAGAGTTGTTTACAACTTTCCTGTTTAATCAATTCACTGAGTTCATTTAACCTTCTTTGCAACAATCTTTTAGTTTCTTTTTCATTATCCAAGACAGTTTGCAAAATTTTGGCCAATTGCTGCTGTAATGAAATGGGGGCACCCAAGTTTTCTGATAGTAAAGTCACCACTTCTACTGCCTTCAGATAAGTGATCTCCATATCAACAAGTTCGTCCCATTTTTCATTTCTAGCTAAATCAATCATTTGCTCACTTAAACTAAGGATCCGCTGATAAGCTGACAAAAGATCCGTATCATTTTTCATTAAACAATATCCTGACTGGCGTTGTAATGAGGATCTATTTGCCGCCAAGCATCTGAAATCTCGGTAAGTAAATCAATTACTTCGGTAATAGCCTTCTCATCATTGCGTAAATTGGCATGGAGTAAACGACGGCTCATATAATCATATAAAGCAAAAAGATTTTGGGCAATTTCGCCGCCTTTCTCGAAGTCTAATCCTTCTTTGAGACCACTATCAATGATATTAATCGCCTTTGAAATAGCTAACCCTTTTTCTGGGATATTCCCTTGTTGCATCAGAATGATTGCACGACGCAGGGCGCTTAGCGCCCCGTTGAACAATATCTGAATCAACTGATAGGGAGAGGCATTCATAATTTCGCTCTCAAGATCTACCTGAGCGTATAATTGGCTTGCCGAACGTTGATACATTAGTGTCCTTTTATTATCTTAAAAGTTGGGCCAAGGATAACTCTGATTGCTTCAGTGAAGTGGCGAGTTTATCCAGTGCTGTAAATTGTTTCTTATAGCGCTCCATTGTGGCATCAATGTTTTTGTTGGTCTGTTCTACTTGCCTTTCCAGTATTTTCAGAGTCTTCTTGATACCTTCTGTTGCTGTATTGATAGTCCCTTCATGGCTATCTAGCGTTTTTTTCAATAAATTATACGTCTCGGTAGCAAAGCCGGTTTCTTTTCCATCACCCATAAAGAAAGCCTTAACATTGGTCGGTTTCTCTTTCAGGTTTTTTTCCAGTTTTTCGTTGCTAATTTCCAGCGTACTATCTTTTCCTTGTTTGATGCCCAGTTTATTCAGGGTTGCGATATCATCAACATGTTGTGCCGCAAACAGTTGATGTGTTAACTGGCTTTTAATACCTTTTAAAGTACCATCACCAACCAGGGGACCATTGTCTTTTGAAGCCGCTTCGCCTTTTCCTACGCTATTGTATTTGGTCAATGAACTGAAGGTTTTTTGTAGCTCATTATAAGCATCAACCCACTTTTTAATTGCCTCTTTCATTGGCTCAATATCACGAGAAACTACCAATGTTTCTGGTATTGGTTTTTTTTCAGTTTTGTCGTTGCTTTTGACTTCTTCTGTTTCTGAGACTTTTTTCAGATTTAGAATAACACCTTCTGGCGCATCTTTTATTTCATTGGTTTGACGTTCAATTTTAATACCGTTAACCGTTAATATTGCATTTTCGGCGGCAACGGTTTCTTTCATTACTGCATCAGGATCATTTTTTTTAGTTCTATCATCAGGCGGATATTTCAGTAAAGCATTCAGCTTCGTATCATCTTCAACCTGAATCGTCATGACTGATTTTGTGCCAGCTTTTTTCGAAGTCAGGATCAAATAGTTTTTATCATCTTCTGCTTTGATAATGCTGGCATTAACATTGCCTTCTTGTTTATTAATCGCATCACGAATTTCAACCAGAGAGGTTTCATTATCTTTCAGGGAAATGCGCATTGGCTTTTCTTGTTCTTCACCATCTTTTTTTTCACCTGGTTGCGTAATAGTAATGGTACGAGTACCTTTACCTTGTTCCCCTAATGGGGCTTTTACATCAGGAAATGCCTTAGATTGCAAAGATTGAGCTCTGGCAAGCTGTTGAACGGTAATAACATAGTTACCCGGGCTGGCTTTGGAATCTGTACTCGGAGTAAATGTTTTATGATCTTCGTTTGTTTTAGTGGTATTGAGTTTATCGAATTTTTTGAGTTCTTCAGATGCACTCTTTAATTTTTCCAGGCTACCTTGTAACGTACCAAAACCGGTAATTTTAGCTTTATAGCTACTTTGTTGTTGTGTTAATGGTTGTAAACGTTGTTTTTCACTTGCTTCAAGTTTGCCCAGTAACTGTGGATCTATCCCGGATGCGCTTCCTACCGAGGAAATACTAGCCATGTTGACTCCTTTTTAATTAAAAGCATCATTGGGGATGTTATCGGATTAATTTGCGAAAAGTTTACTGACAAAATGATTTTTTTGATGGACGGAATAATTGATGAGAACAGGCGCTATTTGAGTTATCGGGGCAAAATGAGAAAAAAATAAAAAAGTTTTTTCAAGAAATATTAAAGGTTCTTTTGCAGGCGCCGATAAAACTGTTGGCGGTGATGAACACCGTGAGCAAATAGGCTCAAACTAATTATATCGACTTGATTTTAAAAAGGAACTCTACTATGGCATCAGTCATTAATACCAACTACTCCTCTCTGTTGGCGCAGAATAATCTAACAAAATCTAAAAGTGTTCTGGGTACTGCTATTGAGCGTTTGTCCTCTGGTTTACGTATTAACAGCGCGAAGGATGACGCTGCTGGTCAAGCGATCGCCAACCGTTTTAATGCTAACATTAAAGGCCTGAATCAGGCTTCTCGTAACGCTAACGACGGTATCTCCATTGCCCAGACTACCGAAGGTGCGCTGAACGAAATCAATAACAACCTGCAACGTATCCGCGAACTGGCTGTTCAGTCAAAAAATGGCAGTAACTCTGAGAGCGATTTGAAATCTATTCAGACAGAAGTTAAAGAGCGTTTAGACGAAATTAACCGTATTTCGAAACAAACACAGTTCAACGGTGTAGAAGTATTGAGTGACAAAGCCAAAGCAATAACTATTCAGGTTGGGGCGAAAGATGGTGAAACTATCGATATTGGTCTGAAGCAGATTGATCAAGAAAAATTGGGCTTGAATAATTTCGATGTAGCAACCAAAAAAGCACCTATTAAAGCGGGTACAGACCTAACCGGAAAAAAACTCGATGGTACTACTGGTGCTGTTAGTACCGCTAGTGGTGCTAAGGATTTTGATCTTACTACAGGAGAGATTGCAAAATTGGGGCTAACAGGTACGAAGTTGACTCAGGCTCAGGATGAGAATGGAAAAGATATAGCAGGTACATATGTGGTAACAGGTAAGAAAGACGGTCAGGATAAATCCTTCACGGTAACAGCAGCAGCAGTTAATGCCGCAGGTACCAAAATTGAATTTACAGACCCTAAAGAAATAACGGCCACTACTGATCCTAAGTCACTGGATAAATTGGATAACGCACTTAAAGTAGTTGACGAGCTGCGCAGCTCCTTGGGTGCAGTACAAAACCGTCTGGAATCCACCGTTAATAACTTGGCCAACACCGTTAACAACCTGAGTGCAGCAAAAAGTCGTATCGAAGACGCCGATTACGCAACTGAAGTTTCCAATATGAGCCGTGGTCAGATCCTGCAACAGGCGGGTACTTCTGTTCTGGCACAAGCGAACCAGGTTCCACAAGGCGTTCTGTCTCTGCTGCGTTAACTTTTATTTTCCAGTTGGGCAGTTATGTAGGGCGACCGGCATAAACAACGCATATAAAATAAGGATCGGTTCGCCGATCCTTATTTTTTTTAGTTATGGCTTTAGCCAGTTTAAGATGCGTTAGCTTCTTAAACATAAAACCACCCGCTATGCGGGTGGAGTTCAAGGGTTATACCAAGAAAAACACCTTTCCGTTACGATATAGATGTTCAAGCTAATATACGTAACTTAAATAAGGAAA
>NZ_MKGR01000041.1 GCF_001908095.1 Xenorhabdus thuongxuanensis | reverse complement strand
TCTCATTCCAGCAGGTCACTTATATAGGCACTTATCTTATTTGGGCGGACAGAATACAGGAAAAACAATTACGTTCAAAAAAGATTCCGAATGGGCTCTTAGGCTTTACTCGTAACTTTTTGGCTAGTTCGCTAGTGGTTATATAATCTGATTCTGCCATCACTTAACCTCTTTATGATACCCGTTCTTCAAAATTGTTTTAGCTACTTTTGCAGGCGTTACCGTGTCACTCCATGCCCCTTCAAAAATGATGGTATACAGCTCCGTAGTGAGAATATCCTCCAAACTCCTTGGCCTTTCAGAGTAGGGCACCTCATCGGGCACCCCGTTCATCACGTCAATAATCAGCTCAGCGATTTCCTTTTCTCCCCGCTCTGGCTTACGGTATCCTGCTTGCCATACTGCATCGGTGATATCAGCAGGATCGCCCCAGACTGAGGCGATGATTTGAGTGAGGTGGAATGAGTTATTGATCACCGCTGCCTTCTCCCTTCTGCTTAAGTTCATAGCCGACCATTTGAGCAATATGTATGGCAGAATGAATGGTTTTATCGATCATATTATCCAGCTCGGTGATAGTTATTCTCACGCTGTTACCGTACTCTTCGCGGAGTAAATGCTTGGTTATTTCCCACAGAGTGGCGGTATCCATTAGGCTTTTACTCATCTTGTTCTCCTCACTCTGTTAATTAGGTCTGCCCTGACATAAAGAGTGTCTGTTGGGTTTATCCAGTCGGAGCACCATGTAATTTCAACTCCGTTATCTGGATACACAGGCCTACCTTCTTCTTCTGGTTCGGGATCGGTCTGTAGCCATATATATTCTGGAGCAGTAGGACATAAAATATGCTCTGGTAATTGCAATTCTGGCTGTTGTTCCTCCACCTTCTTCAATAACCAATCAACCCACTCGCGCCCGTCGTCAATATGACCGGATAAACCCATTTCATTCTGTGCGTTATCGATGCTGATCATTGCTCTTCTCCGCTATTAAGGTCGATAGCCATCTGGCCTGCTTCTTCCAGTGCGCTAATCATTTTCTGGCGCTTCCCTTTGGTCTTTTTTCGTGCGTTCATGATTTGGCTGCACATAGAAAGCAGTTCCGCTTCGTTCTTTTCATCCCGTGCGAGCTGGTGGCGTAACTCATCAAATCTTCCAACCATGTGATCGAGAGAAGGAAGGGCATTAATCCCGATGCCTGAATTTCCCGATTTGAAATCGATAAATGCCTGGTTCACATCAAGCTGAAAATCCGGCCGAATCCATCCCGCGTAAGAAACCGCTATCAGCTCATGAGCGAATGTGCCGGGTGACATTCCCCCATTGATAACATTGATTACTTTATGAGCAGACCCCGAATTCGGGGTCTGGAACGTTTTCAATAACTTAGCTTCGAGTTGCCTAATAAGTTCTTTGGCTTGCTTGGTTTCCAACCATTTGTTAGGCGCTTTGCTCTTACCTTCGCCACTGGCCTTATGTAATGTGTTCAGGTTGTAACGCCCGAACTCATCAAGAGGAATCTCAACACCGACAACCACAGGTAGTAATTTACCTTTCATATTTTTTACCCCGTCTTACGCTGTTACCTTTCTTTATTGGTGTTATCTTTATTTCTGCCACTTTGGGTGCGGGTGGCAGAGGGGGGCAGATGCCCTCGTGAATATGCTGATTACGTCTCATGCGGTGGATATGCCGCTTGGTGTAATCCCTGCCGTCGTCGATGTGGACTACCGTTCTGACCAGTTCGTCGTTAATGTCCACCATCTGGCGGTGCTTATTTGTCACGACCTGCCTCCACTTCTCTCACTATTTGCTCGGCAAGCTCGAAGGCATTTTCATAAAGTGGCTGAACTACAAAAATAGGATTGCCGTAAAGTTTGTTTGTGAGAGGACTAAACCGGAATCGACAGGGTGTTTCCATGCCGGAGGATTCTATAAGTACAACGCCGTTGCGAAACATCAAATATGGGTAAGCCAGATACTCAAGGCGAAGGTGTGGCGCTACATTTTGCTTCTCTATCGGGATGGTTTTATCCAGGTCAGGGAAGCGCCCCTTGATTACCTCCAGGCGAGTAAAGCTAAAAGTTTTATTATCTTCATCCAAATGAAAGGCTCTTGTTGCATCATCGAATTGGATTTCAGTGAAACAGGCCTTCTCTGGGATACCGCCGCAGAACCGGATAATCAGATCGATGTCAGTAGGCTCATTATCATCAAAGAAAGTGCCGCTCTCCTCCTTAAGTTCCATGCGAACCAGTACGTGCCCGTTTGTGGCTTCAATATGTTGCCGGGTGATATGTACCCCGGTTAATCCGGGGTGTTTTTCTGCCTGCTCATCTTTGGCTACACAAACCAAGGCAGCGCGTAATAAATTGGTATCAATGATCATGACTTAACCTCCGGTGTATAAACTGCTTTGTCGTGTTGGTATTCGCCGTTCCATGATTTCTTCATGGGAAGCTCACCTTTCATGTACAGGGCATAGAGGCGATGGCAGCCTTTTTCCAGCAACACGGCGGTGCGGGTGATAAAGGGATCTTGTCCATGAGGCTTTATTTCGTTTTCGTCTTCGGTGAGATAGCGATCACGGGCATAAGAAGCGACACGCCAGCGCGGCTTTTTCTCTGGGTCTTTCTGTTCGTTGTAGAGCCAATTGCGCTCCATTGCCCACCACATGATTTTGGTGGTATTCACACCATTCAAACCCTTACAGAAGGCGGGGATAGTTATACCTTTGGTAAAGTGCTTTTCCAGACTGTCCACGGTGGCACTCAGGGTTTTATTTTCACCCTCAAGACGCTCGACGTTCTCGGCATACACAGACAGCATTGAACGTAGCTTCGCGGGATTACTGAGTAACTCAGCTTCCGTTGTGATGCTGTCGCGACGAGTGAAGTAGAACTCAGTCAGATCGTCAAAGTAATTCCAAGCCTGGTCGGTTTCTAGCATCTTGGAGTGGTTCGCCGCGCCGCGTTCTGTCCAGAGGATGAATTGACTTGTGTATTTACTAACCAACCCTCTTAAAGAGGGTAACCTCTTAAGTTCTTGTAATTCATCGCCCTTGACTAAATAGAAATGTTTACCTTCAATAAAGCGCTCTTCATTTCTGGCAAAATTATTGGATATCATTTTTTCTGTCGCACCATACCCCGCAGCTAATTGTTCGGTAGTCACAACACGCTGACCGCGATACTCAACAATCTGTAATTCTTTGGCAGATACTGGAACTAATTCATTTTTCTTGGTCATTATTTTGTCTCTCAATGTGCAGTTGGTGATGCTGGTTCAGCAGTAAATAACTTGAATCCACCGATAAACACTTCATCGATAAAATCACGCATCCATGTACTACTGTTTTCTTTTTCGTTAACCTCATTACCGAGGTAGAAACGCCATAAGGCGATATATTTTTCGATTGGGTTAACCTCTAGAATCGTTTTTTCGATTTGGTGAATAAGCAGTGTTTCAATAGCATCGGCATCTAATTCAACACCGCAATTTTCGTGAATGAATATAAAGCTACCGTTTGTGTTTAAACCAAATCGCTCGTAGCATGAAACTAAGTATTCCTTAGCAATAAGGGTTCTCTGTCTTTTCACCATATACTCTGCACATTCCATTTTTTCTGCATCGGTTAATGGCGGGTAATTGGTTATTGCTCTTTCTTCATCTAGAAGACAAGCCGGACAACCTTTATTATTTTCTTTTAAATACTCGATAACTTCTTTTATTGTCATATTTTTATTACTCATTACCATCTCTCCCGAACAGTCACTTGTACTTTCCGAACGCAGCGCAAATTATTCTTGGTGCACTCTTTTTCTTGTTTTCTATCCTGAGATAATGAAAGCGCCTTACCCCATTTATCAGCAGCGCGACGAAATAAATTCTGGCTTTCTAATTCTTTGGCTTTTTGTATTGCTTGTTCATATACTGTCATTATTCACCGCCTGTTTTTTCATGTGCCTTTTTAATGCAGCGTACATTCGCCCATTTTCTTTTTGGTTTCTTAATGCTGTACTATGGCTATGATGTAATGAATGTCTTTTTTCGTTATGCTCTTGGCGATATTCAGTCCAGAGTTGATTCTTTAAATTGGTGGCTAAATTTTTAGCCTTCCCCCAATATTCGGCCGCCAGATCGTACTTTTCTTCTTTCTCTTTTTGGATTGCTTTATTTGCTACTGCTATATAACTTACATCTTTCATTCCTAACTCCTTATTTATAATCAGTCTGAATTCAGCGTGATCGATTCCCCAGCGATGGCGCTGTAATTAAATTTGTTTTGTTGTTTTTATTATTCTAATTCGGCTATTTGTATTTCTAACTCAGATATCTTTTCATGTAATGAATTAATTTCATTCATTGCTTTTGAATACTTTTTCTGTAGGACTATTCTTTCCCTTTCTCGCCTGACATCGGCTTTCAGTTCCTCCAGTACCTGAGCGTGACGTTCTATGAATTCAGGGCGCATTTTGCCACGACGTAACTTAGTGGTTCCGTCTTCCTGTTTAACTTTTATGGCAGGGAAGTTACTTGACCTGTCTTCCTCGTCAAACTGTCTTTGAGCTCGAACGTAAGCTAATTTATTTAGTGCGCCGCTCTCAGTTAGATAAGCCTTGTTAGCGCCACGAACGACATAGACTTCACGTAGTTCAATAGTAATATCTTGGCCTGTGGCGATTTCGATAGGTTTTAGGGTTGTCATTGGTTATTCCTTATTGATTGGATTATTTTCGCTTCTTTTTTAATTTTTCGTCTGCGATTTTTTTCACAGCTTGCTGTTACATAGTTTTCATATTCAGCTTTAACAATAAGTGGCAATATGGTTAATAAATGCGATATCTTACCAAGGTCAGTCATTGCATCATCTTGTGAATATTCTTCGCTGTTAATTGCCGCTTGTACTAAATTACCAATAGATGTCATGCCTTTTGTTAAACCATCTATTACATCATCACTTGAAGACATTAAGAACTGTAAATCACTATCAATCATTTCTGTTATGCGTTCATTACTGACACGAACATGTTTGTAGATATTATTCATTGATATTCAACTCCTCTGACTCGTGCTATTTCTTTTCCGGCATCAAAGGCTAAATCTATCGCAATAAGAAGTAAATTTGCGTCGTCATCATCTCCACGGACATCAATCATTGCGCTCAATAATGATCTTAGTTTTTCGATTGCATTCTTAGCTAACTCTAATTCAATATCTAATTTGATATTATTACTTTCTTTATCCCCCTCGTTTGCTTCCCTTAATTTTTCAGCTAATACCTTTGATTGACGATGCACACCACGGCACATTAAATAAGTATCAGGTGCGGCTTCATTTTGAGTTGCAGTGAGTACAGGAAATATTGATGCCTCAATTTCTTCTGCAATTTCGACGACTGTTTTTAGATTGTTATTCATATTTCACCCTGATATATTTATTCGAAGTTATTGTTTAATGCATTCAGGTCACGATACTGACACATTGACAACCTATGCGCGGCTCGTAACTTTAAATAAGCATCGGTATCTATATCTTCCTCAGCTAATTTTAATAATGGCGCTAATAAAGCCTGCATTTCTTCATTAATTTCCAATGCATTCTCTAAGTAAGATTTATCACCAACTGATATTTTTGTTTTCATATCACTCTGCCTCATTATATTCTTGCTGAATACTGTTATTACGATATCATCACCTATCATGATTTTTTCTTGTGGACGGCGAGCTAGGGTTAACATTTTTGTCTCCTTGATCATATTATGCTGATTTACCTTTTTATCTTACCTTTAAGGTGGTGGTACTCTTGGTAGCCCCCTACAACAGCCAAGAAGGTATTTATTTATGTCTGTTTATTCGAACTTATTTATAGAGATTCAAAAAGCTATTTTCCCTTCGTATGGCGCCAGCTACACCAGCCAAAACATAATTTCCAAAGGTGATCCTGATAGCGCCAGAATACATTCTTATTTAATTTTATTGCTTGAAATAGTTAGCTATGAATACCGAAAACAGCATGCAACAATATTTGAGCCGCTAAGAGGTGATAAGGCTCTTAAACATTTACTGTTTACTCGGTATCAAGTTTCTCTTCGGGAACTGGAAACCAATCCGCTCGAATGGATTGTCTTTGCTCTTCTGAAAGACCTTGCCCCGGAAAATCTACCTCAGAAAGCCCAAAGCTACGTAAATGGTTTAAAGCTGAACAAAGACGCATCTGGCATTGATTGGAATCTAAAAGTAAATTGGATTCTTGGCTCAGGTGAACAGACTCTGAAAAAGGCTGACGAGCAACAAGAGAATTAATTTCAAGCTCCAGTGAATCGACTGCTTTTGATATAATACAAAGCGTTCTTTCACGGTTATTAAGTGTATTAAGTTCATTTTGAAGCCATGCAATAAGTTCATAAAGATTTAAATTAGCTGCGTAAATAAAAGGCTTATCGCCACAGGGTAGCGATTGCTGCCCTTTAATTTGGTTATTGTTTATCTCAGTCACCAAAGTATTATTGATATTAGTTACTGATTTTTTCATTTTTATCCCCTCAAAATTAATATTATTTATCTTGGTTACAATTAACTATTTGTCCCATCCATCCGTAAATGACATATACGGGTGCTAACAACCTTTTTGCCTCTTGTTCATCGCGTGCTTGAGCTTTAACACATATGGGGCGTGTTTGTTTTGTTATTCATGATTGACCTCAGTTAATTTTTTCGGATTATCAATTTTCCACTTTACGTTATTTTTAAGTTTATATTTTAGATCTAATATTTCTTTGGCTTGTTTATTGGCATCTTCATAAGATAAGAAGACATCAACTAGATACATATATCTTCCATTTCTTTTGTAAAGTACATAAACACAGTCTTGGAATACCTCTAGAGAATAATTGGGAATTGGTTCTTCATGTTTTTGATTTGCCATATAAGTGATAAGTATGTGTTTTTTGAATTCACTTTTATTTTTTATATCCATAGAATAAGGCTCTTTTTTATTTAAATTATGATATCCACTGATTCCAATTTTCTTGTTAGAAATTAACCAGAGTTACGGTCAACAATTTGTCCCATCCATCCGTAAATGACATATACGGGTGCTAACAACCTTTTTGCTTCTTCCCTGTCACTCGCCTGAGCCCTAACACATGCAGGACGCGTTTGTTTCATGTTAGAACGCTCAATGGCTGCGAAGATAAATGTTTTCATTGAAACCTCCTTTAACTCTTGGTGATTAATCTTATCACCTTGCTGTAAATAACATTATCACTATAGATTTAGTTAGTCTATACCTATGGTGATAAAAATTTATTTTTTCTATTATGCTATTGAAATTGAATGGATTTAATTCAATGATAGATAAATTGTTTTTTGCCTTGATAATTACGTGAATTTAAGTAAGATTTAAAGCACTGTATGTAAAAACAGTGCTTTAGACGAAAGGGGGGATGATTTGGAAGTGTTTCGAGTGAACCCAGGAGGCTATGCAAGGACGATTGAAGTTGAGGATGGTAATTATCGTCTTCGTTTCATTTCACGAAATAAATATATAATAACTCCAACTAATTCAACGTCAGCCGACATGGGAATTAGTGGAACTCTGGAGTCATCAACAGATAAAAAATCCGTAGAACCACCTTTTACATAGCGATAAACAGAATAATTTTTTCCTATGCGCGCATAAATTAGATCGTCATTGGCGGCCTTCTCTGATTTATCAACAACAATTAATGTCCCTTCTGGTGCCTCAGTGCAGCCAGTATTTTGAGTGATCCTGTAAGCCCGACATGAGTCAAAGTTAGTTAGTGATTCCGAAAGCACGGGCACCATGAATGCCTCGTTTGTTTCTTGCTCTTCATCATAGATCTTTACTGGCACTGAATGGTTAGAATGCATAATGACCACATCAGAACCGTCTGTTTGATATTTGGCACCGCTTCCATCACTAAGCCATTCAGGGCGAACCCCCAGAACCTTTGCTATATCCACCAATTTACTTGTTTTGGCGGATTTTCCTGAGAGTAATTTCCATATCATGGATTGAGCTAAATCAGCTTCCCTGGCAAGGGCTGATTGAGTGAGTCCTTTCTCTTTCATGGCTTCTTTCAGTCTATCTGCAAGAGTCATAGCTACCTCGTTTACTTTTTTAACTAATTCTATCTCCAAAGTGATAGCTTTACAAATATATCCATAGTGATTGATTTATATTTAAAGTGATAATATTATCACTGTAGAGCTAACGGAGGGATAAATGAAGAACGTAGCAATAGAAAAAATAATAAAAATTGCGGGCAGCCAAACGAGGCTAGCCGAAATCTTGGGGTGTAGGCAATCGCTTATAAGTTCATGGTTACACAAAAAAAAGAGAGTTTCGGTCTCTTTGGTTCCTGACATTGTGGCGTTTTCAAACGGTGCCATCCAAGCCCACGAACTACGCCCTGATCTGCCTAAAGTGTTTCCACCACCCACGGAGGCAGGTCATGAATAACATTCAGCTGGTGGTTGTTTATGTACTGGCGCTGGTGGTCATTCCGATCTGGGGCGTGTGGTTGTTGTCTGTGATCGGGATTTAGTTATGGGGCACTTTCCTGACTACATCAAAGTGACCATGCCATCGCATTTCTACCCAGACGATGGCGCATGGATTCAGGAAATGCTGGGGAAACTACGGGTTAGCACACGGGCAAAGATAACTGCCAAGTATTCAGAAGTGTATCAGGCGGCATGGGATGAGGAACCCGTTTCATACCGCAAAGACAACGCAGCACGACGAGCTGCCAACATCCGGCTCAGGGAATTTGTCGTCAAGTATGAGAGAGCGGCACAGGGTTATACATCGGAGCCGTTGAAGGTGGTTAACCCGTGATCAAATTTAGGGGTTCACATGTATCACTTTGCTAGTACACGAATAGAGAAGAGAACCAGGGGGGTAAGGGGGGTTTGGAGAGTTCAGTAAGGTAAAGCACAGCCAAGTAAGAACACATTACTTAAATAGATCTCAGTAGGGAGTACATAAGTTAATTAAGTGCACTAATAGGGTTTCAAAAATCGCCGTACTACCGAAGTGATACAAAATAACCATTGAGGAAACAAAAATGAGCACAGAACTGAAAGAAAAATTAATCACCTTGCTGGAAGAGCAATTTCTCACTGTCGCCGACATGCAGAACTTTGAAGCGGTACTCACCGCAAAGATCCGTGAGCAAGGTTGGTTCCTGCAAAAGAATTTCACCGTGACCGGATTAAGCGATGGCCGAAATGGTCGCGTCGATTACATGGTGACCACTCACGTAGGGGCGAAATGCGCTATCGAGGCTGACAACCGATCACCGCGTAAACGATCACTGTTGAAATTAAGCGAGCTGCCCACTGGCATATCCGGCTTCGTGCTGCTCAAAGATGGCAAACAACCTCTGCGTTATTGCGTGAACGGGGTTGATGTGATCCGTGCCACCAAGTTCAGGTGCTAGCAAGGGCTGAGAAGTCACAGAAGTTAGGAAAGGTTGTGCTCTGGCAGTGGAAATTATTCAAGTGAGGGTATCAATGTTAACGAAGAATGGAAGTGTAAGAGGGTGCAAGAAACCGAACAGCCAAACTTTGCAGGGTGCAACTGCTCAGGTTCTTGCGGCAGGAATCAGAGTATCTGAGGCTCGATTACCTGCGCGGATTATGGCACAGCAACTCAGAAAAATAAAGGGAGTAACATCATGCTAGAAATTACCCCCAATTTTGCACAGGAACGCGCTTTAAACATGTTGCGTCAGGACTGGAAGCAGCACCGTACTTTCATGGTGTACAGCCCCACGGGTTCAGGTAAAACAGGGCTGGCGGCTTTCGTTACTGATGGTTATGTATCCCGTGGAATGCGTGTCATGTTCTGTGTGCCGTATACGATCCTCGTAGACCAAACAGCAACCCGCTTTATTGAGTATGGTTTGCCAGAGCACGAAATCAGTTATGTGTGGCGTGACCATCCGAACTATGACCCGACCCGATTAATCCAGATTGCTTCGGCCGATACCATCATTCGCCGTGAGTTTCCTGACAATATCGATCTGTTGATCATTGACGAAGCACACCTGCGCCGTAAGCGAATGCTGGAAATTATCCGTGATGGTGAGATGCCGGTGATTGGGTTATCAGGCACACCGTTTGCACCGTTCCTCGGTCACTACTACCAGAAGCTGATTAAGCCGACCACGATAAAAGAGTTAATCCAGCGTGGTGATCTGAGTAGTTATGAGTTCTATGCACCCACCAAGCCTGATTTAACCGGGGTGAAATCCACTCAAAGTGCTGAGTACGGTAGTGACTACAAGGAAGATGAGATAGCCGAAATCATGTGCGGGGCTGATTTGGTCGGTGACATCGTTAGTAGCTGGCTGAAATTGGGCGAGAACCAACCCACGATTTGCTTTTGCGTCAATGTCAGCCATGCCAATTTTATCACGGTCGAATTCAATCGCGCTGGGGTTAACGCGGAAGTCATGACTGCCAGTACGCCGCCCGAAGAAAGAGATCTGATTATCCATCGGTTTGAGCAGGGTGCAACGAAAATTATCGTCAATGTGGGCGTGCTGGTGGCGGGTTTTGACAGTGATGTCCGGTGCATCATTTATGCCCGTCCCACCAAGTCAGAAATTAGATGGCTTCAAACACTCGGTAGGGGCTTGCGTATCGCTAAGGGTAAGGACAGGTGCATCATTCTTGATCACTCCGGCACGGTTCATCGCCTCGGTTACCCCGATGATATCGAGTATGACGAACTGCCCAATAAAAACGATGGCATGAAAACCCGTGATAGCTACCGTGAGCAGGAGAAACGCGAGAAGTTACCTAAAGAATGCCCCTCTTGTCATTACATGAAACCCGCGGGCGTTTATGTCTGCCCGAAATGCGACTTCAAGCCATTGTCAGGTGAAGATATTGAGGTAGACACCAGTCGTACCATCAAAAAACTCAGCAAGAAAGAACGTGTTTACACGCAGGCCGAAAAGCAGAGCTTCTACTCACAATTAAAGTACTACCAGAACCAGCGAGCCTCACAGGGCAAGGCGATCAGTGATGGCTGGGTATCCAACACCTTTAAAGACAAGTTCGGCGTCTGGCCTCGTGGGTTCCACGACACCCCACAGGAGCTGACACCCGAAGTGAATAATTTCATTAAACATAAACAGATTGCGTGGGCGAAATCCCGCAAGAAAGCGGAACAAACACAGCAGTCCCGCCACGAACAGCAGGAAATGCGCCTTGAGGTTGCTCAACGCCGGGTCAGCGATATCCGTGAACGCTTTGGTATGCGACAGGGAGAAACACGATGAACAGAATAAAAACCGCCGATGCCGTTATTGGCCGCTGGCCTGAGATCTTCGCTTATTACAAATTGCCGCCTGTGACAGGCAAGCATCATTTTAAAGGGAAATGCCCGATATGTGGGCGAAAAGGTAAGTTTCGTATTGATGATCGGGATGGCAGGGGAACGTTCATCTGCACCTGTAACGCAGGGGATGGCTGGAAGTTACTCACCTTGACGCAGGGGAAAGAGTATAAGGCGCTGGCCGATGAGATTGATCTGCTATTGGGTATCCAGTCGGATAAGCGCAGTGTGGTGAAAAAAGAGACCAATATCACCA
Source organism: Xenorhabdus thuongxuanensis (assembly GCF_001908095.1). GTDB lineage: Bacteria > Pseudomonadota > Gammaproteobacteria > Enterobacterales > Enterobacteriaceae > Xenorhabdus > Xenorhabdus thuongxuanensis. The sequence goes on along the minus strand of NZ_MKGR01000041.1, from coordinate 3,942 downwards.
CATTCAGAAACAGAGTGACCGCCTGCTATGCCACCAACTTATCCAATCTGAAAGGCACGCAGGGCGAAGCCTACCTGCGAAATCGGGGTATTCATGTTCTACCCGCCGACAATGTGAAGTACTGCGCCGAACAGCCTGTCCGTAACGGGAAGCTACAGGCTATCTGGTCATTGGTGACGGATGCTAAAGGTACGCTGTGTTATCTGCACCGCACCTACCTTGATGGCGATAGAAAGGCCGATATTACCCCGCAAAAGAAACTGGATGCCATGCAGGAAGATAGCTATCGCGACCATGCTCAGTCGCCCGCGATACGTATGTTTCCTGTTGATTCGACATTGGGGATTGCTGAGGGCATCGAGACCGCGTTGTCCTGTAAGCAAATCTACGGGGTGAATACGTGGTCAGTGGTGAACGCGGGGTTTATGGAGCGCTTTCTGGTTCCCAGGGGAGTTAAGCATTTAATTATCTTCGCAGATAACGACTGGAGCGCTACAGGAGAAGCGGCTGCATATATATGTGCCAATAAGAATTTACTGGCTAACAACGATATTGAAAAGGTGAGCGTCAGATACCCCGATATGGGGGATTTTAACGACTTGCTACAACAAGGTTGCCAAGCCAGAGAAAGGGTATTTGTGAAAAAGACAGCGGAGACAGCATAATGCGTGATATGCGGATGACACTCAGCCAATGGGGCGCATGGGCTAACGAAGGGAGTAGTGATGTTGATTGGTCACCCATTGCGGCGGGGTTCAAAGGGTTGACGGCCAGTACCCGAAAGAGCCGTGCACAATGTTGTGATGATGACGGGATAGCGATTGATGCGGCTGTTTTGCGATTGAAGAAGCACAACGCTTATTATTTTCAACTGATCGTGATGCACTACATTAAGGCACTGCCATTAAGGATGATGGGCAATAAATTAGGCATATCCCATAACGAAGTTGCCAAAAGATTACAGGCGGCCGAGGGATTTATTGAAGGCGTTTTGGCGGTTTCCGGGGTTATTTTGGAATTTGATAAAGGCGTACAAAAAAAAGTCGTCAATCAGGTTGCGTAATTACAAAAGTCGATATATTGTGATAAGAGTGATAGCTATGTCACGTAGCTTATTGGCTTTTCTCGATAGACGAGAAACAGTGATATAGCGTTATTACTGGTTTATTTATTTCAGACATTTTACCTCGCTTCGGCGGGGTTTTTTGCCTACACACAATCAAAGAGAAAATCATGAAAAAAACACTGAGTGCTATTATTCTCAGCCTCCTCTCTTCTGGTGCTTTAGCGCAGCAGGGCGGTTTTGTTTCCCCAGACGGCGCCGGCTATTCTCAGGGTGGATTTAAGGGGCCAACTTTCGACCTGACCAACGTTGTTAAAGCAAAATCCCTTCATGATGACTCATGGGTTGTTCTGGAAGGTAATATTGTTAAACAGGTTGGGCACGAACTCTATGAGTTCAAGGATAACTCCGGCTCTGTTTATGTTGACATTGATGACAAAATTTGGCTGGGTCAGACGGTCACGCCGACCGATAAAGTTCGTATCGAAGGTGAAGTGGATAGAGACTGGACCAGTATTGAGATTGATGCCAAAACGATCCGTGTTGTGAAATAATACAGGTGCTTTGAATACAGCCTCGCACTCGCGGGGCTTTTTGTTTTCTGGAGGGGGATAAATGTCTACACCAATCACAGAGTCTTTAGTTATTCGTTCTGCCTCTGAGCAACCTACCTTTGATATGAATGGTAAAGAGGTACTGGTTTTAAATCCTTGCGATGGCTGGCATATTGGCTATGTCACGTTTTGGGATGAAGGCGAATACTCAGGCATATATCGGTGGATAGGGGAAGAATTTGAGCCTCGGTATTTTTATGTTGCTTGGGCGCTTTTACCTGATGGACTGAAAATTGGTGATGCATTCGAAGACCAAAAGGCCACATCGGAAGAACATGATCGTTATTGGGCGGCAAGAGAGAAGCCGAACGGTAAATAAGTTCAGCACTAACTTCAATTCAGAGAATACCCTTGTTTCCCTTTTAGGGACTTGAAGACCTGCTTAAGGCGCGTCCACTCAGGCTGCCGTCTGGATGACGGTATTGTAGCAACACCTCGAATTAATATAGAGAACACCCTCATGAAAGATGAATTCGATGGTTTTATTCAACTCCTGCAAAAAATACAGTAGTTCAAAATCCCCGTTATCGGAATTCCGGCATCGGAACAAATTCAAATAGTTCGGAATTCCGAACGGCTCATTATTCAAGGCTGCGCATGGCGTAGCTTTTTTTTGTATCTGGAACTTTGGCGTAGAGGGTTCGCGCGGATGCCTGAAGAGCATCAGGACTCGGTTCGATTCCGAGAGGTTCCACCAAATTATATCGAAGGTCACTCAGTGGCCTTTTTTGTTACCTACGCAATGAGGAAATTACCCATGTACGCACTAAAGCTAATCACAGAAAAAAATGGTCGTTCAGTAGAAGAGTCATGGATCTTGGGAGACATGTACCGTCTGGAGTTTTACCCGAAAGGTGTCGCTGGGGGCGTTATTGCCCGTGTCGAACATACCCAGAACGGCAATTTGATTAATCACGAGATCAAGAAGACAGATCAGGCCTACATCACCACGCTGACAGGTGACACGGTTCGCACAGTATGTCGAGGTCAGCATGGATTTGTAGCTGGCCCCATACAATAACCAATACAGAGCGTCTATATCTGGGCGCTCGAAATTGATTATTGCCCAATTTGCCACCGCAATCACCCCCAGAACCTCAGTCTCTCCTATTGCGGCTGGCAACCTATTAACTCGCTAACGAGGTGAATGATGAAGATTATAGTAAATTTCCCTAAAGTGAATTCGAGATTGGAACTTAAAAATAATGATGGCATGAAACAGCAAAGCATATTGTCTTTTTCTTCTAAACGAGTGGCAACACTAGAAGCCGATGTTTATGTTTGCCTGCAAAAAGAAGATGAAGTCCTTTTTTATGAAACGCCTCATGTAAAATTATTTTATGTCGAAGACTATGATGAAAGATCGACGTTTTCAGATTTTGAACTCAGAGCAACAGAGTGGGCTAAAAGTAAGTCGTTAGAATTTGTGAATCATATTAATAAGGTGCAATCACTTGCACCTTGATTTGCTATTTCAGAAGGTTGATTAAGTCCTTGCCAGCATGTCCCCTTGCGTGGCTTGAGACGTGTTTTAATACCATCTTTTCTAACTTCTTCTTTGTCTCTTCTGGATTAGCGGATTCTGAGATAAGAAATTCAATTATTGCAACAGTTAATTCATAGCTTAATTGGGACTTGTCATAAAGAAAATTTTGTTCTGGTGACATTCTATGCCCGCCAATGACAATCATATTTTTTCCTTTGTTCGGAGGTAATCAGCCATCCCTCCAATTGTTGGTTAATCTTTGGCTGATCTAACAGCTTACCTTAACTATTAACCCATTACTTTTAACTAACTCACAGGGGTAACCATCGTTCACCCCACGGACGCCCATTGCTCAGATGGGGTGGAATATGAAGATGAAAGAAAATCCTGATTTATGGGCTGACATATTAAACGGCCTGAAAAACTCATGGCCGCAAATATCCGGCTCTGTTTTGGCGGCATTAATTTGTTACGGGCGCCTGATTTATGACGGCGTGGAACGAAAGAACCGCTGGGTCGAGGCTCTGCTCTGTGGTGCGCTGTCATGGAGCGTATCCAGCGGATTAGAGATGTTTGGTATTCCTGCCAATTTTGCACCCGCTATCGGGGGTGCCATTGGGTTTATTGGTGTTGAGAAGCTACGTGAGTTTGCTATTCGGGTGATTATAGCTAAATCATATTAATATGACATAATATCTAAACCTAAGATGACAAGGCATAAAATGAGATGGGTTACAGCTTAGATTTTCGAAAGAGAGTATTGGCATACAAAGACAAGC
>NZ_MKGR01000040.1 GCF_001908095.1 Xenorhabdus thuongxuanensis | reverse complement strand
TTGGCTGGAAAAATGCCGACGATTGTGGAAGAACTGTGAGAGATATTTGAATACCAGCCTTCAGTTCGTCAATCTGGCATTTCTCGTCGTGTTGCTGCGTAGAAAAAATACTGAATAGGCTGTGAGACTCCGGTGTGTGCTTCTGACTGGAAAAAATCGCCAGTGTGCCCATTCAGAAACTATTGCCTGCTGGTTCGACGATACCATCGGCACAACACAATCAGTGAATTTCGGAGTTATCACGTTCACCTATTGATTTCGGCTCGAATGTTTCGCTGTCTACGCTTCATCTCCTTTGTTACCGCCGGAGATGCAAAACTCGCTACGTAGTGATCTGGCTAATCTTCTACGACGGGGCTTTCACCCGCAAGAAACAGTGCAGCTTTTCCCAGCGCACCGTCTATTTCACAGACAAGATGAATCTCACTGCCCGCAAGCGGCAGCGTAGTCACTTGTCTTGGTGTGAGTTTTTTAATGTGCGAATGACGGTGTTAATGCCGACTTTCAGAACCCGAGCCGTGTCCCTGACACCGGAGTTATTCACTGCCATATCAATAATTTGCTCTTTCACGCCGGGATAACAGGCTTGATAGGCATAATTCAGTTGAAAGGTTTTACGGCAGGCATAGCAGTGATAGCGGGGATGACCAGTACGCCCTTTTCCATGCCCTTTAACCTCTTCTGTTTTATGACAGTAACGACAAACCACATCAACTTTAGCCATCTCTCACCACATAATAAAAAGCAGGGAGTTTATCACAAGATCTAATCATTGGAAGCATGACCCAATAACCGGCTATTTACTCGGTGATAAAGGATACTTAGGCACTGAATTTAAACAGGAAATGAAGAGAGAAGGCATTGAAATGATAACGCCGGTGCGAGCCAATATGGATGACCCTGTTCCCAAAGAGACGAGAAAATGCATCAATGCCAAACGGCGTCTCATTGAAACTGTGATTGGTCAACTCGCCGGGCAATTGGCTATCGAGAAGTGCTGGGCGCGGGATATGTGGCATCTGAGCAATCGAATCGCCAGAAAGCTGCTTGCTCACACATTAGGTATTTTTGCCAACTTTAAACAAGGTAAAAAACAACGCGACTGGCTTCAACAAACTCTCGTTATTGGGTGTTAAAGTCGAGCATCGCGTTAATTAAACTGCAAGCGATATTTCTGCGTTAAATAATGTGCCTAATTTCATCACGTCATAGGCTAATCGTAAGCGCTTACGCATCCTACATTTTCAGAGATAACACCAGAAAAGCATTTTTGGACATAAGTTGCCGCAATACAAGAATATAAAACGCTTGTGGGTTAATAGCGTAGATGAGAATGCCGTGAATGAAAATGAATAATGCCGGCATAAAGGTTACAGGTGAGAGCGGACATCAATGGATTGGCAGGAAAAAGCAAGGTATCAAGGGGCAGAATAAGTGATGTATACAAAACATCAACAGTTCCTAATTTTTGCCAATATGATATTGACTCTGGTGTTTTAGCGAGCTAGTTTTGTAATGGAAATGTTAATGGTATGTTTCATTGGTATTTTAATTTAATTAATATAAATAGGAAAATATTATGCAAAACATCAAGAACAATCAAAATGCTGAATCTGTTGATTCTAAAAAACAAACAAAAAACTTTTCACTTAATGTTAAGAAAAAATCCAACCAGGAAGAACGTCGTGCTCTAGGCGCTTTGGTCAAATAATTCTTAAAGTAAATATAAAGGCTGTTGTTGGTAGCAGCCTTTATATTTTGACATGAAAGTTGAGGAGAAGGTTCATGGACTGTCCATACTTAAAGTATTTTTCTGCACTTCACGAACAACCAACGGCAATAAAAATAATGGCTAATGATGTAGATATCACTATTGAAACCGAAAATCCTCAGCAGCTTAAAAATTTGCTGTTAGATATGGATGGAAATAATACGTTCAGTACTTTGTCTGAAAAATATCATTACGATGAAGAAGAAATTCACGATTTATTAGTTCATCTAATTGATGCAAATGTAGTAAAGATGGAAAACTTACCATCAAATAACACGGTCGACCCGCAGAATTTTGCAAAAATGTGTCGAGAAATTTTCCCTAAATGGAAAAGGGATGTATTTACTCTTGATTTTTGGTATGAACTCACTACTGGAAAATTATCCAGATCAGCTTTCGCTGGGTGGCTGTTAGAAAATTTCTATTTTATTGAGGGGGCGACTAAACGTCTCTCATTAGTCACTGCGGCTGCTAACGAACATAAACAAATTCGGGTTCTTTTTTCTCAGCATTTTATTGAAGAATATAACCACCATATGTTTTTTATGAAGGCACTCAAACGATTAGGTTTTACCAAAAAACAAGTTTTGAATCACCAGCCACTGCCGAGCACAATCGCCATTATTAATCATATGCGCGAATGTGGTCGTAGAGATGTTATCTCTTATGCCACATGTTCGGCATTTCTTGAATCTACAGGTGGAGATCGTAAAGAGGGTATGGTGTTTTATAATTCGCTTATCCAATACTACGATAAAGAAAATAAAGGGATAGTCCAGCCTTTAATTGAACATGCCTATTTGGATGAGGAGTACGGGCATAATGATTGGTTGGAGAAAGTCTGTGCTTGCATCTCAACATTGGAAAAAGAGCGAGCTAATGATGCTATCAAGTCAGCAGAGATATTGGTCGAAACGTTAAAATTGTGGACGCATGATATTCAAGCCCACTATAGAAACATATCTTTCAATGAGATCATTAACCCTTCTCGTTATCGTTAAGTCAGGAGTTATTATGACAAATCAAATGGGTAGAATATTAACTCCAGATTCATTACCTAAATGCCTTCCTCAAGCTACTTTAATGGTAAAAGGTCACGAAGCTATTCTTAGCGTACCCAGTAATGATTATACCTTCTCTGGCAAAAGTGCGGAAATGATCCAAGGAATTTTCAGCTTCCTCAATGGTACTAATACCGTTAATATAATTTCACAGAAAACATGCCTTGCATCAGAAGATATTATCAGCCTGCTGGATTATTTGTGTGGTGAATCTGTGCTAATTGATATAAATAATGAGAATAAAGGATCGCTTACTGGTTATCAATTAGTTGAGTTAGTAAAACAAGAAATAGTTTTTTGGCGGCAGCATATTAATAATCAAATATTTTGGGAAAAAGTGCATAATGGCACTTGCTCTAAAAGGCAAATTTTAGGTTGGGGTATTGAATTTTATCACTATGTAGATGCTGCCAATGAATATATGGCTGCTGGCGTTGCATATTGCCGCGAGTCGATTGATGTTCGCCAGAAAATAGCCGCTCATTATGCTGAGGAATCAGATCATGGGGAAATTTTCCTACAGGGGCTAATGAAGGATGGCTTATCTGCAACGCTGGTGAAAAAATCCCTTCCGTTACCCAGTACGCGGGCACTGATCAATTATCTTAATGAAGTGGCAATGGAAAGCTCTTTAGTATACACCGCCGTATTCTCATTAATGCAGTCTGACGGCAAGAGTTTCAGCAAAATTGATTTGACCGAATACTATTCTCAGTTGATTGAGTTATATCCTTTTGCCCAGGGCATGTTTGGCTCTTTTCTTAAACATGCTTTGATTGATGCCCGGTTAGATCATCAAATATCTATTTTTGAAAACCTTTATGCAAATGATGAGATTATTTCTCATCGTGAGGTAAAACGTACATTTGTCACTGTTCGCCAGCTCGTTAATTGTTTTATTCTCTATTACGAATACCTATTCGAATATTATGGGAAAGAAGATTCTCAATTACCGAGGCGTGCACCACAAGTCATTGACTTCCTGTTGGCCGAGAACAAGGGGTAATCAATGATGCAAGATTGGGAACTGCGTGCAAAACGTGCCATTGCGGGTGGAACAACGCATGATAGTTGGGCTTCCGCACATCCCGTCGTATTTAAACATGCTAATGGTGCTTATAAGTGGGATACAAGCAATCGACAATACACAGATTTTTGGATGGGGCATGGCTCGTTAATTCTGGGTCATAATCATCCTGCCGTGATTCAGGCAATTGCCACTCAGTTAAATAGTGGCACACATCTTTCCGGTAATCACACCTTGTTGGTGGAATGGGCTGAAAAAATAATTCAAATGGTGCCCAGTGCTGAACTGGTCAGGTTCTGTGCATCGGGTACCGAAGCTACGCTACTGGCTTTGCGCCTGGCTCGAGCTTATACCGGCAAACCTTATATCATGCGAATTGATGGACATTTCCATGGCTGGCATGATGAAGCACTTTCAGGTGTTGTCGATGGGTGGCCAACGGGTTCGCATCCAGACTCTGCTCATTATCTGCAATTAGTTCCACCGTTCGATCTGGAAGTCGTGGAAACGTCTTTGATGGAAGGAAAAACGGCGGCAGTTATCTTAGAGCCAGGGGGAGGTAGCAGTGGTACCCTTCCATACAATAGACAGTATTTACAGGAGTTACGAAATATTACTCAGCGTTACGATACCCTGCTCATTTTTGATGAGGTGATGAGTGGGTTTCGTTATGCACCGGGTGGCGTACAACAGTTATCTTCCATTATGCCAGATGTGACCACATTATCTAAAGTGCTCTGTGGTGGATTACCCGGTGGCGCGATAGCGGGTTCTCAGATGGTTATGTCCTGTTTTGAAGCTGGACATAATACTAAAGTGCTCCATACAGGTACGTTCAACGGTAACCCATTATCCGCCAGTGCTGGCTTGGCCACTTTGGCACTTGTGGCTGACGGTGCTGTTCAAGAGACACTGAATAAAAACACAATAACGTTTGTGAATGCGGTCAATGAAAAGGCTGAGCAGGTTGGTATTGATGTACAACTGTTTCATCAATCATCGATCTTTCACATATTGATTGGTGCGCAAAAAGAAGGGGTAGATATTTCTCCTTCTGAAGAGGCGTTCTGGATAACGCAAAAAAATGCGGCTGTTTATAACGAACTAAAAATACTCCTTATCCAGCATGGCATTGATATGCACAAGTCTCATGGTTGGCTCAGTACTTGCCACACGGATGACATTCTTGAAGATGCGGTGGATAGATTCCATATGGCGTTTGTTAAGTTATTAAACCAAAATAGCGCAATGGGTTTAGCGGATTGAGTGGGAGGGAGCATGATAGATATTGTCAATTTTATTAATGGCAGGCATGTCAAAGCAACGAGTAGGGATAGATTATTTTCAATCAATCCGTCGACCGAAGAACGCATTGCTCAATTTAACGTGTCTTCGTCTACTGATGTTGATTCCGCCGTGTATGCGGCCAGAATAGCATATGAGCAGGGACCATGGCCACGACTGACGGTAGAAGAGAGAGCGTCGTACCTGCATATGATTGCGGATGCGTTAGAAGATAACTTGCCTCTATTTGCTCAGTATGAATGTGAAGACACGGGTTTCTTATCGAAAATGTGTTTACATGGTCATCTTCCGCGTGCAGTAGAACACTTTCGTTTTTTTGCAGAAGAGGGTAAGCGTTTCTTTGGCAGTGCTATTCCAATAGGGCATTCCTACATTAATTTTACTCATCATGTTCCTGTAGGAGTCGTTGCTATCATGACACCATGGAATGGCCCATTATCTGTTTCTTCAATTAACTTAGCTGCTGCGCTGATCGCGGGTAACACTGTGATTTTGAAACCCTCAGAATTAGCGCCCATCACTGTTTCTTTCCTTGGTCAAATAGTTGCAGAAATCGGTCTGCCTGAAGGCGTAGTCAATATCGTACACGGGGCAGGTCAGCCGACTGGAGAGGCACTTATTCGACATACTGATATTGATTTATTATGTTTTGTTGGAGGCACTCAAGTTGGAAAAGATGTCTTAAGATATTCGTCGGGCACATTGCGGCGTTCATTGCTGGAATTAGGGGGGAAATCGCCTACGGTGGTGTTGGCGGATGCAGATATTGATGCGGCGTTAGACGGCGCATTAGTATCTGCTTTCAGCAGCAATGGGCAGGTGTGTACTGCGGGATCTCGCATCATCGTCGACAAAACAATCGCCAAAACTTTTAGCTGTCAGTTTATTGAGCGAACTCAGAATATTCGTGTAGGTGACCCATTTGATGAAACCAGCGAAATTGGGCCAATGATTAGTGCAAGTCACCGAGAAAACATACTGAAGGCCATAACTCAGGCACAGCAAGAAGGCGCTAGTTTGTGTGCTGGTGGGATCGTGCCTATGGATTGCTATCGGGGGTTTTACATTGAGCCTGCTGTTTTAACTGGGGTGCATCCTCAAAGTTCATTGGCTACACAAGAAATCTTTGGGCCAGTCGTAGCAATTTTTATCGCCGAAAACGAAGAACATGCTCTCTCTTTAGCTAATGATTCCCAATTTGGCCTTGCAGGAACAGTATGGAGTGAGAGTGATTCAAAAGCACTGTCTTTTGCTCGGAAAATGCGGGTGGGTAATATAGGTATAAACACACCGTATATCAGAGATATTCGTTGTCCGTTTGGCGGCTTTAAACAGAGTGGTATTGGTACTGTGGGCGGGTATTGGAGTTTAGAACAATATACCCAAACACAAACCCTATGTTTACCCCTTAATAGTTATGCGCTGCCCAGATATGGTGCTCTGAAATGACATATTGTGTCAGTTTATTGATTTTCTTCAATCGAAGATTTTAGCGGTTATATAAAACAGAGACCGTGTAGTGGAGGGACATTTTGGAAAAGGCTGAAGAGTACTCTCTATGGAAACATAAGCAGTTTCGGATGCTATTTTCAGGGGCGCTGTTTTGTCATTTAGGGGGGAAAGTTTATGAGCTGGCATTACCGTTATTAATCTACGATATGACCCGTTCATCGGAAATTATGGGCTGGATGCGTGCTGCCGAGTTTCTACCTTATATTCTTCTGGCCGCAGTGATCGGAGTTTTGATTGATCGAGTGGATCGTAGAGTTTGGTCTCAATGGATGATTGCAGGACAGATTGGGTGTTTGCTGGCTAGCTGGTTAGCTATTGAGTTTGGTTCAAACCCATTGTGGGTGTTATTCCCTTGTGCCTTCTTTATGATGACTTTTAACTTTGGCTATCTTAACGCCAGAATGGGAATGCTGAAACATGCATTACCCGAAAAATTGCAAGGTGCAGCTATCTCCAGTATGAGTTCACTGAATAGCCTGTTCCAGACACTTGGCCCTTTGCTGTCGGGGGTAATTATTTTATTCTCATCCTCCCATATTATTTTTCTATGGATAGCATTATTTCTGTGTATTGCTTGGTGTTATTTGTTCAAAATGCCGTACGAAAAAGAGGTACTCAGAACTACCGAAAATGTAAGAACGTCTATCGTTAAAGGTTGGCAGATATTAAAAGCTAATATTCCACTATATCATATGGCGCTGGCTATCATGGTATTAAATACTTGCTCAATAGTGTTTTCTCTGCAAGCGATCTATTATGCCAAAACTTCTCTGGCCATGAACGCTGTTAACATTGGCTACATGGTGTCTGCGGGCGGAATAGGCGCGATACTAGGCTCGTTATTGGCAGTTCGCCTACGAAACCGATTTGGTTTAGGGTTAGTGTTGATTGTAACTATGACCATTCAGGCAGTTGGCTATCTTTTGATTCTATTTTTTAACCATTCTGTCATGTTAATTTTTGCTTTCTTCTGGGCGAATTTCTTCGAAATAATCACAGCTCTTCTTGTTTACACTTACCGTCAAGAAAGTGTCAAAGCAGAGAATCTAGGGAGAGTCATGGGTATTACTGGCACAATATTTAAATTAGGCTTACCTTTCGGTTTGTCTATTTCTGGATATGTGATTTCGTGGGGAGGGATAGCTCTGCTGTTTATCGTTTGTGCAGTGATTCAGATTAGTACAGGACTTGCGTGTTACCTGAGCCCAATGGTGAGGGTGAAATAGTCTACGATAACACAGGCTTACTGGCAAACACCTTAATCGCCAGTGCCAATATGACGCTTTTTCATATAATTCGCCAATTTTACGTTGTCACTCTGTGTACTGTTTTCTAACGCCGTATAAACACCTCGTTGGTCATCTTGACTTCTATGCTGGCCGAGCTTTTCTTTAGCCTGAATTTCGTCAAGCCAAATTTTGAACCCAACTATCGCTTGCATTTTTTGATTGAGGTAAGAGTCTGGCATAAGTTCTTTGTTTTCTACCAGATTAGGTTCAAAGGTATTGACTAGGGTTTCCATGGCCAATTTTGTCTCTTCGTTTCCTAGGATTTCTGCTACTCCATAGCAATGTACTGCTGAATAATTCCAAGTGGGAACAGCATGTTGTGCTTTATACCAAGTTGGTGAAATATAAGCATGTGGCCCAGTAAAGACCACTAATACTCGCTGGCCATCAAATTCTTTCCAGTGCTGATTAGCTTTGGCCACGTGCCCATATAACACCCCCCTCTTTCCTTCTTCGGGGGCAAAAACAAAAGGAAGATGGGTGCCTATTAGTGAAGGAGAGATCAATAATCCAAAGCTGTTGTTGATAATAAAAGTCGACACGCTGTTTTGATCGGTCATTTCCATTTTCTTTGGTATATACATTGTCGTTGCTCCAATTAAGTAGTGATAGCGGTATAGTCATTATGGGCATTTTGTCATGTTTGCCTAGATTATGAACCGATGTGAAGTTATTTTCATCAACAAAATAATGACGCATTCCCTCACAGCCTGTCATCAAACAAAAATTTGATCTCTCCCAATCTAATCGATAAGGTATTCACTGTTACCAATGATCCATTGCCTGCAAGGATCAGCGTTAAGCGGCGAAAAAAAACTCCCGTAGCCTGAAAGGGAGTGCATGCAATGCGGTACATCTGCGCACTTTTGGAAGCAGATATCCTCGGACACCTAACCCTCCGTCTGGGGATGAAAGTTTCCCGGTGGTATTCATCATCGGCTATTCACATACATAACCGAGCAGAACAGGCTCTGCCTTACGTTAATCGATACCGTTTTAACCGGTACAACATTCACCTGTATTTTGTATTTATCACGAAAAACGTCCCGAAAACGGCGCGGCGTCACTTGTGTTAAAGCGCAGCGTTTACCAAGTGACGCCGCCAGGCGTCCAACGTCCAGAGCACGTAGAGCCTGACTTTACGGCCGATTTGAACCCCGCATTACTCAGTGAAACCACGCAAAACAGACCATTAACCGCCATTTTGTTTGATTGATAAACGATCGTCTTATCGGATTTTCAACCCATTGCCTGATTGCAGGCTGATGCAGTAAAAATGAAGGAGAAATTCATCACGTCAAGATAATGAGGCGTTCATCCTGAATGAATCAGGCACTGAACGGGGAGTATGCCACCGCCGTGCTGAGCACGTAGCGAACTCCTGCAAAAACTTAACATAACCCTCGCTCTGCTACACATTGTCTGGCGCACCACGGAACGGTGAACCTGAACCGACATGCAGGGATTTGTTTAAAAATGAATAAAAACACGGCAAGTTAGCAGGAGAGGCGGGAATGGCGCAGAAATCAGCACGTTCGAAAATTGAGCGGTTCAGAAAAGAATTTATTACCCACGCCCGGCAAGCGGGTGGGAGTTTTGCCACGGTGGCCGATCGTGAGCGGATTGCCCGGCAGTTTCTTGGCTTTCTGAAAGACAATGGCATCAGGCTCCGGCAGATGGACAGCCTGAAAACCCGACACATTGAGCGCTATATTGCTGAACGTAAAGCCAGCCATATCAGCCATCGAACCCTGCAAAATGAGATGTCGGCACTGCGCATGATTTTGGCGCGGGCCGGAAAACACAAGTTGGCATCCACCGACAATGCGCGGCTGAACAACCGGGCGCTGGGAATTGCAAACACCCGCCGTAAGGGAACAAAAGCTGCGCTGACACCGGCCGCATTCAGAGAAATCTTTCAGCAGGTCGAACAAAAAGATCGGCGCGTGGCGGCGGTGATGCAACTGGCCTGGGTACTGGGACTGCGTACCAAAGAAGCGGTAGAAGCCTATAAGTCCTTAGCCACCTGGAAAAAAGCGCTGGAAAACGGGCAGACGTCTGTGCGGGTGGTGTTTGGCACCAAAGGCGGGCATCCGAGGCCAACGGTGATACTGGATCGGGCAGCGCTGCAACACGCCATTGCCTACGCTGAGTGCGAAATGCATCCACACAGCGGCAAACTGATTGATAAACCGACGATCACGCAGGCCATAGACCGCTACCGCTATATTGTCAGAAGGGCAGGGCTGAACGGCAGTAAAGCCCCGCACAGTATGCGCTATCATTTTGCCCAGCAATCCGGCGAACATTATCAAGCGCAGGGTTTCAGCGATCGGGAAGCACTGGCATTGGTCGCGATGGATTTGGGACACGGTGACGGGCGCGGGCGTTATATCAAACAGATCTATTATCAGAACGGGGAAACGGAATAGCGTTATTTTCCCCGATAGAAAATGAATTACGTATTGACCTTATGACTTCCGTTTATTAGCGTGATAAGGCTTACATATGATCCGGTCGCTTGTGAGGATCACCTTCGGGCAGCGACACCCACACTCCCGTAGCCTGCAAGGGAGTACACACTGTGTGGTACATCTGCCCACCTTTGGAAGCAGATATCATCTTTGTTGATGATGAAGGTTATTTAATCCACGCTGGCAACCCAGCCAGTCAACCCGGACGGGGAACATGCTTCCCGTCGGGCAAGGTGTTCTCCGTTATTTTAAAGGAGTCCACTATGCAACAAAACGAAACCAGGACAACGGTGCATGCTGTACCGGCGTCTGAATTGTCCCCTTTTGCGGACGTCTTTCCGCAAAGTAGCCCACTGGAATTGAGGCTGCTGGAACACTCGGTCATTAAAGCGGCGGTTACGCTGTGTGAGGATTACCGGTGTGATACCTGGCAGTGCCGGAAAGTGTCCGACAAAATTGCCTATGCCGTGCCGACCCGCGCTGACACGTATGGGGTCAAAATCGAGACCACTGACTTTAACAGCGAGGTGTCAGCGGATACGTTCGGGCTGATGGTCACCCTGACGGTACTGGGCTATCTGACGGCACTGGTAAAGCAGGATGAAATCACTGAACGGTTGTGTGATTTGCGGGAATATGCGCTGCAACACCCCCAGGCCCCGTGTATCCGGGCGGCTTTAAGTTTAGCGGGGGCATGGCGATAATTTAATCTACCCTGGCACAATGCCAGTCACCCGACGGGGAATTCCTTTCCCATCGGGCAGGGTGTTCTCCGTCTTTTTTATTTACAGGAGAACATCATGCAAGAAGGTGACCTTATCATGCTGGACAGTCTCGCGCTGTCCGCGGCATTTCCCGGCAAAAAATCGCTGGAGCGGTTGTTTCTGGGATTTCTGGTTGTCAATACTGCCTCAACGTTATGCCGGGATTACCCGTCTGAGCAATGGACAGGCCGTCAGGTGTCTGAGTCGCTGGCCTATATGGTGCCGACATCAGCGAAAAACTATCCGGTGTACCTGTCGGACACGCAGTTAACGGTGACACTCTCAGCCGATGCCTTCGGGCTGGCGGTGACGTCAATCGTGCTTGCCCGTATCGCCGCGTTGAATGAGCTGAATGCGGATGCCTGTCGGTTTCGCGAACTGCGGGAATATGCGAAGCAACATCCGGAAAATGGCCTGATAGAATCAGTCATGACATTGAGACTCCACGAAGACTTTATCAGTCCGTCATTAATCGAAAATCAAAATCATCATCATCATTGAGGTTATCGGCCTATGTTGCTGTTAACCCTGCTCTTTTCTTAAGCGCCTGACCAGGGAGCCGAAAACACCTTCCCGGCATCGGGCGGGTGTTTTCTTTATTTGACATTCAATCAAGGAAATACCGATGAACCCGATTTTTCTGCCCGTGCCGGCTGAAACCAATCCGGCCTTACGTGAAGATATTTTTACTGCCCAGGTCACCGGCCTGATGCAACCCCCACAAATGCCCCCGTCTCTGCGGGCGGAAACCCTGACGGTGTGCGAAGCTTTCTCGGTTATGGAGGTGGTGCAGCGGCTGAAGGTTATCCATTTGCTGGGCGACTGGCCGGTGCCGGAGACTCCATCCGGTCAGGCGGCGTGTGTGTTTTTTCCGTTAACCGTCATGATTTATGACGCCGGGGACAGAAAAGTGCTCGGTGGCCGGTTTTATGACGAAATTGTCTGGGCACAGCCGGTGACGCTGGCCTCAGAGCGCCTGTCACTGGAAAAGCGGCAACAGCAGTTGTGTCAGTCGGCGGTATTTGAGCAGGGCTGGCAGAATATCCCGGCCGCCCGGGCATTGTGGCATGAGGCGCACTTACTGTCGCTGCATGGGGTTTCGCCCCGTTATCACGAGTGCCGTGAAGTGCAGGATATTCTCCGGCACAGCACGACAGTCAGTATTTAACGTGTGAGATATTACTATGGCACCTTTACGTCTAACCGTCTGGCAGGTCATTGCCGGCACGCTGCTGA
Source organism: Xenorhabdus thuongxuanensis (assembly GCF_001908095.1). Taxonomy (GTDB): domain Bacteria; phylum Pseudomonadota; class Gammaproteobacteria; order Enterobacterales; family Enterobacteriaceae; genus Xenorhabdus; species Xenorhabdus thuongxuanensis. Next base: position 4,144 of record NZ_MKGR01000040.1, on the reverse strand, counting down.
AACGGCATTTTGGCCTGAACCTGAATGATACGGCCCTGTGTGATGCTGACACCGTGGCTGAACTGATGGCCAGTGGCGTCCAGCCCTTTGAAGCCATCAATGCGTTGGTGGATAAATACGATTTAACCCGGCTGAATGCGCAGGGTATCCAGCGCAGTACACCGTACCTGGGGATTCATGATGAGCTGAGGGCAATTTTCGACTGCGGTATTACCGAGACGCTGCTCAGTCAGGACACCGGGTCACAGTCCGAATAACCTATTTTTCAATCACCCATCGGGGGAGCGGTGCCCTGATGGCGCGGTTCCTCCGGTTTATGCTGATTCATCCAATGAGGAACCTGACCATGGCAGAATGGTATACTAATCAACTGGACATCACCGGTAAGTCGGTGTGTATTGACGTGATGCAGCAATGGGTCTGCGGGGAAGAACCCCCCCGTTACCGTCAGGCGGTACAGCAAAGCCTGCGGCTGTTTCTGGCCGGCTGTGCGGGGATACTGAAACCGACTAAACCGCAAACCTATGCGCCTTACCCGGCACTGGTGTGCGGCACGGCGGCGCCGACGGCACAGAACCTGGCTTTTGAACAGTGGCTTAAGTTGTTGCAGGATAATGTGCCGTTAAACAGTGACAACATTAAACGGACCGATAACCTGTACCGCCAGTCCTGTCTCAGCCTGGTGCGCTGGGACAATGTACCGGCGCCGGCGCGTGACATTATCACCCGTCTCCTGACCCGCCAGTATACCGACTGGTTTGGCATGGTGGGCTGGTCTGAAACTATCGATATCGGCGCGTGCTGGGATAAGCTGAACACTTACCCGGGATCGGCGCAGCCCTGCGATATGTTGATGATAATGCCGACCCGCCTTGCCACCGAGATTAACGGCAACAGTGGCTTGCTCAAAGGCATCGCGACTCCGGCGCAGTTTTACGACGCGCAATACGGTATGGAATGGCCGTTGGGTCACCATGTCCGCTGGGAGCGCCGGCATGTCAGCAGCCTGACCGTGCGCTTTGATTCCCCCTGGGCACCCCCGTCGGCCGAACTGATGGGCGAGCTGTCATCGGTGTTTGACTGTGAAATCCGCCACTGGTACAGCGAACCGTCAGGAAGCCTCAAAGGTTACGATTGCTATGACCAGGGCGAGCATGTGGACAGTGGCAACGGGCTGTCAGGACGGGAGGACCGGCCTACGCTTTATCTGGTCAACGATGACAAACGGGCGGTGAACCTGCCCGTGCCGGCCATTGCCGTTGGGCAGTAACGCATTGCTTATTTAAACTATACCAACCGAATGGGGAAGCACGTTCCCCTTTCGGGACGCGTTTTCCTTTTTCTCTTTTTGTTCTTCAGGGAAAACAGGTGATGGCATCTCAACCCGATTATCAGAAAGCCTTTATTTCTTTGTTTAACCAGACGGCACGTGACCACCGTCGTTATCAGGTTTTTCAGGATTTTTGCAATTGTGCAATGACCGCCATTCACAATAAATACCATTATTGTGAGGCGCTGGAGCAGTATTACCTGAAAACCATCAATAAGTACGAACGGGAGGATGTTGACCGGATTGTAGAACTCTTTTCCTGTACCGTGCTGGGACTGGCGCAGGAACCCGGTGATTTTCTGGGCAGTGTGTTTATGGCGCTTGATTTAGGTAATAAAGAACTTAATCAGTTTTTTACCCCCTGGTGCGTGGCCAGAATGATGGCGGAGATGCAGTTGCAGGATGTCTCTGCACGCTTGCAGGAGAAACCCTTTATCACCCTGTACGAGCCGGCCTGTGGGGCGGGTTGTATGACGCTGGCCGCTGCCGACGTCTTGAGAGCGCAGGGGCATGATCCGTTATGCAGTCTGTGGGTCTCAGCGATTGATATTGATCCGCTGGCCGCGGTGATGGCCTACATCCAGCTTGCCCTGACCGGCATTCCGGCCGCGGTCACCATTGGCAATGCCCTGCATGATGGTGGCAGTCAGCGAACCCGCTATACACCGGCACATTATCTGGGTAACTGGTCGAACCGTTTACGGGAGCATCAACAGCCACAGGCAGCCTGAATTTTTCTCAGTATCTATTCTCTTGTTCTCATGCGCCTTTCGGGGCGCTTTCTTACTTTTGAGTAGTGTTAATGTATTGATTTATAATTAGAATTAAAGTGACCCGGTAAATGAATCCATGGATGAATCGGGTCAGTTTAATTTTCATTTTCGCAAAAAGAGTTTCTCCTTGTTTCCGATTGGGATCTACCGACACTGAACCCAATTTGAACCGAAAGAGGAAAAACTATGTTTGAACGTTTTAAATCGCATTTTGCCCGCCAGTCTGCCACACCGCAAAAATCCCCCGAGCAACAACCGGCCGCTATTCGTGACAGCCAGGGCTATTTCCGGCCGCAATCGGCTGACGAGTTACTGGCAACGCCCCTGCGCCGCCAGTGTCTTCAGCAATTATGGCAAAACAGTGCCTTGCCGGAAGGGCTGTATCAGCGTTTCTATCTTGCACCGGTGAAGCAATTACTGGGCAGTGTCCAGCAAGTACCCGCTACGTCGGAAGGTGACTGGTCAGGGGCAGGGGGATTTGCCGACCTGACGCTGCAATTTACCACCTGTGCCGTGCGGCTGGCGAAAGGGCATCTGTTACCACCGGGGGCGGCACCCGAAACGCAGGCGGCACAGAGCCTGTTGTGGCAGGCGGTGGTATTCTGGGCGGCGTTGTTTTACCACCTGCCGTTATTGCGGCAGCTCGAAGGAGAACTGGAAGACGGGCATGTCTGGCAACCGGGCATGGGTATCCCCGATAAACCGTTTCGTTTCCGTTTTCTCGCACCGGAGAACATACCGTCGGTTCCGCAGGAAGTGTTGCTGGCTGCCTGTTTGTTACCAGAAAAAGCCATGATGTGGCTGGTGAGTGTACCGGCAGTCTGGCATTGTCTGATGCAGCATCTCAATGGGTGTCCCTCCACTGTTCCGCTGATAGATACCTTACTTCAGGACGCTGCCGGGCAGGTTCATTCCCCTTTGCGGGGAAAACAGGGAGTTTCTCCATCTCCGGCGAAGGAGGCGGCGTGCTCTTCCGAATACAATCCGGTACCGGAAACGAGACCCACGCCGCCTGTCAGTGAAATCACAACCCCACCGCCATCCGTGTCTGATGATACCCTGACGTTATTATCCTTATTTCAGTCACCTGATGGATCTTCGCCGCAAAATCAGGGAAAAAGTCACCCCCCCCGCCTCAAAACTGACCAAACGGTCAAAACGGGAGAAAGAAAGTATTGCCCCTGACAGTCACCAGCATTCATCATTTAAAGATAAATAATTCAAACAGTTATTTTTATTTTATTGCCGCGAATTGTTTTTGGACAGGAAACGGCAGGATGAGCCGAGGAAAAAATAATATGTTGCACACAGCAGAACCCCTCAGTTGGGAAGCGCTATTAGAAGAGTACTTTTTTTCACATATCCTGCGACCGGATACCGAATGGAGTTATCGTAAGGTCACACGGGGTTTTATCCGGTTTATGGGGGAAGCGGTATCACCGGCGCAGATCACTCATCGGGATGTGTTGCGGTGGCGGCGCCATCTTCTGGTGGAAAAAAAGCAGTCGAGCCATACCTGGAACAATAAGGTAGCCCACCTGCGGGCGATTTTTAATTTCGGTATGGCGCAAAAATTGCTGCCCCACACCGAAAACCCGTTTAACCACGCCGTGGTTAAAAAAGAGAAGAAAAAGAAGAAGATTTTGAGTCAGCCGCAGATAACCCGTATTAACCTGTTGATGGGGAAGTTTGCGGAAGAAGAAAGAACCGACGTGATGCCACGGGGAGGGCGGTGTGCGCTGTACCCAACCTGGTATTGGTCAACCGTACTGGCGACATTGCGCTTTACGGGGATGCGCCAGAACCAGTTACTGCACCTGCGGCTGCGGGATATTAACCTGGAAAGCAATTATATTGAACTGGGGCTGGAAGGCAGTAAAAACCACAGCGAATGGGAGATACCGATTATTCCGCAACTCAAACCCTGGCTGGCACAACTCGTGGCAAGGGCGATGGCTGCCGGTGCTGAAGGCCACGATCCAATTTTCGATCTCAGCCGGTTAAGTGTGCCGCACCCCAGCCGGCTTTCCCGTTACCAATA
>NZ_MKGR01000004.1 GCF_001908095.1 Xenorhabdus thuongxuanensis | reverse complement strand
AGCCATGATCAAACTCTTCAATTAAAGTTTGATGCTCAAAGAATTCTACTGTTAGTTCGTAATGAATTAACTGTCAGTCACTCTTCAAGACTTTAAATCATTTTGCCTTTCGGCTTGGATAAGTGTCTTGCGAGTGCCCACACAGATTGTCTGATTAACTTGTTAAAGAGCGTTGGCAACCGGAAGTTCCTTCCGGGTTGCGAGGCTGCGTATCTTACGCTTTTCGCCGCCAGAGTCAAGCCATTATTTTCGCTTTTCTCTCACTGTCCTGCGCGGCCTGTTTCAGCGCTGCCTCGGTCAGTGGTGGCGCATTATAGGGGGTTTTATGGCGCTGACAAGAGTTTTTTTAAAAAAAAACATCAACCGATGATTATTACGCCAAATTGCACTTAAGTTGATAGTTTTTCCAGCGTTAAGAAACCTAATTCGCGTAAAATGGGACGCAAATCTTCATTCGCTGAATCGATCTTTGTACAATATGCTAAGTTATCAGCAGTTGTTAAAAACAAATCATCCCGATTTTTGATCAGCCATGCAGCTCTGCGAGCAATTGCAGCTCCCGAATCAATTAATCTTGTTCCATCAGGTAAAACTTGTGCAATTTCTTTTGCTATCAAAGGAAAGTGTGTACAACCCAAAATGACAGTATCCGGTGGCTCTTTCATTCTTAGCCACGGTTTCAGTATCTTCTCTAACTCTTTTAGTGGAACATTCTTGCCATGTAATTTTCGTTCGGCTAATTCGACCAATTCAGCAGAGCCAATTGCATACATCTGGCAATCCGTAGCGAACCTTTCAATTAATTCTTTGGTATAGTCGCGATTCACTGTGGCGCGTGTCGCCAGTAATCCCACAACACGATTACAGGTTAGCTTCGCAGCAGGTTTGATCGCCGGTACAACACCAACTACAGGAAAAGAAAAACGTTCACGCAGGGCGGGCAAGCTGACTGTACTTGCAGTATTGCAAGCGATAACGACAACCGCCAAAGGGTGCTTTTTCTGGATTGCATCAACAATCTGAACGACCCTTTCTACAATCACTTCCGCCGTTTTCTCGCCGTAAGGGAATGCTTCATTATCGAAAGCATATATATAGTGGAGATCCGGCAAGAGCTGCCGAATCTCTTGATAGACAGATAAACCACCTACTCCAGAATCAAAAACCAGGATCGTTGGACGGGCGGTCTTGTTTAAATCAGAAGTTGTAGCTTCCAGTGAGGTAGTATTCTCTTCCTGGGGTGCGATAGCCATAGGCTGTCTCATAATGCTTATCAAACAGATTGGCTATTCTAGCACGGATTGTCAGGTGGTCAGTGATCGGATATGAAGCGCTGATATCCCACAGACTTACACCGGCTAATTTCACTGTTTTCGCAGGATATGTACTGTAGTCTTGGTCATAACGCCGACCAAGATATTGATAGGAGATCCCCCAATCGATATTCATGGCTTCCCAATCCAATTGATATTTAACTTGCTGTTTGGCTCTGCGAGTTAATTGCTGGCCATTACCATCACGCGGATCAATGTACTGTAATGTCAGTTGATGCTGGAACATACAGGTATCCATTGTTCCCGTCCACTCAGCACCTTTTATTTTTGCCTTATCACTGTTCTCATAGCGATTATTGGCAAAATCTATCAACTGCTCAATATCGTTACGATAAACAGATAGACGCCAGTTAAGTAGTCCGGTCAATCCTTCAATCCCGATTTCCCATTGCTTACTTTTTTCTGGTTTAAGGCTTTCATTTCCCCATCTGCTATAAAGCTGACTCAACGTCGGTGCCTTGAATGCTGTTCCATACGAAGTGACAAAACGATAACCATCAATAAACTCCCAGCCGATGCCAATTTGCCCCGTAGTATTCCAGTCATATTCAGCATGGTGATCTGAACGCACAGCACCTTCTAAAATGACATCTTGAATCTTTTGCTGAGCAGTTAAATAGAGCCCCGTATTATCAACATGTTTTTGTACAGGGATGTTATTGGAGCCAGCGGCAATCCATTCTCTTTTCCAATCAATTCCACTACTGATTGCACCATGACCGACTTGCCACGTATTTCCCCATTGCACATTGTATTGTTTTGAATCACTCAGACTAGAGTGATTGCCATAACGCCCATGTTTAGGAACATAATTGTAATCTTTGACGTGGCTGTGACTGACAATGAATTGAGAAGAATAGATGCCTTGGTTAAATTGAATACCAGCATCATAGGTACGACTGAACAGTTCGCGAGTATCTGCTTCATCGATGCTCCATGCATCATAAGCCGTCCGATTATTAAATCCATAGACTCTGGCAAATCCGCTCATTTGCTCACTTATTTTATGATCTATTTCCAACCACAGCATTTTACTCATAAAGCCATCGCGATCTGGCTGACGATATCCTCCGGTTTTACCATCAACTATCACATCAAACCCTTTTGTATAGGTATAGCCTGCGGCTGTAGTTAATAAAGTATTCTCACCGAGTTTTTGCTGTGTTGAACCATTATAGTTTTGATACCCATTCGAGCCGATCCCTGCATTCAGTGTTGTCCCGCGTTGTCCCCGCTTTGTGATGATATTGATCACGCCACCAATGGCATCAGAACCGTATACAGCAGAACGCGCGCCACGGATATATTCTATTCTTTGCACCATTGAGATTGGGATCTGGCTAAAATCGGCGGCTCCGGTAATACCTGCCTGATTCAAACGGAGCCCATCCACCAGCACCAATGTATGGTTTGAGTTTGTACCACGAACAAATAAAGAAGAGTGCTGCCCAACACCCCCATTTTGCGCAATATCAATACTCGGCAAACGGCGCAAAACATCAACTAAGCTACTGGATTGCCAACGATCTATATCTTCACGAGTCACTACTGTCGTTGGCGCCAATACTGAAGAAATCGGCTGCTTAAAGCGATGGGCTGTAATCACCAATGTATCTTGATTATCTGCACCTGCAAAATGGCTCCAACTAGAAAATACCGCCACGGATGCCGCAGATAGAAGAATCTGTTTTTTATTTATCATAAGATTTGTGATGAGAATATATGTGGTATCTGGCTCTGTATTTTAACTATAAAGAGTCATGCTACGATGAAGGTTTTAGAGTGTCCAGAATACCTCTCTATCAAAAAAAGAACAGATAAACCAGAAAACTGGACATCCTTTGTACTTTCCCTACAATGCGCTCGGAAATTTTTCTTAACGCGACGAGAACCCGATAATGCAGAATGCCTTGCCAACGGAAAATTATGAAAATCAATTGATGGAGAAAGTCCATCGTCTAAAAGGAATGATGCTCCCCTTTAGCGCACCTGAGCCTGAAGTTTTCCGTTCCCCGGCATCACATTACAGAATGCGCGCAGAATTCCGTATCTGGCATGAGGAAGATGACCTTTACCACATCATGTTTGATCAACAAACTAAACAACGTATCCGTATTGATCAATTTCCAGTTGCCAATCACCTAATCAATAAAATGATGCAAGCCATCATTGCTGGCGTAAAAGACAATCCAGCATTACGCCATAAACTGTTTCAGGTGGATTACCTTTCTACCCGCAGTAACAAAATCATTGTCTCTCTGCTTTACCACAAAAAACTGGGGGATGAATGGCGTGAACATGCAACTGCTCTGCGTAACCAACTCACCGCAGCAGAGTTTGATGTACAACTTATTGGACGTGCAGCAAAAACCAAGATTATGCTTGACCATGACTATATTGATGAAGAGCTGTCTGTTGCAGACAAGCACATGATTTATCGTCAGGTTGAAAATAGCTTCACACAGCCGAATGCCAGTATTAATGTTCATATGTTGGAATGGGCAATTGATATCACCAAAGGCTCGAAAGGTGACTTGCTTGAGCTGTATTGTGGCAATGGTAATTTCTCTTTGGCGCTGGCGCAGAATTTTGAACGAGTATTGGCGACAGAAATTGCCAAGCCTTCAGTGGCTGCCGCACAATTTAATATCGCAGCAAACAAAATTGATAACGTGCAGATTATCCGCATGTCAGCGGAAGAATTTACCCAGGCGATGAACGGAGAGCGTAAATTTAACCGACTGCAAGGAATTGATTTAAGCAGTTATCAATGTGAAACCATTTTTGTTGATCCACCACGCAGTGGGCTGGATGAAGAAACGCTAAAAATGGTTCAAGCGTATCCACGTATTCTTTATATTTCCTGCAATCCAGAAACGCTCTGCCAAAATCTGGAGACGCTAACACAGACCCACAAAATCAGCCAACTGGCACTCTTTGACCAATTCCCTTATACCCATCATATGGAGTGCGGTGTCCTATTGGAGCAAAGAACATAATTGTTATTAAAAAAACGCCACAAATTTGATTTTGTGGCGTTTTTTATTAAACCATTTTGATAAAAGCAATTAGCTTTGGCTTTCTGAAGTGAGCGTTGCGTGCTGCTTACGCTTTTTCATCTTTAGGTAAATCCAAAACACCAAAGCAGTACCAATAATGACAGACAATAAATTAGAGCCAATTGCTGGATATTCCATCCGAATGAATGCGCTATACACGAACATGCCTAATAAGAAGCATCCCACGGCCAGTTTTGGTAATCCTTCTGCCATTGGATAATTCAAATAACGTTGATGGAGACAATACAAAGAAAGTGCCAATGCAATAAGAGGGAAAATAGAAAAAGGTACAAAAGAATTGAAAAATGTTGAGAAAGTTCCGTGTGTTGCCATTCCAACGATAAGAGCCAGCAACATTGTGCTTTTATCTTGGCGGTATTGTTCCATCGTATTATTCTCCTTTCATTATTATTCAGAGGATTTAGGGATCGCTTTAGGGACAGTATTTTTTTCTTGCTCACGACGATACCAATAATAAGCGCCTTTGGAAATTATGCGGAGTTGCAAAACCAAACGCTCTTCGAGACGACGCCTTTTTTCTTCATCAATATCCAATGCTTCTGCGCCTGCACTGAACACGATTGTCACCATCGCCTCAGCCTGTATCTCAGTAAAATGACGTGGCATATGGCTAGCTTGCTCAAGATAGTCTGCCAATTCGGCAATAAAATGTTGGATTTCTCGTGCTACAGCCGCACGAAATTCAGCTGATGTACCGGAGCGTTCACGCAGCAATAGACGGAACGCATTGGGATTGTTGCCGATGAACTCCATAAAGGTTGAAACCGAAGTACGGATGACACTCCCCCCTTTGGCTATGCGCTGACGTGCCTGACGCATTAACTGGCGTAGCATCAAACCACTTTCATCCACCATCGTCAGCCCCAGTTCATCCACATCCCGAAAATGTCGATAAAAAGAAGTCGGTGCAATACCCGCCTCACGAGCGACTTCCCGTAGGCTCAGGCTGGTAAAACTGCGTTCAGCACTGAGTTGGCTGAATGCCGCTTCAATCAGGGAGCGGCGGGTTTTCTCTTTCTGTTTTGCTCTAACGCCGGTTACGTTACTCACAACAATCCTGATCTATCTCGACTCTAATCGGGCAAATATAACAGATTCTGCTAAGTTTGCTGTGATAGTTCTCTTAAAGATATTATTCAGCCCTGTAAATCAAATCCCATAACGTAATTGAACGCAAAAACCACTTTATTTTGTCCAAATGTTAAGTATCGCATTTTACAGCTTCGCTGCCACTAAACCTACTTAAATCGAGCTGTTTCCTAACATCGATACAAGGTCATCTATAACTCCCTCCGCCTGTCTGATCGAATCAGCCAATCTACAATCTGCAAACTCATCATACTCAATGGCCGCTTCATGAACATCAGTCACACCAATGTATGCGAAAGCGGTGCGCACCGATGCTTCTACATGGTTGAGACTTCCTAGGCGACCGCCCTGTTGGTATCCGTAATCACCACGTGAAGAGAGAATTACCAAGCGTTTTCCAGAGTCTGCCAACAGGGGCCAATAAGGTTCGCCATCCCTGTTTCGATCAAACCCGAATGTACGCCCTACTCGTACAATGTTGTCAATGTATGCCTTGAATTGTGCGGGAGGCCCAAAGTTATACATCGGTACGCCAGCCACAATAAGATCAGCTTGTAGCACCTCGTCAATCAATACATCACTAATTCGAAGCTCCTCTTTCATCCAATCTTCACGTACATGTTCGGAGGTGAAAGCTGCGTGTATCCATTTTCCAGTGACGGGTGGTGGAGATTCTTGACCTACGTCGCGGTAGAGCACTTTCGTCTCGGGATGCAATGTAATCCACTGCCGTACGAAACGAGCAGTTAACCGACGTGTATGCGAACCATGGGAAATTTTGTCAGAACTGCCATAGCGTGCACTGGCATCGATGTGCAATAACGTAGTCATGTCAATTTAAATCCTTATAGATGAAATATATTCAAGTAAAGTAAGTCTCTACTTAATATCGCAACCTAACAAACGATATATTTTCAACTAATAGATGAAATGATATCATCCATGCATGGCTATACGACTCCCTTCTCTAACATCACTTCGTGCCTTTGAAGCTGCAGCACGTTTACGTAGTTTTAAGCAGGCGGCTGAGGAATTGTCCGTCACAGCGACTGCGATCAGTCACCGTATCCGTGTATTGGAGGAATATCTCGAACACCCCTTGTTCCTACGCAAAGTGCGTGCGGTTGAACTAACACCGAACGGACTGACTCTGTTTGCTGCGGTTCACAGTGGCTTCGAAACCATTGCTGTAGCCATTGAGCATATAAAAAAGCCACGTCGGCAATCGGTGATGCTATCCACGACGCCTGCATTCGCCACCAAATGGTTGATACCTCGGCTGGCATTATTTCAGGAAGCATATTCCGACATTGATCTTCATATCCATGCATCTAACACGCCGGTTGATCTAAATACCGGTACAGTAGATTTGGCGATTAGGTATGGTCCTGGTCAGTACGCGGGTGAGGTTGCTACGTTGCTTCTGGAGGATCATTTTGCACCTGTCGCCAGTCCAACGCTTATAACGATGATAAGTCAAGATGTATCACAATGGCCTTTAATTCATTTCGACTGGCATCGCCCTCTGCCTGTAGATCTAACATGGAGCGCCTGGGCCCAAGCCACCGGACTGAAACCACCTGACTTATCCACGGGGATTAGGTATTCCGAGGAAAGTCATGCTATCCAGGCAACTATCGCAGGTCAGGGTGTGGCGCTGTTAAGTCTGTTATTGATCGAAGAAGAACTACGATTGGGGGTACTGCAGGTCGTTACCGAACCCTCTTTAAAGGGCATGGCTTACCATGTTCTCAGAAGTAATCAGTATCCAGTATCTGAGGAAGTCGCTATCGTAAATAACTGGCTGCTACAAATTGCTCACCAGAATACAGCGGACATCAGAAAATAGCTGGAATGTGCAGTACAGGCAAATATTCACTTTATCTATAAACAGCAAAATATTTGTATGATTTTGATAATGTATGCACACTTTGCAAGTGTAGTGTTTTCCTGATCATTTCTAAACAGTGAGATAAAAACCTTATGCTCATTGGGTTATTGCATCAAGTAATGTTAAGATAGCGTTGTTATTTTGTGTAAAAACAGGTCCTTCCTCTATGCAATATACTCATTTTGATGCCATTGTGATTGGCTCTGGTCCCGGCGGGGAAGGAGCAGCAATGGGGTTAGTAAAACAAGGTAAAAACGTTGCTGTTATAGAACGTTATAATAATGTCGGTGGTGGGTGTACTCATTGGGGCACCATCCCGTCGAAAGCTCTCCGCCATGCTGTTAGTCGTATTATCGAATTTAATCAAAATCCCCTCTACAGTGATAACTCCCGCATTCTTCGCTCCTCGTTTTCAGAAATTCTGCGCCATGCTGAAGTCGTTATTAACCAGCAAACTAAGATGCGCCAAGGATTTTATGAACGTAATCGTTGTCGAATGTTTGCAGGAGAAGCCACTTTCATTGATGAACATCGGGTAAGTGTGCGTTATGCCGATGATAGTGTTGATATCTTGAGCGCAGACAACATTATCATTGCCACCGGTTCCCGTCCTTACTGCCCTCCCGATGTCGATTTCACCCACTCCCGTATTTATAACAGCGACACCATACTGCAACTGAATCACGAACCTCGCCATGTCATTATTTATGGTGCCGGAGTGATTGGCTGTGAATATGCCTCCATTTTCCGCGGATTGGGTGTTAAGGTGGATTTGATCAATACTCGTGATCATCTGCTGTCCTTTCTTGATCAAGAAATGTCTGATGCCCTCTCCTACCATTTCTGGAATAGTGGCACGGTCATCCGCCACAATGAAGAATATGAAAAAATTGAAGGCGTTAATGATGGTGTCATTGTCCATCTGAAATCTGGCAAGAAAGTCAAAGCGGATTGCCTGTTGTATGCCAATGGCAGAACAGGTAATACAGACAAGCTAGGTTTAGAAAATGTCGGACTGGAAACAGATAGCCGAGGTTTACTGAAAGTCAATCGTGTCTACCAAACCAGCAATGAAAACATCTATGCCGTTGGTGATGTTATTGGCTATCCAAGTTTGGCTTCTGCGGCCTATGATCAAGGGCGTATCGCGGCAAAAGCGATGACCACAGGCAATGCTAACCTGCATCTGGTAGAAGATATTCCAACCGGAATTTATACCATTCCTGAAATCAGTTCAGTGGGTAAAACCGAGCAACAATTAACCACAATGAAAATCCCTTATGAGGTAGGACGCGCCCAATTCAAGCATCTGGCAAGAGCGCAAATTGCCGGCATGAATGTGGGCAGCATTAAGATCCTGTTCCACCGTGAGACAAAACAGATTTTAGGTATTCACTGTTTTGGTGAACGCGCCGCAGAGATCATTCATATTGGTCAGGCCATCATGGAACAAAAAGGTGAAGGCAATAATATCGAATATTTCGTTAATACTACCTTCAATTATCCAACAATGGCAGAAGCCTACCGTGTTGCGGCACTCAATGGGCTAAACCGATTATTTTGATGTTTTTCCGAGTATTGCGAAATAATTGCCCATCTTAGTCCGAATCGCCTCTGCCAATTGCTCATAGCGACCACGCAGAGGTGAGCCAGGGCGATAAACCAATATAACAGACCGTTTGGGTTCCGGTTCGTAACACTCCAGATAGCAAACCCCATCCCGTCTTCTCTCATTCGGAACTGACAAATCAGGTAATAATGTAATACCGCTGCCCGCTGCGACCATATTGCGCAGAGTTTCCAGGCTGGTTGCCCTAAAATGGGTATCTTCTTTGGCTCCCGCCTGGAAACAAAATCCCATCGCTTGATCACGCAAGCAATGCCCATCTTCCAGCATCAATAGCTTCTCGCCGGATAGCTCACCCATTTTAATTTTATCCCGCCCAGCCCATTTATGCTCTTCATACACCGCCAGCTTCATAGGCTCTTCAAACAATGGCACTTCGATAAATGCTTCGGTCTCTTTCACCAACGCCAAAATAGCGCAGTCAAGCTTTCCACTATCAAGTTGTGCCAATAAGTGTTGGGTTTGTGCCTCATGCAGGTACATTTCCAATTTGGGGAACAATTTATGCAGTTCAGGAACGATAAGTGGTAGGAGATAGGGGCCGATTGTTGGAATAAGACCGATATGCAACGGTCCAGACATACTTTCACCTTGAAGGGAGGCCATTTCCTGCAAAACTTTTACTTCTCTCAATACAGTTTTGGCCTGTTCCACCAGCAGCATACCCTGTTGGGTAAATAATACCTTGCGGCTAGTGCGTTCCAGCAGCATCACCCCAAGCTCATCTTCCAGTTTGCGGATTTGCCCGCTCAATGTCGGTTGACTGACATGACAAGCATCAGCGGCTCGGCGAAAGTGCCGATGTTCAGCAAGTGCTACAAGGTATTCCAGATCGCGGATATTCATTCCCAACCTCAGCATTTGATATCAATGATAGTATTGATCAATAAATCATTATATCCACGAGGGTAAAAAACTATCAACTGCGTGTGATTATTAGTGTTTTTACCTAAATCGTTGTTTCGCCTGGGCTATCGCTTGTTTCACCTGCTCTTGCGCTACACCACCTTTTGCCAGTCGCTTGTCCAAACAAGATTGCAACGATAAAACGTCATACACATCCACAGCAATGACGTTGCTGAATTTTTGCAATTCAAATAGAGAAAGCGCTTCCAGTGCCTTACCTCTGTCAATTGCCGCAACAACAACTTCACCAACAATGTGATGTGCCTCGCGGAATGGCACACCTTTTGCCACCAGATAATCAGCCAGCTCAGTCGCATTAGCATACCCTTGCTTTGCTGCTTCCTCACAACGGGAGCGTTTTACCTGAATGCTATCCAACACCAGTATCGCCATATGCAAACAATCCAACCAGGTATCCAGTGCATCAAACAAGCCTTCCTTATCTTCCTGCATATCTTTATTGTAGGCGAGAGGAAGTCCTTTTAAAGTCATCATCATCCCCGTCAATGCCCCTTGTACCCGTCCACACTTGCCACGGATAAGTTCCAATGCATCTGGGTTTTTCTTTTGCGGCATCAAGGAAGAACCGGAGGTTACCCGATCCGACAATTCAACAAAGCCGGCCTCTCCACTATTAAAGAAAATCAGATCCTCAGCAAAACGCGAAAGATGAATCATACTAATGCTCGCATCTGACAGTAGCTCCAAAACATGATCACGATCCGAAACACTATCCAGACTATTGCATGTCGCTGAGGTGAAACCAAGCCATGACGCCAGTTGTTCACGATCAATATCATACGCCGTTCCTGCCAGCGCCCCGCATCCCAACGGACTGACATCCAACCGCCTTAGTGCATCTTGCAATCGACTTTCATCACGACTGAACATTTCCACATAGGCTAAGCACCAATGGGCAAAAGTGACAGGTTGTGCCCGCTGCAAATGAGTATAACCTGGCATTACTGCATCCTGATTATTTTCAGCAGTGAACACTAGGGTTTGTTGCAACTCAACTAATGCTGTCAGAATGTGGGCGATCTGATCTTTACACCATAATTTCAGATCAGTTGCGACCTGATCATTACGGCTACGTCCCGTATGGAGTTTCTTACCCAAATCGCCCACTTTCGTGATAAGTTGCCCTTCTACCCAACTGTGAATATCTTCCGCATCGCTTTGCAAAATGGCCTTGGGATTGGTTTGCACTTCATCCAGTAACTCATTTAAAGCCAGCTCCAGCTTTTGCTGCTCTTCGGCAGTTAACACTCCCACCGTGACCAACGCTTTTGACCATGCAACCGAGCCAACAATATCCTGCTCCGCCAAACGATAATCAAAACGCAGTGAATCATTAAATTGCTTGAACCGCTGATCAGCTTCCTGACTGAAACGCCCACCCCAAAGTGCCATAATATCGTTCCTGTTTTTTCCAATTACTATTAATTGCTAAAAGTTGATTACCCAAAAATTACTTTTTGCTGTTCAGTGCACGAATACGTGAAGAAAGAGAATAGAGGCGAATAAACCCTTCTGCATGGCTATGATCGTAAACTTCATCCTCGCCAAAAGTGGCGAACTCTTCAGAATAGAGGCTATTGGCTGACTTTTTCTGCACTGCCGTTACCTGCCCTTTATAAAGTTTCAGAACTACTTCACCGCTGACACTGGCCGCTAAAATTTCTGCTGCTGCTTGGATTGATTGACGCAATGGCGCAAACCAACGGCCGTCATAAACAACATAAGACATTTCCAGCCCCAGTTGTTGACGCCATTTGAAACTATCGCGATCCAAAACCAGTTGTTCGATACTACGCAGTGCTTCCATCATTAGGGTTCCCCCCGGAGTCTCATAACAACCGCGGGATTTCATGCCTACTAAACGGTTTTCCACGATATCGATCCGGCCAATGCCATGTTTGGCGCCCAACTTATTTAACTCATCAAGGCATTGATAGGGAGAAAGCGCCTGACCATTCACGCTAACGACTTCACCTCTTTCAACCGTCACAGTGATATATTCCGGTTCATTGGGCGCCTCTTCTGGCTCTACTGTCCACACCCAGCAATCTTTATTGGCAGCGTTCCACGTGCTTTCCAAAACCCCACCTTCGGTTGAAATGTGCCATGCATTTTCATCACGGCTATAGATTTTCTCCAGCGTTGCTGTTGTCGGGATATCACGGACTTTCAAATAATCCAGCAGTGCTTCACGGGAACGCAGATCCCATTCCCGCCACGGAGCCACAACTTTCAGATGTGGTGCCAAGGCGGTATAAGTACTTTCAAACCGAACCTGATCATTCCCTTTACCTGTTGCACCGTGGGCGACAGCATCCGCTCCCACTTTCAGAGCCAGCTCAACCTGTGCCTTGGCAATAATTGGACGAGCCATTGATGTACCAAGCAGATAACTTCCCTCATACAGGGCGCCAGTTTTTAACACAGGATAAACATACTCTTTGATAAACTCTTCGCGCAGATCAACGATATGACATTCAGAAGCACCGGAACGTAATGCTTTCTGTTCCACACCTTCCAGATCTTCACGACTTTGGCCGACATCAGCGACAAACGCAATCACTTCACAATTGTCATAATGTTCTTTCAACCACGGAATAATGGCGGAAGTATCCAAACCACCTGAATATGCAAGAACGATTTTCTTAATGCTTTTAGTCATAGGAATAACCTTTTTAATTTTAGTAAAAACTTAAGTTCGGTAAATACACGTTCAATTACGCCAAAATTCGTGTGCCAATAGGTATGCCATTAAATAACGCAATCAACTGATCTGCATGACGCCAACTCGCGATATCCACTGGTTGTCCGAGTGTTTTTGCCGCTTCCAATGCGGCATTCACTTTCACTATCATGCCATCAGTGATAATGCCTTGATCGATAAGCTGCGCGATCTGTTCTGTCGTAATTTCTGGGATCTTTTTCCCTTTCCCATCCAGAATACCGCTGACATCAGACAACAAGATCAAATCTGCATTCAGCACTTGTGCAATAGCCGTCGCAGCTTGATCGGCATTGATATTCATCAATTCACCCTGTTCAGTGATACCAATTGAGCTGATAATCGGTATGTAGCCCAAATCCAGCAAAATTTTCAGGAGATCAGGTGTTCCTGGTTGAGCCTTTCCAGTGTGACCAAGCTCTTTATCCAGTTGAGAAACTTTAACCATCCCCCCATCTCCCAAACATAATCCGATGGCAGGCAAACGATACTTTGTTGCCCACGCCAGCAATTTCTTGTTGGCAGTTCCGGCTAACGTCCCCGCAATGATGTCAATTTGATCCTCAGGTGTAGCCCGCAGGCCTTGTTGCTTCAAAATAGGCATCTGCAATCGTTGCATCAGTTCATCAACCAAGCAGCCACCGCCGTGCACAATAACCAGCGGACGTTTATGTGTTTTTCGGTATAACTGTAATGTGGTAAATAACCGTTCCAGCGCTTCTTCACTATCTAACAACACACCACCCAACTTGATAACTAACGGCTCCATCGGATTTATCCTCTGTCGGTATTAATATCTGTAGGTTAGAAATTAAAATAATGCCTGAGTTTCTTCATACCCAAAACGAATATTCATGCACTGTATTGCTTGTGCCGCTGCCCCTTTCAACAAATTATCCTCAGCCCCTACGATGATCAGATGCTGCCCCTGAACGGCAAAACCAATATCGCAAAATGGCAAACCAACCACAGCTTTCAACGCGGGAAACCCTTTGCCATATAACCGTACCAACGGTTTATCATGATATGCCTGCTGATAAGCTTCGCTAATTTGTGCTTCTGTCACACTAGATTTCAACTTACAGGTAATTGTGGCAAGAATACCGCGTGAGAAATTGCCCAAATGAGGGATAAAAATCACCTCTGTACCTAAATGAGTAGTGATTTCAGGCTGATGACGATGGTTAAAAACACCATATGGTTGCAAACTAATTTCACAGAAACTATTAGTGATCGACGCTTTTCGGCCAGCACCACTGACACCACTGACAGCGTTGATAACAGGCCAATGTTCTATATCTAATAAATTTTGTTCAAGCAACGGTTTCAATGAAAGTTGGGAAACGGTAGGGTAACAGCCAGGAACAGCAATCAATTGCGCTTGCTTGATTTTCTCCGCTTGCCATTCTGCCAATCCATATACAGCTTGCTCCAACCACTGAGAATTTTTATGTTCAAACCCGTAGTATTTTTTATAAAACTGTGTATTTTGTACACGATAGGCACCGGATAAATCAAACACGATACAACCTGCTGCCAAAAATATTGGGGCAATATCATGGCTGACTTCATGAGCAGTGGCGAGGAAGACCACATCAATCCCTTTTGCTGCCTCAATCACATCGGTCAACGGCTGTAAGGGCAAATCAAGAATACCCCTATATTGTGGATGAAGTTCTGAAAAACATTTCCCCGCATCTAAACTTTGAGAAGAAACCATCAAGCCGGAGAGATGGACATAGGGATGACGTTGCAGATATGCTGCTAACTCAGCTCCGGTATAACCACTGGCACCAACTATCAGCGTATTCAACATGGGATTTATTCACCTTATAGTATTAACCCAATAGTATTAACCCAATGACTTTACTGCATTTATATGCAATTAATTTGCATGAACATTGATACTATTATGAGTAAGGGCTGTCAACAGTGAATATCAAATTACCGTCTTTTATTAAATTATATCATCAGCTCATTGCGGCTCCTTCTATCAGCGCAAATGATGCTGAACTCGATCAAAGCAATGAAATTGTTATCAATCTGCTGGCGGAATGGCTAAAAGAGATCGGATTTTCCATTGAAATTCAACCCGTTCCTGAAACCAGAGGTAAATTCAATCTACTGGCAACATTGGGTAGTGGTTCGGGTGGTTTACTGCTATGTGGTCATACAGATACTGTTCCTTTTGATGAGGGGCGCTGGACACAAGATCCCTTCACATTGACCGAACGCGATGGAAAATTATATGGGCTTGGGACGGCTGATATGAAAGGCTTCTTTGCCTTTATCATTGATGCGTTGCGGGATATCGATGTCAGCAAACTATCTCATCCCCTTTATATTCTCGCTACCGCTGACGAAGAAACATCAATGGCAGGTGCACGCTACTTTGCTGCCAATACTCATATTCGGCCTGATTTTGCCATCATTGGCGAACCGACATCATTACAGCCAATCCGCGCCCATAAAGGGCATATAGCCCAGGCTATCCGCATTGAAGGAAAATCAGGGCATTCCAGTGATCCAGCGCGGGGCGTCAATGCCATTGATCTGATGCACGAATCCATTACCCAGCTAATAAAACTACGCCATACCTTACAAGAGCGCTATCACAATCCGGCGTTCGTCATCCCTTATCCAACCATGAATTTCGGCCATATTCACGGCGGTGATGCCGCAAATCGCATTTGTGCCTGCTGTGAACTGCATATGGATATCCGTCCGCTTCCCGGATTAACCTTGCAGGATTTGAATGGATTGCTGAATGACGCACTGGAACCTGTAAAACAGCGCTGGCCTGGTCGCCTGAACGTGACAGAACTTCATCCCCCCATTCCGGGCTATGAATGTCCGACAGATCACAAACTGGTGGGCGTGATTGAAAAACTGTTGGGAACCAAAGCAGATACCGTCAATTACTGTACAGAAGCGCCTTTTATTCAGGCGTTGTGCCCAACATTGGTTTTAGGGCCTGGATCGATTGAACAAGCGCACCAGCCCGATGAATTTTTAGATATGGCATTTATTGAGCCAACGAGGAAATTACTTTCACAGCTTGTGGCTCATTTTTGTTTGAATGCGGGTTAAAGCTGTACTGTTTCCCAGCCGCCAAATGGCTAATTAGTTTCCTCTGCAAAAGTGTTCATAATTAGTACCATAAATGGACTGGGAGTGACCGGTCGGCGTCATAACCTCGGTGAGTGCATCGGGGTTTTTCGCTAATTCCCCAACATGAATTTCTTTCCTGATCATTTTGAATATTCCTCACTGGTAATAAGACATTTCTCGATTGACTAAAAACTCCACTTCGCCCATTCTATTTGGACATCTAAACGGATAGACATACAAACATTTAAACATCTAAAAACAAGCGAACAAAAGTTCCGTTTGTTCATGAGGGCACAGGGTATGAGTTTTTTTCACGCTAATCAGCGAGAAGCGCTGAACCAAAATCTGGCTGAACTTGAAGGGCAAATTCGCGTTTCCTTTGAATTCTTTCCACCCAGAACGGCTGAGATGGAACAAACCCTGTGGAAATCCATTGATCGCTTGAGCAAGCTGAAGCCTAAGTTTGTTTCTGTTACCTATGGTGCCAACTCTGGCGAACGTGATCGCACTCATAGCATTATCAAGGGTATTAAAGAAAAAACGGGCCTTGATGCAGCCCCACATCTGACTTGCATTGATGCCAGCCGTGGAGAACTAAGCAACATTGCTCATGATTATTGGCAAAACGGTATTCGTCATATTGTGGCATTACGTGGTGATTTACCGGCTAACGGTTGTAAACCAGAAATGTATGGTGCAGATTTAGTTGAGCTATTAAAAAAAGAAGCGGATTTTGATATCTCCGTTGCAGCTTATCCAGAAGTGCATCCAGAAGCGAAAAGTGCACAGGCAGACTTGATCAATTTAAAACGTAAAATTGATGCTGGAGCCAATCGCGCCATTACCCAATTCTTTTTTGATGTGGAGAGTTATCTGCGTTTTCGTGATCGCTGTGTCGCAACAGGAATTGACGTAGAAATTGTACCAGGGATCTTACCAGTCTCGAACTTCCGTCAATTGCAACGATTTGCTTCAATGACTAACGTCCGGATCCCAAGTTGGATGACCAGAATGTTTGAAGGATTGGATGATGATCCAGAAAGTCGCAACTTAGTCGGTGCATCTATTGCAATGGATATGGTGAAAATTCTCAGTCGTGAGGGCGTGAAAGATTTTCATTTTTATACCCTGAATCGGGCAGAATTGAGTTATGCCATCTGCCATACATTAGGAGTACGCCCTTGTTAAAACTAAAAAAGCCGAATAGTTTCCCCATTCGGCTTCTATGATTCAAAAATATTTAAACTATCCTGTATTGCGCATTCCTGCCGCAACACCGGCAATTGTCACCATCAGCGCCTGCTCAAGATGCGGATCAGGATTTTCCTGCTGACGGGAACGCTGTAGTAATTCGGCCTGTAGTACGTTCAACGGATCGGTATACACGTTACGCAAGGCGATAGATTCGGCGATCCACGGCAAATCCGCCATCAATTGTTCATCCTGTGCAATGGTCAGTACCGTTTCGATATCCTCTGCCAGTTGGTTACGCAATTTTACGCCTAACGGCCACAGCTTCGGTTCTACCAAACGCTGATCGTAATATTCTGCTAACCACAGATCTGCTTTGGCAAACACCATCTCCAACATGGCAATACGCGTATTGAAGAATGGCCAGTCGCGACACATATCCGTTAAAACTGGCAAGTTACCGGCATCGATCACCCGTTGTAACGCCGCACCTGCGCCTAACCATGCCGGTAGCATCAAACGGTTTTGCGTCCAGGCAAATATCCACGGGATCGCTCGCAAGCTTTCAACGCCCCCTGTCGGGCGTCGTTTAGCCGGCCGTGAACCTAACGGCAGTTTTGCCAACTCTTGTTCCGGTGTTGCTGCCCGAAAATAAGGCACAAATTCCGGTTGCTCACGTACATAATTACGATACATATCACAGGAAACATCGGAGAGTGTATCCATAATCTGGTGCCATTCCGGTTTCGGCTCCGGTGGCGGCAATAAGTTTGCTTCCAAAATCGCACTGGCATACAAGGCCAAACTGCTGATCGTTACCTGCGGCAAACCAAACTTAAAGCGGATCATTTCTCCCTGCTCCGTTACGCGAAACCCGCCTTTCAGGCTACCTGGCGGTTGGGAAAGTAAAGCCGAATGGGCAGGAGCACCACCACGGCCAATCGTACCTCCACGCCCGTGGAACAGGGTAAGTGTCACACCCTCTTTTTCACACACTTTAATTAATGCATCCTGTGCCCGATATTGTGCCCACGACGCCGCCATCACCCCTGCATCTTTGGCTGAATCGGAGTAACCAATCATCACCATCTGCTTATCCTTAATCAGATCGCGATACCACTTAATTCCCAATAGTTGTCGAATCACGCCTTCTGCATTGTTCAGGTCATCAAGGGTTTCGAACAACGGCGCAACAGGCAATGACAATGGGCATCCCGCCTCTTTCAGCAATAATTTCACCGCCAAGACATCAGAAGGTACTTTCGCCATGGAAATAACATAAGCCGCAATCGAATCTTGTGGTGATTCAGCAATAACCTTGCAGGTATCGAAAACTTCTTGTGTTTCTGCGCTGGGCTGCCAATCACGCGGGATCAGAGGACGCTTTGATTGCAACTCTCTCAACAGAAATGCCTGTTTTTCGGCTTCAAGCCAGCTCGCATAATCGCCCATTTCCAGATATTGCGTCAGTTCACCAATCGCATCAGTATGGCGGGTACTTTCCTGACGGATATCAATACGCACCAAAGATAAACCAAAGCAACGAATGCGGCGCAAGGTATCCAGTAATTGCCCGTTCGCGATAATTTCCATATCACAATCTTTCAGGGATTGATAACAGGCATATAGTGGTTGCCATAACTGTTCGTTATGCAGGAGTAAATCCGCTGGTGGTAAAGCTTGCTCGCCTTTAAGGTGTTTTTCCAGATAAGCCAGCGTGTTACCTAATTGCGTACGCAATTGTTTAGCAATCTCACGATAAGGCTCTAAAACATGCTCACCTCCCGCCATTTGGCGAAGTTCAGGCGTACATTCCGACATGGAGAGTTCAGAAACTAAAACCTGAATGTCTTTCAGGAACAGATCTGCGGCCTTCCAACGGCTCAGCAGTAAAACATGACGGGTAATTTCGGCGGTAACGTTAGGATTACCATCACGATCACCTCCCATCCAAGAGGTAAAACGTACTGGCACCGCTTCCACTGGCAAGCTATAACCAATGGATTCTTCCAGTTGTTCATTGAACTCACGCAGAAATGCCGGCACACCTTCCCACAAGCTGTTTTCGACCACAGCAAAACCCCATTTTGCTTCATCAATTGGGGTAGGACGAATCTTACGGATCTCATCAGTATGCCATGATTGGACAATCAACTGACGCAGCCGACGCATGATGTTATTACGTTCATAATCGGCCAAATCGTCATGATCAAGCTGTGCCAGACAGCCATTCACTTCAACCAACTTATGAACCAGGGTACGGCGGGCAATTTCTGTCGGATGAGCGGTCAAAACCAATTCAATCGCCAGCTCATTGACCGCCTTTATCAAATCGTCATTGCTGAATTGTTTGTCTTTCAGCCGGTTGAACAGCGCTGCCAGCGCCACCGGATTACTTGCCGCTTCACCATGTGGAGAAATGCTGTGATATTGTTCAGCAACATTAGTCAGATTTAAGAACTGGTTAAACGCGCGGGCAACAGGCAATAATTCATCATTGGACAAATTTTCCAGCGTCGATAAAAGCTGCTGGCGGTGAACCTCGTTACCTGCACGGGATGATTTAGATAACTTCCTGATCGTTTCAACTTTATCAAGAATATCTTCTCCCAAAGCTTCTTTAATTGTATCGCCCAGCAACTTACCGAGCATACTGACATTACTTCGCATTGCGGAATATTGTTGATTCATGTGGTTCCTGGCCTTCTGTTGCTGTATGTCACCTATTTCACCAATGGATTGATGACCCTATTTTCTGTCTGAATGCTTCATGTTTTGCTGTAAGACGTGTTCTTCTATTTATTTCTAACGTTCTATTCATATCAGAAAACAACCAATTTGGGCGAGTTTTATGAAACTTAAAAAGAGAAAAAAGCATGTTTGATTGATTGGATAGCGGTGTGAACATCAGCAGGGATAACCTGTTATATCCCTGCTAAAGCCTGATTAATCAATAGGAAAGAAAATCCTCGCCTATAAAATATTGGACTACAGAAGTTGCGACAGACGATTTAAATCCGATTGGATTGCCCCTGCGGTGACATCTCGCCCCGCTCCTGGCCCACGGATCACTAACGGATTATCACGATACCAACGGCTCTCTATCGCAAAGACATTATCTGCCGGCAGCAGCGAAGCCAATGGATGATCGCTACGCACTGCTTCCACACCAACTTTCGCCTTGCCACTGGCATCAAAACGTGCGACATACCGTAGTACCATGCCCATTTCCTGTGCCGCTTCCAACCGTTGCAGCATTTGCTCATTAATGGCAGCACTGTTTTCAAAGAATTCTTCAATGGAACCGTTCCGAGCTTCTGCCGGTACCAGAGATTCAACACGCACATGATCAGGCTCTATCTCATAACCCGCTTCGCGAGCCAGAATAACCAACTTACGCATCACATCCTGACCAGAAAGATCAATGCGCGGATCAGGTTCCGTCAACCCTTGTTGCCATGCTTGTTCAACTAATTCACTGAAAGGTACAGAACCATCAAATTGCAAGAACAGCCAGGATAATGTGCCGGAAAAAACGCCACTGATGGACAGAATAGTATCACCACTTTCCCGCAGATCCCTGACAGAATGGTTAATCGGTAGCCCTGCACCAACGGTGGCGTTATATAACCAATGACGCCCCGTTTTTGCAAAGGCATCGCGGATCATACGGTATGTATTGCTGTCGGAAGAACCGGCGACTTTGTTGGCACTGATAACATGGAATCCATAACTGGCAAAATAGATATACTCTTTGGCCAATTCTTCACTTGCCGTGACATCCAATACAACTAAATCATCATATGGATGTGCCCGCATCCATAAAAACAGAGCATCTTCTTCATGTTCAGTCGCTTCATAATCAAAGAAGGCCAACGCCCGACTGGCATCAATACCCTGATAATTCAGCAAACTCCGGCGACTATCGACAACACCCGCCAGAATAAATTCAAAATCGCTGCGAGCGGAAATGTTCTTCTGTTCACGGGCGAATAGCTCTAGCCATCGGGAACCAATATTTCCTTTGCCAAACAGCACCAAACCGATGCGTTTTTCTGCCCTAAACAGGCTTTGGTGCAATCCCTGAATCAAATGCGATGTCTGATTTAAACGCAGTACAGCCACCAAACTAATGTCATCTTCTGCGTGCCAGATAAATTCAACCGGCTGATCTTTTAATTGTTGATAAAAGCGATGGCTATGCAGCGGATTCTTGCATACACCTGCCCCCACTAACGCCACCAACGCCAAACCTTCACGCAAAGAAAGTTTGCCGGGTAAGGAAGCATCCTGCAAAACATCAAGAGCGCTATTCACAATCTCAGAGGTATAGCAAAGTTGGATCAAGTTGCAATCTGCATGTAACCCGGTTGCCAATGGCCGGATTTGGGCGCGCTTCAACAAAGAATCAATATCCTTGTAGATTTGTTTGAAATCGTGAGCTGGAGAAACATGCAATTCAATCAGGCAGACATCATCATGGCTGGTCACAATTTTTGCTCCTGTCCCCGTTGCCAGCACTCGTTCAATACGGGTGGAGCCCTGTTCAGGCTGGTAACTGCAACGCAATTGCAGATCAATATCGCTGAGAGAAACAGGCTGCAATGTACGGGTATGAAGAACGGGTGCGGACAAACGTGCCAATTCACTGGCCTCGTCCAAACGCAGCAATGGCAGCAGGCAGGCATCTTTGACTTTACGCGGATCAGCACTGTAAACACCCGCCACATCACTCCAAATTGTGACTTTTTTGGCTCCCGCTAAAGCCCCA
The DNA here is from genome assembly GCF_001908095.1 of Xenorhabdus thuongxuanensis. Classification (GTDB taxonomy): domain Bacteria; phylum Pseudomonadota; class Gammaproteobacteria; order Enterobacterales; family Enterobacteriaceae; genus Xenorhabdus; species Xenorhabdus thuongxuanensis. Next base: position 174,261 of record NZ_MKGR01000004.1, on the reverse strand, counting down.
ACTTGGGTAGCAGAATAGTCACTGCCATTGCGCCCCAATAATACCGTTTCCCCCTTCTGGTTACTGGATATAAAACCGGTAACCACTAAACGCTTATTGGGGTTTTGGATCAATAATTGGCTAAGCAGGGGCTGAGATAAACTGATGTCAACTTGCGGCTGAGCAATGCGTTCTGCCCGCAGGAATTGACGCGCATCCAGCCATGCGCTGGAGATACCCTGATTTTCCAGCACCGCCGCCATTAAACGGGCAGACCAGATTTCTCCATGACCGACAACTTCGGCATATGTGATATCGGTGACGGGCTTATCCAATAATACGCTCAATCTTTCCAGATCAGCGATAAACATTGCGTTCAGTTCTTCTGCAACTGTTTCGGGCAACAAGCCACGGATCAATTCTTGCTGGTAACGCCGCAAAGATTGCTGTATTTGATGTGCTGATATCCGGTCACTCTGACTCAACTTAAGCCAATCGATCAACTGGTTAGTCGTACTCCCTGCTGCCGATACCACCATCAAATCACCCGGCAGGCTGTAGTTCGCCATAATTTCAGCAACCCGCTGATAACATTTCACATCAGCCAGACTGCTGCCACCAAATTTATGTAACTGACGGCCAGATTCCGCCCCCGCTGTTGCCAGTATACTCATGATTACCTCGTTGCCGCTGCCTGAAACGCATTGTCCAAATCAGCAATTAAATCCTGACTATCTTCAATTCCTACAGAGACACGAAGAAGCAAATCCGTAATCCCCGCCTGAGCCCTTGCTTCTGCCGACATTCCCGCGTGTGTCATAGTTGCTGTATGAGAAATCAACGACTCCACACCACCGAGAGATTCAGCCAAAGTAAATAATTTTAACGCAGATAAGAAACGACGCATGGCCTGTTCATCACCATCCAGTTCGAAACTTAGCATCGCCCCAAAACCTTGCTGTTGCTTAACAGCAATTTCATGCCCCGGATGGTTCTTCAACGCAGGATAGAAGAGCCTTTTCACTTGGGGCTGTTGTTGCAAATAATCCACAATGGCAACAGCATTGCTTTGTTGGAGCAGTACGCGGGCAGATAATGTACGAATGCCACGCAATAGCAGATAGCTATCAAACGCCGCAGCCGTCACACCAATATTGTTCGCCCACCAAGCCAGCTCTTCCGCAATGGCCGACTCTTTAGCGATAATTGCTCCCGCAATCAGATCAGAGTGTCCGTTCAAATATTTCGTGCAGGAATGCACCACTAAATCCGCCCCTAAATCCAATGGTTTTTGCAGTACAGGGCTTAAGAAAGTGTTATCGACGACAGCCAATGCCCCAATTTCATGAGCCAATGCACAAATGTATTGAATATCAACGATCCGCAACAGAGGATTACTCGGAGTTTCAATCAACACCAGTTTGGGCTTTTTGGCCAACGCCTGTTTCAATGCCAGTTCATTTGACTGATCAACAAAAATCACATTGTATGCACCGCGCTTGCTTAGACTGTCAAACAAGCGGTAACTACCGCCATAACAATCATGAGGGGCCACCAATAAATCCCCTGGTTTCAGAAATACGGTACAGAGCAGATGGATCGCTGACATGCCACTGCTGGTCAGGACTGCGCCCGCTCCCCCTTCCAGCTCGGCCAAAACCTGTTGAACCACATCACGGCCAGGGTTGCCACGGCGTGAGTAATCATGAGCCCTGGGTTCATTGAAACCGGTAAAGTTGTATGTACTGGAAAGATAGATAGGTGGAACAACACAACCATATTGTTCATCAATATTTGAACCACTGTGAACCGCAATTGTCGCTTGCTTACATCCCATAACCTTTCCCCATCATCGTTATTATTAGCGTCACGCAAGAATAACGACTGGAAAGATGGACGTCAATACATCTAGACATCCAAATTATTTTGCGGTTTAATACCACAATTCAATGACTGTCATTACACTTTATATGTCTTCTGGTTATTTTTTATAAATTAGTGCAGATGGGACAATATAGTAGACAGGCTAATTATGTTAGACTATCGCATTATCGATATGAAAACAGATCAGAAATCCCTTCCAACTTCTGATCTCAATTACTTGATTCAAAAATTATTTAAGGTATCTCATGGCTGAGTGGAATGGTGAGTATGTCAGCCCTTATGCTGAACATGGCAAAAAAAGTGAACAGGTCAAAAAAATTACAGTTTCAATCCCGCTAAAGGTATTGAAAATCCTGACTGATGAGCGCACTCGTCGTCAGGTGAATAATCTGCGTCATGCAACAAACAGCGAATTACTGTGTGAAGCTTTTCTGCATGCGTTCACTGGACAGCCTCTGCCTAATGATAACGATTTGCGCAAAGAACGCCATGATGAAATTCCTGAAGCCGCGAAAATCATGATGCGCGAACGAGGTATTGATCCTGATACATGGGAATATTGATAACAAAAACGCCCGATGCGAAACATCGGGCGTTTTTGTTTTAACTATCCTGCCTGTATTGATGACAGGCAGGAAAAAGTCATTACTTCTTAGTACCTGGAACGCTGAAACGTTTGTTAAAGCGATCAACACGACCACCGGTCGCAACGTCACGCTGCTTGCCGGTGTAGAACGGATGGCATGCACCACAGACGTCCAGGTTCAGATTGTGACCTACAGTAGAGTTGATTTTGATTACATTACCGCAAGAGCAAGATGCAGTAATTTCTTCGTATTTAGGATGGATACCTTGTTTCATGGGAAACCTCTGTTCAGGCCGTGTCGCTATCCAGCCTTGTTTTGCCGCCAGACACCACACGTCGTGTTGATAAAAAATATGTATCGGTAATTTCTATACCAAAGGCGGCGGATCATACAGAATATCTGTTTATTGCGCAATGAAATCTGCTGATTTGCTATGATACTCTTATCGCTATATGTTCTTTATATACGTTCTTTCATCTGGTCATTAATTATCCGGAAATTGCCTTATGACAGTTGTTCAGGTTGCATTACCTGTCCCCCTAACCCGCACGTTTGATTATCTACTGCCTACAGGATTACCTTTGCCAGCTATCGGTGTTCGAGTATTCGTACCTTTTGGTAAGCGTAATGCGATAGGTATCGTCACTGGTATCACTGATAGCAGTGAATTTCCTCCTGAACAACTCAAGTCTATTTCCACTATTCTTGATGTCCAGTCCCTTTTTCCTAACGATCTCTGGCAATTGCTTCAGTGGGCCGTCAGCTATTATCACTATCCGCTGGGCGAAGTTTTGTTCCATGCCTTGCCAGTGTTGTTACGGCAGGGAAAACCGGCAGAATTTCCCCCTCTCTGGCAATGGCAACTCACTGAGACAGGCCGTGAATTCCCGCTTGTACAACTTAAGCGCTCCGCCAAACAGCAAAAAGCGTTGGCCGCTTTGCGCCAACATCCTATTTATCGTCATCAGGTATCTGAATTAGAGTTAAGCGAAAGCGCACTACAATCACTGAAAAAGAAATCCCTGATCGCTCTACATCCCATCCAGCCAGAAGCGGAAAACTGGCGTGTGAATTTTAAAACCATTGGTGAACGGTTGAAGCTCAATACAGAGCAAGCTACTGCGGTAGGTGCCATCCGTGCAGAAGATAAAACCTTTTCTCCGTGGCTACTGGCAGGAATCACGGGATCGGGTAAAACAGAAGTGTATCTCAGTGTATTGGAGAATATTCTTGCACAAGGTAAACAGGCTCTCATTTTAGTGCCGGAAATTAGTTTAACGCCACAGACTATCCGCCGATTCAGGGAACGTTTCAACGCTCCCATTGATGTTCTGCACTCAGCCTTGAATGACAGCGAACGACTGACAGTTTGGCTAAAGGCGAAAAAAGGGGAAAATGCCATCGTCATTGGTACACGATCTGCTCTGTTTACCCCCTTTGCTGAGCTGGGTGTCATCATTATCGATGAAGAACATGACAACTCTTATAAACAGCAAGAAGGCTGGCGCTATCATGCCCGCGATCTGGCAGTGTTCCGGGCGAAAAAAGAGGGTATTCCGATTATTATGGGTTCTGCCACCCCCGCACTGGAAACGCTATATAATGTGCAACAGGGGAAATATCGCCAACTAACCTTAACCCAACGGGCAGGCCAAGCCCAACCAGCCACTCAGCATTTACTCGATCTGAAAGGCTTGCCATTGACGGTTGGATTATCCCAGCCACTCATCAATCGCATGGGTGAACATCTCAAAGTTGATAATCAGGTCATCCTATTTCTGAACCGCCGAGGTTATTCTCCTGCCCTGCTCTGTCACGAATGCGGCTGGATAGCAGAATGCCAACGCTGTGATCACTATTACACCCTACACCAAAATCATCGCCACCTGCGTTGCCATCACTGTGATAGCCAGCGTCCAATCCCACGCCAGTGCCCGCAATGCGGCTCCACTAACTTAATTCCCGTTGGCTTGGGCACTGAACAACTTGAAGATGGCATTACCAAACTGTTTCCCAATATTCCGGTTACCCGTATCGACCGTGATACTACCAGCCGCAAAGGAGCACTGGAACAGCAACTGGCCGAAGTACATCAAGGGGGCGCCCGCATCTTGATTGGTACTCAAATGTTGGCGAAAGGCCACCATTTCCCCGATGTTACGCTGGTCGCTTTATTGGATGTCGATGGTGCCTTATTTTCTGCTGATTTTCGGGCTGCCGAACGTTTTGCCCAACTCTATACCCAAGTCTCCGGTCGTGCTGGACGAGCTGGAAAACGGGGAGAAGTCGTCCTCCAAACCCACCACCCTGAACATCCACTTTTACAAATATTGTTGGAAAAAGGCTACGATGCCTTTGCCCAGCAAGCGATGGAAGAGCGTCAGCAAGTTCACCTGCCACCTTTTGTGAGCCATATCCTGCTCCGCGCAGAAGATCACGACAATCAGCAATCCCCCGCATTTTTGCAACAAATACGTCAACTATTTGAACATCATGCACAGCATGATAATCATTTATGGATCATGGGACCGGTACCCGCATTGCAGGCCAAACGTGGCGGTCGTTATCGTTGGCAATTAATGATCCAGCACCCTTCACGCATTTTTCTCCAGAAAATGATGGCCGGAATCTATCCCCAAATCACTACACTGCCACAAGCACGTAAAGTGAAATGGAACATTGATGTTGATCCCACTGAAAATTGATAATTATTTCTTTAAGTTGCGAAGCATCTCTAAAAAATGATTTATATCACACTTTTTATGCAAACAAAGTAACAGGTTGATCTGTTAATCGACTTAAAATGAAATTATTAATATAACTTTAGAAAATAATCCGCCAGCACTCCCTTCTCAGGAAAGACTGGCGTTTTTTTAGCAGCCGGATAGCAATCGTTTAGCTGCCAGTGGAGAGTGAGGAGTGAACTATGGAAAAAAAGAATGGTACGTTGGCAACAATGAAAGATGTTGCCGAAGTGGCTGGTGTTTCTACCGCAACTGTATCAAGAACATTAATGAATCCTGACAAGGTTTCTGCCCGTACACGTCAGAAGGTTGAGAATGCGGTATTAGAGGTTGGTTACTATCCCCACAACCTGGCCAAAAATTCACGGCGTAATGAATCCAAAACCATATTGGTTATTGTTCCCAATATTAGTGATCCTTTCTTTACTGAGGTTATTCGGGGCATTGAAGAAACCGTTACTGAACATGGTTACCTGGTTCTGATTGGTGATTGCAGGCATCAACAGCAACAAGAACATGCGCTTATCAATCTTCTGATCACCAAACGCATTGACGGTATGGTGCTATTGGGTTCCAACATTCCTTTCGATATTTCCAAAGAGGAACAAAAAAACCTACCTCCCATGGTGATGGCCAATGAATTCACTCCGGAACTGGAACTCCCCACTGTCCATATTGACAACCTGACAGCCGCCTTCAATGCCACTCATCATTTGCAAAAATTGGGACACAAACGCATTGCCTGCATTACCGGGCCGGAAACCATGCCACTGTGCCACTATCGCTTGCAAGGTTACATCCAAGCATTGCGGCGCTCAGGGGAAGACATTCGCGAAGAATATATTATCCGCGGTGATTTCACCCATGAAAGTGGAGCGACATTGGCAACAACCCTGCTTACCCTGCCAGAGCCTCCAAGCGCTATTTTCTGCCATAGTGATGTCATGGCAATAGGCGCAATGTGGCAAGCCAAAAAAATGGGATTAAAATTACCAGAAGATCTCTCTGTTGTCGGTTTTGATAATTTAAATCTGGCTCAATACTGCGAACCAGCCCTAACCACGGTGGAACATCCCCGTTACGAGATTGGATATCATTCCATTCTGTTATTGCTGGAACAGCTTCAAGGCCGTTTGGTTTCTAAAGGTTCAAGATTATTGGAGGCAGAATTGATCATTCGTGCGAGTACTTGTTCGCCTAAAAGCTAGGCAAATAACGACAGCTTAAGTAACATTAACCTATCCTTTAATTTTTTAAATAACTCAGTGAATTAAACAGTGGCACAACGAGATTATGTGAGTCGCGGGCGTAGCAATCCCCGTCAGAAAAGTACTGGTAAGAAAAAAAATCAGGCTCAAGGATTACCCAAAACTACATTAGCCGTTGCAGTGGCCTTAGTGGTCATGTTTATTGGTGGGCTTTATTTCATCGTACATAATAAACAGGAAGAAAATAAGCAGGAAGAAAGTGCACAAAATGGCTCACAGTCTCATCATCAAACCAAGGGGCACGGCCTGCCACCGAAACCAGAAGAGCGCTGGAGTTACATCAAAGAATTGGAAAATCGTCCTGTTAATGAATCTTCCATCCAGGAAGGCGATGCAACAATAAATAAACCGCTAAACCAACCCCCTCAACTAACACCTGAGCAGAAACAGCTACTCGAACAAATACAAGCAGACATGCGCCAGCCACCTATTTCATTGAAAGAGGTGCCTTATAACAGTGAACCTGTTCCACGTTCACGTGTGTTGATCAATCCTCCTGCGCAACAGCAACATATTGAACAGACTTTGCCAGAACAAAAGCCAGCAGCCGTGCCGGAAAAAAGGCCTTCAACTTCGTCCCAAGCCAATACAAAGTCTGAAAACAGTGAGGCGAAACTGATGCTACAATGTGGCTCTTTCCGCACAATGGCACAGGCGGAATCTGTCCGTGCCAGCCTTGCATTCGCAGGCATTGAGAGTCAGATTACCACGAAAGACAATTGGAACCGTGTTGTACTTGGCCCTTATAAAAATAAAGCTAGCGCTGAGAAAATGCGCGAACGTGTCGCAGGTGCCGGTGTACCTGGCTGTATTCTCCGCCCTACCAAGGGTTGAAAAAGCGGAAAGCTCCCCCATCTTAATCTCTAATAATATACACATGGTGCTTTTATCAACAGTGCGCAAGCAATTGTGGGATAACACATTAATGCTCCGTGTGTACCATCTTCTATTTTGTAACCAGGGGCTAACTCGTGACTACAATCGTAAGTGTTCGCCGTAATGGCAAAGTTGTCATCGGTGGTGATGGACAAGCAACAATGGGTCATACCGTTATGAAAGGCAATGTCCGCAAAGTACGCCGCCTTTACCATGACAAAGTCATCGCGGGTTTTGCCGGCGGTACTGCCGATGCTTTCACGCTGTTCGAGCTGTTTGAACGGAAACTCGAAATGCATCAAGGACACCTGACCAAAGCAGCCGTTGAACTAGCCAAAGATTGGCGAACGGATCGCATGCTACGCAAGCTGGAAGCCCTGCTTGCTGTCGCAGATGAAAATGCTTCTCTGATCATTACAGGCAATGGTGATGTGATTCAGCCAGAGAATGACCTTATCGCTATTGGTTCCGGTGGATCATATGCACAGGCTGCTGCCCGCGCTATGTTAGAAACAACCGAACTCAGCGCCAGAGAAATCGCAGAACGCGCTTTAACTATTGCTGGCGATATCTGCATCTACACCAACCATAATCACAACTTCGAAGAATTACCTTCGAAAGCGTAAGGATAGATAGTATGTCTGAAATGACTCCTCGCGAAATTGTCAGCGAACTAAACAATCATATTATCGGTCAGGACAAAGCAAAACGTGCCGTTGCTATTGCCCTGCGTAACCGCTGGCGTCGCATGCAGTTAGATGAATCACTGCGTTATGAAGTCACTCCAAAAAATATTTTGATGATAGGCCCAACCGGTGTCGGTAAAACCGAGATTGCCCGCCGTCTGGCAAAACTAGCCAATGCTCCTTTTATCAAGGTTGAAGCAACTAAGTTCACCGAAGTGGGTTATGTTGGTAAAGAAGTCGATTCCATCATTCGTGATCTCACTGACGCAGCAGTAAAAATAGTCCGCCTGCAATCCATTGAGAAGAACCGCTATCGTGCAGAAGAATTAGCAGAAGAGCGTATTCTGGATGTCCTACTGCCACCAGCAAAAAATAACTGGGGACAAACTGAAACTCAATCTGAGCCATCTTCAACCCGTCAGGCATTCCGCAAGAAATTGCGTGAAGGCCAGTTAGACGATAAAGAAATTGAAATTGAAGTTTCAGCCGCTCCAGTTGGTGTTGAAATCATGGCACCTCCAGGCATGGAAGAGATGACAAATCAGTTACAATCCATGTTCCAAAACCTGGCAGGCCAGCGTCAAAAAAGCCGTAAGATGAAAATCAAAGACGCATTCAAGTTGTTGGTCGAAGAAGAAGCCGCAAAACTGGTCAATCCTGAAGAACTGAAACAGCAGGCAATTGATGCAGTTGAACAACATGGCATTGTTTTCATTGATGAAATCGATAAGATTTGTAAACGCGGTCAAACTTCCGGTCCAGATGTTTCCCGTGAAGGTGTCCAGCGCGATCTGCTGCCACTTGTCGAAGGCTGCACAGTTTCCACTAAACACGGCATGGTCAAAACTGATCACATCCTGTTTATCGCCTCCGGTGCATTCCAGGTTGCCAGCCCTTCTGATCTGATTCCAGAACTTCAAGGCCGCTTGCCAATCCGCGTTGAATTGCAAGCCCTGACTACCGAAGACTTTGAACGTATCCTGACCGAACCTAATGCCTCACTGACTGAACAATACAAAGCTCTGATGGCAACTGAAGGCATGAGTATTGAATTCACGGCTGACGGTATCCGTAAAATTGCGGAGGCAGCATGGCAAGTCAATGAAACTACTGAAAATATCGGTGCCCGTCGCCTGCACACCGTTCTTGAGCGCATGATGGAAGACATCTCTTTTGACGCCAGCGAACGTCAAGGACAAACTGTCGAAATCAATGCCGATTATGTCAAAGAGCACTTGGACGAACTCGTTGCAGATGAAGATTTGAGTCGGTTTATTTTATAATCAGTCATATTATTGGTTTGATTAGCACCAATAATTCGCCAGACTTATTGAAGTGGGGGGCTTTTAGCCTCCCATTTTGTTATTTTCGATGGTATAAAATTTATTACATCAATCATAATGACAAACAGTGACAATATGAGCTCAACAACGTCTATCAGTCAGATGCAGGCATGGCTGGAAAGTTTACGCCCCAAAACGCTCCCACTGGCCGTTTCTGCCGTCATAACGGGTTCAGCCCTTGCGTCATGGACAGGACATTTCAAATGGCCTGTAGCGTTATTGGCTTTATTAACCGCAGCCATGTTGCAAATTCTTTCCAACCTCGCCAACGATTATGGTGATGTCACCAAAGGCAGTGACACAGAAAAACGCATTGGCCCAAAACGTGGTATGCAAAAAGGCCTGATTACCGCAAAGCAGATGAAAAATGCATTAAAGATCACTGTTCTGATCTCTTGTTTATCAGGAAGTTCCCTGATTGCTGTGGCCTGCAATAACCCAGGTGATATTATTGGATTCTTGATTCTGGGGCTTCTGGCGATTGTCGCAGCTATTACTTATACCGTGGGTACCCGCCCTTATGGTTATCTGGGGTTGGGGGACATTTCTGTCCTGATTTTTTTTGGCTGGTTGAGCGTTCTTGGTACCTACTATCTGCAAGCCGGTACTTTTTCCCTAAGCACCGTTTTGCCCGCAACTGCCAGTGGCTTACTCTCCGTGGCAGTCTTGAACATTAATAATCTACGCGATATCGAAAGTGACCGCCAAAACGGCAAAAATACGCTGGCTGTCCGATTGGGAGGAAAAAAGGCCCGTTATTACCATGCAGCCGTTTTGCTAACTGCCATGCTCTGTCTTGTCACCTTCACACTCCTATATTTGAATAATGGGTTTAGTTGGTTGTTCCTGCTCGCTTTTCCCTTGCTGTTAAAACATATGGTGCAAGTGCTGCGTGATCCAACACCTGAAGGTATGCGTCTCAAGTTGGTACAAATGGTCAAAGCGGCATTATTGACTAATATTCTGTTTTCCATTGGATTGATACTTAATTAAGCGAGTAAGTATCAATTTTATACATAGGTTTCAAGATTGATGGTTTTGCCAACATTGGCTTTAAAAGGATATACTGTTCGTTCCTTGCATAAACCAGACGTAAATCCCATGAAATATGATACTTCCGAACTTTGTGATATCTATCAAGAAGATATAAATGTGGTAGAGCCAATCTTCTCCAACTTTGGTGGGCGTACTTCATTTGGTGGTCAGATCATCACGGTGAAATGTTTTGAGGACAATGGCCTTCTTTATGATTTACTTGAAGAAAATGGACATGGTCGCATTTTGCTCGTTGATGGTGGTGGATCAGTACGCAAGGCACTCGTTGATGCAGAACTGGCTCAACTCGCCGTCAATAATGAGTGGGAAGGCATTGTTGTCTATGGCGCAGTGCGTCAAGTCGATTATCTCGCCGAGCTTGATATTGGAATTCAGGCAATGGCTGCCATTCCTGCTGGCTCCAATAGTGAAGGGGTGGGAGAAAGCGATATCAGGGTGAATTTTGGTGGCGTCACATTCTTCTCTGGTGACTATCTCTACGCAGATAATACCGGCATTGTCTTATCTGATTTCCCTCTGGAGATTGACGAAGAGCTAAGTTAAAGGGTGTATAAAAAAGGGCGCAATTATCGCCCTTTTTCAGCTAACCCATTGGATACTTTATTGTACATCTTCCATCTTACCCAACAGAGTGCGTAAGCGCTCTTGCCATGCTGATTGTTCTTGTTTGAGCTGCTCATTTTCACGTGCCAGAGAATCACGACTATCTGTTATATTCTGGACATCCTGAGATAAGACTGCATTCTTTTCTTTTAATTCTTCAATTTCCATTTGCAGCAAAGTGATGGTATCAATCGCCTGCTGAACTTTAGATTCTAGTTTCTCAAAAACTTCAAATGACATTCTGGGGGCCCCTCTTGTAAGCAATGTTATTGATTGTATTTAGCCTATTAACGTCTGTCTAGTTTCATCCTTGCAATGTGCGGCATAACGCTAAATATAGTGACCAAACCCAAATGTCTATAAGATCACATTTCCAAGCTCAATAAAACTGCAAATAAATGCGAATTCGCTCATTTTGTTGACGTAACACGCAGATTTCAATTTCGCTATTTCTCGTTTACGCGCATTAACGATAAATTCACAGGCACCTTTCTCTTAATACATAAGAAAGGGCTAATAATTAATCGCTTCCTTGTACTTTTTTATAGGATATAGAAATGAGCCAGACCACCACTCCAACACTATCAGGTCAATGCATTTCCGAATTTCTAGGTACTGCATTGCTCGTTTTTTTTGGTTTAGGCTGCGTTGCTGCTGCCCGAATCGCCGGAGCACAATTGGGATTATGGGAAATCAGCATTATCTGGGGCTTTGGCGTCGCTCTGGCAGTTTATCTCACTGCCGGAATTTCAGGTGCGCATCTTAACCCCGCAGTGACTATTGCGTTATGCCTATTTGCCAACTTTGACAGAAAAAAAGTGCTGCCTTACATCATTGCTCAAATGTTCGGTGGCTTTGTCGCAGCACTCATCATTTACATGATGTATTACAACCTGTTCCTCGATTATGAGCAAGTTCACAACATCGTTCGCGGCTCACAGGAAAGTCTCTTTACTGCGGGAATTTTCTCTACTTACCCTGCTGCCCAGATCTCCGTATTTCACGCGTTTATCGTTGAAGTTATTATTGCAGCCGTTCTGTTATGTCTAATCCTGTCCCTGACTGATGATGGCAATGGCATCCCACGGGGGCCTTTAGCGCCACTGTTAATCGGGATTCTTATTGCAGTTATCGGTGGCTCGTTTGGCCCACTGACTGGATTTGCTCTGAACCCAGCTCGTGACTTCGGCCCCAAATTGGTTGCTTACTTGACCGGCTGGGGAGACATTGCCTTAACCGGAGGCCGAGACATTCCTTATTGCCTTGTTCCGTTGGTAGCCCCTATTGTTGGCGCAATTTTAGGTGCTTTTGGCTACCGCAAACTGATTACTCGCCATTTACCGCGCGAGGTTTAATATTTGCCATACTAAAATTATGGCAATCCAAGACAATAAAAACGAACGAATAAAACCAGGTTATAGTTATGACAACAGAAAATACTACTGAAAAAAAATATATCGTTGCTCTGGATCAGGGCACGACCAGTTCACGCGCCGTTGTACTTGATCACGATGCCAATATTGTCTGTATCTCACAGCGTGAATTTCCGCAAATCTATCCCAAGCCTGGCTGGGTAGAACACGATCCAATGGAAATCTGGGCAAGTCAAAGCTCTACCTTAGTTGAAGTGCTGGCAAAAGCTGACATTAGCTCAGATCAAATTGCCAGCATTGGTATTACAAACCAACGAGAAACAACCATTGTCTGGGAAAAAGAAACCGGAAAGCCAGTTTATAACGCAATTGTATGGCAATGCCGCCGGACAGCAGATATTTGCACAAAACTGAAACAGAGAGAGGGTCTGGAAGAATACATCCGTCACAATACCGGTTTGGTTCTTGACCCTTACTTCTCTGGTACGAAAATAAAATGGATTTTGGATAACGTCGAAGGTGCCCGTCTACGCGCTGAAAATGGTGAACTCTTATTCGGGACAGTCGATACATGGCTGGTCTGGAAAATGACTCAGGGTCGCGTACATGTGACCGATTACTCCAATGCTTCCCGTACCATGTTATTTAATATCCATAATCTGGAATGGGATCAAAAAATCCTTGATGAGTTGGGCATACCTCGCGTTATGTTACCTAAAGTGGCCGCGTCCTCAGAGATCTATGGCCAAACCAATATCGGCGGTAAAGGTGGCACTCGTATTCCTATTGCAGGTATCGCAGGCGACCAACAAGCTGCTTTGTACGGACAACTGTGTGTACACCCTGGAATGGCAAAAAATACTTACGGCACCGGCTGCTTCTTGCTAATGAACACAGGAAAAGATGCTGTTCGCTCCAATCACGGCTTGTTAACAACTATTTGCTGTGGCCCACGTGGTGAAGTCAATTATGCACTGGAAGGCGCAGTATTTGTTGGAGGAGCATCCATTCAATGGTTGCGTGATGAATTGAAACTCATCGCGGATGCCACAGATTCAGAATACTTCGCAACTAAAGTCAAAGATAGCAATGGCGTTTATGTTGTTCCTGCCTTTACTGGCCTTGGCGCCCCGTATTGGGACCCTTACGCCCGTGGCGCTATTTTTGGCCTAACCCGCGGTGCCAATAGCAACCATATTATTCGTGCCACATTGGAATCCATCGCTTACCAAACCCGCGATGTATTGGACGCTATGCAAGCTGATGCAGGTACGCGCTTGCAAGCCCTGCGTGTAGACGGCGGTGCTGTTGCCAACAACTTCCTGATGCAGTTCCAGTCCGATATTCTTGGCACTCGTGTAGAGCGCCCTGAAGTGCGTGAAAGTACAGCCTTAGGCGCTGCTTTCCTGGCAGGTTTGGCCGTCGGTTTCTGGCGAGATCTGGATGAAGTGAAAAGTAAGGCTGTAGTCGAAAAAGAATTCCGTCCAAGTATCGAAACGACTGAACGCAACCATAAATACAATGGCTGGAAAAAAGCCGTTGCCCGTGCCCAAGAGTGGGAAGATCGAGCCTAACTGCGAAACATAGGAAATAAAGGCGCTGGTATTTTTATATTACATACTTTCTTTGCCAGCGCCTTTTAAAGCTCCGTGGTTTTTCGATTTTACGAAGCGGTATGTTCCTGGCGCTGGAAGCGCTGGGAAATGGGTAGCCAACAAAATAGAATCAGCAATGACATAGAAAACATCAACATCCCAACACTAAATTGGCTATTTTGCGGCAACATTGCCGACAGCCATGTTGCTATACCTGAACCTACATTCTGCAATCCCCCGACCAAGGCACCTGCGGCTCCTGCCAAATAAGGGAAAGGCTCCATCGCCCCAGTCGTCGCCAGTGGGAACAACATACCAGCACCAAAAAAGAATAATGCGGCAGGTATCAACAAAGTCCAGATATTCATGATACCAAACCAGCCGGGCAACCACATCAAGATACCCGCCAGCAAGCAACAAGTCACAGAACGCCACATGAGCCGATAAAATGTTTTACCTTCACGCCCCGCATACCATGCTCCAAAAAATGCCGCCGGAATTGGCAAGATAAACAAAATACTGACAGTTAGGCTATCCAGCCCCAAAACCGCTCCCATCAACACACCGCTACTGGCTTCAAAAACTGCAATCCCAGCCAGACCACCCACCAACATAGTCAGGTAAGAGACAAAAGCACCATGCGAGAGTAATTGGTGGAAAGAAACCAGCATCGCACTATGTCCGGTTCCTGTAGGACGAGTCTCCGGTAAATACCGTAACAGGAAGAAAGCAACGACAGCTCCTAGCATCAATAAAAACAAGTAGCAGGAGCGCCAACCAAAATAGTGAGCAACCATCCCTCCAATCATGGGAGCAGCCAGAGGGCTAACCAATATGGCCATATTTAGCAAACTATTGGCATAACGCAACGTCGTGCCCGCATATAAATCCCGTGGCATAGTACGCACCATCACACCTGCTACACCGGTGCCCAATCCCTGTAATGCACTTGCAATCACCAGTATCAGCAAGTTTGGAGCAAACAGAGCACATATCGTCGCCACCAGATAAATCGACATTCCCACCAAAATCACAGGGCGACGTCCCACTTTGTCAGATAGCGGCCCATAAAAAAGTTGTGAAAATCCGTAAGAAAACAGATACGCCGCCATCACCCGCTGAACTTCCCCCGCAGGCTGATTAAGATCACTTGCCATATCAGCAATAACTGGCACATAGATTGTTTGCGTCATTTGCCCTACAGCAGCTAAGGCAATTAACATCAACAATAAATTAAAGTGTTCTATTTTTTTCATCGCACTTTATTCAATCACCAATTGAAAACAATAACCCATAGCGCAATCACCCATTGCAAACAGCCGTAGTGAACCCTTCAAGCACTTAATAAAGAACCTGATGAACTGACTTCATAGATATGATTCACTTATTAAATCTATATTTTTTCTTTTAAGTATACAATTTTACATGAAGAAAAAATTACAGACATATTAACCATATATGTCAATAAAAATGTACATATCAGACCATAATATTGGCAAAAATCCAGTTAATTGAACCGTAACACGTAATCGATAATGCTATTTCAAGTAATCACGTAGAATCGTTACAAAAAATCACCCATTCACGCAGTGTTCATTTGTGTCGTATTAATTCACATCATATTAATCCGTACCATATTGTGTAGAGAGGTTAACCGTAATGGCAAATTGGATTACAGGAAAAGTTACCGACATAACCAACTGGACTGATTCACTTTTCAGCATCAAAGTTCATGCACCAATAGAAAAATTCACCGCCGGCCAATTTGCAAAACTTGCACTGGAAATTGGGGGGGAGCGCATCCAACGAGCTTACTCTTATGTCAACGCTCCCAATGACAATAATCTGGAATTTTATTTAGTAACTGTCCCAGAAGGAAAACTCAGCTCCCGACTGGCTGAACTAAAAACTGGAGATGAATTGCTGGTAACAGAACAAGCGGCTGGTTTTTTCGTTCTTGATGAAATTCCTGATTGTCAAACACTCTGGATGCTTTCCACTGGCACCGCCATTGGGCCTTACCTTTCCATCCTTCAGCAAGGAACCGATCTGGAACGATTCGAAAATATCGTTTTGGTTCATGCGGCCAGATGGGGAAAAGATTTGAGTTATCTGCCCATGATGCAGGAATTAGAGAAAAAATTTCAGGGTAAACTGAGGATACAGACTATCGTCAGCCGAGAAAAATGGCCAAATTCACTCATAGGCAGAATTCCGGCATTAATTGAAAATGGCGAGTTGGAATCGGCTGTCGGCTTACCCATTCAGGCAGAAAACAGCCACGTCATGCTGTGCGGGAATCCCCAAATGGTCAGGGATACCCAGCAACTATTAAAAGAACAACGCAATATGGCAAAACATCTGCGTCGTAAACCAGGCCATATCACCAGCGAGCAATATTGGTAGCAATACTGGTATTGTAGTTCATGGTGGATAGCTACAGCTCCCACAATAAACTTATTTACGTTTTTAAACAGGTTCTCTGGCAGAAATGTAATCAACGGTTTCTGCCATCTCACCAAAGCGATTGGCGCCTTCCATACCACGGAATACACCACAATCCAATATCATCATGACAAAAACCAGTGTTGGAACAAAACGACCAATTCCCCACTGCCATATTGGCGCCATTGCGCTCCAATCAAGGGACAGCAATATCCAGGCTAGCACACATAGTAATACCCAACCGCCACGTTTATTCCTGTCATGCAGGCGCTTCGAAAAAATCGCCGCCGTTGGATACAACAGCAAAGCAACACCAACCGCCGCATAATTTATGGGGAGGACATTCATTCCATGTAGTGTCAGGAGTATAAAGATCAAGGTGAAACAGATAGCTATACCGATCCAAAACTCTCTCCTTCCAATTCGACCTTTGAATGAGAATCCCCATTGTTGTAATGTCATGTACTCTTTTCCAATTGTGGATGCTGTTTTTCCAGAATTTAACTCAGTGAGTAATAAAATGAAAACAGACATAAATAAACTTCTGGTGACAATTTTAATCGCTTTTGGCATCGGTTTACCATTATCAGCCTCTGCCGATAAGCTTTCAGTCACACCAGAAATAAACTCACCGTTAATGTACCTGCTGCCAGATTCCCCTACTTTCGAAGAAACCATCCCTGTCTTTCGGGAAAAATACAACAAAAAACATCCAGACATTCCTTTGTACGAATATAGGGTGATTACAAGCACAGATATTTCTCAGCCTTTCATCCGTGCCGCCAGTAAAATTAATGACAAAATTTACTCTTCAACGGTACTGGAACGAGGTAGCGAAAAAATTAAAAGTCTGCAAATTACATTGCTGCCATCACAAAATGAACGAGAAGATGAACAAAACCGCATACTGGCAAAACAATATATCACTGCCCTGATCAGCCAATTCGAACCTACTTTTTCCCCTGAACAAGCCAAAATTCAATTGGAAAGGCTTTTTCAGGCAGCAGAAAACCGCTCTGCTTTCAGCCAAAAAATGGGTGCAATGCGCTATGTCATCGTAAACAGCAGCGAAAATATAATGACCTTCGCAATTGAACCGATTAAGCTATCGTTATCTGACACAGCAGCAAATGAAAATTAGTGACACAACGCAGAGCTATTCGCGTTGATGATCTTTATACTGTCGGGATTCCGCTTACAGGGAATGGCATCATCATAATGTCGTTCAAAGAAAGAATATTCATTCAGTTCGCAATTTGATTATTTTCTGGTTGGAGGGAAAAATATGCGACATCCATTAGTTATGGGTAACTGGAAATTAAATGGCAGTACCCACATGGTTAACGACCTGATTGCAGGCCTGCGTAAAGAACTGAGCAACATTGACGGCTGTGACGTCGCTATCGCACCACCAACAGTTTATGTTTCTCTGGCAAAAAATGCCTTGGCTGGTAGCCGTATCGCCCTGGGTGCGCAAGATGTTGGCGTCAATCTTTCTGGTGCCTTTACTGGCGAAACCTCCGCAGAAATGCTGAAAGATGTTGGTGCAAAATATATCATTATCGGCCACTCTGAACGCCGTACTTACCATAAAGAGAGCGACGAATTCATCGCGAAGAAATTCGCAGTCTTGAAAGAGCAAGGCTTGATCCCCGTTCTGTGCATTGGCGAAACTGAACAAGAAAATGAAGCTGGTCAGACTGAAACCGTCTGTGCACGACAAATCGACGCCGTTCTGAACACACTGGGCACCGAAGCATTCAAAGATACGGTTATTGCTTATGAGCCAGTTTGGGCAATCGGAACAGGCAAATCTGCCACACCTGCTCAAGCTCAGGCCGTTCATAAATTTATCCGTGACCATATCGCAAAACAGGATGCAGCTATCGCTGAACAGGTCATTATTCAATATGGCGGCTCAGTCAACGCCAGCAATGCAGCAGAGCTGTTCACCCAGCCAGATATAGACGGTGCTCTGGTCGGTGGTGCATCACTGAAGGCTGATGCCTTTGCTGTTATCGTAAAAGCCGCAGCAGAAGCGAAAAAAGCGTAATCTTTTAATCAAGAACAGAAAAATAATTCAACCGCCACGCAGCATCACTCGTGGCGGTTTTTTCTCACTCAGTCTGAGCCACTTAACAATTGGCTCAATGATTAACGCCGGACAATATCGTCAAAGGTTCCGCCTGTGGCAAAATGCTCTTTTTGGGCGTTACCCCAGCCACCAAAGACATCATCAATCGTAAAAAGCTTCAAATCAGGAAAGACCGCACGGTATTTTTCTGCGGTTGCTTTATCACGAGGACGATAATAGTTCTTGGCGGCAATATCCTGTCCAACCGGAGAATAAAGATATTTCAGATATTCGGTTGCCAATACGCGCGTTTCCCGTTTATCAACCACTTTATCGACAACAGAAACCGTCGGTTCTGCCAGAATAGAAATGCTCGGGGTCACAATTTCAAACTTACCCTGACCCAAGGCATTAATCGCTAATAAAGCTTCGTTTTCCCAAGCAATTAATACATCGCCAATTCCGCGCTCCACAAACGTATTCGTTGCACCACGAGCGCCTGAATCCAATACTTCCACATTCTTATAGAGTGCTTTCACGAATTCTTTGGCTTTAGCCTGATCCTGATTGTTGTGCGCCAAGCCATATCCCCAGGCAGCCAGATAATTCCAACGTGCTCCACCGGAAGTTTTGGGATTCGGCGTAACCACCGCAACATCTGAACGAATTAAATCCGACCAATCCTTTATCTGTTTAGGGTTTCCTTTTCTCACCAAAAAGACAATGGTTGATGTATAGGGCGCTGAATTATCCGGTAGACGCTGAATCCAATTCTTATCAATACGTCCATGCTCTGCAATGGCATTTACATCATAAGCCAGTGCCAGCGTCACAACATCCGCCTGAAGACCATTAATAACGGAAGTTGCTTGCTTGCCTGAACCGCCATGTGATTGGCGGATTTTTACATCATCCCCCGTCTTGTTACGCCAGTATTCGCGGAATGCTTCATCATACTGTTGGTAAAATTCACGTGTCGGATCATAGGAAACATTCAATAATTGCAGCTCTTTTGCCCATGCACTGTTAGTCATCAGTGTCATCACCAAAGCCATCAAGAATAACACCGACACAGCATACTCTTTTATAATTGCCCATCTTAAGCCTGTATTTATACCTCTTGCATGCATAACCACGATAACATTTCCCCTAACCTATTATGATTTCCATAAAAACTGACAGAAAGCGTCATGACTCAGAAATAATTTTAAATTTCTGCTTATGCACAAGAAGAATATGAGAGATGAGACAGCCACATTATATGGCTGTCTCCAAAAGAGGATCTTGCAGGTAAGAAAGGATTAGTAGAGTTTCTTCGCTGTTTCCAGCCACTCTTTCTTAAAGACACGCTGCATATTTTGCACTGCATCAATAATATCGTGATGAACAAGTTTCTCGTTCTGGATACCAACACAGCGACCACCATGTCCTTCCAACAATAGTTGGACAGAATATGCCCCCATACGGGAAGCAAGGATGCGGTCATAAGCGACAGGCGCACCTCCACGCTGGATATGCCCTAATACTGTCGCGCGGGTTTCATGATGAGTTTCTGTTTCAATATATTGCGCCAGCTCAGTGACATCACAGACATGTTCAGTAATAGCAACAATCGCGTGACGCTTACCTCTTTGAATTCCAACCTTAATCTCAGCCAGCAATTCTTCACGATCGAACGGAATTTCATTTTCAGGCAAAACAATAAATTCACATCCACCCGCGATTGCTGCTGATAAGGTCAAATCACCACAATAACGCCCCATCACTTCAACAATCGAAATTCGCTTGTGGGAAGTTGATGTGTCACGCAAACGGTCAATCGCTTCAACCACTGTTTCCAGCGCCGTGAAATAACCAATTGTGTAATCTGTGCCTGCGACGTCATTGTCAATTGTTCCAGGCAAACCAATACAAGGGAAACCCGCTTCGGTCAGTTTTTTCGCCCCCAAATAAGAGCCATCCCCGCCAATCACCACCAACGCATCAATCTCATTTTTGCGCAAGTTATCAATAGCAATTTCCCGAACCTTATCATCCCTAAACTCTGGGAAGCGGGCTGACCCCAAGAACGTACCACCACGGTTAATCATGTCGGAAACACTAAAGCGATCAAGCTTCTTCATGCGGTTTTCATACAACCCCAGATAGCCATCATAAATGCCATAGACTTCCAACCCTTCGGTTAAAGCGGCACGAACAACACCACGAATAGCGGCGTTCATGCCAGGCGCATCACCGCCACTCGTTAAGACTCCGATTCTTTTAATCTTGTTGATCATGATGACCTCTGACTTGTAGATATAATATTTGCTAAACCTGATTGTCACTGCATTAGCTGAATTGATTCAACTATGCCTATAATACGGAAAAACACCCAGCCTGCATCAAGATTATGTCTGTTTTTTGATGTTCTTTTGATTATGAATAAATTTCCCTTCAATCCCAGCGGTTTTTACGCTCTTCAGACACTACAGAGTAAGGATCTTGGTGAATAATAATATCGGCACCTGGAAATCGACTCCGCAATTTATTTTCGATCCCTTCTGCCAAAGCATGCGCCTGTACCAATGGCAAATTATCATCTAACTCAAGATGGAACTGGATAAAACGAGTCGGACCTGATTGACGAGTTCGCAGGTCATGCCCACCTGCTATGCCTGGGTAATTTTGGATGATCTCAATAATCTCCTGCCGCTCTTCATCCGGCAAGGCACGATCAAGCAAAGATTGTACGGCATCATAGCCCATCCGTAACGCACTATAGAGAATATAGGTTCCAATACCTAGGGCAAAGAGCGCATCCGCGTGTTTAAAACCATACAGACTCAAAAGCAATGCCACCAAAATCGCCCCATTCATCAATAAATCGGACTTATAATGCAGCATATCCGCACGGATCGCCTGGCTTTGGGTTTTACTGATCACCCATTTTTGAAACGTAACTAAACATAACGTGGAAATCAGGGCAACGACAATCACCCATACGCCTATCGATGCATGTTCCATCGGTTTGGGGGAATACAGATGCTGAAAGCCCGTCAAAAACAGGAAAATAGCCGAACCGGAGATAAACATACTTTGAGCCAAAGCCGCCAGTGATTCCGCCTTACCATGTCCAAAAGTGTGTTCTTGATCAGCAGGTTGAAGTGAATAACGCACAACGAAAAAATTCGTCAAGGAGGCAGCTAAATCGACCAATGAATCCACCAGTGCTGCCAGTAAGCTCACCGATCCTGTTAACCACCAGGTAAAAATTTTCACGATCAACAGTACACTAGCCAGTACCGTTGCCACCAACGCAGCGGAACTGACCCATCGCCCATAATTTATACTCATTGACTACCACCCTTAGGTTACTCAGCCTGTCTTCGGTATAAAAATAGCGCGTTAGATGGAAAAATATAGAGTCGAATAAAGCAAAGTGAGTTGATTATCCAACATCTCACCAAAGTCCTTCACTCCACTGTCTCGTTTAATCGCCGACATACATAATCCACCAATAAACTCCATCAGGATGATTGCTAACGACAAACAGTACAGACATAAAATCCCTCCGCTAACAAAATATTCCAACTTCGGTACAAAGCTATGTCATGAGGCATCAGCAATATGTTTTGTCAGATTACAGTTTTTAAACATGTTAGATAGTTAGATGATTTTAACGTCTCGACTATCACTGCCTGAATAATTAACCCGAAAAAAAAAGCCCCTCAAGGGGGCTGAAAGACAGGGATGGTGTCTATGGCAAGGAAAACCGTAGTTGATACTACTGTGTAGCAAAAAATAAGTTCACTTTTCGAGCTTCACATTCATTTGTTTTAGACGATTCTTTAACAGCTCTTTCTGCTCTGGTGTTAGCAGTTGATAAACCTGATTACTAATACGTGCAACCTCTACACCTAGGGCGACATTATTTTTGGCTATTTTTTCAAGCTGTGAGCGAACCTCAGCTTCATCAAAATCTTCTGCTGCCAAAAGCGCATTCAGCTTTCTATGTTCAGCTCGCATATCGAGCTGCGGCTGCTCATACTGATGCTGCTTTTTGACTAAATTCCACATCTCCTCGCGTTGCTGTTCAGTTAACGCTATTCCACCGAAGATATAACTATAGTTATATTGGCTGTCTCGGTGATGATTAAAACCCCTCTTATACCCATATGGCATACAATATGGATGTACGGAGGAAGAACTCACCTCAGAAATATGATCCGTATCAGCAGTTTTAGCTAAAGCCTCTGTTGTTCCGAGAACAACCATTGACGCTAAAGCCAATATTGCTATGTTACGCATTAAATTTCCTCGCTTTCTCGAACAGCAGCATTCGATTCAGTGTGGATAACTATAAACCTGCGGCTGCAAACTAGCGTCAGAGCATGTAAAAGAACGTAAAGTCATGGAATAGCGAAGTTTGTTATCGTATTTTGCTCTTGGAGGAAGAATTAATGCATAAAATCTTATTAGTTGATGATGACCGCGAATTGACATCGCTATTAAAAGAATTGCTCGAGATGGAAGGATTCAATGTTGTAATCGCCCACGATGGCGAACAGGCTTTACAATACATCGATTCTTCAATTGACCTATTATTGCTGGACATCATGATGCCGCGCAAGAACGGCATTGAGACGCTGAAAGAGCTACGGCAATACCACCAGACCCCTGTTATCATGTTAACGGCTCGTGGTAGCGATTTAGACCGCGTTTTGGGATTGGAGCTGGGGGCGGATGACTATCTCCCCAAACCTTTTAACGATCGCGAACTGGTCGCCCGCATACGTGCCATTTTACGCCGTTCCAACTGGAGTGAACAACAAGCTGATACTGGAACACCTATACTGGAGATCGATAAACTGCAACTCAATCCCGGCCGCCAGGAAGCCAGTTTTGATGGTACGATTTTGGATCTTACTGGCACAGAGTTCACCCTGCTTTATCTATTAGCGCAACATTTGGGGCAAGTCGTTTCCCGTGAACATTTAAGCCAAGAAGTATTGGGAAAACGCTTAACTCCTTTTGATCGGGCTATTGATATGCATATTTCGAATCTACGCCGTAAATTACCAAACAGAACTGATGGACTACCCTGGTTTAAGACATTACGTGGCCGTGGATACTTAATGGTTTCAGCAAAATGATCAATAGCTTGACAGCCCGTATATTCGCAATTTTTTGGTTCACGCTAGCACTTGTCCTGATGATAGCTTTAATGGCTCCCAAACTGGACTCGCGGCAGTTAACACCTCTTTTGGATAGTGAATATCAATTGGGGGAAAAACTGGCAAAACAAGTAGAAAACGAATTAATGCACGATTCAAGGAATGACCTATTCTGGTGGTTACGCTTGGATCGCGCTATTGCCTTGTGGACTCCACCTGGCCAACGCCTGATCCTTGTCTCCAGTGAAGGGCTGATTAGTGACATTAATACCCCGACCCATCAACAACAAGTTATCCGCAACTTTATCGGCCAATCCGATAATGCAGATCATCCTAAAAAGAAAAAATATGGCCGTTCGGAAATACTCGGCCCCTTTTCTGTCCGCGATGGAGAAGATCATTACCATCTCTACATCATTAGGCCAGCGGGCAGCCCACAATCAGATTTTATTAACTTGATGTTTGACCGACCATTTTTACTACCCGCGGCCACTATGTTAATCAGCGCCCCATTGCTATTGTGGCTATCATGGAGCCTGGCAAAACCCGCTCGTAAACTCAAAAACGCAGCCGA
Organism: Xenorhabdus thuongxuanensis; assembly: GCF_001908095.1. GTDB lineage: Bacteria > Pseudomonadota > Gammaproteobacteria > Enterobacterales > Enterobacteriaceae > Xenorhabdus > Xenorhabdus thuongxuanensis. The sequence goes on along the minus strand of NZ_MKGR01000004.1, from coordinate 150,018 downwards.
CGACGTCGCGAAAGGAAACTTACGGCAACACCCTGAGCTGGAATCCGGTCCACAAGAGTTTTTAGCAACCGGCAGCAGTTTCAACCAGATGATTAGTGCACTGGAAAGGATGGTCACCGCTCAACAACGCCTGATTTCCGACATCTCCCATGAACTGCGCACGCCCCTTACCCGCTTACAATTGGCGACTGCTTTGCTGCGCCGTCGTCACGGTGAAAGCAAAGAGTTGGCACGTATCGAAACAGAGACCCAACGCCTGGATGGAATGATTAATGACCTGTTAGTACTTTCCCGCAATCAACATAAAAACGAGTTACTGCGCGAGAATATCAAAGCCCACGATATATGGGCTGACATTCTGGAGAATGCAAAATTCGAAGCTGAGCAGATGAGCAAAACGCTGGATATCATCTCACCTCCCGGAAACTGGATAATTTATGGCAACCCAGCAACACTTGGCAGCGCATTAGAAAACATCGTCCGCAATGCACTGCGTTACTCCAGCAACCATATTGCCGTTGCATTTAAAGCAGATAACCAAGGTGTAACGATTACCGTTGACGATGATGGTCCTGGAGTCAGCCCAGAAGACCGCGAACATATCTTCCGCCCGTTTTATCGAACGGATGAGGCACGGGATAGGGAGTCCGGTGGAACTGGATTAGGGTTAGCAATAGTTGAAACTGCGGTGAGTCAGCATCGAGGTTGGGTAAAAGCAGAAGATAGCCCTTTGGGGGGATTACGGTTGATGATTTGGCTGCCGTTGCATGGAAGATAAACAGCAGCTTTCATATTGAAATTTAGTTAGTTACAAAATGTAACAATTAAAGAAAAAAAAGCTATTATACTTGACCTCAATGCATCAAGGGACTAATCTCGTCGCTGCTTAACATAATTCGTAGATATGTTAATTTTTGTTAAGATAGAAAAATCCTTTTATATTAAACAGATAAGCAAAATTTTCACACACATAGCAGGCATTCTGGGAGCCGTAACCTAGTGCGGTAGCTTTCTTTAAAAACAAAAAGATAATGTTATGAAACACCTAAAAAGATTTGTATTCACTATTCTTTGCCACATTTCACCCAAACTTGCCACTCAAATCTTGTTCTATAAAAGATTAAGAAAAAAAATAAACTTTAATTTTCCAGAAACTTTCAATGAAAAACTTCAGTGGCTAAAACTAAACAAATATGATAATAACAAATTAGTCACAACCTGTGCAGATAAATATGCAGTTAGAGAATACATTCAAAACTTAGGGTTAGATCATTTACTTAATGAAATATATTATACATGGGATAATGAGAATGAAATAGCATGGGAAAAACTACCCCAAAAATTCGTATTAAAATGCAATCATGGTGCAGGATATAATATAATTTGTAATAATAAAGATTCATTAGATATTCAACAAGCCAAGGAAAAAATAAAAAAATGGATGAAAGAAAATTATTGGATTAATACTGTTGAGTTATGTTACAAGAAAATCAACAAAAAAATAATATGCGAGAAATTTATTGAAACAGAATCAGGAGCTCTTCCATATGATTATAAGGTATTCTGTTTTAATGGAATTCCCAAATTCGTTATGGTATGTACAGAAAGAGAAACTAAAAAGCCTAAGTATTACTTTATGACAAAAGATTGGGAAATTTTACCATATGGCCTAGATTATCAAAAATTTAAAAGCACACTAAAAATTCCAAAACCACAAGGATTTGAAAAACTATTTGATTATGCCAAAACCCTTTCTGAACCCTTTCCTTTTGTCCGAGTTGATTTTTATTTAGATAATGGAAATGTAATTTTCGGCGAATTAACATTCACACCAGCAGCAGGTTACGATGCTGAATTAAATAACCCTGAAAATCCATATGCAGACTTAGAAATTGGAAAACTATTAAACCTAAAATAATAAACTTTCGTCGAAAAACTCCAAGCATATGTCTAGTCTTAAAAAAAATTTCCTAAAAATATTTACAGGTTCTCTTAGTGGGCAAATTATTGCCGTATTATTTCTACCTATATTGTCTCGAATAATAACTCCAGATGTCCTTGGGCAATATTCAATATCCATTATATTAATAATGATATTAAGCCCATTATGCTGTCTAAAATTAGATCAGGCACTATTAGCTAGCAACGAGAAAGACAAACATAATATATTATTTTCTGCAATATACATAAGTGGCATTATTAGTTTAATAATATTTTTCCTTTCTATTTTAATATTTTATTCCTTTAATTTTCTTTATCTTGAATGGTACATATATACTATTCTCTCTCTATACACTTTTACCATATCACAATTAACTGTTTCTTACAGTTTATCTACAGGTAATTTCAACACTGCTGTTAAACACAGATTCGTTCGTACAGTCTTATGCTTATTCTTGCAAATATTAATAAGTTACTATATATCCGCAACATCAAATTCATTATTAATTGCATATAGTGTATCAAATGTAATATCTTTTATTTTTTTCAATAATATCCATATTACATCATTCCTTAATTATTTTTCATTGAGAGAAATAAATTTGATAATAAAAGAAAAGAAAAATTTCACTTATTATCAAACTATATCAGAGATATTTTCCATGTCATCGCAATATATAGTAAACCTATCAATGACAATATTCTCAACTGCTGCTATTGTAGGTATTTATTCAATGACAACAAGGACGATGCAAGCTCCGATAACCCTAATTACCTCTTCTGTAAAGGAGGCATTTTATTATAAAATAAAAAGATTTCAAAATAAAAAAAGCATCAGAAAAGAACTTATAAAAATTTCAATCATTTTATTAATTCCATCATTAATCATATCCATTTTAATTTTCAAACATCTTCCATTTTTATTTGGATTTATTTTTGGAAATCAATGGATTGAATCTGGTGTGTATGCTCAAATTTTATTACCTTGGTTTATATTATTATTTATAAATCAACCTTACAGTGCTACCGCCAATGTTATTGGAATACAAAATAAAATACTTTTTCTTGATATATTTTCGTTTTTTATACGCTCAGTTTCCATCATAATTTCTTGGATTTTATTTGATAACATATATACTACATTACTTATCTTTAGCCTTACAGGAATATTGTTAAATTTATGGTTAATAATATTAGTATATAAAAATTGCCTCGAGGATTAAAAATGAAAATTGTTATTTTTGGTGATTTATGCATGCAATACTTGAATATAAAGGAATGTGAAAAAATCGCCCAAAATCTAAAAAAAATAAAATCTAAAGATGATATTTTTATTGCCAATTTAGAATGCCCAATAACTGACCACAAGAATAAAATAATTAAAAATGGTCCCAATTTATCTGTAAATATCGATAAGGCAAAAAAAATATTAGATTTATTACCAATAGATATTTTTACTTTAGCAAACAATCATATTTTTGATTATGGGAAAAAAGGATTAGAAGACACAATACAAACTTTAGAAGAAAAAAGAAAACTATATCTTGGTGCAGGACTCAATATCACAGCTGCAAATAGTCCTCTTATCCTTGAGAAAGGCGATGAAAAAATAGCTTTTTTAAATGTAACTGAGTCTGAATTTTGCCTAGCTTCTCATTATAGTGCAGGAGCATCAAGTTGTGAGCCTATTTTTTTATTGAAGAGAATTCAATCAGCCAAAAAGCTTGCAGGCAAAGTAATAGTAATTATTCATGGAGGAAATGAGAATTATTATTTACCCAGTCCCTATTATCAAGCTTTTATGCGATTTATTATTGATGCAGGTGCAGACTGTGTAGTAACACATCATACACATAATGCATCCGGAATGGAGAAATATAATGATAAATATATATTTTACAGTTTAGGTAATTTTATATTTCCTATCGAAGAAGAAGTTGAGCCATATTGGCATTATGGCCATGGAATAAAATTAGATACAAAAAAAATGGAATTTTTCAATATTATTCCATATAAGCAAGGATTAAATGGAATCCCTTTTTCATTTTTAGAAGGAAGTGAGCATACTAAATATTTGATGGAATTTGAAAATAAAAGCAAAGTCATTGAATCATATGAACTACTATGTGAAGAATGGAATAAATTTAAGAAAAGTAGAGAAAACGCATATGTAAATTGGCTTACTATGTCATCTAAAGTAAGTCGAGCTATAAATAAAATTTTCAATCTAAATCTATATGATATTAAAAGCTCTAATAAGAAAATAACTCTCCAAAATATACTACAATGTGAGTCACATAAAAACTTATTATTAGAAATAATTCAAGAAAAAAATAAAAAATGAAAAAAATATGCTTATTTATTAATGCACTAACCGCTGGTGGAGCAGAAAGAGTGTGCGTAAATTATGCGAATAAATTAACTGAGGAAGGATTTAAAGTAACAATTCTTGTTTATCATAAAAATGATTTATTTTATATAAATGAGCTTAATAAAAATGTAAACATAATAAGTCTTAATGTCAAAAATGGAATACAAGCAATTTCAAAGCTAATACATGATATTACGCCGCTAAATAATTTTGATTCAATTATATCATTTAATCATCAAATAGCCTTAATAACATTTTTTTTAAAAAAGGTAAAAAAATTAAATACCAAAATAATTGCTAGAAATGTTAACAATTTATCATCAGATTTAAGAAAAAATAGAAGTTCTAAGATAAAAAAATTATCAACTAGAATTCTAATGCACATTTTCTACAAAAGAATGGATGCTTATATTGCACAATGTAATGCAATGAAACAAGATATGATAAATTTTATGAGAATAGATGAAAAAAAAATACACGTTATACGTAATCCTGTTGCCAAATGTTATAAACAAGAAAAAAATATAAAAAAAGAATATGATATATTATATGTTGGTCGTTTAGTTCAGCAAAAAGGAATCGATAATTTATCAAAAATCATAAAATTAGTTCATAAAAAAAAGAAAATCAGAATACTAATTATAGGAAAAGGTGAATTAGAATATAATCTAAGAGAAGAGTTAGAAAAAGAAAATATAAAATTTGAACATTTAAAATCAAGTAACAACTTAAAAGAATATTATAATAAATCTCGTATGACAATTTTGACTTCATACTATGAAGGCTACCCAAATGTACTAACTGAATCTTTAGCTTGCGGAACCCCTGTTATATCATTTGACTGCAAAAGTGGGCCTAGTGAAATTATCAAAGAAGGTATCAATGGATATTTAATACCTTGCTACGATAATAAAAATTTTTCAGAAAAAATCATACAATTATTAGAGCACAAATTAACTTTTCATCCGGAAGATAATAATGAAATCAAAAATCTTTTTAAGATAATATAGCTAGATCTCATGAAAACCAATATATTAAATAATACCGTATATAAAAAAATAATTTATGTATTGTCCACTATAATATTATTTATAGGGATGTTAGAAAACTATCAGAAATTAAGATATATAATAATATTTCCTTGCTTAATTATAATATGGATGCTTATCTTAACCAAAGACAAATTTATATTAGATAAAATTCATATAAAAAAAACAATTTCAATTATAATAATTCTAATTATATTATCATTACCATCCTATTTTGATATAGGTCCTCATAAAAACAATCTTGAATACTCATTCTCCCAATATTCATTAGGATTTACATTTAAAATATTATCAGCTTTTACTATCATTTATTCCTTTAGAAACGACATAAGAGTATTAAATTTAATAATTAGATATTGTTTAATAATAAACTTATCTATTTTTTTCATACAGTTTATAGTAGTATACTCAACTTCATATTATATAGATCCTCTTGCAATTATAACAGGTGAGCATCAACGTTATGGTTCAAGATTCTTCATTCCTATAATTGGACAAATTTATAGGCCCACAGGTTTTTTCGAAGAACCATCTACTTATGCAGCTTTTATAACTTGTCTAATAGCATGTAATTTATTAGTAAATAAAAAAATAGATACACTTATGCTTATATCTATTTTTTCCGTAATTTTATCATTATCGGTTGCAGCGTTAATCTATGGAACTTTCTTATTACTATTTTTTTTATATAAAAAAAATAGTAATATTCTAAAGATAATAACAAGTCTTATTCTTCCTTTTTTCATTATATTAATAACTTATTTTGCGTTACTTCGCCTTAACTCACTAGATGGAACAGCAACAGAAATACGATTTAATTTAATAAATTTAATTTTCTCTCAAGATGCTTTTTCTTTAATTTTCGGAAATGGAATGCTTGGTATGATGAATGAAATTACTATTAATTTAAAGAATGATACTCTATGGAAATTAAATATTGCATCTTTAAATGATAATGGATTATGGTTATTCATTATAATAAAAATGGGTTTGATAGGTTTAATTTTATTTATTATATGTATATACAAAAAATTAAAAACAAAAACTGATATTTTATTTTTTTATGTTATTTTATTAACTAAAATCAACTTATTTAGTTTTATGCTCATATTTTATCTCTTAATAATATATTTGTTAAACTTAGACTCTTCCAAAAAAGAATATACTCATGAAAAATCTTAATGGTATTTTATTTGTTGATTTATCCACTATAATTTCAGGAGCACAAAAAGTAACACTAAATATAGCTAACAATCTACATAACAAAAACAGAAAGTTATATATTTTATGCCGAAAATTAGACACAGGAATATCAAAGAAATATGAAGCTTATCCTCATCTATACTATAGTCATGAACATTTAATTAAAAATGTATTCGGAACCGGAAATTTCTCTCTAAAAAACACAAAATTCATTAATAAAATTAAATTAATTTATTTAATTACAATACTAAACATACAAACAATATATTTTGCCAAGCGCCTAAAATGTAACTCTATATATTGCTATGATCCCAAAGGACTAATAGCTTCTTGCTTGCTTGCACGATTATTTGGAATCAAAATCATTTGGCATCTACATGGTGAATTAAATTATTCACATAGGCTAAACAAGATACTATGTAAAATACCAGACACTATTATAGTTCCTTCTAAATATATACAAGAATCTATAAAAAAATACAGATTTTCTCACATTGTATATAATGGGTTTAATTTCAACAATACAAAAAAATCAAATACAACAAACAAAGATTTAATACAATTATTATATGCTGGAACTTTAGTGCCACATAAAGGGTTACACAATATCCTAGAAGCATTATCAAAAATTAAAAATAATAAGAAATATCTACTTAGAGTTTTAGGTACTCCTATAGGGGAAATAGGTGATAAGTATTTAGAAAAAATAAAAAACGATGTCAAAAAACTACCATTAAATGTCAAAATAGAATTTTATGGATGGGTTGATGATGTTTCGTCTTTTATTGAAAAAAGTGATATAATATTATTTTCATCGATAAAAGAAGGTAAAATAGTGTTAAATAATAACACAGTCAATTTTAAATCATCAGAAGCCTTACCAACTATAATAATAGAAGCATTATCACTAGGTGTACCAGTTATTGCAACAAATATAGCTGGGGTAAAAGAAATTATGACAGATAATAATGATGGAATAATCATCGAAGACTTTTTGTCAATAGATATTGCTGAGAATATTGACTATTGCCTAGAACATTGTTTAGTTAATCCCAATAAAACAATCAATAAATTTAATATTTCTTCTATGATATATAATCTGGAAAAAATCCTATCAGAGTAAAATTACTATGCCTTCTTTACAATACAGACTTTTTCATAAAATAATATCTATTTTACCTTTAAAAACTAGATTGCAAATATTATTCTTTAGAAGATTCAAAAAATTATGTAATTTTAGAAATCCTATAACTTTCAATGAAAAAATACAATTAAGAAAGATCCATGACAGGAGTGAATTACTGACAATAGCAGCAGATAAAATTAAATCTAAAGAATTTGTAAAAAAAATATGCCCAGAACTATACATCCCTAAAAATTTATGGATTTCAAATGAAATTAATAATATTGATGAATCATTATTAACTAGTCTTCCAGAAAATTATGTTTTCAAGGCTAATCATACTAGCCAAACTATAAAAATAATAAAAAATTCAGCGCATATAAATATATTAGAGATGAAAAAATTAGCGAAATCATGGTTAAAAAAAAATCAAGCCGGTGCACTAGGAGAATGGGCATATAAAAATATTCCAAAATATGTTTTTATAGAGGAATACTTGGATTTTGAAGGAAAAGAACCCGATGATTATAAATTTTTTGTTTTCCATGGTAAAGTATATTTTATACAACTAGATTCAGATCGTTTTATAGCTCATACGAGAAATATTTTTGATTCTAATTGGGATGAACTAAATTTTGAATATAGTCATCCAAGAAAACTTCCCACACCAGACAAACCTGATTATTTAGATTCAATGATATGTATTGCAGAGAAAATTGGACAACATTTTGACTTTATTAGAGTTGATCTTTATTCTTTCAAAGAAAAAATAACATTTGGTGAACTAACTGTCTATCCTGGAGCTGGATTTGAAAAATTTCCAGATAAAAATTGGGATATACTTTTCGGAAAATATTGGCATCAAAAATATATAAAATAAACATAGAGTTATATTTAATATGCATACTATTGTAATTTCTGCCAACACAAGTTGGTATTTATATAATTTCAGGAAAAATACTATTTTAGCTCTTATAAAAGAAGGTTATAAAGTGATAGTATTAGCTCCCTATGATAATTATACGGACAAACTTATTGAACTAGGTGCCTTATTCCATAATGTATATCTAGACCAATGTGGAATAAACCCCATAAACGAATTTAGGACAATAAAGGAATTAATCAATTTTTATAGAAAAGAGAAAGTTTCCTTAGTATTAAACTTTACTTCTAAAAATAATATATATAACACTATAATAGCCAAATTTTTCAATATTAAAGTAATTAATAATATATCAGGGCTGGGTACTGCATTTATCAAAAAAAATTTACTTTCAAGAATACTAAAATTACTGTACAAATATAGCCAAGGTAGATCTGATCTCATTTTTTTCCAAAATAAGGATGACTTAAATCTTTTTTTAAATGAAAAAATAATTTCTAGTGAAAAAATTGATATAATTCCAGGATCTGGTGTAGATTTAAGTAGGTTCTCTGTAAATTACTCGACAGAAAAAAAAACCAAAGAATTGAAATTTCTTCTAGTAGCAAGAATGCTATATCCTAAAGGAATAAAACATTTCGTAGAAGCTGCAAAGATAATAAAAGGACGTTATGATAATGTTAGTTTTTCATTACTTGGTTTTATTGATTCAAAAAACCCATTAGCAGTAAAAAGTTCAGAAATAGATGAATGGGTTAAAAAAGGTTTTGTTGAATATCTCGGAACATCTGATAATGTAGAAAAAGAAATAGCTTTAACTGATTGTATTGTTTTACCATCATACTATAAAGAAGGTATTCCAAAATCCCTACTTGAAGCAATTGCAATGGGTAAACCGATAATAACAACCGATAATATAGGATGCAAAGAAACTGTTATTAATGGTTATAATGGCTTTTTATGTAAACCAAGATCTACATCAAGTCTAGTTACTGCTATAGAAAAATTTATTCGTATACCTCATGAAGAAAAAATCCTATTTGGGAAAAGAAGTAGAGAGAAAGCGGAAAATGAATTCGATGAAAAGATAGTAATAAAAAAATATTTAACTAGCATTAGATATATTTTGTCAGAAAAATAACACCAACCACTAAAGTATAGTTTTATTATATTCTATTAAACTCCACCAAACTATTTTTAACATATGGATAAAAACAGGGAAAAATAGTTTAAAGAAATTATATATCTATTAAAAACCAAGAGGTAAATTCATAACTATAATAATACAATATAGTCATGTAAGTAAGATATATACTATAGAATTATAAATAAGGAATAACATGAATATTACAATTTCTGGTATTGGGTACGTCGGTTTAGCAAACGGGATACTATTATCACAATATAATAAAGTAACTTTATTCGATGTAAACGAAAATAAGGTGAATTTTATCAATGAAAAAATATCTCCTATAGCAGATAGAGATATAGAAAGTTACTTAAAGGAAAAAAATTTGAATTTAAAAGCAACTTCAGATAAAACAATCGTCTATAGTTGTGCAGATTTCGTCATCATTGCTACCCCAACAGATTATGATCCAAAAACGAACTATTTCAACACAAAATCAGTAGAATCTGTTATTAAAGATGTATTAAGATACAATCCTTCAGCAACAATGATTATAAAATCAACTGTTCCAGTTGGTTTTACCAAGCAGATGAGAGAAAAATATCAAACGAACAATATTATTTTCTCTCCTGAATTCTTACGTGAAGGGCGGGCTCTTTATGATAACTTATACCCATCGAGAATTGTTATTGGAGAACGTTCAGAGAAAGCTAAAATATTTGCTAATCTTCTTACCGAAGGTGCGATCAAGAAAAACATTCCTATTCTTTTTACCGATTCTACTGAAGCAGAAGCGATAAAACTCTTCGCCAATACTTATCTTGCTATGCGTGTAGCTTATTTTAATGAGCTTGATAGCTATGCTGAAGCTAAAGGATTAGACTCACGCCAAATCATTGAAGGTGTATGCTTAGATCCACGTATTGGTGATCATTATAATAATCCATCTTTTGGTTATGGTGGCTATTGCCTACCAAAAGATACGAAACAATTGTTGGCTAATTATCAGGAAGTACCAAATAATATTATTAGTGCGATCGTAGAAGCTAATAGAACTCGTAAAGATTTTATTGCTGACTCAATTATCAGTAAAAATCCTAAAGTAGTTGGTGTTTATCGCCTTATTATGAAATCAGGTTCAGATAACTTCAGAGCTTCTTCAATTCAAGGAATAATGAAGAGAATAAAAGCTAAAGGTATTGAAGTGGTAATTTTTGAGCCAGAAATGGAAGAAAACAACTTTTTCAATTCCAGACTAATTCGTGATTTAAATGAATTCAAAACTATATCTGACGTTATTATTTCAAATCGCATGTCTGTAGACTTAAAAGACGTAGAATCAAAAGTATATTCACGTGATCTTTTTGGAAATGATTAATTTATTCAAACTATAATATCTGGATTATTATGAAATATTTAGTTACAGGTGCAGCAGGATTCATTGGTTTCCATTTAATAAAAAAACTAATAAAAAATGGTAATCATGTTATTGGAATTGATAATATCAATGATTATTATGATGTATCTTTGAAAAAATCAAGGTTAGAAGTTTTATCTAATCTTAATAATTTCAAGTTCATATTCATGAATGTTTCTGATAGAAAACCAATTGAAGAATTATTTTTAAATAATAAATTTGATCGTGTTATTCATCTTGCTGCTCAAGCTGGTGTACGATATTCTTTAATTAATCCCTACTCTTATTCTGAAAGTAATCTATCTGGATTCATAACTATCCTTGAAGGTTGTCGCCATAATAATGTTGATCATTTAGTGTACGCATCATCAAGTTCTGTATACGGATTAAATGATCAACTTCCATTCTCCACCTCTGACTCCGTGGACCATCCAGTTTCGCTGTATGCCGCTACAAAGAAAGCTAATGAGTTAATGGCTCACAGTTATTCTCACCTATATGGTATTCCGACGACTGGACTGAGATTTTTTACTGTTTATGGTCCATGGGGAAGACCAGACATGGCTCTATTCAAATTTACAAAAGCAATATTAAACCATGAATCCATAGATGTTTATAATAATGGTCAGCTAAGCCGTGATTTCACATATGTAGATGATATTGTAGAAGGTATTCTCAGAGTTTCTGATATTGTCCCTATCGCTGATAATTCTTGGACACCTAAAATTGGCAATCCAGCAAATAGCTCAGCACCTTATAAGATATATAATATTGGTAATGGTTCCCCGGTAAATTTAATGGATTACATTACTGCTCTAGAAAATAGTTTAGGTATTAAAGCAATTAAAAATATGCTTCCAATGCAACCTGGCGATGTTTATTCAACGTGGGCCGATACTGAAGATCTATTTAAAGCAACTGGCTATAAACCTTCTACTAATATATCGGACGGAGTGGAACAATTTATTCAATGGTATAAACAATATTACCTTTGAACTACTTCGAATAAACACTAGAATGCTATGCTAAACATCGTCCTATTCGAACCAGAAATCCCACCTAATACAGGCAATATCATCCGCCTGTGTGCTAACACAGGCTGTCAACTTCATCTCATTCAACCTTTGGGTTTCACATGGGACGACAAACGACTGCGTCGTGCAGGATTGGATTACCACGAGTTTACTAATATCAAACAACATCACGATTACAACGCATTCCTGGAAAGTGAAGGGCTCAGTTCTGTCAATTCACAGGCTCCTTCTGGAGCCCGACTGTTTGCCTTAACTACAAAAGGTACTCCAGCGCACAGTAATGTGAGTTATCGTGATGGTGATTACTTAATGTTTGGCCCAGAAACTCGTGGTTTGCCGTCTTATGTATTAGATAACATGCCACCTGAACAGAAAATCAGAATTCCTATGCTGCCAGATAGCCGTAGCATGAATCTGTCCAATTCTGTCGCAGTGGTTGTGTTTGAAGCATGGCGGCAACTAGGTTATCCAGGTGCGTTATTGCGGGATTAAGATTAATAGGACATTCAGCGTTTAATACGCGCTGAATGTCCTATCTATTAATGCTCATAAGAAAAGAACAGAATTTCAAATTCCATCCCCATTCTCAAATCCATTATTGATACCATTAAAATGCTGGTTCATATCCAGCGATGGTTTCTCACTTTCCGGTTTACCAACAATCCTCGCCGGAACGCCTGCCACTGTGGTATGAGGTGGAACCGATCTTAATACAACCGACCCTGCCCCAATTTTTGCACCGCGGCCAATCTCGATATTACCGAGGATTTTTGCTCCCGCACCAATCATCACCCCTTCACGAACTTTCGGATGACGATCCCCTACCGTCTTGCCCGTCCCCCCAAGCGTTACGGATTGCAGAATGGAAACATCATTTTCAACAATCGCTGTTTCACCAATCACAATGCCAGTTGCATGGTCTAACATGATGCCACAACCAATCTTTGCGGCAGGATGGATATCGACACCAAAAGAAACTGAGATTTGGTTTTGCAAATAGATTGCCAATGCCTTGCGATCTTGTTTCCACAGCCAGTGTGCAATGCGGTAAGCCTGTAGTGCATGGAAGCCCTTAAGGTAGAGCAATGGGGTCGAATATTTATCTACTGCCGGATCACGCAATCGAACAGCTTTGATATCACGTGCTGCCGATTCAATCATCTTGGGATCACTGCGGTACGCATTTTCAACGACTTCTCTGACTTCGATGGGAGGCATAATTGGTGATGCTAACTTATTTGCCAGCATATAGCTCAGGGCACTACCAAGATTTTCATGTTTGAGTAATGTCGCATGAAAAAAACTGGCTAACATTGGTTCACAATCTGCCAGAACCTTCGCTTCATTTTTTATATTTTTCCAGACTTCGTTAAGTTCTGATCGCGACATATCAGCATTCTCATTTTACTTAAGAGCGAGAGCTTTCTCCCTCTTCCCTTGTAGCCCTTCCCAATAATGTTTGGGCAGCCTCAATCACATTTTTATTGCAATACAGTATCTGGTAGATCTGCTCTGTGATAGGCATTTCAACGCCCACTCGTTCTGCCAAGGCACGGACTTCTTTAGTATTGCGGTATCCTTCAACAACTTGCCCGATCTCACGCTGCGCTTCATCAACACCAATACCTTTTCCCAGCATCATACCAAAACGACGGTTACGGGATTGGTTATCAGTGCAGGTCAGGACTAAGTCACCCAATCCAGCCATTCCCATAAATGTAGAAGGATCAGCTCCTAATGCCACTCCAAGGCGGCTCATCTCAGCTAATCCTCGGGTGATCAATGCCGTGCGGGCATTAGCTCCAAATCCCATACCATCAGAGATCCCTGCACCAATTGCAATAACATTTTTTATTGCCCCGCCGAGCTGTACCCCAATGAAATCCGGATTTTTGTAGACTCGAAAGCTTTTACCGCAATGGAAAAGCTGTTGAAGTTCTTCACTAAACTCAGGTGTTGTGGCAGAAACAGCAATTGCTGTTGGTAAACCGGCTGCTAGCTCTTTGGCGAATGTCGGGCCAGAAACTACAGCCAAGGGGATTTCATCACCTAATATCTCACGGGCTACATCTTGTAATAAGCGTCCTGTTTCCGCTTCAAGCCCCTTGGTAGCCCAAACAATGCAGCTATCCTGTTGTAAATGTGGTTTTATCTGCTGTAAGACATCACCGAAAACATGGCTGGGAACCACTACCAAGATATTACAACTGGCTGAAACAGCGCTTTTCAGATCGGACTCAAGCAATAAGCTATCGGGAAAAGCAACATCTGGTAAAAATGCCTGATTACAACGCGCTTGTTGCAACACATTGACGTGCCCCGGGTTATGTCCCCAAAGTACAACTTTGTGCCCATTACGAGCCAAAGTAATGGCTAAAGCGGTGCCGTATGAACCGGCACCGATCACTGTCATAGAAGCAGTATTCATTAGGCTTCCTGTGCAGCCTCATTAGGCTGAGATTCAGCCTGCTGTTGCAGATAATTCATGAACAGGGCATCGAAGTTAACAGGAGCTAAGTTCAGTTGTGGGAAAGTACCACGGCTTACCAAGCTGGTGATGCACTCACGGGCATATGGGAACAGAATGTTCGGGCAATATGCCCCTAAGCAATGTGCCAACTGGGCTCCTTCAATACCGTCAATAGAGAAAATACCTGCTTGCTGAACTTCACACAAAAACGCTGTTTCTTCTTCCAATATCGCCGTAACGGTAACACGCAAAACAACTTCATAAACTCCCTGAACCAATTCACTGGAAGCAGTGTCCAAATCCAATTTAACTTCCGGCTGCCACTCCTGCTGGAAAATCTGCGGGGCTTTTGGTGCTTCGAAAGAAATATCTTTCGTATAAATACGCTGGATCTGGAAAGCCATTTCTGTGTTGTTTTGTTCTGACATAATAATGTTTACCTTTTTCTGATGTCCTTATTAAACTTTTCAAGAATGCAAGCATACCACTTGCACCTAAGTTCGTTATTTCTTGCCACGAGCCAATGGCAGATTTTCACCCGCCCAACCAGCAACTCCCTCTTTCAGGGAATAGACTTGCTCAAAGCCCAAACGAACCAGATTTTCCGCTGGTGTTCTGGATTCCAGCCCATTCGCTGAAACTACGATCACAGGCTGTTTTTTATGTTTCTCCAACTCACCTAAATTATTGTCTTTAATTTCAGATGGCGTCAGGTTAACGGAACCAATAATATGCCCTCTGCGGAAATCGTCACGGGAGCGTAAATCCACGACGACAGCTTCTTCCTTGTTGATGAAATGGATGGCCTGAGCACGGGTGATCTCTTTACTTTTGGAGAACACGCTTTTTACCGTCATGACAATGACAGCCACCAGCAATGCAATCCAGACAAGGCTCAGGATCGTGTTTCGGCTAATAAATTGCATGATTTCTTGCAGCATGGAGGGCAACAACTCCCGTTAGTTAATAACAAATATCTAAGGTAGAAGAGTATACCTGTGTGTTGCATCAATTACAGCCAATTAGCATCAATCCAATGCAGATTTTGCGGAGAGTTTCGAGAAAAATTAAAAAATACATCGAGAACCACTTGATTGTAATGCACCAATAAAATATTTCATGTAACACTGTTTCAAGGCAGGATCTTCGACAATAAATGGACTAAATTAACTAAAACTTATATTAATGATAAAAAACAGTCTGTTCTCTGGTCAGGGGCAATTCCTCATGAAATAATTAGGCGCTATGTAACAGCAGGGTACTCAAAAAGATGGCTGAAAATAAGGATCTGAAGAACCGCAAGAATCGGCAGAGGCAATACAAACAGCAAAATAAAATCAGAGTGTTACAGCTCTGTGCCTTGTTATTCACCTCTCTCAGCTTCAGTACAAGTACTTTCGCCAATCCAATTTCAGAGAATAAAAATCAGCTCAAAGATATTCAGCAAAATATTGCCGAAAAAGAGAAAAGTGTAAAACAGCAACAAGAACAACGTACAGACCTGCTTAACCAATTAAAAGAACAAGAAAGTACTATCTCAAAAGTGGGACGTTCGCTGCACACAACACAGACTCGTCTGAATAAACTAGAAAACGACGTTTCATCACTAAATGCAAATATCAAACGACTGCAAACGCAACAAAAGGAGCAACGTCAATTACTTGCCTACCAATTGGACGCTGCATTCCGGCAAGGAAATCACCAAGGGTTAGAATTATTACTCAATAGGCAGGAGAATCAGCGCAAAGAACGTATTCTCGCATATTACAGTTACTTGAATCAGGCACGTCAGGAGACCATCGCCAAACTGCAAAAAACAACTGAAGAACTCAACCAGCAAAAAAAACTGCAACTAGAAAAACAAAGTGAACAGAAAGCAATACTAGCCAGCCAAAAACAGCAAAAACAAAAGATGGAAACTACCCGCACTGCGCGGCAAAAAACATTAACGGTACTGGAATCTTCATTGAAAAAAGATCAACGGAGCCTGGCAGAGCTTAGGCAGAATGAAACCAGACTGAGAGACAAAATTGCCAAAGCTGAGCGGGAAGCCAAAGCGCGTGCTGAACGTGAAGCTCGTGAAGCGGCCCGTGTTCGCGCCCAAGTTGCCGCTAAACAGAAACAAGCGCAACAAAAAGGTTCCAGTTATAAACCCACAGAAGAAGAACGTGCTCTCATGGCACGAACTGGCGGCCTTGGGCGCCCTGCTGGGCAAGCCATCTGGCCAGTACGCGGTCGTATCATCCATAGTTTTGGTGAAACGATACAAGGTGAACTTCGCTGGAAAGGGAGTGTTATCTCAGCAGCGGAAGGAACAGAAGTCAGGGCTATCTCAGATGGACGTGTATTGTTGGCAGATTGGCTGCAAGGCTATGGTCTGGTTGTCGTGATCGAACACGGTAAAGGCGATATGAGCATTTACGGTTACAACCAGAGCACATTGGTCAGTGTTGGGCAACAGGTGCGGGCAGGTCAGCCAATAGCTTTGGTTGGCAGCAGTGGTGGGCAACAACAGCCTTCACTGTATTTCGAAATCCGCCGTCAGGGACAGGCTGTTAACCCATTACCGTGGTTAGGGAAATAGGATCGGAATAATGGTGAAGATGCGGTATCTATTAATAAAGCGGGTTAATGTCTTTACTCTTTTATCTTGGATACTGCTATTCTTCACATCATTGCTGTTTACTTTGAATGTACAAGCTGCACGTTTAGCCATCGTCATTGATGATGTTGGCTATCGTGTCAATGAAGAAAATAAGATTTTACAAATGCCTGTTACGGTTTCTATCGCAATCCTACCTAACTCCCCGTATGGCAGGAAAATGGCGGAAAAAGCCCATCAGCAAGGGCGTGAGATTTTAATCCACTTGCCAATGGCACCATTAAGCAAACAACCGCTGGAAAAAAATACACTCCATCCTGCCATGAGCAGAGACGAAATTACCCGTATTATTCAAGATGCGATACACAAAGTTCCCCATGCTGTTGGGATGAATAATCATATGGGAAGTGCGATGACATCTAATCTCAGTGGCATGGAAAAGGTAATGCAAGTGTTATCCCATCGCCATCTCTATTTTCTGGATAGTGTGACAATAGGTAATACACAAGTTACCAAAGCGGCAATGGGAACCGCTGTTCCTGTGATCCGTCGAAATGTGTTTTTGGATAATATTCAAACCGAAGCCGAAATACGGTATCAACTTAACAGTGCGATAGCCCTTGCCCGTAAACGAGGTTCTGCCGTTGCAATTGGGCACCCACATCCCACGACCATACGCGCATTACAGCAAGCAATTACAACATTACCTGATGATATTGAGCTGGTAACACCCAGCATGTTGTTAGGTCTACCGAGAACCAAAAACGATCATCAAACTGTACGTAATTGCATAAAACCCCATGAGCCAAAACCTGTACCAGCCACTCAATTGGAATATCTCAAGATGGTAAAACAGGCATTATCTAACAGTGTTATCTTTAATGCCTTAAGTCTATATATGCAAAAACTCTTGGGTAACCATCCAATACAGAAAATACCAAATGATTCAGGCAAGCCAGAAGTAAAACAAGCAACGGAAAACAAAGCGACAAGTAAAACAGGAAAGCCACCAAAGGTCGATCAAACAGGCGTCTTAAAAGCCAAAGACGCCTGCATTAATTTTTAATCCCAATTTAAGATAACTTTGCCAGATTGCCCTGAACGCATGACATCAAAGCCTTTCTGGTAATCATCAACTGAGAATTGGTGAGTGATAATTGGGGACAAATCCAGGCCAGATTGGATCAAAGCCGCCATCTTGTACCAAGTTTCGAACATCTCACGTCCGTAGATACCCTTGATAAATAATCCCTTAAAGATGACCTGGTTCCAATCTATCGCCATGTCCGAAGGCGGTATCCCCAACAGCGCAATACGTCCACCGTGATTCATAGTATTAAGCAAAGCACCGAACGCTTGCGGAGCCCCCGACATCTCCAAACCAACATCAAAACCTTCTGTCATTCCCAGCTCTGCCATAACATCAGTCAGGTTTTCTTTGCTGACATTCACGGCGCAGGTAACCCCCATTTTGCGAGCTAACTCAAGGCGGTATTCATTGACATCCGTAATCACGACATGACGAGCACCAACATGCTTACATACCGCTGCTGCCATAATCCCGATAGGGCCAGCACCTGATACCAGTACATCTTCCCCTACCAGATCAAAAGACAGTGCAGTGTGTACCGCATTGCCAAATGGATCAAAAATCGCAGCCAGCTCATCGGGTATATTGTCTGGGATCTTAAAAGCATTAAATGCGGGAATAACCAGATATTCAGCAAAGGCACCTTCACGGTTCACACCAACTCCCGTAGTATTGCGGCATAAATGCGTACGTCCACCACGGCAGTTACGACAATAACCACAGGTAATATGGCCTTCACCGGATACACGATCACCAATCTTGAACCCTTTTACTTCCTGACCAATTGCAACAACTTCACCTACATATTCGTGCCCTATTACCATCGGGACAGGAATAGTTTTTTGCGACCAATCATCCCAGTTATAGATGTGAACGTCCGTACCACAAATGGCAGTTTTACGGATTTTAATCATCACATCATTGTGCCCAAGTTCTGGCATGGGCACATCTGTCATCCAGATACCTCCTTGTGGCTTTAATTTGGACAATGCTTTCATAATTATACCTTAAGCAATGACATTCAATTGCTTGCCAATACGTATAAATGCAGCCACCACACGTTCAATTTGTTCTTCAGTATGAGCGGCTGAGATCTGGGTTCGAATACGCGCTTGACCTTTAGGAACAACCGGATAGAAGAACCCAATTACATAAATGCCTTCTTTCAGTAGTTCTGCGGCAAATTCCTGCGCCAGTTTCGCATCCCCCAACATAACAGGGATGATTGCATGGTCTGCCCCCGCCAGAGTGAAACCTGCCGCCGTCATTTTTTCACGGAACAAGTTCGCATTTTTCCAGAGACGCTCACGCAGATCATCGCCATTTTTCAGCATGTCCAGCACCTTGATTGATGCAGCGACAATGGCTGGAGCCAGTGAGTTGGAGAACAGATATGGGCGTGAACGCTGGCGCAACCATTCAACAACTTCTTTACGTGCGGCAGTATAACCACCAGATGCACCACCAAGCGCCTTACCAAGCGTACCGGTGATGATGTCAACACGTCCCATAACATCACAATATTCATGCGTACCACGACCATGCTTGCCAACAAAACCCACTGCATGTGAATCATCCACCATGACCAGAGCACCGAATTCATCAGCCAAATCACAGATGGATTTCAGGTCAGCAATGACACCATCCATTGAAAATACCCCGTCAGTTGCGATCAGGACATTCTGCGCACCTTCTGCTTTTGCCTTTTCCAACTGGGCTCTTAATTCTTGCATGTCATTATTGGCATAACGGTAACGTTTTGCTTTGCATAAGCGGATACCATCAATGATGGAGGCATGGTTCAAGGCATCAGAGATAATGGCATCTTCTGACCCAAACAGGGTTTCGAACAAACCGCCGTTTGCATCAAAACACGAGGAGTACAGAATAGCGTCTTCCATACCCAAAAATTCAGCAATCTTATTTTCTAATTCCTTATGGGAATCTTGCGTACCGCAGATAAAACGAACGGATGCCATACCAAAACCATGGCTATCCATACCTGTTTTTGCAGCAGCGATCAGATCAGGGTGATTGGCCAAGCCTAAGTAGTTATTAGCACAAAAATTAATTACTTGATTACCTTCAGCAACAGCAATATTGGCATCCTGGGCAGAAGTGATTATACGCTCACTTTTGAATAACCCTTCGGAGCGGGTTTGTTCCAACTGCTCATTAATTTTATGGTAAAACGACGCTGACATTTTTTTCTCCTGAATCCCTAACTAAGTGAAAGGCATGATGTATGTTACTGATAGATCCTGCCTGTAACGACACAACGAAAAAGATAATATCAACTTTTTGACATCCTCCCCGCCGTAAACGGCGAGGATCCCTACTAAGTTCAGACCGGAGCCTGAATCATTTCGGTGGGTTCCTGCTTCAACGGACGACCTGACTGCATCGTTCCTCCACAGGCAAGTACGGCATGTCCTGCCGCTAAGATATTGCGAGCACCGTTGATATCCGCGTTCGCGCTATATCCGCATTCCTGACACTTGAATTGACTTTGTGACAGGCGGTTTTCTTTCGCTGTGTGACCACAACAGGCGCATTTCTGACTGGTATACGCC
The DNA here is from genome assembly GCF_001908095.1 of Xenorhabdus thuongxuanensis. GTDB lineage: Bacteria > Pseudomonadota > Gammaproteobacteria > Enterobacterales > Enterobacteriaceae > Xenorhabdus > Xenorhabdus thuongxuanensis. Next base: position 129,133 of record NZ_MKGR01000004.1, on the reverse strand, counting down.
GGAGGCACTGCCAGCACCTGACCACCGTACCATCGCTGCTTGTACTCAAGCTGGCGGCGCATTTCATACCAGCCCTGATCCCGTATCGAGCAGTTTAGGCCGGATTTTTGCCGAACATGGCGGCCCTGTTGCTCTGCCGTTCCTTTCGCTGACTTTGACATGTTGGCGACCTTCAAATCTTCAATGACGATCATTGCGTGGTTTTTGCTGATAGTCGTGGTGACTTTGTGAAGGTAGTCGCGTCGGATATTGGCAATGTGCGAGTGCAGGCGCTGGATTTTTCGTTTCTGCTTCTGCCAGTTAGCGCTGAATTTCACTTTGCGACTTAACTGCCGTTGGAGTTTTGACAGCTTATTCTGACTGGTTTTGAAGCTGTTGACTGGCAGATATATCGTACCGTCTGAAAGTGTCGCGAGTTTTGCCACACCTACATCCAAACCTACCATTGAGACAGATTCACGATGGGGTTCGGCGGTCTCATATTCCGTTTGAATGCTGATATACCATTTACCGCATGACTGGCTGACCGTGACATTTTTTACCTCTCCGACCACCTGGCGGCTGTTTCGATAGCGGAGCCAACCCAACTTTGGCAGGAAAATACGGTGGTTTTCCTGATCCAGTTTTACCCCCTGAGGATAGCGGAACGCGTCATTCTGACCGCGTTTTTTAAAACGTGGGAATGATGCCCGTTTATGGAAAAAGTTTTTGTAGGCTCGTTCCAGATCTTTAAGCGACTGCTGAAGTGGCTGGGAGGGGGATTCTTTTAGCCATTGTGTTTCGGTATCCCCTTTCCACTCAATGAGCCATGAAGTCATCTTTGTATAGGAGATGTACTTATTTCCCGCCTCATGATTCTCATTCTGGCGTGCCAACGCACGGTTGAATACAAAACGACAAGCTCCCGCGAAACGCCGCATATCACGTTCCTGTTGACCATTTGGTCTTAACCGGAATTTAAAGGCTTGTTGTCGTTTCATACTTTCTATTATATTTTGGTCTATGAGAAAAGAAACCGATATTCGTCGGAGAAGGTACTGTGTTTTCCTGATACATATACACTTAGTATTTGTCACAAAATACCGGCGAAAAATATTTGATCAGGATGCGATAGAAAAACTTCGAAACTACTTTGCCAGCGTGTGTGCTGATTTTGTCGATTACTCCGCCATGATCGTCCAGATATTGCTGATCGCTATTACTACAAAGGTGCTCTGTGAGTCCGAATTATTTTGCAGCAAGCTGGCGGAGCACCACTTTCAATAATCAAACAATACCTTGAGCAACAGGAAACGCCGGAATGATCTTTAAAGCCCTTCGGGCTTTGCGGCGGTTTTGGGTAAAGCTGATCACGCCTCGGAGTCCGGCATACAGTAATATTTCAGGATGTTCCCCTATTTAAGCTGCTGCTGTCAGTGGGGTTAAGTGCTATCATACGCAGCAAAGACATACCCAATAGACGTCGAGTTACAGTAGTAAAACTGGGTATAAAGTGAACTGACTATTTAGAGGTGAGCCAAATGATTATTGTCACTGGTGGCGCAGGGTTTATTGGCAGCAATATTGTCAAGGCACTGAATGACGAAGGCTATAAGGATATTCTGGTCGTTGATAACCTGAAAGACGGCAAAAAGTTCGTCAATTTGGTTGATTTGGATATCACCGATTATATGGATAAAGAAGATTTCATCGCCAGCATCGTTGCGGGTGATGATTTAGATGATATTGATGCCATTTTCCATGAAGGTGCTTGTTCATCCACAACAGAATGGGATGGTAAGTATATGATGGACAATAATTATCAGTACTCCAAAGATGTGCTGCATTATTGCCTCGATCGTCAAATCCCCTTCCTGTACGCCTCCTCTGCTGCTACTTATGGTGGTCGCAGTGATAATTTCATTGAAGAGCGCCAATATGAGAAACCACTCAATGTTTATGGCTACTCTAAATTCTTGTTTGACCAATATATTCGTGATGTTTTGCCTCATGCAGATTCCCAAATTTGTGGCTTCCGTTATTTCAATGTGTACGGGCCGCGCGAAGGGCACAAAGGCAGTATGGCGAGTGTCGCCTATCATTTAAATAATCAGATTCACCAAGAACAGAATCCGAAATTATTTGCTGGCAGTGAGAATTTCCGCCGCGATTTTATCTATGTCGGAGATGTTGCCGCCGTCAATCTGTGGTTCTGGAAAAATGGTGTTTCCGGCATTTTTAATTGTGGGACAGGTCGCGCTGAATCTTTCCAGGCTGTTGCAGATGCTGTGATTGAATTCCATAAAGAAAAATCTCCAACTGTGGAATACATCGACTTTCCGGAAAAATTAAAAGGCCGTTATCAGAGTTTTACTCAAGCAGAGCTGACAAAACTTCGTGCTGCTGGCTATAAACAACCGTTCAAGACTGTCGCCGAAGGTGTCGCTGAATATATGCAATGGCTCAATCAGGATAATTAATCGATTTCTATGAAGATATTGGTGATCGGCCCATCATGGGTGGGTGACATGATGATGTCACAAAGCCTCTACCGGACTTTGAAAGATTTGTACCCCGATGCAGAAATTGATGTTATGGCACCAGCATGGTGTCGTCCATTGCTGGCAAAAATGCCAGAAGTGCATCAGGCATTGGCCATGCCGCTTGGCCATGGTGCCCTTGCCTTGGGTGAGCGCCGACGTCTTGGGCTGGCATTGCGTGAAAATAGATACGATCGTGCTTATGTATTGCCCAACTCATTCAAATCTGCGCTAGTACCTTTCTTCGCCAATATCCCGTTACGTACAGGCTGGCGCGGTGAGATGCGTTACGGACTGTTAAATGATATCCGAGTCCTGAATAAAAATGCTTTTCCACTTATGGTCCAACGCTACATTGCTCTCGCGTATGAAGGGAAAAACATGCGTAGCGCTGATGATCTTCCACAACCTTTATTATGGCCGCAATTAAGTGTCAATGACGAAGATATTGCAGAATCAACCTCAGCCTTCAATATTGCTGATCACCGACCTATTATTGGCTTCTGTCCAGGTGCCGAATTCGGTCCAGCCAAACGCTGGCCACACTATCACTATGCAACCCTAGCTGAACAGTTAATTACCCAAAAAGGCTATCAAGTTTTACTGTTTGGTTCTGACAAAGATCATCAAGCAGGTGAAGATATTCGCACACTTTTAAGCGATGATGCCCGCGAAAATTGTCTCAATCTGGCAGGAAAAACCTCGCTTGAACAAGCAGTGAATGTCATCGCAGCTTGTGATGCTATCGTCACAAATGACTCAGGTTTGATGCATGTCGCGGCGGCCTTAAACCGTCCTCTGGTGGCATTATACGGGCCAAGTAGCCCAGATTTTACCCCGCCACTATCGAATAAGGCCGAAGTGATCCGACTGATTACGGGCTATCACAAAATCAGAAAAGGCGACAGCGACGGCGGCTATCACCAAAGTTTGATCGATATTCAACCTGAAATGGTTCTATCTTCATTAGAAAAACTGCTACAGGCGGAGAGCCAAAATTAATGCGTGTTTTACTGGTAAAAACGTCTTCGATGGGGGATGTATTACATACTCTGCCAGCATTAACTGATGCAAAACAGCAGCTTCCTGACATTCAATTTGATTGGGTAGTGGAAGAAGGGTTTGCCCAAATTCCAACCTGGCACAATGCTGTCGGAAATGTGATTCCCGTAGCTATTCGACGTTGGCGCAAGAATTGGTTCAGAAAAGATATTCGTGAAGAACGAGCGCTGTTCCGGCAACAACTGCAGCAACACCAATATGATGCTGTCATTGATGCACAAGGCCTGTTAAAAAGTGCTTTCTTGGTAACCCGATTAGCACATGGCCCAAAGCATGGTTACGATAGAAAAAGTATCCGTGAACCCATCGCTAGTTTTTTCTACGATCACTGCCATGCTGTCAGCAAACAACAGCATGCGGTTGAACGCACTCGAGCTTTATTTGCTGATAGTTTGAGCTATAAAAAACCGTCAGAACAAGGTGATTACGCCATCGCCCGCCATTTTTTGAACCAACAAACCAGTAGCCAACATCACTATCTCGTTTTCCTCCATGCAACTACACGTGATGAAAAACATTGGCCTGAAAATCATTGGCGGCAGCTTATCGCAGATATCCAGGCAACGGGTATGCGCATCAAATTGCCCTGGGGAGCCGAGCATGAATATCAACGGGCACTCAGGCTAGCAGAAGGGTTTTCCCATGTTGATGTTCTGCCAAAACTGACTCTGGCTGAAGTTGCACACGTTCTCGCAGGGGCTCAAGCCGTAATTTCAGTTGACACGGGATTAAGCCATCTTACAGCGGCACTTGATCGACCCAATATTACGCTATTTGGGCCGACTGATCCTGGTTTGATTGGTGGATATGGTAAAGAGCAGCATCCTTTAAAATCAGCGGATAATACGATGCAAGGTATTACTTCAAAGGAAGTTATGCTGCTCTTGCAGGGAAAGCTAAAAAAGCACTTTGCCTAGTGGCAATGTTTCACACCAACGATTTTTGTATTCAAAAGTAGGATTACCTAATGAGTAACGCATGGTTTTGTCTTCCTGCTGGCACAGCGCTTTTGCTTCCTGAATATTTACCCACATCAAGATGCTGCCAATGCTAAGATGAGCATATTCAGAATCATAACCACCATTAATGGCATCAAAAGAAATCCATTTAGGGCTGTCCGCCTGCAGGACAAAATCATAAGCACAGGGTTTGCCGTTAATCAACAGCACATTACCAAATATATGCTCACGAAGCTCAATGTACATCTCAAGGAGATGCTTTTTTTGCTCTTCAGAATGACTATAATTCCAACGCTTTTGGTATAGATCGATATAAATATCCACCAACTCTTCTGTATTGAATTCACTTGAAGGAAGGATTTCTCCCCCCGCACGCTTAAATTTGTTGATCTCGTTACTGCGATTACGGCGGGTTTTGTAAGAAAAACTGTCTTTGATTAGGCAAATTTTTCGTTTACTCAATAGAGAATTGAAGCTGGCATTAATAAAATTATTTTTGTGGATTGGAGATAATCTCTTTGATTTTACAGGTAAAAATAGCTTTGCATCCGCTGAAATAGGGAAAATGATTTCATCATATGAAACTGGATATCTGGCTTGCATTTTTTCAATTAATTTATTGTTTTTCAAGGAAAAATAAGCCCCCTTAATTCCAGATCCTGTTTTCTTGATATAAAAGCAAAACTGCTCATCAAGATGTTTATCCAAAAAAGCTATAATATCGGGATGTGCTAATGTACATCCACCAAAAAGAGCATGCGCTTCTTTATACTGTTCAAAATTGCATTCTTTCCATCCTGAAAAAAGCGCTTTTGCAGTTTCCATAGAAAGTATCTCCACTAAAAAATTCAAAATTTGTTAAATAACTCATTAAAAATAACGTGACAATATACTAGTAAACAATATATCAATAAAGTTAACCTATTTATATAATAACTCAGACTGGTATCTACACACCCCATAAAACTCAGACATATCAATGATGTTTTCATGATCTAAAAAAACCACCTTGATATTTTTATAAATATAATTTAACTTTTTCGTTATTCTTTTTAATTGATAAATAGATAAACAACGGTCTATATTTTCTGCAAATGGATTTATGATAATAATTTTTCTAAAATTAACCTTTAAATTATCAATAAATTTTCTATTTTCAATATCTATTTCATGTGGGTAATATAAATCATAACTAAAATCAATAACAATTATATTCAAATAATATTATTAAATTCTCTTATCAAGATAGTAACAATTATTTTTCCTTCATTGCGTAATAGCAACATTGTTTTTATGGTATCGATATCAAAAATATTTTTTCCCTTTTATCCCAGATTAATTTGGCAATAAGTAATATGGGATAATATCTTATATCTTTCATTAAATAATTTCGTTTACGATTCCAAGCTCTCAATATCGCAAATTTCTTATTTTCCTTCACTAAGCATTTCCCAATTAACTATTCTTAATAAAAAAATAACTCACAATAGTAGATCACCTTATAAAATCCTTGCCAAAATTCCAATCAAAAGGTCCAGTTGTATTATTAATATTTACTTAGTATACAAATACTCATTAATTCAAGATAATATCCTGAATCCGCAAAAATATCTTTCTTGCATTCACATAATCAATACATCACTCTACAGAGAATACTTATATTCTGAACAGCTAGCAGCCCCTCCCCAATAGAGGAATACAGAATTGATTTATTGTTTACATTTCAATCTATAATACTCAGCCAATGTCATCCCCTGTACCAAAGGCTGCAAAAACGCAAACAACCCTTCCAGATCCTGATAAAGCTGCTCAATTTGTTCTTCATTCTGGAAAGTTGGACTCCCTCCCTGCATAAATTCAGAGGAATGCAGCATAAACTCAACATAATCATTGCCAGATGCCAACGTTTTCTGGACAACAGTTTTCATCTGCGCCAAATTCTTACCTTTTGGTCTTAGCCAATTAACCGATGGAGAACGCTGTTTTCCTCTTAATCGATCATATTTCTGCTTAATAAAGTTCATAACAACAGGATGCTTATATTGAATACTCATCGGTACTTGCAATAACGAAGAATCACCTTCCTTGGAAATATCCTGCAAATCCATAAAATAAGCATGCTCAGGAAAACGACTATAATCTGTTCCACCGTTTCCGTTAGGATCACCCTTGGTAAAGCTCCAATTTACTTTTGGTGTAACAGAGCAATCCACTTGATATCCATACTCCACTAATAATTGTGCGTAATATTCATTAAATGCCCAACGACCAGCACGATGGCTCAACATCTTAGTTTGGAGCTTATCTTCCAAAAGATTGGTCATTAAATCAACTTTTTCTTTAATTTGATCTTTAGGATACTCAATCAGATATGGCTTATAGTGCATATCATCGTCAGTGAGGGGAACAATAGGCGGGCTATTCCAGGCATGTAAATGCATACCGATTTCACCCGTATTTCTGGCTATCACATCCTTGGCAAATTCTATGTAATTATCATCCATTGCCATTTCATAGTTAGTTAACCAAACGGGCTTGAAGCCAAAACGCTCACAGAGATTCTGAAATCTTGGCAAATAACGCGTGTTTTTTGTTGAGATTTGGCCACTATTTTGCCATAGATCATCACCTTCGGTGTCGATCGTGATAATAAAAGCGGGTAATGACATTGATATGCACCAAAAATGTGACAATGATAATTGTCCTAATGGTACGCATAGCAAACAAAGAGCGCAATTAGATAATACTAATTATCTGTCTGATCCTATTCTATCTGATTGAACATACACTCTATCCAGTACTATTCTTGGTTGGTGTACTTAAAGATGCCACACTATAATTTTTACACTAAGATCACCATATGACCTTGATAAGCTAAAAGAACTCAACAAATGATCCCAAAAAAGAATAAAATCAAACGCATTCTGGTGATTAAATTGCAACATCATGGAGATATGTTACTGGTAACTCCGGTGATCAGCTCACTAACTCGCCACTATCTAGATGCAAAAATTGATGTTCTCCTTTATCAAGAAACCTTACCGATGCTAGAAAATTCGGCAGAGATTTTCCGTATTTTTTCTATAGACCGCGCGTGGAAACAACTAGGCACGAGGAAGAAATTATTATATGAGTGGAGCCTACTTAAGACATTGAGACAGCAGCATTACGATTTAGTAATCAACCTTGCCGACCAGTGGAGAAGCGCATTTATTTCCCGTTTTACTGGTGCACCGATTCGATTGGCCCTTAACTTTCCTAAACGACAAAATTGGAAATGGCGTTTTTGTCATACTGAAATTATACCAACAGATAACCATGATTTATTACATACAGTAGAACAAAATCTTTCTATCCTAAAGCCATTGCAACTTAATTCAATTATCACAAAAGTAACAATGAGTTACAGTGAAGACGATTTAAAATGGATAAAGCAAACACTTTCTAAGTATGGATTTTCAGAAAGATATGTCGTTGTTCAACCTACATCTCGATGGTTTTTTAAGTGTTGGGATGAAAAAAAAATGGCGCAAGTGATTACTGCGCTACAAAAAGATGGACATAGTATTATCATTACTTCTGGACCAGACCAAAAGGAATTGGAAATGGTAACCACCATCTTGTCACACTGCCCTGATGATAAAAAGAACATCCTTTCTCTGGCGGGAAAATTAACATTACCCAAACTTGCCGCTTTGATTGATCATGCTAAATTATTCATTGGCGTAGACTCAGTACCAATGCATATGGCCGCTGCCCTGAAAACGCCCTGCATTGCATTGTTCGGTCCATCCAAACTGACATTTTGGAAACCCTGGCAATCTGTTGGTGAGGTGATTTGGGCTGGCGATTATGGCAATATTCCACACCCAGATGATATAAAAACTTGTACAAACGAACGCTATTTAGATCTGATACCCACAGATGCCATCATTTCAGCAGCAAGGAAATATATTTCATGAAACCATTACGTTTAGCCATTGTCCGTCAAAAGTATCGTCCAGATGGAGGTGCTGAACGTTTTATTTCAAGAGCCCTGGAAGCACTAGAGCACCAGCAACTTGAACTGAATGTCATTACACGTTCTTGGCAAGGTACAAGTAGTCCAAATTGGCATATCCACCTATGTGATCCCATTAAATATGGAAGAATTAGCCGCGAAAGAGGTTTTGCCAAATCAGCACGGAAATTATGGCAAAAAATACAATTTGATTTGGTTCAAAGCCATGAACGCATTGCTGGCTGTGATATTTATCGAGCCGGAGATGGCGTTCATAAGCGCTGGTTACATCAACGAACCCGTATCTTGCCAACATGGAAAGCACGCTGGTTATTAAATGACCGGTATCACAGCTATGTTATGAGTGCTGAGGCAGAAATGTATGCAGATCCAGCCTTAAAAAAAGTGATTTGTAATGCTGAAATGGTAAAAAGGGAAATTATCGAAGAATTTGGTGTAGCCGAAGATAAAATCGCTGTTATATATAATTCGATTGATAACACAAAGTTTTTTCCTGCTGATGAGCAAACCCGCCTACAACTTAGGCAACAATATCAAATTCCCGCGACAGCAAAATGCTTAGTTTATGTTGGTTCTGGTTTTGAGCGGAAAGGATTATCTGCGGCAATCCAAGCCGTCGCAAAAACAGATAGCTATCTATTAGTTATTGGCAAAGACAAAGAGCAAAAAAAGTATCAGGCGCTTGCAAATACGTTAGGGTGTACTCATCGCATCCGTTTTATGGGATTACAAAAAAATACATTGCCCTTTTATCAATTATCTGACGCTTTACTACTTCCAACACTATATGATCCATTTCCTAATGTTATCCTCGAAGCTATGGCATGCGGTTTACCCGTTATTACTAGCACAACATGTGGGGGAGCTGAATTCATCATCGAAGGGAAGAATGGTTTTATCTGTGATGCATTAGATATTGAAAAACTAAGGGATTCTGTTTATGGCATTCCTGATAACATATTCGGAACCGATATGTCTGTTGCCGCCAGAAACCAAATAATCTCTGCAACACCTGAAAATTTATCCAAGCAATTAATTGGTCTTTATCAAAGAGTTTTAATATAGTGAAAGAACATATCCTTTTTATTATCGATGGATTACCAGGAGGAGGAGCTGAAAATGTTACCCTTCGTCTTGCGGCTGGTTTGAGTAAATCAAACTACCAAATTTCCTTACTTTCACTCAATGCTCAATTGGATTACACCATCCCAGAAGATATTCATTATATCACCAGCCCAGATGACTATAGAGGGCTACTAAGAAAACTCAATGAGATAAACCGCAGGGCTCAAGCAATGGATAAAGTTTTATTTAAGCTTTTCCAACAAAAAGGTAGACCTGCACTTGTCATATCTAATCTACATAAAACCGACCGTATCGTAGTTAAATCCAAAGCGCTGAAAAGCTGCAACGTATGGCATTGTATTCATGGCATTTTTTCTCAATCATACTTAAGCAATAAAAGTGGCTTTTCTTATTGGATAAAAAAAGAAAAGATAAAGAAAGTTTATAAAAATAAAAAAGTTATCTGCGTTTCCGAAGCTGTTAGCAACGATCTACTAAGCAATATTGGGATAAAGCCCAACCAGATAAAAACCATCTATAATCCCTTTGATTTTGAGAAAATAAAAGCGCAGGCATCAGAAATCAATCCTTATCATGGTTTGAATTACATTTTGCATGTCGGGCGCTTACATCAAGTAAAACGTCAAGACCGATTAATAGATGCCTTTGCAAAAGCAAATCTCCCATGCAAACTAATTATTGTAGGCCAAGGATCCAAAGAAATAGAAGAACACCTTAAAGTAAAAATTGATAAGTACGGGTTAAATGATAAAGTCATTTTGGCTGGCTTCCACTCCAATCCACATCCCATTATCAATGGAGCAAGAGCGGTTGTTATAAGTTCAGACAGTGAAGGATTACCGACAGTATTAATCGAAGCATTAATTTGCCATATTCCTATCGTCAGTACAGATTGCCCTGGTGGCGTTAGGGAGATAATGACGGGCCAATTGAAAAACTATCTGTCTAAACTAGACGCAGATTCTTTGGCAGAAAAAATACAGCTTGCTTACAATATGTCCCCTCAAATTACAGATGAACTGTATGAAAAATTTGAGGCAAACAATATACAAAAGCAATATATTGAATTAATAGAAAAATAGCGCACAGAACACCAAACTATGGTTCAGGGGAAACTGCATTTTACACACTTTCTTCAAGCCAATGTGGTACTATAACCGCAGTCCATGTCAGTGAATTTGATAGAATGTTGCTTCGCTTATATCAGGTACTTCTCTACCTTATCCAGCCAATTATCTGGTTGCGTCTGCTGCTGCGCAGTCGTAAATCACCTGCTTACCGCAAACGCTGGGGAGAACGCTATGGCTTCTGTGCCCAAAAGGTAACTCCAGGTGGGATCTTACTGCATTCCGTTTCTGTTGGAGAAACATTGGCTGCCATTCCGCTCGTACGGATCTTACGGCACCATTACCCTTTTTTGCCCATTACTATAACAACCATGACACCGACAGGTTCTGAAAGGGTTCTGTCTGCTCTGGGCAATGATGTTAATCATGTATACCTTCCCTATGATCTGCCAGGTTCAATGAGACGTTTTCTTGATCACGTAAATCCCAAGCTAGTGATCATTATGGAAACTGAATTATGGCCAAATCTGATTACTCAGTTGCACCAACGGGAAATCCCACTGGTTATCGCCAACGCGAGGCTATCATCCCGATCAGCAGCGGGATATCAGAAAATTGGCAGCTTCATTAAGACCATTTTAAATAAAATCACGTTGATCGCCGCACAAAATCAGGAAGATGGTGAACGCTTTATCGAATTGGGATTAAGACGTTCCCAACTCTCTGTAACGGGTAGCCTTAAATTCGATATTTCTGTTACACCAGAACTCGCAGCAAAAGCCGTCACATTACGCCGCCAATGGGCACCGCACCGTCCTGTATGGATAGCAACCAGTACCCATGATGGAGAAGAGACTATTATCCTGGATGCACATTGCAAGCTGCTTAAACAATTTCCTGATCTGCTGTTAATTCTGGTGCCCCGCCATCCTGAACGTTTTGCTAAAGCCGCTGAGTTAACCCAAAAAGCCGGGTTAAACGCGATCTTACGCAGTGCTGGCACTATTCCTGACGCTAATGTGCAAGTGGTTATTGGCGATACGATGGGCGAATTGATGCTCCTGTATGGTATCGCTGATCTGGCTTTTGTCGGAGGGAGCCTGATAGAACGTGGAGGACATAACCCGCTGGAAGCGGCAGCCCATGCCATTCCAGTTATCATGGGCCCACACACATTCAACTTTAAAGATATCTGTGCCAAGTTGCATAAAGCGGATGGACTAATTACTGTTACGGATAGCCAATCATTAAGTTCAGCTATCAGTAGCCTGCTGACAGACGAAGATTACCGACGCTATTACGGCCACCACGCCGCAGAAGTCCTGCATGAAAACCAAGGTGCTCTTCAGCGCTTGCTAAAATTACTGGAACCTTACCTTCCTCCAAGGAGCCATTGATGATTGCGAAAAAACGTCTGTCCGTTGTCATGATCACCAAAAATGCCGCTGATGTGATTGCAGATTGCCTGCTTTCTGTAAATTGGGCGGATGAAATCATCGTCTTGGATTCCGGCAGCACCGATACAACTTGCCAAATAGCCAGCGAAATGGGCGCAAAAGTCTACTCAAATACCCAATGGCCTGGCTTCGGTCGGCAACGGCAGCTTGCGCAATCCTATGCCAATGGTGATTACATCTTTATGATTGATGCCGATGAACGCGTAACACCAGAACTAAAAGCATCCATTGAACAAGTCCTGTTAAATCCTGATGACAATAAAGTCTATCGCTGCTCACGCCTCAATCTGTTTATGGGACGCTTCATGCAACACAGTGGCTGGTATCCTGATAACGTTATTCGCCTTTATTGCCGTGAACGTTACCAATACAACAACAATCAGGTTCACGAATCCCTTGATACTCAAGGCGCATCTGTTGTGACGCTAAAGGGAGATTTGCGTCACTTAACCTGCCGTAATCTGATGGAATTCCAGCAAAAACAATTAAATTATGCAAGAGATTGGGCGAAGCATCGCTATGAGCAAGGCAAAAAAACCCGTTATTTTTCTATAATCAGCCATACGCTGGGCGCATTTTTCAAAACCTGGCTATTAAGGGCAGGTTTTTTGGATGGCAAACAAGGCTTGGTGTTGGCAATTGTGAATGCCCAGTATACATTCAATAAATACGCTGCACTTTGGGAACTGGTTCAAACAAAGGGTAAGAACAACGATGAAAAGAAAAGCGATTTATCCCGGCACTTTTGACCCTATCACTTACGGTCATCTTGATATTGTTACTCGTTCTGCAAACATGTTTGACCATGTTTTATTGGCTATCGCTAATAGTGATAGAAAAAACCCCATGTTTAGTTTGGAAGAGCGTGTCGCGTTGGCAAAAGAAGTCACGGCTCATTTGGAAAATGTCGATGTAGTTGGGTTTAGCGAACTAATGGTTAATTTTGCCAAAAAGCAACAGGCTAACATCTTAATCCGTGGAGTTCGTTCTGTTTCCGATTTTGAATATGAATGGCAACTGGCCAATATGAATCGACATTTTATGCCAGAGCTGGAAAGCGTCTTTTTATTGCCTTCCCAAACTCTGTCTTTCGTCTCATCATCTTTAATCAAGGATGTTGCACGCCATGGTGGTGACGTTTCATCTTTCCTGTCAGAACCAGTTGCACAGGAAATGCTAAAGAAATTGGGCAAATAATACGTTCATACGGGGCAACTATTCTCTGCCCCCAATACGTTTAATGCTGGCACTGACGACAGAAAAATGTACTGCGTTGCCCCAATTTTACACACGCGATTTTCTCACCACATACTGGACAAAGTTCACCTTTCTTACCGTAGACAAACAACTCCTGAGCAAAATATCCTGGTTTACCATCAGATTGCAGAAAATCCTTCAGTGTTGTTCCACCTTGCTCAATGGAACGACGTAAAATCTGTTTGATTATATTAGACAATAGATGAGCTTCTTGCTGCGTTAATGAATTCACGGGGCGTTCAGGCAAGATATGTGCAACGAACAACGCTTCGTTGGCATAGATATTTCCAACACCAACGACAACTTTGTTATCCATCAACCAAGGTTTGATGGCAGTTTTTTTGTTACGAGAAACAGTGTAAAGATACTCGCCATCAAACTGGTCAGAAAGAGGCTCAGGACCTAAATGAGCCAGTACAGAGCATTCTTCGAGATTATCGCTCCATAACCATGCACCAAAACGTCGGGGATCGGTATACCGGAGAATTTTACCATCGGCCATAATCAAATCGACATGATCATGCTTTGCCGGAGGCAATTCATCCAACAAGACACGCAAGCTGCCAGACATTCCCAAATGAATAATAATCCAACCTTCTGGCAACTCAAGCAATAAGTATTTTGCCCGCCGTTGAACGCTCAATACTGGTCGGTCTGAAAGCGTCATTATTTGCTCAGAAACAGGCCAACGCAAACGTGAATTTCTGACCTCGACATATTGGATCACATTACCAACCAAGTGAGGTTCAATCCCCCTGCGACTGGTTTCCACCTCTGGTAGCTCCGGCATACCAACTCCTTGAATAAGTTATCTACGATATTGTATCTGAGAATATTGTATCTAAGCAGATTACAATACCGTTTTCATGTATCATTTACAGCCAGATTTGATTGGATAGTATAAGAAAATAGATTATTCATTATGCTTATAAAAAATATATTTAACATCTGTCACAACAAAAAATCCTTATGGAATTTATCCCTTGTTGGGCTATATATTATTCTTGTTTATCTACCAGATATCACAAGATACAAAAATCTTGTCATGATTCTTATCTGTATAACCGCACTTTATTATCTGATAAAAGATTTTCGCCAAGTCATCAATTCGCTGAGTAACCACTTATTTTTATCCCTATTACTGTTCGTTCTGGCGATGTTCTACTCTGTAGGAATATCTATTGATCCTGCATTGAGTTTCAAGGAATTGAACAAACCCATCTTAAATGGGTTACTTTTATTCAGTTTTACTTTCCCGATAGTGCTCTACCAAGAGAGTAAAGAGCATATTGCGAAAATGATTCTGATTGCATTTATTATCGGAATGACCGCTATTTCACTGGCAGATATTGCGAAATATATCATCAGCTACCATGCTACTGGTGAAATGCCATTTACTAATTTCAATCACCGTGAGTTTTCTTACGGTTTTATTTTCTATTTCCCCGTGTTGCTATGTACCTGGGCGTTATGGAAAAAACATTCTCTATTGAATTGGTTACTATTGATTACTGCCTCAGCAATTAGCTTATTTTTACTTCTTGGGACACTTTCCCGCGGAGCCTGGGTTGCCGTTGCAGTCGTTACTGTATTTATCATTGTGCTTAACAGAGAGTGGAAACTCACCCTTGCAACTGCAATATGTTTGGGATTACTAGTGGGTGTCACACACTGGACAATGGCTTCTAACCCTGATACCCAGTTACTGCTGCATAAACTCACCCAAACAGACAGTAGTTATCGTTATCATAACGGTACTCAAGGTTCTGCATGGTCACTAATCATGGAAAACCCAATCAAAGGCTATGGCTTTGGTAATAAAGTTTATCATCAAGTCTATAATAGCCGTGTAGCCGATTATCCTGACTGGACATTCAGAACTTCGATTGGTCCACATAATGTCTTCTTATCATTCTGGTTTTCGGCTGGCATCCTTGGTTTAATAACAACATTATTGATGACATTTTCAGCTCTATTAGCTGGAGGGCAAATCATACGCCAACATAAAGGTATTATCCGACAAGTTGGGCTTATCCTTCTGTCTGCTTTTATTGGCGTGTTTATTGTCAGAGGAGCTTTTGAAAATGCCTATATTAATCAGATAGGTATCTTATTTGGTTTAATGATTGCGCTATACAAGAAAACAACCGATAAGATGATAAACTAAACGATAAAATACCAGCCCATAGGCAATGAATGATATGGGCTGAATTTACATATTTCCGGTAAGATCAGTAGATTACTGGAATAATTTTTCTGCTATCACGCCCATAATTAACTGCGCACGCTGATCCCAGTTAAAACGCTCTACAACCAGCCGTTGAGAATAGTCAACTTTCGCCATCATTTCGGCGGGATGATTAATCAGCCATTGAATCTGTTCGGCAAAACTCTCTGCATTTTCACTATCAGCAAAATTTACTGCATTTTCATCAACAGCATCACGAATGGAAGGGAAATCAGAAATAACTACAGGCTTACCCATAGCCATATATTCAAAAAGCTTGAGAGGAGAGGTATAGCGGCTACCAATACTGGTTTTCGTCAATGGCAGGACACAAATATCACTATCAGCAATAACCTGAAAGCGTTTTCTGGGTTGGACAAAACCAAGGAAACTAATTTTATCACTTACACCAATCTGTTCAGCAGTCTGTCGCAATCGCTCAATTTGTTCAGTGGTACCACCGGCAATGTTCAGTTCAACGTTATCCAGATAAGACATAGCTTTCATTACCGTTGGGATACCTTTCCAACGATGTAAACTGCCCAAATAAAGCACTTTTTTAGGAAGCTTACTGTTGTAATCGCTGCCAACAAGCATCTGCTTGGCAGATTCAACCGCCAGCATATCAACCCCATCGGGGGCCACAACAATCGGTGTTTTGACACTATATTGCTTATAAATATCTTCTCGTAATAGCGAAGTCAGGGCAAAAACAACCTTAGAGCTAGCGTAAACCTGTTGTTCAATTTTTCTTATTTTATGATATTTACGTTGGTTTCTACGATTGAGCAAATCATGGGATTCTCTAAACGACTGAGAAAATACTTCATGACTTTCAAAGAAATGAGGGATATCTGGATGATTACATAACAGGTAATTCGCCATTTTAATATTGCGGGTAAAAAGGGCATCAACTTGATGCTCTTTAAGCCAGCGCGAAGCCTGCAAATAAAACAGCTTCTGAGTATTGAGCGGGAAATACCATTTTCTACGTATGTCGTGTAGGGCAATTAGCTTTACGTAGGGTGGTAACGACCTGCCAAGAATTTCCTCAACTTGACTTTGGCCTTTTGGGGTAATCAAGTAAACACAGTGCCCCTGACGAGCAAAAGCGTCTACATTCTGCAAAATTTGCAGCGACGCAACCCGATAATCAGGTACAGGATAAGGATCAATATACGCAATTTTCATTATTTTTTTATGGCGTTCAATAAACGGCTAGCAGAATGTTCCCAAGTGTACATCGTTTCAATCCTTTGGCGGGCAGATTTCCCCATCTTTTCTCCTCTATCCTGCAAGGATAAAAGATGATTCACTGCTTCAGCAATAGCCACAGAATCACCCGGTGTCACCAAAATACCAGCACTACCTTCATTGCCAACCACTTCCGGTATTCCGCCAATATAACTGGCAATCACAGGACGCCCACACGCCATCGCTTCTGCAATAGTAATACCAAATGCCTCATCACCAATACTGGGGAAAATACCGGCATCACCCGCAGCATAAAATTCAGGTAATTGATCGTGACCAACTGGTGGGTGAAAAATGACGGATTTTTCCAGCTGCAAAGCAGAGGCTTGCTTTTCAAGAGATTTCAAGTCTTCACCTTTACCAATAATCAATAATTTTACATCCTTGTTCCGCAGCAAAGCCATTGCATTAATGGCGACTTTCATGCCTTTCCAGCCAACTAACCTGCCAGCAAACGTTAACAGGAACGTTTTCTCATTGATACCCAATCGAGTTCGGACATCCGAGTCAACTGGTTTAAATTTATCAATATCAACCCCATTATAGATGATGTTCGGAAATTGCTTGAAATGATGCTGAATCTGCCAAGCATTAAAATGGCTACATGCAACCCATGCAGATATTTTCTTAGCCAATACCCGATCTCCTTTAAAAAAACTGGTTCCACCACTCATATAGCAAAACTGGGTACGGGATGTTTCAGGCATGATTCGGGGCCAGAAAAAATCAAAAGGTTTGGTTAAAATCACCCAATCAAAATTTTCAGCAATAACTGTTGCACGGGCATGACGAGCAAAAGAATAACGTTCAACAATGCGTTGGAAGCGACGTCCAATGTTAAGCACACTCTCTCTAGGGATAAATGGGAAAGTATGAATATGGATATTTCTTCCGCCTAATGCAGTCCGAACATCACCAATACCACCGAAAATATGGACTTCATGTCCTTCATCTGTCAGCGCCTTGGCTAACTCCCAAACAGCGGTTTGAATGCCACCGTACGACATGGTAACAGTAACATCGATAAATCCTATCTTCATTGGGATTCATTATCCTTTCATTCATTTTCCAGCAAATTCTGAACAGAATACCAGACTTGATCTACCGATATTGCTGACATTGTATCTTGACGAGTTGCCTGTCTATAATCTACCGGATGTTCAATTACCACTAATTTGGGATGTTGTTGAGGTGCGAGAAAATGCCCTGGGTGAAAACTGTGATACAGAGCAACCATTGGTATCCCTAAGGCTCCGGCCAGATGAGTTGTTCCAGTATCAACGCCTACATACAAATTAAGTTGACTCATGATTGCCGCGTTTTGCCGCATCGTAGTCTTACCCGCCAATGATGAGCACCTGTTTGTGCCCAATTTCTCAGCCAGCATTCGCGCACTCTCTTCACCATCTTTACTGCCCAACAGCAAAATATGCGCATGCGGATAATCACGATAAATATGTTGAGCTAATTGGTAAAAATGTTCTACAGGCCAATCACGATAAGCTTTTGCAGGGAAACTTTGTAACTGAAAACCAATTCTCAATTGTCGTTCTATCCCTCGCCGTTGAAGAAAATCTCTGGCATACTCCGCTTCACACACACTTACATTATACTGCAAACGCCAATTACTCACTTCAATCCCAAGTGCATCAATTAACAGCGCTCTTTCCTGTTGTGCAGGCATAAGTTCTCTAGGTCTTGCAACAGCATATTCATTTGATTTTTTGCTAGAAATATCTGAAAAATAAACGGTCAAATTTGCTACACGTTTGGCATATTGCAATAAGGATTTATCATGGCCATAGACGAATGCCAGATCATAGTTCCGACGAGAAAACCAACCACACCATCTAGCTTTGCCTTTTGAAAAAACTTTCAACTGATTAATTAAATCGATATTTTCAAGGATTTCTTTTGTTTTCTTATGCACAAATATATCAATATTTGCATCTGGCCATTTTTCTTTCAGGGCACGAATAACCGGGGTTATTAGTAAGGTGTCACCAAAACGGGCGATATTGATGATTAAAATATTTTGGGGTTGCATAATAATGAATATTAAATTATCAATCCAAGGATTGGCTTTTAAGGTACTATACAGCAAAGTTAGTTAATGTTCTATTTACGGTTAATAAACACAACAGAACCACAAAAAAACAAATTAAATCCCAAACAATTAACAAAAATATCGATTATTATGCTCACTATGGATAAAAATGATATAAACGAAATATCACCGTGTGCTTTTCATACTAGAATAAAAAATAGATTCCATTTTTTCTAACATATTATCCATACCAAATAAATGAGTTGCCCGTCGTAGTGAAGCCTCTCCCATTTGTAAACGCAGCCCTGCATCATGCATTAATAAATCTAACTTTTCTGTTAATTGCTCAACATTTTTAGGTTCGATAATATACCCTGTATCGCCCTCAATTACAGCTTCTGTAATCGCACCCACCGATGTAGACACAACAGGCAATCCACATGCCATTGCCTGCATGATACCTTGAGGTACACCTTCATTACCAAACGAAGGTAAGGCAAAGATATCCATGGCATTTAAGCAATCAGGAACATCCTGACGATTACCAAGAAAGATGATACTTTCTGCCAGTCCCTCTTGCTGAACTCGCGGCTCTAAATTCTTTCTCTGGGGACCATCACCTACGAACAGCAATTGCCAATCAGGATAACGTTGATGGAGAGTTTTCCAACTATCAAGCAGGTAGCGATGGCCTTTCCACGTTCTCATTGTGGCAACAATACCCAGTGTTGGCTTATCTTTGATGCCAATACGCTGACGGCTTAAGGATTTGCTTTCAGGATGAAAACGTGACAAATCGATCCCTGTCGGCACAGAGGTCATATGAGATAGAGGATAATCATTATGTACATGCAAATATTGGCGTAGTTTTTCCCCCGTTGTCACAATATGCTGACCAGCGTGCAAATACAGCCAACGAGTCGCAATGGATTTTGAAACATGAGTCGAAACATGACGGGTTCGGACTATCGGAGGCATACCTTTTAATGTGGCACATGCCGCAGCCACCAGCCAAGAATCAGTAGAACTATGGGTATTGATTACATCGAACTGACGACCTTCTGTTTTTAGCCAATGACGCATTGCCCGAAGACAAGAAAGACGTTTTTTTTCAATTGGGAGCGCAACAACAGGTACACCATAATGATGGGCTTCACGGTAAAGGGTTGAAGTTGGACAACAAACGATAACCACATGGTGCCCGCGCTGTATCATGCCCTGAGATTCTGTCAGGATACGAATTTCCTGTCCTCCCCAGCCACACGATGATTCTGTATGTAAGATATTCAAGGTTTTTCTAACCATTTTAGCGCTACACCTGACGGTTTATAATTGAAAAAACGGTAGTATAACTGAACAATGTATAGGTCTACACACGTAACCCAATTTAAAAATAAGCTACAGTGACATTATCAACAGATATAAAAAAACCCAGCATGATGCTGGGCTTTTTATAATTCACTAAAATTACTTAATTTTAGCTTCTTTGTACATAACATGCTGACGAACAACTGGATCGAATTTTTTCATTTCCAGTTTTTCAGGCATAGTACGCTTGTTCTTCGTAGTGGTATAGAAGTGACCTGTACCAGCGGAAGAAACTAGCTTGATTTTATCGCGAATACCTTTAGCCATTTTTCAGCTCCTTAGTACTTCTCACCACGGGCACGCAGTTCAGCCAGAACTGTGTCGATACCTTTTTTGTCAATCACACGCATACCTTTGGCAGATACACGCAGAGTTACAAAACGTTTCTCAGACTCAACCCAGAAACGGTGAGAGTGCAGGTTAGGCAGAAAACGACGCTTAGTCGCATTTAGTGCGTGGGAGCGGTTGTTACCACTCACCGGACGCTTGCCAGTAACTTGGCAGACTCGGGACATGTCTATTCTCCAAAAATCAAATCAGCTCGAGCTTTGTATTGGGTGTGACCGCCTCGTCAGGCTTAGGAGCCCATCTCAGCAAACTCTCTTTATTGAAAAGATGTTACTGAAAAAGAACGTCACCGAAAAGACTCACATTTTCCCAGCAAAAAAACTTACTGAGATAGGCTCTTCTCGCCAAACCCAAGATCCTCAAAGGTGGCGTAGTATACGCCCTCATTCGCTGATGCTCAAGTCCCGAACAACTAAGATCTGATCGTATCGCGAAAAAACCGTATTAAATCCAACCTCTTTCCATAAATGAGACACAAGATTTCTTACCAATGACGATATGATCCAAAACTTTAACGCCAACCAAGTCACAAGCCCCAATAATTTTTTCTGTCACCAATTTATCTGCCAAACTAGGCTCTGGATTGCCGGAAGGGTGATTGTGAGCAAGAATAATCGATGCTGCATTCACTTTAACCGCCTGTTTCACAATTTCACGCGGATGAACCTCAACTTTGTTTATTGTTCCCTTAAACATTTCATCATGACAGATAACTTTATTTTGGTTCGTTAAAAACAATACCACAAATATTTCCCGATCTTGCCAAGATAATAAATCCTGCAAATAACCCTGAGTCATCGTGGGGCTGCTCATGATATCTTCATGGATAAATTGACTGGAAAAAAACCGTTTTGCCAATTCAGATATCGCCTGCAATTGGACATACTTGCATTGTCCCATGCCTTTATGTGCACAAAAGTCCGCGTAATCCGCTGATAGAAGGTGATAAAGCGAGCCAAATGATTTCAGCAGATATTCTGCCATTTGTACGACAGGAACGCCCCTGGTTCCTGTTCGTAAAAAGATAGCCAATAACTCCGCATCCGTTAGGGAAACAGCTCCGTAAGCCAATAATTTCTCCCGGGGAAGAAGATTTATTAAATGCAATTCATCGTTTCTTTCCATCACTGTTAAATCCATAATGCCCCTCCCCTTTTCAATATCCCTTGTTATAATTCCTTGCCCTATAGTCCCCCCCATAACGATGGGTACTATCAATCAATATTCGCCCGCTATATCCACTCTATTTATGCATTTATATATTCATGCACCTATATTTACGCACTCACTATTCCATGACTAAAAAATCATCGCCAGTTCGACTTGCGAGGCTTGCGCTGCGCTTCGCAAACTTGCTATTTTTGGCTGTCTAAATAGGGGTGGTTCTCAACGCAGTATTTTCTTGTGATAGAATCTTAGGGAATTGCAACTTAAATCTGGACAATCAAAATGACAGGATTTTCCGGCAAACCACTTTCTGATAATTCACTTTCTGGTAAACAGATAGTCCTCGGAATCAGCGGAGGGATCGCCGCTTACAAAACTGCCGAACTGGTACGACGCTTACGTGATCGTGATGCCCAAGTACGTGTTGTCATGACTCCCGCGGCAGAAGCTTTCATCACTCCACTGACCTTACAGGCAGTATCTGGTCATCCCGTCTCAGATGATCTTCTAGACCCCGCCGCCGAAGCAGCTATGGGGCATATCGAACTGGCAAAATGGGCTGATTTAATTATTCTCGCTCCCGCCACCGCAGATCTGCTTGCTCGCCTGGCCGCAGGCATGGCAAATGATTTAGTCACCACAATCTGCTTGGCTTCCGCAGTACCTATTGCTGTTGCACCGGCAATGAACCAACAAATGTACCGTGCACAGGCTACCCAACATAACCTGAAGGTACTGAAAGAGCGTAATGTATTAATTTGGGGCCCAGATGAAGGCAGCCAGGCATGTGGTGATGTTGGGCCAGGGAGAATGTTGGAACCGATGGCGATTGTCGAACGGGCAATACACCATTTCAACACCAAGCAAACCCTTTCTGGTCTACACATCGCTATTACCGCAGGACCAACCCGTGAAGCCTTAGATCCCGTCCGTTTCATCAGCAATCATAGCTCCGGTAAAATGGGTTTCTCCATCGCACAAGCAGCAGCAGAACGTGGTGCTGAGGTGACATTAATTACCGGCCCCGTTAATTTACCCACCCCACAAGGCGTTAAACGCATTGATGTCAGTAGTGCCCTGGAAATGTATGAACAAGTTCAAGCTACCGCAGCTTCACAGCATATCTTTATCGGTTGCGCTGCCGTGTCTGACTATCGTTTCAAGCAAATCTCAACAGAGAAAATCAAAAAGCAAGGTGATGAAATCACATTTACACTGGTGAAAAATCCTGACATTGTAGCGAGCGTTGCATCCATGGAAAAAAATCGTCCATTTGTCGTTGGATTTGCAGCCGAAACCCAGAATGTGGAAGAATATGCCCGCGGAAAACTCAAGCAGAAGAATCTGGACTTGATTTGCGCAAATGATGTATCCCTGGCCGGACATGGCTTCAACAGTGATACTAACGCATTACATCTATTCTGGCATGATGGTAGTGTTCAGTTACCCCACAGTGGTAAATTACAACTCAGCCACCGCTTATTAGACGAGATATTCAAACGCTATGATGAAAAAAATCGACGTTAAAATCCTTGATCCCCGCATCGGGCAAGAATTTCCTTTACCGACTTATGCTACACCTGGTTCCGCGGGTTTAGATTTACGTGCTTGTCTGGATAATGCAGTGGAATTGGCTCCTGGCCAAACTGAACTTCTGCCAACTGGGATTGCTATCCATATTGCAGATGAACAATTGGCGGCAGTTATTCTCCCTCGCTCTGGTCTGGGCCACAAACATGGCGTTGTTCTGGGCAATTTGGTAGGACTTATCGATTCGGATTATCAGGGACAATTGATGGTTTCAGTTTGGAACCGTGGTGATAAAACTTTCACCATCGAACCAGGTGAACGCATCGCCCAAATGGTTTTTGTACCCGTTGTACAAGCTGAATTTAATTTAGTGACAGATTTTGAAACGAGCCAGCGCGGCAGTGGTGGATTTGGCCATTCCGGTCGTCAATAACCCTCCATAAGGCCTGATACCGTCAATCGATTTTCATATTTTTTGCCCACAATGTTTTTGACAGCAATGGCTTTTGGCAAAAATAACGTTGTGGCAAAAAATAGCTGGATTTGTTTTGCAGTTTTAGCAGGGGTCTTACCAAATATGGCAGAAAAAGAACGTACAAAAAAGAAAAATAGACGTGAGGAAATCTTGCAGGTACTGGCACACATGCTGGAATCCAGTGATGGTAGTCAACGCATTACTACTGCAAAACTTGCCGCAAACGTTGGTGTTTCTGAAGCAGCCCTTTACCGTCATTTTCCGAGCAAAACCAGGATGTTTGACAGCTTGATTGAATTTATTGAAGATTCTTTAATTTCACGTATCAATCTGATTCTGCAAGATGAAAAGGACACTATCACACGCATTCGGTTAATCCTTGTCCTTATTTTGGGTTTTGCAGAAAGAAATCCGGGACTGACCCGTATCATGACCGGCCATGCCCTAATGTTCGAACAAGACAGATTGCAAAATCGCATCAACCAGCTATTTGAGCGAATTGAAATGCAACTTCGCCAAATTTTAAAAGAGAGAAAAATCCGTGATGGGCAAGGATTCACTTATGGCGAATCCGTGTTAGCATCACAGTTACTGGCGTTTTGTGAAGGGATGCTCTCCCGTTTTGTTCGCTCTGAATTTCGCTATCGCCCGACAACTGAATTTGAAGTACGCTGGCCATTGATATTGACCCAACTGCAATAATCCCCCACGAAAATAGTTTATTGCCACATCGTGACTGCTCCCCGCCCTATCGGGCGAGGCTTCCCACTTCACAGGCCGCTGCTTGTGCGTGACAAGTCTGACGCTGGCCTCCATGGGCAGAGACGACGAGACCCGCCGCCTTTAATTCAAATAAACCTTGCTGCTTGATATTCAATGCAGCATTGATATCTCTGTCATGCTCCGTATGGCACATTGGACACATCCAGTATCGCTGGCTTAACGGCATTTCCGATTCTTTGTGTCCGCAACAATGACAAGTTTTCGAACTGGCATACCACTGGTCAAGCTTGACCAGATGTTTTCCCGCTTCTTTAGCTTTGTATTCGAGCTTCGTCACAAAACTGTGCCATCCTGCATCCGCTATATGGCGGGCAAGCCTGCGGTTTTTGAGCATATTGCTCGTTTTCAGTGTCTCGACTATCACTGCTTGGTTTTCGTCAATAAGTTGTCGGGACAATTTATGCTGGAAATCTCCGCGGGCATTCACCACTTTTTCATGGCATTTGGCTACCTGTAAACGCGCTTTATGCCGATTTTTACTGCCTTTTCGTTTTCGCGACAGGGATTTCTGCTTGCGCCGTAAGTTGTTACTGGCACGGATTAAATAGCGCGAATTGACCTGCTTCCTGCCATCTGAGCGAATAAGAAAGTGAGTTAACCCAAGGTCACATCCGGTGCTTTTATCGGCATCGATCATATCAGGCGGTACGGGGGGTTCTTTGCCATCGGCACAGAGAAGGGAAGCAAAGTATTTTCCGGTTGGCGTTCGTGACAGGGTAATACTTTTCACTTCCCCTTTGATTTCTCGGTGGATACGGGCTTCTATCGGCGTCAGCTTGGGAATTTTTATGGCATCATTCAACACCTTCACGCCCACACAGTGATAACTGGATTGTTTTCCGTGTTTGCGTTTAAACGTGGGAAAACGGGCTTTCAACTTCGGATTAAAGAAGTTGGAAAAAGCGGTATCTAGGTTAATGATCGCCTGCTGTAACGCAATGGAATCATACGCTTTGAGCCACGCATATTTACGTGATTTCTTCGCTGTTGCCAGTAACGGCTTCAGATTTTTACGGGGGCTTAAACTTACCCCATGACGTTTATAGCTGTGTTTTTTAATATTCAGAGCCTTGTTATACGCAAAACGCACGGCACCGAACTGGCCATTAAGATATTCAGCCTGTTCGGGAGTGGGATAAATGCGGACTTTTGTGGCTCTTAACATTGTCAGCGCTCATTGGTATAGTTCAATCATAATAACAGATAACAGGAATATTTCTATTGAGTATGCACAATGAATCGCTCGATGGTTTTCTCCGAAAACGACACAGTGTCAGTAAACTCATTGTTCACTTGATATTCACGACAAAGTATCGCCGGAAACTCTTCGATGGGCGCATGATTGAACAGCTACGGGAGGCTTTTATTTCAGCAGCAATAAAACTCGAATGCGACATTATTGAGATGGATGGTGAGCAAGATCACGTCCATTTGTTGGTCGCTTATCCCCCGAAACTCGCGGTAAGCATCTTGGTGAATAATTTAAAATCCGTCTATTCCCGATTGCTTCGCCAGCAAAATACGCATTTGCGGACGCAAAGTAAAACGGGACTTTTGTGGTCAAGATCGTACTTCGTCTGTAGCGCTGGAGGGGCAACGATAGAAACGCTTAAAGCCTACGTTGCCAGCCAAAATACGCCGGAGTGACGTGTTTTAAAGCCCTTTGGGCTTTTGCCTTATATCCCCGCCCGCACTGGGCGAGGGTTTACGGCGGATTTTGCTAAGTTTATATCCTTATACAGTGAATGATAACGTGCGGATTTTTTATGAGTTGTGTTAACATGTCCCAGCTCATTGAGTTCACTACTAAGTGACTTAATAATGGCGTCATTGCCGCAATCCTTACCATATAGCATAGATGCCATTTCTACTACTCACCCCGCCCATCCTTGGGCGAGGGATTTTTTTTGCTCACCCCAAATTACTGACCATCAAATACCGTATTCTTTACGATAAACTTCTACCGCTTCCAAGTGAGATTGCATCTCTGGGTTTTCACGCAAATAACTTACCAAATCATTTAAGGTAATGATGGAGAAGACTTGGCAATGGTAGTCACGTTCAACTTCTTGAATCGCTGAAAGCGTTTCACGTCCACGTTCCTGACGATCCAGGCACAAAATCACACCAGATAGCGTTGCTCTGTGCTGCTTAATGATTTCCATCGACTCACGAATCGCTGTACCTGCGGTAATGACATCATCCACAACGACAACATTACCTTGCAGAGGACTACCAACCAGCGATCCACCTTCACCATGATCCTTAGCTTCCTTGCGGTTAAAGCAATAAGGCATATCGATATCATGATGTTCAGCCAATGCCACTGCGGTAGTTGTCGCAATCGGGATACCCTTGTAAGCTGGCCCAAACAGTAAATCGCACTTAATTCCGCTATCTAGCAGTGCTGCCGCATAGAAACGACCAATCAACGCCAAGTCACGTCCAGTATTAAACAGGCCTGCATTGAAAAAGTATGGGCTTTTGCGACCAGATTTCAGCGTAAATTCGCCAAATTTCAACACCTGTTTTTCCAGTGCCAGTTCAATAAATTCGCGCTGATAGGCTTTCATTGGAGTTTCTCCTCTTTAGATCTTCTGTTATTTATTACTACTTATTACAGGTAAATTGCAGGCATAAAAAAGGCGACTCTTCAGCCGCCTGATTTATTTATTATTTTAATAGGTCTTGTTCTAACGCATCTCGCTGCGCTTTGAAAATCGTTTCCAATCCCTCTTTTGCCAATGAGAGTAGTGAGAGCAACTCATCATGGCTGAACGGTTCACCTTCTGCCGTGCCCTGTACTTCAATCATTCTGCCGTCATCCATCATGACGATATTCATGTCAGTTTCAGCCGCAGAGTCTTCGACATATTCCAGATCACAACGTCCTTCACCCTCAACGATACCAACAGATACTGCCGCAACCATCGCTTTCAGTGGACTTTCTTTCAATTTGCCTTCCGCAACCAGCTTATTTAGGGCATCGACCAGTGCCACACAAGCACCAGAAATAGCTGCAGTACGAGTGCCACCATCCGCTTGAATCACATCACAATCCAGCGTAATGGTAAATTCTCCTAGTTTTTTCAAATCGATGGCAGCACGTAATGAACGTGCAATCAGGCGTTGGATTTCCATCGTGCGGCCTGTTTGCTTGCCTTTGGCAGCTTCGCGCGCATTACGGCTATTAGTCGCCCGTGGCAACATGCCGTATTCGGCGGTGATCCACCCCTGTCCCTGGCCTTTCAGGAAACGGGGAACGCCTTCTTCAACGGAGGCATTACATAACACTTTGGTATCCCCAAATTCCACCATAACAGAGCCTTCCGCATGTTTGGTGTAATGACGGGTCATTTTAATAGGACGCACCTGCCCTGCTGACCTTCCTGCTGGACGCTTTCCTACTAAGCTCATAGTGTGATCTCCGTTGTTCGTATATTATTGGGGGCGCATTATACGGCCTAAAGCGGCGAATGCCTATCCTGCATCTACATGGGACGCTATAATCCGCACATCATTTTATACATTGGGAACGAATTATGATCCGTAGTATGACTGCTTTTGCACGGCGAGATATTAAAGGAGGTTGGGGAAATGCAGCATGGGAACTGCGTTCCGTCAATCAGCGTTACTTAGAAACCTATATTCGCCTGCCAGAGCAATTCAGAAGCCTTGAACCTGTCATCCGTGAGCGCCTTCGTTCCCGCCTGACGCGCGGCAAAGTAGAATGTAACCTGCGTTTTGAATTGAATACCCTTAGCCAAAATTCCTTGCTCCTGAATGAAAAGCTAGCAAAACAACTGGTTAATGCAGCAAGCTGGGTTAAACAACAGAGTAATGAAGGTGAAATTAATCCAGTAGATATCCTGCGCTGGCCAGGCGTAATGTCTGCCGAAGAGCAGGATTTAGATACCATCAGTGCACAATTATTAGCAGAATTAGATCTGACGCTAAATTCTTTTATCCAGAGTCGTGAAACCGAAGGACAAGCGCTCAAATCATTGATTGAGCAGCGTTTGGATGCAGTAACTGTGGAAGTGACTAAAGTCCGAGAACAAATGCCAGCAATCCTACAATGGCAGCGCGAGCGTCTACAAACCAAGTTGGAAGAAGCACAAATTCAGTTAGATAATAATCGACTTGAGCAAGAGCTAATTTTATTAGCTCAACGTATTGATGTAGCAGAAGAATTGGATCGTCTGGATGCCCATGTCAAAGAAACACGTAATATCCTGAAGAAAAAAGAAGCCGTCGGCCGCCGACTGGATTTCATGATGCAGGAATTTAACCGCGAATCGAATACATTGGCTTCAAAATCAATTAATGCGGATGTAACAAATTCTGCGATTGAGCTGAAGGTACTGATTGAGCAAATGCGCGAGCAAATTCAAAATATTGAATAGTGTTTCATAAAGACTCACAAAATATCAAAAAGCCAGATAATACAAGTTATTACTGGCTTTTGTTCTATCATAAGGTTGCACAAAGAATCACAATAGCGCATGATTATCGGGTACACCTAGGTGTACACCTTAGCTAGTTAAAACCATTTTAGGTGTACCCACTCTAGCCGTAGGAGATAACTCAATGCCAAAGCTCACAGACAAGCAGATCAGAGCATGGATAAAATCAGGAGAGAGATTCGAAGGTAGAGCCGACGGTAACGGCTTATATTTATGCTATAGAGAAAATTATCAGCATCCTGTTTGGCGATTTAGATATAAATTTGCCGGAAAGCGTCGTGCCGTCCTGATAGGTTCATACATTGATCTATCACTAGCTAAAGCACGAGAACTCACCAGAGAGCTATCAGCCCGCGTATCACTGGGCTACGACGTTGCTATGGAGAAACAAGAGCGTAAAGCTGAGGCACTGGCAAAAATTGAGGCTGAAAAAAATGCTATCAAAGTTTCAGATTTAGCAGCCGAATACTTCGAACGACAGATACTTCCTCGTTGGAAACATCCCGACATATTGCGTAGACGTATCGATAAGGATATTAACCCGCGCATTGGTGATATGAATATTGAAGATGTTAAACCCCGTCATATTGATGAAATGCTAAAGAGCATTGTTGACAGAGGTGCACCAACTATAGCGACAGATGTTCTACGATGGGTCAGACGTATATTTGATTACGGTATCAGGCGTCAAATCATTGATGTAAATCCCTGTTCAGCATTCGAGGTTGCTGATGCTGGTGGGAAAGAGGTATCACGCGATAGATGGCTAACCAGAGAAGAACTAATCATTGTGCTGAGGGCATTCAGAACGTCCACAATCAGCCGTCAGAATGAAATCAGCTTTAAGATATTACTAGCTCTATGCTTACGCAAAATGGAGTTATGCGCCGCTCGTTGGGAGGAGTTTGATTTTGCTAATGGAGTTTGGCATTTCCCAGCAGAACGAAGTAAGAATGGTGATGCAGTAGATATTCCTCTATGTCCGCAAGTTATCGATTGGTTCATGGAATTAAAGCCAATGGCCTGTGGTAGTCAATACGTATTGCCAGCAAGAAAAATGCAACATCGCATGATCCCTCATATTCAGGAAACTACCCTACCCGTTGCACTTGCCAAAGTCAGACGCGCATTACCTGTTAACATACCTAACTTCACTATCCACGACTTTAGACGAACCGCCAGAACCCACTTAGCCGCGTTAGGTGTTGATCCGTTTGTGGCTGAACGCTGTTTGAATCATCGCATAAAGGGTGTCGAAGGTATCTATAACCGACATGATTATTTTGATGAACGTAAAGTGGCATTATCTCAATGGTGTAATTTGTTAGTGTCATTAGAAAATGGAAACAATTACAACGTGACTCCAATAAATAAAAATGTAACGAGGAAATAACGTGGTCAGCTTTATTAAATTAGGAATATTTGAACGAGAGGCAAAAACTCCAGCCTTAAATACAAAGCAATTATCTTTATTATTATGTGGACTAAATCCAGACTTAAGAACAGAAGAAATCCCCTCAGATAAGAAATTGGCTTATGATATTTATCACCCTTACATTGGAAAAATAATAAAAACATCTGGATTATTTGGTGGAGGAAATTCTCAGTTACATAACGCAGATCATATGTTTGCTTTAGCCTATCTCTTAGTTGATGAAGAATTAACTCCTCAACCAATTAAAGATCGGTGTTTAAAAGCAGTTGCCACAATTGCTAACAAAAATAACGGAAAAGAAATATTGTCAAAATTGGGAGGAGAGGAGTTATTAGCCAAGGGGGTAGAACTAAGTAAAAATCAGAGAGGAATGCACCGCAAAGAAGACGAAAAAGCAAACACCGAGGTACTACTTGGGTTACTAGTGAAACTCCTTGCTAAAAAGGTAGGTCACTCATATGGAACTGTAGAAAAGCCTCAAATCTCAACAATACATAATGACCTATGCAAACTAGCAGACGAAAAAGGAATTCCCTTAAATGGATTATCAAGATCAACCATTTATAAAAAAATAGGCGACTCTAATAACTGCATTGACTATTTGATTAACTATATAAAATAGACTTTTTAGCCGCAATGCTAGCGGCTTCTTTATCTCACCATTTTACTCTATTTCATTCCGTTTCATGACGTTTCACATAGATTCATGCAATCTCATTTTGTTAAAAAAACCTGTGATTAGAGACTTATAAGTGCCTAGAAGCATATGGATGTTACTTGGCATGTACTGACATCACTCTGACCTCCTCGTGACAAATATTGATATATATTACCCATCGTTGCTCATCGATGTTCATGGGTGTTCACGCATGGTCATAACCCATCATTAACAATCACTTATATCTTGAATAGATAAACCTAATTATTTGATTTGTACGGAGAACACAACAAATTAAATCTTTCACTGGAATTTAAATAAATCACTGGAACATACATATCTTTCAAAAGATTCCAGACTCGCTGGAAACGCTGGTTATTTACCCATACTATAAGAGCATGTACTTTCATTCATAGACAGGCAATAGCATGATAAAACAAACAAATAGCTTTCCTGAGAGTGGTAATGTCCGTATTAAAAATGTTGCTCAATTTTTATCAGTTAGCGAAGCTACTGTTTGGAGAAGAGCTAAAGATCCCGATTTTCCTAAGCCAATAAAACTAACCCCGCGAATTACTGTTTTCGACGCACAAGAAATAAGAAATTGGGTGGATAGTAAAAAGAACGCGAGGTGATGTAATGACAAAATTTATATTACCCACCGACGAACAGCGGAAATATATTCTTTCCGCTTACGGCGAAAGTGAAAGGCGAATAAGAGAAAGGGAACGAGAAAGAATATCCGGTATTTCTCGTAGCTATTGCCATAAATTAGAGGGATTAGGTTTATTTCCGCCTCGCTGTCATTTTGGGCGTAATTCCTGCGCATGGTTATTAAGTGATGTTTTGTGGTGGGTACGTAACCCGCCAACAGTAGAGAACGTAAATAACCCCTATAGCCGAAAATCAAATTAATTAAGACAGGGTAAAACGATGACATCTAAAAATGTGGCCTTAAATGGTCAGGGACTCGCTCACGCTGAAAACAAAAAAAAGGATATTTTAAAAGTTGATCCAGCGGATATCTCATTTATTAAATTTGAAGGCATACAGGTACAGATAATTAAAATTAATAATGAACCGTGGTTTATTGCAAAAGATGTTTGTGACGCACTGGGAATAGTTAACTCGCGTGATGCTTTAAAAGCTCTCGATTTGGATGAAAAAGATACCGTAGCTTTAACCTACGGTATTCAGGGAAACCCTAATAGAGGTGTTATTTCTGAATCTGGGTTTTATAAGCTAATCACCCGTAGCCGCAAGGCCACCAAGCAAGGAACATTCGCCTATCGGTTCGCTAATTGGGTATTTCGTGATGTGATTCCGTCCATTCGCAAAACAGGTTCCTACGGTGTGCCATTTGCTGCGCTGAACGACTTCACACGACGACAGAACGAATACAAAGCAATTGCGTCTCAGCGTGGGCGCGATCTTCAATCATGCAAGGGAGAGCTAGCCAGCTTAAACAAAGAAGGAAGGGAGCTTTGGAGAACATACCAGCCTGACCTTTTGGAAGAGGCAGAATGATGATCGTTATGTCTGGTGACTCCTTGAGGTTAAGGAGTCCTATTGCCGAGGTCATTAACTCAGTGACCTCGAAGAATACCGTAGTCCTCACTTTGGCTGGTCACTCAGCGAAACTTTGCGCTCAGTTCCAATCGAAGAAATATTTCGCTGATGGGTATGCGAATATTTTCGGACAACTCAGTAACTCATTGATATTTAATCAAGCTGCAAATATGCAGTCTGCTTGTAATTTGAGCACCTCACTTAGTGGAGCACAAACTTTGCGACTGTCATTTAGTCAGTCACAAAAAGAAAAGGATAGCACGGCGAATGCTACCCTTTGGGATGATGGCTCTTTCCATCATGAGATAAATCAATTAGTTATCTACACCCTTTTAAGAGAGGCAGTTAGGCTACCCTCTTTAAGAGGTTTGGTTAATTATTGCTCAGATGATGCTTTGGCTTTGCGTTGGCGGCGTTTGGCCTCTGTTTTGATAGCGGCAACAATATATTTACCTGTACTTTCACCTGCTTCTCTTGTCATTTCCATTAACTCAACAACTTCGTGTGGAACACGTGCTACCAATTTTTGTGATTTATTGTTTACGTCTGCTGTTGCCATATGTGACCTCACTATTAAATGGTGGTACACAGTATACATTAAAAAAAGTAAAATAATAGTGTTGACGCATACCGCATTTCATGGCTATAGTGGTGCACACCTTAAGTTTGTGACAGTAGAAAAAAGAACGCCCCCGAATGGTATTCACAGTACCAGACGAGGGCTAACCAAAAACGTAAAGGAGTCTTACGCTATGGATACACCACAGCATAACCAAACTCGCCTTAAATTTACATTCCTAATTGCATCTGGCACTCAACGGCTGGTGGATATTCACCCTGTGCGCCTGATTACTGTACTAGCGGACAGTGAAGGAGAAGCCCGTCTACTGGCTGGCATCTCTTCCCTGATATTCGTTTCCCGTCAAGCATGGGATATCGGTATCGATACCCCTTTCAACTGTAGCGATATGTCTACCGTTCAGGGAGTGAACCATGCGTAACCCCGAACCTCATGACTATTACACCCACAAGAACGGGGAAGCCGTACAGGTGCTATTAGTGGCCTTTAACCGTGTGACCTTTGTCCGTGATGGTTATCACACCCCGTGCATCATGCCATTAAGCCGATTCACTAAAGAATACACCTACGCAGGGAGAGCCTGATCATGTCTGATATCTATAACCACTTGGTACGCACCAGCTTTAATGATCTGAGCACCGAAGAACTCAAAGATCTGCGCAAAAACTCCGAAGGGGCATTGAGTAGCGTGATGGCGGCAATGTCTGCAATGGGGGAAATGGCTTTCTGGTCAGCCGATAACGAAAACTATGACAATCGTCAGGCAAGGGAGGATTTACGCCGTATCGGTGAAGCCCTGATGTACCTACCCCGAATTGCCGAAGCGCTGAACGACACGGAACAAAACGCCCAGTTTGAAATCCATCACCGCGAGGGATTCCCAAAATGGTAAGCCATATTGATATTCGGTCGGTGAAAGCAGCGGCGCAAGGGCAATGGCAAGGTTTGTTGTCTGCCTGTGGGGTGGATGTTCCGGCAAAGGGTAAGCATGGCGCTTGCCCCATCTGTGGCGGTACTGATCGCTTTCACTTCATGGATGACCACGGTAACGGTGACTGGCATTGCCGCCAGTGTGATAACCCGAATCACGGCGATGGCTTTGATTTACTGGTAAGAAGCAAAGGGATAACGATCACTGAGGCAACAAAGATGGTTTCTGATGCTTTATTGCTTCCCTTACCAGAACCCAAGCCCGCCAGAAAGGAGGCTCCAAAATCGGAGGCTCCTCCGATAGCCGAGAAAGTGAACAAGCTGGTGGCTCAGGCTACTATCGGACAATCCGACTATCTGACCAAAAAGGGGCTGCCATGCCCCGATCAGCGATTATTGAAAGATGGCTCTTTAGTGCTGGTCATTCAGGCACTGGACAGCACAATCACCGGTGCTCAGGTCATTAAGCCGAGTGGTGAAAAGCGCTTTGTGCCCGGCTCGAAGAAAAAGGGGAGTTTTATCCCCTTATCGCCCATCACCGGAACGCCGGACACGATCATTATTGCTGAGGGCTATGCAACGGCCTTAACCGTCAGTCAATTGCATGAGGGCTTGGTGCTGGCTGCGCTGGATGAGGGCAATTTATCGGCGGTTGCCGGACTGGTGAGAGAGCGGTGGCCGACAGCAAAAATCATTCTGGCGGCTGATAATGATTGGCATGAATTGGGCGAATTAGACGACAGAGGCAAACCCAAGAAGAACGTCGGCAAGATAGCAGCCGAGAAAACAGCGAAAGCTATTGACGGGTGGATCACATTACCGCCGACAGAACATAAGGCTGATTGGGACGATTATCGCCAGCGTCACGGCATTGAGGCAGCAAAGCAGGCGTTTAGTAAGGGGTTGTATCAGGTGGGAGCGAATATGTCAGTATCAAAATCAGTAGTCATTAATCTGGACGAACACCGGGCGAAAGAGCGTGATCCATTAAAGCCCTTTATTGATGAGCGTAAAAACGGAATTTATTACGTCACGCCAAAGGTGGACAAAGAGAGTGGGGAAATTATCAACCATGAGCAATGGCTCAGTGATTCCATGAAGGTGATCGGACGTGGTCGTGACGATATTGAATTTTATCTTATTATCCAGTGGGAGGAGGACGGGACAACTTACACTGAGGCAGTGAAAACAGGTGATGTTGGTGCAAATGAAGGCTGGCGACAGCTCAAAGCGGCGGGGCTGAATATTGCCACTAAACCTTTTTTACGTCACACGCTATCGGATTGGTTACAACGTTGTGCTAAAAAGACTGACTGGCATATTACCCACTCGACAGGCTGGCAGCATGGGGCTTACATCTTCCCAACCGGTGAAGTGATCGGCAATCCAGAGAAATCCGTTATCTTTTGTGGCAGAACGTCATCAATACGGGGGTATACCGTAGCAGGAACGCCGGAAAGCTGGCGTGACTCCGTGGCAAAACTGGCGAAAGGTAATCCCTTTATGATGCTGTCTATTGCTTCCGCGCTGGCCTCTCCTGTTATCGGCTTGCTGCGTGATGATGGTTTTGGCGTTCACTTCTACGACCAGAGCACCGCAGGGAAAACCACGGCACAAAGTGTGGGCTGTAGTGTCTTTGGTGAACCCTCCGCCATGCGCTTAACGTGGTTTGCAACGACATTAGGGCTGATTAACGAAGCTGCCGCCCATAATAACAACCTGTTACCCCTTGATGAGGTCGGACAAGGTTCATCGGTTAAAGATGTGGCTAATGCATCTTATGCCCTGTTTAACGGTAAAGGGAAATTGCAGGGTGCTAGAAATGGCGGAAACCGTGACATTCTCCAGTTTAAAACGATTGCTATCAGCACTGGCGAGGTCGATCTTGATACATTTGTCAGAAGTGAGGGCAAACGTCTGAAAGCAGGCCAGCTTGTCCGGTTGCTGAATATTCCATTCAGTAGCCCGACTGTTTTACATGGTTATCAGGATGCCAGAGAACACGCTAAGGCAATTGAAAAAGCCATTGCTGACAATCACGGGGCTATTGGGCGGGCATGGTGTGAGTATCTGACCCAACATCAAAAAGCGACCAGAAACACCATTGAGGAAGCCAAAATCCGCTGGAATGGATTGATCCCCAAAGGCGCAGGGGCACAACTGCCCCGCGTAGCTGAACGGTTCGCTATTCTGGAAGGGGCACTAATCGCCGCGACACACCTTACCGGATGGACAGAACAGGAAAGCAGAGACGCAATTCAGCACTGCTTTAATGCGTGGGTAGCTGAATTCGGCACTGCCAATAAGGAGCACCAACAGATACGGGAACAAGCCGAGGCATTTTTAGACCGCTTCGGATTGAGCCGGTACGCACCAGAACCGTACACCTATGATCATGCCATTATTTCTAACCTTGCTGGCTACCGAAAAGATACCAGCGATATCCCCAATAATGGCGGTATTATCCATTTCTACACATTCCCTGATGTGTTCGAGAATGAGGTATCAGAAACGTTCGATACGAAGATGTTCGCGCGGGTGTTGGCTGAATCAGGGATGCTGAGAAAGGCCACAAATGGCGGTTTTAAGGTACAGGGCATGAAGCACAACGGCTCACCCCGTAAGTATTATGTGCTGATGTATTCTGCTGATGAGATGGAAGAATAAATTCTCTATACGCGTAAAACTGACCGACAACACCGACAAACCGACAATGGTTATATAAATATATTATAAATCAATATACTAAAATGTTAAATGTTTGTCGGTACGTTGTCGGTTTGTCGTTTTCATTGTTGGACTTAAAACAAAGCACCTGCCAGAAGAAAAACTTTCTTTTTTGGCAGGCAAAAGGATTCAGAGACGCATGAGAGAGTTTATAAGTGGCATTGTCGAAAACCGACAATAGGAATAAAACTATATCCATATGAAATATAAAAGTAATTTTGTAATTTTAGAGGCATCAAAAAATTGAGCGACAAT
This sequence comes from Xenorhabdus thuongxuanensis, assembly GCF_001908095.1. Classification (GTDB taxonomy): domain Bacteria; phylum Pseudomonadota; class Gammaproteobacteria; order Enterobacterales; family Enterobacteriaceae; genus Xenorhabdus; species Xenorhabdus thuongxuanensis. Next base: position 91,886 of record NZ_MKGR01000004.1, on the reverse strand, counting down.
TAACCGACAACGATTTAACATCATATATCACTGATTAATAATCATAATTTTTTCAATTGTCGGTTTGTCGGCGTTGTCGGTAACTTTTCACTATATATACAAAAAGTAGAGAGGCCAGCATGTCATTAACGAAAATAGAAACGGATAATTTGAAAAGAGATATTCAAGTACTAACTCAAAATGGAACAGTAAGCGCCGATAAAGCCATCGATGCACTGAAAGTGCTTGAATTACGAAGGTTGAACTCTAATCTGGAGTATATCGCTTCCATTGTTGAAAATGCTCCGTGGAACATTAAAGAGTAAAGATTTGTAAATATATCGTCCTCATGTTTCCGCCTGTTTAGACCTCTTGTTTAGAGGTCTTTTTATTCTATTTTTCATGTATATAGTAAGAAATGGCACTCAGACGTGAGCCGCCATCAGGTCGTTTAGTCAAGTTGCGAGAAGCAGCCTGTGAGACGCAGAAAAAGATTATTCGGCCTGTCCCCTCAGTGTTGGTTTCACGTCTTAACATCATTGTTACGGAAACCATTTCATGAAAAAACTGCTCGAATTACGCCAGCAAAAAGCCGATTTAACCCAACAAATGCGCTCACTGCTCACCAAAGCGGAAGACGAAAAGCGCTCTCTTAATGCGGATGAAGCCAAACAGTTTGACGAGCTGCGCACTCAGTCTGATGCGCTGAATACAGAAATAGCCCGTTATGAGGCTTTATCTGATGAAGAACGCAATCAGGCCAAGAAACAGCCTGCCAATGAAACACTCAGTAATGACGAACTGCGCCATTATATTCTGACGGGCGAAACCCGCACCTTGTCTACGGGCGTACCCTCAGAGGGCGGCTATACCGTTATCCCGGAACTGAACAAACAGATCATGCAGCAACTTACCTGTGAGTCGGTTATGCGCCGGATTTGTACGATTAAGACCACGCGCAGCAACGAGTATAAACAGCTTGTTTCGGTTGGTGGCGCAGCGGTCGCCCACGGGGAAGAAGGCAAGGCGCGCAGTGAGACTTCTACACCGAAGATGGAAGAAGTCAGCATCAAGCTGTTTCCTATCTACGCCTATCCTAAGACTACCCAAGAAATCATCGATTTTAGCGATGTAGATATCTTGGGCTGGTTGACCTCAGAAATTGCAGACACCTTTGTGGATACCGAAGAAACGGATCTTGTCAGCGGTGATGGCAGCAAAAAAGCAAAAGGCTTCCTGTCTTATCCCCGTGATACCCAAGCCGATAAGGTACGCACTTTTGGCACCCTGCAAAAGCTGGAAGCAACCAAACTGGAAGCCGATAGCCTGATTGACCTGAAATTCCTGCTCAAGAATAAGTACCGTAAGAATGCGATGTGGGTGATGAACTCCACAACGGCCGCCCAAGTGCAGAAGCTGAAAAACGGTAACGGGGATTACATCTGGCGCGAACGTCTGCAAGCCGGTGATCCTGATATGCTGCTGGGCTTGCCTGTCCATTACCTCGAATTTATGCCCGATAGCCTCATTGGTCTGGGGGATTTCAAACGCGGTTACTTCATCGTTGACCATGAAACCGGCACCCGTACCCGTCCTGACAATATCACCGAGCCAGGATTTTATAAGGTGTATGCCGACAAATATTTAGGCGGTGGGCTGGTGGACTCCAACGCCATCAAGGTACTGGAAGTGAAAACAACCAGTAAATAGCAAGAGGGGCACAACGCCCCTTTTTAGTCTTGGAGTCCATAGATGAAAAATGATTTTGAAATCCGCACTGCTTCACTGTCTGCCAGTGATAAAAAACTGACAGGCTACGTGATTAAGTGGAACAGCCGATCACAAGTCTTGTGGGATGAGTTTGTCGAACAGTTCGCCCCGAAGGCGTTTAGTGCCAGCTTAACGGCGGGGACAGATATCAGGGCACTTTATGAGCATGATCACATGAACCTGTTAGGCCGCACTACGTCTGGTACATTGCAGCTTGCCGAAGATGCCACCGGATTATACTTTGAGTTAACCCCGCCTGATACCCAATTGGGGCGTGATGTACTGGCACTGGTTGAACGGGGTGATATTTCCGGTATGTCCTTTGGTTTTCGAGCCATTAAAGATCAGTGGGATGTGGATCAGGAGCCTTATCTGAGAACCGTTTTAGAAGCTGAATTACGGGAAATCACCATCACCAGTCTGCCCGCCTATCCTGAAAGTGGTGTTGAGATTGCCAAACGTTCGCTGAATAGGGTTAAGCCTAACAATGTGGATTTGCGCCATTACTGGCTACAACTGTCTGAGGTGTGATTATGTGGCCTTTTAAGCGTAAAGCCGCTGAGACTCGCAGTGTCAGTATTGATGAGTTTCTTTCTCTGGCAGGTATATCTAACACCAAATCCGGCGAGCATGTTTCACCGTCTACAGCGGAAGGCTTACCCGCCGTGATGAATGCTGTCACGGTGATTAGTGAAGCCGTGGCGACCATGCCTTGCTATCTCTATCGGGTTCAGCACCAGAACGGCAAAGAATCCCGCGAGTGGCTCAGTGATCACCCCGTAGATTATTTGCTCAATGAATGCCCGAATGACTGCCAGACGCCTTTTCAGTTTAAGCGCACCCTGATGCGTCATTGCTTGTTAAATGGTAATGCCTATGCCGTGATAGTCTGGGGAAACGATGGACAGCCACAATCCTTGCACCCTTACCCGCAGTCGGCGGTGGTAGCGCAACGGCTATCCGATCACCGGTTCGCCTATACCATCACCGAACCTTATAGCGGCAAGGTGAAAACCTACCTACAGGAAGAAATCCTGCATTTGCGCTATGCCACCGAAGATGGCTTTCTTGGTCGCTCGCCTGTCACTATTTGCCGTGAGACATTGGGCTTAGGGCTGGCACAACAACGCCACGGTTCAAGCATCATGAAAGACGGTATGATGGCGGCGGGCGTGATTAAATCCGCTGACTGGCTGGATGGACTCAAGGGCAATAAGGCACTGGAAGCCCTCGAACGTTACAAAGGTGCCCGTAATGCTGGCAAAACGCCCATTCTTGAGGGCGGGATGGAATATCAGCAGTTAGGCATGAGTAATCAGGATGCGGAATGGCTGGCCTCTCGTCGCTTCACCATTGAAGATATTGCCCGTATGTTCAACGTTAGTCCTATCTTTCTGCAAGAGTACTCAAACAGTACCTACAGCAACTTTAGCGAAGCCTCACGCGCTTTTTTGACGATCACCATGCGCCCGTGGCTGGCCAATTTTGAGCAACAAATCAAATCCGCCTTGCTGATGACATCACCAAAACGGGGCATTCGCTACCAAGTTGAGTTTGATACCGCCGATTTATTGCGTGCCAATCCCAAAGAACGTTTCCAGAGTTATGAGACGGCGATTAAATCCGGTGTGATGTGCCCGAATGAAGCCCGTGAACGGGAAGGCTTATCCCCCCGTGAAGGCGGCGATGAATTCAGTCAGGCATGGAAGCAGACGGTAGAAGTGAAGAAACAACCGGAGGGCAAGGAATGAGAGCAGGCGCATTAAGGCATCGTATCACGTTACAAAACTTCACCCAGATCCAATTACCATCGGGGCAGCGTATGCAAAAATGGCAGGATGTCGCCACGGTCTGGGCGGAGGTCAAACATATCAGCGGGCGGGAATTGCTCGCCTCTGGTGCAGTGTTCACCGAAGCCACCGTGCGTATCTGGCTGCGTTACCGTCCTGATATCACTACCGCAAACCGTATCTTCTATCAGGGTGACAGTGCCAGCGGCCAGTTCTTTAACATTGTGGCGGTTATCCCCGATCCCCAACACACCCGCTTAGAGCTGCTTTGCAAGAGAGGCTTACCGAATGGATAAGATTGATATTCCCCTAAGCGAAATCAAACAACATTGCCGGATAGACGAAAGCAATACGCTTGAAGACGAACTGCTTAAGGGCTATGCCGGGGCTGCATTGGAAGTTTGCCAGCAACATATCGGTAAACGATTTGATGAAGGCTTGGTATTCAGCCCTGCTATTAAAGTGGGCTGCTTACTCTATATCGGCTTGTTGTATGAGAATCGAGCGATGGCAACGGAGGCAGAGCTTAAGGAGGTGCCTTTTACCATCAAATCCCTGTGGTCTGTCTATCGTGATGCAGGAGTGTACTGATGCCGTGGCAACCGTTAAAGCGCTGTAGCTATCCCAATTGTCGTGAGCGGGTCAAGTCTGGTCGTTGTGAACAGCACCGACGAGAGATTAACCGACAGCAGGACAAGCAACGGGGTTCAAGGCGTGAACGTGGCTATACGCCAGCATGGGATAAATACCGTCTGCAATTCCTTAAGGCTAACCCGCTGTGTGTGCATTGCTTAAAGCAGGACAGCTACACCCCGGCAACGATTGTGGATCACATTATCCCCATTGATGGCGGTAGTGATGTGTTGTTCTGGCCTGACTTCAATCACCAGCCGCTATGCAATAGCTGCCATAGTCGAAAGACCGTGACCACTGACCCAACAACGAAACAGCGGCGTAAGAATGGGGAATATCGGGAACGGGAAGCAAAGGCAGCCCAGCGCAATGACTGGATTCATGAGTATAACCAAGATGCGTGAAGATGAAGTGGATCAACTCCTTAAAGGGTTACTCAAGCACAGTGAACCTTACCGACAACAAAATCAGATTGCGCCTGAGAAGCCCATAGCGAGGCGCAAGACACAGCGTGATAGGGAGCTAATGGAATGCTTTCGAAATCGTTAGAGAAGCGTACAGAGGGGGTAGGGGTGTCAAAAATGACAAACGCCCTGTCTCGTGGCACCACCCGCCGCTCAAATTTTTATGCACGGCACTTTTTTCAATAGCAGTAACTTCATAGGAAACAATCTATTATGGCAAGAGCACCCAAACCCCCTGAGTATTTAAATGATATCGCCGCGCAGCAATGGAAATCGAAAGCCAAAATCCTCAATGAACGGGAAGATCTCAGCCCGGCGGACTGGAACAACTTAGAACTCTATTGCGTCAACTATGCGATTTACCGTAAGGCCGTTGAAGATATTGAAGTACGCGGGTTCGCAGTGGAAGGTTCACGCGGCGCAGCGACCAGTAACCCGTCACTGAAAGCGAAGGCCGATGCCGAGAAAATCATGATAAAAATGTCGTCATTGCTGGGCTTCGATCCGGTATCCCGCCGCCGAAATCCGGTAGAAAGCGATGAACCCGATGATTTAGATGTGCTGATGGCCTGAGTGATACCCCGATGAACGCATGGGAACAGTACGCTTTTGATATCGAAAACGGCACAATTCCGGCCTGTAAGCGCGTAAAACAGGCCGTGAAGCGCTATTATAATGACCGGAATAACCCGCTTTATGTGTTCGATACCGAAGTCGTAGCGCGTTTTATTGGCTTTGCCCGTCTCTGCCCGCACGTCAAAGGGCACTTGCGCGGTAAACCCATCATGCTTGAGCCGTGGCAGCAATTCGCTTTTGCCAACCTGTTCGGCTTCAAAGTGAAGGCCACAGGTCGCCGCAAATACCGCAGTGCTTACATTCAGGTGCCGCGCAAAAATGCCAAATCCACGGTAGCCGCGATACTGGCTAACTGGTTTCTGGTGATGGAGAACGGGCAGCAGGATATTTACACCGCCGCCGTGAGTCGGGATCAGGCGCGTATCGTGTTTGATGATGCCCGGCAGATGTGCCTGTTATCCAAACCGTTCAAGAAGCGGGTATCTATCCAGCAACACAAAGTCACCTATGCCAAGAGCAACAGCCTGTTAAAGCCACTGGCAGCCAAAGCCGCCACGATTGAGGGCACTAACCCCTCTCTTGCTATTGTTGATGAATACCATTTACACCCGGATAACGCCGTGTATTCTGCTCTTGAGCTGGGCATGGGCGCACGTCCCGAAGGTATCCTGTTTGCCATTACCACGGCAGGCAGTAACGTAATTTCAGCCTGTAAGCAGCACTATGATTATTGCTGCCAGATATTGAATGGCGAAGAGCAGAACGCATCATTATTTGCCCTGATTTACGAGCTGGACGACGAGCACGAGATTGATGATGAAGCGCTCTGGATAAAGGCTAACCCGAATCTGGATGTCTCAGTAGACAGCGCCGCACTGCATGACACGATACAGAAAGCCCGCGGCATTCCCTCACAATGGACAGAGATGTTAACCAAACGCTTTAATATCTGGTGTCAGGGCGAAACGCCGTGGATGGGTGAAGGCGCATGGAAAGGCTGCCAGTCAGACTATGACGAAAACGACCTCAAAGGCTTGGAATGCTACGCTGGATTAGATTTATCTTCAACGGGGGATATCACCAGTATCTGTTACACGTTCCCCGTGGATAACGAACTGTTATTACTGACCCGTCACTATTTACCCGAAGCCCAGCTACAGAACCCTGCTAATAAGAATCGGGCAGTGTATCGCCAATGGGCACAAATAGGCTGGATACGTACCACGACCGGCGATTGTATTGATTATGATCGTATCCGTGATGACATTCTCAAAGACAGCCAACACTTTGATATCAAACTGGTGGGCTTTGACACATGGAACGCCACACACTTACGCACACAACTACAGGGTGCAGGGCTGGATGTTGAGCCGTTCCCGCAAACCTATATGCGGTATAGCCCGGTGGCGAAATCGGCGGAGGTGTTCGTGAATCGCAAGGTCATTCGTCACAACGGCGATCCGGTGCTCGCATGGGCGATGTCCAATGTGGTGATGGAAACGGACGCGAACGCCAATATCAAACCGAACAAAAAGAAATCCGCGAACAAAATCGACCCTGCTATTGCGTTCCTGATGAGCTTCGGCACATGGCAGGCCGAGCATGAAGACTTTGCGTTCAGCCTCAATGAGGAACAGAGGCAACGGCTGGCTGATTTTGATGGCATTTAGCTAACCCGTTGATTTAACTCATATCCTGCATGGAGCAGGAATTATTAATAATCAATGAGTTACGTAGGTATGTGTTATAACTTATTGATTTTACTTATTTCCGGCATGGTGACAGAGATTAAGGAAATCAAGGAGTTAGCTAACTATAGAACAAATCCCTATTTAGGGTATAGAGGAAATCTCAATACCTTTTGCTTTTGTACATGCGGGATTTCCCCGTATGTAACTGACCCAATTATTTTGGGTTACCTGTCTCGTAGTCAGGAACAAGAACTACATCTCTTTAAGAGGTTTAGTTATAGATCACCCAATAGGTTGAACTGCCCCTCTTTAAGAGGTTCAGTTTAAGCACCGAAAATATCGGTATGCAAAATCCAATGTCCGATAATCGGACTTTGCTCGTATCATTTAGCGACGCGGTTAATAAACACACTTCTTAAAGAGATGGGCTTATCAGGTGAAAAATATTTTTCGGTTGCTATTATTACGTTTGAAACGAACTGATTAACCACTGCCAGCATTTCAAATCGCAGCAGTGAAAAATCACGATGCCGTTTGAAACGGAGGCAGTGACAAAATACGGGGATGTTATTCTTGGATGGCTAACAGTATTTGAATTATGTTAAGAGTAAGCTATCTGTATTATCAATCTATACCACTAACAAACATGAGAGGTTCGATACATGGAGCAACACCACCAGCCATTTGAAGAAATAAAAAGAATTGATGAATCTGGTATCGAATTTTGGTCAGCTAGAGAGCTTTCTAAGCTTCTTGAATATTCAGAGTACCGCCACTTCACGCCTGTTTTAGAGCGAGCTAAAGAAGCCTGCTCCCATAGCGGGCACAATATTGAAGACCATTTCGAGGATGTCCTCGATATGGTCAATATTGGCTCAGGTGCACAAAGAAAATTAAAGGATGTGATACTGTCTCGCTATGCTTGCTACCTCGTTGTACAAAATGGCGATCCAAGCAAACCAGTGATAGCCGCAGGACAAACATATTTTGCAGTTCAGACTAGGCGACAAGAGCTAGCAGATAATGATGCGTTCAAAAAATTACGCGAAGATGAAAAACGGTTATTTCTGCGAAATGAATTAAAAGAGCATAATAAACAGTTGGTTGAAACAGCCCAGCGAGCAGGAGTAGAAACAAATATTGATTTTGCCATTTTCCAAAATCACGGCTATCAAGGTTTATACGGTGGACTAGACCAGAAAGCAATCCACCAGCGAAAAGGCTTAAAAAAATCACAGCGCATATTAGATCACATGGGGTCAACGGAGCTTGCTGCTAACTTATTTAGAGCAACTCAAGCCGAGGAAAAGCTGAGACGGGATAACGTAAAAAGTAAAACGCAAGCAAACAAGACTCATTTTGATGTTGGAAGTAAAGTAAGAGATACGATCCAAGAGTTGGGCGGAACAATGCCAGAGGATTTACCACCACCAGAGAAAAGCATCAAGCAATTAGAAACGATAGCCAAGAAAAAACTCAAAAAGTAATCACATCGCTAATACGTGATTTTCATGCTTGTACGCATTTTTATCAATTCAGGGTACACCTCGATTTAGCGTGTACCCAAGGGTGTACCCCTAGAAAATATTGAATAACACCAATCCAGCATTCATGCTGGTTTAAGCCACCTACTCAATGAATAAATTCGGATGGCTTTTTTACTATCAGAGCATCTTCCGCCTGATAGCATAAAAGTCCCTGACTATATGAATGAATTAACCTCTTTCATTAACCATGAAGACAGCCCTAAATACGATTTAATGAAAATGGCTCTTGCCCATCATCGCTTTGGTTGGATTCATCCTTTCAGCAATGGAAACGATCGAACAGTAAAGATTGTTAACTTGGCATTACTTATCAAGTATGGATTTAATGTTCAAGCTGGCAGCAGAGTTCTCAATCCTACAGCAGTGTTTTGCAACGATAGAAACAAATATTATGAAATGTTATCGAAAGAAGATCTTGGAACTCATGAAGGGCTTGAAGAATGGTGTACTTATGTATTGGGCGGTATCTCTACTGAACTAAACTAGTAGAACAGAAACTATTAGAGCCAACATCAGATAAAGCCAGAAGCTACGCGATTAATATATCTCATTCATCTCTGATAAGAGGAATCATTCAATCATTGAGAAATGAAGGATTCGTTCATAGCTTATAGCTATCAATACCCACCATCAATATTTAGCTTGGCAAAAACACGGATATCCACCTTGATTTTCAGAAGGATAAGCTAATTTTACCCAATCGTATTTATCTTTGTTTTTTAACATTCACGTAAACCTACTTTCAGTCTTTGTAATCAGTTATATCATCAAATAACTGAAGCAACAGTAATAGAATTAAAATATCCAATCGAGAAAACGGCATTACTTTTCCTTTATAATAATGCCGTTAATAATAAATCTATTCTTCTACCTTAATTTTTGCTAATTGGAATGCTGTTAATAATGCCAATATTGGTGCAATAGAAAAGAGTAAAAATAGCCAATAAGAAGAAGAAGCTGCCCCTTCAACTCCCCCTGGTTGATAAAATCCAAATAAATTGACAATCATCCCCCCCAGTGCAGAACCAAATGCAGAGGCAAATAACTGTATGGTGGTAATAGATGAACCGGCGATGCTTTTATCCACCTCACTGGAAACCTGCAAAATGAGGGTCAAAATATGAGGCCAGCCGAATCCAACCCCAAAGCCAAACACCCCCAATCCCAAGCTCATCGGTAGCATAATCTGCCACTCCCCTGTCGACTGGGATGGCAACAATACAAGCAACAACAACATACCAACCAACATGAAGATAGGGCCACTGACAATTGCAAACCACATCTTTGCTCCTTGCCAGCTAGCACTGAGTATTTCCCCTATAGTCCAACCCATTGCCACGAAAGCAACCATATAACCAGAGGCCAAAGGGGATTGCCCATGCAGAATTTGCAGAAAATAAGGAATAAAAACATCCCCCGATAAACCCATTACCAATAGAAATAGGGTAGTGAATAAAACCAAATGGGGAGAACGTAAACTTAAGGTATTTTCAGGCAATAACCTTGCTGAAGCTCGGCGCTCATGGATGATCAATAAAAAAATTAATACCACAGCAGCAACAATGCCAAGAATGTTGAGCCGAACATCTTGTGACAAACTGCCTGAAGAAACCGCCAATACCGCTGCTGACAATAGGATCAATTGCACAATGGGCAATGCTGTTTTGGTTTTATTCTGCACCTCTGTTTTAGGTAAAATCAGGTAGGTAAATACGGAATAACACAGAATAATGGGAAGCATAATGCCAAAAGCGTAACGCCATGCATCCATTTCAGCAAAAACACCGCCAATAGCTGGACCTATTAAAGTCGCTACGCCCCACATCCCCGAAACCAACGCTATAGCTCGAGGCCAAAGTGATTGAGCAAATACGAGATTAATCATCAAATAGGAAAGGGCAAACAAAAATCCACCACCAAGACCCTGAGTGGCTCGGCCAACTAGCATGATTTCCATCGTCGGTGCAAGGGTACAGAGTAAGCTGCCGATGAAAAAGACCAATGATGCAACCAGATAAGCATTTCTTGCGCCTAATGCACTCAATAATCTCGTAGAAAGAACGGAGCCAATAATCGATGCCACGACAAACAATGTCGTATTCCAGGCATAGAGATTCAATCCTCCAATATCATTTACGACAGAAGGCAGAATAGTAATCGCAATTAAGGTATTAATTGCCATCAATACCACGCCCAGTGAAAGTGCTATCGCACTCGGAGCATTTTTGCTGGAAAACAGATCCCTCCAGCGGCTTTCCTCAGTCATTATCATAATTTTTGCCCTGAACACAGGTTGAGTTGTGAAAAATCTTACGCTAAATTAAACAAGATAAATCTTGGAATAAATTAATGTCGGGATCAACAATATGTCAAGCGATGACTTGGAAAATAGTACAATCGTAGGGCAAACAGTGAGTGAGAAGCTATTAATGCTGCTAAAAACTCAAGGTGCCTTACAAGCCTCTGATGCCGGCAAATTATTGGGCACAACTGGAGAAGCAGCCCGTCAACAATTTGTGAAAATGGCTAAGGAGGGATTAGTTGAAGCAAAATCAGAAACGAGGGGCGTTGGGCGTCCAGTACAGCTTTGGCATATCACAGAGAAAGGCCATGCCAAATTTCCTGATGCCCATGCAGAGCTAACAACGCAACTGATCTCGATTATTCGTAGCCAGTTGGGTGAAGATGCTATGGCCGTGATTATCAGTGCCCGTGAAAAAGAGGCTTTTTCCAACTATAAAAAGGCGATGGAGGGTGCTACAGAGTTACAGGAGAAGGTTGAGCGTCTGGTCTCGATCCGCTGCCGAGAAGGCTACATGGCTTATTATTCTGTTGAAGAAAATGGCGATATTCTGTTTTTTGAAAACCATTGTCCAATTTGTGCCGCAGCCAAATTGTGCCAGGGCTTTTGTCGGACAGAACTGAAACTGTTTCGGGAGATCCTGCAAGCCAATGTGGAAAGAACCGAATATATCCTTAGTGGTCACCGACGCTGCGCTTATCGCATCACAGCCTCACGTTCTTGATACAAATTTTGCTTGATATAAGCCTTCAAATAAACCTACGCAATATTTCAGTTGCGGAGGTTTCTTTATCAGAAGGGATAAAATTATTCCTTACCTGCCGCCGCCAACTGCTGGTAAATATAATGTTTATAACTCTCTACCAGTGCACTATCCTGGCAATCATTTAAGGCACCATCACATAAATGGCGCATGATCATATTCGCCTGATAAAACGCTGGGGCTGATAAACGGGCACGCTCCAGAATTATTCCACCGAGGAAGGAAATATCTGTCAGTTTGCCCGTTGTTATTGATGCTCCCTGTTTCAGGTTATCCCGCAAAGTAAACTGAGTAACATGTGCTGGATCAGGTAGCGGAGAGTTATAGTGATCAAAATTTATGTTTGGCTGGTGATCACCAAAATAGAGGAAAACGGTGGGCTTATCGCGAGTGGCAACGAATTCACTGAAATCCCTGATAGCAGGATCAGACGCCACGATTTTTTCCATGTAATGGCTAAATTTACCCGCCGTTGTTGCAGAATTAACTTTATCAGCCAAACCATAATCATCATGATGGCTCTCTTCATAAGGCCCATGTTCATACATGGTCAGAGAGAAAATAAAAATCGGCTTGTCTGTTTCCTTAGCTAAGATAGTTTTCACATAAGACAACATGTCTTGTGTCGGGATTTTCCACAAATTTTCATCCATGTCTGCGGGGTAACCTAACTCCTGCGGTTGGATAATTCGATCAACGCCCAATATCTTATAAGCATGTCCCGCATGGTAAGCCGATTTATTAAACGGTGTCAGAACAGCCGTGTAATAGCCATTGTCTTTCATTGCCCGGAACAGGCTGTTTCTCAGGTGATCAACGACAAAATAAAACACCGCATTTTTACGTGAACCAAAATCATCTGTATTCAATCCGGTTAAAACGGAAAATTCAGATAACCAGGTTCCACCACCAAAGGTTTGTACCCTGAGTGGGCTTTGGGCGCTGACATCCGCGTCACGCCGGAACATGTAGAGATCTGGCAACTGCACATTGGCAGGTAATTGGTAAATATGGGGATTGACAGTGGACTCTTGCAGCAATACAACTACATCGGGTTTAACCTCTGACTGAGGTTCAGGCAATGTCACTTGTTTCGCCTGCTGCAAGAAATAATCAGCAGATGAGCCGAATTTTGGTGGCTGATATTGCGCATCTGAGGCAGACATCACCATATTGGTCACCGTTCCCCGCCCCTTCGGTAATTCCCCTTGCCATTGAGCATGGTAGGCACTAACCGTTAGGTTGACACCCCAGGCACTCACGACCATCAAAATGATACTGGCGAAGCGCCATTTAATTCCACGTGCAGAATGTACTACTTTCCAGCTTAATATCATGTTGAATATCAACCAGATAAACATCGCCACTACAGCGATACCCGCCAGCCAATAATGGTGTAAAGTCTCCTGATTTGAAGGATCTAACATAACATTCAAATCAGAAAACATCAGGTGTTCTTTATAGTAATGGATTTTTATCTGGTTGAGGAATTTTAGGATGATAAACAACGTTCCAGTGAATACTACCGAAAATAACCAGCGCGCTGAAACTAAAAAAGCCAGGCCAAAGATGATGCCGAATACGCCGACAGATACCAGTGCAGGATAAATATCTCCACCTTTCTCAAACACTAATATCAAGGAAGCAATCAACAACAATCCAAGATAAATCCTCGAGATTATCTTCTTTTTCATACTCTATTGAATTCCACACATGAGTTCAGTTTGCCAACCCGATGAAAAATAGCACAGATTGTCAAAGATACTGTAAATAAAATGCTAAAAAATGCCCTCATCCCGTAAAACATGCAAATTCGCTTTCCTGCGGGTAAAACCCGTACGATTAAAATATTCCAGTAATTGGATCGCTAATTTCCGGCCAATCCCCAATTCATCCCGAAAATCGATTGCCGTTATGCCGCCTTTAGTCTGAGAATAGCTGCGAATTAAATCAGCAATCTGCTGAATGCGCTGTCGATGGTAATAGCGATCAGACACAATGGCGATAATGAGTCCTAATTGTGCTGCTTTTCGCAAAAGACGACGTGTGATCTCTTCATCTTCCCCCATTTCAGTTGCCAAATCGCGTACCCACCACGCTTCCGCTTTAAAATAGGACTCTGCTTTTAACCACAAACACGCCTGCTCTGGGGTAAACATCAATCCATGCTCAGGCACGTGCAACCAACCATGGGTTTGTTTTAGCTTTTCGTGTTCCAATAGCCGATTGATAAGTTTATAAACCAGCATGTCATCCAGTGTCGGTAAAGCCATGCGTTTCAAACGCGCCTTCCCCACACCCAATTGATCGGGGTGTTTTTCGTGGTATTCCACGACAGTCTGCAATAGTTTTTGTTCTGCCAACACCGCATGATGCTGCGATAGTACCCAATCACCTGCAATAATCACCGGTATCTCGGCCAGCAATCTGTTGAGCTGACTCTCTGTCAACTGACGTGCCCATGCAAAGTGGTTAAGTGACAATGCTCCACGCGTTAAATATAAGGTGAGATTTTCCAACTGGCTGCGCGTTCGAGCCAGTTGGGATAACCAATGAAGAAATTCAGGCTGTCGTTTCCCCCTGCGCGGGGAATTTAAGCTAACGACACGTGCCCCTGCCAGCGTTTTTCTGGCGCTGATGTCACGCAGTATCAGGCGATCATTTTCCACCAGCCACAAAGGGCGATCCAGCGTCAACTCAGCCAATATTGGCGCAGCGGTTAGTGCGTTCAAGATAGATATTCTGCCGGTGATATGGCTGGTGGCATGATGGATATGGAGAGATTGCCAGTTTTGCAGCGGTGAGTCAGCTTCAATTTCTACTAATACCTTTTCAGCCGCAAGCGTTGGTTTCTGTAATAACAGCCAGTCACCACGGGAAATTTGCTCTTTACTGATATCACCAACGATATTCAATGCAATACGCTGTCCCGCCTGAGCACGCTGAACGGGTTGATTCTGGGCGTGCAAGCCACGCACTCTCACGGCTTGATCACTACCAGTCAGCCACAAAATATCACCGACATCGATACTTCCTGCTAACGCCGTTCCGGTGACAACCAACCCAGCACCTTTAATAGTAAAAACACGATCGATAGCCAAACGAAAGCGTTGCTGCAATTTTTCATGCTGAGGGTTTTGCCAGGCAAAAGAAGAAGAGCGAACTTGATGGGCAGCATAAAACTGATGGATAGACAGCAAATGCTCTCTTAGTGGGATAATGCCTTCTTTCGTGATGGCTGCCGTTATAAACAAAGGCACCGATTGCCAACCTTGTGATGCTAATAGTTGCCCGACTTGTTGCCGAACCTCCTCAATCCGTGCTCGTTCGACGCTATCTGCTTTGGTCAATACAACCGTAATATCAGGTCGCCCAATCAAACGCAAAATTGCCAGATGTTCCCGCGTTTGAGCCATTACACCATCATCACAAGCTACAACCAGCAGAATATGATCTATGCCACCAATTCCCGCTAACATATTGGACAGGAATTTTTCATGTCCCGGTACATCAACAAACCCCACCGAAGATCCATCTGGTTGTGGCCAGTAAGCATAACCGAGATCGATAGTCATACCGCGTTTTTTCTCTTCCGGCAAATGGGTAGTATCAATACCCGAGATCGCTTGAATGAGTGTTGTTTTACCGTGATCAACATGTCCCGCTGTGGCAAAAATCATAGTTATCGAGCCTATTTTTTATAGCAATCATTTTTATAACAACCGTTTTTACAACACGTTTTTACAACAACAATAGTGCCCGCAATAATGCATTTCCATCTTCCAGGCAACGCAGATCCAGCCATAATCGGCCATCATACAGACGCCCAATCACCGGTTTTTTCAAATTGCGCCATTGGTGAGCCAAATTTTCCAATGTGCTGCCACGACCATCAATGGCGGTAAAAGTCAGCGACCAACTGGGCAACCGATCTACCGGCAAAGAGCCACTGCCAATTTGGGAATAGCAAGGTTCATCACGAACAACGAATTTTTCGCTGTAATATGCCCGAATCTGGGGAATGAGCTGTTGCGCCATATCACGGATTTCACTTTGCGTGCGCGTTAACAGACGTAAAGTCGGTAATTTCTGCCGAAGTTGCTCAGGATGTTGGTAAAGACGTAAAGTGGCTTCCAATGCTGCCAACGTCATTTTATCTGCCCGCAATGCACGCTTCAGGGGATGATGCTGGATAGCGTCTATCCACCGCTTTTTGCCAACAATAATGCCGGCTTGTGGACCACCCAATAATTTATCGCCGGAGAAGGTCACTAAATCGATACCGTGGTTCAGGTAATCCTGAGGCATTGGCTCAGCCGGCAAACCATATTGCGTCATGTCTGTCATAGAGCCACTACCAAGATCGATGGCGGTCGGAATTTGGGATGCCATACCCAGCTTCGCCAATTCTTCTGCCGATACTTCAGCCGTGAAACCTTCAATACTGTAATTACTGGTATGCACCTTCATTAGCATCCCTGTATCAGAATTGATTGCTTGCTGGAAATCTTTCAGATGTGTTCGGTTAGTCGTCCCCACTTCTACCAAACGACAACCAGCTTGCACCATCACATCAGGAATACGGAATGCCCCGCCAATCTCTACCAATTCACCGCGGGAAATGACAACTTCTTTTCCTTGCGCCACTGTTGCCAGCATCAGTAAAACTGCGGCGGCATTATTGTTAACGATGCAGGCATCTTCTGCCCCTGTTAACGTACAGAGTAAATCAGCCAATGCACGATCACGGTGTCCGCGACTGGCACCATCAAGCGAATATTCCAACGTAACCGGTGAACGCATTGCCTGTGTCACTGCTTCAATTGCCGATTCAGCCAACAATGCTCGCCCTAAATTGGTATGGAGCACTGTTCCACTCAGGTTAAATACTGGCTTTAATGCTGACGTTTGAATCTTGTCCAGTTTTCGCTGCAATGATGCAACCCAATCGTCACTCCACTCTGGCAAGGCTTGATGTTCGCGAATATTAAACCGTGCCTGTTCTTGCATATCCCGCAATATATCTACCACTTGCGTCTGTCCATAAAACGCAATCAGCGAGGTGATTTGCGGCTCTCGCAACAATCTGTCAATGGAAGGTAATTGACGGTACAGCGAGTTGGTTGCTTGTGTCATCGCTTCCCCACCATATTTATTCGTTAGGAAACAGAAAAGGGTTCAGGCTACTACGGGCAAAACCTTCTTCTTCCATTTTTGCATCCAGAATCAATGACGCCAGATCATCTGCTACGGCATCTATATTCGGATCTTTTTCCTGATACAGAATTTTGAGATAGCTGCCACAATCACCACAACTTTCTGCCTTGATTGCCGCTTGTTCATTCTCCAGTGACCAATAATTCAGGTCACGGGTTTGTTCGCAATTACTGCATTTGATGCGGACAACATGCCACTCGCTTTCACACAGATTACAATGCAGGTAACGTAACCCTTGGTTAGTACCGATTTGCACCACACTGGCAACCGGCATACTGCCACAGATCGGACAAAACTGGCGATGTTCTCCATATTCCGCCCGAGCCTTGCCGGGGATCAAACTAGCCATTTGTGCCCAATAGACAGATAACGCTGCCCAGACAAACACCGCCTGATCAGCACTAACTTTGCTGAATTCGCTATTGAGCAATGCACTCGCCATTTCTTCTAACTCTTGTTCTGAATTTTTTGCCAGATTTTCGAGGGCGGGTTTCACATGTTCAGGTACGGTAGGCAACAATTCCGCAATCAGGGAGTGCAGGATATTCTGCCAATGCTGGGTACGGCGCAATGTTTTACAATCCAGTGGAACACGAATTTCTTGTTGAGAATGACCAAGAAGCTCATCCAATTCCATCTCCAACGGATTGTCATACCACACCTTTTGCTGTGCTTGTGCAATATCCGCCGCAAAATTCAGGTAACTTGCAAATGGATTACTTTCTGTCGCCAATGTTTTCAGGCGTTCAGCGCGCTGCTGGTAAAGTGTTTTCAGGTTGGCAAACAATAAGGGGGGAATAGGGGAAATGCGAATACTCATGAATCTTACCTTCTAGTTATGTTGATATGTAAGTCCCCAACCATCTTACCCCGCCAGACAGCGGAATGGCATTGCCAGATCCTATCGATTTCGAGTTACAGACCACAAAGCAGTAACGTAGATAAATTTCAACACAAACTTACTGCCCTCACAAAAATTCAGGTTAGACTATTGAATAATAGTAAAGGGGAATGGTGGATATGACAGCGTGATAGCCAGCACTCTTCTTGGTTGAAATATAGATATATTGAAGAGGTTGATAATGAAATTAACACCTGAAAAATTGCTATCTGCAATAGAAAAATACACCCATACTCCTGAGAAACAGCGCTTCTTAACCCAAAAGCAGATACAGTGGTTTTCCGATCCAGAAAACGTCTTCTTGTTGATTAGCCTGGTGCTAGCGCTGCCCAAGGAAGCGATGACGGAGATAGGCGACAGCATTAACCATTGGCTTGAAATTGCCATAGCGGAACTTGCATTAACAGCAAACAAATTACCTGCTGAAGCTAAACAGCAGCTTGAAGAAATCATTGAGCAAATATTGGTTCATACCAAAGAAGAATTCGAGATTAATAGCGAATGCGGGTTGCTATGTGTATCCATCCTGAAAAGAAATCAGTTTCATATCAAAACTGATATCACCCAGCTACTGGATGCCCCCCAATACCCTGATAACACTAACATAGAGACTTTCCCTAAAAAATCCTTAAACTTAAACCAACTGTTTAAGCAGTTTGAAATTGATTCTGGCATTGAATTTGTTGACTTTTTTGAAAGCGGTCTTTCCGTCATTCCTCATGAAGCCTTACCTCATCTATTGACGGAAGTCGCCAAGCATTCATGGGGGATAGATGCCCTGCTATTACTCACTCAATACTTTGAAGAACCCATTGCCCTTGCCTGTGCGCAAACATTGGACGATTGTCCTTCCTCTGCATGGGCAAATTTATCCTACCTGCAACTTGTTAATCTGTGTGCACGGTTTAACCGCCATCCTGCCATTCATTCCTGTTTTAAGCGCTGGAAAAAAAAGGCGATGTCGCACCACAATAAGGCGCGGGAAACAGCGAAGATACACGAATTATATGTCACTCATGTTGATGGAAATGACTGTGCCAGCATGATGATGACAATCACGCTGGATGGTCAAGAATATCAAATGAATATGATGCTGGATTTTAAATCTGGTATTCGCGAGAGCTTAATGAGTGTTGATCCTGAGAGAACCATCCCCGAACTGATTGAAAGTTTAGGTAATGATGAGGCTTATGTTGACTTTACCCCAGTTTCCCCTGACTGGCTGCAACAGATTTTACCGTGGATACTTTCAGTTCAACAAAATAAAAACACTCCGCTCGATCTCGACTCACTGTATTGGTTGTCACAACTTCCCGTCGAATGGACACAGCCAGAAGTATTTGAGCTTGAACACTGGAGCCAGAAATTCGGATATCAAGCTGATCCGAAGCGACAGGATCAGAATCGCCTTGGCATCACCATGGGTTCATCATTAATACTGTCTTGGCTGGCGCCGGAAGAATGCTTGCAGGAGGCAAAAAAACCCAGGGACTTATTGAAGCTCTACTATTATGCAAACCGAGAACTGTTTATTGAACGTCTGACTTATTCCGCTTCAATCGAACAATACAGATTGCCATCACAAGCCCCATATTTGGTCGATCAATATTTAGATTTGGCCTATGCCCTCAGAGACCCTGGATTAAATCGCAAGAAATTTGCTTTATTTGAGACTTTGTCTGAACTCAGCTTTGAATATTTCTACATGGAACAAGAGAAAGAGATTGAGCCACAAGGTTTGGTTCTCAAAGTGAGTTTATTTGATGCAACACCAGCCGTATGGCGCCGGATCCGTGTCAGCAATCAGCTAACACTCAATGAATTTCATGATGTGATACAAACTGCCATGGGTTGGGAAGATGCTCATTTATTCAGTTTTAGTTTTGCAGGGATCGACATTCCAGAAGAACATTATGACCAAATGTGCATCGGTGCATTTCTGGAGGAGGTTGGGGATGAATTCAATTACCAATATGATTTTGGCGATGATTGGTTCCATCAGATAACAGTAGAGAAAGTCCTGCCAAAAGATATTATCCAGCCTGAAGTGACCGCAGGTAATGGCATGTGTCCGGCAGAAGATTCTGGTGGCATTTGGAATTGGAACTATTTGCTCAAATTGAGAAAAAAGAAACTCCTGACTGAAGATGAAGCAGAGCAATTAGAATTTGTGGGATTATCCCCAAGTGAATCGCCAGAATCTTTTGATAAACAGCAAGCTAATAAGAGACTCAAGGCACTAATCATCCACTAAAAGTCAATAAACCGGAGGAAAAGAATAGCCTCCGGTTTCCTTTCTGAGAGCTACGATATCCGTTTTAAAATACCCCGCCTCAAACTCACTCTTTCTTTTTTTGCTGCTCTTGTTTCACAATTTCACGATACCAACGAGGATGATGTTTTTTCGCCCAGCCACGTGTGACCCAACCTTCTACCATTGCCCGCACTGATCCCTTCACCCAAAACGCCGCATAAGCATGGACGATAATCGTCAGGATTAGACCAATCGCCGCCAATGAGTGAACCAGCAAGGCAACCCGAATTAATGGGATAGAAAAGTATTCCGCAAAATACGGGCGCCAGATAATGATACCGCTGACAAGCAGCAGAAACAGGCAAAGACTTACTGACCAGTAAATACCTTTCTGGCCGAGGTTATACTGTCCGATATCTCCTGCTTCCTCATTACGCAGCACCTTGTGCATATTTTTCGCCCATTCGATATCATTCCTGTCGATCAGGTTATGTTTGAAATACCTGAAAAACATAAAAACAAACAGAAAGAACATTATCGAACCCGCAAACGGATGCAATATCCGTGACAATTGCGGCGTACCAAAGATATTCATCATCCAGTTCAGGGAGGGAAAGAAAAAACCTAACCCACTGATGGCGGTAAACAGGAAGCAAATCACAACCGCCCAATGATTGATTCGCTCAACCGGAGAGTGGCGAATAATGATATCGTTACGCTTTTTCATTTCTTCACCCCCTCATTGTTTGCATTGTCCGAATCAATATCATTAAGTGTGCTCTCTTCCTCTTCTTTGGAAACGCGGTTCGGGCCTATACCCACGTAATGGAAAATAGAAGCAGCAAAAGTCGCAGCAAAACCGATTGCAGCTAATGGCTTCCAGATACCTTTCCAGAACGTGACAGTTGGGCTTATAGCCGGATTATCCGGCAATCCATGATAGAGTTGAGGTTTGTTGGCATGGTGCAACACATACATGACATGGGTTCCACCTACGCCTTCAGGATCGTACAGACCGGCATTTTCATAACCACGCCCCTTAAGCTCTTCAACCCGCTCTGCCGCCAGCGCTTTCATATCTTGCTTGCTGCCGAAATGAATTGCACCCGTTGGACAAGTTTTCACACAAGCCGGTTCTTGTCCTACACCAACACGGTCAACGCACAAAGTACATTTGTATGCGCGGTTATCCTCTTTATTGATGCGCGGTACATTGAACGGACAACCAGCAATGCAATAGCCACAGCCGATACAATGCTCTGACTGAAAATCAACGATGCCATTGGCATACTGAATAATCGCGCCTTCTGCCGGACAGGCTTTCAGGCAGCCCGGATCAGCACAGTGCATACAACCATCCTTACGGATCAACCATTCCAGCTTGCCATGTTCCTCCACTTCGGAAAATCGCATCACTGTCCATGATTTTGCTGTCAGGTCGGCTGGATTGTCATAAACGCCAACGTTGTGCCCAACCTCATCACGAATGTCGTTCCATTCGGAACATGCCACCTGACACGCTTTACAGCCAATACAGGTTGTCACATCGATCAGTTTTGCCACTTCTTGCTGGTGATCCCGCACACGAGGCGCGGGAGTCAATGAATGGGTGGCAGAGCGACGAATAATGTCCTGAGATTGCAATGACATAATTTTTCCCCCTTACACCTTTTCCACATTAACCAGAAATGCCTTGAATTCAGGCGTCTGCGTATTGGCATCACCGACAAACGGCGTCAGGGTATTCGCCAGAAAACCTTTCTTCGCCGCTCCCTCAAAGCCCCAGTGAATCGGAATACCGATGGTATCCACTTCACGGCCGTGAACATTCAAGGTACGAATACGCTTCGTCACCACTGCCTTGGCTTTGATATAACCACGACTGGAGCTAACTTTGACGGTATCTCCTTGCTTAATACCCTTCTCTGCCGCCAACCGTTCACCAATTTCCACAAACTGCTCTGGTTGGGCAATGGCGTTCAACAACGCATGTTTTGTCCAGAAATGGAAATGCTCAGTCAAACGATAGGTGGTTCCTACGTAAGGGAATTTATCGGCTTTACCCATAGCCTCAAAATCACTCTTGAACACACGGGCAGCCGGATTGGAAACCACATTCGGATGCAACGGATTGGTTCCCAACGGTGTCTCAAACGGTTCGTAATGCTCAGGAAACGGCCCTTCTGCCATTTTGTCGATAGCAAACAGGCGACCCATTCCTTCTGGCTGCATGATAAATGGCCCGACATCCGTCCCCGGAGCCGCGTTGCTGTAATCTGGGATATCCACCCCGCTCCATTTATCACCATCCCATGCAATCAACTGACGTTTAGGATCCCACGGATTGCCCTGCGGATCGGCAGATGCGCGGTTATACAAGATGCGACGGTTTAACGGCCACGCCCATGCCCAACCCAATGTATTACCAATACCGGATGGATCAGCATTATCGCGGCGCGCCATCTGGTTACCTTCCGGCGTCCAGCTTCCGGCAAAAATCCAGCAACCACTGGCGGTTGTACCATCATCACGCAATTGGGCGAAAGAAGATAATTGCTGCCCTTTTTTCAGCAACACATTGCCGTTATCATCCAGCAAATCAGCCAAAGCGCGACCATTACTTTCCTGTGCCACCTCTTCCGGTGTCGGGGCATCAGGATCGAAATAATCCCATGTCATGCTCAGAACCTGTTCTGGTGCAACACCACCTTCTTCGCGATACAAATCACGCAGACGCTTAAAGATGCCTGACAGAATTTCACCATCCCCAATCGCTTCTCCTGGTGCATCCGCGCCTTTCCAATGCCATTGCAGCCAGCGAGCTGAATTAACTATCGAGCCATTCTCTTCTGCAAAACAGCAACACGGCAAACGGAATACTTCGGTCTGAATGGTGGCAGGATCAACATCATTGAACTCACCATGATTTTGCCAGAATGATGACGTTTCGGTACTGAGAGGATCAACTGTGACCAAGAACTTTAACTTCGATAAGGCAGCGACAACTTTGTTCTTGTTCGGGAATGAGGCTAACGGATTGAATCCCTGACAAATATAACCATTCACTTCCCCTTTCGACATCATTTCAAAATATTGCAGGACATCGTAAGGTTTATCCCACTTCGGCAACAGATCGAAGCCCCAATCATTCTCTTTACGGGCATTATCACCATAAAAACTCTTCATCAGGCTGACAAAGAACTTCGGATAATTTCCCCAATAGTTGACTTGCCCGACAACGGTGGCTTTTGGTGTGTTCGCCTGCAAATAGGTTTGCAGATCGGCCTGTTTCTCCGATGGCAGGGAGAGATATCCCGGCAGGCTTTGGGATAACAATCCCAAATCTGTCAGCCCCTGAATATTGGAATGACCGCGCAGCGCGTTAATACCGCCACCTGCCATACCCATATTGCCAAGCAGCAATTGGATTATCGCCATCGTGCGGATATTCTGTGCACCGATGGAGTGTTGTGTCCAACCCAATGCATACAGGAAAGAAGCAGTTTTGTCTTTCGCGCTGGTTTCAGCCAGATATTCACACACCTTGAGGAAATCTTCCTTCGGTGTACCACAGATATCAGTCACGACCTCCGGTGTATAACGACTAACGTGGGCTTTCAGCAGGTTCCAGATACAACGTGGATGGGTCAGGGTTTTGTCACGTTTGGCAAAACCATTCTCATCTAACTCATAGTGCCATGTCGTTTTATCGTACTTGCGATTTTCAGCATCATAGCCACTAAACAGGCCATCATCGAACGAAAAATCTTCCCGCACAATCAGGCTGGCATTGGTGTATGCCTCGACATACTCACGGTTAATTTTTTTATTGGTTATCAGGTATAAAATCACACCAGACAAGAAGGCAATATCCGTACCGGAACGGATAGGCGTGTAGAAATCCGCCACGGATGCCGTACGGGTAAAGCGAGGATCGATAACTATCAGTTTAGCGTTATTGTGAATTTTAGCTTCCATCGCCCAACGGAAACCGACAGGATGTGCTTCAGCAGCATTCCCGCCCATCACGACAATCAAGTTCGCATTTTTAATATCCACCCAGTGGTTGGTCATCGCACCGCGACCAAATGTTGGAGCAAGACTTGCTACCGTTGGTCCGTGTCAGACACGCGCCTGGTTGTCTACGGCAAGCATGCCGAGAGCACGACTAAATTTCTGCGATAAAAAACCGGTTTCGTTACTGGCCGCAGACGCACACAGCATACCCGTCGTCAGCCAGCGGTTAACCGTCACACCATCTTGGTTGGTTTTGATGAAATTGGCATCACGGTCTTGTTTCATCAATCTCGCGATACGATCGAAGGCTTCATTCCAGCTTATTCGCTGCCATTGATTAGAGCCTGGAGCACGATATTCTGGATAGAGTAGGCGATTTTTGCTGTGAACAAAATCCACCAACCCAGCCCCTTTAGGACATAAGGCACCACGGTTTACAGGATGATCAGGGTCCCCTTCGATATGAAAAATAGTAGATTTGGCATTTTTGGCGCCATCACCAAGACTGTACATCAATAATCCACAACCGACAGAGCAGTATGTACAGGTATTTCGGGTTTCACGCGCACGCAGCAATTTGTAGTTACGTGTTTGTGCAATCGCGGCGCCTGGGGCAAACCCCAGCGCGGCTGCCGTCGTACCCGCCATACCGCCAGCGCAGATCTTAAAGAACTGCCTCCTGCTAACTTGCATGGGGGATCTCCTCACTCACATTGCTCATTAATATTGCTAACACACGGCCTAACGGAATTCCGCTAGCGTATTTGCTTCTTATCAAAACATAATGTGGTAATAAAACAGCATGTGGTAATAAATTAATGAATCGTTATATATCCACATGAACAGTATTATGAATCAAACTACAGGGGAATTCATTAATGGAAAATGAAAGGTCAGAAAATAAGTTAATCATGGAAGGAATCAATGGTGTTTCTCGCATTAATGTACAACAAAAAAACGCCAAACAAAGTGACCGATTGGGTAGTCCGACGCCGGATTGGGTAGCCAAGGAAGTGCCTGTCGCATTAGTCTATAACGGTATTTCCCATGTCGTGATGATGGCGAGTCCAAAAGATCTTGATCATTTCGCCATCGGGTTTTCCTTGTCGGAAAGGATTATTACATCTGCGCAGGAAATTCGGGGGATTGATTCAATAGTTAGCTGCCACGGTGGTATTGAACTGCACATTGAGCTTTCCAGCCGTCGTTTTGCGGGATTAAAAGAGCGCCGACGCACTATGGCTGGGAGAACGGGTTGCGGTATTTGCGGTACTGAGCAATTGGCCGAGATTTTTCGTCCAATTACACCCCTGCCTTTCACCCAAACGTTTTCCCTCTCCCACCTTGATACTGCGCTTGCCCAATTACCACATGTTCAGGAAATCGGCACGCTCACTGGCTGTACCCATGCGGCGGGTTGGATTGACCCAGAGGGCAAAGTGCTTGGTGGTTGTGAAGATGTTGGCCGCCATGTTGCACTGGATAAGTTACTGGGAATGCGAGCTAAAACAGGCTGGCAACAAGGTGCTGTGTTGGTTTCCAGCCGTGCCAGTTATGAGATGGTGCAAAAATCAGCTAATTGTGGGGTAGAAATTTTATTTGCCGTTTCTGCCGCAACCTCACACGCCATTGAAGTCGCACAGAAATGTAATCTAACGTTGATCGGATTTTGCAAGCCAGGACGGGCAACAGTATATACCCATCCTCAACGATTAATGGATTAATTGAAATCCACAAATCCATTCCATCCTCAAAAAATAACTTAATTTCAATCAACTCACCTCTAATTTGCACAGCCATGAGATTAAACAAATAAGAAACATAATTATAACTTATGGTTTACATCACTATTTAGCCAACATACATTTTATTTGCTGCGCATTTTTTGTGCACACCTTTCACACAAAAAGCTCAGGACGCTCTTATGACAGGATAACAAGACATTCAATACTCTGTGAGGCTGCTTATGAAAAAGCTCAATATATTAATCGCCATGTTAGGTGTTGTTGGATTTACTACACAGGTTCAGGCAAAAGTTGAATATGGTATAAGCCAACAAGAAACCGATCCACACCTTATAATCGGAGAGGTAAATGGTGAACCCGCTCTGGGTATCACTTTACCCATAGTAAAAGATCAATTACTTCCTGCCTCCCAACTGAAAGGTTTCGCTACACTCGACAAAAATGGCATCTATCATACCGAAGTGGATGGTACAAAATTCGGTATCGAGAACCAGTATATCGATATCGGTCAGGTTCCCAATACAGAAGTTTACTTTGGGGAATGGGCACAAAAAACACCCGATAAATCGGATGTTACCCATACTGTTTTTTATGCGGGTAAAGATGTTACAACCAATCTGCCCACTGGCGGCACTGCGACCTATACAGTAAAAGGCCTGAGCCAATATAGCGGCAACAATCTCCTCTCCGGCAAACTCGTCGCAAACTTTGGTACCAAAAAACTGGATGGCTCACTGAGCAATGGTTCACTAAATATTGGGATTGATGCCAATATAAATGACAATGCCGGATTTTCAGGTAAGGCCACAGCCAACGGGAATATTAATGGGGTTACCGATGGGAAATTCTACGGTAATTCCGCCTCCGCGCTGGCAGGGTATGCCAAATTTGATAGCGACAGAAACAAAGATACTGCTTTCGGTGGTGCTAAAGAATAATTATTTATTCCTCAAAAAACAGTGTCATTTTTGGCACTGTTTTCCTCTTCATCCACCTTACAGTTATTTACTTAAATTTCAATTCATTAACCACAAACATTCGTAAAATCCAATTGCGCAAACAATGGAACTCAACAGACATAAAACATAATAATAATTTGTTATTTACACCACCATTTGTCCAGTATACATTTTATTTTCTGTGTATTTTTTGTGCAAAACTTTCACCCAAAAAGTTCAGGACGCTCTTATAACAGGATAACAAGACACTCAATACTCTGTGAGGCTACTTATGAAAAAGCTCAATATATTAATCGCCATGTTAGGCGTTGTTGGATTTATCACTCAAGCTCAGGCAAAAATTTCAGATAGTATAAGCCAGCAAGAAACCAACCCCCATTTTCTATTCGAGAAGGAAAAGGGGGAAATTTACTTTGGGGAATGGGCACAAAAAACACCCGATACTTCGGAGATCACCCATACTGTTTTTAATGCAGGCACAGAGGTAACAACCAAGCTGCCTGATAGCGGTATTGCGATCTATACAGTAAAAGGCACTATAGACGCTCATAGCCGTAATTTTCTTTCCGGTAAATTAACCGCCAATTTTGATAGCAAAAAACTGATTGGCTCAATGAACAATAGTTCACTAACTATAGGTATTGATGCCAATATAAAGGACAATGGCGAATTTTCAGGTAAGGCCACAGCCAACGGTATTATTGATAGGGAGTACTATGAGAAAATTAATGGAGTTTCCAATGGGAATTTCATTGAATTACCTCATATCTCTCCCTCTCTGTCAGGACGGGCCACATTCGATAAAGAGGGAAAAATCGCTATATTCAGCGGAACTAAACAGTAATAATTTATACCCCCAGAAGCAGTGTCATTTGAGGCACTGTTTTTCTCTTCATATTATTCTAAATATTTTCTTTTACTTCAATTAGTTGGTTTCTAATTTGCGTAAACTGTAATTGCGAAAACAATGAAATTCAATAGATATAAAACATAATAACAACTTGTTATTTACACCACCATTTGTCCAGTATACATTTTATTTTCTGTGTATTTTTTGTGCAAAACTTTCACCCAAAAAGTTCAGGACGCTCTTATAACAGGATAACAAGACACTCAATACTCTGTGAGGCTGCTTATGAAAAAGCTCAATATATTAATCGCCATGTTAGGCGTTGTTGGATTTATCACTCAAGCTCAGGCAAAAATTTCAGATAGTATAAGCCAGCAAGAAACCAACCCCCATTTTCTATTCGAGAAGGAAAAGGGGGAAATTTACTTTGGGGAATGGGCACAAAAAACGCCCGATACTTCGGAGATCACCCATACTGTTTTTAATGCAGGCAAAGAGGTGACAGCCAAGCTGCCAGACAGAGGTACTGTAATCTATAAAGTAGAAGGTGTTAGTCAGGATAACCGTAAAGACTCCCTCTCCGGTAATTTTGTCGCAGATTTTGATCATTACGTATTGAGTGGCTCAATGAGCAATAGTTCACACACTGTAGGTATTGAGGCCAAGATAACTGATTACGGCAACTTTTTAGGTATCGCCAGAGACAACGGTCTTATTGGACACACCTATGGGACATTATCTGGTGACAACATTAACTCTTTGGAAGGCCACATCTTATATTTTAGCGATAGAACAAAAGACACTGATTTCTATGGTACTAGAATTAAATAATTAATTCCCCAGAAAACAGTGTCATTTTTGGCACTGTTTTCCTCTTCATCTTCTTTACCCTATTTATTTCCAACTTGTTTATCTCAAATAAATATGGGCCTTATGAATCGGGTTTTACTATGTCTGATCAGAAAAAAGTGACTGAAAAGGAAATACTTCCAATATTACTTATAGTACTGCTGATCTCATTCCTGTCACCGGCAGTTTGTGCCAATGAAGATATTAACCACAAGATTTGGCAAAGAGCACGATATAATCAACAATACAATAAACAGGAAAATAAAGTTCTAAATTCCATTTCTATAAAAGATCGCTTCTCATTAACCGTGACTCATGGACAAGAATTTAAAGTTGAAAACAATCTTAAGGATATTAGTCAAGCACTGTACTTTGCCATTAACCATCAGCAGTGGCAAGACGTCAGACGCCTTCTGCCGATTTATCAAAAAATTCCTGGGTACGATCCATTACTCAGCGATTTTGCTCAAGGCAGGCTGGCACATCTTAAAGGGAATTTAACGCTTGCTACCTCTTATTATCAAAAGATCCTACGTCAAAAACCGAATTTTACCCGCATTAAACTGGAACTGGCTCGTATTTATTTTGAAGATCACAAAAACCAAGAATCCGCGCAGTTATTTAAAGAAATCAGTAAACAATATCAGTTACCAGAAATGGTCTTGAAGAATATTGACCGTTATCTGGCTGCAATAACCTTAAGAAATGATTGGAGCGGTTCATTCTTATTTGGCTATGCCTATGACGATAATATAAATATGTCTCCAAATCAGAAACCAATCTGCCTACGTTCCATAAAGGGAAAGTGCATAATTGAACGTGGCGTGCCAAAACCTATCAAAGCATGGGGTGGAACTTACAGCGCTACCTTAAGCCGACGTTACCCGCTTGTCGGCCATCACGGCATTTTTGGCCAAGGCCTGATTTATGGTGAAAATTATCCCAATTATCACGACGAAAACGAAAATATGTTCCTGCTGATCAGTGGCTACAGCTACAAAAACAGGAGCCATGATTTCTCCTTTGGCCCCCTATTCGAATATCAACAGCGTGCAGGAAATACCGAATACCATGCCATCGGTGCCAAAATAGAATGGCAGTGGACTATCACCGAACAAACCGCCCTTAATGTTGAACTTGGACATAAAAAATTGAGTTATCAGCCACTTTACCGCAGGAAAGACGGCGAACTTTCCTCATCCTATTTCAGCCTATCTCATGCCATCAATGATAAATTAGTTCTGTTTGGTGGTGGCAATTGGAGCTATCGAAATAATCAACAACCGACGGCTCGCTATCAACAATGGGGAATAAGTGCGGGAATAGCTGGACAACTTTATTCCCGCATTAATGGCTCGTTGCTTGTCACACTGAGAAAACAACGCTTCGGCGCTTACAGCCCATTATTGGGTGCCAGACGCCAAGATAATGAACAAATCTATACTGCCGCCATTAAATTTCCTGCCGCTAAGATATTGGGCATGACACCATCTTTAACTTTCCACCATCGACACAATCGCAGTAATGTAAACTGGTTATACAGTTACGATAAAAACGAAGTACAGATACAGTTAGAGAAATATTTTTAATCAAGGCTGTGGTACATCCACAAATTAGGTTCAATGTAATAAGCCATCTGTTTTTCAGCATCCACCACCAATGGTACCAGGCCACCTGGAATGACGTATTCCCCGCTTTGCGGAAACTTCATGCCTGTCCATTCTTGCCACTGTTCCAGGGTGCCATAAATATCCATGGAACGCAGGGCAGGCTTGATGATTTTGGCACCTAATCGACAATGGGTGCGGATCCACGGATCAAACGGCTCACCTTTATCATTTTTCCAACCACAGTATTCGATAAAATCTTGTAGGGGATATTGGCTTTTCAAACTCGGCCTGACAGGAACAACCAGCCCCTGCAAGCCTTCATTTCGGGCAGTCTGTTTCAAACTGTTAATCAATAAAGCAGGAATATTTTGCCCGCGGAACGCAGGATCAACCGTCACACTCAGGGCAGATACCATGTTGGCTTGAACCTTTCCCTTAGCTTTTCCACCAGCGTCAAATACAGCATCCCAGCCTTCATCAGGCAATTGATCTAATGAACTATTTTCCAAAGGAAAAGGAATTGAGTTCAGTAAGCCAATAAGACGCTCTTCGTTCCCCTGTTGCAAAATGGCAAGTTTTTGAAAGCGACTAAAACCCAACTCATATAATTTGTGCCAATGTTTTTCAGCTACTGCATCATAATTCATAAATAGGGGCCAATTATTATCAATAATAACCTCTATTTCATTACCAAAATCTGTCCTTTCTTCAGCAGATTGAATAACAATTTTTGCTTCCATAATACATCTCCAATTAGGCTTTTTTCAGCCATATAGATATATGAAAACTGATATACCCTTTATTCTTTTAAATGGCAGCTTCCTGCAATGCAGAAAATAAAGATATGGGTAAAAATTTATTTGATTGGTTCTTTGCTCTCAAATTTCATCATAACTAATCATTTTCCACAACAAGATATGGATATTTATCCACATAAAATACATGTATTAATTCTGGTTAATTATATAAATGGTTACATAAACCCTACTAATTTAATTACACCGGAAATTTTTTTAATGCTAATTAATTTGTTAATAACAAAATAGCTTCAATAAATAAAATCTACCAACCTCACATTTTCAACAAAAAAGTAGATAGTCCAAATCCTCTCCAAGAGGAAAAAAATAAAATAAAA
This sequence comes from Xenorhabdus thuongxuanensis, assembly GCF_001908095.1. Taxonomy (GTDB): domain Bacteria; phylum Pseudomonadota; class Gammaproteobacteria; order Enterobacterales; family Enterobacteriaceae; genus Xenorhabdus; species Xenorhabdus thuongxuanensis. The sequence continues at coordinate 60,834 of NZ_MKGR01000004.1, read as the reverse complement.
ATCAATAAAATAAAAAAAGATATTGGCTAATAAATCCTATTACCAGTCAAATAAATAATAATAATTATCATTTACATTATCATTTGAACGGTGTACGTTTTTCTCGCGCGATAGATCAGGCCGTTTTTAAGATTGGGTAACGAGGGATCCCCCATTCCAAACGAGGATAATGATGAAAAAGTTGAACGTATTAATCACCGCTTTAGGCACATTGGGATTTATGGCACAGGCTCAGGCAGAAGTCGGTTTTGGGCAGAGTCAAATAAGCACGCCATCATATGTTAAGGTTGGTGCAACCGAAACGGGTTCAAATTCACATGGTGGTGCGAGTGGCGACCCTGGCATTGGGGTCAGTTCAATCGGTGGAGGAAAACTCATTGGTTTTTCTGGCTTGACTCGCATGGCCCCAACGGACAGTAATGGGATTCATAACATCTCAAGAGCAGGTGCACCAGGCTCTCATGGTGGTATGGGTGTATTCCATTTCAGCAAAGTTGCCAATGCTGACGTTTACTTCGGTGAATGGTCAACTGGCCAGACATCGGATGATTCCCACACCGTTTATTATGCAGGTAAGGATATCACTACCAATATTCCAACAGACGGAACAGCAACTTATACGGTGACAGGTATTAACCAGTACAGCGGTGATAATGCCTTGTCCGGTACATTTACCGCAGACTTTGGTGAGAAAACTCTGGTCGGTTCCATGGCAAATACCGCGATGACAATCGATATTGATGCCAGTATCGGCTCTGATGCTAAATTCGAAGGCATAGCCATAACTGATGATTTGGTTGGAACAACCAATGGTCACTTCTTTGGTGACAGTGCATCCAGCCTAGCTGGATACACCACATTTGAAGATGACAGATCCAAAGATACCGCTTTCGGTGGTTCTAAACAGTAATCATTAATCTTTCAGAGAACAGTGCTGTTTTTGGCGCTGTTCTCTGTTTTTATTTCGAATAATATGCGCCTTGTGATCTGGTTTCCCAATGTCTAAGAATAGAATTACGCCAATATTATCAACGGCACTTATGGCTCTATGCTTCTCCCTACCCGTTTATGCCGATGAAGATACCCCACGGAAAATCTGGCAAGAAGCACAGCATAATCAACAGGAAAATGAGACCAACCTGATTACACCAGATCCTATTTTTGTTGAAAATAATGCTTCATTGATTGTCATTAATGGGCAAACGTTTCAGGTCGAAAACAATATTAATGATATTGGCCAAGCACTATTCCTGGCCATTAACCATCAACAATGGTCAGACGTCAGACGTTTTCTTGAGGCTTATAAAAAATTGCAGGGACATGATGTTATGTTGGTCAATTTTGCTCAAGGTGGGCTGGCACGTCTTGAGGGGGATTTAGATCTCGCCACCTATCATTATCAACAAATTCTGAGTCAACAACCCGATTTTCCCCGTATCGAACTGGAACTGGCCCGCGTCTATTTTGAGGATCATAAAAATCAGGAAGCCGGGCAACTGTTTACCGAATTGTATACAGCACAAAAGCTACCAGAAATTGTGTTGAAAAATATTAACAGCTATCTGGAAGCGATAGAGCTGAGAAACAGTTGGCGTGGCTCTTTCTCAGTCGGTTACGCTTATAACGATAACGTTAATATGTCTTCCGATAAGACCATTTGCCGGAAGTATTTAAGAAATACATGCCATGAAACGCAGCACACACCAAAAGCCATCAAAGCATGGGGCATGTCTTATGACGCAACATTAAGTCGGCGCTATCAACTTTTTGGCCATCACGGTATTTTTGGCCGTGGCCTGATTTACGGCGAAAACTATCGTGATTACCACGATGAGAACGAAAATACATTTCTGCTGATTGGTGGGTACAACTATAAAAGCAAAAGCCACGATTTCTCTTTTGGTCCCCTGTTTGAATATAAACAACGAGCAAGTGATACCTATTACCGTGCTACAGGCGCCAAAACAGAATGGCGATGGGCGTTTACTTCCCAAACAGTCCTTAATGTTGAACTCGAGCATAAGCAGATACACCATCAGCAAAGTCTCCGCCGGAAAGATGGCAGTTTTACCTCAGCCTACCTCACCCTGTTCCATTCTATTAGCAAAGACGTTGTCCTGTTTGGCGGCGGAGATTGGGTTTATCGCGACAACAATCAGTATGCCGAGGATCGCTATCAGCAATGGGGAATTCGGACAGGGATTGCCGGACAGATCTATCCCGGTATCAACGGTTCACTGTTTGCCACACTGAAAAAACGTCATTTTGGTGCTTATAGCCCAATGTTGAGAGCCACACGCCAGGATAATGAGCAAATTTACAGCGCTGTCATTAAAGTGCCCGCCGCTGAAATATGGGGGATGACACCTTCTTTCACTTTCCGCCATCGACGTAATCACAGCAATGTGGATTGGCTGTACAGCTATAACAAAAACGAAGTGCTAATCAGGCTAGAAAAGTATTTTTAATCAAAATGGAGACATCAATGGTATATCGAGTTAAAACACAGCTTACCCCCATCACAATTGCATTATCACTGGCCTTTTCACTGACAGCTTTCCCCCTATTTGCCGAATCTAAACCCACGGTCACAACCTCAAACAGCAAAACCGATCTAGGCAAGATTCGTGTCACGGATAACAGCGCTAAAGATGAAGAGGGTTATAACGCAGTCTATGACAAAGATATCTCCAATATCTACATCGGCAAAAAACAGATAGAACGTTACAAAGGGGCCTCTCCCGCCGATTTAATTAAAGGTGCTGTAGGTGTATATAGCGGTGATGCCCGCAATAGTGGTGCTCTGGATATCAATATCCGTGGCGTTCAGGGACAGGGGCGAATTCCCGTCACCATTGATGGCACAGAACAATCTATTACCGTAGGGCGTGGTTATAATGGAGCCAATAACCGTAACTACATCGATCCAAATTTAATCAGTAGCATTGAAATCGAAAAGGGTCCTTCACTGAGCCGTGGAATTAAAAGTTCTGTCGGCGGCGCTGTATCCATCAAAACATTAACTATTGATGATGTGGTGCCGAAAGGGGAAACTTTTGGCATCAATACTAAACTGGAAACCAGTAGCAACTCAGTGAGAGAGCGCACACCGTCCCTATCATTGGGGCAAGACTACCGCGATATTCCTAACTTTATCCAAAATAAGGTTGAAACCGATCCGGAGTTGCAAGTTACTCCTCATTCATCGAAAGACAATAAACTGTTTGGCTTCAAAGATAATGCCTTCCGTTTCGCATTAGGAACACGGCAGGAATATTTTGACCTAATGCTGGCCTATGCATACCGTCGTCAGGGTAACTATTTTGCCGGAAAAGGTGGCGCCTATCGCTATGATGAACCCATTACGGAAAATGACAGGGAACTCATGAAGAATGTCCAGACAACACTGGACCCATATCTGCCTTTTGCTGCTCGCATCTATCGCCCCGGCAATGAAGTTCCCAATACTTCCAATGAAATGCGTTCTGTATTAATTAAAAATACTTGGCGTTTCACCGAAGATCAGACTCTACAGTTGGGATTTCGTAATACCCATATGAAATTTGGTGATATCATGCCTTCACGCTTAGGCTGGGTTACACCCGAAAAAAATAAAGTTCCTCAATGGCCGTTAGCGAAAGTTCACCAGAAAGCTGCCAACCTGACCTATAAGTGGCAGCCTGAAAATAATCTCTATGTCAACTTCGACATGAACTTATGGACAACTCGCACCACCAGCAATACCAATACCGCCGGAGGATATCCGCGCACCCCTGTCGACAGAGACTGGCGTTGGGAAGATGGCCTTGAGCGCAAAAACGCCAATATCGATGGCACATTGATCAATACCGCTATCACCCATTCTCAAAATAATCGTTGGGGTATCGATCTTTCCAATAAATTTACCCTACATCCTAGTTTAGAGCTGACTTTAATGGGGAATTTCCAACGTGAACGCCTTGATTCCAATGATGATTATAATTCAACTAATCTATATTTAGTCCAGTCACCGGCGCGGAAAGGACAACGTCAGGAAATCAATCTCGCCTTTAACTTTAACTGGCGGCCAGCTTCATGGCTGGAGCTGAATGCAGGAGCCAAGCGCGTTTCTTATTGGTCCCAAGATGATTTGCTTAATGAACGGCGTGCCGTAAGAGATAGCCGTTATCAGAAACAACGAGAAACCATTGGCCATGAAATGAGTTATTGGCGAACAATGACCGAAACAGAAGCTAATATGGAGAGAAAAAGAAAACAATTTATAAAATCAAACAACATATTGAAAATGAGCCCCACAGAGAGGCTTGCGTTTATGAATAAACTCAAAACTGAATACCCTGTGGTTAAAACAACTCGTATTAATTCACGTGATGGCCTAAAGCGTAATATGGTTAGCGAAAAATTCACTTGGAATTACGATCCTAGCAATGGCAAGCTCAGTAAAAACGGTAACCCCTATTTCAATGGTCAAATGGATATGAATGAAAGGGTTATCGACCCAATAAGTGGCAAAGAAGTCTATAAATATGAATACGGTGAGAGAGTTGATACTAATGGAATTTCGGGCCCTGCTGTTAACGATCCTTGGGAACCTGCACCAAAACGTAAGGATCACGCTTGGTCACCTACTTTCTCCGCGACGGCCTATGTCACTGACGATTTCCGTATCTACGCCCGCTATGCCGAAGCGGTAAGAATGCCCAGCATTTTTGAAGATACCGTCGGTTTTTCAGGCTCTACAACCAACAAAATAGGCCATAAATTCAAACCTGAACGAGCCAAAACAGCGGAAATCGGCTTAGTCTATGATTTCAGCCAACTGGTCGATGCTGAACGCCATGCTGATATCAAACTCTCCTATTACAACACCATCATTGAAAATGTGTTCGACAGGGACAACACCTATAAATTCTCCCAATTAGAGAAACAAAAACTTGCTGGTTTGGAACTACAGGCACGTTACGACAACGGCAGTTTCTTTGCCGATATGGGGTTGGTCTATAACATGAAAAATAAGGTCTGTGACAGTAATTCTGTCATGAGGCTGGATTCCCAAAATCGTTATGGCATACCTGAATGTATTGATGGTGGTTTCCCTGGCGGTTATTTACGCACTTCTATCCAGCCAAAATACTCAGCTAACCTGACCGTCGGCGGCCGCTTGTTTGATGAAAAATTGGAGCTAGGCAGCCGAATGCTCTACCACAGCAAAGCAGAAAACAAAGATGAAAAATGGCTGATGAATGACTTGCCAGATATTTATAAGGGACAGTCCAATAACCCAATGCGCTGGAATCCGGTATTTACGGTTGATGCCTATATTAGCTATCAGATCACTTCCTCTATATCAATGGAGTTGACTGGCACAAACCTAACTAACCGCTACTATCTCGATCCGCTGACGCGCTCGATGATTCCAGCGCCGGGCAGAACCTTCAAACTCAGTTTGACCAGCCAGTTTTAAGGACTTAATTAGAGGATTGTATGACCAACACAGCCATATTAGATAATCCAGCCGCTTGTTTTCCATTGATTCCCAGAAGGAGATTGCTGGTTGGTGTCCTAATCGCCATTTTATTCCATACCAGTCTAATATGGTTGTTTAACCGACATACTTCATATGATGATGACACTGCACATCATATCAACAACAACGCTTCTACTATGGGACTATCCATTATGATGGTTGCAGCACCATCGTGGGAAAATAAACCGGAGCCTGTTTCTCCTCCATCCCCACTTTTGACTGCACCAGAATCACCAACAAAACCGGAACTCGTGCTGGATAAAGCCATTCACCCTGAAAATAAGGTAGCCAAACCGCCAGAAGCCGATAAACCTAAGAAACGTCAAAAGCAGCAGAAAGAAAAATCGCAAGAAATGGTAGAAAAGAAAACTACCCAATCACCACAGGTACAGAAAGACAATCAGACAGAGCAGGAAACGCACGGTAGCGATCAGGCTAATTCAGAAGGCAGTATGAGCCGCGCAGCAACATCACAACCTTTGGTAGGGCAAGGAAATAGCGAAGTGGACAATTACTATGCAAGACTGCGGCAAGAAATTGAACGTCATAAGCGTTATCCCCGCAAAGCAAAGAGGATGAAACAACAAGGTATAGTCACAGTTAACTTTACCCTGTTAGACGACGGCACATTAACTTCTGCCAAGGTAATTAATTCCTCTGGCAATAGCACACTGGATAATGCCGCACTTGATGCTATCAATAATGCCAATTCAGTTGGCTCCATACCAGCAGGCACAGAGCCTAATGTTACACTGACACTCGATTTTACATTGAGGTAAATCCCACCTCGCTCTCAAGCGAAGTGAGGATTGAGTATCATTGTGGCTAATCAGTTAATAATATTATTGTCTGCATTGTCGTTAGTTAACGGTTAACTAACAATAAAATAATAAATAAAAATATTTATATATCCCCATAAGCCACAATAACGTAATAAAAATATAATAAACATAGTTACTTATTAAAACCATATATGATAAAAAATCTGTTACTGATAAAAAAATAACCAATTAATTTAAATATGCGTTATTTTTAATAAAAAAGTTATAAATAAATTATTATTTGTTTAATGTGGGTTTAATATTTATTTAATATTATTTCCTCCGTTTTCATAAGGAGATAACATGAGAAAAGTAATAGAAGTTGATGTTAAAATCCCTAACAGGCAACTATCTATATTCATTATGTACCGTGGATGCATTAGCCATAAGGATACCTAATTTTGTTCAAATTTCAGCTATTGAAAGAACAAAAGGAGCTGGTGAATGAGTGAGTCAGTCATTGCAACCCGAAAATATGCTGGATTAATCGGAATATGTATTGCAAGTTTTCTTGGATGTATAGATCTCACCGTTGTGAATACTATTATTCCTGCAATTGGACGTGAATTTAATACCTCGTTGAGAGAAACTCAGTGGGTTACTTCTGTATTTATGATAGCACTTTCCGCTTTTATGGTACCGGTCGGGACATTAGCTGATAGTCGCGGACGAAAAAAAATATTATTGTGGGGATTAATTCTGTTTGGCGCAGCATCATTACTTGTTGGCCTCGCAACAAATCTTGCCACCATCACTACCTTTAGATTTATTCAAGGGATTGGTTGTGCAATTCTCTATACTGTTTCTGGGGCTATTATTTCCTATTTATTTGATGAACATGAACAGGGAAAAGCGCTTGGTATCTTATTTGGAATTAACGGACTTGGGCTTGCGATAGGCCCAATCATCGGGGGATTATTTGCAGGCATTGTAGATTGGCGTTATGCATTCTTGATAAATATTCCTTTTATCATTATTAGTTTTATTCTATGCGCCTGGTCTATACCCGAATATAAAACCGAAAAAGTGAAAAAATTGGATACACTCGGTTGTATTTTCCTGATCATTTTTCTAATAAGTTTAGTCAGTTACTTCTCTCTAGATGGAAATGCCCTGCAACAATGGAGTCTATTGGCTGTTGCGGTCATAACGTTATTTATCTTTATAGTGCATGAGTTAAAAACCCCAGAGCCAATTGTTGAATTCCATTTCTTCCGCAATATGCGTTTTGTCTCTGCACTACTTGCAACATTTTTTCTCGCTTTTTTCTATTGCACAGTTCTGCTGACATTACCTATGTTTTTCGCAGGACAATTGGACAAAAATGATATCGAGATAGGGATGTTCTTGCTACCTGCTACAGTCATGTTTGCCTTAACGTCTCCTTGGGTAGGTAATCGTAGTGAAAAATTTGGCCCACAACGGATCATTTTAGTTGGCTTGCTGATATTTGTAACCGCTGCCACTTTCCTTGCTCTCGCTTCAACACAGGTAAATGCTTGGTGGTTCATTGTCCCACTATTGTTATTTGGGATGGGATGGGGATCAATTCTTGGTCCGTCAACATTAATTGCTCTGAGTTCTCTGCCTCGTGAGCAAGCAGCCGTTGCCATGGGAACTTCATGGACTATTCATAATGTAGGGGGAGCTTGTGGTATCGCTTTTGCTGTATTTTTGTTAGCTCGCTTCAATACCTTGATCCAAGGTTATCAAGTTCTAATGTTATTTTTGGCTGGGCTTGCACTAGTTTTTACCTTCACTTGTTATTTTCTCAGTCGAAAATAATCCCAGTGGCTCTCTATGAAAAAATAGAGAGCCACTAAAAACTTTGCTTCACTTCCCAATACAAAAACTGGAAAAAATCCGCCCAAGTAAATCATCGGAAGTGAATTCACCTGTGATTTCACTCAATGCTTGCTGTGCCAAACGCAGTTCTTCTGCCAGAAGTTCCCCTGAACGGGCAAAAACGAGCTGTTGATGACCTTCCTGCAAATGTTCCGCTGCTGTGCTCAATGCCTGCAAATGACGACGACGGGCAAGGAAACCGCCTTCTGTATTGCTGTTAAAACCCATTGTCTCTTTTAGGTGATCACGCAGAAAATCGATACCTTCCCCATCACGGGCAGAGAGACGAATTAATGTATAGCCACTGATTTCCGTAACGCCCGTTTCTTCTTCAGTCATATCTGTCTTATTTCGAATGACGGTAACAGGCAGCGATTCTGGCAGCTTAGCCATAAATTCCGGCCAGATTTGTGCAGGCTCAACGGCATCGGTTGTCGTACTGTCCACCATAAACAGCACTCGATCCGCCTGCTCAATTTCCTGCCATGCCCGCTCAATACCAATACGTTCCACCTCATCACTGGCTTCGCGTAATCCTGCCGTATCAATCACATGTAGCGGCATTCCATCAATATGGATATGTTCACGCAAAACATCGCGTGTTGTACCCGCAATATCAGTCACAATCGCGGCTTCACGGCCAGCCAGTGCATTGAGCAAACTGGATTTACCCGCATTCGGGCGACCTGCAATCACGACTTTCATGCCTTCGCGTAACAAACTGCCTTGACGTGCCTGTGAACGAACGTGTTCCAGTTCTGCGATCACTTCATCCAACTTGGCTTCTATTTTGCCATCGGAAAGGAAATCAATCTCTTCATCAGGGAAATCAATCGCGGCTTCAACATAGATCCGCAAGTTAGTCAGCGCTTCTACCATTTGATGAACTTGGTTGGAGAACGTGCCTTGCAAAGAATTCATCGCGGAACGTGCTGCCTGTTCAGAACTGGCGTCGATCAAATCCGCAATGGCTTCTGCCTGTGCCAAGTCAAGTTTATCATTGAGGAAAGCACGTTCAGAGAATTCACCAGGGTTGGCTATACGTACACCGGAAATAGTCAGAATACGCTTTAACAGCAAATCCAGAATAATTGGACCACCGTGCCCTTGAAGCTCCAGAACATCTTCCCCCGTAAATGAATTAGGGCCAGGGAAATAAAGTGCAATGCCTTGATCAAGTACAGAGCCATCTGCATCACTGAAGGGAAGGTAATCGGCATAACGAGGTTTTGGGAGTTTGCCCAATACCACCTCAGCAACTTCCGTAGCTTTAGGGCCAGAAATACGCAGGATGCCTACACCACCTCGTCCCGGAGGAGTGGCCTGAGCGACTATCGTATCGGTGGTATTCATGAAATTCTCTCTTTTGACCTATGTTCGTTATCTTTCAAAACTAAAATAATAAAGGCGGCCAATGACCGCCTTCCACTTATATTTGTTTTAATTTAAAAAAACCAACTACTTTTTCTCGCGTGTATGTAAACCACGTTTTTCCAGACTGCGGAAAATAACTTGCTGCTGGATAATGGTAACCAGGTTACTAACGATGTAGTACAACACCAGACCAGATGGGAACCACAGGAAGAAGACAGTGAACACGACAGGCATGTAGGTCATTATCTTCTGCTGCATTGGGTCAGTCACGGTAGTCGGTGACAGTTTCTGGATAACAAACATGGTCACACCCATCAACAATGGCAGGATGTAATAAGGATCTTGAGCAGACAAGTCTTTAATCCAACCAATGAATGGGGCATGGCGCAACTCAACAGAACCCATCAACATGTAATACAACGCCAGGAAGATTGGCATCTGAATCACCAGAGGCAAACAGCCACCCAACGGGTTCACTTTCTCTGTCTTATACAGTGCCATCATTTCCTGGCTCATGCGCTGACGGTCATCACCAAAACGCTCACGCATCGCCGTGATTTTCGGCTGCAACAGGCGCATTTTCGCCATTGAGGTGTATTGCGCCTTGGTCAGCGGATACATGATACCGCGCACGATAAAGGTAATCGCAATAATGGAGAAGCCCCAGTTACCGATGAACTCATGCAGGAATTTCAGCAATTTAAATAACGGCTGAGAAATAAACCACAACCAACCGTAATCCACGGTCAGATCCAGATGTGGTGCAACCGCTGCCATTTTGTCCTGAATTTCAGGGCCAACCCACAGGGTAGAAGAGATATTTTGCTGGCTGTTTGGCGCAATATTGATGTCTTCACCTTTGTACCCGATGATCGCCATTTTTTGGTTTTTCAGGTCTTTGGTATAGAAAGTACTGGTTTTGCCTTCTCCCGGCACCCACGCAGTGGCGAAATATTGCTGGAGCATCGCTACCCAGCCGCCTTTTGTGGTCACGGAAAGCGCTTTACTTTCAATATCATCAAATTTGTATTTTTCGTATTTTTCTTCATCAGAAGAGTAAGCACCACCACGATAAGTATGCAGGGCAAAGTTGCTGCTGCCAGTATCACGATGTTTTGGTAGCTCGACGCTCTGCTTCAACTGACCGAAAAACGCCATCTGTAATGGTTTATCGGTGACGTTATTGACGTTGTAATCAACAGAAACGGCATAGTCGCCACGTTTTAAAACGAAGGTCTTGACATAAACAACGCCGTCCGGCGCGGTATAAGTCATTGGAATACGCAATTCATTCTGACCATCAGCCAAAACAAAGCTATTCTGAGTGGCATGATAAAGCGGGCGTTCAGCTTGATTATCTGGACCATTGATACCCGTTAATCCACTTTGAGCCTGATAAGTGAATTCAGGGGTTGTTTCCAGCAATTTGAACGGAGTTTTGGAACCGAGAGTATCAGGATAGGCCAGCAGATCAGCCTCCTCGATATCACCGCCACGGGTATTAATGTGCAATGAAAGCACATCCGTTTTCACGGTAATCAGTTTACCTTGCCCACTGCTTGCTTCGCTACTCAGCGTAGTATTTGCTTGCTGCGTGATCTGGGCTGTTGGTTGTGGGTTTTTATCATTTTCCCACGCTTGCCAGACCAAGAACGAAACAAACAGCAGAGCGATGAGAAGAAGATTGCGTTGCGAATCCATCGTTAATGTTCTCTGTTATCGTCGTTTTTTTTAGGTGGGACAGGATCATCACCACCTTCGTGTAAAGGGTGGCATTTTAATATGCGTTTCACTGTTAACCAACTGCCTTTTATCATCCCAAACCTGCGCAATGCCTCTATGCCATAGTGGGAACAGGTAGGATTGAAACGACAACGAGGCCCCAGCAGTGGACTAATCACTAACTGGTAGCCCCTGATCAAAGCAATCAGGAGGCGCGAGCCAAGCGACAGTGACGACGCCATAATTTGCCCAAAGCTTCCGTTAGCTCACGGTTATCGAGCTCAGCGACCCCTTTCCTCACCAAAACCACAAAATCCATTGGAGGCAATTTATGCTGGTTTAAACGAAAACTTTCACGAGCCAGTCGCTTGATACGATTACGCTCATGGGCACGTTTAACATTTTTTTTGGCGACGGTTAGACCGATGCGGGGATGCCCCAGCTCATTCAAGCGCCCAAGAATGGTTATCTCTGCGGAGCTTGCCCGTTGCGGCTGCTGGAAAACATAAGTGAAATGCTCGGGAGTTAACAAACGTAACTCCCTCGGAAAAGCGAGCTTAACCACTTGGTTGGTTAGCTTTATTACTTAGAAACAGTCAGACGAGCACGGCCTTTCGCACGACGGCGAGCCAGAACCTGACGACCATTTTTAGTGGCCATACGAGCGCGGAAGCCGTGAGAACGGTTACGCTTCAGTACGGATGGTTGAAAAGTGCGTTTCATAGCGATTTCTACCTAGCTTAAAATTTGTTACTGATTCAGCAAATGCGTTGGCGACCAGTGAGAATAAAGTAGACACCGATGCCTCAGTCGCAACATCAATATATAGAAAGAGGCAGGATTGTAATAAAATGTACTACCCCTCGTCAATCTAAGATGACGCGAGCCTGACCGCCCCCTGTCAGATTTTTTACTTCAATCAATCACAGACAGGTCAGACTTTTTGCTACCCGAAGTGCTAACCCCAAATCCTCACCAGACCTAACCGGAAAAAATCGTTGGCATAACACGCAGGGTGCAAGATTATACGGACTGTGCAATAAAGCGCAAGGATCATACACAGATCGTTGCATTCTTAATGTATGAACATAACATTATTTGCATATTGAATTTCAAACGATAATTAAATGAAGTTTGCTATATACAATGATTCCACTACAGTATCTCTTATGGGCCTTTATATTCTACAAGTGCCAAAGCATGATGATCTCCCTGTGGATAAAAAGCGTCAAAGCTGTGTAAAAGAATGAGGATTTGTGTCGTCTTTTGCGTTATGATCGTTGATCCCGATCCCAGTCTCTCTATATACAGATTATGTGGATTTCTGGGGAGCGATGATGTTAAAAATCGCCACAAGGTACATGCTATCTTCCTCGCCACGAGGAATAATGCCTTGTGCCCAATATAACGTATCTTTTATTCCGGTTTCTTTTATTGGTCTTGTTTTAGGGGAGTTCGCCGTGTCACTTTCGCTTTGGCAGCAATGTCTTGCCCGATTGCAGGATGAGTTACCTGCCACAGAATTCAGTATGTGGATACGACCCCTTCAGGCAGAACTGAGTGATAACACTTTGGCTCTCTATGCCCCCAACCGTTTTGTGTTGGATTGGGTAAGGGAGAAATATATTAATAATATCAATTTGTTATTAAATGATTTCTGTGGTCCTGAAGTACCGTTACTGCGTTTTGAAGTAGGGAATAAGCCTGTTTCGCCAAACCAGTCTAAATCTCAGAAAATCATTGCCGATATGCCGGTGACTGCTGCGCCGTCCAGTTCATCAGTGCGTCCAAGCTGGGATAATGTAAAAGCTCAGCCAGAGTTATCCTATCGTTCCAATGTTAATCCCAAGCATACATTCGATAACTTTGTTGAAGGTAAATCCAACCAACTCGCCAGAGCGGCCGCCAGACAAGTGGCTGATAACCCTGGAGGAGCATACAATCCTCTGTTCCTTTATGGCGGAACCGGACTGGGCAAAACCCACCTCTTGCATGCTGTCGGCAATAGCATTATGGCACGTAAGGCTAATGCAAAAGTGGTTTATATGCACTCTGAACGTTTCGTTCAGGATATGGTAAAAGCATTGCAAAACAATGCCATAGAAGAATTTAAACGTTATTATCGCTCAGTGGATGCTCTATTGATCGATGATATTCAATTTTTTGCCAATAAAGAGCGATCCCAAGAAGAATTCTTTCACACGTTCAATGCCTTGTTAGAAGGTAATCAACAGATTATTCTGACATCAGATCGCTATCCGAAAGAGATAAATGGCGTCGAAGATCGGTTAAAATCCCGTTTTGGCTGGGGATTGACCGTTGCTATTGAACCCCCAGAGCTGGAGACTCGCGTCGCCATTCTGATGAAGAAAGCTGATGAGAACCAAATCCAGTTGCCGGGGGAAGTGGCTTTCTTTATTGCTAAACGCCTGCGATCTAACGTTCGTGAACTCGAAGGCGCTTTGAATCGAGTCATCGCCAATGCCAATTTTACCGGCCGTGCGATTACTATTGATTTTGTACGCGAAGCATTACGTGACTTATTGGCTCTACAGGAAAAGCTGGTAACCATCGATAATATTCAGAAAACGGTGGCTGAATATTACAAAATCAAAGTCGCGGATCTGCTTTCCAAACGCCGTTCGCGCTCCGTTGCCCGTCCGAGACAAATGGCAATGGCGTTGGCAAAAGAGCTGACCAATCACAGCTTGCCTGAAATCGGGGATGCCTTTGGTGGACGTGACCATACAACCGTACTTCACGCTTGTCGAAAAATCGAACAATTGCGTGAAGAGAGTCACGACATCAAAGAAGATTTTTCTAACTTAATCAGAACATTGTCTTCCTAGCGCTATGAAATTTATCATTGAACGTGAGCAATTATTAAAACCTTTGCAACAGGTTAGCAGCCCCTTGGGTGGTCGCCCTACCCTGCCTATTTTAGGCAACTTATTATTGCAGGTAACGGAAGGTTCCCTGCTGCTGACGGGCACCGATTTGGAAATGGAAATGAAGGCTCGGGTTACACTTACCCAGCCACATGAACAAGGTGCAACTACTGTCCCCGCACGTAAATTTTTCGATATCTGGCGCGGGTTGCCTGACGGAGCAGAAATCAGTGTAGAACTGGATGGTGATCGTATTCTCGTTCGTTCTGGTCGCAGCCGTTTTTCACTCTCTACGCTACCCGCTTCAGATTTTCCCAATCTTGATGACTGGCAGAGCGAAGTTGAATTTTCTCTGCCTCAGTCCACACTGAAACGCCTGATCGAATCCACCCAATTTTCCATGGCGCATCAGGATGTTCGCTATTATTTGAATGGTATGTTGTTTGAAACTGAAGGCGAAGAACTGCGTACCATTGCCACAGATGGCCACCGTCTGGCAGTTTGTTCCATGAGCATCGGGCAAGAGCTGCCGTCCCATTCAGTGATAGTACCCCGCAAGGGCGTCATTGAATTAATGCGTCTGCTGGATGGCGGTGACAATCCACTGCAATTGCAAATTGGCAGCAATAACATTCGTGCTCATGTTGGTGATTTTATCTTCACATCGAAGTTGGTTGATGGCCGTTTTCCCGATTATCGTCGCGTATTGCCCAAAAATCCCGATAAAACATTGGCAGCCAATTGCGACGTGCTTAAGCAGGCATTTTCGCGGGCAGCGATTTTGTCCAATGAAAAATTCCGGGGCGTTCGCATCTACTTAAGTGAAAATCAGCTTAGAATTACCGCCAATAATCCAGAGCAGGAAGAGGCAGAAGAGATTGTTGATGTCAGTTACCAGGGTACTGAAATGGAAATTGGCTTCAATGTCAGCTACATATTGGATGTTCTAAACGCATTGAAATGCGAGCAAGTGAGTCTCCTGCTAACAGATGCCACATCCAGCGTAAAAATTGAGAATTCAGCTAGCCAGGCTGCGACTTATGTCGTGATGCCAATGCGCCTGTAACAAAATTAACTCATTATATGATTCTCTCGCGTTTGTTGATCCGCGATTTCCGTAATATCGCGGATGCTGACCTGCCACTGGCAACCGGTTTTAATTTTCTGGTTGGGCCGAACGGTAGCGGAAAAACAAGTATATTGGAAGCCATTTATACATTAGGCCACGGCCGTGCTTTTCGCAGTATCCAGGCAGGAAGAGTCATTCGTCATGATTGCGAAGAGTTCATTCTCCATGGGCGACTTGCTCAGCAATCCTATGAACGTATTTTGTCAGTGGGATTAAGCAAAAACCGCCAAGGCGACAGCAAAGTCAGGATAGATGGCAGTGATGGACATAAAATTGCTGAATTAGCGAAAATACTACCGATGCAACTTATCACGCCAGAAGGTTTTACGTTGCTAAATGGTGGACCGAAATATCGTCGGGCCTTTATTGACTGGGGGTGCTTTCACAATGAGCCACGCTTTTTTGCTGCCTGGGCTAATCTCAAGAGGCTGATTAAGCAGCGGAATGCAGCATTGCGACAAGTCACCCGCTACAGCCAAATCCAGCATTGGGATCGAGAGCTTGCCCCATTGGCAACCGAAATTAGTCAATGGCGGGCTGAATATATTGTAGGAATTTCCGAGGATATAGAAAAAACCTGCAAACAATTTTTACCTGAATTCACACTTAATATCAGCTTCCAGCAAGGTTGGGACAAAGAGAGTGAATATGCGGAACTGCTCGCGCGGCAGTTTGAGCGCGACAGATCGCTAACCTACACCGCTTCCGGCCCGCATAAAGCCGATCTACGGATCAGGGCGGACGGTACACCAGTAGAAGATATGCTGTCCCGTGGTCAGTTGAAGTTACTGATGTGCGCATTGAGGTTAGCACAGGGTGAATATTTCACCCGACAGAGCGGGCAAAAATGCCTGTATCTGCTTGATGATTTTGCCTCAGAACTGGATGCCGGCCGTCGTCAGCTATTAGCCGAGCGTCTAAAATCTACGCAAGCCCAAGTGTTTGTCAGTGCAATCACGACCGGGCAAGTTACAGACATGATTGATGTAAATAGCAGGATGTTTCGCGTGGAACATGGCAAAATAGAGGTTCAACCACAGGATTAAGATGAGCGAGAAACGTTGATGTCGAATACATATGACTCCTCAAGTATCAAGGTATTAAAAGGGCTGGATGCCGTCCGTAAACGTCCAGGCATGTATATCGGTGATACCGATGATGGTACCGGCCTGCACCACATGGTCTTCGAGGTTGTTGATAACGCTATCGACGAAGCCCTCGCAGGTCATTGTGACAAAATAACTGTCACTATCCACGCAGATAATTCAGTTTCTGTGCAGGATGATGGCCGCGGTATTCCGACCGACATACACGAAGAAGAAGGTGTTTCAGCAGCAGAAGTCATCATGACCGTGCTGCATGCGGGGGGTAAATTCGATGATAACTCCTATAAAGTTTCCGGTGGCTTACATGGCGTGGGGGTTTCTGTTGTTAACGCCTTATCGGAAAAACTGGAACTGACTATCCGCCGTGACGGTAAGGTTCACGAACAAACCTATTGTCTGGGCGTACCACAGTCACCATTGAAAGTCGTCGGTGATACTGAACAGACAGGAACGACTGTCCGTTTCTGGCCAAGTATGGATACGTTTAAGATTAACACTGAGTTCGAATTCGATATTCTGGCCAAACGCCTGCGTGAATTATCATTCCTCAACTCCGGTGTTGCCATTCGTTTAATCGACAAACGTACAAATACCGAAGATCTCTTCCACTATGAAGGGGGAATCAAAGCGTTTGTTGAATTCCTGAGCCGCAATAAAAACCCAATTCACCCAAATGTCTTCTATTTCTGTACCGAAAAAGACGGTATTGGTGTTGAAATTTCCATGCAATGGAATGACGGTTTTCAGGAAAACATTTACTGTTTCACCAACAACATTCCTCAGCGCGATGGGGGAACCCATTTAGTAGGTTTCCGTACTGCGATGACCCGTACCCTCAATAGCTACATGGACAAAGAGGGTTACAACAAAAAATCCAAAGTCAGCGCGACAGGTGATGATGCCCGTGAAGGCCTGATTGCGGTGATTTCCGTTAAAGTACCAGATCCTAAATTTTCTTCTCAGACCAAAGACAAGCTGGTTTCTTCCGAAGTGAAGACGGTGGTCGAAACCCTGATGAATGAGAAGCTGGTGGAATACCTGCTGGAAAACCCGAATGATGCCAAAACTGTCGTCGGCAAAATCATTGATGCAGCCCGTGCCCGTGAAGCAGCACGTAAAGCCCGTGAGATGACTCGCCGCAAAGGGGCACTGGATCTGGCCGGATTGCCGGGCAAACTGGCTGACTGCCAAGAGCGCGATCCAGCCCTGTCCGAACTCTACCTGGTAGAGGGTGATTCTGCGGGCGGTTCGGCAAAACAAGGACGCAACCGTAAGAACCAGGCTATTCTGCCATTGAAAGGTAAGATCCTGAACGTTGAGAAAGCACGCTTTGACAAAATGCTCTCCTCACAGGAAGTCGCCACTTTGATCACTGCTCTAGGTTGCGGAATTGGCCGTGATGAATACAACCCAGACAAGCTGCGTTATCACAGCATTATCATCATGACCGATGCCGACGTTGATGGTTCTCACATCCGTACTTTGCTGCTGACATTCTTCTATCGTCAGATGCCGGAAATCATTGAGCGCGGCTATGTCTACATTGCCCAGCCACCATTGTATAAAGTGAAGAAAGGCAAACAAGAGCAATACATCAAAGATGATGATGCAATGGAAGCCTACTTGATGTCCATTGCATTGGATGGCGCAGCATTGTATACCAATCCACATGCACCCGCCCTGAAAGGAGAAGCATTGGAAAAATTGGTGAATGAATTCAATGCCGCTCAGAAAATCATCCGTCGCATGGAACGTCTGTATCCGCTGGCTCTGCTGAATAACCTGGTTTACCATCCAAAACTAACCGAAGATGCTTTGAACAATCAGGCAAAAGTGGAAGAATGGGTAAGTGCACTGGCTACTCGTCTGAATGACAACGAGCAGCATGGCAGCACTTACAGCTATCAAATCCATGAGAACCGTGAACGCCAAATTTTCGAACCCGTTCTGTGCATTCGCACACATGGCGTTGATACCAACTACAATCTGGATTTTGATTTTATTCACGGTGGCGAATATCGCCGCATTACCAAACTGGGTGAATTGATCGGGAATTTGATTGAGGAAGGTGCATACATCGAACGTGGTGAACGTCGTCAGGCAATAAGCAGCTTTGAACAGGCTCTAGAATGGCTGACTAAAGAGTCACGCCGTGGTCTTTCCGTTCAGCGCTATAAAGGTCTGGGAGAGATGAATCCTGATCAGTTGTGGGAAACGACCATGAACCCAGAAACACGTCGCATGATGCGTGTAACAGTGAAAGATGCGATTGCCACTGACCAACTGTTCACGACTCTGATGGGAGATGCGGTTGAACCTCGCCGAGCATTTATTGAAGAGAATGCCCTGAAAGCGGCAAATATTGATATCTAATATTACTGCTTAAATCCTATTATCCCAGATAACCCTGTGCTATCTGGGATAGAATATTATCCCTCTATATGAATTCTTACAGCAAAATACGTAACATACGGCGCAAAGGCTCTGCTGCTCCCCATAGCAACTGATCGCCCACCGTAAAGGCAGATAAATACTCCGGCCCCATATTCAGCTTACGCAGACGACCCACTGGCGTATTCAACGTACCAGTCACTGCTGCCGGTGTTAACTCACGCATCGTTAGTTCACGATCATTTGGGATCACGCGCACCCAATCATTATGAGAAGCCAACAATGTTTCAATTTCATGGATAGGAATATCTTTTTTCAATTTCAGGGTAAAAGCCTGACTATGGCAGCGCAATGCCCCAATACGGACACACAGGCCATCAATCGGGATCACATTCTTGCCCGTGTTCAAGATCTTGTTGGTTTCTGCCTGACCTTTCCATTCTTCGCGGCTCTGCCCATTTTCCAGTTGCTTATCAATCCAAGGAATCAAGCTTCCCGCCAAAGGAACCCCGAACTGGTCAGTTGGCAATGCACCGCTGCGGGTAAAATCCGTTACACGTTTTTCAATATCCAAAATCGCGGAAGCGGGATTCTGTAGCTCCTCAGCAACCTGATTATGCAACATCCCCATTTGCACCAGCAGCTCACGCATATGGCGGGCACCACCGCCAGAAGCCGCCTGATAGCTTGATACCGACGCCCACTCAATCAAATCATTGGCAAATAGCCCTCCCAATGACATCAGCATCAAGCTAACGGTACAGTTACCGCCAACAAAAGTCTTGATGCCTTTATTCAGGCTATTTTGAATATGTTGATGGTTAACAGGATCAAGAATAATGACGGCATCATCATTCATACGCAGCGCAGAAGCGGCATCGATCCAATATCCCTGCCAGCCAGTTGCTCTCAGTTTAGGGTAGATTTCATTGGTATAATCCCCGCCCTGGCAACTAATGATAATATCTAGCGCACTCAGCGCCTCAATATCAAAAGCATTCTGTAAGACTCCTGATTTTCCTGCGCTATTTATTGTAAACTGCGGGGCAGGAAGCCCGTGTTGGGAAGTAGTAAAGAAAACCGGATTTATTTCGTCAAAATCCCGCTCTTCTACCATCCGGTGCATCAATACTGAGCCGACCATACCACGCCAGCCGATAAAACCTACACTCTTACTCATGTTTACCCTGCCTTGAAAGATGTTCATCAGATACCACTAATCTCATTAAAACTGACAAAATATAACGAAAGGTGCAAGTATATTTATGAGCTATAGCACTGGAACTTTTAAAGCGATATGTCTGCGATTTTGAAGCCATGAGATTTGCCTTCGGTTTGTTACGGCTCATCACAAATCGTGAGTTAAAATTTACTTCCACCGTAATGCCGTATCATCAATAGTTTGCCCAAATATCTCTTTATCCTTTTTATAATCATGTGAAACATGCCAATTTTGGCTACGCCCTTGACGAGGAAGACCAGATTCACCACGCCTCACATAACCTGAACGCAAAGAACCAAAAATATGCTCATTAATTACTACTTCATCCAGTTGCGCATGCGGTGTGACCACCTTGGCATGGCGGCGATCCATCTCATTTAACAAACGACAAATATATTCGGCTGAGAGATCAATTTTTAATGTCCAGGCATTATTGATATAGCCAACCAGATAAGCAAAATTAGGAACACCCTGTACCAATGTTCCCTTATATAACAATTGGCTATGACTTTGTGGTTTTTGTCCATCAATAAAAAGTTCTATTCCCCCCATAAGATGTAATTGCAGTCCTGTCGCTGTCACTATGATATCTGCGGGTAATTCCTTACCAGATTGCAACAAAATGCCATTTGCAGTAATACGCTCAATCTGGTCGGTAACGATAGAAGCTTTGCCTTCTTTCAGTACGTTGAACAGGTTACTGTCGGGAACAAAGCACAAC
Source organism: Xenorhabdus thuongxuanensis (assembly GCF_001908095.1). GTDB lineage: Bacteria > Pseudomonadota > Gammaproteobacteria > Enterobacterales > Enterobacteriaceae > Xenorhabdus > Xenorhabdus thuongxuanensis. Next base: position 40,088 of record NZ_MKGR01000004.1, on the reverse strand, counting down.
CGTTCATCCCATGGCATGTACTTTGGCGTCAAGTGTTTCATGTCAAAACCAGAGCCAACCTTTCTGCGAGCCAATCCCAATAAAAACGATCTGAGCAGGTTAGGAAAATATCGACTTATCTTATACAGCGAACTGAAAAATAAGATATTGCGATTTTTACTTAACGTATAAATCCAACGTTGAGGAATAATGCCTTTTAACAGTTCTGCAATCTTATCCCTTCCTGGTATTGATAAAATATAACTGGGGGAACGCTGTAGCATGGTGATATGTTCAGTATCATTAGCCATTGCAGGCAGTAAAGTGACTGCGGTTGCACCACTTCCAATCACAACAACTCGCTTTCCTTTGTAATCCAATTCTTCGGGCCAGTATTGAGGATGAATGATTGGACCTTTGAAATCTTCAAGACCAGGAAATTTGGGTAAATGAGGTTCATCATAGTTGTAGTAACCTGTCGCCATGATAAGAAAATGACAGGTAAATTGCCGAGTTTCTCCACTGGATTCATCAATTGCAGTAACCGTCCATTGGCAAATTTCATTTGACCAGTCAGTTTGAATAATCTTTAACCCGAACTGTATTTTCTTATCAACTTCATACTCTGTTGCTACTGAATGGAGATAGCGCCTAATTGAAGGCCCATCAGCAAAAATACTAGTATCTGTCCAAGGACGGAATTTATAGCCATAGCTCATCATATCCGAATCTGTACGAATACCTGGATAGCGAAATAAATCCCAAGTTCCCCCTATATTATGGCGACGTTCTAAGATCCCCACTTTTTTATTAGGACATTCCCTTGCCAGATGACACGCCATGCCAATACCGGAAACTCCGGCGCCTATGATCAAAATATCATAATGGTTACTCATACTACTTCTCCTGCAAAAAGATTCTTTTAACCAGATAAATGGCTTGTTCAATATGTCATGTTATTTTTTATTTGCAGAAGCAACCATTTGCATTTATGTAGGGGGAGTATCAGGATGTTAATGGTTAGTTATTCAAAAAATGAATAGCTGTTACTTTATAGCTGCCAATAAATCCTGAATTTTTAAAAACATGGGAGTTGTTCTATTAGGTGAAGGAATTCCTAATTCAACAAATCCTAGGAGTGTATAAAATGCAATAGCATCAGGAGCAGCATCCAGAAATATTCCCTTAATGGGCATCACATTATGAACTTTAATGGCATGCTGTAAAAATTCCCTCATTAAAATATGACCATATCCTTTATTTTGATGCTTAACTGATACTCCTAGCATCACCAAACGAACGACAGAAAGGTCACTTGGCATAGAGCCGCTCAATACACCACTGAGCCGAGATTTTGCCAATGAATAGCCAGTAAAACTACAAACTCCAAGTAATTCCCCCGTTTTGGTGTCAATTAGAACCTTGGCAACACAATTTCCATTGGCGACGTTACTCCTAAGACTACTGCGAACGTAACGATTAATAACATGATTGCCACAATCAAAAGCTTTTTGCCCTGGATATGTCATATCGCTCTGATAGTTCACACAAATGTATTCAACCATGATTTCATTTAATAGCTTTTCCATCTCTGTTCTTTCTCATCAAAGCACATAAAGCAAGTGTTGGAGATGCGGGTTCAGCAATCAATATATTCAAGGTACGCCAGTTTTCTTCATCTAACTCACGGCGTTTTTGGTTTTCCAGAACTTCTTCTGCTCGTTCGAAAGCTGTGTTCAAGATAAAAGCACTTAAATCGACACCAGCAACCTGCGCAGCCTGACGTAAGATTTCTTTTAGCTCGGTGCTGGTTTTTAACTCTATGCGCGCATTTTTAGCCGCTTTGAGTGTTTTTTCCACTGATATCGTTGCCATTCTAGGTCACTCCTGTTGTTTGATAATTACCATTTCTTACTCGTTTGTAGTAATAGCTTTCGTGTATATATTGTACTGATGGAAGATAGCATTTAGTGGAGATAGATGCAATTATGTACGGCTGTAAGCCGTACATATAAGATGAAAGTTTAATAATTGAGTGACATCTATTTGCTGGTTCCAACGCTGTCTAATTGTTGGTTTAGAATTGCTTCAAATTTTTTAACTGAATGTATTTAAAATAAAAAATTATAAATTAAGGCAATTACCTATTCCCCAATTATTCGTTGCATACTTTGAGTCCAGGAAACTTTGAAGGCAGGATCGTTTGCGAACAGTTTGTAAAGTTCCAGCTCCTCTTTTCGACGCTGGAGCATAATTTCCTTCAACATTTTTTCGAAAGCTAACTCTCGGTTATGTGGATCTAGATTGTTTTTATACTTTGCTTCAAAATCAGGATGATTGCGGATACTGTCCGCTATATTCACAAACTTGACCCTTTGTTCCTCAGGGGTTGCACTCCAGCCCTGGAACCATTTATCATTAAAAGTACGAATAATTTCATCTAATTCTTCGGTTTCTTTCCCCATTCCATAGGCACCTCTTGGATTAGGATTCTGAGGCTCTAGTTCTGACTCAGAGTCATCCAATTTAATACTATGATTTAGCTGAACTCGTTGTAGACCATAAGAACTCAAATCTACTGACTCCAGTAATTTGTCGAAAACCTCTTCGTCTGGATCTTCCACGTTCAATTTAGGGATCAGAAACTTAAGAAACCAGAACAGTTTTTCCCATGACACAAATTCATAAGGCATGATGGATGCCATCTGGCTGTAAATTTTCACAAATTGCTTGGCTTTAATTTTGAAATCTACTTTGGCCTGAGGTGTAAGATCTAGCTCGCTGTCAAACCGCCCAACCGCCTTATCGATAATTGGACTCAATGTTTGAGCATCTTCATTATTGAAATAACGGATAACGAAATCTTCAACTTCATACCATTCATAAACCCCCACATCATCCATTTCATCTTTTAGCTCATGGAGGACATTAATATCCGTAGCCTGAGACAGTAATGTTGCGGTATAAAAGGGATCAAATGCTGTTTTAATATCCTCCACTGAGTTAAAGAAATCCAATATAAACAAGTCTTCTGTCTTCTTACCCAATTTAGGTGCACTACGATTTAAGCGAGAGAGTGTTTGTACACATAAAACGCTGGCCAACTTCTTATCCACATACATTGCACAAAGTTTTGGTTGATCAAATCCGGTAAGGTACTTGTTAGCAACCACAAGCAAACGATATTCATCTGTATCAAACTTATCCTTAGTATCCATTTCGGCAAAGCCATTGATCTCTGCCTCTGTATATTCAATACCATCGACTTCTTTAGATCCTGAAAAGGCGATTAGCACCTTAAAAGGGTTGCCTTGCTCTTCTAAAATATGACTAATTGCTTTGTAGTATCGAATCGCTGTCTCAATGTTCTGGGTTACGACCATACCTTTACCTTTCCCTTTGAGTTTTTTGGCATTCACTATATGAGGGATAAAGTGTTCAAGCATGATCTCAGCTTTAGTATCAATGGTCTGCTGGCTACGCTCAACATAAGCACGCAACTTCTTCTGCGCTTTTTTAGTATCAAACTCAGGGTTCTCAGCTATCGATTTTTCTATTTCGTAGTAACTTCTATAAGTAGTGTAGTTAGCGAGCACATCCAAAATAAAACCTTCCTCAATGGCTTGCTTCATTGAGTACAGGTGGAATGGTTTAAATGACCCATCCTCCTGACACTGACCAAACTTCTCCAGCGTGCTGTTCTTAGGGGTTGCTGTGAACGCCAGATAAGATGCATTACCACGCATCTTGCGTGATTTCATCGCTTGCAAGATCTTATCCTGCGCATCCTCTTCAACATCCGGTTTACCCATGGCTTGGTTCATATTGTCATGCGCTGACCCGGACTGAGAGCTGTGCGCCTCATCAATAATTACTGCAAATCGTTTGTCACTGAGGTCAGCGATACCATCAATGATAAACGGAAATTTCTGGATCGTTGTGATAATGATCTTTTTACCATTTTCTAACGCTTGTTTAAGCTCAGATGATTTATGTACCGATGCAATGATGTTCTTAACTTCAGAGAAACCCTTAATATTCTTCCTAAGCTGCTCATCCAATAGTCGTCTATCTGTCACAACAATGACAGAGTCAAATAAGGGTTGCTCAAGACCTCGTCCATCTGAGATAGCTTCCGAAGCGGGATAGGTTTCAATAAGTTGATAAGCGGCCCATGTAATGGAATTAGACTTCCCTGAACCGGCTGAATGTTGAATTAAATAAGTTTGACCAATACCGTAGATCGATGCGTGAGCCACTAACTTACGCACGACATCCAACTGATGATAACGAGGAAAGAAAAGTGTTCTCTTTGAGAGCAGATCTTTACTGGTTCCATCCAGACGAACAAAGTGCTGAATGATATTAGCAATGCTTTCTTTAGTGAAAATTTCTTCCCATAGATAAGCTGTTTTGTGTCCGTTGCGATTGGGTGGATTGCCCTGACCAAGGTTGTACCCCTTGTTGAACGGCAGGAAGAAGGTATTTTTACCTGCCAGCTTAGTTGTCATATAGACTTCATCGGTATCCACCGCCATATGTACCAAACAGCGCCCAAAAGTTAATAATGGCTGGTTAGTATCTCTATCTTCACGATACTGTTTTTTCCCATGGTATCTTGCTGTTTGGCCTGTCCAGGCATTCTTAAGCTCCAGAGTAATAATCGGAATGCCATTGATAAACAAAACCATGTCAATTTCTTGTCGCGGATTAGCAAGTGAATAGCGTACTTGTCGGGTACAACTGAAAATATTGTCAGTAAAATTTTGTTTTACCTTATCGCTGCTACTGGCTAGTGGTACTGAATACATCAGATCAAAGTGTGCATCATCGACACTTAACCCTTTTTTAAGAAGATGTAAGACACCATGTTTTTTAATCAGACGGTCATAACGTTCAAGCAGTTTTCTTTTCCAATCAGAGGGGGAATTTTTCTTGAGTTTGGCAAGCTCTTCTTTTTGTGTTTTTTCCAAAAACTGCCAGAAAAACCGCTTATCTAACGCATATTGATTGTCGAAATCTAAAGGAACTCCAATAGAATACCCAGCGGAGTCTGGAGATGATCCAACAGAATATACAAACCCTGTATCTTGAAGAGATAAACCTTCTTTCAATTCTTCGGAACTAATCCCCGCTAAGCACTTCTCAATTGTTGACTCTAATGCTTGTTCGTTAGTTTTACTAACCATAATCAAATTATCCTTATCCAAAATTCTTTTGCGCTAGTGCCTCTGTCACTTTTTGCAACGAACCTTGTAAAGGTTATTCTAATTTACTTATGTAAGCGAGATGCCTAGCGATAGATTGTGACTGAATCGCAGAAGTTACAGAAAATTGGATGCGGGAAGGTTTTTATTACCCACCACATCCATTTCAAGATCAGTTTGATGTAACTGTAAACATAACGCCTGTTTACTTATGCTTCAGTCATTTCAGGTGTTATTTTGATTTTGCCGGTTACAGCACTATTGATGAGTGAGGTTTTGTATTCTTTGAGTTTTTTGATTTGCTGAATCAAATTTTTTTCAGCAGATTCAGAAAAATCTAATATTATACTAATATATTTGGATATATTTGCTTGCTCATTGCTAGGAGGAACAGGTAATAGCATGTTTAAAATGAAGTCGGGATTTGCTCTTGGCATTTTTGAGCCATAAGTAGATGCATCAACTGTTTTTATAAATCCGTCAGATAATAATAACTTTGATATAAACTCTCTATTGAATGATGAATTAATATCAAATACCAGAAATTCGGTAGAACAAACCCCACCAAATTCAGCTAAGTAAACTTTAGCAAGATAAGGTCTTAATTTTCCGAATAAGATTTGTCCTTTTTTAAAAATATTAGCGAGTCCATCGGCTTCACTATCTACCCCGCTAAGTAACCCCGTACCTGCCTGAACAGACTCCATACCAAGATACTGAAAATCTGAATACTTACTTTCTACTTTATCTTTAGTCAGGGTAAGACAATACTTTAATTTCCTAACTTCCCAATGTTCCGGTATCTGCCCAATCCAATCCACACCTGAATCTTTCATCGGTACATTAGGATTAAGTCCTTGTGTCACAGCCTTCTGGATGGTGATTTGCTTACGTTCTTTTAACAAAGCTATTTGCTGCTCTTTGATTGAGATAGCTTCGTCGATTTGGGCGGTTTTTTGGCCGAGGTATTTAGCTATGATTGATTGTTCTTGAATAGGTGGATACAACAACATGCTATTTGCGATATGGTTAAAACTAATAGTTTGCCGCACACCAGAGCCCAGTAGTTTAATATAAGCTACGTCGTACCTATGCAGAAGATATTTGAAGTACCCTTTATCAAGTACACTTTTTTCCTTGATTACAAGGTAACCAGCGCTTACAACAACATTAATCTGCGATAACGCTATTCTTAAACTGATTAAGTCATAATTGAGATTAAGTGGATTAATCAAAAATTCACCAGACAAAACTTCCTGATATGACGCTTTAGTACTCTCAAGTACTTTCTCATCATTTTTGGTTACTACTTCACCAAAACTAATAGAACCACAATTGAGGCTCATATTTTTTGTATGTTTTTTTTCAAAAAACAGATGCTTTAATTTTTTTACATCCCAGTGAGAAGGTACGTTTCCTATCCAACCTTCACCCGAGTCTTTATAAGACTCATATTTCGACATTTCTGCAATACTTACCATGAATGTCCCCTTACCCTTGAGCCTTTTCAACTGACAAGCCCAGAATTTGCGCAATCAAGCCCTCAGCCTTCTGCTCCAGACTAATGATATCTGATGCCACCTCTTCAAGCGTGCGAAGTGGTTTATGACGATAGAAGTATTTATTAAAGCTAATCTCATATCCGATTTTTACTGAATCCAAGTTGATCCATGCCTCATCGACATAAGGTTTCACTTCTTTCTGAAAATATTCGTAGATGCTTTGGTTCAGCGGTATGGACTCGCTATCACGCAAATCAGAACTCGTCTCATAGGTGACATATTCACCTTTTTTGTCTGTAGGATAAAAACCAAAATCAGGCAGATCTGAAACTTCACATTCGTAGCATTCCAAAAGCTCATCAAGTTTATCACCCGTTAATTTGACTACCTTTTTGATGACCTTAGCCGCTGTTTCATCATACCAGCTCACCGCGTTCAGGATCGCGTTTTTCTCGGTAGCCGAGAGCTTAATTTGGTGTGTTTTCAACTCCTGTTCCACTTGTGATTTAAAAACGTTGAAATCATCAAATTCACTTGTCCCAATTGCTGCCATTAATTGCTTAGCTGTTTCATACACAGATTTGAGTGACAACCAGTGATTAATATCCAAAAGCTTGACTTTCGCTTTAGTATTCAAACTGATGTCATTTTCTTCACACCAAGATATAATCTCTTTTTCAATCGATTTCAGGAAACCTTTCTCATACACCTTGTCACCATGCTCAGCATATAAGTGTGACATAACATCACTTAACTGTTTGTCAAAACGAAGTGGATTGATAGCATCATGAGTGAATTTTGCTTTACGGCGATCAGGGCGCTCAATGATGACTTTGTAGTAACCAAAATCATCGTTACGAAATACTTGGCTAGCAATGCCAACTGGATCACCGTTAGCATCCAATTGACGCTCAACAGTGGCACAGGATAGATAAGTACTGGTTATTTCTTCAATATGTTCAGGAGCAAACTCACAATTCTTATTGCCAAGGTTCTTACGCAATTTACGATATAAAAGGCTGGCATCGATCAGTTGAACCTTGCCACGACGATTTTTTGATTTATTATTGCTCAGTATCCAAATATAAGTAGTAATACCCGTGTTATAAAAAAAGTTATTTGGTAGCTGAACAATCGCCTCCAGCATATCGTTTTCTATGATGTAGCGACGGATATTGCTCTCACCACCACCCGCATCACCGGTAAATAAGCTAGAACCATTGTGAACAGAAGCTATACGACTTCCCCACGGGCTAATTTTTGGTGACTTCGTTTTGCTGACCATTTCCATCAGAAACAGTAACTGACCATCACTTGAGCGAGGCGTCGCATCATAGTCAGATTCAACACCCCAAAAATCCTTTAATTTGACCTTGAAGCGTGGATCAATCACTTCAGTGCCATTTTTAATGTGCTTCTGTTCGGACGCCCAGCTTTTGCCATAAGGAGGATTAGACAGCATAAAATCGAAACAATTTGAGTAAAATTCGTCAGTAGATAAAGTCGAGCCAACCCTGATATTTTCCGGATTATTATTCTTAATGATCATATCGGATTTACAGATGGCATACGTTTCGTCGTTAATTTCCTTACCATACAGGTAAATGTCGCGGTTATCTTTTGGATACTTTTCTTTAATAAAGTTTTGCGATTCCGTAAGCATACCGCCACTACCACAAGCGGGATCATACACGGTCATGGTGAGTGGTAACGAGCCTTCTACTGGATCAAAAAGTAAGTGAACCATCAATTCAATCACTTCGCGCGGTGTGAAATGCTCACCAGCCTCTTCATTGTTTTCTTCATTGAATTTACGGATAAGTTCCTCAAAGACATACCCCATTCCCAAGTTGGTAAGAGCTGGTAGTTTATTGCCATCTGGATCGGTGGTCTCTTTTGGGGTTAGGTTTATATAATCTGATACAAACTTTTCAACTACGTCTAGGAGTACTTGCTTAGAAGCCATATGGCGGATTTGCGACTTCAGATTAAAACACTCAATAATCTCTTTAACGTTGTTACTAAACCCCAACAAGTACTCATTAAAGTTTTCAAGCAAGATTTGCTGGTTGTTAGTTGCGGTATTGAGCAATGTTTTTAGTGTCCATTTGGAGGTGTTGTAAAACACATAGCCGCTAGCTTTTATTAACGGATCATCATCCAGCTCAATGGAATTCATCTCTTCTTTCTGGAACCTAACTTCTTCAAGTACCGCTTCTTTGGTCGGCTCCAGCAAGGTATCCAAACGGCGCAACACCACCATAGGCAGGATCACATCACGATACTTACCGCGTACATACACGTCACGCAGGCAATCATCAGCAATGTTCCAAATAAAAGAAACTAGTTTATTGTGTACGCTGTGGTTCATATCTTTTCCGTTTAGTGTGACAACCTCAGTGGTCACATTATTCTTTTAAAATTAATAACAAATCATGTGATTAATGAATGAAAAAATCACATAAAGAAATAAAATCTTGCTTAGTTATGCAGTAGAAACTTTGATTGTCAAGTCACATAGCAACAATCGAAACTGTGAGTTTTTTGAGGATATATTGAGTTTAGTTCAGACATCATACTTGAAAATAACTATGATCTGTTTGCAGAAAAAAATGATAAATTCATTACGTGCAAATTATCCAAATGTGGTGAGATCTGCCTTTATAAGACAGATCTCTGATAGTTAACTACAACACCATCACTCCACCGTCACTGACTTCGCCAAATTCCTCGGTTGATCCACATCCGTGCCTTTGATCAATGCAACGTGGTAAGACAGTAATTGCAGTGGCACGGTATAGAAGATCGGTGCGATCAGCTCTTCTACGTGTGGCAGGGAGATGATCTTCATATTTTCGCTGTTGGTGAAACCCGCATCCTGATCGGCGAAGACATACAACAAACCGCCACGGGCACGGACTTCTTCGATATTGGATTTCAATTTTTCCAGCAGTTCGTTGTTCGGTGCAACGATGATCACTGGCATATCCGCGTCGATCAATGCCAATGGACCATGCTTCAATTCACCGGCAGCGTAGGCTTCTGCGTGAATATAGGAGATCTCTTTCAGTTTCAGTGCACCTTCAACCGCGATCGGGTATTGATCGCCACGGCCAAGGAACAAGGCATGATGTTTTTCAGAGAAATCTTCTGCCAATGCTTCAATCAACTTATCTTTAGATAACATGCTTTCAATGCGGCTTGGCAGGGCATGTAGGGCATGGACAATATTTTGTTCCAGTGCTGCATCTGCACCTTTCAGGCGTCCTATATAAGCCACCAGCATCAGCAATACAGTTAGCTGGGTGGTAAAGGCTTTAGTGGACGCCACGCCGATTTCAGCCCCTGCTTTGGTCATCAGGGCAAATTCAGATTCACGTACCAAAGAGGAACCGGCAACGTTACAGATGGTCAACGAAGTCAGATAACCCAGTTCTTTGGATAAACGCAGAGCAGCCAAGGTATCAGCCGTTTCACCAGATTGGGACAGAGTGATCAGCAGGCTTCCTTTACGGCGCGCTGGCTTGCGGTAACGAAATTCAGAAGCAATTTCAACATCACATGGAATACCTGCCAGTGATTCAAACCAGTAGCGCGAAACCATTCCCGCATTGTAGGAAGTACCGCAAGCAACGATTTGGATATGCTCAACTTGAGACAGCAATTGCGCAGCATTAGCGCCCAGTTCTGACAGATTTACCTGACCATTGCTCAAACGGCCTTCCAATGTGCTTTTGATCGCCATCGGTTGTTCGTAAATCTCTTTCTGCATGTAATGGCGGTATACACCTTTATCACCTGCATCGTACTGAACGCTAGATTCAATTTGTTCACGTTCAACCGCTTTGCCCTGTACATCAAAGATACGAACGGTACGGCGAGTGATTTCTGCAATATCACCTTCTTCCAGATAGATAAAGCGGCGGGTCACTGGCAGTAATGCTAATTGATCTGATGCCAGGAAGTTTTCACCCACACCTAAGCCAATGACCAATGGGCTGCCAGAACGTGCAGCAACCAGTACATCAGGATGACGGCTATCCATAATTACAGTGCCATAAGCGCCACGCAATTTTGGAATCACACGCTGCACCACTTCCAGCAGCGAACCGCTCTGTTGCTGCTCCCAGTGAACAAGATGGGCAATGGTTTCTGTATCTGTATCAGAAGAGAAGGTGTAACCACGCGCTTTCAATTCTTCACGCAGTTCTTCGTGGTTTTCAATAATGCCATTATGCACAACAGCAATGTGTTCAGAAACATGGGGATGGGCATTACGTTCGCTTGGTTCACCGTGAGTCGCCCAACGAGTATGAGCAATCCCCGTTCCACCAATGACAGGCTGTTTGTCTGCTTCATCAGCCAACATCTGCACTTTACCCACTTCACGCAGGCGAGTCATGCGGTTTTCACTGTCAACGACAGCCATACCCGCAGAGTCATAACCACGATACTCTAGGCGACGAAGACCTTCGATCAGTATTTCTGCAATATCTCGTTGTGCTACTGCACCAACAATTCCACACATTTTGTTTTATTCCTAAAAACAGGGCGATGAAGCCCTTTTATGTCGCCAACCTGATTATCTTACGGCAAATTGTGTTTCGGCTTTGCCGTCCCCGAGCTTTGTAGAGATGGGGATTTTTATTGTGGATATATCTTGGTTATTTTTTCTTTACTGGACGCTGCCAGTTTTTAATATGGGTTTGTTTTACACGACTGATAACCAAGTCATTCTCAGCAACGTCTTTTGTTACTGTGGTTCCGGCACCAATAGTCGCGCCTTTCGCTATCGTAACTGGCGCAACAAGTTGGGTGTCAGAACCAACAAAAACATCATCACCAATGATGGTCTTAAATTTATTGGCGCCATCATAGTTACAAGTAATGGTTCCCGCACCAATATTGACATTATTACCAATTTCAGAATCACCAAGATAAGTCAGATGACCAGCCTTGGAACCTTTGCCAAGCGAGGATTTTTTCATTTCAACGAAATTGCCAACGTGAGCTTTTTCCGCCAATTTGGAGCCAGGGCGTAAACGGGCAAAAGGCCCAATAGTGCACTCAGCCGCAATTTCAGAATCTTCGATGATAGTGTAAGGGTCAATAACTACCCCATCACCAATAACACAATTTTTCAGGATACAACCAGAGCCAATCTGAACATTATTTCCCAATGTGACATGACCTTTAATAATCACATTGGTATCAATTACCACATCTCGACCATGTTCTAATGTTCCACGCAAATCAAAACGAGCAGGATCTAACAACATGACGCCCGCCAACAGTAATTTTTCTGCTTGCTCAGATTGATAAATACGCTCCAAGGCAGAAAGTTGCTGGCGATTGTTGACTCCTTCCATCTCACTTAAACGGCTTGGGTGTACCGCCTTGATTTGACGACCTTCTTTGTGTGCAAGCGCAATAACATCCGTCAGGTAATATTCTCCCTGTGCGTTATTGTTTTCCAACCTTGATAACCAACGTTTCAAATCACCGCCATTCGCTACCAAAATACCGGTATTAATCTCGTTGATTTTACGCTGTTCTTCCGTTGCATCTTTCTGTTCGATAATGCCCGTCACTTCACCATTTTCACGAATGATACGACCATAGCCCGTTGGATTATCCAGTATCGCGGTTAATAAACCAATTCCACCCTCTGGCTTAGCTTCAATCAAACGCGCCAAAGTATCTTTACCAATCAAGGGCACATCACCGTAAAGGATCAGAATATCTTCATCATCCGAAAAATGCGGAGCAGCTTGCTGCATGGCATGACCCGTGCCAAGCTGTTCTGCTTGCAGTACCCAATTTAGATCTTGGTTGGGAAGGGCTTGTTTCATCAAATCCCCACCATGACCATAAACCAAGTGAATATTTTGGGCACCCAACGCCATTGCGGTATCAATAACATGCTGAACCATCGGCTTACCGGCTAGCAAGTGCAGAACTTTAGGAAGCGCGGAATACATGCGAGTTCCCTTGCCTGCGGCAAGGATCACGACACTTTTTGTATCGACACTATTTACGTTGTCATTATTTGCAATCACAGACATAAGAAACCTGACAATCCCAATTTTTAAGTATGAAAGTAAACCTGTTTGCGAAATAAATTGCCACATATTTCGCAATGCAAAAAAGCCAGTTAGTTTTCACCAACTGGCTTTTTATCTAACTGCCTATACCCTTTGGTACATTACATCATTTTTTTTGTCAGCTCGATAACGCGAAGTTTCGCGATCGCTTTCGACAATTCAGCAGATGCCTGAGCATAATCAACATCGCCGTGAGAATTACGGATGTGTTCTTCTGCCTTGCGCTTGGCTTCAAGCACTTTAGCTTCGTCCAAATCCTTACCACGGATCGCTGTATCGGCCAGTACGATAACGCCGTTTGGCTGAACTTCAAGAATACCACCTGACAGGTAGATAAATTCTTCTTCACCAAACTGCTTAACAATACGTATCATGCCCGGTTTTATGGCAGTAAGCAGTGGCGTGTGTTGAGGATAAATCCCCAGCTCACCTTCACTACCTGTCACCTGAATTTTCTGTACCAGCCCTTCAAACATCTGTTTTTCAGCACTGACTACGTTCAGGGAGAACGTCATTGCAGCCATATCAACCTCCCGTCAGCCGTATTAAAGCGTTTTCGCTTTTTCCACAGCTTCTTCGATGGTACCAACCATGTAGAACGCCTGCTCTGGCAGGTGGTCATAATCACCGTTCAGGATGCCTTTGAAGCCACGGATAGTGTCTTTCAGAGAAACGAATTTACCTGGTGAACCGGTGAAGACTTCTGCAACGAAGAATGGCTGAGACAGGAAGCGCTGGATCTTACGGGCACGTGCCACAACCAGCTTGTCGTCTTCAGACAGTTCGTCCATACCCAGAATGGCAATGATGTCTTTCAGTTCCTGATAACGTTGCAGGATAGACTGAACACCACGAGCCACGTCATAATGCTCCTGACCAACAACCAGTGGGTCAAGCTGACGGCTGGTTGAATCCAGAGGGTCAACCGCTGGGTAAATACCCAGAGATGCAATCTGGCGGCTCAATACGACGGTTGCATCCAAGTGAGCAAAAGTTGTCGCAGGTGATGGGTCAGTCAAGTCATCCGCAGGAACGTAAACTGCCTGTACGGAGGTGATGGAGCCCGTTTTGGTTGAGGTGATACGCTCTTGCAGGGCACCCATCTCTTCCGCCAGCGTTGGCTGATAACCTACCGCAGATGGCATACGACCCAACAGTGCAGATACTTCTGTCCCTGCCAAGGTATAACGGTAAATGTTATCAACGAACAACAGAACGTCACGGCCTTCATCACGGAATTTTTCCGCCATCGTCAAACCTGTCAATGCAACACGCAGACGGTTTCCTGGTGGCTCATTCATCTGACCGTATACCAGAGATACTTTGTCCAGTACGTTTGAATCAGTCATTTCATGATAGAAGTCGTTACCTTCACGGGTACGCTCACCAACACCGGCAAATACAGAATAACCTGAGTGCTCGATCGCGATGTTACGGATCAGCTCCATCATGTTAACGGTTTTACCTACACCCGCACCACCAAACAAACCAACTTTACCACCCTTAGCGAATGGGCAGATCAAGTCCATCACCTTGATACCGGTTTCCAACAGTTCCTGAGAGTTAGATAACTCTTCATAGGATGGTGCTGTACGATGAATTGACCAGCGCTCTTCTTCGCCAATCTCACCTTTCATATCAATTGGATCACCCAATACGTTCATGATACGGCCCAGTGTCGCTTTACCCACTGGTACTTCGATTGGGTGCCCTAAATCAGTCACGTCCAAATTACGGCGCAGGCCATCGGAGGTACCCATTGCTATACAACGAACGATACCACCACCTAACTGCTGCTGAACTTCCAGCACCAGTTTTTCTTCACCGTTTTTAACCTCAAGGGCATCGTATACTTTTGGTACGCTGTCCTGAGGGAATTCGACGTCCACCACGGCGCCGATTACCTGGATAATCTTTCCAGTAGCCATCTTGAATCCTCTACGTAATTCGTAAACCTAGCTGTTAAACCGCAGAAGCACCCGAAACGATTTCGGTGAGTTCCTGAGTGATGCTGGCCTGACGAGCTTTGTTGTAAACCAACTGCAACTCTTTGATCAGGTTGCCACCGTTATCGGTCGCGGCTTTCATCGCTACCATTCGTGCGGCCTGTTCACTAGCCAGGTTTTCAACGACGCCCTGATAAACTTGCGCTTCTATATAGCGACGCAGCAGGGTATCCAACAGCGCCTTAGGATCAGGTTCATACAGATAGTCCCAAGACTTCTTCTTCAGTGTTTCATCGTCTCCGGCTGGCAGAGGCAATAACTGAGTGATCGTCGGAACCTGAGACATTGTATTCATGAACTTGTTTGTCACTATATACAGTTTATCCAGACGCCCTTCGTCATATGCTTGCATCATGACGTGGACTGGCCCGATCAGTTCGGATAATGACGGGTTATCTCCCATCCCTGTTACTTGAGCAACAATGTTGCCACCAACAGAAGAAAAGAAGGAAACCGCTTTTGATCCAATAAGCGCCAAATCAACTTGGACGTTTTTATCAGACCAGTCTTTCATTTCTATCAGCAATTTTTTGAACACGTTAATGTTCAAACCGCCACATAAACCACGATCAGTCGAAACAACCACGTACCCAACACGCTTGACTTCGCGCTCTTCAAGGTATGGATGTTTGTATTCCAGATTACCTAACGCAAGGTGTCCAATCACATTGCGAATGGTTTCTGCATAAGGACGGCTGGCCGCCATGCGATCCTGCGTTTTACGCATTTTGGACGCGGCGACCATCTCCATCGCTTTAGTGATTTTTTGCGTGTTCTGCACACTGGCGATTTTGGTACGTATCTCTTTTGCGCCGGCCATTTCTGCTTCTCCGAATTCAACCAGACGGCCCAAGTTTTTTCATTAAATAGAATCAAACAGGGCCGAATAGTGTTACCAGGACTGAGTCGCCTTGAAGGATTCCAACAGAGCTTTCAGCTTCGCTTCAATCTCTCCATTGTAATCACCAGACTGGTCAATCTCTTTCAGAAGATCAGCATGTTCACGGTTAGCATACGCCAACAGCGCAGCTTCGAAACTGACCACTTTTGCGATTTCGATATCTTCCAGATAACCACGCTCAGCAGCAAACAGAGACAGAGCCTGCTGTGCAATAGACATCGGCTGATACTGTTTCTGTTTCAGCAACTCAGTGACTTTCTGACCATGATCCAACTGCTTACGCGTTGCGTCATCCAGATCAGAAGCAAACTGGGAGAATGCTGCCAGTTCGCGGTACTGAGCCAGAGCGGTACGAATACCACCAGACAGTTTCTTGATGATCTTAGTCTGAGCAGCACCACCTACACGGGATACGGAAATCCCTGGGTTAACCGCTGGACGGATACCTGAGTTGAACAGAGACGATTCAAGGAAGATCTGACCATCAGTGATGGAGATAACGTTTGTTGGCACGAATGCAGAAACGTCACCCGCCTGAGTTTCAATGATTGGCAGTGCGGTCAGAGAACCGGTTTTACCCTTCACTTCACCATTAGTGAATTTTTCAACGTATTCAGCGTTAACACGCGCTGCACGCTCCAGCAAACGGGAGTGCAAATAGAAAACGTCACCAGGGTATGCTTCACGTCCAGGTGGACGACGCAGCAATAGGGAAATCTGACGGTATGCTACAGCTTGTTTAGACAGATCATCGTAAACAATCAGTGCATCTTCACCGCGATCACGGAAGTATTCACCCATCGCACAGCCAGAGTAGGGTGCCAGATATTGCAGAGCCGCAGATTCAGAAGCGGATGCAACAACAACGATAGTGTTTTCCAGTGCGTCGTGTTCTTCCAGTTTACGAACTACGTTAGCAATGGTAGAGGCTTTTTGGCCAATTGCAACATAGACACATTTGATACCAGAATTACGCTGGTTGATGATCGCATCAATAGCCAGAGCGGTTTTACCGGTCTGACGGTCACCGATTACCAACTCACGCTGGCCGCGGCCGATTGGGATCATGGCATCAACGGATTTGTAACCTGTCTGGACAGGCTGGTCAACAGATTGACGATCGATAACACCTGGTGCGATAACTTCTACAGGTGAGAAGCCATCGTTCTCAATAGCGCCCTTGCCATCAATTGGTTCACCCAGTGTGTTAACAACACGACCCAGCAGACCACGACCAACAGGCACTTCCAAAATACGGCCAGTACATTTGACTTTCATGCCTTCGGCCAAGTCAGCATACGGACCCATCACAACCGCACCTACAGAGTCGCGCTCCAGGTTCAGTGCAATTGCGTAACGGTTGCCAGGCAGGGAAAGCATTTCACCTTGCATGACATCGGCTAAACCGTGGATACGAATGATACCGTCGTTAACGGAAACAATCGTACCTTCATTGTGAGCTTCGCTCACGACATTGAACTGAGCAATACGCTGTTTGATCAGTTCGCTGATTTCGGTGGAATTCAGTTGCATATGCTCCAGTCCCCTTAAGACTGCAAGACGTCTGTTAAACGATCCAGGCGGCCACGAATGCTGCCATCGATCACCATGTCACCTGCATGGATAATCACGCCGGCAATAACAGACTTGTCAATTTTGCAATTCAGCTTCACTTTGCGTGACAGACGTTTTTCCATCGCCGCAGAAATTTTAGCCTGCTGCTGCTCATTCAGTTCGGACGCAGAAATCACTTCAACATCGATAGTCGATTCAAGTGACGCACGCAATTGGATAAATTGCTGGAAGACTTCTGGCAGTACCAGCAAGCGACCATTTTCTGCCATTACACGAATAAAGTTCTGAGCATGCTCATCAACCTGCTCACCACAAAGGGTGATGAAGGTTTTGGCTAACGTTTCCGGTGCGAATGAACCGGAAAGCAGCTCACCAACCTGCTCATTGCGAGTAACCTCAGCAATGAACGCCAGCATGTTCTGCCAGTGTTCGAGAGATTGATGTTCTACAGCAAAGTCAAAAGCTGCTTTGGCGTAGGGGCGAGCTACCGTAGCAAATTCAGACATGCCCCTCCCTCCTTACAGTTCAGCGACCAGTTTATCAACGATGTCGCTGTTAGCAGCTTCATCCACGGAACGTTCGATGATTTTCTCGGCACCTGCGATAGCCAGCATCGCAACCTGTTTACGTAACTCTTCACGAGCGCGCTTGCGTTCAGCCTCAATTTCAGCATGGGCTTGCGCTACAATTCTGTTACGTTCCAGCTCTGCTTCTGCTTTAGCATCATCGATAATTTGGGCTTTTTGTTTATTAGCCTGCTCAATGATAACTTGTGCATCAGCTTTCGCTTTTTTCAGTTGGTCGGTCGCATTGGCTTGCGCTAAGTCCAGGTTCTTTTTGGCACGCTCTGCTGAAGCCAAACCGTCAGCAATCTCTTTCTGACGTTTTTCAATGGCCGCCATGATTGGTGGCCATACATACTTCATGCAGAACAAAACAAACAGGACAAACGCTAAGGCCTGGCCGAGGATTGTTGCGTTAATATTCACGACACAATACCTCTATTTCAATTAATGAATTGGCGTAATTTTAAGTTCTGCTATCTATTAACCGCCAACAGCGAACATCATAAACAAGCCCAGGCCCACAGCAATCATCGGGATGGCGTCAACCAAGCCCATGACGATAAAGAACTGCGTACGCAGCAGAGGAATCAGATCAGGTTGGCGAGCAGCGCCTTCCAGGAATTTACCCCCGAGGATGCCGATACCGATCGCAGCACCAATAGCCGCCAAACCCATCAGAATAGCGGCAGCTATGTACAGCAGATCCATGTTTATATCCATGACAGTCTCCAGTTTGTTTCAAGTTAAAACACAATTATTGATTGATAAAAATTAATGCTCTTCAGATGCCATCGACAGATAAACAATCGTCAGAACCATGAAAATAAAGGCTTGTAACGTAATAATCAGTATGTGGAAAATCGCCCAAGGCAAGCTGAGTAACCACTGTGCTCCCCACGGTAGAAGAGCCGCAATAAGAATAAAGATCAATTCACCCGCATACATATTACCAAACAGTCGCAGACCGAGTGATATAGGTTTAGACAGCAAACTGACCCCTTCCAAGATTAAGTTAATTGGAATAAAAAGTGGATGATTGAAAGGCTGTAACGTCAGCTCCTTCGCAAAACCACGAATTCCTTTCATCTTAATGCTGTAGAACAGAATGAGGACAAAGACACCGAGAGCCATCGACAAAGTGACACTGACATCTGCGGTTGGAACAATACGCAGAGCAGGCAAACCGAAGAAGTGTTCACCGATTAAAGGAATCAAATCGATTGGCAGCAAGTCCAATGCGTTCATGAGTAACACCCAGACGAACACAGTCAAAGCCAGAGGAGCTATCACTTTGCTCTTGCCGTGATACATATCACGCACGGTGTTATCAACGAAGCCGATTACCATTTCTATTGCAGTCTGAAATTTGCCCGGAACGCCGTCAGTGGCGCGAACCGCGACTCTTCTGAATACAAATAGAAACAACATCCCTAATACGATGGAGAAAAAAAGCGAGTCGATATTCAACGTCCAGAACGTCGCCTCATAACCACTAGCGTGGGGATTGACCAACTCAAAGGTACGCAAGTCCAACTGAAGGTGCTTCAGGTGATGACTTATGTACTCCGAAGTTGAAACTTCTCCTGATGCAGACATGATGCTTTTTACCCTTTTGTTGTTAAAAACGCTAACCGTTCATTACGGCAGGTGCGATGATCTGCACAATCAGCACCGCTAAATAGGCCACACCAAGTGGTGCAAATGCCGCCTTGAACACCCCTAAAGCGACTATCAGCACGATTATCGTAATGATAACCTTTACCCCTTCGCTAATCGCGAAAAACCATGCAATCCGTACTGGAACTCCTTCTTCTTTTACCTTTTGGAAGCGGCTAAGTAGCATAAAAATGGCATTTGGTAGCCAACATGCTAGCCCACCAGCAAAAGCAGAAGCGCCCCACTCTATACTTTTGGTACAAAAAGCTACACTGAGAATAACAAAAGTCATTAACTGCAAAAATAACAGTTTCAGTGCCATTCTACCGCTGTAAAGGGATACAGACATGACTTTTGTTTTCTCCCTGTGGTACACCATCACATATCAGGCTTTGCTGAATGTTGTATAAAACTGGCTTTGCTTAAGAGTGTCAAGTGACAAAAACGTGCAAATTATACGGGCAGCCAAAATGAATTCAATCCATAAGTAGCGAAAAAGTGAATAATTATTTAAATTTCTAACTTTGGTGCTATATCGCTCACAAATACCATTTAATATTCTGCAATGAGTAATGGTATGACCTCAGAATTAAACGTGATATACATCACATTAAACAAAAATCATTAATTATATTTATCATTAAATATGTGATAAAAATCTTTTATTTTTTTATAGAAAATCAAACTATTAATATTATACCTATGAAGTTTTATCTGATATATCGATAAAAAAGGTTAAATGATTATTTTCTCACTTTCTCTAAAATTTATTTATAAAGAGAATCGATAGCAATCTTTGAAAAGAGAAATTCTACCAATATAAAAATAACGTTGGTTTTCTGTGAATCATCAGTAAATAAAGTTGAATCCATGGAAGAGAATAATGAGTAACGTCAGTTACATTTTAAATGTAGTTGACGTCACTAATTATTTAAATTTTTATTGACAAATAGCAAAATTAGTTTGACTTAAGTATTACCAAATGACGCTGCTCATCTAACTCTGTGACTTGGAGAGGAACGACGGTATCGAGCACAATCCCCGTTGGCAATTCAGCCAATTCATCTTCCGGCAGTACACCTTTCAAAGCATAAAAACGCCCTTCAAGTGGTTTAGGAAGATGGTTGCACCATGACAGCATGTCTTGCAATGAAGCAAATGCACGGCTAATCACCCCATCAAAAAGAGGTTCAGGAATAAATTCTTCAACCCGGCTCTGTACAGGCTCAATGTTGTTCAAACCTAATTCATGTTGAACCTGACGCAAAAAGCGAACGCGTTTTCCCAGACTATCCAATAAAGTAAAATGAGAATCTGGGCGTACAATTGCCAGTGGGATTCCTGGCAAGCCAGGCCCTGTTCCGACATCAATAAAACGCGTTCCATGCAGGAATGGATTAACAACGATGCTATCCATAATATGCCGAACCAGCATCTGTTCCGGATCACGGACAGATGTCAGGTTATAAGTCTTGTTCCACTTATTCAGCATGTCAACATAGGCAACGAGCTGCTGTTTTTGTGGCAGTGATAACTTAATGTCAGTTTTCGCCAGCAGTGATTCCAATTTGTTAAGCAAAATCTGTCTCCTTAGGCGCTACGACGCAATAAACCTTGTTTTTTCAGCCATACCAGCAAAATAGAAATTGCTGCTGGAGTGATACCTGAAATACGTGAAGCCTGGCCAATTGAACTTGGTTTATGGTCATTCAGTTTTGCAATAACTTCGTTGGAAAGTCCGCTCACTTGTTGATAATCCAAATCAACAGGCAATGCGGTATTTTCATTACGTAACTGTTTTTCGATCTCTTCTTGCTGACGGGCGATATAGCCTTCATATTTCACTTGAATTTCAACTTGATCCGCAGCTTGAGGTTCAGTCAGCCCAGGAGAGAAACGTGGTAACGATGTCAACAATTCATAATTCATCTCAGGGCGGCGCAGCAAATCTTCACCGTTGGCTTCTTTTGACAGCGGTGTTTTCAACATCTGGTTGATATCCTCTAAGCTATCAGAGTGAGGATGTACCCAGATATTGCGCAGGCGCTGGCGTTCCTGTTCGATCATTTCAAATTTGCGGCAGTAATGTTCCCAACGGAGATCATCAACCAAGCCAAGTTTGCGGCCTTGTTCAGTCAGTCGAAGATCCGCATTGTCTTCACGTAGCATCAAACGATATTCAGCGCGGGAGGTGAACATGCGGTAAGGCTCTTTAGTGCCGAGTGTGCATAGATCATCGACCAAGACGCCAATATAAGCCTGATCACGGCGTGGGAACCAACCTTCTTCACCATTGGCATAACGTGCAGCATTGAGACCAGCCAATAATCCTTGCGCAGCCGCTTCTTCATACCCAGTGGTGCCATTGATCTGACCAGCAAAGAACAAACCGTGAATAAATTTACTTTCCAGTGTTTGTTTTAAATCACGTGGATCGAAAAAGTCGTATTCGATCGCATAACCAGGGCGAATAATACGGGCATTCTCCATGCCTTTCATGGAGTGAACAATTTGCATCTGAACATCAAATGGCAAACTAGTCGAAATACCGTTTGGATAGATTTCGTTACTGGTCAATCCTTCTGGTTCCAGAAAGATCTGGTGAGCGTTGCGATCCGCAAAACGCATAACTTTATCTTCGATGGAAGGACAGTAACGAGGGCCGATCCCTTCGATGATCCCCGCATACATTGGACTGCGATCCAAGTTATTGCGGATCACTTCATGGGTTTTTTCATTGGTATGTGTGATGTAGCACGGGATCTGCCGTGGGTGTTGATCGACATTACCCATGAATGAAAATACGGGTGTTGGGTTATCGCCCAGTTGTTGTTCAAGCTGGCTAAAATCAATGGTTCGTGCGTCAATGCGAGGTGGTGTACCTGTTTTCAGGCGAGCTACACGCAGAGGCAGTTCACGTAAACGGTGAGACAATGAGATCGCAGGAGGATCACCTGCTCGTCCTCCACTGTAATTTTCCAATCCGATGTGAATTTTTCCATCAAGGAAAGTCCCTACAGTCAGAACCAAAGATTTAGCTTTGAATTTCAATCCCATACGTGTAACAACACCTGTAACAGTGTCGTTTTCAACTATGAGATCTTCAACGGGTTGCTGGAAGATCATTAAGTTAGGTTGATTTTCCAGTGCTGTTCTTACAGCTTGTCGGTAAAGTACTCGATCCGCTTGTGCTCGTGTTGCTCGAACAGCCGGGCCTTTGCTGGCATTGAGTGTTCTAAACTGAATACCGGCTTGATCCGTGGCTTTTGCCATTAGGCCACCAAGTGCATCGATCTCTTTTACCAGATGCCCTTTACCGATCCCACCAATGGCTGGATTACATGACATCTGGCCCAAAGTATCGATATTGTGAGTCAGTAGTAAGGTTTGACGCCCCATACGCGCGGAGGCCATCGCCGCTTCGGTACCGGCATGACCCCCGCCGATAATGATGACGTCAAAGTGCTCTGGATAAAACATGTGCGAACCTTCAATAGTGAGAATGCTTCATATGCATTAGGGAGAGAATTCTACTCAAGTTTGGACCTCAGACCAAGAGGTGAGAGATCATCATTACTTAAAAGAAGATCTTTTTATTTAAAGATCTCTTTATTGGATCTTTTATTAGGATCACGATCATCTGTGGATAAGTGGATTTTCCATATAAAGATCATAACGCTGTAACGGATCATTTGCTGTGAATGATCCGTGATCCAACTCAGTATAAGCTGGGATCTAAAAGCTAAGTTATTCACAGCCACTCGATTTGAACTCAGTTGTTAAATGGATAACTACGGGTTAACCCCTGCTTTTCAGATAAGTTATCCACAGATGATCGTTATGTTTTTAATCGGATCAGAGTAACTTTGCCCACTCTTTGACCCATTCTTCGGCCGGATCTTCGGGAATTTCATGTTGCAGAATGTCGATTTCCAATCGATCGCCGATCCGTTTTGCTCCGTGATCTTCCAATAAGCCTTCCAGTGATCTTATCGCGCCACAGAATGTGTCATATTCGGAACTGCCGATACCGATTGCACCAAATGTGATATTACTGAGATCCGGTTGCTGTTGTGTGATCTCATCTGCCAGAGGCTGGAGATTATCAGGTAAGTCTCCAGCCCCATGTGTTGACGTAACTACAAGCCATAATCCTTCAAGTGGAAGATCTTCTAATGAGGGACCATGAAGCATCTCTGTTGAAAAGCCGTTATTTTCTAAGATCTCAGCTATATGTTCTGCGACATATTCAGCGCTACCCATTGTGCTGCCGCTGATTAAGGTTATTGTATTCATCATGATCCTTGCTAAATTAAAGAACAACTATTGTACGCAGTGAATCTATTGGGATCTACCTGTGGATAATGTGGTTAACTGATTTTTCGTTTTAAGGTTTTATTGTCCTCATTATCGGGTTTTGCAGGGATATCAATGTTTCTGTTGACTGGATTTCGTCAATCGTCTGGATCTTGTTGATAAGTACATCCTGAAGAGCTTCGATGGATCGGCACATGACTTTAATGAAAATGCTGTAGTGCCCTGTGGTGTAATAAACTTCAACGACCTCATCAAGCATATCGAGTTTCTTCAATGCTGCTGGATAGTCTTTGGCGCTTTTCAATATGATGCCGATAAAGCAGCATACATCGAACCCTAGTTGTTTGGCGCTGATATCCACCCTAGTCCCCGTAATGATCCCTGATTGCTTCATTTTTTCCACGCGGACATGAATGGTTCCCGGGCTTACTGCGAATTTTTTGGCTAATTCAGCGTAAGGTGTACGTGCGTTCTCCATTAAAGCGTGAAGTATGTCACGGTCTAAATTATCGATCTGATAAATTTCTGCCATTTTTAACCCCTGTTTTTGAATAATATTCATTTTTATAGTGTAAAAATTATCATTTATAAATCTTATGCAATATTTTTATTATCAGATATTGAATTTGTACCTCATTTTGTTGCTTAATCTATATCAACAGGACACAGGGCCACTAAAAATTTTGAGAGCTGCATCATGAAAACTTCCTTTATTGAAAAACAACAGCAGATTAGTTTTGTTAAATCATACTTTTCCCGTCTGTTAGAGAAAAAACTTGGCTTAATCGAAGTTCAAGGTCCTATCTTGAGCCGTCTTGGTGATGGTACTCAGGATAACTTATCTGGCCACGAAAAAGCGGTTCAGGTGAAAGTGAAAACTTTGCCGGACGATACCTTTGAAGTGGTTCATTCTCTGGCGAAATGGAAACGTAAAACATTAGGTCGCTTTGGTTTTCAATCTGAACAAGGATTGTATACTCACATGAAAGCTCTGCGTCCTGATGAAGATCGCTTGACGCCTATCCATTCTGTCTTTGTTGATCAGTGGGATTGGGAGAAAGTGATGGGTGAAGGTCAGCGTTCACTCGACTATTTAAAACAGACAGTAGGTAAAATCTACGAAGCAATAAAAGAAACACAACAAGCGGTAAGTAAGGAATTTGGTCTGGCACCGTTCCTGCCAGATCAAATTCACTTTATCCATAGTGAAGAGCTTCTGAAACGTTACCCTGATCTGGATGCTAAAGGTCGTGAGTGTGAGGCTGCTAAAGAGTTTGGTGCCATTTTCCTTATGGGCATTGGTGGTAAGTTGTCTGATGATCAGGCTCATGATGTACGTGCGCCGGATTATGACGATTGGACTACACCGAACTGTGATGGTTTCTTTGGCCTGAACGGTGACATTATTGTCTGGAACCCTGTTTTACAGGATGCTTTTGAAATTTCTTCAATGGGTATCCGTGTTGATGCAGAGGCTCTGAAACGTCAGCTTTCACTGACTGGTGATGAGGATCGCCTGCAATATGATTGGCACCAGGCGTTGATCAAAGGTGATATGCCACAATCTATCGGTGGTGGTATTGGTCAATCCCGTTTGGTGATGTTGCTGCTGCAAATGGCTCATATCGGTCAGGTTCAGTGCGGTGTCTGGTCACCTGAGATTGTTGAATCAGTTGAAGGTGTACTCTAAGTTTTAATTTCGCCACCTTCTTCGTAAACGGCTTGTAAGCCCGGTATCAAAACGCCAGATATGGTCGAATATCTGCATAATACCGGGTTTTCCATAGTGGGAAAGGGAGACCGCATGGAAGCGGTGTTGTTGATGCTGTTGCAGATTTTTTATCTGATGGATTAGGGAGCCCGGCAATCGTTGGGCAATGAAATCTGAAATAACAACAGCATCAGCATCTTCCCAAGTATTTTCTTTCATTTTTTTAACGGTTGCATCTAAACAAGATGCCAGATCGGTTCCTCCCCTAAATGTTTGCCCCAGAAAATGCATTGCTTGAGTTAGCCCATCCGGTGATGTTAAGTCATAATGGATAAGTTGTGTCGAGAACAACATAATATGGCAGTGACGATTATCCGCTAGTGCAATACGCATCAAAGCCAGACAGAATGCTTTTGCACACCGCTCATTAAACCCACCCATTGAGCCTGAAGTATCAACACAAACAATAAATGGACCTCGAGGCTGTTTTTTATTGTGATGATGATGAGTGACGGGCTTGAGCGTGGTTTTTGTTTGCCAGTTGTTTCCTTGTAAGCGATAGGACAGTAATTTTTTCTCCACCAGACGCCGATAAAATTCGTATTCCAACTCTTCAATACCCAGCATAGCCATCTCGGTGGGTAATAACCTTAAGATATCGTCGCTTTGCCTAATTCCGCTAATTTGCTCAGGTATAGTATCTGGCATTCTTTCGAATCGGGTGAATGGTTCCAGAATTGGGCTTTCTTTAGGAATTGATTTCGCTGTTTGACTGCGGCCGAGTAATTGTGTCAGTTTTTCCAGCTCAGGTTGCTGCTTAAGAAAGTCAGCATAGAGAGTAAAGAGTTGTATATTTTTCGTGGTCAGGTGAAGTTGTCCTTTACTCATATCCCATAATCGGCCTGCCGCATGATCATTGTGATCAAATAAGGGATCAAGGGTGCCACTGAGTGTTAATCGTTTCTGGATCTCTGCAAGGAGTTGCTCTTTTTCTTGTTCTAATAGTGTCTTGTTAAATGTCGTCGCTTGTAGGATCAAGCTGAGGTGCCAGCGTTGGATAAACAACATTTGTCCTGAAGAGGTGTATTCAGAGAATGCTTTGGATAGTATACCGGCTTCTTTGGCAAAGGGAGATTCGAGTTGTTGGAGTTTCTCTACGATGTTAGGTAACTGTTGATAGAACTCTGTCGTGTTAATTGTCTGCATGTATTGGTATAACTGAAATTCTTCGGCCAATAGGGCGGGGATCAGGGTCTCATTTATTCTTTGCCGCAATATTTGCTGCCATGCAGGAAGATCTTGCATCAATGCTTGTTTAAATCTTGGATGTTTTTCAAAGAAAATAACTAACTGAGGGGCACTCAGCAGTATCAAGATAATCTCTTCGATCAGCTCCCCTTCATTGACAGAGAGCAAGAGATCGAGTGTGGTCAGTGTTAACATGAAATAATCCCATTTTTGATCTCAGTTTCCCATTGTGGAGCATGTGCCAATGTTGCAGAAATAGTCATGTGCTTTGTCACTAACTCTCGTAAAATTCAGTCTATATTTTCTGTCTTCTTTGGTAAATAACATGAGTTATGGCAATTCTTGGTGGGGTAAACAGTGGCTGAACGCTCTCACTAATATAGATTATGACAACCGATTGCCGCGTGGGCGGACTTATGCTAATAAAGGTGCGGTCAAGAATCTGACATTGAAGGGAGGCACTTTGCAGGCTAAGGTTCTAGGTTCTCGTCCATTACCTTATCAGGTTTTAATTCAAGTCCCCTCACTGATCCAGAAATACGTCGATCGATTGCTTGACGCGTTGGTGGATGATCCTAGTGTGATCGCCCGTCTGCTCAATCGAGAATTGGATCCTTCAGTATTAGAGCAGGCTAACCGCTTGGGTATTGCCATCTTTCCATCCCAGTGGAAAGATTTAACAATGAGATGTTCTTGTCCCGACTGGGCAGTGCCTTGTAAGCACTTGGCGGCAACGATTTACTTGATCAGTCGTCAAATCGACAGCAATCCTTTTCTGGTGTTCTCCCTGCGTGGTGTGGATCTGATTCAGCAGCTAAAAGCACGAGGGATTAATATTGAGCACGAGGTGGTGGTCAGTGTGCCGCGTTTGTCGGCTCTGTTAATGGAAGATGAGGCGTCGGCAGAGGCTAACCTGCCGGATCCGATGGCGCTGGAAATGTTGGCTTATGCTGATTTGCCATCGCTGTCTGAGCCACTATTGTCGGTACTGCCAACACAGACTGTTTTTTTCCCTGACGGCGATCTGCGCAAGGTGATGCAGAGAGTACTGACGCGGGTGGCTAAGTTTGCCCGCAAGGTGTTGGATGGCAAGATTCTGATGGATATGCCTACAGTCACTTTGTTAGCTTCCCACTGCCCTCGTATCACACTGAGTCGGGAGGGCGATGCCATCATCAGCGGTGTCAATGGCCTGTATTCTATTGAAGAACTGGATACTGCGCTGGCACAACTCACACCAGCAGACTTACCGGACAGGCAACCAGAGGTGGCCGCACTGTTCCACCTGCGCATGATATCTTTGCATCTGTTGGCTCACGGAGCGGTGGTGCCACAGGTGTTTTCTGTGGCACCAGACGTTCTGGGAGTGCGTTGGTTACCGGCCATGCTTGATAACCGGGTTGCTGAACAGATGGAGCTTCTGGCAAGAGGCTTGCCGTCGCAATTGGCCGTGTTGAGTCGGAACCAGACTATTTCACCGATAATGCAGGCCTGCGCGCTATGTGCGGTATTTCTCGGTTATTACCTGCGAATGGAGTCGGATTATGTATGGGAAAAACCGCGCGACAATAAAATCTTGTCCCTGTTATTCAGTGGTGAACCAAAAAGTTTTGATGGTCCGGAGGAAAGTGCTATTGGCCCTGCTTTACAGACTTGGTTTGCTCGCTATCATCTGGCCGAACGGGACTATTCTCTTGTGCTGAGTTTGGATGAGGGGGCGTTCGGCGATTTCGAAGTGGGGTTGGCTATTCAGCCCAAATCAGCCCTTTTGACACCACCAGTTCCGTTGCACAGCGTGCTGACTGAGCAAGAATGGAGTCAGACGCGTTTCGGCATCTTGCAGACGGTCGTTCTGCTGGCTGAATTTTTCCCGCCCCTTAATGACTATTTGAGACAGGGAGCACGTTCTCCTATTGTACTGACGGCTGAACAACTTCCTGAGCTATTATTCAACACACTGCCTGTTATTCAACTGCTCGGCATTCGTACTTTGCTACCCAAATTGTTGGAGCGATTGTTACGCCCTCGGTTGTCGATGAATGTATCCAGTCGGGCACAGGGGCTGGGAAGCAATCAATTGAGGGTCGATGAAATCCTGACTTTCGATTGGCGGATAGCGCTGGGTGAACATTATCTGACTCATACCGAGTTCGAGCAATTGGTTCAAGGTGCAACGGGCATAGTGCGTTTCAAAGGAGAATATGTTTACCTCGATCCGGAAGAAATTGCGAGTTTGCAAGCACAATTGGACCGCCCCTCTAAATTGTCGGGCACTGAACTGCTGCGCACTGCATTGGCTGGCGAATATGGTGGTACACCGGTAAAACTCGACGACAACACGCTACAACTGCTGACTGAGTTGAGGGAGTCGGGTGAAGTGCCTTTACCGTGCAACCTCAACGCTACTTTGCGCCCATATCAACAACGCGGCTACGCTTGGATGTTGCGCAATTTACAGGTAGGGTTTGGCAGCGTTATTGCTGATGATATGGGGCTTGGAAAAACGCTGCAAGTAATCGCTACTCTGCTCAAGCTCAAGCAGGACGGCGCCTTAGAACAGTCTAAGGCACTGATAGTGGTTCCCACCAGTTTGCTGACCAATTGGCAGAGGGAAATAGCTCGCTTTGCGCCAACGATCAGCATTGACGTATTTCATGGCAGCAAACGTGAATTGGCCTGCGAACGGCCGGACGTCTTGCTGACTACCTATGGTATTGTTCGTAGTGCGGTAACCACGCTCAAAGTTATGTCCTGGCGGGTGCTGGTGGTAGATGAAGCGCAAAACATCAAGAACCCGTCGTCCGCGCAAACCAAAGCGATCAAATCCATTCCTGCTGCTGGCTATATCGCCATGAGTGGTACTCCCGTTGAAAACCGCCTGTCTGAGTACTGGAGCTTAATGGATTTCGTTAATCGCGGTTATCTGGGCACACTTAAACGTTTCGAGAAAGATTACACTACGCCGATCCAAATCAACCGCGATCGGCAGGTAGCGGAACGCTTTCAACGCATCACGGCTCCCTTTCTCTTGCGTCGCCTTAAGTCCGATCACAACGTGATCAGCGACTTGCCCGACAAGGTTGAGTGTGATCAATACTGCACTTTGACGGCAACGCAAACCGCACTGTACGAATCGGTGGTGCGTGAAGGTCTGCTGACCCTTGAAGCCGAAGAAGATCAGTTCAAACGCCAGGGCTTGGTATTACAAATGATTCTGGCGCTAAAGCAGATCTGCAACCATCCCGATCTGTACCTGAAACAACCTGCCAGCGATGCCATGACTTCCGGCAAACTCGGACGTTTGTTCGATCTGCTCGACGATATACATGCCAGACACGAGAAGACACTCATTTTCACTCAGTTCCGTGAAATGGGGGAATTACTGGCCCACTGGTTGCGGCAGCGCTACGGGCAGTCCCCGATGTTCTTGCATGGCGGCCTATCCCGCTCCAAACGTGACGAAATGGTGGAGAAATTTCAGACCGACCGCACTGAGCGAGTGTTTCTGTTATCCCTCAAGGCCGGAGGCACGGGTCTTAACCTAACTGCCGCCTCAAACGTGATTCACTTCGATTTATGGTGGAATCCCGCAGTGGAGGCGCAGGCCACTGACCGTGCGTATCGCATTGGTCAACGGCGTAATGTGCAGGTGCACCGTTTTATTACCAGTGCCACCTTTGAAGAACGCATTAACGAAATGATCCAGCGCAAGCGTGAGCTAGCGGATATGGTGGTAGGTAGTGGAGAGCAATGGATAGGCAATCTGGATACGCAAGCGCTTAGAGAACTGTTTGCGCTTGCTTGATGCATGACTTTATCCCAAGGGAGATGATATTTGTCGCTCCCTTGCAGAAGACCCACACGATATTACTTCCCCATTTTTGATTTCAATTGTTTCAGTTTTTCGGTTAATTGTAGGAAACTCTGCTCTATGCTGGCAAGCCAGTGTTCTTCGATAAATAAACAGGGTTGATGTTGATTAAACAGATGACGTTGTTGTTGAATTTCATCGCTGATAGATGCCAGATTTTCACGCCATTCTGTATTAGTGTTCTTTGTGGGACCAGATAGGCAGAGGACAGCGCTATTACGGCTAATATCCAGCACTGTAAGCTGGTTCTTTTCATTGATTTCGGCCGTGATAGTTTGAGGAAAACCAATGCCATTTAAACAGGCTGAGAGTTCTCCTGTATTATTTTTTAGGGCATTTTCCAGTGATTTTTTATCTAATTCAATGAAATTGACTTCAATATTATGTATGTGTAATGAAGGATGTAAAAACAGGACCAGTTTTTCATCTGTAATATTTTCAGGCAGTGAATAGAAAGCCCTGCGGCCAAACAGAGAGGATTTGGCGACTAATTGCAGGGGATGATGGTTATTTTCGTCTTGGTTGAACTGTACCCATTGCTGGTATAACTTCTCCATTTTTTGCATGAGGGAATGTTGCAGATAAGCCTGTTCTGTCAATAAGACATGTAAAAATTGGGACAAGAGTTTTAAGCTATCCAAATCGTGCCATAGGCAATCTTTTAATAGCACGATATCTAATGGAGATATCTCACTTCTGCCACTGAAAAAGACACAGGCTTGCAGTAAACGGATGGATTTTTTCCAACGGCGATCTGAGACATCAGCCGTACTCTCAGTCGCATTTACTTGTTGGCGTAATTGATAAATCAGTTCGAAGATATGATTTGGCAGGGATACATGATTGATCTTGCTTTGCCATTGCTGAAATTCATCATCGGTGATTTGAATATGGGTAGGCACGGGATTGCCATTTTCATTGTTTCGGTCAGTCAGTAAGGCTCGAAAATTTTTCTTTTCCTGAATCTTGTCTAGCCAGAGTCGGATCAACATACGATCGTAAAGTGCTTCCAGACTGCTATCACTATCAGGGAGTTCATTGGATGCTGTAACCAGTAAACGCATCGGTAGCTGTTCTTCTTGGTTGCCATTTCTGAATTTCTTTTCATTGATCGCGGTGAGTAACGTATTCAAAATGGCGGGCCCTGCTTTCCAAATTTCATCCAAGAAAACGATTTCGGCTTCGGGTAAATAACCTTCGGTAAGGCGCTGGTAACGTCCTTCATCTTTGAGTGCTTGAATGGAAAGGGGGCCGAAGATCTCTTCTGGGGTGGAAAAACGGGTCATCAGGTACTCAAAAGCGTGGGCATTTTGAAATGCAAACTTGAGCCGACGTGCGATAAGGCTTTTAGCTATTCCTGGTGGTCCAAGAAGAAAAACACTCTCTCCACATAAAGCGGCCAGCAGGCACAGGCGAATGGCTTGCCGTCTTTCATATAGTCCGCTTTCTAAATACTGACCTAATAGGGATATTTTCTCGACCAATCGCATAGTATTTACACCAAGGTTTGAATAGTTACCTTCCTTTATTTATAGATAAAATTCACCCTATGCAAAGGTTTTGGTGATAATTTATTAAGTTTTAATGGTGTGTTTTAAAAAATCGATTCAGCTTAATTTATTCAATAAGTTATTTTTTTCTTCTAATTATCATCTTCTTAAACGTTTCAATGATGATCACATTTTCGTATCAATCATGTTGTCTTTGATAGTTAGCTTTATATGATGGCCTTTTAGCGAAACGTTTCGCTAAGAGGCTTATAAAAATGAAAACTATCCCATTATCTACCCAAAGAATTGATTTAGCGCTAACCCAGGGAACACCCGATCTGTTATCTGTCTTTGATGTTGTTGTTCAGGAAGTACAAGTTGAAGCGGCCATTTTGGCCGCTGAAATTATTGAACACAATCGGTATACATGAACAAATCACCAAGCGTATTGCTGTTTTCGAAATACAACAGGGAAATGCAATAGCGATTAAAATATGTCAGTCATAGCATTCTGAAAGAGAAAAGTGTCACTTTCTGAGGTTATTATGAAGCCATTACTGGAGTTAAAGGGAATTGATAAGGCTTTTCCTGGAGTAAAAGCATTGTCAGGAGCTGCACTGCGGGTTTATCCCGGGAAAGTAATGGCGTTAGTCGGCGAAAATGGTGCCGGTAAGTCTACAATGATGAAAGTCTTGACCGGCATTTATACAAAAGATGCTGGCACGATCCGCTATCTTGGGAAGGATGTGGCTTTCTCTGGTCCCAAATCCTCTCTGGAATCGGGTATTGGCATTATTCATCAAGAATTAAACCTCATCCCCCAACTAACGATTGCTGAAAACGTTTTTTTGGGTCGTGAATTCGTCAATAAACTGGGCGTCATCAATTGGAAAAAAATGTATGAAGAAGCCGATAACTTGCTGAGGCGTCTCAATATCCGTTACAGCAGCCATCGGCTTGTTTCTGAATTGTCCATTGGTGAGCAGCAAATGGTAGAAATTGCCAAAGTGCTGAGTTTCCAATCCAAAGTTATCATTATGGATGAACCTACAGATGCCTTGACGGATACCGAAACGGAATCCTTGTTTCATGTCATACGGGAACTGAAAGCGCAAGGGTGTGGCATTGTCTATATTTCCCATCGTTTGAAAGAGCTTTTTAAAATTTGTGATGATGTGACGGTATTGCGTGATGGGCAATTTATTGGTGAACAACCTGTCAATGCCCTGAATGAAGATCGATTGATCGAAATGATGGTGGGGCGCAAGCTGGAGGAGCAATACCCGCGTTTGGATCTACCGAGAGGTGAAAAACGGTTGGAAGTAGAAAACCTTTCTGGATCGGGAATCAACAATGTCAGTTTTTCCCTGTTTAGTGGAGAAATTCTGGGGATCTCCGGTCTGATGGGCGCTGGCCGTACTGAATTAATGAAGGTGATTTACGGGGCTTTGCCAAAAACTGAAGGCAAGATCTTGCTTGATGGAAAACCGCTGACGATCCACAGTCCGCAGGAAGGGCTGACCAATGGCATTGTCTATATTTCGGAAGACCGCAAGCGTGATGGGTTAGTCTTGGGAATGTCGGTCAAAGAGAATATGTCCCTCACAGCATTACGTTATTTCAGCCGAAATTCTTGTTTCTTGAATCACTCCGCAGAACAAAAATCCGTTGCTGACTTCATTAAGTTGTTCAATATCAAAACCCCCTCAATGGAACAGACGATGGGGCTGCTCTCTGGTGGTAATCAGCAGAAAGTTGCGATTGCCCGTGGATTGATGACTCGTCCAAAGGTGTTGATCCTTGATGAGCCAACCCGAGGCGTAGATGTTGGGGCGAAAAGGGAAATCTATCAGCTTATCAACCAGTTTAAAAAAGAAGGCTTAAGCATTATTTTGGTTTCTTCTGAAATGCCTGAAGTGATGGGAATGAGTGATCGTATTCTGGTTATGCATGAAGGTCGTATCAGTGGGGAATTCAATGTGAATGGTATTTCTCAGGAAGTGTTGATGGCCGCTGCTGTTGGTAAACAAAATACGATGCAATTAAAAGAGAATGGTCAAGGATAATGGATATGAATTCTAGTATAGCGCCAGCCTCCCGACGTTGGTTTACGAAAACATGGTTGATGGAGCAGAAATCACTTATTGCGCTCTTATTTTTGATTGCCATCGTTTCTTCCCTTAGCCCCAATTTTTTCACATTGAATAACCTGTTTAACATCCTCCAGCAAACTTCTGTCAACGCTATCATGGCGGTAGGCATGACGTTGGTTATTCTGGCATCAGGAATTGATCTATCAGTTGGCTCTTTGTTGGCCCTGACTGGTGCTGTAGCGGCATCAATGGTTGGAGCAGATATCAATGCCTTGGTCGCTGTTGCTGGGGCTTTGGCATTGGGGGCCGCAATTGGGGCCTGCACAGGTGTGATTGTTGCAAAAGGTCAGGTTCAGGCATTTATTGCAACACTGGTGATGATGTTATTGTTGCGCGGAGTGACTCGGGTTTATACCGATGGGAGTCCGATTAATACCGGTTTCAGTGACAATGCTGATCTGTTTGGTTGGTTTGGTATTGGGCGTCCATTAGGAGTGCCTGCGCCTGTGTGGATTATGTCGCTGGTGTTTGTCGCGGCTTGGTTCATTCTTCACCACACTCGTCTTGGTCGTTACATCTACGCATTAGGCGGAAATGAATCTGCAACACGTTTATCAGGTATTGGTGTTGATAAAATAAAAATAATCGTTTATTCCCTATGTGGTCTGTTGGCTGCACTGGCCAGTATTATCGAAGTTGCCCGATTATCTTCTGCTCAACCGATGGCTGGAAGTGGTTATGAACTGGATGCTATTGCAGCAGTCGTACTGGGTGGAACCAGTTTGGCAGGAGGCAAGGGGCGAATTGTTGGTACGTTGATTGGTGCGTTGATTTTAGGCTTTTTGAATAATGGTTTGAATTTATTAGGTATTTCTTCCAACTACCAGATGATCGTCAAGGCAGTTGTTATTTTACTGGCGGTCTTGGTTGATAACAAAAGCAGTAAATAACCTTACCCTACAGGAAAAAATAATATGAAAATGAAGAAGCTGGCAACTATTTTCTCCGTCATGGCATTGAGTGTCACTATAAGTGCTAATGCACTGGCGAGAGATAGCATTGCATTGGTTATTTCAACCTTGAATAACCCTTTCTTTGTCACCATGAAAGATAGCGCACAAAAAGAGGCTGATAAGCTGGGATATCACTTAATTGTACTTGATTCTCAGGATAATCCAGCAAAAGAATTGGCCAATGTACAGGATTTGGCAGTTCGTGGCATAAAATTGTTGTTAATTAACCCAACCGACTCAGATGCTGTTGGTAATGCAGTGATCGTGGCAAATAAGGCGAATATTCCGGTTATTACTCTTGACCGTTCAGCGTATAAGGGCAACGTTATCAGCTATATTGCTTCCGACAGCCGTTTAGGTGCCAAAATGGCAGCTGATTTTATCGCTGGGAAATTAGGTAATGATGTCAAAGTCATTCAATTGGAAGGCATTCCAGGAACTTCAGGTGCGCGTGAACGTGGTGAAGGTTTTGGTCAGGCAGCCCAAAAGCACAAATTCAATATGTTGGCTAGTCAGCCTGCTGATTATGATCGCACAAAGGGGATGAATGTCATGCAAAACTTGCTGACAGCTCATCCGTCAGTACAGGCCGTTTTCGCTCAAAATGATGAAATGGCTCTTGGGGCATTGCGAGCGTTGCAGGCAGCCGGTAAAGAAGATGTGTTGGTTGTTGGATTCGATGGCACTGACGATGCTCTTAAGTCTGTACAGAGCGGTAAATTGGGAGCAACGATCGCACAGCGTCCAGATCAAATTGGTATCATCGGTGTTCAGACCGCGGACAAAGTGTTAAAAGGTGAAAAAGTTGATGCCATCATTCCGGTCGAACTGGGATTAGTTGTTAAGAAATAATCAACATTATTCATGCAGCCATTAGTTTTTATGGCTGCATTATTTTTATACAGGAATAAATGTAATGAGTATGGCAAAACTGGTGGTGATGGGTAGCATCAATGTAGATCACATCTTGAATCTCAATTCTTTTCCCCAACCAGGGGAAACAGTGAGAGGAGAACAGTATAAGGTTGCCTTTGGAGGAAAAGGAGCAAACCAGGCAGTTGCTGCTGGTCGTTGTGGTGCTGACATTACATTTATTGCTTGCGTTGGCCAAGATGACCTTGGTACACGTGTTTGCCAACAGTTGGTGAAAGATAATATCAATATCTCCTCAATTGAGGTTATTGAAGGAGAAACAACGGGTGTTGCTCTGATTTTTGTCAATCGGCAGGGT
This sequence comes from Xenorhabdus thuongxuanensis, assembly GCF_001908095.1. Taxonomy (GTDB): domain Bacteria; phylum Pseudomonadota; class Gammaproteobacteria; order Enterobacterales; family Enterobacteriaceae; genus Xenorhabdus; species Xenorhabdus thuongxuanensis. The sequence goes on along the minus strand of NZ_MKGR01000004.1, from coordinate 3,618 downwards.
GAAAATGTTATTGGCATTAATGCAGGGGCGAATGGCAGGCTAACCCCTGATTATTTCCTTCGTCATGATCAAGTTGTCAAAGAAGCTGATGCATTGTTATTGCAGCTTGAAACTCCATTGGAAACAGTACAACTTGCTGCTGAAACGGCTAAGAAACATCATACCAAAGTGATCTTGAATCCAGCACCCGCACAGAAAATCTCGGATCGATTACTTTCGCTGGTAGATATTATCACGCCGAATGAGACCGAAGCAGAGTATTTAACTGGCATTGCTGTAAAAGATGATGTTGGGGCGGACAGAGCCTCTCAGGCTTTACATGATAAGGGGATAGAAACGGTCATTATTACATTGGGTAGTCGAGGTGTATGGCTGAGCGAAAAAGATAAGGAAGGGAAAATTGTTTCCGGGTTTAAAGTAAAAACGATCGACACAATTGCTGCCGGGGATACATTTAATGGCGCCTTGGTAACGGGATTGCTGGAAGGAAAAGAGATATTGTCGTCGATCCGCTTTGCACAGGCTGCGGCTGCGATTGCAGTTACGCGTCAGGGAGCGCAACCTGCGGTTCCGTGGCGGAATGAAATTGATGCATTTCTGTCTGAACAGGATTAACCGTGGCTACCATGAAGGACGTTGCTCGTCTGGCGGGCGTATCAACATCAACAGTGTCTCATGTGATTAATGGCAATCGTTATGTCAGTGAAAACGTGAAAAAGAAAGTCAATGCAGCGATTGAGGAATTAAATTATGCGCCGTCTGCTTTGGCAAGAAGCTTGAAAGTCAAGCAAACCAAAACCATTGGTATGTTGGTTACGGCCAGTGATAACTCTTTTTTTTCCGAAGTCGTTAGAGGTGTAGAAAGGAGTTGTTACGAACGGGGATACAGTTTAATTTTGTGTAATACCGAAGGTAACATTACCCGTATGATTAGCAGCATGGAAACCTTGCTGCAAAAGCGCGTTGATGGCTTGTTAATCATGTGTTCTGAAACCCAGAGGCTATCCAGTGACTCTCTTCGTCGCTACCCATTGGTACCGATGGTAATCATGGATTGGTCTCCGTTTGATACCTGCTATGACATTATCAAGGATAACTCCCTACAAGGGGGAAAAATGGCTACCAATTACTTGATCGGTCGAGGTTTTCGTAAAATTGCTTGTATCACTGGCCCACGTGATAAGACACCCGCTCGTCAGCGCTTGGCTGGATACCAAAAAGCAATGCAGGATGCTGGGCTGGAGATCCCCATGGGATATGAGATCTACAGTGATTTTGAATTTGCCGGTGGATTCTCATCAATGAAGCAACTTCTCCAATTACCTGAACCACCGGAAGCTTTATTTGCGGGGAATGACGCTGTGGCGATTGGCGCTTATCAAGCTTTGTATCAGCAGGGACTTTCCGTGCCGGATGATATCTCGATTATCGGATATGACGATATTGCAATCGCGCCTTACCTTATCCCTCCGTTGACAACCATTCATCAACCAAAAGATGAATTGGGTAAATTGGCGATTGATAGCCTGCTTTATCGAATGGACAATCCAGAAAGCGAACCAAAACAACTGATGTTGACACCTAAATTGATCGAACGAAGTTCTGTAGCTTAGCCGTTAACTGATTTATTTCTTCTTAATTAAGTTATTACCGTCTTCTTTGTTCAGTAATAGGAAAACAGTAGAGGAAATCAAGGTAATCACTCCCATCGTAATCAAAGTATAGTGGAAGTGGCTGATGGCTGAGCCATATTCCATTGACTCATAAAATCTCAGGACTGCCGCACTGACGGTCACTCCAAAACTGATGGATAACTGCTGAGTGATTGCCAGCAGGCTGTTACCAGCACTTGCATTGTTATCATTGAGATCAGCCAAGGTAATTGTATTCATAGCTGTGAACTGTGTGGACATTACCATTCCCAATATAAAAAGAGGGATTATCAAAAATACGATGGGGAGTTCCGGTGTCTGTAGCGAGAATTGTGAAATCATTATACCAATAATGATCGTGACCCAAATGAGTGTGTTTCGATATCCAAAGCGGGTCAATATATTGGTCACAAAAGATTTGGCTAAAATTGAGCCAATAGCATTCGGTGCCATCATTATGCCAGCAATTATTGCTGAAAATCCAAACCCCACTTGTAGCATCAAAGGAATAATAAATGAAAGCGAGCCAGTGCTTAGCCGAGTAGCAATATTACTGGCAATGCCGATTGAAAATGTACGTGTTTGGAACAACTGGAGGTTAATGAGGGGATTTGAGTGTCTTTTAGCATGGAAGATATACCCCAATAGCATAATGATACCGCCAGAAAATAAAGCGGGAGGAATATAGCCTGAAAATGAGTGATCCCCAAATAAATCAAAGCTGACCGAAATCATTACCAAACTCGTACTAAACAGCATGAATCCCAGAAAATCGAAAGAGCATTTGGGCATAGTTAAATTGGGCATATTCTTTTTGGCGTAAATGATACCTAATAAGCTAATGGGAATATTGATGATGAAGATCCAATGCCATGTTGCATAAGTCACTAATAATCCGCCGAGCATTGGACCCAAAATCGGACCTAATAATCCTGGCATGGTGACAAAATTCAAAATAGGTAGTAATTCGCTACGTGGATATGTTCTTAGTAAAGTCAGGCGAGCAACAGGCATCATCATAGCTCCACCTATGCCTTGAATAACGCGGGATATAACTAAGAAAGAGAGATTGTGTGACAGTGCACAAGCAAGCGAGCCTAAAGAAAAGAAGGAAACAGCATAAATGAATACTGTACGAGTGCCAAACCTATCAGCAAGCCAACCGCTTACAGGAATTAACATCGCTACAGTTAAGGTATAGCTGACAATGGCAGGTTGCATTGCCAGCGGAGAGTGATTAAGACTTTTTGCAATCGCCGGTAGTGCAGTGTTAAGAATTGTGGCATCTAAAGACTGCATAAAAAAAGCTATCGCCGCAATCCAAGGCAACCCCGACGTACTGCGTGCGGATTTGACCATTAGATATCCCATTTATTTTTTAATGATAGTTAGTGAATACATAATATCTTACTACATCGAACTCAAACCATTTGTTGATTGTTAAGTAGTCAACTATTTCCTCTAAGGCTAATCGATAGTTGCCGTAATCAATTGAACAACGAGCATTGTATAAGAATATTGTCTTTAATGATTGTTGTTTAAATCATCATTTTTGGTGCGTAAAACACACATAATTACCGTTTTTGTTGAAAAAAACCACGAGCAGGAAAGAAATTAAAAAAAACTCTTGTCAGTGCCGTAAAACCCCCTATAATGCGCCACCACTGACCGACGCAGCGCTGAAACAGGCCGCGCAGGACGGTGAGAGAAAAGCGAAAATAATCGCTTGACTCTGGCGGCGAAAAGCGTAAGATACGCAGCCTCGCAACCCGGAACAGACATCCGGTTGCCAACGCTCTTTAACAAGTTAATCAGACAATCTGTGTGGGCACTCGCAAGACACTTATCCAAGCCGAAAGGCAAAATGATTTAAAGTCTTGAAGAGTGACTGACAGTTAATTCATTACGAACTAACAGGACGATTCTTTGAGCATCAAACCTTTAATTGAAGAGTTTGATCATGGCT
>NZ_MKGR01000039.1 GCF_001908095.1 Xenorhabdus thuongxuanensis | reverse complement strand
GGGGCGGAGCAAAAGCGATCAGGAGGCAAAAAAGATGTTCAGTTGATGAGTTGTTTACAGAGCATATTGAATATGTCAGGTTATGTTGATTCTGCTATAGAAATAATCCACATATTCAGGTGACGTCATTTCTAATGTCAGTTTGGTATACTCAAGAGGGAAGAAACGCGGGGAACGTGTTACCCAATTAAGCTGATAGCCATAAATATCAATGTCCTCAAGCAAATCGTAAAAAATTTCCGCTGCACTTTGCCCACTTCCCAACACTGTGATGGATTTCTTCTTCTGTAAGGCGTCCTTATTTTTTAAATAACCTCCTGAAGTGACCATCTGATGGGCAAAAGGCCTGCAACATTTTGGAATATATGATGAAGGCCCCGTTCCCAATACCAACTTTTTACAGAAAAATTCATATTTCTCTCCAGTTAATGTATCTGTACAGTGCAAGATATAATGCGAGGATGCAGAGTTATGGCTGATATTTTCAACCCGCGTATTAAAACGTAGGTTAGGCAACTGTTCCGCTGCCCATTGGCAATACTGGTTATATTCTTTACGCAACAGGAAAAAATTTTCCCGAATGTAAAACGAGTAAATGCGGCCTTTCTGCTTGATATAATTTAGGAAACTCAATGGATGAGTAGGGGATGCCAATGTCACTAAGTCCGCCATAAACGGTGTTTGCATCGTAGAATTTTCTAGCATCATGCCCGGATGCCAATCAAAAGCAGGCTTCTGATCAATAAACAGACTACTCATCCCTTGTATTGGCTGCACTAGACAAGCTAATCCCAAATTAAATGGGCCAATTCCAATTGCGATAAAATCATAAATCTTGGCTGTCATAATCACTCCCCATAAACGCTACTTATTTGAGAAAACAACTTACTTGAGAAAACAACAATCATTGTTTTCTGGTGAATTCACTCGCGGGAAACACAATATCTGCCAACAACAGATTTCCCTGCATAACGATCTCATCCACAATTTCTTGCACATGCTGCTGAGTAGTCGCTGGATTGAGGAAAGTAAATTTCAGGTATTGCCTTCCTGCGATAGTAGATGTTGATAAAAACAGCTATTTTTTAAATAATCACTTCCCATTAAAGGTGTCTTTTTAGTCAATGTTTCGGCAATAACTTGGGCTTTGTCAGGCATTATATATCCTTAACTTTTATACTCTTTATCTTTCAAGTTATCAATTTTATGGTAGTAACTCGAAACCCATTAAGTATCTATATGAATTATTATAAATAATTGCTCGACAGTGTTTTTTAAATATTAAGTACCCTCATTAATCAATGAAGGTAGTGATATATCATCAATCCATGATGATTTTTTATTTTTGTAAGAAATAGATAAGCTTAATTTCTACTATTTATGCAGTAGATTCAAGGGGACAATCGTGACAATTTCCTACTCCTGGTAACTTATTTCGTTGGCAGCAACAACGGCGTTGTATTGCATTATTTTTCATAATCACAGTACGATAAAGTGGATTATCCCTGCCATCAGGTAACGTCTGTGTGAAGAAAAGATTCTGTATTAATGTATCATACTGATCCGCGTCTATTCTTTCTCTGAAATTATTTAAGTACCAATACATAACATAACCAATGTTATTCCACAATAAACGCCCATTTATTCCGCGATAGGACTCAATTTTCTCACATACAGGCATAATATGCCGATCTAACATAGAATGATAACGCTCCAATAAAGATATTGATTCGTCCAGCCACGTTAACTGGTAATAAACAACATTTGGCCTGCCAGTTTCATGAAATTCAATCTGAAAAAGATTATAATCAGTATCAACAGCCTGAGGATACTCTAATAGCATTAACATCATTGGTGGAACAATTAAACCAAAATACCACTGTGCCCATAAAGAATAAAGCCCTTTCTGATTTGGTTTTAACTCATTATCACTATAATGTGAATCTTGGTAGCTTTTCATCAATAATGGAAATTGTTCATCACTCGACCATTGATAAAACAACATACTTTCCGATGGAATACTTTCTGAATTTATTTTCATTGATGAATTAAAATGGCTAAATGCCCCATCAAATAGGTTAGTGATATCTTCAATGGTTATTTCAGATATTAATTTGATGACGTTCTGGTTATTTTTATTTGTCATTCCTTACTCTCCTATCATCCATTATCAATCCTAAATTATATCTCTGGAATATACTCAATAGATTTTAAATTGCAGGACAACCAATAACACAACAATTTAAAAACTCCCCCATCATTACTCATTAGTTTTATATTTAGGTATAATCAATGGTTTATTAGATTCAGGATCACGAATAATCCGGCAGGCCAAACCAAATACATCGGCAATACTCTGTACTGTCACAATTTTCTCAGGGATACCTTCAGCATAAATCTGGCCATTTTTCATCATAATCAGACGAGAGGCATAGCGCAGAGCCAGATTAATATCGTGTAAAACCAACACCAGCGTCTTGCCTTGCCGATGCAAGTATTGGCAAAGATCAAGCAATTCAATCTGATGAGAAATATCCAAATAAGTGGTCGGTTCATCCAACAAAATAATCGGGGTCTGCTGGGCCAGTGTCATGGCAAACCAAGCACGCTGGCGCTGGCCTCCTGACAGTTCATTCACCAATTTTTGCGACATATCCCATAAATCTACTGCCTTCAAGGCTTCATTGACTACTCTCTCATCTTCTGCCGACCATTGGCGCAAGAAAGACTGATAAGGATAGCGCCCACGAGAAACAAGATCATAGATCGTCAGAGTCTCAGTGATGGCTGCACCTTGCGTCAACAAGGATAATTCGCGTGCAACGGATTTAGGTTTGTAACGATGGATACTGGTTCCATCCAACAAAACCTCACCACGTTGGGGCTGCATACTGCGACTTATTGCCCGCAACAATGTTGATTTTCCACACCCATTCGGGCCAATAATGACGCTAAATTCACCGTCATGAATGGCGAGATTAACGCCATCAATAATGGTTCTTTTACCATATGCCAGTGAAAGATCATGGGCTTTCAGTCGTGAAGTCACCTCTGGGGAATGAGCATCCGATGGCATTATCGTGTTCTCCTTAATTCGGCATACAGCAAATACATCAAATAGATTCCACCAACTACTGCTGTAATCACTCCCACGGGTAGACGAGCTGAGGTTGGTAATAGCAAAGTCATTAAATCAGAAACCAACATCAGCAAAGCACCCACTAGTACAGTGCAAAACAGCGCAGAGCCTTTATTTCGTACCAGCCGTCGGGCTATTTGTGGTGCAGACAAAGCGATAAATGCAACTGGCCCGACAACCAATACCGATATGGTGGCAAAAATCACTGCCAATAATATGCTGGCGATCTGTATAAGGCGCACGGGTACACCAAGGGTATTGGCGATATCATTGCCAAAATGGGTGTAATTCAATTGCCTGCCTAGCCAAAATAAAACTGGAATGAATAACACCATTCCGCTGATCAGTGCCACATTCTGCCAGCTTTGACTGGCAAGGCTGCCTCTCAGAAATGATTTCAGTTGTTGGGCTTGCTCAAGGCGAACATTCGAAGAGGCAAAATCGATAAATGCCATGCACAGTGCAGCAATCGCAATTCCCGAAATAATGATCTTATTAGCCTGCATATTTCCAATGCCTGTACCGTTACCAAGATAGACCAACAATACGGCAATCATGGAACCCAATAGCGCTCCTAATGGAACAGGCAACACATCAGGCCAAACAACCATTGCTATGGCGATCCCGACCATCGCTCCACCGTTAATGCCGATGATATCTGGGCTGCCAAGTGCATTACGGGTCGTAAGCTGAAACAGGGAACCAGAAAGCGCCAATGTCATTCCTGCCCCGATTGCTACCAAGGCTCTCGGTAAACGGATCTCCATTAAAATAAATGTTTGATAAGATGTTTCTGTCAGCAGAAAAGGATTATCCATCCCTTCCCTGCCCATTGCCAAGGACAGGTAAAAAAACACTATAAGCAACAATAGAATGGAAAAAACTACCCTCCTGACTTGCCGTGCTGGCGCAATAAAAACTGCATTGCCTATCCTGAATGTTTTAGCTTTTGGCTGCCTCACCGACGAATGAATCAATATCATAATTTACTCCGCCATCATCTTTTGTGAACGGCTTTTTGCAACCAGATAAAGCAAAGGTGCACCAATACCCGCAGTGATAATACCAACCATAATTTCTTCTGGAGCGATCAGCAATCGAGCAACAATATCCGATATCAGCAGCAAACAAGACCCAGCAAGCAGGCAATAAGGCAATAGCCAACGAAAATCATTGCCTACCAACGCCCGCATCAAATGTGGTGCAGCCAGGCCAACAAACGCAATAGGGCCAGCCATAGCTGTTGCAGAGGCAGCCAGCATCGTGGCACTTAGCAAAGATAATATTCGGGTTCTGACAACATTAGCGCCCAATGAACCCGCGATCCCTTCGCCAAAGACCATCACATTCAGCGCAGAGCCCAAGGAAAGTACCAATATCACTGCCACCAATAAATAAGGGAACAACAAACTGGCTTCACTTAATGACATGGAACTTAATGAACCAATCGACCAAAAACGATAACTATCCATCACCTGTGGATTAAGCAAGATGATACCTTGTACCACTGCAAACAAGCAGACATTAATAGCGGCTCCAGTCAAAACCAGTCGGGCTGGATTGGTATTACGTGATCCGCCACTAAGCAAGTAAAATAAAAACGTAGACAGACTTGCACCAATAAACGCTATCCAGAATCGGGGGATTCCATCTAAAACTGGGATAAAAGAGAAACATACCACTGTAGCCGCGGCTCCCGCATTTACGCCCAATAACCCAGGATCGCCCAGTGGATTGCGTAATAATCCTTGTGTTACTGCTCCTGCTAATGCCAGCGCTGCACCAGCCATTAAACCAATCAGTGTGCGTGGTTCACGAGCATTGATAACTAAATCATAATAACTTCCACTATCTCCCAACCAATAATGGTGCCAAACTGATGAGAAAGGCAATGATTTTGAACCCAGACTTAAGCTAGCAGCTATGCAAAGGCAGGCCAGCATGACCATGAATACTAACCCCAAAATAAGGGCGATTCGCCGTTTAGGGTTTATCATGTTTTGCTATCTCCTGCTTCAATAACGGCATAAATTTTGGTAATCCCCAGCGTAAGCTAAGTGGTGAACCATAAGACATGGACATCACAATTGATTGATCAGTCAACGGAATATATCCCCCTTGGTTAACCGCACGAATGGAACGGAATAGGGGTTGAGCTTCTGTCTCCTGACGCTCTTTTTCACTGGTATACCATGTGACCAAAATATCTGCTCCATTAAGCAAATCAGCGTTCTCCAGACCGATATTGGCAGCAAAATTGCCAAAAGGCGCAGTTAAGGAATCAACCAACGGAAGCAGGGATAAACCAAGGTGCACCAGCGTATCAACACGTGGATCGTTTTTGACATAAATCGACAGGGTGTTACCGGTTGTTCCTGCTTTAATATAGGCAAAACGATAACCAGCAATATTGGGGATACTGTTTCCTGATAGAGTTAACAGGTTATCCAATTCAGTAACAAGCCTTTCTCCTTGTTCTGTTTTATCCAACACTTGTGCCACCAGCTCAATTTGTTGTCGTGGTGTCGTCTGCCACGGTTTTGCTGGATAAGCAATTACCGGGACAAAATGTGATAAATGATCATAATTTTCCCGCGTAATACCTGACTGTGTTGCCAACACCAAATCAGGCTTCAGAGTAATTATCTTTTCGATATCTAATTCTGGGTACATTTCGATAATGGCAGGCAATTCTGCCCCACGACGCTCTATCTCTTCCCTGAACCACGGTAAATAACCTTCTGCACCCCCTCCCCAGCGATGCGATTCAATGCCAACAGGAATTATGCCCAAATCCAATAGAATATCTTCCGTACCTGTTCCCAACGCCACAATTTGTTGCGGCGGTTGGTTAATCACTACCGTACCTAGTGCGGTGGTGATTGTTTTGGGATAACCGACAGCATCCGTCGGCAGCTTCCTCGAAGTTACTGGTTTGTCACAACCCACCAGCAATATCAAAAGCACGGCGACCAGTACATTGCAACGTATCAAAACCATTGCCTATTACCCTCTACTGCTTGTTGCTCAAATGGATAAAAATACATAGTCGCCGCCTGTGACTTAGTTATGAACGTAATTTAGTTAGAACTTATAACGCAGTGTCGCTTCAACATTACGTGATGCACCGTAATAATATTGGGTATAGCTACCAAACGAGGTGTAGTATTTCTTGTCGAACAAGTTATTCAAGTTCACGGTCAGAGAAAGATCTGGAGTGAATTGATAACGTCCCATCAGGTTAACCGTGGCAAAACTGCCTTGGCCATCTTGGCGCACTTTTCCATCAGGACCGGTAAGGTCAAGCCTTGTTTTGTCCTGCCAGTTAACTCCACCACCTAGTGTTAAATCGTTCATCACGCCTGGCAAGGTATAAGTCGTGAATAATTTGAATAAGCGATTTGGATCTTCCATATTGACACGTTTACCACCTGGCATTGTCGCACGGAACTGGGTGTACCCCGCATAAATACGCCAGTCATCCGTAATCTGCCCACTAACTTCGGCTTCAAAACCTCGGGTTTTTACACCATTAATGGCATAATAAACTTTGGCATTTTTGGGAATTTCGGAAGCTCGTGGTTTACCAGAGTTATCATTAACTGTGTAATTATTTTGGCGGATTTCAAAAAGTGCTAATGAATAATCAATACTGTTATCCAAGGCAACACCTTTCAAACCCAGCTCATAGTTTTCACCCGAAACTGGTTTAAGGAGTTGGTTATTACGGTTAATACGGCTTTCTGGATCAAAAATTTTGGTATAGCTACCATAAACTGAAAAATCTGGCGTGATGTTGTAAACCAACCCACCATATGGCACGAATTGATCGCTATAACTGCCGTTTTGCGGTGTGCCGAAATTATCACCACGGGTTTTCCAACTGGTAACACGCCCACCAAGGATCAGAGTCACAGGATCTGCCAAAGAAAGCTGAGTGACGGCATAACCTGCAGTTTGTTCAATATAACCATTAGATCCAGTTGTTCTCTGTTGACTCCATGTTGGCTCAGCATATCCCCATGAGGAGCGGGTAAAATCGCCTAAGTAGTTACAATTATTCCTTTTTCCTGTCGCTTTTTGATCTATCTGATTAGAATTATCTTCTAGCATACAGGCAGCATTGTAATAATCATTCTGGAAATTCTGTTTTTGGTAGTTCAAACCAAAACTAGCATGGTGTGTACGCCCCAAGAATCCATAATTACCATTTACTTGTAAGTCGAAATTACGCTGGCGACGACTTCCATCAATTAAAGTCATATTCCCCGGATACATTCCTTCATTAGTGGCACGATCAGGAAATCCGGTCGCCCACAATACTTTTTGATCAAGGGTGTTATTGTCATAGGTAAAAGTACCTTTCACGCTCCAACCGTTATCAAACGTGTGTTGCAAACTAGTAAAGGCCGAAAATGAACGTACTTTGGAGAATGCCCAATCAGGTGCAAAACTATCACTGCGTTTGTAATTGGTTTTGCTCCCATCTTTAAAATAAATCGGCAATCCACCAGACATCCCTCCACGGGTATGGTTGATTTGATAATCAGTCCCAATGGTTAACAACGTGTTCTCTGTCAGATCTGCTTCAAGGATGCCATAGAAAGGATATTTTTCATGTTTATCACGATCAATAAACGAATTCGAGCGCTCATAGGCAGTGACAAAGCGCCCCCTAACTGTACCGTTTTCACTTAATGGGCCAGACAAGTCCAAACCAGTCCGCCATTTATCCCAAGATCCCCCACCCAAAGTTGCTTCACCACGAAAATCGCTGGTTGGACGTTTACGGATCACATTAACCGCCGCTGAAGGTGTACCCGGCCCTACCATCAGGCCTGCCGCCCCACGCACCACCTCAAGGCGATCAATGATGGCAGTATCCAGCAGGTTATCACCATAGTTAAAACGGATGTCGTAAAAAGTCGGTACACCATCACGCAGCATATTCCTGACTGTCATCCCTCTCGAAGAGAAAGTGAAGCGATCGCTGTCAGCCTGATGGACTGTCATGCCTGTAATGCTGTCGATAGCACTTTTAACGCTATTCAGATTTTCATCTACCATACGTTGCTTGGTCATAACGCTGACACTTTGCGGTGTTTCGCGGGCAGATAAATTCAAGCCTGTCGATGTTACCATTGAGGAGGTATTATACATGCCAGTGTCTTCCGTCACACCTTCATATACCGCCACTGGTGCTGCTGTTACAATAATCTTATCTTCTTTTCCTTGCCCTTCTGCCATCGCCATATTATTTCCCGCTAAAATCAACGGGATCATCAGAGAAAGCACAGTTCTCTTGGTTAAATGCTTCTGTTGCAAAATGGGGTTTGTCGTTCTATTCATCTTGTTACCAACGTGATTTGTGTTATGTTTATCTTGATATTTCCATCACTCATCTGTCGCAAATACGACAGAGTATCTTTCCCGCAAAGCGCGAAGCGGATTCACTAACGTTCCGGCAAATTTCAGATTCTTCTCACGATCATCAAGATCAATCATTTGTTGGTTATTCGCCATTTGCAGACGATTCAGACAAGTACGCACAAAATCGTGCTTAAATAGATCAAATTTGCGGAATTTTTCTATCTGATGTAGATGTTGTGATTGATAGCTGTGAATACAGTGGGCAACCAATTCCCAAAAACGCGACTCTGACAATGCCAGATGTTTTTGCAACAACGGGATCAAATAGCGGAAGAAGCAATCAAAGACATCGAGGAAAATGTAATTAATCTTCATGTCATCCTTAATGATGACATGCAAGAAACCAATCTCTTTGGGCAACTCAAGTTCACCATTTAAGATGGCAATTTCTTCCCCAATATCTTTCATTAACATTTTTACCGGTACATTATTTTCCAGTACCAACATTAAGTTTTCACCATGTGGCATAAAGACCAGATCATAGGTGAAGAAAGAACGCAACAACGGGGAAAGGTAAGCATCCAGATAACGTGATACCCAATCTTCAACTGATAGGCCTGAATCCTGAACCAAAGCAGCAACAACCGAATGTCCCTCCCAGTCGATATGTAACAATGAAGCCATGGTCATCAGGCGTTGATTGTCTTTCAGAATTGTCATTGGGCTTTCACGCCATAATGCAGATAGCATTTTTTTATGTGGGTTATCTTTTTTGATAGCAGATTCAAAATAGTGATTGAAATAACCTATCGCAGCTCTTTCCTTCAATATGGAGAATCCTTTTTCCTGGAAGAATTCATCAGCTTCAACCAAGTTATTAAGCCACTCATTGACTTGCGGAGTTGTTACCATACTGTGTGGATCTAGTCCACGCATAAATCCCATATTAAGGACTGACAATGCAGTTTTCACATAATTTTTCTTAGGCTGGCTTATATTGAAAAATGTGCGGATAGACTGTTGAGCCAAATAGCGATCATGACCTTCACCAAGATAAACTATTTCCTGTCTGGCAATGTCCGCAGCAAAGCTAATGGCGATACGGTGTTTCCATTGCCAAGGATGTAAAGGCATCAGGTAATAATCAGACAGGTTTAATCCTAATGACTGCATTTGCCGTTCAAATTGAGCGGGCAAATAGTTGCCCAATTCTTCTGCTATCAACTGTGAATAAGAAAGCGAAGACAATACAGAGAAAATTGCTTTATTCCGATGTACCGCAACCCAAATTAATGTCACTGGATGGGCACTTTCCGGTGCGTAATCCAAATAATCATCGGCATCAAAACCAATACGTCCATTGTTAGCAATAAATACCGGATGCCCTTCGCTCATTGATGTTTCTACCGTCTGATAATCTGCTTGAATTAAATCCCGTGCAGTCAGTCGATTTTTTTGATATTTAAAGGCATGGCCATAGAGCGTACTGGATATTTCATCAAGATAAATGGGCAATAACTTCTCAGAAATATCCAGTAATGGCTGCAATTCTATAATCAGCGCAATGGCATCTAAAGATTGCGGTTGACCATAACTAAATTTGGTTATAGATGCAATATCAATGTCCAAGTGATCAAGTTGATAAGCTTGTGCCTGAAAACAGTATTGGACATTATCTATATCAACAGAATAAATTTGACCCTCACTATGATGTACTGGCTGGATGAGTTTTTCATGGCAAAGTTCGCGCAGTATCTTTGCTACAAGATGGCGATTGGCATGCAGCCAATTTTCCCTGGTTAGATGGGAGGTTTGATGATTCCAATAAGTATTCAACGAATGCATTTAAATAAAGCCCTTCATTCATATCCTGCACCTACCTGTTTCTATATACAAACACTGCTAACAGGGTGATACATCGCTATATAAATTTCTGGATATTACTATCCAATAAGTGGGGTATTAATTCTTGCTCACTAAAATTAGTATCTGTCTTTTTTATTTTATCAAATGATAATAAAAATCATTGACATTAACAACCATAAAAAAAGTAGAGTATTTAGAGAAATTGACTGACTTATTTAATAGGGCAACTTAATAATACGGATAAACCATAAATGGCTTAAATTTATGTGCGTTATTTAAAATATTTGGTTTTTGCAAACATCCAAACAAATACCTTCACTCCAAAATAATAACAAATGTTTTTATTTTTAATAAAAAATATTTTATATGGAAATAATAAAGATAGTTTCAATAAATAAGGGGGGTAAAATAAGGCCCTGACTAAATAGACAAGGCCTTATTGATAATGAAAATTAAACTATATCTTTGTATTTTCAAGTCACTATTCTTTGGCTAAATGGCTACTTGAGATCTATTTCAGATATAAATTAAGCCTTATTCTGACGCCACCATTCTGCCAACATAATACCTGTTGCAACAGAAACATTCAGGCTTTCTACCCGACCTGTTCCACCAATAGAAAGGCGAATGTCACCATATTCCCACATGCTGTCACTTAATCCGTCACTTTCCTGACCCAATACCAAGACCATTTTTTCTGGTAATGTTGCTTGTGCCAGTGTTGTGCTACCTTTATGACTTGATGTGGTCACAATTGTGTAACCTTGATTGCGAAACTTATTCAGCGTAGCCGTGAATCCATCCGCATCAATGCCTTTGATGTGTTCAGCGCCTCCTTCTGCTGTACGAACAGCCGCACCTGATTCCAGCATCGCAGTATCCTGCAAAATCATACCCTGTACGCCAAAATGCGCACAACTACGCATAATTGCACCAAGATTATGTGGATTACCTACGTTTTCCAATGCCAGAACACAATCTTTTGCTGGTGCCTGCTGTAAATAGGTTTCCGCATCCAAGCCATTGCGCTTCTTAATCAAGAAACATACGCCACCGTGGTGCTCTGTACCTGATGCCTTGGATAGTTCTTCGTCGTCAACGACATGGTAAGCCTTGCGATTTGCCGCCATCCATTTCAAAGCATCGCGAAAACGCGGCGTGACTGATTGAACAAACCAGGCCCGAACAATCGCATCGGGACGGTTCTGGAACATTGCCTGACAAGCATTTTCCCCATAGATGCGGGTTTCTTCCAAACGCTGACGACGAAGCTGTTCAGGATCAATGTTGCTTTTGCCGCTAATACCTTGGTGCTCTGGCTCAAGGAATTTGCCCTCTGGACGGGAGACTGTTCTCCACGGAGAACGATCACCTGAGCGCTCTGGGCGTTCATTGCCACGACGGCGGTCACCCTGATCACGCCCTTTACCAAACGGACGGTTATCACTCTTACGGCTGTCACTGTTTTTACGACGATCTCCGCCTTTACGGTTATCGTTATTGTCCTCATTATTACGGACATACATTACTTTGACTTTGCCGTTCTTACCACTATAGGAATCGTTCATTTATTTCTCCAACTGCGTTATGGCGCGAAGATTACCCGATGTACGCGCCCGAAGCTACCTCTGGTAACGACAATCCATTAAAATATCCGCTAATTTTTTACTGGTTTTATCCACGAACATGTTTGAGTTCTTAAATGAGAAATAACAACGCCGTTTATCAGCTTCGCCAACGCCGCCTTGCCCGCTCTACCCGCCCTTTTCTGGCAAGGGGGTGCCGAGTGCAGCGTTGCCTACATTGTTTATTACCCCAAAAAAAATGTCTGTGTGAAATGATTTCATCTACAAATGCAGAAAGCCGCTTCTGTCTCATCATGTTCGATACTGAGCCTATGAAACCCAGTAATACGGGAAAGTTGATTGCAGATATTCTGCCCGATACACGGGCTTTTCTCTGGTCTAGAACAGATCCTGATCAACAATTGCTCGAAGTATTACGTGATCCAACCCGTCAACCCTATCTGATCTTCCCAGACAGTTATGCTACGCCTCCTCGTACGGTGTATCAGAAGATCCCTGCTAACCAAAAACCACCGCTGTTCATTATATTGGATGGCACTTGGCCAGAAGCAAGAAAAATGTTTCGCAAAAGCCCATATTTGGATGATATTCCCCTATTGTCTATAAATAATATTGCCAAAATGGACTATTTACTTCGGATACCCTCCAGAACAGAACAACATTGTACTGCCGAAGTCGCTGCTGCGGCACTAGAATTGGCAGGAGATATTAAAGCATCACAATCATTATTGAACCATTTCAATTACTTTCGTGAACAATATCTGTCAGGGAAATCTAACCATCTGTAGGGATAACTCACAGTAATGCTTGACAAGCCGCGCTAAAGTGACTGATGGTGGCTAAAGTTATTCATGGTAATTGTTTAATCAACAGTGATTGTTTATTGATGTGATAACTGATAAGGAACTCCAGAAATGAGCCAGCGCGGACTTGAAGCATTATTACGCCCTAAATCTATCGCCGTTATTGGTGCTTCTGAAAAGCCAGAAAAAGCCAGTTCAGTGTTGATGCGAAATTTGTTAATGGGTGGATTTACAGGGCCTATTCTCCCCGTGACACCAAACAAATATGCCGTTCTGGGTGTGTTAGCCTATCCTTCTATCGATAAATTACCATTATCTCCTGATCTGGCTGTGATCTGTACTCATCACAGTCGCAATTTGTCTTTACTGGAGCAACTGGCTCAACACGGATGCAAAACCGTCATCATTTTATCCTCCCCGCCATCACAATTCACTGAATTGAAACAGTGCAGCCAAAAACATCATCTTCGAATTCTGGGACCAAATAGCCTTGGCATCTTAGCTCCCTGGAGCGGGCTAAATGCCAGTTTTTCCCCGATCCCTATCCTTAAAGGTAAACTGGCTTTTATTTCACAATCGGCAGCAATATCTAACACAATTCTGGACTGGGCCAACCACCGTAATATTGGTTTTTCGTATTTTATTGCCTTGGGTGACAGTGTTGATATTGATATTGACGACTTGCTCGACTTTTTAGCAAGAGACAGTAAAACCAGTGCCATTTTGTTGCATCTCGAACATATCAGCGATGCTCGCCGTTTTCTTTCTGCTTCCCGAAGTGCTTCACGCAATAAACCTATTCTGGTCGTGAAAAGCGGCCGAACCCGGCAAGTTCAGAAATTACTAGGAGAACAACAAAATTTCGATGCTGCTTATGACGCAGCAATTCAACGTGCCGGATTACTGCGTGTACAAGATACACATGAAATGTTCTCTGCAGTGGAAACATTGAGTTTTATGCGACCATTGCGCGGAGAACGTTTATTAATCGTCAGTAATGGTGCAGCGCCAGCAGCAATGGCGCTGGATGAGCTAGTAAGAAAAACTGGCAAACTCGCTATGTTAGGTGAGGAAACGATCAATGGATTGTCTGGTATACTTCCAGACACGCTGCTTTTACGTAATCCATTGGATATCGGTGATGACTCCTCTACCGAACGATATATTGCTGCACTCAGGTTACTTTTGGATAATCATGATCATGATGCCTTATTGTTAATCCACTCTCCTAGTGCCATATCCCACAGCCAAACTACAGCGATTCGGGTTATACAAACCATTAAAGAGCATCCTCGTGGGAAATGGCTCACTATTTTCACTAATTGGTGTGGAGAATACTCTTCATTGGAAGCCCGACGTCTGTTCAGTGAGGCAGGTATTCCGACTTATCGGACACCAGAAGGTGCCATTACCGCCTTTATGCATATGGTGGAATACCAACGAAACCAAAAACAATTAAAAGAAACTCCATCCTTACCCATTGGCATCACATCGAATACGGCTCGGGCCCATGAATATATACAGAAGGCGCTTGATAACGGAAATATCCAACTGGATACCCATGAAGTACAACCTATTCTCGATGCTTACGGTTTACATACTTTACCAACTTGGATCGCCCATACCAGTGATGATGCGGTCAATATTGCAGAAAAAATTGGCTATCCCGTGGCATTAAAACTCCGCACCCCTGATATTCCACATAAATCAGAGGTTCAGGGAGTAATGCTTTATTTACGCAATGCTGATGAAGTTAAGGCCGCAACACAAGCGATTATTGAACGCGCCAAACAAAACTTCCCACAAGCCAGGATTAATGGATTATTAGTACAAGGTATGGCTAATCGGTCTGGCACACAAGAGCTGAGAATTGCTATTGAGCAAGATGAAATATTTGGTCCTTTAATCATGCTAGGTGAGGGAGATATTAATTGGATGCATGAAACTCAGGCGGCTGTCGCTCTTCCTCCCCTTAATATGGCCTTAGCCCGTTATCTGGTTATTCAGGCAATTAAGAGCGGCAAAATAAAATCTGGTGGTTCACTTTTACCGCTAGATATTCTTGCTCTCAGCCAATTATTAGTCAGAGTCTCTAATCTTCTGATCGATTGCCCTCAAATTACTCGTATGAATATCCATCCACTACTTGCATCAGGCAATGAGTTCACTCTATTGGATGTGACAATGGAATTGGTGCCAGTAACAGGCGATCCCCGCAATAGACTGGCTATCCGGCCTTATCCTAATGAACTGGAAGAAACTATCTATATCAAAGATGATTTTGAATGCTTGCTACGACCAATCTTGCCGGAAGATGAACCTTTACTGAAAGCATTTATCGGCCAAGTGACAAAGGAAGATCTTTATTACCGCTATTTCAGTGAAATTAACGAGTTTACTCATGATGATCTCGCAAACATGACCCAAATTGACTACGACCGAGAAATGGCATTCGTGGCGATCCGCCATCCAGCAACGACACCTGAAATTATTGGTGTCGCCCGTGCTATGGCTGATCCTGATAATATCGAAGCTGAATTTGCGATACTAGTCCGATCAGATCTTAAAGGGATTACGTTAGGCTATCAACTTATGACTAAACTGATTAATTATACAAGAGAACATGGTATTCAGGCTCTAACGGCTATCACTATGCCTGAAAACCGTAATATGATCCAACTTGCGAAAAAACTTGGGTTTACCATTGATATACAGTTAGAAGACGGTATTGTTAATCTTATTTTGAAACTCTAGCAAAAAATAAATTCAATATGCATCTCGTGATGAGTGATAAAAAATGCTCACTCCGTGATAGATCGCACAGTCTTAAAGCAATCAGCTCAAGAGAGTTAATTCATACTCACAATGAACCAAACTAATGGTATCATCGCCAGATCATTTTGATTCATACACCTTATGATGGTATTAATTCCATCTAGACTAAGAGAAAAACGCACTGTGATGTTGTCCAAATTTAAACAAGCAAAACACCAACAACACCTTGCACAACTGCCTAAGCTACCGCAATCAGTTGCTGACATTGAGACATTTTATGAATCTAAAGTGTTTCGCAGCACCTTATTGAAACATATAGAAAATGCCCAAAAGCATATTTATATTGCCGCATTATATTTAGAAAATGATGATGCAGGGCGGGATATTCTGACTGCATTATATGAAGCCAAACAAAAACGCCCTGAGCTGGACATAAAGATCCTGGTCGATTGGCATCGTGCCCAACGTGGCCGTATTGGTGTAGAAGCTACGGCAACAAATGCAGATTGGTATTGCTCTATGGCTGAAAGCTACCCCGATGTCAACATTTCCATCCTGGGTGTTCCAGTGAATACTCGTGAAGCACTGGGGGTTTTGCATCTGAAAGGCTTTATCTTTGATGATACGGTTATTTACAGCGGAGCCAGCATTAATGATGTCTATTTGCACCGCCATGAAAAATATCGTTACGATCGTTATCATTTACTGCATAATGCGAAACTTGCCGTTGTCATGAAGCAATTTATCGATGACAATATTATTAGTGCAGAAGCCGTAAAAAATTTAGCCTGCTACAATCGTCCTCGTAGCCTTGAAATTAAAAATTTGATCCGCCAATTTCGTGCTTCATTGAGAAATGCCGATTACCACGTTGAAAATCAGGCTTCAAATGAAGAATTGGCGGTAATTCCCCTTGTGGGATTGGGCAAAAAGAATCTGCTGAACAAAACAATTTGCCATCTCATATCTTGTACCGAAACTAAGTTAGTTATCTGTACACCTTATTTCAACTTACCAGCAGTGTTAGTGCGTGCAATATCTCGTCTGCTCCGCCAAGGAAAACAAGTTGAGATTATCATTGGAGATAAAACAGCTAATGATTTTTATATCCCACCAGAAGAGCCATTTAAGATCATTGGTGCATTACCTTATTTGTATGAAATTAACTTACGTCGATTCACTAGTCGGCTGCAAAGGTTTATCGATAGCCAGCAATTAACTATCCGGCTATGGAAAGATCAAGATAACACTTATCACTTAAAAGGGATCTGGGTTGATAATAAATGGCAATTAATTACTGGTAATAACCTTAATCCTCGCGCATGGGGATTAGATCTGGAAAATGCCATTCTTATTCACGATCCCCGCCAAGAGATGAACGAGCAACGTGCAATGGAGTTGGATTGCATCCGTACTCATACAAAAATTATCCATAGTTATCAGGAAGTAGAGAGCATTCAACTCTATCCTGTTAAGGTACGCAAGCTGATACGACGCTTGCGTCGTATTCGAGTGGATCGATTAATTAGTAGAATACTGTAGAATAGATAAATAATTATCATTTTTTGAATCCCCTCTCGCTATTGCCAGAGGGGATTTTTGTATCTTATTTATCAGACAGCTATGCTTTAAAAAATAAATCATGGCGTGAATTACGATGAGAAAAAACATCACTACTCTGATACGAAATATATTAATAATTTTTCCTATCCTATTGAATACTTCTTGTTCCAATATACGTCAGGCAAATGACAACTGGACAGGAAAAGATAAAATACAACATTTTTTATTTTCTGCAATTGTAGCTGCCGCGGGCAATGCTTATGGTGATCGTCAACATTGGGGGTATCGTGAAAGTGCACAATTTGGTGTATTACTATCCGTTAGTATTGGTGCAATAAAAGAGCTTTATGATAGCCGCCCATCAGGAACAGGCTGGAGTTGGCATGATATTGCTTATAATATAGCTGGAGCGATAGCAGGTTATAGTTTATATCAGTCCGTGAAGTAATTTTTATCTTCTATTTCCTGTCACCCCCAAACGCAAAAAAGCCATCCGTAAAGGATGGCTTCTCTGGCTGATTGAATGTCTGGCAGTTCCCTACTCTCACATGGGGAGACCCCACACTACCATCGGCGCTACGGCGTTTCACTGCTGAGTTCGGCATGGGGTCAGGTGGGACCACCGCGCTCTTGCCGCCAGACAAATCCTGTTTTCAATCCCGAACAAGCCGTTTTCTTTCTCTGAAACCTTGTCTCTCTCTCACCCCAAAACACCTTCGGTGTTGTCAGGTTAAGCCGCACGGTTCATTAGTACTGGTTAGCTCAACGTCTCGCAACGCTTACACACCCAGCCTATCCACGTCCTCGTCTCGAACGTTCCTTCAGTACCCTCAAGGGGTAAGGGAAGACTCATCTTAAGGCAAGTTTCCCGCTTAGATGCTTTCAGCGGTTATCTCTTCCGCACTTAGCTACCGGG
>NZ_MKGR01000038.1 GCF_001908095.1 Xenorhabdus thuongxuanensis | reverse complement strand
TGTGTTTTGGCACTTGTGCCCGATATACTCATTCCCTTGAGAGGTGTCAGGATCTCCTGGGTTCCGCACTGTTCTCTACAGACTCGCCGACGCCTGAGACTCCGGTGTGTGCTTCTGACTGGAAAAAAAAATCGCCAGTGTGCCCATTCAGAAACTATTGCCTGCTGGTTCGACGATACCATCGGCACAACACAATCAGTGAATTTCGGAGTTATCACGTTCACCTATTGGTTTCGGCTCGAATGTTTCGCTGTCTACGCTTCATCTCCTTTGTTACCGCCGGAGATGCAAGACTCGCTACGTAGTGATCTGGCTAATCTTCTACGACGGGGCTTTCACCCGCAAGAAACAGTGCAGCTTTTCCCAGCGCACCGTCAACTTCACAGATAAATTCAATTTCAACTTCACCCACAGGTAAGGTTGTTACACATCGTGGCTGGAGTTTTTTAAAACGCGTACGACAGCATTAATGCTGATATGCAGGGCTCTGGCCGTATCACGGATGCCGGCATTGTTCATGGCAAGATCAACGACTTGTTCTTTTATTCCGGCTTGACAAGCGCGATAAGAATAATCGAGCTGGAAAGTACGATGACAGGATAAACAACGATAACGTTGGTGCCCACCTTTTCCAATACCATGTTTTTTAACGTCCTTCATCTGGTGACAAAATCGACATTTTACTTCTACTGTGGCCATGCATGTTATCTCGCAAAATAAGCATTATAGATGAAGAACAACGCCTTGAATACATGACCGAAATAAGTTTAAAAAACACCCAAAATAAGATGCTATTTTCAATAGCTCAATGAGCATTATATAAATATCATTTAATTATCACTCTATTTAAATGCAATTTAGACACTCATATTCTCACTCCGGAAATTTACCATAATCATTTAATAAATAGTCAATTGTAGGTTTCAAATCACTGGGGAAGAAGCAAATAATCATGCTCTTTCTCCGACTGAATATATTATACATTGTATAGTTATATGTAACTTTTATTTATATTTTAATAAAAGATTTTTTATATTGAGATAATAAAGTTTTTATTGGTTTTTAATAAAAACACATATTAAACAAACAACAGATGATATATTTCTCTTAAAACGAAATAACATTACTTGCATTGCCAATATGACTTGTTTATATTGAATTTACCTTGCAAGGAAATAACATATCAATAATCTTACAATTTCTGACTGGAGGAAATATTATGGAATATCAACCAGTAGGCATTTAATTAACTAAATCCGGGCAGATATAAAATAATTTTAAATCTGCCCAATCATCCATTTTTTATAATGAAATTTAGAAAATGATAAAATACATTGGCATAGGTGCAAATGAATTTGACACATATCTGGATTATGCAATATTTAATATTATTGCTATTTACCTATTGCATGCTGAACCACTCCAGTTAGGAATTTTGGGTGCATGTTTTTCTTTGCCTTTCCTCTTTTCTAGTTATTTATTCGGGAAACTCTTTGATAAATATGAAATTCGACCGTTAAGAATATTATTGTTTGCAGCTAATGCATGTGTAATACCATTCATAGGCTTAGGAGGTAGTATTCTCGTACTTTATGCCGCGGCTTTTATGAAAACTATGGCCAGGAGTGGTATCAATATCTCAAATACAAAATTGAATAAGGATAATGAAGAAACTAGTCAGTTTTATGAAATCTATGGATATTTAATTAGCCTCAGTAGAATCATTATTCCACTTATTGTCATCGGGACATATGATTTTTGGGGAATATGGTTTGTCGTCGGATTCTCTGTTATCTTAAATCTGGTGGCATCATTGAGCACAGTTCTTGACCATACACAGTATCTTCGTTCAGAAACTTCTCAAGTTACCGAACCGCCAGAATCATATTCATTTTTAGAAATGATGCTGAAGAAGCATGAGTTGAGTGCTCTTGTTACCGCATATACGATTTCGAATCTGGCCTTTTATCTCAGTAATGATATGTTGGGAATTTTCTTTAAAGTAATAGGGCAAGATGAAAACAGTATTGGTGTTATCATTTCCTTAATGGGAGTAGGTGGTTTTGCAGGAACTAAGTTAGCTTCATTTTTGATAAAAATAATAACAGCAAGATCAGTTTTACTTTCTTCCATTCTTACCAATACGGTAGCGTTTACTTGCTTTGGTTTTTTATCTTCAAATACCACCTCTGTTTTTGTTTTTTATGTGGCTATAGTGATAGTAGGGATATCCTCGGGAATCACTTTTTTTGCCGTACGTTATGGTGTCAGAAACATGGTGGGTTACGAAAATGTAGGGAAAACAACAGGTATAATTCAGATGTTGTCTGCTGTGGTAGCAATAATTATGCCGATTATCGGAGGTGTTATTGCTAATTATTATGGTATAGATACAACTTTCCGTATAACCAGTATTCTTTTCTGCATTACCTTAATTTATTTCATCTTATTCACTAAAAAAAATAACAAAAGGAATCATATATATGTATAACCAAAATAATCTCAGTGAAATTAATTTTCTGAACGATAAACATTATGTTCTTTATCAGAAAGGGAAGCCACGGCAGACCTGGGACTGTGAATTGAACTGGGAATTGGCTGCTAATGACCTAATCCCCACACATTTGCACGATACTGCTGTTACTGTCGCCAGTCTGTCAGCGCATGTAGAAATACTTGGGATGGAAAATGCGGCAGAGCTGTTATTACAATCAAACGATTTTTCTCTAAAAATAGGACTGGCTCAAGCCGTTAATGACGAAGCACGTCATTCTGAATTATTTGCCAAATACGCCATTCTAGCTAACGGAAACATTAAAGATTTGTCCAGAACGAGAGATATCTATATCGAGCACTTTGCGGAGCTAAAGACTTTCGATGAGACATTTCTGAGTCATGTTTTCCTTGAGAATGGTGCTCTGGAACAGTTCAATATTTTTATCCATGCGTTCAGTGAGCAAAGTCTCATCGGTCAGATCTATAAAGGTGCCATGCAGGACGAAGCCAGACATGTTCAGCTAGGTATCAATTATTTTCGTCAGTTAATTGAACGTTCCCCGGAAAAAATGGAAATGATTAGGGATCACCTTACCACTTTTAAACAAATTCTGCATGTTAACAAAGAAGGTATCAACTGGCTTTCTGATATGAGTGGTATACCTTCCAGTGAAATAGAAAACCGGATTCACAATCGACATGATAATTTTATCAGTAAAATTATGAGGAATACAAATGTTTAACGGAATGTTAGTTGTTAAAAATGCAATATCTGAACGCGAAATAGATATTCTGTATCGCTACTTAGCAATCTCTGCCAATTGCGGGCTTTTGAAGGGGAATACGGACTCGGTGGAAGCACATATGTACTATGCACTTCCCTATTTTGAAGCCATGTTGAGTTATTATTGTGATTTTGTATCGCAGACAGTCGGAGAGCCTGTTTATCCCAGTTATTCTTTTCTTTGGAATTATAAAAAAAATTACCAACTTCCTCGCCATAAAGATAGAAATTCAGTTGATTATATTATTTCTCTTGGTATTCATAAAGCAGAAGAAAGTGACTGGGGTATTTATATTGAAGGAAACCGGGTAGATATAGATATTACGGACATTTTAATCCTTGACGGTAAAAGACTTGAACACTGGCGTGAACCATGCCCGTATAATAACCGTTTCCAACTCATTTTATGTTACACAAGGGATAAAAATCTGATGTTTGATAAAAGAAAACATTTGGGTTTTGACCCTGTTCCTGAAGTGATTACATCACCATTTAAAAATAATTTACCTATAGACGATGATTATATAGCACAGCTTGGAGCAACTCATGTCTGATGCACTCTATTATGAAAATGCTTGTATATTTTTTGACGGGAAAGTGTTACTGCGAAATTTTAAAGGAGATACAGGACGATTAACCCTCGGGTTTATGACCATAGGTGAATACCATTGGCTTGCTGAGGAAACTGAACGTTTTGAAATAACTGAAGGTGAAGCAATTTTCTCTTATGAAGAGACAATAATATCCGTAGTTCCGGGAAATGAGGTAATAATTCCTCAAGGCACCTATTTCACAGTGAAAGTAAAACAGCATCTCGATTACAGGTGTTACTATGAGTAAGTTGGGTATTATTGGTACGGGCCTTATGGCAAGCATTATGGCAGGCGTGTGTCAGGAGTCTGGCTTTACTGTTCATTCCGTCCTTTCACGTAAAAAAGAAACCGCACAACAGTTCGGTAAAGTACATCATATTGATGATGAAAAACTCTATACAGATGCTATATTGTTCTTTTCTGATCCAGAACTTCAGGCCGTTTATATTGCTACACCAACCTCAGAAAAAACGTATTATATTGAACTT
This sequence comes from Xenorhabdus thuongxuanensis, assembly GCF_001908095.1. Lineage (GTDB taxonomy): Bacteria > Pseudomonadota > Gammaproteobacteria > Enterobacterales > Enterobacteriaceae > Xenorhabdus > Xenorhabdus thuongxuanensis. Next base: position 14,293 of record NZ_MKGR01000038.1, on the reverse strand, counting down.
TGTCTCAAATTTGCAAAGCCCGTTCTGATTGAAAAACCGTTGCCACCATACAGTATTTTCAGTTCTTTTGTTACTAAAGCAAAAAAAGAAAATCTTGTATGGATGGATGCCACTCATTTTATCCATAATGAATGTTATACCCTGCTTCAGGCAATGATGGACACTTGTGTAGGAAATCTGATCAGGATTGACGCAAACTTTTTCTGGCCTGAACGAGACAATGGACAAATCAAATTTTCCCCTGATTTGGAGCCTGATGGTGCATTAGGTGATATTGGCTGGTATCCGTTTAGGTTGTTTTCAGCCTTGATGTCGAATCCTGTGCTCAGACATGCAAGCGGTTTTATGATACAGAATAATCATAATGTAATCACAGAGTTCAATGCTACTGGGCTAACCCATTGTGGGGTTTCTTTCTCCCTTGCATCATCATACCGTGGAACTGTTGCTCGGCAACAATGTATCATTGCAGGAAATAAAGGAGAGCTAACTCTCAGGGATTTTGTGATGCCTTACTGCGGTTCATTTGTATATGGCAAAATACTTCCATCTACTGTGATTCGACACTCTTGGGGACTGAAGCCATTGGTCGATTATGAGGATATTATGGTCGATTTTTTCAGATTGCAACATACTGCAATGCTGAAAAATTTCCATAATTATATTCATGGATATGATCTCAATAAGTTACACCAATATCAGGAACAGGTTCTTAGTTGTATTAAAATGATAGGAAGAGTTAAAGAAATATTAACACCACTTATTGTGTCATAATATGTTACTGGTAGGTTCATATGTTCACAAATTATATAACGGAAAGTACATTTTATCAGGAGATGATTGTCCCTCTATGGTCTCGTTTAACGGTCTTTTTTTCCCCTAATCAGGGGCTATTTATTGGTTATCTTTTAATTGCATTTCTGATTGCTGTAATATATTTCTCATGGAAAATAAAAACTTGGAACCCTGTTAAATCTGGACGTGAAGTTATCTTGGTACATAAATTCACATCACAATCATCTATTGATGACTTGAAACTGTATTTTTTTGATAAGGTTATTCTTGGCTTCATTTATTCCAGTATCCTCGGATCAGCATTGTTTTTCCGGTATCAAACGATGGATCTGTTGGCCTTTATCGGTCTTCCAACGCAGCATTATGTCCCAGGCATGATTCTTAGTCTGTTGTTAACCTTGGGGGCACTTGTTGTTTTTGATTTTGCGGTTTTTTTTGAACATTATTTGTCACATAAGATTCTAATTCTCTGGGAGTTTCATAAAATCCATCACATTGCTGAACATCTCACTCCCCTTACAGCCTATCGTTCGCATCCAGTAAATCAGTCCTGTTTTATATTTCTAGCCAGCATGTTTACCGGAATTTACTCAGGGGTATTTAGATATTTTTTTGATGCTACACATGCCTATATAGTATTTGCAGGCCAGAATATTTTTATGTTTCTGCTCCTGATGCTAGGACTGAATTTACAACATTCTATGGTGTACCTAAGATATCCTAAATTTATAAGGGATATTTTTGTTAGCCCTGCATACCACCAATTGCATCATAGTAGTGATATACAACATCATGACAAAAATTTCGGTTTCATTTTTTCTTTCTGGGACAAATTATTTGGTACTCAGATGTTTCCTCCAGCTAAAGCAGAGCTTGTATTTGGTGTGGCGGGTGAGAAATATGAAAATTACTCAGGATTGAAAAATATGTATTTTACCCCATTCAGAAAGGCAAAAAAACGGATAAAAAATTTTCTCGGTAAGCATTTCTCTAACCTCATATGATGAATAATGAGGTAATAGGCACCCTTTTTCTTCAACAAATATTCTATCATCCTTTTGTTAATGAATTCAGCTTCATTATACTCTTATTGGTATATCGAGATTATTTTCAATTTAAAGAAATAGATTAAGGGATAGCAACAGTCGTGCCACCAACCACAACTTAATGAATATGGATCAGAATTGTGTCCACACCTACTTCTCGGGCTTAGCTAAATGTAGTATTTTACAGTTTCACTTCCACTAAGCCCTGTACTGACTTTACATGTTCCATTCTCGAAAGCTGCTATCTAATTAAGTCGTCAAAATTGTCGCATCTCGAGAGAATGGACTCCCTCCTTATTTCTTATCTCCTAACATACGATATTTTCCTGACTCTGAGATGCAAAAAGAACGTGTTTCACTATTTTCCTTTCGACAACAGTTTCTGCATCACCATTTGCCCGAACAAGCCGGCAGATTGCCTGACCTGTCCCACGCCCTGGCTCATCATGCCTGCCATATCGCCTATCCGAACGCCTGCCCAAGCTAATGCGGCCAGCCAGACCATCGGCAACACAATAAACAATGTGCCCATCACCAGCCCCATAATCAAATCATCCGAGGTATTCTGAATGCCTGCCAGATTCAACAGGCTGTGGGTGTCTGAGCCATACAAGGCGTCCAGTAAATAGCTGTCCAGCCAGCGGGCAGTTTCCCACCAGAAAGTCAGGAAATTCAGTGCAAACAGGGCGAACGTCAGTGTGAATACCGGCTTAAATTCATAGGCGGCAAACAGCAGGAGCAACGGGATCAGGATATACAACGCCATCAGGATCACTGCCTGCATCATCGGCAGCGCCTGACGCACCGCATCAAACATTGGGGCACTGATCAATCCCCCGAATATCGTCCCCGCCGCCGCACCGACCCGATTACCCGCATTCAACAGGGTGAAATCGGCGTTGCCGCCATAACCGGCGTAGACATGCCCTGCCTGAGAGACGGTCAGGTTCACCGGGCTGACCAGGCGACGGATCACCGCTTCTTGATATTCACGGGTTTCTTTGCCCAGCATTTTGAAGGCGGCCGACAGACGCAGCCATAATCCCGGATCGGCCTGGGCCAATACCCGAGCCTCCAGTCCGGTTTTGGGGGTTGACCACCAGGCCTGGCAGGTGGGATAACCGCCCTGCCCGGTATTGGGCCGGCCACTGTCCCGGTTTTCATTCCACGGAAATGATGCCCTGGGCGTTCGGGATTGCAGGGTGTGGTAATCGCCGGATAAGAAGGTACGGCTGCCCAGCCATTCAATATCATGTAATGTAACTGGATCGGTGGTTTGTCCCTGATCCCGTTGTTTCCACTGATAAAGTGCCAGTGCGTAACAGTCATGGGTAAAATCCTGCAATTCCGCCGCCAGTGCCGGGTGACTTATACGGGTGTGCTGCACTTCAAAACGCAATTGCCTTAAATCCGGCCGGCAGGGAATGGAGGCCACCGCCGCTTGCGTTAATCCTTTTGACAGCCGGTGTACCATGGCCCACCAGAGAGGCACCGCCGCCGTCTGATTATTCAGGCTGGAGATCACCGGCGCATAGCCACTTTTGTCCGGTGCTTGCGGTGTCCAGGTGCCACAACTTTTGGCGCGGGACGCGTCATACTGAAGGGTCGTGAGGCTGACATTCACCAGCGGCACACAGCACACCACCATAACGAAGAAGGCACCGTACAAAGTATTTTCAATCCGGGCAAGTGACTGCAATCCACCACTGCCCTCCTCTTCGCCACACTCTCTCACTTTCAGCCAGATCGCAATGACCTTTATCACCAAAGGCAGGGTAAACAGCCCCGTAGCAATCAGAATTTGCCATAACCCGTTATTGACCACCCAGCCGAGCAGGGTCAGAAAGTATTCCAGATAGCTGTTGGTGGTCATTGTGTTACCTCAATCGAGCCTGACAGGGCATATTCACACAACAGGATAAACAGCAGGCTGACTACCATCACTCGTATCAATGTTGCGCGGTATGCCGGCTGCTGTACTGTCTTTTGCCAAATTTTCCGGCTCCCCCAGGCCAGCCCCAGATACAGGCCGAACCGCCAGACGCGCCAGAGAATACCGGTTTTTTCCATCCAGTGATGCAGGGCGGACGCTTTTTCGGGATGGGTCAACCCCAACCAGCCCGTCACTAGTGTGATAATGATGACCAGAATGATAATGAGGCTTGCCTTGAGGCTTTTTCTCACTGACTGAATAAAACAGAATTTTGGGATTTCTGCCATACTCCACCTTACCGCCGCTCACTGTGGGGCATTTCCAGCTGATAAAAACGCGCATCGGTGCTGCCCTGCACTTGCTTTTGGGGATGGGCCTCAACCCGGTGCGCCACGCGACGGTATCCAATGTGCTGAGAAAATAAGGCACCAACGGGGTGGCCGCACTGCGGCAGGAATAACCGGGAATTTGCCCGCCAATCAGGCGGGTCGCGGGATGCCCGATGGCATCCGCGTATTTGAAACGCAAACTGGTACGCCGCTGGCCTGCAATCTGGCGATTATGGTTGCCGCCGCCGGCAGCCAGGTGGGATAACGCCCCGGTGACGGCACTTTCCAGCCCGCCGGATACCCGTGAAGCCTGGTGGGAAGAGAAGGGGTAATTTCAGGTCATGGCACAGTCAGAAAACCAATCCCGTCCATCTTCTCAACCGCCCCGCCAGCATGGCCTGCTGTATCATGTGTTATGGGCATGGCCGTGGCAACTCATTGGGTTTATTGTCATGTCCTGGCTATTCAGTCTGTTACTGGAATATCTCGGTATGATTTTTTTCTGGCCAGAACAAGGTGCCTCTCATAGCCAGACGATGATGAAAACCGAGCTGCAATTTTTATCCACGGAATTGACCCGGAGCCTGTTGTTGTCAAATCCCGCACAAACGGTCTCTGACTGGCTGACGCAGGCATATCAATGGATTTTTGTCGACAGTGGTTTTATGCACTGGATACAGGGACAACGGCAGTATCAGCTCAATAGCCGCAATGATTTTCTGCGTGAATTCAATGCGGTATTGCATGGCATCTCGGAGCATTTGCGGGAATATTGTCTGGCGACGGTGTTTATCACCATGGTGACGTTAATCCGGTTAGCGATTCTGGTGTTATCCATCCCTTTGTTTGTGATGGTGATTTTAGTCGCTCTGGTTGACGGGCTGGGACGGCGGGATTTACGCCGTTATGGCGCAGGCTATGAATCCAGTTTTGTTTATCACCATGCTAAACGGGGGATTAAACCGGCCTGCACCATTCCCTGTGTGCTGTATTTATCCTGGCCGGATGTGGTCTATCCTGCGGTGATATTGTTGCCAGCGGCATTATTACTGGGTATGGCGGTGATGATCACGGTTGCGATGTTTAAAAAATACATTTAAATTGCTGGACGATTGAATGCAAAACGGGTTTTTGTTTTGTATTCCATCGTCAGCAGACAAGCCGCACAGCGGCGCGTCAGTGATTATTATACGTCTCTGAGATTTCTTTTTTTGTCAGTTTAACTTTATCCTGTGTCATTTGGGTGATATTCTTACACTAAGATATCCCATTAGATAAATGGTTTTTAATATGAAAGAGTTAGAGTTAATCGCACAAAAACTGATTGCACAAAACGAAGAAGAACAATACCGGAAAAAAGAAGAAGACAAAGCGTTAATCAGTAAACTCGTTGAAATCTATGACCAAAAATATGTTGCTGAGGCACTTCGGGCTGTCAGTCATAGCGACTGGACTCGTGAAACCCTTAATCGCTGGTTAAATGGTAAAATGGTGCAAAAGCAATTAACTGAACTGGAAGTACAGATGCTCAATAGTTTGTTGCCATCGCCGCCTGAACACCATCCGAATTACACTTTTCGTTTTATTGACCTGTTTGCTGGTATTGGTGGGATCAGAAAAGGATTTGAAGACATTGGTGGGCAGTGTGTGTTTACCAGCGAATGGAACAAGGATGCCGTTCGTACTTACAAAGCAAACTGGTATTGCGATCCTGAAGAGCATGTCTTTAATTCTGATATCAGGGATATAACTCTGAGTCATGATATTTCTGTCAGTGATCAAGAAGCATACCAAAATATAGATCGTGAAATCCCCAATCATGATGTATTACTGGCCGGTTTCCCTTGTCAGCCTTTTTCCCTTGCAGGAGTATCAAAGAAAAATTCATTAGGCCGTGCTCATGGTTTTGAATGTGAAACGCAGGGAACATTGTTTTTTGATGTAGCCCGGATCATTGCTGCTAAAAAACCGGCCATTTTCTTGCTGGAAAATGTGAAAAACCTGAAAAGCCATGATAAAGGGAAAACTTTTCGGGTTATTGTGCAGGCTTTGGATGAATTGGGATATTCAGTTGCAGATGTTGAACATAACGGGAAAGATGATCCAAAGATTATTGATGGTCAAAATTTCCTGCCACAACACCGTGAACGTATTGTTTTGGTTGGATTTCGGCGTGATCTTAATATCCACCAGGGATTTACCCTCAGAAACATGAATCAACTTTTTCCTGCACAAAGACCGATACTTAAAGAATTACTGGACAGTAATGTTGATAAAAAATATATCCTTACTCCTGCGTTATGGAAATATTTATACAACTACGCGAAAAAACATCAGGCAAAAGGAAATGGTTTTGGTTTTGGTCTGGTTTTCCCTGATAACCCGAATAGCGTTGCCCGCACTTTGTCCGCCCGTTACCATAAAGATGGCTCTGAAATACTTATCGACCGGGGTTGGAACAGGGAGCTTGGAGAGAGGGATTTTGACAATGAAGAAAACCAGAAAAACAGACCAAGAAGGCTGACACCTCGCGAGTGTGCACGTTTGATGGGATTTGAATCACCGGGTGGCACAACTTTCCGCATTCCCGTATCGGATACTCAGGCCTATCGGCAATTTGGCAACTCTGTGATTGTTCCTGCTTTTGCTGCTGTAGCTCAGTTATTGGCACCTTATATTGCCAAAGTAATCGCGCTAAAAAACAGCAAAAAAGTGGCATAAGGTTTGATTATGGCTGATGTTCACCCTTCTGCAATTCGTAGCAAAAATATGAAAGCGATACGAAATTGTAACACAGCCATTGAAATAAAACTGGCAGCGATCCTTGAAGATGCTGGCTTTCAGTTTCGGACACAGATAAAAGAATTACCGGGGAAGCCTGATTTTGTGATCGATGAGTATCGAAAAATCATTTTCACTCATGGGTGTTTCTGGCATCACCATGAGTGCTATCTGTTTAAAGTCCCGATGACCAGAACCGAATTTTGGATGAACAAACTTGGGAAGAATGTATTACGGGATAAAGCTATTAATGAGAAGCTCAGGAGTGATGGCTGGCACGTTATGGTTATCTGGGAATGTGCTGTAAAAGGCAGATTCAGATTACCCGTTCAGGAATTATCTGAAAGAATAGAAGAGTGGATTTGTGCAGGCAGTGATTCTGTAGAAATTGATACTAAAGGGATACATAATAAAAATGTTTGAGCGGTTATCTGATCATTTCGAAGTCGCAGTTGCAAAATATCTTTCGGCTGTTGATGTTGATCCTAAAAAATCAAATCAACATGAAATTGGTGGATTGGTCAAAGCAGGATTTTCAAGATATCTTCCCGTTCCCGAACGAGGGGAAAAAATATTTTTTAAGGCAACGCTGACTTATATTGCCGGAGAAGATAGCGAGCCGGTCATCTGTGAAGATCAATTAACGTGGTACGATACTCGTTATAACCAGCCAAACAGATCGGCTGAATATCGTATGTATTATAAAACGAATCCTGTTTCATCTTTGATGAATGAAGGTGATTTTTTTCTGATTATTAAACGTAATAATGGTGATTTGCTGCTTATTATAACTCCCCCGGGATCTTCAGTTGAATTACAGCTGAATACTTTATTTGGTCTGGGTAATATTGGTCATCATTTTTCCCAATCTTCGATTGAGGAAAAATCACTTATCCTTCCGGTCAGGATGTTATTTGAAGACCTGAGAATAGAACTTGAAGAACCTGAAAGTAAAAATGAAAATTTACTGGAAACATTATTAAGGCATTTTCCGGCTGGTTTTCCTAAGTCAAAAGAATTTTCTTTACTGGCAAGGGAAATGGCCTCAGGTGAACCAATAAATGAACCCGATAATACACTGATGCTATGGATGGAACAGGAAGAAAAATTATTTAAAACGTATGAACGTTATGAGGTAGCGAAAAAATTATCGCAGGGATTTGGAGAAAACGGGAATGATGTTGATGAATTTATTCATTTCTCATTGAGTGTTCAGAACAGGCGAAAATCCCGTGCTGGTTTTGCCTTTGAAAATCACTTGGATCATCTTTTCTCATTGCATAATCTGCGATTTCAACAGGGTTCTGCCAAAAATATAACAGAGAATAAGTCTAAACCCGATTTTCTTTTTCCATGTTTTTCTGCTTATCACGATAAATCTTTTCCTCAGGAAAAGTTGCGATTGCTTGGCGCAAAAACGACATGTAAGGATCGCTGGAGACAAGTATTGGCTGAAGGAGACAGGGTGGCACGTAAGCATCTGATAACGATGCAGCCAGGGATAAGTGAACAACAGCTGGCAGAAATGAAGAGTAAATCGCTACAGTTAGTGGTGCCTGAATCTGTTAAGTCATTCTATCCAACATCCTATGCCAATGATTTACAGAATATTATGGAGTTCATTACTGAGATCAAGGAAATCCAAAGATTAACTTAATGACTTTGCAAACAGAAACTGTACTGCATTTATGTAAGTACCTTTTCTCTGAGGTGACCACTCAGGTGGTCACCATGCTCCGCACCTTTCATTCCACAAGGTGCTATAGCCATATTTTTCTTTTGCCACTCATTCTGCAGCCTATTGAAGATACTTTGACGGCACATTCACCACCGGTGTCATCCATTCAAACCAGTCACAGGCTTTACCGATATGGCTCCCTCCCTTCGGATCAAAATGATAGTGATGATGTGAGATATCTTCACAATACCCGACAAAGGGCTGATCTATACGGTGAAGCTGAATAGCGGCCGCTTGCTCTTTGGACGTCGGGAAAAATGCCCCACCGGCTTCGGCAAACAGGTCGGTAGATCCACCGTCTGCATCAACAGCTCATACAGCCCGGCAGGCGCTTCATAGCCCAGGTTAAAAATACTGCTGGAGGTGGGTTGGGAATAATCGGCGTCAATCAGGAGAGTATTTAAACCCGCATCAGCCAAAAATCCGGCCAGATTCGCGGCATGCGTGGATTTACCTTCTCCGCCTTTGGGAGAAATGATGGGAAGTATCTTCATTTGTACACTCATTAAAGTAAGCGTGCAAATTGTACAAATCAGGCGATTTTACATTGAATTAACTTACGATGGGATTGAAAATCCCCGTGTCGGTGGTTCGATTCCGCCTCCGGGCACCACTTCAACTTCCAGTGAAGTCCAGCCCAGTCAAACAATCTCTCTCAAACCCAGCAAAATCAACACCATTTCTTATTTTTAGGTCTAGTTTCGTCTGTTGCAATCAAGAGGCAGCGAAGGGCATAATTCGGGGCACTTACCGTTCGATTCAAGGAATGCCCTTAATAATGAAACTCAACGCACGACAAATCGAAACTGCAAAGCCCAAAGAAAAAACCTACAAACTCGTCGATGGCGGCGGTCTTTATTTAGAAGTCTCGTCACGCGGCTCAAAATACTGGCGGATGAAGTATTATCGCCCGACCGATAAGAAAGAAGACCGTCTGGCGTTCGGTGTTTATCCGGCAGTATCGTTAGCCGATGCCCGCGCTAAACGGGATGAAGCCAAAAAGCTGATGGCACAGGGCATTGATCCCAAAGCAGAGAAAAAAGGCACACCAACACCCGCCAAAGTTAACACCTTTGAACAAGTCGCCCGTGCATGGCACGCCAGTAACAAACGCTGGAGCGACAGCCACCGTCAAAAAGTGCTGCGCAGCCTTGAGCAGTACATTTTCCCACATATCGGCGCACGTGATATTACCACATTACGCACCAGCCAGCTTTTAGCCCCCGTCAAAGCCATTGATGAACAGGGCAAACACGATATCGCCCAGCGGCTGCGCCAGCGTGTTACCGCCATCATGCGCTACGCCGTCCAGAATGATATTTTGGAAACCAATCCGGCCAATGATATGGCTGGCGCACTCACCACCACCAAATCCCGTCACCATCCCGCCCTGCCCCATGAATGTTTACCGGATTTCCTAAACCGATTGTCTGCTTACCGCGGGCGCTTACTGACCAAGATCGCGGTCGAGCTGGCGCTGCTGACGTTTGTGCGCTCCAGCGAACTGAGATTTGCCCGCTGGCAGGAAATTGACTTCGAAAACGCGGTGTGGAAAATTCCCGCCACACGAAAACCCATCAAAGGCGTTCGCTTCTCTGAACGCGGCATGAAAATGAAAACGGATCACATCGTACCGCTGAGCCGTCAGGCAGTTTCGCTATTCAAAGCATTGCACGCACTGAGCGGCAATTGCGACGTGATGTTCCCCTGCGATCATAATTCCGCGAAAGTCATGAGCGAAAACACGGTTAACAAGGCATTACGGACGATGGGCTACGACACCCAAACCGATGTCTGCGGGCATGGCTTCCGCACAATGGCGCGCGGTGCAATGGGTGAATCCGGCCTGTGGAGCGATGATGCCATCGAACGCCAGCTCAGCCATATCGAACGAAACAACGTCCGGGCGGCGTATATTCACACCTCTAAACATCTGGATGAACGGCGGCTGATGGTGCAGTGGTGGGCGGATTATCTGGATGCGAACCGGGAAAAGTCAATCACACCCTATGATTTCGCCAAACCGCTGCGTGACAGGAAAAACCGTTAGTACAATTTGCAACCCGTTAATTTTCATCGGGAGAAAAACAATTAACGCTGTTCATTAAGTCTTGCTTTTTAAATAATCCGCCTGTCATCAAACAACGTCCACGATGATATTTCAGGGACTGGGTAACAGGAGAAGTGACATGACAGTGGCTGCATTGAAAACAAGCCTGATTCGTTTGCCAGAAGTACAGCGCAGAACGGGTTACAGCAAGGCGTGGATCTACAAACTGATTAGTGACGGTGCATTCCCGCAGCAGGTCAAGATTGGCCCACGTTCCGTTGCTTTTATTGAAGCAGAGATTGATAACTGGATTGCCCAGCGTATTGCTGAATCGCGAGCGGCATAACACAGAAAAGAAGATGACATAAGACACGTAACATAAAAACACAACGCCCCGAAGTGCGACCAACACTGCGAGGCGTTTCACCAATAACCGTTTAAGTGAGGTAAAAACGATGGCTGATACACAGCATACCCAAACTCGCCCCAAATTTACAGTTCAAAAAACATCAGGCAGCCAAAAACCGCTTGATCTTATCCAAACCGTCAAAATCTCGGCTATGTATTCCTGGCAAAATCTGCTGCCCGCTTGTGGTATTGATATCCCCACAAAAGGAAAGCATGGCGCTTGTCCTATTTGCGGTGGTACTGACCGTTTTCACTTTATTGACGATCACCATCATGGCAATTGGCATTGCCGCCAGTGTGATACCCCGAACTATGGTGATGGACTTGATTTAGTGGCAAGAACCAAAGGGATCTCTGTTATTGAGGCGGCAAAAGTTGTCGCTAACGTACTGGCGCTACCTTTGCCAGCCCCCAAGCCAGCCAAAGAAACCTATTATCCAACACCACCGATTGCCGAAAAAGTGGCGGCACTGATGGCGCAAACTGTCGCCGGGCAATCGCCCTATCTGACTGCAAAGAGTCTGCCACACCTTGATCAGCGGCTACTGTTTGATAATTCGACAGTGCTGACACTGACAGCACTGGATAAAAAAGTCACAGGTGCGCAGATCATTAAACCCAATGGCGAGAAAAAATTCCTTACCGGTAGCCAGAAAAAAGGCGCGTTTATTGCCATATCAGCGCTGGAAGCGTTCCCCGAGGCGGTGATCATTACCGAAGGCTATGTGCTACAGCACTCACTGCCAGTCAGTTATATAAAGGTACTGTTCTGGCAGCATTAGATGCAGGTAATTTATATTCTGTTGCCAAAGCCATTCGGGAACGCTGGCCGGACACCAAAATCATTATTGCCGCAGATAATGACTGGCATCGCTCCGACGAGCTGGATAAGAACGGGAAAACCAAAGTGAATGTCGGCAAGATCTCAGCAGAAAAAGCTGCCCTTGCGGTGAATGGTTGGGTCACATTGCCGCCTACAGAGCATAAAGCCGACTGGGATGATTATCGCCAGCAAAATAGTGTGAAAATAGCAGAGCTGGCCTTTGTTCAGGGGCTTTATCAACCGACTCCAACAAAGAAAAAAGAAGCTATTCAGCCCAATGACGTCGAGTCTTCTAAGCTGACATTATGCCAGATGGGTGCCAGCCAGCGCGGAGAAGTGTTGCTGGCGCGTTATGACGGTGATTTAGCATTGGATGGCGCTTCGGAAACCGTGCATCACTATGATGGTATTGTCTGGCGTCCAGTCAGTGACCGTGATTTAAAGCGGGAAATGTTGGCAGCCTTTATGGAAGAAAAATTGCCATACTCGCCGCATGGTATTAGCTCTGCCGTGGATGCTCTCAAATTACAGCTTCCTATGATGCAGCCACCAGAACGTCACTTAATCGGGTTCAGCAACGGCGTGTTTGACCTGAAAACATGCCAGTTCCGGCCTCATCGTAAACATGATTGGTTGCTGCTGGCTAATGAGGTTGAATTCAATTCCCCTGAAGAGTGGTGATGAGTCTGATTTCAAGTTATCATCATTTAACAATATGAATTTAAATGAAAATCATCAAAGGTGAATAGTGTGAACAGTTTTATTCCTAATTCTTTAGGCGGTGGGGGTAAGTAAAAAGTTTTTTCTGGCAGGTGTTTTTCAACTCTCCTATTGACCGGGTTAATGTATTAGCCCGGTCAATAGGAGAAGACAAGCGCAGCGCGTCAGTGTGGTTTGAGTCTGTTTCATTAATTAAATTACTTAATTATCATAAGGTTATAACTATTGCCTTATACTTTGTGCTTATAGATATCTTGGCGCACAGTGTTCCAAACAAAGTTTTCGCGATATATTGGTGTGTAACCCATTTTTTCGTATAACCAAGGAGCTGTTGAAGTGACAAGCATAATACGTCTTAGTTGGGTTAGAGCAGGATGTGAATGACAGCATTCCATTAACCAGCGGCCCAATTTTTGTTTTTGATACTCCTCTAGGACATAAACATCACAAAGATAACCAAAAGTAGAAAAATCGGTAACTATGCGAGCAAATCCAATTTGCTCGTTTTGGTCAAAAAGCCCAAAATTAAGGCTATTGGCAATAGCCTGGCGAACTGTGTCAATATCAATCCCTTCAGACCAAGAAGAGCGGGTTAAATATTGGTGAATTGCGACGATATCCAACTCAGTATTATCCGTTGTAATTCGATATTGTTGATTCTTCCATTTTAAAATTTGAACCATAATATTTCTCTGCATAAAGATTTAGTTGATTTTTAGATAATTAGTATTTTTTCTTTTTAAGAAAGAAAATAGCGATAAAAAAATACCAATTAAAGATATTATCATACAGATCATCCAAAGATTTTGAGGATTATTAATATCAATTCTTAAAAAATAACCTGCTATAGAATTACCTGTAACACTTCCGATCAAACCAGTAATACCAAGAACACCAAATGCAGAACCAAGCCATTTAGTCGAAATATTATTACTCGTCACAGCATCAATGGTCGGTTCGATAGTAATTTCACCAAAAGTAAAAAAGGCAATTAATATAATAAAAAGCTCTAATTCTTTCATTATTCCTATACCAATCTAACTTGAAGATGCAGGTTTTAAAGTCTGAAAATTATCAGTCAGTCGAGTCGTGAGCTCTTTCGCTTTTTCTGGCAAAGTGACATGAAAAAAGTGACGAAGGGTTTCACGGAAGGTCTTCGCATCCGGAAAATAGATATTGTTACGCACTTGCTCATTCATATACTTCCACAATCGCTCTATCGGATTGAGGTTTGGGCTGTAAGGCGGGAGATAATGCAATTCAATATTAAGGATATATGCAATATCTTTCACCAACTCGGCTCGGTGGTAACCCGCCCCATCCAGAATGATGTGGATTTTTTGCGACAGCGGGTAAGTTTCTCGGAGCGCACCGAAGAAATAGGCGATATTTTCAGCATTAATGCTTGGATATTCACGGATCACGGTGTCTTCAATCCGTTGTAAATTCAGCGCACCCAGAATATTGAGACGGGTACGACGGCCGGTGGTTTCAACCCCTTTTATCTGATTTTTTCCTGCTTTCATCCAGCCATAACTGAGCTTTGTGGACTGTGAAGGATGCACCGCATCAGTAAAAATCCGCCTTCATAGAAGGCGGCTTTGATTTCGCCCCAGAGGGGCGTTACTAGTTCAGACTCTGAGAGCCTTCACTTCACATCCCTTTTAACG
>NZ_MKGR01000037.1:14997-18963 GCF_001908095.1 Xenorhabdus thuongxuanensis | reverse complement strand
GATTCTGTCTTTTAGGCAAGAAATACAATCAATTTGTTGGCAGACAGTCATGAAATGGCAATTAAAATTTGGCGCTGTGATTGTAGTTATCGCGCTGATGGGTTCAGCCGTATATTCCCTATATTCGGTATATGCAGAGAACGTGCGGCTGACGGGTGAGAATGAATCACTGACCACCCAGCTATCAGAACAAGCCACCATTAACGCCAAACAACAAGCCACCATTAACGCATTGCATGAATTGGATGCTAAACACACACAGAGGTTAGCCAATGCAAACGCTGAAATCGACAGGCTGCATACTGCTTCTCTTGCTCATCCTGAGCGGGTGTACATCAAAGCCAAATGCCCTGTGCCTAGCACCATTACCCCCGCCCGCGTGGATGATGCAGGCACCGCCCGACCTACAAACACCGCTATCCGAAATTATTGGCTACTCAGAGAACGGATCGCGGAGTCAGAGCAAATGATTTTGGGGTTGCAGGAATTCATTCAGACACAGTGCAGGTGAACCATGATAAAGCCTAATCTATTGCGTGAAATGATTGTTAAACATGAGCCATTTTTCAGCCAGAATCCGGATCGGCTGGAAGTGTTTATCACAAAGGGGAATCTGATTGCCACGGGAACACATTCAGCCTCTTTTCTTTACCAATATCAGTTGGAAGTGTTGGCGTTGGATTATCCGCACCCGCTCGATAATCTCAGTATTCCTATATTGGCCTGGGCACGATTGCATCAGCCGGATTTATTGTTCAATCCAGAGCACCGCAAAGACGGTTTTCGTTTTGAGGTCGATTTGCTCAATAACGATACCGCTGACATTCTATTCACACTGCCAGCGTCCGAGCGCGTAATTGTCAATAGGGAAAACGGCAGACTGACACCGGTACATCTTGATGAGCCATCGCCTGATGCATTGTCATTGCGGGTATGGGATGTATTGGTCGATAAAATGGGGACAGCATGAGTCAGGATAATCTGTTGTTGTCACTGGAAAATGAATTACAGCGTTTGTTGTCTACAACATCACCCGGCTATCGCGGTCGGCTAGCGCGTCAGTTGGCAACGGCTATCCGTACTGACCAGCAGCGGCGTATTCGCAGCCAGAAAAATGTGGATGGTTCCAGTTATGAACCGCGCCGTCGCCGCATCCTGCGCTCTCAACGGGGTATTCGTTTTATCTATCAGGGCAGTGTCCGTCACCTAAAAAACTGGCGGGCAACCCGTGGCCGTCGGGGACGCATGATAACTGGATTTGATGAAGATCTTCTGGCGGTACGGTCGTTCTATCGCAGTGATATTGATCGCTATCTGGAGATTGACCGCAGTGAGACCCGTCAGACTACAACGCGACGTGATCCGATGTTCCAGCGCCTGAGAACGGCCCGGTTTTTGCGGATGCGCACATCGGCAGATTCGGCGGTTGTGGGGTTTCAGGGCAGGGCAGCCGCTATTGCCCGACAACACCAGTATGGATTAACTGGCAGTATCAATGCGTTGGCACGGACAAAATACCCGAGACGCGAATTGCTGGGTCTGGGCGAGCACGAAAAATTGAAACTGATTGAACTGATTTATCACGATTTGGTGGGGGTATGATGACACAGGCAGAATTTTACCGATTGTTAATGAATGTGGTGCGTGTTGGCACTGTGTCGGCAGTTGATCTGCACACCCAGCGTTGCCGTGTACACGTCAGTGGCCTGCAAACAGACTGGTTACGCTGGACAACCCAACGCGCCGGTACTGCCCGTACCTGGTGGGCGCCCAGCGTCGGTGAACAGGTATTGGTGTTGGCAATTGGCGGTGAACTGACGACCGCATTTGTAGTAGGGTCGCTCTACTCTGCCGCCCATGTTGCGCCGTCGGCCTCTGCTGAGGCGATGCACATTGCATTCCCTGACGGGGCAGTGATGGAATACGAACCACAATCCGGCGCGTTGGCAGTCACAGGCATTAAAACTGCTACGGTGACGGCCTCAGTCTCTGTGCATGTTACTGCCCCCGCGATCACCTGTACGGCCAGCCAACAAATCACCCTGGATGCGCCAACAGTCACCTGCACTAACCATCTGACGACAGGCAGTCTGGAGATCCGGCAAGGGGGCACCATGCGTGGCAATATCACTCATACCGGTGGTCAGTTGAGTTCTAACGGTACTGTTGTCGATTCCCATCGGCATAACGGGGTACGGTCGGGTGATGGAACGTCTGGGGGGCCAGTGTAATGAAATTTATGGGGATGAATAGCAACAATGGTCGCACGTTGTCAGACAGTGACCATATTCGCCAGAGTATCACCGATATTTTAATGACGCCTATCGGCTCACGAGTGATGCGCCGTGAATATGGCTCGCTCCTGCCCAACCTGATTGACCAGCCGCAAAATCCGGCGTTGCGTCTCAGGATCATGAGTGCGTGTTATATGTCTCTGTTGCATTGGGAACCGCGTATCCGGTTGGAAACCATTAATTATCTGCGTTCTGAACAGGGCGCGCTGACCATTGAGATCAGTGGTATTAATGTGCAGAACGATACCGCTTTATCCCTGTCCATTCCGGTGAGGTGAAACGATGCCAACGATTGATTTAAGCCAATTACCGCCGCCCGATGTGGTTGAACCGCTGGATTTTGAAACGCTGTTTGCCGAACGTAAATTGGCACTGATTGCCCTGTACCCACCGGAACAGCGCGAGGCGATCGCTCGCACACTGGCGCTGGAGTCGGAACCCATCACCAAACTATTACAGGAAAACGCCTACCGGGAATTATTGTTACGCCAGCGTATCAATGAGGCCGCTCGCGCAGCGATGGTGGCGTATGCCCGGGGCAATGATTTAGATCAATTGGGCGCAAACAACAATGTCAGTCGGTTGATATTACAGACAGCCGACAATAATACCGTGCCGCCAGTGCCTGCCGTGCTAGAGTCTGACAGCGACTATCGCGTACGCATTCCGCAGGCGTTTGAGGGTCTGAGTGTTGCAGGCCCCGTTGGTGCCTATGAATACCATGCCCGCAGTGCTGACGGTCGGGTCGCGGATGCCTCCGTCATCAGCCCAGCGCCAGCGCATGTGACCGTCAGTATTTTGTCCCGTGAGGGAAACGGGGCGGCCAGTGAGGCACTGATCGCGACCGTCAGTCGCGCCCTGAATGATGAGGACGTGCGCCCCGTCGCTGACCGACTGATCGTACAGTCCGCTAAGATTGTCGATTATGAGATTGACGCCGTGTTATACCTCTACCCCACACCGGAATATGAACCAATATTGACAGATATACAGGCACGGTTAGCACGTTATACCGCCGAGCAGCACCGAATAGGCCGTGATATCGTACGCAGCGCCATTTTTGCCACGCTCCATGCGCCCGGTGTCCAGCGGGTCGAACTAAAAAAACCCGTGAAAGATATCGTATTGGATAAAACCCAGGCCAGTCACTGCACCAACGCACAGGTCATTATCGGGGGTTCTGATGAGTAACCGCCTACTACCGGTCGGCTCGTCACCATTGGAAGTGGCCGCAGCAGAGGCACTGTCCAGTCTGGCTGCTGTCCCCGTTCCCCTCCGTGACCTGTGGCACCCAGATCGTTGTCCAGTGAAATTATTGCCCTATCTGGCGTGGGCGTGGTCGGTTGACCGCTGGGATATGGACTGGCCGGAGCATGCTAAACGTGAATCAATCCGAGTGGCGATGTTTGTTCATAAGCACAAGGGCACTATTGGTGCAATCCGGCGTGTGGTAGAGCCATTCGGCTACCTGATCCGTGTGATTGAATGGTGGCAGACTAACGAGACACCCGGCACCTTTCGGCTCGATATCGGGGTGCTGGACACGGGGATTACGGCGGAAACCTATCAGGAACTGGAACGCCTGATTTTTGATGCCAAACCTGCGTCACGTCATCTGGTTGGGATGTCTATTCAATTAGAGACAGGTGGTACAGCGTATTGTGCCGTGACC
>NZ_MKGR01000037.1:0-14897 GCF_001908095.1 Xenorhabdus thuongxuanensis | reverse complement strand
CGTTAGGTACTGCCCGGGTGAACACCTGCATTTTCATTCCATCAGGGCCATAAAAAATCATATCGGAACCATGCCCGATTGTTGTTAAACCGAGGTTTTTCACAAACGCCTGTTTGTTGGGGATATCGGCGCCGTTTCGGGATTTTTCGAGTCTGGTGTTAGCGTTGTTATCGGCATGGGTGGCATTTTGATTCGCCGTTGTTGCCAAATCATAAGCAGTCTTCACCGCTTTCGGGGTTGCCGCCTGCGTTTCGCTGTTGCTGTTTACCGCACTGCTCAAGAGCACAAATCCTTTCTCTTTCAGCGTCGCATCAGGGTGACGACGGCTTTGCTCATGCTCACGGATAGCGTTAGCGACCGCGGAATCCGCATACTCGCGGGTTGCCAGTACCACAGACGGATCAATCTTTAATGTTACCGCGTCCGTGTGGCTGACAATCAGCACCATGCGAATGGTCTGGGTACGCCCGGAACCTTCCTGCAATTGGGGTTTGTAGGTTTCGGCGCAGTTACCCACCGCAATCAGAATGCCATCTTTATCAAACAGGCCAATCTCACGAATCCACCAACCGCCCTCACTTTCCGGTATGATCTGTTCAGCCATAATTTGGTTGGTATTTTTAGGATCAACACTCAGGACATTAATCGCGGCACGACGTTTTTCACTCACTAATTTGGTTTGTTTGGTATCTGGCGTTGGCAAGCTGCCACCCCCATCACCCACGGCCATATGGGTAATTTCAATTTTGGTGCCTAATGCCGCTGCATTTGCCAACTTATCTGCGCCTAACTGCGTCAACAGCGCAAAGTACTTTGTGCTCATGATTTAATCCTCATATCATCAATAACATGCACCGCTGCGCCGACAATGTCGGCACCGGTGACAATCACCGATTGGGGTAAATAGGGGTAAACAGTCAGGGCATCCCCGCTGTAACTGGTCACGGCACAATACGCTGTACCACCTGTCTCTAATTGAATAGACATCCCAACCAGATGACGTGACGCAGGTTTGGCATCAAAAATCAGGCGTTCCAGCTCCTGATAGGTTTCGGCCGTAATCCCCGTGTCCAGCACCCCGATATCGAGCCGAAAGGTGCCAGGTGCCTCGTTAGTCTGCCACCATTCAATCACACGGATCAGGTAACCGAATGGCTCTACCACACGCCGGATTGCACCAATGGTGCCCTTGTGCTTATGAACAAACATCGCTACTCGGATTGATTCACGTTTAGTATGCTCCGGCCAATCCATATCCCAGCGATCAACTGACCACGCCCACGCTAGATAGGGTAATAATTTCACTGGACAACGATCTGGATTCCACAGGTCACGGAGGGGAACGCGCACCGTTGCCAGTGCTGCCAGTGCCTCTGCTGCGGCCACTTCCAATGGTGACGAGCCGACCGGTAGTAGGCGATTACTCATCAGAACCCCCGATAATGACCTGTGCGTTGGTGCAGTGACTAGCCTGGGTTTTATCCAATACGATATCTTTCACGGGTTTTTTTAGTTCGACCCGCTGAACACCGGGCGCATGGAGCGTGGCAAAAATGGCGCTGCGTACGATATCACGGCCGATTCGGTGCTGCTCGGCGGTATAACGTGCTAACCGTGCCTGTATATCTGTCAATATTGGTTCATATTCCGGTGTGGGGTAGAGGTATAACACGGCGTCAATCTCATAATCGACAATCTTAGCGGACTGTACGATCAGTCGGTCAGCGACGGGGCGCACGTCCTCATCATTCAGGGCGCGACTGACGGTCGCGATCAGTGCCTCACTGGCAGCCCCGTTTCCCTCACGGGACAAAATACTGACGGTCACATGCGCTGGCGCTGGGCTGATGACGGAGGCATCCGCGACCCGACCGTCAGCACTGCGTGCATGGTATTCATAGGCACCAACGGGGCCTGCAACACTCAGACCCTCAAACGCCTGCGGAATGCGTACGCGATAGTCGCTGTCAGACTCTAGCACGGCAGGCACTGGCGGCACGGTATTATTGTCGGCTGTTTGTAATATCAACCGACTGACATTGTTGTTCGCGCCCAGTTGGTCTAAATCATTGCCTCTGGCATATGCCACCATCGCTGCGCGAGCGGCTTCATTGATACGCTGGCGTAACAGCAATTCTCGGTAGGCGTTTTCCTGGATCAATTTGGTGATAGGCTCCGATTCCAGCGCCAGTGTGCGAGCGATCGCCTCGCGCTGTTCCGGTGGGTACAGGGCAATCAGCGCCAATTTACGTTCGGCAAACAGCGCTTCAAAATCCAGTGACTCAACCACATCGGGTGGGGGTAACTGGCTTAAATCAATCGTTGGCATCGTTACCTCACAGGTACGGAAAATACAATCGGATCACGTTCCGATGAATAATGGCCGCTGATATCAACTGTCATTTGTCCCGCTGCATTTTGACTGAGCGTAATCGCAGTTAATGCAATACGTGGTTCCCATCGCTGGATAGCGGTATAGCAGGCTGCCATCAGTTGCAGGCGGAGTGCTGGGTTCTGCGGGGCGTCGATGAGCGCCGATAACAGAGAACCATATTGACGGCGCGCAATTCGGCTTCCCACCGGCGTCATCAAGATATCGCTGACGGATTGGCGAATATGATCGATATCGGTTAGTTGTTCACCGGTTTGGCGATTCATGCCCAAATACCTCATGAAACAGGGTCTCCTGATGTACCGTCACCACTGCGCACACCACGATGCCGGTGTGAATCAACCACAGTCCCGTTAGAGCTGAATTGGCCGCCAATGTGGGTAATATTACCGCGCATCGTCCCGCCGTCCCTGATTTCCAGACTGCCTGTGGTTAAATGGTGCGTGCAGATAACCGTTGGGGTATCCAGAGTGATTTGATTGCCGGCCGTACAGGTGATATCGGGTGCGGTGACATGGATAGAAACCTGGGCGTTAACGGTGGCCGTTTTAATCCCCGTAACCGTTAATGCCCCGGTTTGCGGTTCGTACTCGATAATCGCTCCATCGGGAAAAACCAGATGTGCGGCCGTCGGTGAGTAGGACGGCGCAGGAAATTCATCGGAAAAAATCGCCGGCAGCACAAAGGCGGTGGTGAGATCGCCACCGATAGACAGCAATAAAACCTGCTCGCCAACACTGGGCGCCCACCATGTCCGGGCGTTCCCAGCTCTGGACGTCATCCAGTTCAGCCAGTCAGTTTCAAGGGCCCCAGTTTCTACCCGGCAAACACCCCGGGTGGTATCCACCTGAGTGATGGTGCCAATGCGGATCAGATTGCGCAGTCGACGCAACAGTTCGGTTAATTGTGTGTTCATACGCACAACATGTCACTACGCACCCGCATCTGCACGTTATCGGGGTTGTGTCAGACCTGACACACATTAGCGGGTGAGATGTGCCAGAATTTGCTCTTCAATATGCGCGATATCTTGCGTCGTTAGCCCTAATAACTGGCGTGCCGGATACTGCACGCTGATATTTTTGCCGCGCATCCGCTCTTTTAAACCGAACTGGTGCACGCGGGCAATGTTAGCCGCAGAGGGTAAAAAGTAGATAGCAGCTTCATTCTCGCTGTTATACGTCCGTAAAAAACGAGCCGTCGCTAACTTTTTAAACATGCGTGTCTGTTTAGTTTTTCGCTCAGTACTGATGCGGTCTTGTTTAATACTGATAAAACGTTGGATATCGTCTTTACGGAATGAGCGAACCGCTTTTTTATCCACATCATAGCCGGTGATCATCTGGCCGCGGCTCTGCCAGTTCTTTAAATGGCGTTGTTGGCCGCGCCAGAGAAACCGCATTTCACGTTGCACCGTGACAAAGCTGGCCTTGCGTTTGGTATAGTGGCTACCGTCCGGGTTTTTCTGTTGCTGAATACGCCTGATTTGCGAGCGGCGCAGGTCGCGGCTGATCTCTTTGGCAAGTTGTCGGCGTTGACCCGGTGACATACGCCCCAGCAAGGCGCTCAGCTCACTATCCAGACGCAGGGTATCATTATTTGTCATCGGTTTATGTCGGCCATGTATCAAATGGGTTTTCCGGCTCAGCCAATGCTTCAATCACCCATTTACCGCCAATGTCTTTTGCCAGTATCCGTTCAGTCAGGTTTAAATCAATACTGATATGTGCCGTGGTGTTGTCCAGTATGACGGCTTCAAATTTAAAATCCTGTCGGCGCTTATCTGGATTCGCTAATATATCCGACTGGTATTCACGCAACCAGTCAACCACAACGGCCATCAGAATATTTTGATCACCATTGTAGCGCTCAATAATAATATTGACCGTGTATTCATATTCGAATGAGGGTGTCGGCGCCAGCGTTGATATAATGCGACCATTCTCGACAAACAAATACAGATTTTCAGGGTTAGCCCGCAGATAAGGCACTTTTTTGGCGAGAAACTCCCGCAGGTTAGTTAATTTTTTCACGCTGGCGTACCTCTTCAATGGCTTTGATATCGTGCTTGTCCTGATTGCACTGTTCAATCACCGTTAATAACTGCTCATTTAAAATGAGACTATCACTCCATGTCATTGTGTCCGGTATGGCTGGAGGTAAACAATCAGCGAGCAGAGGTGGCGGAATCGGTATCGGGGGCAGTGGCACGTATTCGGTTCGTGTGTTGCTGCAACCGGACAACAGCCCCATCAGGCACAATACGATGGGCACAATCATGACTAACAACCACCGTTTTGATGGCGGCCTGAGTTGTCTCAGAATCCACGGCTGACTGCTGTCGGTTTTCGCTATTAATTCGTGAGATTTCATTGAATAACCTGATAGAGTGGTAAGCGTTGTTAGTGATGAATTGCTGGCGTTGATTTTGCTGTTTCAATAATACATTCTCAACATACACCGAATAGATGGAATATGTTGCATAACCAATCAGCGCGATAACTACAATCACAGCGCCAAATTTTAATTGCCATTTCATGACTGTCTGCCAACAAATTGATTGTATTTCTTGCCTAAAAGACAGAATCCAAAAACAATCGGCATAAAAATGACCAATATTGGCCACATGAATGACATTAATAAAACGACACCGAATTCCTCCGGATCGTTAGCTCGTTTTCCTATCAATGTAAAAATAATGAATGCTGCAATAAAACCCACAAAATAAACTATTAGAGCCATCTCAATAATACCCATCGTTCAATTCCTCATAGCAGTTCAAACGCCCGTGTGAGAACATCATCTGAATACGGTTGATGGCCGTTCTCCATCTGTATCATCGCCTTAGTCAATGCTGTCATGATGGATTTGTCATTAACGTCAATCACTGCATGGCTGGATACACCGACTGTTTGGCTCACATACGTGATGTAGCTCTCGGTATCATTTTCATTCGGTGGTGCCCAGCGTGAAATAAACTGGCGGATCGTATTATCACCGTAGAGTTTCACGTAATTGCGCAGGATTTTGAGCATCGCCCGTATACCATATTCCGGTGACACAAATTGACAAAATGACTCATCTGTCTGGATGTCACGCAAGCCTAGCCATTTATCCCCGTGGCGGATATTGCCAGGGTTGTTATTTCTAATTCCTCGGCGGGGTTTCACATTAGCCATGCTTTCCTCCGGTAAATCGTGCCCAGAAATAGGCCAATGCGATACTGCCCATTGCACCGGATACGCCCGTTGCAAACAGAGTGATGTAAATACTTTGATTAAATTCAATACTCAGCAGACCACCGAGCATCCCCGTAAAGCCGGATACAACCATTTGCATAAAGGCACCAAACCAGCTCCACGGTGTGTTGTTCGTCTTAATATCAATGATGTATCTCACAGCGCCGCCCCATACGGAAATGAAGAGCAGTAATAACCATTGCGCTATACCGAAGCCGTTTGGCTCTTCATCAAACATTTGTCACTAATCCCATAACTGTATAAGTGGTTGTGTTGATTCTGTTGTGACATCGGGCATTTCAATCACCAATCCAGCAGGAATAACCGTGCCATAATCGGCCAATCCCGGATTAGCCAGTAGCACCGCCTCAGTCATTCCGGTTGTCCGACCGTAAAAACGCCAACAAATCTCATCAACCGTATCCAATTGAATTGAAAGTATTTTCATATCAATGCCACAATGTTATGTGTGGTGCCTTTAATGCGTTGGATGGCCCACACAGCATCACGGCGTAAATCGTCAATGGTGGGATCAAGCATATCGGCTTTTTTCGCCCCGTCTGATGTTGTATCAATATCGCGGTAGCGCTCGTTAAGACTGGCTTTTGCTGTGCAATACACCGCGCGGCGGTAGAGATATACCAGTTCAGATTCATGGCTGATCTGGCTGGCTGGGACACTCTCTAGGGTGTGATAGCCGCGGCTGATTTCCTGTAACTGCCAACTGGCCAGCTCTCGGTTGGTTTCAATCACCGCATTTTTCAGCGCTCCAATCAAACGACCCGCAGTTACTGTGCCATCACTACGCATGGTGGCGCGAAAATCGGTAGTATGAATAGATGGCCAGAAATCACCGCTGGTGATCTCCTCGTCTGCCTCTATAGCCGGTTCTGGTGACGTGAAATCCATAAAAGAGCCTCTGAATAGGTGGGCGGTGGGCGAGAGTTCGAAATTAGATTCTTATCCCGCGCCGCCCTGGCGCGTTGGCACGTTCGTTAATTGTCAGCGCTGTTTTTCGCTGCCAAGATTTTCTCTAATTGCTTGATATCTGCTTTTACCCCTGAGCGATCATGGAGTTCAAGGGCGCGCATCAACTCGCACAATGCGAGTTGTGGGAAGTCGTTATCACGCAAGCTATAACCCAACCATTTATGCAGTTCCCCGCGGACTTTATCAGGCATATCTTCATGTTCAATCAATGACATGGTGCGCTGTAATATGTCTAATGGGATCGGGTTTTTCGCGGTATACGCGTCTTTAGCCCGGTCGGCCATTTCTTCCGCGATAGCACAACCGGCTGTACGTGATTGCCCCTCGGGCATGGTGAGCCGGTGCTTTAAGGCATATTCGGCAATATCCAGCCCTTGTGCATAAACACCGGCGTCAAAGCTCCACAACATGAGGTACATCAAAACGTCATCTTGCCCCCCTGATTGGTGACGGAGGGTTTCAGTGATCCACGTTTCATACAGTGGCAACGCGTTACGTTTGTAAGTCGCTTTGCGCTCAAATGACTGGATTTTCCCCAAGTCTCGTCTGTGCTGGCGTAACATCAGCTTCACTTGCGTGGTGACTGAGGGATCGGCCAGCCGGCCATATTCAGCGGCTTGCCTGGCCTCCACTTGCATGCGTTTCTTTTCCCACGGGTTCACGCTTTACTCTTCCGTTTTGTTCGCATTATCTGTTTTAACTGGCGCATCAAGCTTGGCTTTGATCAGCTCAATGTTTTCAATCAACGCGACACAGTCGTAATCTTCGACAATGTAATCTTCATTAACCGATTCGTAGTTTTCCACCCGGTCACGCTTTGGATTATCCAGTACCTGACGGCGCCGCGAGTCTTCCTGCCAGTAAATCGATAGATTATCCAGTCGGGTGATCAACATGGCGTCTTTTGGAAAATACGGCACCCGCACCGCAGGCAAACCGCCAATACGTTTTTGGCTGATAATCACCTCCGCCGCCAACGCTTCGGTGTTGGCCTGGTCACGGTTAACGATAGGAAAATATTTATCGGATAACAGTTGGCGGCCACAAATAACAACCAGTTCGGTATCATCGGCGTACACTTCAGAAATGGCTTCATCCACAGCGTGCATGACCAGTGCATCCAGGTTGGCATAATCTCCCCCTTTACCCACTTTAAGGGGTTCGGCGGTAGTGACATCGGTATCTTTATCGGTGGAGGAACCGATCACATGGCGGGGTGCTTCCAGTCGGATTTTATGCAACCAACCGACATTCACGTCCTGCAATAATTTATGCGTGGTGCGGTCAGATGTAGCGGCGCGGTGCGTGCCGTTCCAGCCAATCATGATGCGGTCAAGCGCCTGACGTTTGATAATTTCATCACGAATGCGGCGCTGGAAATCGTCAAAAATGGCCCACATATCCAATTTTTCGTAACGAATGGCGGTATCAAAGTTGGTCTGCTTACAGTGATACTGCTGTTTAGACAAATCGGTGGGATCAGTCGGTTCGCGGTCTTTCTCTTTGGTGTCCGTTGTGCCGGCAATGGTGGAGCCGATGCCTAAGCCAATTTTTTCCCCCACTTGCGATTTAACGGGAACAATATTGATCATCGTTAAAAAGGCGGCACTCAGTTGAATTTTGCTTTCCAGCTTTTGCGCGGCAGAGGGCGCGATTTCCACTTTTGAGGTGGTGAACGTTGCGGGTTCAACACCGTAAAGTTCACCCAAACGGGTTAGATAACCGTTAAATTTAAAGCGTGTTTCTGTTCTCATCGTCGTTTCCGTTTAGCAGTCAGTGAGGTTTTCGGTGTTTTCGCCGTTACCGCCAAAAGCGTGGGGGCGTTGGGGCTGCTTATCTTGCTGGCTGAGATCGGTTTTCAAGGTGTCCAATTCAGCGCGTAATGCTGCGGTTTGCTTTTTAACTGCATCAAGTTCATCTGTTTTCTGTGAGAGCTTTTCAACTTCACCCGCGGTTTTAACCTGCTCGGTTGCACACAGTTCAATGGACTGGCGAATATCAGACAAATTGATATCATTGGTTTTGCGTTCTCGGGTAAACAGCGCCTTGATACTGTCTAACAAGCCGGTTTTATCACTGTCTTCGGTAAACTCAATCCGGGTTTCTTCGGCCGCGGTAAAGACGTTGTCTTTATGCTGTTTACGCTCTGACAAACGGGTATTTTGCCCCTCACCATCCTGGCTAAATTGCAACATACTGGTGCCCAGGCTGGCCGGGTTATCGGTGACAGCCAACCCAACCAGATAAGCGCCGCCCATATCGGAAAAGTTCGGGTTGATTTCCACCGAGGTATAGACTTTCTGGCGCTTTTTATTCATTTCTATCAGTTCAGGCGTCGGCGTCAGCACGCCATAGAGCGCCAGCTTGCCGGACAAGGGGCCTTCACTGATTTCTTCGGTGTAGACTGAATCGACATCCCCGAAACGGGGCATCCACGAGTAATTCCAGTGCTCCATATTGATACGGGCACCGTAAACCGTGGGGTTGTAATTCTTTTCGATATCCGTCAGCCATTGGCGCTGGACTTTGCGGCCATCAGTGGTGGCCCCTTCAACACAAAGGCGCACCGGCTTACTTTTTTTCGTCATTGCTCAGGCTCCGGCAATTAAATGTAGGTTCATGCGTAAAAAACAAAACAGCGTGCGCCTATGTTTTCAGGGATGAGCGGTCAGAAACAATGCTTTGCCATTGTATGGGAACTGGCACAACGGGCACGCAGCGCGAGCGGGGTCGCCAGCCAGTAATCTGGCGGTATGAAGACATTACACGATCTTGACCCACGTAAGAGAGCCATGCACCTGTACTTTAGCGGGTACAGGATCGCGCGCATTGCGGAAATCCTCAACGAAAACGCCGTCACCATTCACAGCTGGAAACGGCGTGACAAATGGGATGACATCACCCCCTTTGACCGTGTTGAAATGAGTGTTGAAGCGCGCCTTTGTACGCTGATCAGCAAAGAAAACAAAGAAGGGAAAGACTTCAAAGAGATTGATTTGCTGTACCGTCAGCTTAAACGGCACGCCCAAATTCACCGTTATCAGGCGGGCGGCAATGAAGCGGATCTGAACCCGAAGATAGCCAACCGCAACAAGGGCCAGCGCCGCGCCCCGGAAAAGAACGTGTTCAGCGAAGAACAGATCGAAAAGCTCGAGCAAATTTTCCGCGAAAACATGTTTGAGTACCAGAAAGTCTGGTATGGCGCAGGACATCAACACCGCATTCGCAATATTCTCAAATCCCGCCAGATAGGGGCAACGTACTTTTTTGCCCGCGAAGCGTTTATGGACGCCCTGATCACCGGACGCAATCAAATCTTTTTATCGGCCAGTAAGGCACAAGCGCACGTTTTCAAAGGTTACATCATTGATATGGCGCGCGAGGTGGATGTTGATCTCAAAGGCGATCCCATTGTTTTACCCAATGGGGCTACGCTTTATTTTCTGGGGACGAATGCCCGCACCGCCCAAAGTTATCACGGCAACCTCTATCTGGATGAATATTTCTGGATACCCCGCTTTCAAGAGCTGCGCAAAGTGGCATCGGGTATGGCGATGCATAAAAAGTGGCGTCAAACGTATTTTTCAACGCCATCGGCACTCACACACAGTGCCTATCCGTTCTGGTCAGGAAAGTTATTTAATCGCGGACGACGCAAGGCAGATCATGTTGAGGTCGATACCACCCACCGCGCCTTAGTTAACGGCAAGATGTGCGATGATGGTCAATGGCGGCAAATCGTCACCATTGAAGATGCGATGAAAGGGGGGTGCAACTTATTTGATATCGACCAGCTCTATCTCGAATATAGCCCTGATGAATTCGAAAACTTGCTAATGTGTGAGTTTGTCGATGATATCGCGTCAATTTTCAACTTACAGCTCATGCAAAAATGCGTAGTCGATAGCTGGGAAGTGTGGGACGACGTGCAACCCTTGATGATCCGTCCGTATGCCTATCATCCGGTCTGGATTGGATACGATCCGGCCAAAGGGACGCAAAACGGGGACAGTGCCGGGTGTGTTGTCATCGCGCCGCCCCGGTTCCCGGGAGGCAAATTTCGGATACTGGAGCACCATCAATGGCGCGGTATGGATTTTCGCGCCCAGTCTGACGCAATCAAGGCACTGACCGAACGCTATAATGTGCAATATATCGGTATTGATTCCACCGGTCTGGGTCACGGTGTTTTACAAAATGTGCGTGATTTTTTCCCGGCGGCAAAAGAGTTTGTTTATAACCCCGCGTTAAAAAATGCCCTGGTACTCAAAGCCTATGACGTGATCAGCCATGACCGGCTGGAATATGACGCCGGCAGCAATGACATCACCCAATCGTTTATGGCCATTCGGCGGGCAACCACCGCCAGCGGCAACCGCCCCACCTATGAAGCTGACCGTAGCGAAGAAGCCAGCCATGCGGATTTAGCCTGGGCAACCATGCACGCACTCTATAACGAACCGATTACCGGCGAGAATAGCAACCATCATAATATTATTGAGGTCTTTTAATGAGCCGTAAGAATAAGAAACGCCAGAGCCAGAAACTGACACCGACACCGGATACCGCCCCAATGGAGGCGTTCACGTTTGGTGACCCTATCCCCGTGCTGGATAAACGTGAAATCTTTGATTACCTGGAATGTGTGCGCATCGATAATTACTATGAGCCGCCTATCAGTTTTAACGGGCTGTCGCGCACGTTCCGCGCCGCGCCCCATCATAGCAGTGCCATTTTTGTTAAACGTAACATCCTGACCAGCACGTTCATTCCGCACCCGTATTTAAGCCGCCAAACGTTTGATAGCTGGGCGCTGGACTTTTTACTCTTCGGCAATGGTTACCTGGAATTGCGTGATAACCGATTAGGGCAACCACTGACCCTGAAACACTCGCCGGCGAAGTTCACGCGCCGTGGGGCTGATCTCGATACCTATTGGTTTGTGCAGTATGGCTATGAGATCCAGCCGTTTGAGTTCAAAACCGGGAAGGTCTTTCATTTGATAGAGCCGGATATTAACCAGGAGCTGTATGGTTTACCGGAATATCTGGCGGCTATTCCGTCCGTTCTGCTCAATGAAGCCTCGACATTGTTTCGCCGTAAGTATTACCTCAATGGCTCGCACGCGGGGTACATTCTCTATATCAGTGATGCTGCACAGAAAACGGATGATGTGGATAAAATTCGGGAAGCCCTGAAAAGCAGCAAAGGCCCCGGCAATTTTCGCAATCTGTTTTTATACGCCCCCGGCGGCAAGAAAGATGGCATCCAGACTATCCCACTGTCCGAAGCCGCAGCGAAAGATGAATTCTTGAATATCAAGAATGTGAGCCGTGATGATATGTTGGCGGCGCACCGTGTCCCTCCTCAGCTAATGGGGATTATCCCGCAGAATACCGGCGGCTTTGGCGATGTGGAAAAAGCGGCCAAAGTGTTTGTGCGCAACGAACTGTTGCCGCTGCAAAGCAAGATGAAACAGTTGAATGACTGGCTCGGGGAAGAAGTGATCCGGTTTGGGCGCTATTCGCTGGAGACGGACAACAACGACTAACCCACATCACGTAGATGATACGACCGTCTGCGAGGCGGTCTTTTTTTGCCCGAAGAAAAGTAGTTTCAAGTGGGATGATTTCAATATGAAAGTTGAGTTCAGCATACCACCAAACGCCGCCGCGCGCAGTCGTGACCCCGCCGCGCCTGCCCACTAAATGTGTCGTTTTTTATGCACCTGCAAGAGATCGTCTGGCAGGCGCCAGCACTGGCGCTTGGCGAGGGATAAGATCCTTGTTTGATCTTGCGGATTGATGCACGGAACAGGGAGTCTTGTGCGGGATACATGAACAGGAAGACCTTAGCAATACTGGACTTATGAAATATTGGGATGTCAAGAAAAATTGTGCAGTTTTGTGATAAATTGTGAGGTATTTTCCATTTTTTAAAGTTAAGTTTATTTACAATTTTAAATGCTTATTCTTTATTATTATGGTGAACATTATGATTACTAGTCAAAAAACTTTTACTAACATGACAAATTATTATATTGCCATTGATGTCCGAGGAGGAATATCCGGTTCGACCCTACCAGAAGAAGAGGCATATATTACCCTTCCCGCTGGTCAACAAGGAACGGTTAGTTACGGAGGAGACTTCATGTATTATTTGCGCGTTCATTTTGAAAACAATGGAAATGTCAATTTTACTCAAACGTTAATCGATATAAGTCGTACTGGAACTCTATACCATTTTTTTAATGAGAATGAGTCATTCAAGATTGGATTTGATGACGATTCTTTTATGCTTAAATTAACACGTTACTGATAATTATATCATTTGGTGTAAAACCAATTTCAACTAAAATAATTGACGAGGATTTTCCCATGAATGACAAAGAGTCAGGTAAAAAACTTATAACTAATTTTACAAACTTACCTGTAACGGTGATTTTAACATCTAATAAGGGTGGTCAGGCAAAGTCGGAATGTTTACCACCTAAGAATGCAGAAGAATTGAAATATGGTAATTCCGAAGATCCTTTCATCAAGAAATTACATTTTGAATCAAAAACATATGAAGGAAATCATCTGAGTTATAAAATAATAATCGATTATGAAACAGATAAAGAAGGCGCGGGAATATATAAACTATTGAATAATAACGATCATCTTATTTTTAAGGATGGTGAAATCAAATATGGTATTCGATTATCTGGACAAAATTAAGAAGCATGTATCAATATTTACATAAAAATTTCAACAACATGATGGAGTGGTCAAATAGTATTTGATAAAAACATTTCACCACTCCATTGAATCAAACAGAATTATAAAATAATTTATCTGTGGGGTTTTATCTTCCTGATTAACTTCGCATATGAGGCAACCGACACAAATACAGCTCTTCAAATTCCTGTTGTGACCGATTCTGACGAAGCCGTTCTTCATTCCAGCGGCTTTCAGCAAAATCAAACAACGTCACCGTATCGAAAAAAGCGGACTCACTAAAAACTCGATTCAAGGTAAAAAAACGCTTATAAGTTTCCTCACCGTTATCCCCTGAACATCGGGAAGAATAAAACGTTTTATGCCATTTTTCATGCATTGACAGACTCAAGGCTAATAGCACCAATTGAACGGGATTATCCGACCAAGCCCACTCTGACACATACACATCGCCAGACAAAGCAGCAACATAGCTATTTTCATGTGCAAAGCGGATTTCAGCGCCATTACTGAGCCTTACCCCATGAATATCTTCGGCATTTTCGGTTAAATAGGTTTGTTGATTTGGGAAATACTGCGCAAGGTAGCGAACAAAAAACGGCAAAAATTCCTTATTGGACAGAAAAAACTTATTCCGCCCTGTCCGACAAGCATCATTTAACGCCTCCAGTACGAAATAATAATCAGCACCTATCTGTCGGCATTTATGCAAAAAGCGATTACGATGATGCTGATTGGCTTTCCAGCGTTGCTGCCAGACAAACAAACCTGACTCAAATTGATGATTAATGTTGTTAACAATTTCAGGGGTTAAATTTAAGGTGAACATTGTGCCTTTTCCTCTAAAAACTCACAAAAATGATCTATATTCATCATCACGAGAACGACCGCATATATAAATATCCATACCAATTGCCAACGCCACAGCTGATTTTCATTAAAATGCCTTACCGCCAGATTTGGCGCGATTTTCTCGTTTATGGTCTGCCCGATGCCTGTTGTATTCGAGCTTTTCAGCAATCGCGCCCTCAATGTCATAACCAAATGCCGCTGCGTAATCCAAAATACGGATGACAGCATCAGCTAACTCAACCTCAGCCATAGGGCGATGAGGCAAATGATCATCCATCAGATTTTTGCGCTCTCCTTCCATTGCCTCGCTGATTTCGGAGTGGATTAAACAGAGCAATGTTCCGCGTTCACGGGGATTATCCCACCAACCCGCGTCGATATTTTGTTGGTGAATCTGTTGTTGTATCTGTTTGATTTTCATTACCTTACCCTTTCGAAATAGTTAGTTATCACAAGTCTATAAACTCTCTGGAATAACCAATTGGAGAGCTTGTTTAATTGTTGGATAGGCCACCATCATCAGATGTTTCTTTAAATCGCTGTAGGGCTGCCAAGTCTTTTGGTTGTAAGTAATTCATATTATGCTTTCCTCATTTCACCAATTTGCTTAATCCGCTGCCGCAGTGCCTCGCGGCGCGCCTCTTGCTGCCGTTCCGATCCCAGCGGAATAAAACTGCCATTCGTCCATAACTGAAATGGTTGTTT
>NZ_MKGR01000036.1 GCF_001908095.1 Xenorhabdus thuongxuanensis | reverse complement strand
TTAGCTTGAACGAAGAGAAAGCCGCGTCATTTAGGCGCAGTCGGTAACATGCCCTTATAGGGCTAGAGCAAACCACCCGCTATGCGGGTGGTTCTGATTTATTTATGTTTGTATCAAAATTAAAAACCTTTCACAATTTTAGGTTTGGGAACTTACTGGAAGCGGACGTGCGGTTGCTTCGCCAAATATAATCGCCTGTCAGATTGATATGTTCCTAGTCTAATTTTTATTGGGATATTCATTTCATTAAATTAACGTGTTATCTGATAATCAATAAACTGAGAAATCGTATTATTTCAAGTTGTTCTACGGGTATATTTCCGATTGAGAAAAACAAATTTTGAACACGTTTGATTGTTGACATTAGAATTCAGCTCTCTTTTTCCTCGGGGGGGATCTGGCTCATACCTACGCGTGCAAGAAACCATGGCTCGGATCCAATGCCTTTCACCTTCGGATAAATGGATCATATGTCTTGCAAGATGTTGATATTGCCGTCGATTATAAAGATAAAGTGCTTGCAAAAATCCAAATTGGTAACTTTCCATAAGACTTGGCTGTGGATTATCTTGTAAAGTTTCAAGGGAGGCAACACCCAGTTCATTAGCAATATGCCATCTT
Source organism: Xenorhabdus thuongxuanensis (assembly GCF_001908095.1). Taxonomy (GTDB): domain Bacteria; phylum Pseudomonadota; class Gammaproteobacteria; order Enterobacterales; family Enterobacteriaceae; genus Xenorhabdus; species Xenorhabdus thuongxuanensis. The sequence goes on along the minus strand of NZ_MKGR01000036.1, from coordinate 18,656 downwards.
TCTCTTGGGGGGGGATGAAACGAAACTGAATTTGTTATTGGATGAGAAAGCCCTACTGCATGTCCAAATTCATGGAGAAGAAATGAATAAGTGAAATTTTCTAGTAAAACGCGCCGATCGTTGGTTCCAAAGTTAGTTTCTAATTGTTGTAACTGTGCTCTAGTTATTTCAACACTTTGCCTAATGTATATTCCAGGCGATGTAATAAAAGAGTAGTGTCTAACAAGATATCTTAATTCTGAATAACCTGCTTCATATGTAATTGCAATAGAATCTTGCATATTAGAATCATAAAAATAAGAATTTGGAACTGTTCGTATAATAAAATTTGGAAAGCCACCACCTGATGACAATGGTGCGATAGTTAAGCCTTGACTCCTAAGAATTTCATTCCAATATGTTGCCGCTTCATCAACAAGAGGTTCCAAAAGAATATCTTCACTCTCACCACCTTCTATATTAAAACGCATTGTTATTTGTGGATCTATATAATAACGCATAAAAGGTCCATAATGGTATGTTGCTGAATATGGCAGAGGGGTATTAGTGTGCAGTGTTTCTTCTTCAATGAAGAAGCTAATATGATTATAGGTTGGATCAGATGGGTCAAAATGAGAAGGTTGAGCATAGCCATGAATCGTTGCCGTAAGTAAAATAAAACTTAGCAGGTTAAATACTTTTAATGGCTTGAAAAAATTCTTATACATATGGTTTCCTTTTTTATATTTAATTAAAGATACATCCTAAAGTAGGATGCTTAATGCGCCCCTCATTTCAGGCTGAATTTATGGGACTAAGAATGATATAAATGATATGTATATAAAATCCTTTCTTAATTTGATGAAATATAAGATTGATTTATGATATAAAAATTTAATAAATAAAATTTTATATTTGTACATCTCTAAAAATCATGATGCCAATTTAAAAAATTTAAATTGTGGGCAAGACTTGTCAAAAGGTTATCTGAAACAAAACACAAGGTGCAGAAAAAAATCACAATAAAATTGTTATTTATAATGTAAAAAAACTTTTCGATTTAATGTCAATACATTAAGATGATGGCCATCAAAGCTCACTTTTGGCGATTACGGCTATCTAAGAGCCAAGATACTCCCTCTACTCTAAGTCTGTTAACCACTCACCCACCGACTCAAGTAGGTGAGTGATTTATTTATGTTTGTATCAAAATTAAAAACCTTTCACAATTTTAGGCTTGGGAACTTACTGGAAGCGGACGTGCGGTTGCTTCGCCAAATATAATCGCCTGTCAGATTGATATGTTCCTAGTCTAATTTTTATTGGGATATTCATTTCATTAAATTAACGTGTTATCTGATAATCAATAAACTGAGAAATCGTATTATTTCAAGCTGTTCTACGGGTATATTTCCGATTGAGAAAAACAAATTTTGAACACGTTTGATTGTTGACATTAGAATTCAGCTCTCTTTTTCCTCGGGGGAGGACGTGGCTCATACCTACGCGTGCAAGAAACCATGGCTCGGATCCAATGCCTTTCACCTTCGGATAAATGGATCATATGTCTTGCAAGATGTTGATATTGCCGTCGATTATAAAGATAAAGTGCTTGCAAATATTCAAATTGAAAATTTTCCATAAGACCTGGTTGTGGATTATCTTGTAAAGTTTCAAGAGGGGCAACACCCAGTTCATTAGCAATATGCCATCTCTCTCTTGGTGGTGGATAAAACCTAACTGGATTTGATAGTGTTCTTGGATGAGAAAGCCCTACTGCATGTCCAAATTCATGGAGAATAAGTGTGTAAACGAAATTTTCTAGTAAAACATGCCGATCGTTGGTTCCAAAGTTAGTTTCTAATTGTTGTAACTCTTCTCTGGTTATTACATCACTTTGCCTAATGTATATTCCAGGCGATGTAATAAAAGGGTAGTGTCTAACAAGATATCTTAATCCTGAATAACCTGCTTCATATGTAATTGCCATAGAACTTTGCATATTAAAATCATAAAAATAAGAAGTTGGAACTGTTCGTATGATAAAATTTGGAATGCCACCACCTGATGACAATGGTGCGATAGTTAAGCCTTGACTCCCAAGAATTTCATTCCAATATGTTGCCGCTTCATCAACAAGAGGTTCCAAAAGAATATCTTCACTCTCACCACCTTCTATATTAAAACGCATTGTTATTTGTGGATCTACGGAATAACGCATAAAAGGTCCATAATGGTATGTTGCTGAATATGGCAGAGGGGTTCTAGTGTGCAGTGTTCCACCTTCAATGAAGAAGCTAATATGATTATAGGCTGGATCAGATGGGTCAAAATGAGAAGGTTGAGGTTCAGGTTCAGGTTCAGGTTGAGCATAGCCATGAATCGTTGCCGTAAGTAAAATAAAACTTAACAGGTGAAATACTTTTAATGGCTTGAAAAAATTCTTATACATATGGTTTCCTTTTTTTATATGTAATTTAAAGATACATTCTAAAGTAGGATGCTTAATGCGCCCCTCATTTCAGGCTGAGTTTATGGGGCTAAGAATGATGTAAATGATATGTATATAAAATCCTTTCTTAATTTGATGAAAAATAAGATTGATTTATGATATAAAAATTTAATAAATAAAATTTTATATTTATACATTTCTAAAAATCATGATGCCAATTTAAAAATTTTAAATTGCGGGCAAGACTTGTCAAAAGGTGATCTGAAAAAAACACAAGGTGCAGCAAAAGAAATCACAATAAAATTGTTATTTATAATTTAAAAAAACCTTTTCGATTTAATGTCAATACATTAAGATGATGGCCATCAAAGCTCACTTTTGGCGATTACGGCTATCTAAGAGCCACGATACTCCCTCTACTCTATAGAGTCAATTAATGCATAGCGAGGATGGATCAATTTGCCTCATATTTTATTATATAAAGTAAATCAGTAAATACTATACTGTTTGTCCCTAAAGCTACAACCGGTGGGACTCCTACTATTAACATAGCGGGAGTTGGTATTAATCCTCCTCCAGCAATAACATCAATAAAACCAGCAAATATGGCTACAAAGAAGGGAATTCATTTTATTGAAATATCTATATTATGCAGAATATTTTCATATTACTTGTTTGATTTTCTTTCATACTAACAGATTGTCAAATACAAGGCTGGAAAGTACAGGAAAAGATAAATAGTTTATTGATATTAATATTATCTAAATTGGATGAATATGACTGAGAAAAAATTGTCGATAATATTAAGGCAGGCTCAATATTATTGAGCCTGCCTAGCCTATTAAGAAAAACAAATTTTTGCCCAACGTGCCAGACCCGTTGTTACTGAACCGAAGTAATTACCTCCAACCAGCGGGATCCTCGGCAATTTTTGTTCAACTGCCTGACGCAAAATGGGGGAACTGGCTGAGCCACCTGTCATAAAGATCACATCAGGTTGGGTTCCGCTTTGTGCCACAGCTTCACTAACTAATTTTGCCATTTTCTCTTTAGTGGAATCGATTGCCGTAATCATCTGATCACGTTGAATATCAACTTCAATTATCTCTGATAATAGATTGAGTTTAACGCGGCACTCAGCTTGCTCTGAAAGAGCAATTTTGGCTTCCTCTGCACTGCGAACCAGGCTGTATCCTAATGTCTCTTGGTACACTTTCAATAAACGTGCGAGTTTTTCGGGTTCTTGAGCATCTCTGTGCAAGGATTTTAATGCCGTCAAATTCTGGCGAGAGTAGAACTCTTTCTGTGCTTGTATGTCATTGATGGCAATCGGGTTCCAAAACTGCGTCAGTGGCATGTCAATACCTGAGGTAACTTTGCTGCCTAATCCAAAAGGATGCATGAGTTGTTTAAAAGTGAGATTAATATCTAAATCATTTCCCCCGATACGTTGACCAGTGTGCGCCAGTAAGCTGTCATTGCGCTCAGATAGGTTTCGCCAGCTTGGCCCCATTTGAATAACCGAGCAATCTGTTGTTCCGCCGCCAATATCAACGACCAATACGGTTTTATCTTCTGCTAATGTGGCCTCATATTCCAAGCCTGCTGCCACTGGTTCAAATTGGAATTCAATGTTGCGAAAACCTGCCCGTTTTGCTGCATTAAGTAAGATTTCCTCAGCTTGTTGATTCGATTTATCGCCACCACGCCCATGAAAATTGATTGGGCGGCCAATGACGACATCTTCGACAGCTTGCTGTTTATTAGTTTCTACTTGTTGTTTGATATTTGCCATCATGGCACAAACCAGATCCTCAAAAAAACTGATTTGAGTATCTCTTAATCCCATTGCTCCCAGAAAAGACTTTGGTGATTTAACGTAATAAACATCTTGAGGATCTTCCAAATATCGAGCTAATGCTTTTTGTCCAAATACGAGATCACCTGGCAAAAGTTCAATGCCTTCCTCTCGGTTTGCCGTGAGTGCGCTACGAAGTAGTTGCTCACCTGTTTTATTACCTGGTTTGATATTCCAGTGGCGAAATAAGTACTCGGAAACGGCTTCTCTGGTCGGTGCAGCCAGAGCAGAAGGCATATAGAAGCTACCATTTTCAATAGCAATTAGCTGTGATGTATCTCCTATCATCTCTGCTACCGCGCAATTCGATGTGCCATAGTCAAAACCGATGAACATAGGTTTCCTCATATTTAATCGTGGAATATTTTAAAAGGGCAAAGATGCTATCCTAAATTATCTTTAAACGCGAGCAGACTATTAGGATTATTTTCTATTTAATAAAGAACAAATAAAGGTACATATTAAGGCGAGTCCTGCCAAAAATAGCATTAGCGTTTGATATCCCAGAGCGAATGTATCGAAACTAGCTAACAAGAATACAGCAAATGCTATGCCACAAGCACCACCTATATTGTGAATAGTCCACGAAGTGCCCATAGCGACTGCGGCTTGCTCACGGGGAAGAGAACTTAAGGCGATAAGTGTTGATGGGCCAAGGATAGAACCCCATCCGATTCCAAATAACAGTAATGGCAGAATGAACCACCCAATATTTAACTGTGTTGAAGCAAGTGCAAATAGCGCTGCGGCAACGACAAAAAATAATAGTCCAACAACAATGATCCGTTGTGGACCTAAATTTTCACTACGATTTCCTACCCAAGGCGAAGTTAAAGCGAATGTAACGGTAGCAGGTAATAGCAATAACCCTATTTCAATATCGTTTTTTGCTAATTGACCAGAGAAAAATATAGGTAATGTTAATAATACTATACAGTAGAAAAATGCCAGAAAAAACGTTGCTAGTAATGCTGAAACAAAACGCTTATTGTGGAAGAAATGGAATTCGACTATAGGTTCCGGTGTCTTGAGTTCATGGTATATAAATAGCAATAGTGCGATTATCGCAATTATCAATAGAGTCCATTGTTGTAGTTTTTCTTCATTGAGAGAGAAATAACTGACTAAACTCATTAAGAAAATGACAAGCAACAAGCAGCCGAGGGCATCTAGTTTTTTGTTGTTTTTGGTTTTAGATTCAGGAATAGACCAAGCACAAAGAACCAAGCTGATAAAAATGAAGGGGATATTGATGAAGAAAGCGTAACGCCAATTGATTATACCAGCGAATAACCCACCTATAATAGGCCCTATAGCAAGACCAAAGCCATTGATACCAAATAAGATACCAAGGGCTTTCCCTTGTTCATGCTCTTCAAATAAGTAAGAGATTACTGCTCCAGAAACAGTATAGAGAATTGCACAACCTATGCCTTGAATAAAACGAAAGATAGTGAGTGTTGTTAGGTTGGTTGCAAGCCCAACAAATAAAGATGCAATACCAAATAGAATCAATCCCCACATAAGCAATTTTTTTCGTCCTCGGCTGTCAGCCAATTTTCCAACCGGAACCATAAAAGCAGATAGGGCAATCATGAATACTGAAGTAATCCATTGTGTTCCTCTCAAAGGGGTATTAAATTCACGACCAATAGCTGGAATGATTGTATTTACAACAGTAAGATCTATACATCCGAGAAAACTAGCAATGCATATTCCAATTAAACCAGTATATTTTTTAGTTGATATGACAGATTTGTTCATTTAATAATTATCCCTACCTAAAGGAATATTAATATGCAATAAAAATTATCTTAATGCAAATGATAAAAAATGCTCATTTATAACTAAATGATAGTGCTTAATTACTATTTTTTATATTTAATTTTTACTTGAAAATAACCATAAAGCCAACTTGTTATTTTATGCGGGAGATAGTGGGTTGATATTTTAATAATGGCTCTATAAATAATGGATAATATAAAATATTCCATTTATTTCATTGTTTTGTATTGTGTGTGGATTCTACATTAATATTTTATTAAGAATAAATTTATCCTTAACAGTGCTGAGAATTTCATTAATCAATATTCATTGATTATTATGAAATTCCTAAGAGTGGGTATACGGAGATTATCTTTCTCAAGCGAATTTATTTACTCTAATCATAGAGCGATTTCTGTTTCTGAAAATACCAAGTATAATATTGAAAATTTTTCATTTTATACCTATAACAGTTTAGACAAAGGCCAAACATATGACGCGTTATGAACAATTGGCTGGAGTGATCCGCCAACAAATAGAAGACGATATTTGGCAAGTGGGTGATAGATTACCCTCATTGCGGGAATCGGTGAAATCGTCGGGTTTGAGCTTGATGACTGTGCTACAAGCTTACCAATTGCTGGAAAGCCAAGGATGGATTGTGGCGCGTCCACAATCGGGGTATTACGTTGCCACTCGATTAAAACCCTTTGCGGCGGCAAAAGGGGGCAAAGAACTAAATCTAAGTGAAAATGTGGAGATCAGTGCTTCTATATTTGATGTCTTACAGGCATGCAAAGATCCACAAATTATTCCTTTCGGTTCGGCATTTCCTGATCCTTCTTTATTGGTCGAACCCAAATTGTCAAAAATACTGGCTTCAGTCGCTCGCCGTTTTGTGCCACACAATTCACTGGCAAATTTGCCTCCAGGTAATGAAAAGTTACGGCGTAATATATCCCGTCGTTATGCTTCCCACGGTATCCATGTTTCCCCTGAGGAAATTGTTATTACCGCCGGAGCAATGGAATCATTAAGTTTCTGTTTGCAATCTGTCACTTCGCCGGGAGATTGGGTGGTGATTGAATCGCCAGCTTTTTATGGGGCGTTGCAAGCGATAGAACGGCTACGTTTGAAAGCCATTGCCATTAAGACAGATCCCCATACGGGCATTGATTTGTATACTTTAGAAGAAGTTGTGCAGAAATATCCAATAAAAGCTTGCTGGTTGATGTCGCGTTTTCAAAATCCATTGTGCTGCACAATGCCTCCTGAAAATAAACAGCGATTGGTAGGAATCTTGAATCAAAACCAGATCGCCCTGATTGAAGATGATGTATATGGTGAATTGTATTTCGAGCAGGAACCTCCGGCACCCATAAAAGCATGGGATACTGAAAATAATTTCATGCACTGTTCATCATTTTCAAAATGCCTTGCTCCCGGTTATCGGGTAGGCTGGGTTGCGGCAGGCAAACATGCGAAGAAAATTCAGCAATTACAGATGATGAGCACGGTGTCTGCCAGTACGCCGATACAGTTGGCGATTGCGGACTATTTAGCACAGGGAGGATATGACAATCACCTGCGTCGATTAAGGCGGCAGTTGGAACAACGGCAAAATCGGATGCTATGGGCAATTAGTGAGTACTTTCCCCAATCTGTGAAAGTAAATAGTGCACGTGGTGGTTATTTTCTCTGGCTGGAGTTTGAACCTCCTTTTAATGCCAACCGACTCTATCAACTGGCATTAGCAAAGAATATCAGCATTGCACCAGGTTGCATGTTTTCCACTAGCACTCAGTTTGATCATGCCTTTCGTTTGAATACTTCATTTGCCTGGAATGAAACTCAGGCTTTGGCAATGAAAGAATTGGGGAATATGTGCCATATGCTTTTAAAGGAATGCGGGTAATCAATCACATTTCAACTATCTCAATGTTGTCGTAGGGGAAATTATTTGCCAATGTTCCTGTTAACAAGTTGATACTGGTTATCTTTTAGCATTGTAAACAAGATTTAAAAGTGGTGAGGGAGTGGCATGAAAATGAAATGCTTCGATTATGCGACATTGCCAAGAGTACAATGGTCTGGAGGGGAAGGCGAAACAAAGGATATTGTTTGTTGGCCTGTATCTGATGATTTCTCCTGGAGAGCTTGTTTTACGACTGTCCATCAAAGTGGAGTATTAGGGCAATTTCCTGATGTTGAATGTTCAATCGTTTTATTAAAAGGAAAGGGTGTCCGCTTGACCAGCCCGGGTTTTTTGGAGCACGAATTGGTGAAAAAGATGACCCCATTTAACTTTTCAGGTGATATTTTGGCACATGCGGAATTATTGGATGGCCCTGTTCAGTGTTTCAATATCATGACTCGCCGTTCATGCTGGGCTTCTGAGATTTCAGTTATTTCTGATGAACGTTTATTGCCGACATCACACAGTGGTGTACTTTATGTTTTAAAAGGACGTTGGGAAATGACAGGAGCAAATTGTGTCCAGCTTGCTTTTGGTCAAGGCGCATGGTGGTTACCGGATATACGAGAAGGGGTAATTAAGCCGTTGATTGCGGATAGCCAGCTATTGTGGGTTGATTTACGTCCGATTGGGTGAATGGGATAATCATTGAAAACTAATATAATTAACGGCTTGCTTTGTAGCAGGCCGTTAAGTTTTATGCAGTTAAATTCAATGAGTTTAAGTTTTAGTTAAAAAAAATTACCTAAAAAATGAAAAATAGCTAAAAGAGTATAATCTTAAACTATAAGCATATAACGATAAAAGTAATATATCCAAGATATTATTATTTTTGTTATTGATAGTTAAATAAATTATTTCTTCTAGTTGTGGATAGCTATCAAGGTAACAGAAATTATGAAAATTCAGTTTACATTCTGGTAAGGGTTTAATAATTATGAAAAAAATATTGATGGCTACTCCATTGTTGGCTTTTTCTTTTGGGAGCATGGCAGCACCTGCTCTATCACAATTGGATTGGTACGATGGCAGTGTATCTTTTTCGCTTGGGCTTGGTTGGCTAAAAGGAGAATCTAACGAGCATCTCTATGGATATTCCAAAGATCCAAAATACAAAAGCAGTCAATTGAATTGGAAAATGGGCGATGTTCTGATTGCCAGAGGAAAAGTTTCCTGGGATCCCCTTGATAGGCTAACCGTGAATGCGGGTGGTTGGACCAGATTATCGTCACGTAATAGCAAAATGGTTGATTACGACTGGCTGGATGTAAACCAAAATCATTGGACTCATTGGTCATCCAGCTCAAATACCTCCCTAAACGATGCTAATGAATTTGATTTTAATGCCGCAGGTTGGTTAATTAAACAATCGAATTACAAATTAGGAGCTGTATTAGGTTATCAGGAAACACGTTTCAGTTGGACGGCTTATGGTGGTCATTATATCTATGATAATGGTGCTAATATCGGCGAATTTCCTGCTGGGATGGCCGGAGTTGGCTATAAACAAAAATATAGCCTGCCATATATTGGATTAGCTGGACAGTATCGTTATCAGGATTTTGAATTTAACCTTTTACTAAAATATAGCCAGTGGGTAAAAGCCTGGGGCAACGACGAGCACTATATGCGTCGTTTAACCCTTCCTCAGCGATCTGATAAGGTACGTTACATTGGTGCCAGCATTGATGCTGGTTATTATTTAACGCAAAATACGAAGGTGTATGCGGCGTTTATCTGGAATAAATATCGCGAAGGTAAAGGTCAAACGAGGCTTATCTATTATGATGCTGGCTACACCAAAAATTTAGGTGACAATTCTATCGGAATTGAAAACCGAAACTACAGTATCGATCTTGGATTACAGTACCATTTTTAATTTTCTTATCATCGTATAACTGACAGTTACCGTTTTTTCGTTTTCGGTATCTGTCAGTTTAAGCCATACCCATTTTCACAGTTCAGTAAAATATCGCTTTACAATCTCCCGGCCAATCTCTATCGAAGCCGTGGCTGCCGGTGAAGGGGCATTGCAAACATGCAGCGAACGACGGCCTTTCACAAAGTGAAAATCATCCACCAATTTACCATCAGTGGTCAAGGCCTGGGCGCGCACGCCGGCTGGCCCTGGGGTGATATCTTCCGGTTGCAAATCAGGAATAAGCTGGCGGGCATTTTCGGTAAAAAGCTGGCGAGAAAAGGAACGTCGCATTTCTGCCATGCCTTCACAGAAATAACGTGTGGCGATTTTCCAAAATCCGTTGTAAGTCAGTACCTCGGCTAAATCCCGTAGATTGAAATCTGTTTTGTTATATCCTTCACGCTTAAATGCCAATACTGCATTCGGGCCGACATCGCGTTTGCCATTGTGCATCCGCGTAAAATGAACACCGAGGAAAGGAAAATCAGGGTTAGGAACGGGATAAATCAGATGATTAACCAGATAATTTTTACTGCTATCCAGAACATAATATTCACCGCGGAAAGGAACGATCTTCATACCTGTCTTATAGCCTGCTAACCTGGCAATTCTGTCACTGTGCAATCCAGTACAATTCACCAGCCATTTTGCCTGATAATGGGTTTGCTGAGTTTGTACCTCAACATAATCACTATGTTCATAAATACCCTGAACTTGCTGTTGATAATAAATATCACCACCCTTGGTTTGAATGATTTCAGCCAGTTTAGCCGCAATTTCTGGATAATTCACGATCCCTGCATCTGGCACCAATATTGCCTCAAGGCCGTTGACATAAGGCTCGCGCTCTTTCAGTTGGGTTTGTGAGAGGAGGATGACTTCAAGGCCGTTTTTCAATCCTCGCTGGTAGATATTTTCCAGTAGGGGAAGCTCCTTGAGTTGTGTGGCGACAATCACCTTACCACAACGGTCGTAATATAATCCGTGTTGTTGACAAAATTCATATATTGTACGGTTTCCTTGTTTTGCCAGTTGTGCTTTTAAACTGCCAGGAGTGTAATAAATGCCGGAGTGCACAACGTTACTATTGTGACCGCTTTGATGTACAGCCACGCCATTTTCTTTATCTAATATCAGCAAGCGCAAGTGCGGATGCTGTTCTTGTAAGGCATTAGCGGTGCCAAGCCCGACCAATCCTGCACCAATAACAATCACATCATACATTTTTAGGGTGTTCCTCATTATTCTTATTTTTTACACGTTCCAATTTATTGCGTAAGAAATGCATGGTTCCTGCCACGATAATCAATACTATTCCGGCTAGGTCTGTGATCATTCCCGGTTTGATTAACAGGATCGCGGCAATAGCGAAGAGAATTCTTTCTAGCCAATGGGTTTTGTACATCCAGAAATTAGCACTGGCAACAGAAAGCGAATAGATGCCAATCAGTGCAGTCAGGATCATATAACTAATGGATAGGACGCTTAAGTCATCACCTTGTATCAATAATGCTGGGTTGTACACCAAAATAAATGGAATGATAAAACCTGGCAGAGCCAGATAGACCGCATTCCATGAAGTCTGTATTGGATCAGCGCGGGCAATGCTGGCGGCCGTGTAACTGGCGAGTGCGACAGGTGGGGTAATATTGGAAAGTGCACCAAACCAAAAAACAAAGAAATGGGCAGCTAATGGCAAAACCCCCGCCTTGATCAATATAGGTGACACTGTCACCGCAACAACAATATACAAGGCAGTTGAAGGTAGTCCCATACTGAGGACAATACAAACTACCATAACAACCAGCAGTATCATCCACAGGGTATTGTTGGTCAGGGATACGATATTGAAAGCGAGGGTTGATCCAATGCCTGTCATGGTAACAACACAAATAATAACGCCAATGGCCGCACAGGCGACAGTGACCTGAATAGCTCCACGGGCAGCTTCATTCAGGGCAGCGGCGATTTTCCTGGGAGTCATGCGCACGGAAGTATCTGGTGTGATCCAACTTGCGATAATAATCGCGATAATACCGAGAAAACCGGCATAAATCGGCGTTTTTCCGGTCAATAAAGTTCCAATCACGATAAAGAGTGGCAATAATAGTAGGCCACGGGATTTGAGTACCGCTTTGACTTGGGGAATATTTTCCTTGCTGACACCTTTCAATCCTTGTTTTTTGGCTTCCAGATCAATGGCAATAATCAGGGCTGCGTAATAGAGCAGTGCCGGAATAATGGCTGCAATCACAATAGTGGTGTAAGAAATGCCTAAAAAACCGGCCATGATAAATGCGGCTGCTCCCATAATCGGCGGCATGATCATGCCTCCTGTTGATGCCGCTGCTTCGACAGCACCGGCAAAACGGGGAGACAGGCCAATGTTTTTCATCAGGGGAATAGTGAAGGTTCCGGTTGTGGCAACGTTGGCAACAGCACTGCCACTAAGTGAACCCGTTAGGGCAGAGGAAATAACTGCAACCTGGGCTGGACCACCACGACGACGTCCAGCCATTGCCATGGCAAGGTCATTGAATAATGCCGTTGCGCCGCTGACGCTTAAGAATGCACCAAACAGGATAAAAACAATAATTGCCGTTGATGCCGTGGATAGGGTAATGCCGAAAATCCCTTCACTGGTCATAAATAATCGGAATAGCAAACGCTCAAGTGAAAATCCGGCATGACCGAAGATACTCATGAAATAGTTGCCAAATAAAGCATAGATGATGCCAAAAAGGGATAAACTCGGTATGAAATAGCCGGTTGTACGTCTCGCGGCCTCAAATAATACACCGATACCGATGACAGACATCACATAATCTGTGGTATTGGGAATACTGTTGCGTACAACATGCAAGTCAGTGTAAGTAAAATAAAAATACCCATAGCTAACTAATGTGAGCAGAATAAAAAAGTAATCCCAATAATTAAATTTGGGAGTTGAATAACGTTTGGAAATCGGAAACAGAATAAAGCCTAACACCAGAATGCCAGCGAGAAATGTTGCATTACGATAAAATTCCTGCGTATTGGATAACGCATTGGAATAGATAGCATACAGGGAAATAGCGATGGCAAGTATTGTCGTGAACTTCAAATAGAAGCCAATTAAATGGCGGCTGCCTGATCCTGCTTCTTTATCCAGCTCCATCGTGGATGGTGTTACATTATCAGTATTCATGGTGACTCCATAATATTATGGTCAAAACATGATGGGAAAATTACGTTGAACTTTATGATTTCAGGTCAAAAATCATTATTGGCTGTCTGTAGCTTTAAGTTCTGGAGGCACAAGATAGTCAGGAATATCCAGACCAATTTCGCGATAATATCGATATGCACCAAGATGTAATGGTACGGCAACACCTTTCAATGCGTTTTCAGGCAGAATGTATTTTGCGGAGCTATGGATCTGATGGACTTCTTTTTGATTTTCAAACATCACTTTTGTTAATTCATAGATAGTTTTTTCATCTATTTTGCGGGTTGTCATCAGAATATTGGGTTGCGCAATCGTTTGGATAGGCTGTTTTTGCCGTGGATAAGTCTCTGGCTTAATGACGAAACGAAACCATGAGTTGGCAATAGCGTTAATCTTTTTCAGTTGTTCATCTGTCACATTTAGAATACGTGCAGGAACACCACTGGCATACATATCTGTGACTGCTGAAGCGGGTACACCCGCAGGTAAGGCACCACCATCAAGACGACCGTCCCGCATAGCTGAAACTGTATCGCCATAACCAAGATATTCTGGATGAATATCTTGCTTGCTGAGATTGACACCTTGCAAAATGATCACAGTAGATTGTTCAGTACCGCTGGCTTGCGGCCCGACAGAGAAACGCGTTCCGGCAATATCATTTAGTGTGCCATCTTTGACTTTATCGTCTAATAAAACAAAATGTTCAACATTTGGCCAAAGAACGGAGATAGAACGTAGATCCTGATAAGGACGGTTTTTGAAATTTCGGACACCTTGATAGGCTTCGACGGCGAGCAAACTTTGTAAAATAGCCAGTTGGGCTTCATTTTTTTGGAGCAGATCAATATTTTCAATCGAACCGGCTGAAGATTGTCCCGTAACCTGGATATTTTCCTGTTTCAGATGGTTACTCCAGACATTGGCCAGACCGACTCCCATTGGATAGTAAGTTCCTCCTGTGGAAGCTGTAGCAACGGAGAGAAAACGTTTATGGGCATTTTCTATTTTTCCTGTAATGGCCATGATGACCAGAGCAATGGCAACAATAGCTGTCAATAGGAGCTTTATTTTTGAGGAAGCCATATTCTTTATAGTCATAATGTGGTTACCAGATGATGTTGTGTAATAAATGTTAAATGCTTGTATTCACTTGTATACAACATTACTTATCTGGTTCGGAGTTTTATGTTGAAAATTTGTGATAGATGTTTTGTGTTCCTTAAAAAATAAACGAAAAATATGAAGTTACTGATAGATTTTAAGTGGGAGAAGCTCAGTGCATAATCTTGCAGAGGATAAAAAAATCAGGTTTTATAAATAAATTTCATAATAACTTTCAGGAGAGCTTAATTCAGTCAAAATCTCTATCGTTTTATGATGATTCAATACTGATGATTTGTAATAAGGTTAATTTAATCGCTTCCTTAAACTCATCCCTATTACTTGAGGAGAGAGAATAATGACTACGACACAGAATGGTATTAATTACTATAATATTCAGACCCGTTATGCAGGTATTGCAGTAACAGATACTGGCGGGAGTGGGTTACCTGTTCTTTTCATCCATGGTAATTCAAGTTGTAAAGAAATATTTCATCATCAAATTAATCAGTTAAAAGGGAAGTATCGGGTTTTGGCGTTAGATTTGCCAGGGCATGGTTCATCATCAAATGCCAGTGAACCACGTCAGGCATATTCAATGCCAGGTTTTGCACATACGGTCATTGAGGTACTAGAAAAAATAGGCATTAACAGAGTGGTAGTATTTGGTTGGTCATTAGGAGGTCATATTGGGTTGGAAATGTTGGTGTTGTTTCCTAAAATGATTGGCTTAATGATTTGCGGTACTCCACCGGTATCAGTCGGTGCAGATAACGTGGCTCTTGGTTTTCGTCCTGGTTTGGGGCTTGCTGGCAAGGCGGAATTTACTGAGGAAGATATCAAAATTTTTGTATCTGATACTTATGGTGTTAATGCGCCTCATGAGCCTTTTATTATTGAAGCAGTGATAAGAACAGATGGATTGGCACGGCAGTATATGTTTGAGGCTTTTCTTTCCCCTCAAGCAACAGATCAAAAATTATTGGTTGAAACCAGCGAGATACCGTTAGCGATTGTTAATGGAGCGGATGACCCATATATTAATTTTGACTATATTGATGGCCTCAATTACCGAACTCTTTGGAAAAGGAAAATAGTTAGTTTAGCTGGTCTTGGTCATGCACCGTTCTGGGAAGCACCGGAATTATTCAACCCAATCTTGATCAAATTCCTTAAAGACTTTCAATGAAATTAGGTGTAATAAAACAATTAATTATGATAAATAATAGCGGGAGACTTTGATTATATGCTGGTTCAATAAATCATTCCAAAGCTCCCGCCATTATATTTTAAAAATCCATTCTGTCATTACTTTTATAGATTCTGACTTCAACTTTCTAACGTAAAAATAGAGTTTTGGCTAGAATCGGATTAAATAATGATAAGAATATCATGGTTTTTTATTCGTGCAATATTATAACTAAGTTACACGCAAAATCCTTGGAGGATTTTATTTTGTATTAGACTACATGCTTCTTCGCATTTTTGATCTATAGTTTGGTTAAATAACTTACAGACTAATGCATTTGCGTTAGCTGCGACGACTGTTCCTATAAGTAATGACAGCATACAAGCCGCTAATTTTCTTTTCATGATTTGTACCTCATAGAGTTAGAGATTAACATGAATAAAAGCATCAAGATTCATTATGTGATGAGTGTTAATGTCAGAACTAGTGTTAACATCAACATGCTCATTTTTACAAGTGTTCTGTGTATTTGGCTATTGATTTTTTCAATGTATTGATGTTTTGTTTACAAAATTATAACCTTTGTTTTTCATTATGTTATAGAAAAATAATGATAAAAGACAAGCCAAATATATTTTGGATGAGTTCAATTTTTTGGAGAGTGTTAATAAAATGTTTTATTTTTTGTGTGATAATTAATAGCGTTACTTTTTTATATTTTTGTTGAGTGGTTTTATATTGGTTCGATTTTAGGAAAAATAAGAATCCACCTGATATACAAGTGGATATATGCGATCTTTATTTTCTCTTAGAAAAATACAGATAAATGTTTTTTTATTCGTTGAATATCTTGAGAAATTTGTGGGTTTTTTATCACATCATAACAAGAAAATGTTGGTATTGGAGACATACCTAAAAACTGGTTTGCCTTGTGAAAAGGGTAGTAAACACTGTCAATGCCTTTTCCTTCAAAGAATTGATTGGGATCTTCAAATGATTCCAGTGGTGCATTCCAGGTTACTGAAAACATATAGGCCTTGCCTTGTATCAGGCCGCCTGAACCATATTTTTGGGCAGGATCATGACGGGTTCTCCCATCATTCTTAAATAAGGCACCGCGGCCAGCCTGGAAAACCTCATCGACATATTTCTTTAGAATCCACGGTGCTCCCATCCACCAACCTGGCATTTGGTAAATAACACGATCTGCCCAAAGAAATTTATTAACCTCTGCGGCGATGTCATAACCCTTATCTACATCTGTTACTTGAACTTCATGGCCCATCTCTGTCAGGTAATCCTTGATAACTTCGGTTAATGCGTTATTTAGTTCTCCTTTCGATTCGTCAAAATCTTTTGCTGAATTGATAACTAAAATATGGCCCATAATAATCCTCTGTTTTATTTCATTGATAAACCGAGGATTATCTTAGGATTGATTTGGATTGGATACATGCCTATTTATTGTCAATCGTTGCCTAATTCTCCAGTAATACCTATTTTCTTCGTCTGAGTTACCCGAAACTTTTTCATATCTCGGCAGGGAGGTTCACCAAAAAGACGGCTATATTCACGATTGAATTGAGAAGTGCTTTCATAGCCAACCTGAAATGCGGTGGTTGTCATGTTTTGGTGTTGAGTTAGTAATATGTGCCTTGCTTCGTGTAAACGCAGCCATTTTTGGTATTGTAATGGGCTCATAGAAGTGACAGCCTTAAAGTGATGATGAAAAGAAGAGAGGCTCATTTTGGCGATTCTGGCAAGTTGTTCGACTTTAACCGGATCAGCAAAGTGTTCTTTTAACCATTGAATCGCATGGCTGATTTGGTGGCTTGGGCTTTCTTGGATAGCCATTTGTTGTAAACGTCCTCCTAACTCACTTTTCAGTAGCCGATAGATGATTTCTTGATGTATTAGGGGAAAGAGGATGGGAATATCTTCCGGTGTGTTTAATATATCCAATAGACGATTAAAACAGTCTAGCAGATCTGTTGTAGCAGAAATCACGGCTAATCCACATGTATCCTGAGTTTGACTCTTTATCGTGACCTTATTTTCAACCATTAACTTTGATATTTCCTGAATATCAAGTTTTAATATCAGAGCAAAAAAGGGTTTTTCCTTAGATGCGGTGCAAATCTGGGTAATGGTGGGAATATTTGTCGAAGTCACTAAGAGTTGTTGAGGATCGCAACAATATGAACGATCACCAATCGTCACCCGTTTTGTCCCCTGGGCAATAACCATAATACTGGGATCATATAGCCAACCAACGGGAGCTGTTGGTTGTTCCAAATGGCAGAAAGTCAATTGAGGAATCGTTGTTTTTACGTCGTGTGTATTGGGGCGTGTTAATTTGGCCACTTTGTTAGCCAATTGCTGTAGCTGGATTTCAATTTCTGTTCTATCGGGTTGTTGATTCGATGCACTCATTTTCTATTTACTTACCTGTATAAAAGCCATGAAATAAAGTTTGTACCATCGTGTTACACCTACGACTGATATCCTAAATGCAGTTTCAGCCAATGATAACGTAAAATGGTGCGATCAAAGTGGCTGTTATAGGCGAATGGAATAACGGTCCGATCAAGTAAATTTTACGTAATTCGGCAGGTATGGACGCACTACTAGTCACATACCATACCTGAGTAAGGTTATTGTTAACCGACCATACGAATAGCTAACCTAATGTTTTTCTACTGCGAGTGCCAAAAACATGGGACATTATTCGTTTTTTCATTAACCTGAGCTTCGCTTAAGAAGGGAACTAAAGTGCCTGAGGCACGATCAAAGTTTTTGCTAAAGAAAACAAAATCGTGGAGATCCTCAGGCATGTATAATTTAGAAGAACTTTACTGCTGCGTCGATGACTTTTGTCAAAAATTTATCCCTCTCTGGCATCAACAACTCATTGAAAACGGATTACGTAAACGACACCGCGAAGCGTCCCTTTCTCTCAGCGAAATCATGATGATCCTCATTTTATTCCATATGAGCCATTATCGTGATTTTAAAACGTTTTATAATGAACATGTAAAACAATATCTTATCCACGACTTTCCCGGATTAGTCAGTTATACCCGTATGCTTACCCTGAAGAAAAGGGTGCTTATCCCTTTATGCGCTTTTCTGTCGTCACGTAAGGTAACAACTCAAGGGATCGCTTTTATTGATTCCACCAAAATTGCCGTTTGTCATAACCTTCG